>NZ_JAFFZS010000001.1 GCF_016921115.1 Streptomyces actuosus
TCGGTGGCGTTCAGCCCCGACGGCCACACCCTCGCCACCGCAAGCGAAGACCGAACAGCGCGACTGTGGGACATGGGAACCGGCCACCTGCGCACCACGCTCACCGGCCACAGCGACGGCGTGACCTCGGTGGCGTTCAGCCCCGACGGCCACACCCTCGCCACCGCAAGCGAAGACCGAACAGCGCGACTGTGGGACATGGGAACCGGCCACCTGCGCACCACGCTCACCGGCCACAGCGACGGCGTGACCTCGGTGGCGTTCAGCCCCGACGGCCACACCCTCGCCACCGCAAGCGAAGACGGCACGGCGAAGCTGTGGGACGTCGCCACCGGAGGCACCCGCACCACCCTCACAGGCCATCTCGGCTACGTGACCTCTGTGGCGTTCAGCCCCAGTGGCCACAGCCTGGCCACCGGTGGGATCGATCGCAGGGCAAGACTGTGGGAGGTCGCTCTACCCGGTCAGACCGATGCGATCAGGAGAATCTGCAGGGCCGTCCACCGAGACTTCACCCCACAGGAACGAGCGACGTACCTCTCGGGTCGGCCGGTTCACACCTGTGCTCCCTGAGGGAGCGTGAGATGTGGTCCTGCTCGCCGTCCAGCAGTCGTGGCGAACGGTGACGGTGGAGGCCGCCGTGTCCAGGCAAGACACCGTTCCGGACTGCGGGCAGTGTCACCACGGCCATGCGGATCGTCCGGAAGGACGACCGCTGGCGGTCCGCCACGCCCCGTTTCCGCCGGGACCGACCGGACATGGCCGGGCAGGCGCGCGCCCGCAGCCCGCCTGCCCGCCCGGAGGCGCCGTACGACCCCGCACGGTGTCGGCACGGCCGCACAGCATCGGGCGCCGCGCCCGATCCGGGCGGCACAGGCCTCGGAACGGGCGGGCCGCGCCGTGTCAGAAGGCCGAGTTGGCGAACCAGCGCTCCAGCAGGTCCTCGTCTCCTTCGGCAGAGACGAGTCCGCTGTCGAGCGACGTGCGTCCGTAGACGAGCAGGAGCAGGTCGGCGGCGGTTCCCCGGACGGCCGCGTCGCAGGCGTCCGCGGCCGCGTGAGTGGTGTCGAGCCCGAAGCCGTCGGGACGCAGGCGCACCAGCCATCGGTCGTCCCCGTCGGAGGTGTCGAAGAGGATCGTTCGGTCGGGGGCGCGCAGGTCGGCCACCTTGGGGGCGAAGAAGGCCGCGAAGGGCAGGTTGACCAGGAACTCGTCGACTCCGTCGACTGCGGCCGGACGGTCGATCGCGGGTCGCAGGCCGAGCGCCGATTCGGCGTCGGTCCGGTGCAGCAGGGTCTCGCAGAACATCCGGCGCGTCCAGAAGCGGGCGTGCTGGTCGGCTCCCCAGGCCCACATCGGCAGATCCGGCTCGGTGACCGCGAATGCGTCGGCGGCCACGGTCGCGCTCGCAGTGAGCCAGCCGGGGTATCCGTCCTCCCGGTCCGGGAGGTCCAGGTCCACGTCGCGTGTGCTCGGCGGCTGCTGGACGCGCGTCCGCAGCAGGACCGAGAACCAACGCTGGACGCTGCCCGTGTGCCTGATCAGATCGGTCAGGGTCCAGCCGGGGCAGCCGGGCACGGGCGTCGCCGGGTCGGCGCCCTCGACCGCGGCGACGAACCGGGCGGTCTCGGCCGCCACCGCGGCCCGGTGGTCCACCGGTGTGTGAACGGGCCGGTGGCCGGAATGGTCCGAGGTCTTCAACGTCGCATGCCTTTCGGGGAGAAGGGGTTCAGCCGTGCCGCCGGACGCGGCGGGCTCGGGAACGGCGGCGGGGCAGGTCGGTGGATCCCGCTCACACGGCCGCCGTGGCGGATTCCGCCTCCGCACCCTGCGCCGCCGGGGGCTCGGCGGCCGTACTCGGCTCGGCAGCCCGCGGCACGCGGTCCGGCTCGAGCCCGAGGAGCGCGATGACCACGACCAGGAGGAAGGCCGCTCCGGCGATGACGAAGCTCAACGTGAACTGGCTCTCGGCGGGCAGCGCGGGCACGCCCTGCGGCACCGGGACGGTCTTGGACGCGAGCAGCGAGGTGATCACCGCGCTCGCCACGGCGCTGCCGACCGAGCGGGAGATCGAGTTGATGCCGTTGGCGATGCCCGTCTGGTGGGACGGGACGCCGGCCACGATGAGAGCGGGCATCGCGGCGTAGCCGAAGCTGATCGCCAGCCCGATGATCATGCCGGCGCCGATCACCGAGGCCGTGGTGTCGTGCGCGCCGCTCAGCCAGGTGAAGCCGAGCACGCCGCAGCAGGCGCCGACGGCCAGCGTGGCGCGCGCGCCGAGACGGCGGACCAGCACGCCGCCGACCTGGGCACCGAGCAGGGAAACGAGTGCCGTCGGCAGCAGGTACACCACGGATGCCTCGAGGACGGACGCTCCGAAGCCGTAGCCGATGAGCCTGTCCGGCATCTGGACGAGATACGAGACGCCGAGGAACTGGGTGAACATGGCGAATCCCAGCATCAGTCCGGCCAGGTTGGTGAAGAGGACCGGCGGGTGGACGAACATCTTGAGGTCCACCATCGGCTCCGCGACCCGGCGCTCGACGAGGACCCAGACCATCCCCATCACGACAGCCCCGGCGAAGGCACCGAGCGTACGGCCGGAGGCCCATCCCCACTGGTGCCCCTGCGAGACGGGGAGAAGGATCAGCACCAGCAGCGCTCCCAGAGTGAGGGCGCCCAGCCAGTCCGTGCGCCCGCCCGTCTTCGTCCGGGAGGCGGGCACGACGAACAGCACACCCGCCAGCGCCACCACTGCGAGCAGGACCGCGAGCCAGAAGACCCGGTGGTAGTCCGGGTGGGAGCCCCGGGTGAGCAGCCCCGCACCGACCAGCGCGAGTCCGCTTCCGAACGCGAGGGTGCCGCTGACCAGGGCCATCGCACCGTGCAACCGTTCCGGCCTGACTTCTTCTCGCAGGATGGAGAGGGCCAGGGGGAAGATCGCGGTGGCGGCTCCCTGCATCACTCGGCCGACGATCAGCCAGGTCAGCGAGGTGGTCGTGGCGGCGAGCACGGAACCCGCGACCATCACCATCAGTACGCCCACGAGGGTGGGCTTCTTGCCGTGCTGGTCGCCGAAGCGGCCGAACAGCGGGGTGAAGACGGCCGCCGACAGCAGCGTGGCCGTGGCCACCCAGCTGACGTCGGCGGTCGTGGCCCTGAGGTCGTTCTGGATGATGCCCAGGATCGGGACGACCAGGGTCTGCATCATCGAGACGACCATGGCGGCAAGCCCGAGCACCAGGACGACCGCGGTGTCTCCCGAGCGTCGTGGAGGAGCCGCCTGCTGTGCCTGAGACACGAAGAGTCTCCCTGTCCATGACCCGGTGAGCTCCGTGAGAGCCCGGATCAACTATTTGAGAACGTCGATACTTGAGAACTTCAAGCAATGGCGGGACGGTAGCCATCAATGCTTGAGATCGTCAAGTTTCCTGGCGTAGGGTGACGCGCATGACAGGAACCGCCCGCACCGACACGGCTCACCTCATGGAGCTGTTCTCCGTCACGCTGGCCTCCTACTACGGCGATTTCACGGTTGCCGCCGCGAGCGAGAACCTCACGCCCAGCCAGGGCAAGACCCTCACCGTGCTGCGTCGCGGAGCCGCGTCCATGAGCGCCTTGGCCACCACCTTGACCTGCGACGCCTCCAACATGACCGGGATCGTCGACCGACTGGAGAAGCGCGGCCTGGTACGCCGCGAACCGAGCCCGTCCGACCGGCGTGTCAAGAACGTCGCCCTGACGGAAGACGGTGAGCGGGTCATCGACACGATCCGCGGCAAGATGCACCACACCGTCGCGGGTCTGGAGCAGCTGAGCCCGCAGGAGAGGGACACCCTGTCCGCACTGCTGGAGCGCGTCTTCGCCACGCGGCCCGCCGTCTGACCCGAGTCACCCGAGAGCGGCCCCGCGGCACGTCCGGTCCCACCCGCGGCGATGCCGCGCCCGCGATTCCGTCAGGCCCCGCGCACCCGGCCCGGGGCACCGCGCCCGGTGCGGCGGCCGCGAGCCCCGGTGGCGACGCGGGCGTCGCGCCGTCCGCGGCCCCACCGTTCGCCGCTGGAGCCGCCGACCGCCCCATCACCCACCCGCCGGCATGACCGAGTACGCCGAGCTCTCCCCATGGGCGGGGCGGCAGCCCCGGTCTGATCCACAGCAAGGCCCCAGATCCCAGAAGGCCGCGCTCCACCGGTGCCCGAGCGGCACTGTGCGGACGGCTTGAAGGGTGGCGGCCACGACGCGGCTTCGGCCGGTCCCGTGGCCCTGGGGGCTCCCGGCCGTGCCTCCCCTGCTACAGGCCCAGGCCTCGACGGATCGCCTGCTCGACCGGCGAGATCCCACGGTCCACGTCGTACGGCTCAGCCGGGTACAGGCACGGCTGAGCGAGGAACCGCGGCCGGGCACTGATCCTTGTCACCGGCTTGATCCAGGTGGACGGGTCATCAGGGTCACGGCCGGTCTCCCTCCAGAGGATGGCCAGGCACTCGGCGGCCACCTTCTCGGGGAACGCCTGCTCGACCTTGGCGAAACCGTCCTCGATGAACCGGGTGACCTGATCGTCCGTCAGCATGAGCCCAGAATGCCCTGAGCCGGCCATCACGAGCGAAGGGGATTTCGGGCCTCCGCCGGGATCTCGACGCGAGCGTCCCCACCGACGTGACCAGCACGAAGGCCATCTGCCCGGTGTGTTCTCCGCGGACCCCCGCCGCTCGACGAACTCGGGGACGCGGGGCCGGGAGTCCTCGACGGGGCGCTCGCGGGCTTACGGCCGGTGCGGCGTGGGGCACCTCCCGCACCTTCGGGGCAGCACGGGTGCCAAAAAATGCATGCCTTGCGCAAACTTGCTCGGGCCGTGTAAAAATAGTAGGTGTCCGCAGGCAAGAGGAGGCAGAGCGGTGCCCGCTGCAACGAACCGGACGCTGAGAGCCCGGGAACGCAATCGGCTGTCGATCCTGAGCGCCGCGAGGGAGGTGCTGGCCGCTGACCCGGACGCGAGCATGGACGACATCGCCGCGGTGGCCGGGGTGGTGCGCCGCACCCTGTACGGCCACTTCCCGACCCGGCAGGACCTGGTCGCGGACCTGGTCCGGGCAGGGGCGGAGCAGTTCGTCACGCACCTGGGGCCCATCGACGTCGAGGCCGACGACCCCGGCGCGGAGCTGGCGGCGATGGTGATGCGCACCTGGGGCGCGGCACGCGAGTTCGCCGTGGTGGTCGAGCTCGCCCGCCGGGGTGCCCCCGACGCCGTGACATCGGCGATGGAGCCGTTCAACGCGGTCGTCGCCGAGCTGATCCGGCACGGGCAGCAACGCGGCGTCTTCGGCAACGACCTCGACCCCGGGATGCTGTCGCGGGCTCTGGAGAGCACCGCGCTGATGTTCCTGTCCGCCGAGCCCACCGAGCGCTGGGGCGGCGACGCTGCCGACGTGGCCCTCACCCACCTGCTGCTGCTCGGCACGCCGCTGGACACAGCCCGCACCGCGGTCCGCACCGCGCAGACCCGGGAGGGAGAAGCCCGATGAGATACGAGCTCAGCGCCGCCGACCGGGCGCCCAGACCGGCCCACCACACCCGCGAACCGCGCTACCTGGGCTACCGGGAGGCCGACCGGGCCCAGCCGTACGCGAGCTACTTCCAGGCCCGGACCCGGCCCGTACAGGAGCATGTCGTGCACGCCCTGGTCAGCGGGATGGCGCCGACCGAGTACGGGTACGGGGTCGACGAGGTCGCCGACCGGCTGGCCCGGCCCGGGTACGAGGCCATGGAGACCGGCTGGACCCGCCTCCCCGGCGGGGGCGTCATGGTCAGCGTCCACACCCCGATGCCCGGTACCACCGCGGACATGTGGGACTGGTGGTTCGGCTGGCACAGCCGTGAGAGCGCGCGGTACAAGCTGTGGCACCCGGACGCCCACCAGTACTGCAGGCTCGGCCTGGACCGCGGCGCCGACCTGACCCTGACCGACCGGCAGCGCTACATCGGCAACGTCTCCTACGTGGACGAGTACATCGGCGGCCGGATGCAGGCACTGGCGATCCGGTTCCTGGACCCCGAGAAGATGGGCATCACCCCCGTCACCGGGACCACCCACATCTGCGCCCGCGTCGGCCTCAGCTCCCACCCGCTGGCCTTCGGATGGCTGATCCACCAGGTCAGACCCACCGAGGACGGCGCCGAGATGCGGTCCCGGTTCTTCCTCGGCGACGGCGCACTGCTGGACCTGCCCGCCCACGCGCTGCCACCCGGCCTGGCCACCCGCACCCTCACCTCACCCCCGGGCCGTGCGGTCGGCCGCGTGCTCGCCCCCAGAGCCGCGCCACGGCTGACACCCGCCACCATCGGCACCGACATGATCCACCACTGCGCCGCGGAGATGAACCACCTTGCGTCCTTCCTGCCCCGACTCCACGAGGAATTCAAGGCCAGCCCATGACACGTCCGGCCGGCTCGTCCGCCCCCGCAGGGCAGGGTCCGCACCGCTTCGGCCGGGCTGCCCGTGATCGTCTGCGTGCAGTCGTTCGGCGCGGGAGCGGTCGTCGGCGTCCTGTACGCGGCGCTGCGGGTGCGGTCCCCCGCGCCACCGCTCATCGGGCTGATCGGCCTGGCGGGCATGCTCATCGGGTACGGCCTGTCGGACTGCCTCACATGACCGCCCGACTGCGCCGGTGCGCCATCGCGTCAGCCGCCGGGCTACCGGCCGGAGCGGTGTTCCGGCTGTTGGGTGTTCCCAGCCCGGCTCCTCCTTGGAGCGCGCTGTGCGCTCTGCTCGGCATCCTCATGGCCGAACGCCTCACGGCGCGGGCCCGCACCCGGCACCCCACCGTCCCTTCCCCTCGCCCGTCCGGCCGGCTCCCTGCGGACTGACCCACGCCCCACGGCATCCCAGGTACCCCGGCTCACCGGGACGCCCGCCGTCCTCATCTCGAGAAGGTCCCCGCATGAGCACCCTCACCCCGGCGGTCCCAGACCTGGCAGGTCCGTGCTCCTCCCCACGGTGGCTGCTGTGGCTGCTGCTGATCGCGAACACCGCCCTGTTCGCGATCTACGGTGGCGTCATCGGCGTGCTGCTTCCGCTGCAGGTCGAGCGCATCGACGCCGCCAACAAGGTCATGCTGCTCGGCCTCGTCACCGGCGTCAGCGCCGTGATCGCCACCCTGTTCAACCCTCTGGGCGGCGCGCTGTCGGATCGCACCCGGTCACGGTTCGGCCGCCGTCACCCGTGGCTGCTCGGCGGCGCCGCCCTGGCGATGGTGTTCCTGGTCTCGCTCGGCCTCAGCCCGACAGTGCCGCTGCTGATCGTTCTCTGGTGCCTGGCCCAGGCCGCCACGAACGTGTTCCAGGCCGCACTCACCGCCGTGGCGCCCGACCGGGTACCCCGGGAGCGCCAGGGACGCGTCTCGGCGGTGCTCGGCGCGGCCGGAACACTCGGACTGGTCACCGGCATCGTCGTGGCCGGCCGATTCACCGAGGCGCTGTCCACCGGATACGCGGTCCTGGGAACCCTGCTGCTCGCCGCCGCCCTGCTGTTCGTCACCCTCACCCACGACCCCCAGCCCGACACCACGGTGAACAGTGCGGCAGGCGGACAGCCGGCGCGCCGGCAGCTGCGATCGCTCCTGTCGTCGTTCGCCGTCGCGGACTTCCGATGGGTGTTCCTGAGCCGGGCGCTGATGATGCTCGGCTACTTCATGGTCACCGGCTACCTGCTGTACCTGCTCCAGGACCACATAGACCTGCCGAAAGGCCTGGCAGCGACGGACGGGGTCGCGATCCTCGCGGCAGCGTCGTCCGGGGCGATGATCATCGCCGTGTCGATCAGCGAACGCCCCGCCATCCTCACGGGCCTGGCCGGACACGCCCAGTTCGTCGGCGACTTCGGCGCGACCGACCGGGCCGTCCTCGATGCGGTCCTGGACGGCAACGGTGGCGGTGCCACCCTCCCCTTCGAGCTGCCCCGCACCCCCGAGCGGGTCGACAACGGCCGCGAGGAGGTCCCCCGCGACGCCGGAGACCCTCTCTTCGCCTACGGCCACGGCCACCCCACCCCCGAGTCCGGCACAGCCGCCCCGTAACTCACCCCGACACCCCGCCCACTCCCACTCCCACTCCTGGTGGAAACGCAGCCGAGTCCGCCCGGCCGGTCGCAGCTGCGAGTACCTCGTCCTCGGCCGGGCGGCGAGCACCGCGCACCCAAGTCCCCTCCTCGGACGGGTCCTCCCCCGCTTCCCCCCTCGTCTCGACCCCATGCGTTCCATGCCGTTGACCACACGACGTCCACGACGACGCGGCCGGCAGAGACCTTCCCCTCTTCCGCCTCCGCGCCCAAGAGCTGCGCGTCGTGGCCACCCACTCTCACCCGCCGGAGACTTCCGTGCACTCACCCTTCACCCCGACATCCGCCGACGGCCCACGAACTCCACGCCACGCGTTCCGTGAGGCCCTGCACGGCACCCGACGCACCTTCCTGGCGGTCAATGCGATTCCCCTCGCAGTCAGCGTCGCCCTGCTTCCCGCGACAAACCTGGCCTCCGTGCGCGTCGCCGGACACCTCACCATCGGGGTGGTGTGGGGCCTCCTGCAATGCGTCCTCTTCGTCACCAGCACCTGGTGGTACGAGCTTCGATGCACGCGCGCCTGCGACCCCCTCGATCAGCCCGTGACGTCCGGCACGCCCCAGCCCGGGAACCGGGGAACCTCCGGTGGCGGCAACAGGCACGGGTGGTGAAGCGATGTCCCTGGCAATCCTCAGCACGGGCGCGCTCGACTCCATCGGTTCCGACGCCAGACGGCCCGTGATCATCGCCTTCCTCCTGTTCGTCAGCGGTTCGTTGCTGTGGCTCTTCGCACTCGTCGCAGCCCACCAGGACGACCCCGACCGGTTCTACGTAGCAGGCCGACGCCTGTCCCCCACGGTCAACGGGTTCGCCATGGCAGGCGAACAAATCTCGGCCGTCGCGCTGCTGGCGATCCCCGGCGGCATCGCACTGTTCGGCTACGACGGCTTCACCGTCGCCGTCGACGTGCTCCTCACCATGGGCGTCATGCTGCTTCTCGCCCAGAGGACACGAAACACCGGGCGCTACACACTCGGCGAACTCTTCGCACTCCGCGCACCGGGCCCAGGCCCCAGGATCGCAGCCGCCCTGGTGACGTTGGCCATCACCCTTCCGGTACTCACAGTCCAGCTGCGGGCCGCCGGCATCAGCGTCTCCCTCCTGATCGGCATGCCCACCGACTCCGCCCAGCTGATCTGCACGATCCTCATCGGATTCCTCGTCGCGTGCTTCGCCGCCATCGGAGACCTCAGAGGCATCACCTTCATGCAGGTCGTCAAAGTGCCCCTCTGCCTGATCACACTCGCCGTGGTCACCCTGCTGGCGCTCAGGAGATTCGAGTGGGACCCGGGACACCTGCTGGGAGCCGCAGTGAACCGGAGCCTGGCACCGGACAAGTACCTGAGCCCCGGGCTATGGCCGTACTGGACCAGCCTCAGACCACTCAACAGTGTCGGCGAGCACATCATCGCGATCCTCGGCACCGCGGTGGCACCCCACCTGCTCCTGCGCATCGGCGCCTCCCGATCCGGGCCGGCGGCACGGCGCTCGATCAGCATCGCATCGGCCCTGGTCGGCATGTTCACCGTCCTCCTGATCGCCACCGGGTTCGCATCAGCGGCTCTCCTGGGCAGCAAGAACATCGGCGCCGCCGACGGCAACGGACAGTCGTCCCTGCTCCTCCTGGCCTCCGGCGTACTCGATGACGGCTCATCAGCACGCGTCGCACTGATCACCACCATCGCATGTGTCACCTTCCTCGCGGTGTTCACCGCCGTGACCAGTGTCGCGTTCGCTGCAGCGGTCTCCCTCACCCGCGACGTGTTCGCACGACGCCTGCGTCGTCACAGCAACACAGCAGAGGTACGCACCCTGCGTCTGGCCGTCGTCCTCCTGTGCACCGCAGGACTGTCGCTGTCCGTCGCCACACACCACTACCAGGTGGAATTCCTGGTCAATTTCGCCATCAACGTCGCAGCGTCATGCATCTTCCCGGCACTGATCTGTTCCCTCTTCTGGCAGAAGTTCAACCGCAGAGGGCTGCTGTGGTCCGTCTACTGCGGACTCGCCCTGTGCACACTGCTCACCGTCTTCTCACCCGAAGTCTCAGGGACCACGTACGCACTGTGGCCGGACACAGATTTCGCCTGGTACCCGTTCCACACCCCCGGACTGATCTCCGTGCCAGCCGCCTTCCTGCTCGGGTGGATCGGCAGCGTCACCTCGCAGGAAGCCCCGCCTTCCTGCTTCCCGGACATCGAGTACACGATGGCGACAGATACTGGTGAGCGCCCGGCAGCGGCGTCTCCCCACTACGGCTGACAGCACGTCCCCCTACCGCCTGGGCATGGCGGACATCGCGGAAGGCATGGGCTGCGCGATGCTGACGCGTGCGGTCCCGGCCGGGAAGCAGCCGTGTGGGCGAAGGTTCCAGGCCTCCGGTGCCAAGGGCGAGGGCGCTGGCCGGTGGGAGCGTCGCGGTAGCGGCTTCGGTGGCCCGCCCCGGCCCGGGCCTGCGCCGCAGGCCTGCGGTCCGCACGGTGCTCGAGCAGCGGATCTTGGAGCGGAGGCGTGGGCCGCAGCCCCTGTCAGGTGGTCCGACCAGCCAGGGCGGCCGTGCCGGCCGGGGTCACGAAGGGAGCGTCGGCCGCCCGGGGCAGCGGGGGGACGGCGCTTCCGACCTGAGTGCCCGTGGTGTTGTCGGCTATCTGGAAGAAGCCCTGGACCGTGTCGTTGTTCGGGTCGGCGAAGGTGTCCCGGAGCATCGGTGTAAGGGTGTTGACGTACCCGGTTCCTTTGGAGTCCTTGAAGAACGGCGGACCGGCCTGCTGATCCGTGCGGGGGCGGTGGTTGTAGGTGACGACCAGCTTGGGCGGGAACTCGCCCGAGTGGTCCTTCATCGCCATCGTCGGGGTCCTCGCTTCCTCCGGATCAAGCAGATCCAGTTTCAGCATGTCCACCCACCGGGGCGAAGTTCCCGAATCCGCCCCGGCCTTCCAGGTGTGCTCACCGTCCCGCTTGCAGAGCCGCCCACGTCTGCGGCCCCACGACGCCGTCGGACTCCAGGCCGCGGGAAGATTGGTACGAGCGCACGGCGTTCTCTGTCGCCGGACCGAAGTCGCCGTCGATGACCACGGTCTCGCCCAGGGCAGCCGTCAGGGCGCGCTGCAGCCGGGTGACAGCCTCGCCGTTCGCACCCGCCCGCACTTCAGGGGTGTCGCCGCGGGACAGCAGGACGGTCCAGGTCTTCGGCCCGACGACGCCCAGGGTCTGCAGGCCGTGATCGGACTGAAGGCTCAGCGCGGCGGCGGCCGTCATCTCGCCGAACTCCCCGTCCACCGGGCCCGGATCGTAGCCCGCCGCCATCAGCAGACACTGCGCGGCCCCCACCAGCGCGCCTGTCGATCCGCGTTCGAGCGGGTCGTACGCGCCGAAGTCGACGCCTACTTCGGCGCAAGCAGCCTCCGGCCTGCCCGCCTCCTCCGCCCGGTACAGCGTGACCGTCATCCCCCTGAGCGCGACGGTGCCGGGCTCAGGGTCCTGCCGTACCACCCGGCCGGGCCCGGCGGACTCCGCTTCGCCTTGTCCCGCGGCAGCAGTCTCGACGCCGAACCCGGCCTCACGCAGGCTCGCTTCAGCCTCATCGGCCGGCTTGCCCACGACGTCCGGCACCTCGGCGTTCTCCTCGGTGCCCGGGTCGACCTTCAGCACCTGGTCCTGTTCACCGGATGTACCGGGTGGCCGTTCGAGGCCCTTGGTCTCTCCGTCCTCGGTGTGTTCGACGAGGAGGACGGCATCGAGCTTCTTCTCGGCCGGCTCGACCTTCACGATCCTCTTCCTGTCGAATCCCTTCCATTCCTTGCCCTTCTCGCCCTTCCCACGCTTGTTGCCCGCGACCCGGTCCGCGTCGAAGTCGACCTCCACGTCGTCACGCGGCATGTCGAAGCGGCGCAGCGGGTTACCGCAGCGGCACTGGACCACGGGCAGGCCGTAGGCATCGATGAGGACGGCCACCCCGGCTTCGAGCAGTGCGTAGAACGGCGTTGGTTCCTTCTTCCGTGTGTCGTAGTCGTAGTTCTCGACAAGGGTGTCGTTGCGCAGGAGCACGGGAGTGAGTTTGTCGACGTAGCTCTCGATCTGCTGCATGCCGATCCCCCGGACCTCTGCCCAAGCCGCCGCCTTCTCCCCGTTCTCCTTCAGGTACTTGATGAGCTGCCCCTTGTCGCAGCTGGACTTCCGCCGCGTCCCGCCGTAGAGCCCCGGCGTGGCTCCCGACTTCGAACCGCCCTCCAGCGCGGAGATCGTGCCGATGAGGTCGACGGCCAGACCGGCCGCGCGGAAGAAGGGTGAGCTGTTCGTGGCACCCCGGGCGAGTGCCTTCACCGTGACCCTGCCGCCCGCGCAGCTCGAGGCCCCGAGGGTGAACAGCATGCTCGCTGCCACGCCCAGGGCGGTCAGCACGACTGTTCTGTGCCAAGTTGCGGGCCTCCACCCCTGACGTAGCGCCGGTAACCAGGCCATGTTCTCCCCTGTCTCTCTGTCTCTCCTTCCGGCCGGTGCAGTCGCGGCCGACCGGAGCCCGGCCGGAGTGTGCAGACGGTGCGACCGGGCGGCTGATGCACGCCTATTGATGCAGGCGGTACGCGACGATTGGGGCCGGTTCACGCACGGCGTGGGTATTGCCGCTGGTGAAGGGCCTACGCTCTTTTCTCCGGACCGGACCGGTCCGGACATGGCGGTCTGTTGGGGACGGGACATGGGCAAGGCGGAGCCGACACCCAGGCGGGTGTTCGCCGACCGGCTGAGCGAGCTGCTGGGACTCGCGGCGGATCTTCCGATCAAGAGTGCGGTGGCCGAGGTCAACCGGCGTCGCCCCGCCGGTCGGAGCCGGCCCATCTCGGGACGGCGGGTCAGCGACTGGAAGCAGGGCCGCCATCTACCTGAGTCGGAGATGGCGTTCCTGCTCCTGGTCCGGGTGCTGCTCAACCACTGCCGCGGCCGGCAGATCCCAGCGGCACTGCTGGACGAGGAGCAGTGGCGGCGCTGCCTGCGGGCCGCCCGCGCCTCCCCGCCCGATCCTGAACCCCCGGCACAGCAGTCACCGGCACAGGTCCAACAGGCCGGGCAGGCGGCGCACGACCAGCGTCGGCGGGAGCCGGACCGGAGCGCCTCGGCAGTGCCCGACCGCCATCGTGGCGAACGCCCGGTGCACCCGCGGGAAGACTTCATCGGGCGGATGACCGAACTCGCGGCTCTCGCAGAGCGGATCGAGGCTGCGGCGACCGGCGCCGGATCCGTAGTGCTGCTTGCCGGCCCGGCAGGCATCGGCAAGAGCACCCTCGCGGCCGAGGCGCTGCGCCGCCACGCCGATTCCGCGCGCTTCACCGTCGTACGAGGCCATTGCCCCAGAGACGCGGTGGCGCCACCACTCTGGCCCTGGCAGCGAGCGCTACGCCTTGCGGGGGTCACCCCTGGTGGCGCAGCACAGCGAACCGCCGCGCCGCGGCCGGGAGCCGGGGCCGCGCCGGGGCACCGGCCATGGGAGGCGACGGATCCGGCCACCGCGGCGACGGCACGTTTCATGGAACTGGCCGGGATCGGTGAGGCGCTGGCCGTAGCATCCTCCCAACGCCCACTGATCGTCCTGCTGGAAGACCTGCACTGGGCCGACACCGCCAGTCTCGACCTGCTGCTGCAGGTGAAGACCGGCGTGGCGGCCGAGTGCCGGCTGCTCGTGCTCGGCACCTTCCGGGAGCCGGTGCCCGAAGAAGCCGCCGGAGCGCTCGGGAGCCTGGGCTGCTACTGGCCCGACGTGCTGCGGCTGGCCCCCTTCACCCGGGAGGAGGTCGCACAGTGCGTCGGCGAGCCGAACGCGGCGGATTCGTATCGGCGTACCGGTGGGCTGCCGCTGCTCGTCACGGCACTGCGCACGCACGGAGCCGACCTCAGCACCATCGTCAGCGGGCTGCTGACCGGACTCACGGCCGAGCAGCGGAGCGTCATGCGTGCCGCGGCCGTGCTCGACGAACGGGTGGATGCCACCGATCTCGCCGCAGTCCTGCCGGACCTGGACGAGACCCTCGTCGCCCAGGCGCTGGCTGCGGCCTGGCACGCCGGTGTCCTCAACACGGCAGAGACCACCGGCGCCGGACGCACCTACCGCTTCACCCACGATCTGGTACGCGACGAGATACTCGGCCGAACCGATCCAGCCGTCGCCCGTGCCCTGCATCGAGCAGCCGCACTGGCCCTGGAGCAGGCCGAAGGCGCGGGCGCGGCAGCCCGCATCGCGGCGCACTGGCGACTGGCCGGCAGGGGGCCCGGCCACCGTGCCGCCGCCGCACACTGGTCCCGGATCGCAGCGGACCAGGCCCGCGACCGGCTCGCCTACACAGATGCCGCTCGGTACCTTGCGGATGCCGCCGCCGTACTCGGCCCGACCGATCCGCAGCGTGCCCCGGCCCTCATCGAGCTGGCCCGTGCCGAGTACCTTGCCGGGCGGTACGACGCCAGCCTGAGGCACTGCACCGAAGCGGCCGACGCAGCGAACGCAACCGGCCAGCCGGCTCTGCTCGCCGAGGTCGCCCTGGTGTTGCAGGGCGTCACATTCCCTCGGGCCTCACAGACGATCAGTCGGCTGTGCAGGGCGGCACTGGCCGTCGAGGGCCTATCAGGGGCCGTGCGTGCTCGGCTGCTCGCCCAGCTCGCCAGTGCCTCGGCCGATCTGGGCTCGCCCGGGATGGCGGCCGAGCACGCCCGCGCCGCCCTCGATCTGGCCGAGGCAACCGGCGATCTGCGGGCCGAACTCGACGCGGCTCGGGCCAGGGAGATGACCCTGGCCCATCCGGACGACACCGCCGAACGCCTGAGCCTGGGTGAGCTGTCCGTGTCCCGCGCAGAGCAGCTCGGCGACCCGCTCGCCGCGGTGCTGGGCCACGAGTGGCGTATCCAAGCCGGGTACCTGCTGGGGCGGCTGAACCTGGTGACCGATGCGATCAGCGGCATCAAGGCGATCACGGCCCGGTCCGCACTGCCGCTCACTCGCTGGCACCTGCTGCGCGTCACCGCCTCCCAGGCCGTTCAGGTAGGAGAGTTCGCCGCTGCTCGCCGGTACAACGAGGAAGCCGCCGAACTCGCCCTGGCCAGCGGAGACCAGACCGCGATCGCCATGAACCACGTACTGTGCCAGCAGCTGGCTCTGGTGCGCGGTGCCCCCGAGGAACTGCCCGAGGAGATGTGGCGCGACCTCGACCGGGCGCCGAGAGAGCCACTGATCCTGTCGGTCCGGGCCCGGGCGCTGTTCCTCGCGAGGCGGCTGGACGAGGCACGGGAGGCCTACACCGGGCTGCGCGCGCTGCTGCCGATCCCGATGACGCACCCGACGTGGCCGGGGGTGCTGCTGCACCTGGTCGACCTCATCGAGATGATCGGCGACGCCGAGGCGGCGCGGCTGGTGTTCGACCAGCTCGCACTGTTCCGGCCGTACCCAGGAGCGCTCGGCACACCCACGGCCTACTTCTCCGGTACGGTCAGTCGCGAACTCGGCCGTCTCGCCCTGGTCGCCGGCCGCCCGGCGGAAGCCGAGACGTTGTTGCGGGAGGCGCTGGTCCGCAACCATGACCTCGGCGCGCGCCCCTACGTGGCGCTGACCTGCCTGAACCTCGCCACCGTCCAGCGCGACCAGGGTGCCCTGGCTGAGGCTGCTGCCCTCGCCGGCGAGACGCTGGCCATCGCTGATCAGCTCGACCAGCCCGGCCCCTCCGCTGATGCCATGCGCCTCCTCGACGAGATCGCCGCCCTGCACGTCGACCCGACCCCGATCACTCCACTACCAGCAACGGCGCCGCACGCTCCCTCCTCACGCAGGCACCCTTCACCGACCAGCGGAAGCCGAGATCGCCCACTGCGGCTGGGAACGCCTCACCACCCGTGCAACCCCATACCCGGGCTCCCTGACACTCCACGCCGCCCGGACCACGCCCTCCGGCGTGTTCGAACGGACGAAGGAGCCCCAGGAAGTGTCCGCGCGAAGAAGCCGCGCGCCCCGACGCCGGCGACCGGGCCAAGCCCGGCAGCTCACCTCTGATGGGCGCGGTGCGGGGGCCGACGGGGTGGTGGTGTCGCACCTGCACGTCCGGTCAGGTGAGCGCCGCCTTCCGCTGGACGCGAGGCCGTGGGTGACGAAGCGCGGGCCGGGTGCGCTGGTTGGAGTGGGGCGTGCGGTCCTTCAGTGTCCTGTGAGGTGAACAGCGCTATTTTTGCTGTTCGTTACGATTGTTAGGTTATAAAATTGCTGTGAGCCCCTGGGGTTGGGCGGAGGAACGGCAGTACGGTTCCGGCACTCGGCAGTAGGAGATCAGGTGCGGCCGTAGGGGCGGCCGCCGCTCCTGCCGAAGAAGCCGGAGACAAGGCATGCGTGTGTATTCCGCACGGCGCAGACCGCGCCGCGGGGCGGAGAGGAGCGGTCGGGCGGCTTTCGCCGCCGTCGCCGCCGCGCTCCTGATAGCGGGGACGGGACCTGTCACCGCGTACGGAGCGGACGAGACGGGATCCGGTCGCCATGACCTGGCGGGCGAGGAGTCCCATGAACTGATGGAGTCCCTCGACGCGTTCAACGAACCGAGGCTCTCCCCCGGCGGCCGGATCGCGCCGGGTGCGTACGCCGACGCGTGGGCGCACATCACCCACATGCCGGTGGCGTCCGGCAGCTGGAACGAGGTCACCACCTCGCCGTACAACGAGGACGCGCTGCACTACCGCGACCGGTCGGCGTCCAACTCCGGTGGCGGTGCGGGCCACTCGGCGGGGCGTATCGCCGCGCTGGCCACCGATCCGACCCACCGGGGCGTGGTCTACGCGGGCGCCGCAGGCGGCGGTGTGTTCCGCTCCACCGACGACGGCGCAACCTGGGCACCGATCGCCGACCGGCTGCCCGCTCTGTCGGTGGGCGCCCTCGCGGTCGCGCCCGACGGCTCGCTGTGGCTGGCCACCGGCGAAGCGACCACCGCCTCCGACAACTACCTGGGCAGCGGCGTCTACCGCCTCGCGGACCCGGTCACCGGCACCTTCAGCGAGAGCGACAAGGTGGGCGGTACGGAGCTGGACTCGGCCTCCATCCACACCGTCACCTTCGACCCGGCCGCCGGGTACGTCTTCGCGGCCTCCTCGCACGGGGTCTTCCGCCGCCCGCTGGCGGCCGGGCAGTCCACCGCGTGGACGAAGGTCCTCGCCCCCTGCGCGGGCGTCGGCGTCGACGGAGTGAGCTGCGGGGTGGACAGCCACTACGCGGACATCGCCAACGACATCGCCGTTCGCCCCGGCAGCGACGGCACCGCGCTCCTGGCCAACGTGGCCTGGCGCAGCGGCGCCGACTACAACGGGTTCTACTACTCCGACGACGCCGGAACCACCTGGAAGCGGGCCAACCCGACCGGCGCGATCAACCCCGCCGAGATCGGCAACGCCTCCTTCGCCTACGCGGCCGACGGCAGCAAGCTGTACGTGTCGATGGAGTCGCCCAGACTCCTGACCAGGGCCTCCGGCGCGGGCGTCTACTCGGTCCTCGCCGGCGTGTATGTCAGCCGGAGCGGCGACGCCGGCGGATCGTTCAAGCAGATCGCGACCTCCTCGTCTCTGTCGACGACCGGCTCCGCGATGAAGGTCAGCGAGATCGGCACCGGCTACCAGCCCGGCTCCCAGTCCTGGTACGACCAGGTCATCGCGGTCGACCCGAGCGACCCGGACCACGTCTACCTGGGTCTGGAGGAGATGTTCGAGTCCCGGGACGGCGGCGCCACCTGGAAGGCGATCGGCCGGTACTGGGACTTCGGCATGCCGTGCTTCTCGTACGACCCGGCCGTGAACACCTGCGACGGCGACGTGATGCACTCCGACCAGCACGCCCTGGCCTTCTCGCAGTGGAAGGGCGGCACGCCGGAGGTGTTCGTCGGCAACGACGGCGGCGCCTACGCCCGGCCGACCGCGCAGACCACCACCGGCTGGCGCAACCTCAACGCGTCGGGGACCCTGCGCAACCTCCAGTACTACTCGGTGCGCGCGGGGAGGATGACCGACGGCAGCGGCGACGCCGTCTGGGGCGGCCTGCAGGACAACGGCGTCTCGCTGCTCGCTCCCCGGGGCGCCACCTACCAGGGCCGGCAGCTGAATCCGGACGGTGAGATGGTCTCCCCGTTCGGCGGGGACGGCGGCGACCAGCTGGTCAACCCCGACAACGGCTGCCAGACGGTCGGCGAGTACGTCGACCTGGCCCTGCAGATCACCGACAACTGCGGCTACACCGCCAGCGACGACGGATCCGAAGACGTGATCACGGACATCGCACCGGGCGACCCGGGAGCCCGCTTCATCGCGCCGTTCAGCGCGGACGAGACGGACCCGAACGGCCTGTGGGTCGCGGGCGGCCAGTACGTCTGGGGCAACACCAAGACCTGGCAGAGCACCTCCGGCGCCGACTGGACGAAGCTGTACGACCTGGGTGCCGGTCACTCGGCCTCGGCGATCGCCAGCCGCAATCATGTGACGTGGGCGGCCTGGTGCGGCCCCTGCTACACGGTCACCGAGTCCTTCGGGCGCGGCATCGCCACCGACCTCGGCGGGAGCTGGCACCAGGTGACCCTGCCCGGCGACTTCCCCAACCGCTACATCTCCGGCCTGGCCATCGACCTGTCCGACGCCTCCGGCCAGACGGTCTACGCTGTGGTCAACGGCTTCTCGCGGCACTGGAACGAAGGCCCCGGCGCCGGCTACGGCCACATCTGGCGGACGACAGACGGCGGCACGACCTGGGCCGACGTCAGCGGCGACGCCGCGGCCTCCGACTCCTTCCCGGACGCCCCGGCCAACGCGGCGCTGGTCACCGGGGACGGCACCCTCCTGGTCGCCACCGACCTGGGTGTGTTCACCAGCACCTCGGCCGGTCACTGGGCCCGCCTGGGCACGAACCTGCCCACCTCGCCGGCGGTGTACCTCTCGCCGAGCCCGGACGGCACCGAGGTGTACGTCGCCACGCACGGCCGCGGGATCTGGAGGACACGGATGCCGTAGCGGGACCCGGCCCCGCCGCCCGCGGCGCACCTGGAGCGGCCCCGATGTCCCCGGACCTCATCAGGGATGCCGTTGGTCAATGCGTCCCGCCGAGTGTGAGCTCGGCGGGACGGAGTCGCTCCAGGTGGTTGGTGCGGGTGCGGGACCTCGGTCTGCCGCTGGTCGAGGCGTGAATCGTGCGAGATCGAGGGCGGTAGCCGTGAGCTGGTGTCGGAGCCGGGTCTTGGCGAGGCCGTGGTAGCGACACGGGCATAGGCCGCGACGGTCTCTGCCTCCACGCTCCCCGCGTCCGTCTGCCCAGACGTGTCAAACTCCGTGTTCTGACCGAACGGTCCCTCTCACGCGCACTGCGCACGTGTGCGTCGAGACCCGCACGGGGACGGGCACGGCGGGCAGTTGCCGCAAGTGCTCCTCGCCACCGCGTATCGAGGTGTTCTCCTCGTCCCGGACGTGGGAGAGCACCTCGTCCAAGAGCTGCCGTAGCAGGGGCCCGTCTCCGGTTCTCGGTGTCCCCGACCGGGACGGCCCTGACAAGCGACCGGCTGACGTCACCGATCCGTAAGACGCCGGCTCCCCGACCGCCGGGGCCACCGCCGCTACGCTCACCGGCAGTCCCGACCTCCAGGAGTCCTCCTTGCGCGCCCGTAATCTCCTCCCGGCCGCCGTCGCCGCCGCCCTTCTCACGCTCACCGCATGCGGCTCGGGCGAAGGCTCCACGGCCGCCGGCGACGCAGACGCCCCTCCTTCGAGGGCGTCCTCCCCCGCCCGGTCGTCGGCCGACTCCCACGACACCGGCAGCGGAAGCGGGGTGTCCGGTGCGAAAGCGCCCCGGGTGCTGAACTTCACCGCCACCACGGTGGACGGCAAGCCGTTCGACGCCAGGACACTCGCCGGCAAGCCCACCGTGCTGTGGTTCTGGGCTCCTTGGTGCCCCACGTGCAAGGGCCAGGCCGCCGAGACCGCCAAGGTCGCCGACGCCCTCCGGGGCCGGGCGAACGTCGTCGGCGTCGCGGGCCTGGACGACAACGACGCCATGCGCGCCTTCGTCTCCGACACCGCCACCGGCTCCTTCCCCCACCTGTCCGACGAGGCGGGTGAGGTGTGGAAGCGGTTCGAGATCACCGAGCAGAGCTCCTACGTGATCCTCGACCGGACCGCAAAGACCGTCTACGAGGGCGTCCTCCCCGGCGGCAAGGGTCTCGCGGAGAAGGTCTCCGCCCTCACCGGCTGATCCCGCCATGACCGACCTGCCCCTCGCTCTCGCGCTCGGCGCCGGGATGCTCGCCGCCGTCAACCCTTGCGGCTTCGCCCTCCTCCCCGCCTACCTCTCCCTGCTCGTCCTGGGCGACGGCGCCCCCAGCCGCACCGTCGCCGTCGGCCGGGCACTTGCCGCCACCGCCGCGACGACCGCCGGCTTCGCCACCTTCTTCGGAGTGTTCGGACTCGTCATCCAGCCCGTCGCCGACCAGGTCCAGCAGCACGTGCCCTGGTTCACCGTCGTCTTCGGCCTGCTCCTCACCGTGGCCGGAGCTTGGCTCCTCGCAGGCCGCCAACTGCCCGCCCTGACCCCGAAGCTCCGACGCGCTCCGACCGTGACACGCTCGGTGCCCTCGATGGCACTGTTCGGCATGGCGTACGCCACCGCCTCCCTCGGCTGCACCGTCGCCCCCTTCCTCGCCATCGTCGTGTCCGCCTTCCGCAGCGGCTCCACCGCACAGGGCGTCGTACTGTTCGCGGCCTACGCCGCCGGGATGGGCCTGATCGTCGGTGCCGCCTCCCTGACCGTCGCCCTCACGCGCACCACCGCCGTCACCCGGCTGCGCCGCCTCAGCGCGCTCGCCCCGCGCCTCGCCGCCGGCCTGCTCCTCCTGGCCGGGGCCTATGTCGCCTACTACGGGTGGTACGAGATCCGCGCCCAGCGCGACCCGACCACCACCGACCCCGTCATCGACACGGCGGCCGACATCCAGCGAGCCGCTGCCGACACCCTGGACGCAGCCGGCCCAGCCGTGGTCGCCGTGCTCTTCGTGCTTCTGCTCCTCGCCGCGCTGCTGATCCGGCGCCGCAGGCGCACGCGCCGGCGGGCCGGCTTCCAGGCATGACGAGGGGCTTCGGACTGCGGCGCGCCCCCTCCGTCACGGCTGTGCGCCGGCCGCAGGATTTTTGATCGCCGCCGTCCGGTGGGGCTTGCGCCCGCCCGGTACGGACACGATGTCCTCAAGGGCTGCCTCACGGCACCGGACGGTCCTCGTGGACCCACCGCGTCGGCAGCCGGTGTCGCGGCGGAGAGCGCGGCGCGGAGCCACCGCTGATGCCTTCACCGAAGGCATCAGCGGGCGACCGCATACTTCAGCACAACCTCGGCCCCGTGCTGCCCTCCGTGACCGCGGCAGGAAGGGCGCGCTGTCCCTGCCCGTGCGGCCGCCGTCGGACGAGACCCGCTCTCCGCCCGGTCGCTGCTCGCAGATTACCGAGCACACCAGTCCGTGTTGTTGCCGTCGGCGAACGCGGCCCTGGTCCGCGGTCCGGCGATTCCGTCGATACCGACTCCCAGGAAGTTCTGCAGAGCCTTGATGGTGTTGGACCCGACGATGCCGTCCACGACAAGCTTCCTGCCGACGTTGTAGTCGTAGTAGTTGAAGAACCTCTGGGCCGCCTTCCAACTCTTGGGGCCCAGCTTTCCGTCGATCGTGCCGGGGCTGAAGTGCCAGTAGTTCAGCCAGCACTGCCAGTGCCTGGCCTGAGTGGCGTTCAGACCGAGGTTGTTGACGGCCAGGACGGAGACGTCCTGGCGGCTCACCACGGGTTGGGCGGCCGGCAGGGACGCCGCGAAGCCGGCGCTGGCGCCCGCCAGGCTCCCGGCGGTGATCCCGACGGCGGCAGTGGCACCGACGAGTGTCCTGGTCACGACATTCGCATGCATTCGTTTCCCCTCGGGTCGTAGGACTTCACGTGTTGCGGTAGCGCGCAGGTGGCGGCGATCGGATCGAGCGCGACCGCACGCTTCCCCCGGTCAGATCCTTCGTCCTTGGTGCTCGTGCGTGGATAGCGCTGCGCGCCGGCTGCTTAGCGGTGGGCGCCAGGATCTGCGGGCCGGGACGCCCGGCGGTAGTCGATGGGGGTGGTGCGGTAGGCGGTACGAAAGGCGCGGGTGAAATCGGCGGGACGGGTGAAGCCCCAGCGAGCGGCGATCGCGCGGACAGGCCGTGCGGCCAGGCGCGGGTCGGCGAGATCGCGCCGGGCCATGGTGAGGCGCTGGTGGCGGATGTAGGAGGAGACCGTGGCACCGTGGGCATGGGCGTGGAACAGGCGGTGCAGAGTCCGCAGCGAGACGTGGTGAGCGGCGGCGACGGTGTCGGGGGACAGTTCGGCGTCGCCCAGGTGCCGGCGGATGAAGTCCTGGATCTTCAGGAACTGCATGTGCCGGCGCGTCTCGGCGGGTGTCTGGTCCTCGGCGTCGAGATGGTGGGCCAGCCATGCGGTGATCAGGTCCACGAGGACGCCGCCGAGCCGCTGGCCGTCGGCGGGCCGGTAGGACGCGGTGTCGGTGGCCACGTGGGTGAGGAAGTGGGCGAGAAGGCCGCCGACACCTTCGTGTCCTGGCATCCGGGCGGCCAGTATGCCGTCCACGCGGTTCGACGACACCGGGACCATGGCACGCGGGACTTGCACCACCACGGATGCCGCTGTGTCCTGCCCGGCCTCCACGACCGCCGTGTAGGGGTGGGAGGTGGAGTACACCACGAGATCACCTGCTCCGAGCGGCGCTTCGCTCCGATCCTGCACGATGACCTGTCGTCCGCGGAGGATGAGCCCCACCGCGTACATTTCGGGGTCGGACCGGCGGATCAGCCGTGGTGTCCGCCGTGACGCCATGGACGCGTAGGTCAGGGCCGTCATCTGCGCCTCGCCCAGGGTCGCGGCTCTCAGCGAGGCCCGGAACTCGGCTGCGCGGTCGATGGTGAACTCGTTGGGTATCAGCGTTCTTGCCGTGACGTCCCGCCAGGCCTCCACCCGGTCCGGCACCGGCACCTCCTGGCTGTCGAACACCTTTCCCCACATCGGTGTCGTCCCCCTCGTGCCGTCTGTGCAGTCCCCTTCACTCTCTCGGGCGGGGAGCTGTGGGGAAAGCGGGGCGTCGGCCAGGTGGCGGGGTGCCCTCCGAGGAGGAACGCCGCCCGTTCCCGTCTCGGCCCCGGGCGTGCGGCGGCGCGTGTTCCGGCTGTGTGCAGTGCGGGTCCGGTGCTCGCTCCTCGCCGGCGGTGCGGGCGGATCATGGCGGAAGGCCGTCCGTGTTCCTGCGATCTGCCGGACACCCGCCGGCAGTTGAGCGCGCCGGCACCGAGGGCCCGGCGGGCCGCTCGGCGCCGACGCGCCGAACATCGGACCCCGCCCGAGGACGAGTTGCGCGACCGGCGCTCGCGATGCGTTCGCGGGGCGGCTATTTGGCCAGTCGGCCCAGCCATTCCGTCATCAGCTGCTGTTCGGCCTGGCTCAGGACGTTCTGGTCGGGGAGTGCGGCGCGCAGGGCGCGGGCGGCGCCGGCGGGGCCCTCTTCCCGTACGGCCGGCACCTGGTCGGTGACGGCGGCGATCATCGCCTCGCGCAGTGCGACGAGGAGGGCGGGGTTGCGCTCGGACTCGGGAAGGGACAGCCAGGTCAGAACGGCACCGCGTGCGGTGGCGTGGATGATCTGCGCCGCAAGCTCCTCCTCGACGCGCAGGCGGCCCGCGACGGCCAGGCGCCGGATGCGCTCCATGAGGAGTTCGAGGCCGATACGGAAGACGGTGGTGGACCGGGCGGGTTCGCCGTACATCAGCGTGTACAGGGCGGGGTTGGCCAGCCCGAACTCGACCGCGGTGTCCCAGCCCGCCCGCAGCTCCCTGACCGGGTCCTGCGGGTCGGGGTCGATGTGCTTGGCGGCCAGGAACCGGGTGAACCCGCGTTCGGCCACGGCGTCGAGCAGTCCCTCCTTGTCGCCGAACAGCCGGTACAGGGCCGGCGGCTGCAGTCCGGCGGCGTCGGCGACGGCTCGGGTGGTGACCGCGTCACGGCCGCCGCGCTCGAGCAGGTCGATCGCGACGTCGATGATCCGGCGGCGGGTCTGCTCGCGTGCTGTGGCGCCGGGCTCCACTGCGAGTGGTCCGGGCGGCGGGTCGACAGGCATGTATCAACGATAGCGCCACCGGATTACCAGGTGGGTATCGTCGTTATCATCAATCCATTGACATCGATATTATCGATGGTACCTTGAATGAGGTTCCATCGGAAACAACTGCAGGGAGCGCCACCATGTCCGACCGCCTGAGGATCATCGGAGTGGAAGAGACCGTCGTCGTACCCGCCGTCCACGAGGCCTACCGGCGGGCCGGATCACCGCAGACACCCGCCCGCGGCTTCGGGGACGGCCCGATCGCCAGGAACCTCCACGACGTCGGCGAACGGCGACTTGCCCACATGGACGACCAGGGCATCGACGTCGCCGTGCTGTCCCTGTCGTCGCCGGGCGTTCAGGACCTGCCGCAGGCCGACGCGATCGCCGTGGCCCGCGAGGCCAACGACCAGCTCGCGCAGATCGTCGCCTCACGCCCCGACCGCTTCCAGGCGTTCGCCGCCATCCCCACCCAGTCGCCGGCCGCAGCCGCGGCCGAACTGGAGCGCGCGGTGAACAAACTGGGCTTCCCAGGCGCCATGCTGTACGGCCGCACCGGAGACAAACCGGCGGACCACCCGCACAACGACGAGCTGTACGCCACCGCCGAACGGCTGGGCGTGCCGCTGCACTTCCACCCGCAGATGCCCGTCCAGCCGGTGATCGACGCCTACTACTCCGACATCGGCCAGATCGGCCCCTGGCTGGCAGGGGCCGGAATCGGCTGGTACTACGACCTCGGCATCCAATACCTGCGGATGATCTTCTCGGGCGTCTTCGACCGGTTCCCCGACCTGCAGGTGATCGCCGGACACTGGGGTGAGATCGTCTTGTTCTACCTCGACCACACCGGATTCTTCGCCGAGGCCGGCGGCCTCCAGCGCCCGCTGGCGGACTACTTCCGACAGAACTTCTGGGTCGCCGGCAGCGGCACCAACAGCCACCGCTACCTGCGCTGGACCGCCGAGGTCGTCGGCACCGACCGCATGCTCTACTCCACCGACTACCCCTTCACCTACGGCTTCCGCCCCGGCGGCTTCCCCTACGTCGACACCAGCAACGGCGCCGCACGCTCCTTCCTCACCCAGGCCCCCTTCACCGACCAGCAGAAAGCCGACATCGCCCACCGCAACTGGGAACGCCTCACCACCCGCGCAATCCCCCACCCGGCTCGCTGACACACCTCGCCGCCCGGACCACGCGGACGAGTCGGACGGGCGTGCCGCCGGTCCCACGTCTCCCCGATGCGCACGGCGAATCCCGCAGCGCGCGCCCCTCGCCCCGGCCGTCGGCCACCGGGGCGGACGAGCCGACAGCGGTGCGGCCGAGCCCGTGACGCCGTTTCAGCCGCAGCAGTAGGCGGCCGAGGCGCGTGCAGCGAGACCCCGTTAATATCAGGCGATCTTGAGAACACGGGGGCTGATGTGGAAGCACGGGAAGCGCCACAGGGCGCGGACGACGGCATACGAGCCGACACGCATGAGGGCATTTCAGGTTCATGGCTGCGGCGCCGCCGCGGAACGGTCGTTGCGGTGACCGCACTCGCGCTCGCCGTCACCGGGGCAGGTGTACGGGCGGCCGGTATGGGGCCCTTCGCCAAGGATCGCTACTGCTGGGGTGCTTGGGAACAGGACAGCGGCCCCAGGCTGCTCGGCGACGACGAGCTGGGGCGTTCCGGGAGCAAGCGCACCGCCGAGGAGTCCGCCGCCCCGTCGGCCGACCGTCCCGAGGGCACCTGCACGCTGCGGGTGACGTCGAGCGTGCCGGACGACCACGGGGCATCGGCCACCGACGCCTACGGCGCCGATGACGACCAGGCGTCGAAGACCATCGAGTTCAAGAAGACGGTCGAGGTCCGCTACGGGGCCGTGCCGGCCTCGGAGGAAGAGCACCTGAAGTGGCTGCAGCGGTTTCTCGGCGGTTCCGTGGCGCCGCTGCCGGACGGTGTCCCCGGGCTGGTCGGCGGGGCCGAGGGCATGGTCGTCCTGCCGGAGGGGTGTGACGTCGACGGACGGCCGACCGTGGTGACCATCTCCGCGGACGAGACAGGCGACGGCCACCTGGGGCTGGTGAACATGCCGGTGTCGATCGGCAGCCAACGGGATGTGGCCCGGCTGCTCCTCGCCGTGGCCAACGAGGGCATGCGGCGCACAGGTTGCGCACAGGGCGCCGCTCCGCTGCGGGTCACCTCTCCGGTGAAGCCCGTCCGCGACAGGGAGATCGGTGGAGTCGGCTCCACATCCACTTGCGGCATCCGGGGTCTGGGCTTCGCGACGGTCAAGGGCGATCACTACGACGCGCTGGCCGGTACCGTCGAGGACGATGTCCAGCTGTGCACGCTGACCAACACGGACGACGTCAAGAACCCCGTTTTCACCGGGCAGTTCGTCATGGTGGCCCACCCGCGCCTGGCGGCGCTCTTCCAGGGACTCACCGGTGACCGGTCACCGGGGCCCGGCTGGCGCGGCAAGGGCCGGCTGACCGGCTCGTACGACATCGTCCGGACCGACTGCGCGCACGGTCCCACGGTCTTCGCGCTCCAGCTCGAGAGCGACTATCTGAAGAAGATCGCCGTCCCGGACTCGGGTGGCGCGTTCGCCCGCGCCGTGAACGCCGTGGGCGACCGCATCGGTTGCCCGGACGTGGCGCCGCGGCGATGAAGGGGGCATCGGAGACGGAGAACGGGAGCGGCGAGATGTCCGAGAACACCCATGAGCAGGAGCCCGCATCCGAGACGACGGCCCCCGCCGCCAGCTCGCCTTCGCCGGAGCCCTCCTCCGACCGTCGGCGGTGGCTGCGCGGCAGGCGGGGAGCGGCGCTCGCGGGCCTGCTCTCCGGCGCCCTCCTCGGCGCGGGCACAGTGGCCTGGCAGACGGACGCCCTGCCGTTCGTGCCGAGAGACCTGTGCTGGGGGACGCTGTCGGAGGACGTGGCGTTCGGCATGTTCACAAGAAAGGGGGACCTGGAGGCGCGGGAGCTCCCCCTCGAACATGCCAGGGGGAACGACACGCGGATCCGGGGTGAGTGCCGGATCACCCGCGTCGAGGGCGGCAGGCGGCGCTGGGAGGTCACCGCCGAGGTACGCGACCTCGACGGACTGTACGGGCTGGACATGCGGCAGTGGCCCGACGAGTTCCTCTCCCCCCGGATGGCCCCGCTGGGCGGCGAGATCACCGGCATGGCCTCACCCAACCGCGCCTGGGCCGCGCTGCCCAAGAGCTGCACCGGTTCCTCCGGCCGGGCCCACGCGCCGACGGTGGTGGACCTGTCCGCGGGCGCCGACCGGCTCGAGCACGACGACGACAGGACCCGCCGCAAGGCCATGGCACGCGCCGTGGTCAGCATGACCAACGCGCTCATGGAACGGTGGGGTTGCTCGGGGAGGTACGCCGAGCCCGGCGAGCCGGCGCCGCTCGCCGAGCGGCGCGGCGCGGACCCGGACGAACTGTGCGGGGTGAAGGACCTGCGCCTGCCCGATGCGGCCCGGAGGGCCGAGGAGGACGAGGTCTCCTACTTCGAGCGCGTCACCCCCGGGCCCGGCGACGGAGTGCGCAGCTGCGACGTCAGCACACACGGTGATCGCCCAGCCGTCCGGCTCATGACGGTGGAGGACCCCGATCTGGCACAGATCTTCATGCCACGCACGCTCCAGAGCGGCGAGCACCTCAAGGGCGGCGGCTACGGCGTCCTGGGCGGGGACCTCTCCGTCTTCACGAGTCACTGCCAGACCGGCGACGTCGCCTTCGTCGTCCGCGCGTTCGACACACTCGACGGCGACTGGCCGGGCACGCTCCTTCCCGCCTACGTGAAATCCGAAGCCCGACGCATCGGCTGTGGAGAGGTGTCCGTGACCGTGCCCCGCTGACCCCGCTGACCCCGCCGACCAGCCGCCGGCCTTGTCGTCGGCCTGCCCGGTCGGAGCTTGTCGATCAAACGCACAACGGTCTCCCCGACAGGGCAGGTGCACCACGAGGCCCCCGGGTTCCCTCCGAAGTCCGCCGGGCCCAACTGCTCGGCCCCGGGCCTGCCGGCTCGGCGTGGCCGGGCCAGTTCGCTATGTGATGGACGGCTGTCCATGTAAAATGGACAGCCGTCCATGAAATAGCGGAGAGCGAGAAGACGCCCATGGAGACGACAGCGCAGGTGCTGGTGGGGCTGGTGGCCACGCTGCACGGGTACTTCCTGGTTCTGGAGATGTTCCTGTGGGAGCGGAAGCCGGGCCGCGATCTGTCCGGCTTCGACGCGGTCATGGCTCGCGCCACCGCCCCGCTCGCCGCGAACCAGGGCCTCTACAACGGGTTTCTGGCGGCCGGGCTGGTCTGGGGCCTGATCGCGGAAGATCCGACCGGGTTCCGGGTGCAGGTCTTCTTCCTCGCCTGCGTGATCGTCGCTGGGCTGTACGGCGGACTCACCGCCAACCGGCGCATCTTCGTCGCGCAGGCGCTGCCCGGAGTCCTGGCGCTCGCGACCGTACTGGCGGCCCGGTGAGCGTCGTGCCGCCCGATCCGCGTGCCGCACGGACCCGGGCCCGGCTGCGTCGGGCACTGCTGGAGGAGTGCGCTGACCGACCGCTGGCCGACGTCAGCGTGGCTGCGCTGGTACGCCGGGCCGGGGTCGGCCGCGCCACGTTCTACCTCCACTACCAGGACCTGGAGGCGCTCGCCGTCGACGCCTGCGCCGATGTCGTCCGGGAGGCCGTCGACGCTCTGCACGCCTGGCGCGGCGTGCCCGATCCACGCACCCCGCCGCCCGCTCTGCTCGCCTTCTTCGACCGTCTCGCCCCGCACTCCCGGCTCTACGGCGAGTTGCTGAGCCCGGGTGGCGGCGGTCCGCTCGGCCTGGTGCTCCACCGGGACCTACGCGCCCGCAGCCGCACCGAACGCACCCTGGCCGGCGCGCCGGAACCCGACCTGATCGCCTCGGCTGTCGCCGCGGCCTTCGCCGGGGTTCTCGCCGACTGGCTGCACGACCTCATCGAGGCCACCCCTGCCGAGATCACGCAGCGGGTGTGGTGCCTGCTCGTCAACCTGCACCGCACTCCCCTGTCCTGAGCAACCGCCCGCCCCAGCCCCAGAGGCTCCGGCCGGGTGGCTGCGTGGACAGGCAGGCCCTCGGGTTTCAGCGGGTCACACCTCGTTCACCAGGCGGCCCTCGCGCAACCACCGGACGAAGACGAAGACCCAGGTCACCAGAAGCAGGAGTTGCAGCGACAGGGCGAGGAGCCAGGGCGCCGGGCGGGACCAGCCGATCAGCAGAGACGCCACGGCGGCCCCGGTGAACACCACTTGGACCGAGAAGTAGGCCGACGCCCGCCGACCGTAGACCTCCAGGGTGGGCAGGACAGCCACGACGGTGAGGAACATGACGGCGACACTGCCGCTCATCAAAAAGCTCAGCGCGCCCGGCGTCCTGCCGTCGTCGGCGTGCTCGATGAGACCCACCATGCCCGCTCCCGCCGCCGCGACGGCCATGGTCATCGGGAGGTGGATGAACATCCACGCGGCCAGCGACGCGCGGGCTTCGCGTGGCGGTTGCCGGGCCACCAGATCGGCGTAGCTCCACCAGAATCCGAACCCGACGGCGAGTCCGAGCAGGCCTGTGGTGACGACCAGTGCGGTGCGGTCGGCGTTCGCCAGGCCGTCCACGACACCGACGACGACCTCACCCAGCACGATGATGATGAACAGCCCGAACCGCTCGACCATGGAGTCGGTCACGACGTTGTAGGCGGGGTTCCTGCGCCAGCCGACGAGCACGCCGGATTCGACGGCGCACCAGCCGAGCACGAAGAGTGCCCAGACGCCGAGCCTGGCGTCCGCGGACAGCGGCGCCGAGACCACGACGAGGGCGATGCCCGCCAGCATGACCACCAGGTACTGCCGGGGTGTCCTTCGGTACTCGGGCGGATCCTGCCGGTAGACCGAGTACCACTGCCAGCTCAGCAGCACGAGCAGCAGCGCGTACAGCACCGCGAGAGTCCGCCCGTCCTCGCCGTCGGCGTGACCCACGTAGGCCGCCATCAGCGCCAGCAGCAGCATCTGAAGGAAGATCATCGAGCGGGTCCGGCCGTCTTCCCGGCCGTGGAGTTCGTAGAACAGCGTGCCGTTCAGCCAGGCGATCCAGATCAGCCCGAACACGACGGCGAACGTGACGGTGCCCCGCCAGGAGACGTCCTCGGCCAGGGCGTGCGCCGCCTGACCGATGAGCACGACGTAGACGAGGTCGTAGAAGAGTTCTAGGAAGCTGACGGTGCGGTCGGTGTCGACCTCGCCGTGACGGCGCGGCGGGCGGAACAGCCATCGCCGGAGACCGTCGCCGAGGCGGATCGCCTCCCGGGAGCCGGTGCCGCTCCGGCTGCCTGTGTCCGACATGCGAGCTCCCTGCACTGTGGTGATCCGAGCGCTCCGCTGCCGAGCGTACCCAGCCCGGTGCGGCGCGCACGCCGAGGAGCGAGACCGCGGCGGGCGTCCGGGCTTCCGTGTCCTTCCGGACGGCGGAGAGGGGGCGCCGGGACGGGCGGTTCCGGCGCGGACGTTCGGGCGCCAGACCTTGAGTCGGGTCGTACGCGACGGGTCGGGGCCCGTGGGGAGCCGTTCACCGACGAGCCCGGCCCTCCTCGTCCCGCCGTAACAGATCAGTGGATCCCCCCGGCCGCGTCACCCGGGCGGGACACGTCGCTCGCCCAGGGGGCGGTGACTCGGGTGTCGCCGCCCCGGCGCTGTCAGCCCCACGGACCGCGGCCCCACCGCACGGGTCGACGCCCTGTTCGGGTGGGGCGCGGGATCGCGTACGGTCACCGGCACGCCCCGGTCCCGAGGAAATCCACGAGCCAGGTGTGCGGGACGGCGTCCACAATGTCCTCGTGGATCATGTGCTTCACGGGCTCGCCGCCAATCCCTCGCTGCCGCCCGAGTCGGTCGACCGGCTGATCACGGTCGCGGACACCGACCTCGGCTGCAGTCTTGCCGCGCGTGGCGACCTCACCCGGGTGCAGGTGGCTGCGCTCGCCGCGCGCGGGGAGGAGGTCGGCCGGCGGCTGGCGTACGAGGGCGTGCTGACCGCCTCCGACGTCGATCCGGTCGCCCAGCCCGACACCGCGCTCGTGCTGCTGGAGGAGGGGGCCGGCCGACCGGATTGGGCCCGGAGCCTCGCCGGACATCCCGGTGTCGAGTGCCGAGAGAGGCTCGCCGCCTGCCCCGCACTGCCCCCCCGATGTGGTGGAGAGGCTCGCGGCCGACAGCGACGTGCGGGTCGTCGCGGAACTCGCGCTGTGGGCCGCGCCGGAGGTGGCCGCCCGGCTCGCGCACGTCCCTCATGCCGAGGTGCGCCGTGCCGTTGCGGCCAACGAGGCCGCACCGCCTGCCGTCCTGACGATGCTGCTGACCGGCGAGGGGCTGCTTGCGGCACGGAAGTGCCTGGTCTGCGACCGCGAACCGACCCCGTTCGTTCACCGTCGTGACTGCCCGCGACGGGACTGCCTGCTGCCCCCGGGCGCCGCATGCGACGGTTCCCACCAGTCCACCGTGCACGCGATGCAGCAAGCGGCGATCCTGAACCCCGCCACGCCGATCGACGCCGCCGTCCCCTTCGCGGGGCACCCTTCGACGCTGCTGCGGCGTGCCCTCGCAGCCCGCACCGATCTGCCACCGCCGGAGTGCGAGCGGCTCTCCGCGGATCCCGAGCCCGCGGTCCGGGCCGAACTGGCCGCGAACGCCGCGATCGGGGACTCCCTCTTCGCCGTGCTCGCCGACGATCGCGGGCACGACGTGCAGCGCAGCCTGGCGCACAACCCGCGCGTGCCGCTCGACGTCCTGGCGCAACTGGCGGACGTCACCCGGATCGGACCGACGCTGCTGCCGCGGATCTCCCGTGCCTCGGCGGCAGAGGTCACGAAACTGGCCGGTTCACGGCACCCGGCGCTGCGGATGTTCCTGGCCGAACGGCGCGACCTGCCCGCCGGGATCCGTGACGCGCTGGCCGCCGACCCCGACGCCAGGGTGGCCACCTCCGTCGCGCCGCATCCCGGTCTCTCCGACACCGCGCTGCGGGCCATGATCGCCCGTCATGGGGTGAGTGTGCTGGCCAAAGTGGCGGCGAATCCGGACGCTGACCCCGCCCTGCTGGAGGAACTGGCCCGGCACCGCCCGCCGGTGCGGAAGGCGTTGCGCTCCGTCGCCCGGCACCCTTCCGCCACCGCCCCGGCCCTGCCGGCCCTGCTGGACTGCCTGGCCGACCGGAAGGCCAGGCCCGTCGCCGCAGGGCATCCGGCGCTGCCTCCATCCGTCGTGGCCGAACTGCTCACGGACGGCGACTGGCGGGTGGTGGAAGCCGCGGCCGCCAACCCGTCGCTGCCGCCCGCCGTGATGGACCGGCTGACGGCCTCGGCGACGGCCGGGCCGACGCCCACGGCAACGCCCGGGGACGTCCTTCGGTGAGGTACCGCGCAGCGCGCCCCCGCGCCCTCGGGCACGCGTGGGCCGGGCAGGCCCGGTGTGGTGCGCGAGCGGCACGGGCCGGGCACAGCAGGCCCGCCCCCGGATCGGCCGGTCTGATGTGGCCCCGGAGGGTCGCCTCACCCAGGGTTCGTATCGCAGAGGCATGCGGCATGTCACAACTGCTCATTCAGCAGCCTTTCTGTCACCAGTCCCGCGGCCGGCGGCTGGAGGGGTGCGCAGCCGTAGACGTTCTCCTTGAGGCCCGAACATGATCAGATACTCGACCGGTCCGGTGGATCCGGCGTTCGCGAGTCCGTGGCGGATGCGGGTGTCGAACTCGACGACGTCCCCGGCAGTCAGGACGAGGTCCTGGTTGCCGAGTGCGAGCCACAACCGCCCGTACAGGACGCACAGCCACTCGTAGCCCTCGTGGGACACCTGTCGGGGCCGCCCGGGCGGCCCTTCGACGGCAGGCAGGACGTGCTTGTGGGCATGCAGGCCGCCGACGTATGGGGTCAGCGGCAACACCGTCTTGTCGTCGCCGAAGCCCTGCGGCGCCGTGCCGCGGGGCTCGGTCGCAGGGGCGGGTGCGGTGCCGGCCAGCTCGTCCAGGGCGACTGCGTATTCCTTCGCCAGCTGCAGCACCACCTCCAGGGTGGGCTTGCGCCGGCCGGTCTCGATCCGCGACAGCGTGCTGGGCGAGATGCCGGTCGCGCGGCTGACATCGGCGAGTGTGACGCCGCGGCGCTCGCGCACGACCCGCAGCCGCGGCCCCATCGCCGCCAGCGTCTGGGTCACCTCGTCACCTGCCACCGTCCCCGTTCCTTCCCGTCGCGCCGCTTCGCCGCCCTGTCCTGCAACCTTGCCAGAATGGCAACGCTGATCGCGCCGAGTGACCGCAACACCACATGATCGACGGGTTCCCGCCGACCGCCCGCGAACCGAGGAGAAGTCCCTCATGCGATCCGAACCGACCGTCGCACTCCACCACCGCACCATCGAGGCCCCTGCCGGGCGCCTGCACCTGGTCGAACAGGGCACCGGCCCGCTGGTCCTGCTCGTCCACGGCTTCCCCGAGTCCTGGTACTCCTGGCGCCGCCAGCTCCCGGCCCTCGCCGCGGCCGGCTACCGGGCGGTGGCGATCGACGTGCGCGGCTACGGCCACTCCTCCAAGCCGGAGGCGACCGACGCCTACCGGATGCTCGACCTGGTGGAGGACAACGTCGCCGTCGTGCGCGCCCTCGGCGAGGAGAACGCAGTGGTCGTCGGCCACGACTGGGGCTCCAACATCGCCGCCGCCTCCGCCCTGCTCCACCCCGGAGTCTTCCGCGCCGTCGGCCTGCTGAGCGTCCCCTACGCGCCGCCCGGCGGCCCCCGCCCCACCGACATCTTCGGCCGGATCGGCGGCCCCGAGCAGGAGTTCTACGTCTCCTACTTCCAGGAGCCCGGCCGCGCCGAGGCGGAGATCGAGCCCGACGTCCGGGGCTGGCTCGCGGGCTTCTACGCGGCCCTGTCCGCCGACACCATGCCCGCCCAGGGCGAGCCCGACCCGCACTTCATCGCCCGCGGCGGCCGGCTGCGCGACCGCTTCCCCACGGGGGTCCTCCCGGCCTGGCTGAGCGAGGACGACCTCGACGTCTACGCCGGGGAGTTCGAGCGCACCGGCCTGACCGGTGCACTCAACCGCTACCGCAACATGGACCGCGACTGGGAAGAACTCGCCCCCCACCGCGGAGCCCCGATCAAGCAGCCGTCCCTGTTCATCGGCGGCGCCCTGGACGCCTCCACCACCTGGATGTCCGACGCCGTCAACGCCTACCCCACCACCCTCCCCGGTCTGTCGGCCTCCCACCTCCTGGAAGGCTGCGGCCACTGGATCCAGCAGGAGCGCCCCCACGAGGTCAACCGCCTGCTGACCGACTGGCTCGCCACCCTCCAGGGCTGAACCAGGCGGGCTACCAGAGCAGCTCGGCGGTGTGTCTCGGGTGGGCCGCGCCGAGGTCACATGCCGGCCTGATCGGTGATGCCGAACAGTGAGCTTCTTCATCGTTGCAGCTCCAGAGTGAGGACGGCCTTGGCGATTGACGTCATGCGGTTGGGGCTGCAGCGTGACCTGCGGAAGATCCGCCAGGACTTCGGGCGGGCGACGCCGCGTCCGACGGGTGCCCGTGTCACGGCCAGGGCACGGTTGCGGGTCTTGTCGGTAGTGGTGAGTTCTTGCAGGGGCTTGCGTTTGATGCCCGTGGTCAGCCAGGGACCGCCGCCCTGGTAGGCGAGATCGGCCACGATGGGAACGCCCTGGCGCTCGCAGATCCGGATGATCCGGTGGGTGCGGGCGGCGGCCAGGTCGTGGGTACGGCCCGGCAGGGCGGGCGAGAGCCACAGCAGCCGGCCATAGGGATCAGTGACCACCTGCACGTTCACGCCGTGGCGGCGGTGCTTGTGGGAGTAGTCGGCCCGGCCGTCGCCGACCCGGTCGCATTCGGCGGGAGTGCCGTCGAGCAGGACGAAGTCGGGTTCGTGGTCGCGCAGCGTCTTGAGCAGACCCGGTGCACGAGCGGCGAGAAGGCCGACGACCGCACTGGTCTAGGCGTGGGCGGTGGACTCGCTGATCCCGAACCCGGCGGCGATCTTCGCCAGGGTGGTGTGTTCGCGCAGGTACACCAGTGCCACCGTCGCGCGCTGGGACGGGCGCAGCCTGCAGCGACGGTCGCCCTCGCGGGTGACGATCAGCATGGTGACCCACTCCACGAGTGCATGCGGCAGGTCGATTGCGGCAGGATGGACGACCAACGAGGCCCCCGAGCAACGTGATTGAGACGTCAGACATCTCGATCAACAGCCCGGGCGCCTCGCGCGTTGCGCTTCACGGACCATCACCCGATCGGTGGCCAAGTCGAAGAAGCTCAGTCGCACCGCACGTACTCCACTACGCCGGTGACAACAAGCGTGCCTATGTGACAACTACCGTGCGTCGGCTCACGCCTGTGCGGGCGGCGTAGGACGTCCGGGGCCGGGTCAGAGGTCGAACTCCAGGTGTTCGAGGTCGGTGAACTCGACCTCCAGGCCCTGGGCGCGACGGCCGCTGTCACGGAAGTAGACCTCGCCCAACGCCTCGGCGGCGATGTCCCGCAGCTGCTCCTCGGAGCCGCCGGCGGCCCGGGTCTCGAAGAGGCGGGCGGCGTACTGCGGAGGCAGGGCGACGGTGAGGTGGCGCAGCCGGGCGTCGTCCGTGGTGCCGGGAGCGGCGGTGTAGCCGAATCGGGCGCGGGTGTCGATGACGATGCCGTCCGTCGTGGCGGCGGCCCGCCTGGCCCTGGCCCGGATCTGCGGCTGCCACCGCTGCCTGACCTCGCGTTCCATGCGCTGCGCGAGGTCGGGCCGGGGTGTCTTGATCTGGTCCTTCACGTACCGCTCGACAGTGCGCTGGGTGATGCCCAGCAGTTCGGCGACCGCTCTGGTGCCCCGGAGCTGCCTGACCAGGTAGCGCATCTGCGCGCCCGCGCTCTTGGGGATGGGGCGTGTGAACGCCTTCTGCAGCGCGGCGTCGAGTCCGTCCCCGACCCTGTCCATCGGTCCTCGTCTCCTACTCTCCGTCGTCCTTGGCGGTGACCTCGCCCGTCTTGATGTACCGGGCGAGGTTGAGGATGTGACCGTACTTCTCCCGTACTTCCTCGGCCCACAGCGTGGTCCGGGTGCCCTCGTGCTTGACCATCCCCGGCGACACGCCGAGCCGGAAGCTGCCGGGCACGGTCCTGCCGTCGGCGTCGTAGGGGAGGACGTCCAGAGGGGACGGTCCGTCGGCCGCGTACACGGCGCAGTCCGACAGGACGGCGACCGGGTACCGGCCGGTGGCGGCGGCCAGGTTGAGCATCTTGCGGTGCATGTTGATGCGTGCCCGGGAGATCACGGCCGCGCGGATGTCGGGGCGCCACGTCGGCCTCGCGAGGGCCGGCCACGGCTGCCCGGGTTTCCAGCCTCCACCGCGCGCGCGTTCGCGCAGTTTGCCGATGCCGCCCTTCACCGTGGCCTTGGTCGCGTCCAGCACCATCGCCATCTGCGCGTCGCGTGCCCGGTACTCCGCCATCGCCGTCAGGAACTGCTGCGGCGACAGCTTCTCGCCGACACCGAGGTCCGCCATGGTGTCGACGTAAGCGTCCCGCAGGCGCTTGTACCAACCGTCCAGGAACCTCCCCCTGTCCTCTCTCACCCAGGCTTCGACGGGGGCCACGTCGTAGCCGAGCTCCACCGCGTACGCCACGGTCGGTGTCGCGTACCAGGCCGGGCCCTCCGGGCGCTCGCCGGTCGGCGTGAACGGGCTGGGCAGCAGGTCTCCTTGGAGCTGTCGCCACTGCTTGCCCACCACGACGCGGGAGAGGTCGACGTGAGAGAGGTCGACCAGCCAGGATCCGGGCAGCGCCGGGTCGAAGGCGGGGGCGGTGAGGTGCACCGGCGGTGTCGCCAGACCGACGACGGCGCCGTTCGCCGCCGCGCCGAAGGCGAGGTTGACGTCGATGCCCACGAGGTGGCGCTGCATGCACTCGGCGTCGGTGAGCTCGCGTGCCCAGTCGTACGCCTCCTCGAACAGCATCTCCGCAGGGCCGCGCTGATGGAATCGGGGCAGGCCGACGAGCAGCGGATGACCGTCCGGGGCCTCGCACGGCGCGCAGTCGACCGGCTGCTCCCCCAGCGATCCGGGCCGGTGCTCCTTGTGCCGCCTGCCCTCCGCATCCGGCTGGCTCGCCCGGGTCGGCGGGTTGAGCGCGGTCATCAGCTCCAGACCGGTGACGGCCGTGGAACCGCGCGGCGTCATGACCCGGGCTGCGTACGTGCCCAGGACGCGGGCGAGTTCCGCGGGGGCCAGCCGTGCGGCATCGCCCCAGGTACGTGCGTCGAGTGCGTTCCAGGACGGGATGCACAGCTGCACACACCGCCGTTGACGGCCCTGGGCGGGGCGGTAGATCCGCGCCCAGGGGCCGAAGCCGCGCTTCGTCAACTGCCAGTCAGCCCGCTTGAGTTGCACGGTAGTCTTGTGCCCGTCCGGGAGGCGGCCGGCGAGCCGCTCGGACGCCGACAGCTCCACCGGAAGTCCGTACCTCCGCAAGGCCGCCGGTGTGAGCACGAGCAGCGGATCGGCGTCCCTGCCCGAGCCGTTGAGTGCCGGGGCACCGAGCTGCGCCTCGGTCAGAGCCCACTCCACCAGTGCGGGCAGCGACCTGGCGGGCACGTCGAGGAGCAGGCCGCCGACGCCGTGGCCGGTGACATTCCGGTCGTCGTCGACGTCGAGGACGAGCAGCGGGCCGTTCGCGAACCGAGAGTCGGCACCGGACGGCGGCGCCGGGGCTTCGTGGGCCGCGGGGGCCGGCGCCTTTCTCGTGCTCGGGTTTCGTGACGCCGGCGACGGGGCGGTGGCGGAACGCGGCGCAGGGGTGGCGGCGGTGGGACGGGGTGCGGATCTTCCGGAACGGGGCGCCGGGGCTGGGCCGATGGGTTCCGTGCGGGCCCGGTCCGGACCGGTGGCCGGGCACGGCGGCTCGGCGGGAGGCGTGCCCGCGTCGGCAAGGCCCGTGTCCTGCGCAGGCGGCACGGGCTCGGCAGGGTAGAACTGGGCGAGCTGACCGAGCATCCGGGCGTAGGCCTCACGCTCCGGCGGACGTGGCTCGGTCCTGCCGGCCTCCCAGGCGCTGACCGTCGCGCGCCGCACGCCCAGTGCTGCGGCCACCTCGTCCAGGGTCAGCCCGTGCGCCTGACGCAGCCGCTTGCGCTCCGCCGGCGACGGCAGCGGGGACCGGGACGCGACCAGCGCGTCAACTGCGTCGAACAGCTCGGACATCTCGCACCTCCTGCCGCGCAACCCTAGCGTGAAGCACACATTTCGCGTACCAACGGCGTACGGGTGGCGTGCGGGGCAGTGGCGAAGACCGGGGTTCGAGACCCGTGATCCGGCCGCACGCGCCGGGGAGGAACGAACACGCGAGAACGCCCTCCGCATCACGGAGATCCCCTGGCGTCGGCGCCGTCGAGAGCCGGGTCCGGTCGACCGAGGTGAGTTGACCTCCGGTGACCTTCCGCTGGACCTACGGGTTCGCCGCGGACGGACTGGTGCCGACCTCGGATCCGACGTTGCGTTTCTCGGCAGCGGGAGAAAGTCGAGCGGGATCCGGTCTCCCGCGGCTACGTGGTGGAGGAGGATCGCGATGCGCCCGACCGACCGGGAAGGGAGTTCGTCTTCCTGGCGCGACGTCCGTGGTCCTCCCTGATCGCGGTGTCCGGCACGGGGCCCGCGAGCGCTGCCGCTCGGCGGACCGAGCCGGATGATCGCCGAGGGGCCACGGCTCGAGGTGCGGTCGACGCAGCGCACCTGAGGTGCGGATCAGCGGCGCTTCCGGCTGAGACCCGTTGCCGTCGCGCTCGACACCGCGCGGAACGACGGCACCGCGAGGTCGTCGGCGCGGGTGGCTGCCCTTCCGCCTCCCGCCGCGGTCCCCGCACGACCGCACGACCGCACGAGCAGCGAGCGCCACGGCCCCGACTGGCCCGGCGGAGCGGGGGACGCGTGCCCCCGTGGCCTACGACGTGGGCGGCCGAGCGGGGATCCGGGGAGTGTCAGGCGAGGGCGAGGAAGAGTCGTTCCAGTTCCTCCTGCGACATGGGAGGGGAGTCGGGGTCCTCGGTGAGGCACTGGCGCATCCCACTCGCCACGATCTTGAAACCGGCCCGGTCCAGGGCTCTGGACACCGCGGCCAGTTGGGTCACGACGTCCTTGCAGTCGCGGCCGGTCTCGACCATCGCGATCACGGCGGCCAGCTGTCCCTGCGCACGGCGCAGCCGGTTCAGGACGGGCCGTACCGATTGTTCGTCCACCTGCACGGTGATCCTCCTTACATCCCCCTGCTCAAGAATACCCCATGGGGTATGAATCGGATGGTGATCACGCGCCGACCGCAACCCGCCACCGGTCGCGCCGTATGGATGGCGCCGACCGAGGGAGCGGGCGGCGGAAGGACCGCTCCGCCCCCTGTCGGCCCTTCGGGTCAGGGATGGACGGACACGCCACCGGGGGCCGCCGGGCCGACACCCGGGAGCAGGTCGGCGCCGGCGGGCGGGGGCGTCACCGCGTGCTGCGCAGCTCCGCGATCACCGCACGGATGTCGGGGCGCGGGCCCCGGTTGTACGGCAGCTTCGACAGCAGTACGCCCATGGCGCAGGAGTTGCTGAGCGCGGCATAGGTGAGCCCGGCGCCGACGGCCGTGCCGATGAGGTGGAGGCCCGGTACGAGGATGCCGGCCAGGCCCGTGGCGAGGACGATCGAGCCGGCCACGAGCCGGACCTGGCGTTCCATGTCCCAGCGCTCGGGGCCCCGGTTCACGGGCGCCCCTGCCGTCTCCCAGGCGACCATGCCGCCGTCGAGGACCCGCAGGTTGGGCAGACCGGCCTCGGCGAGCGCCTTCTCGGCCTGCTGCGCCCGACCGCCCGAGCGGCACACCAGGACGACCTCCTCGTCCAGGTGGGCGAGGAGCTCGTCCCGATGCTCGCGCAGCGTGTCGAGGGGGACGTTGTACGCACCCGGAATGTGCGCCGTGCGGAACTCGCCGGGGGTGCGCACGTCGAGCATGCGCGGTGCGCGCTCCTCGTCCATGAGCCGCTGCAGTACGGCCGGGGTGATCGACGGGGCAGGGGTGTGCTGGACGCTCATCTACGGCTCCGATTTCGGGGTCGGGGAACTGATGCCCGTGGGGGGGGAGGTTCGAGGGGTGTGGATGGGGCCCCGAGCACGGTCGGGGCCCCGCGCGGGTGGGGTCAGAAGGTGGCCGGCGTCGCCGCCTGCGCCGAGAGGGCCCAGGCGGCGTAGCCGCCGAGGACGTCGGAGACGTCCGTGAAGCCCCGGTGCCGCAGGACGCTCGCGGCGATGGACGAGCGGTGGCCTCCGGCACAGTGCAGGACCAGGGGCCGGTCGGCGGGCAGTTCCTCCGTGCGACGGGGAAGCTCGCTCAGGGGGATGTGCAGGGCGCCGTCGATGAAGCCGGCGGCCTCGCGTTCGCCGCAGGTGCGGACGTCCACGACGACGGGCGGGTTCTCCGCGGTGAGGGCGTCCCGCAGTTCCGCGGCGGCCAGCCGGCTCGCCGGCAGCACCTCCGCGGACAGGTCCTCCAGGGCGTCCTCCGGGTTGCGCAGGTAGCCCGCCACCCGGTCGAAGCCGATGCGGGCGAGGCGGGTGACGACCTCCTCCTCCCGGTTCTGCGGTGCCATCACCAGCAGTTCGTCGGACGGGTCCAGAACGGTGCCCGCCTGTTCGGCGAAGCGCCCGTCGGCGGGCACGTTCACCGCGCCGCGCAGATGCCCTGCGGCGAACTCCTGAGGCGTGCGGGCGTCCACGACGACCGCACCCGCCGCACGCAGTTCGGTGAACCGCTCGCGCGTCAGCGGCAGGGGGGCGGCGGAGTCGTAGCGCACCCGGTCCTTGCGGTTCAGCTCGGCGTCGTAGGCGAAGTAGCCGGGCGCGGCGGGCTGGCCGGCGGCGACGAGCGCGACGAACTCCTCACGGCCCATCGGCACGCAGGCGTAGTTGGTGGCCCGCTGCTCCCCGATGGTCGACTGCTTGTTCGTCGACAGGTTCTTCCCGCAGGCGGAGCCTGCGCCGTGCGCGGGGAAGACGCGGACCTCGTCGGGCAGGCCCATCAGCTTGTTCTGCACGCTGTCGTGCAGCATCGCGCCGAGTTCCTCGGCGGTCACGCCGACGGAGGCGAGCAGGTCGGGGCGGCCGACATCGCCGATGAAGAGCGCGTCACCGGTGAGGACGCCGTACGGCACGGTGTCCTCCACCCGCTCGTACACCACCACGCTGATCGACTCCGGGGTGTGGCCGGGTGTCTCCATGATCTCCAAGGTGACGTCACCGAGGGAGATCCGCTCGCCGTCGGCGAGCTTGCGGATCGGGTACTCGGTCTCGGCCCGCCGGCCGTAGCCGATCCACGCGCCCGTACGGTCCGCCATCTCCAGGTGACCCGCGACGAAGTCGGCGTGGAAGTGGGTATTGATCACGCCGACCACGGAGAAGCCGTGCGCACGGGCGTCGGCGAGGTATTCGGACACGTCCCGGCGGGGGTCGACGACCACCGCCCGGCCCGTCCTCTCGTCGGCGATCATGTAGGACGCCTGGGACAGGCAGTCGAGGTAGTACTGGGTGAGGAACACGGCATTCCCTTCGTGAGGAACGCACCCCCGAGGCGGGTGCGGGAGGCGGGGCGCGGGCGGTCGCGCACCCGGTGTGACGAGGCGCGGAGGGTGGGGGGCGGGCCGGGCCCCGGGCGTTCAGGCGGCGCGGACGGCCTCGCCCCGCACCAGCGGCCGGCCGGTGCGAGCCCAGCCCTCGGTGCCGCCGGCGACGGACACGGCGTCCAGTCCCAGCGCGGTGAGATGTCCGGCGGCCCGGGCGCTCCGAGTGCCGCCGGCGCAGATCACGTACACGGTCCGATCACCCGGCAGGTCACCGAGGGCCGCACCGAGGGCCGACAGCGGGACGTTGCGCGCACCCGGCACGTGGCCCGCGCGGTACTCGCCCCACTCGCGGACGTCGATGGTGAACGCGCCGCGGGCCAGCTCGGCCGCGAAGGCGTCGAGGTCTGTTTCTCGCATCAGGACACCCCTGCTCTATACCCCCCTGGGTATTTACCCAGTCGAAGGTAAGCGGCACCCCGGGGAGAAGTCAAATACCCCCTGGGGTATCTCGGTCCGAGGTGGAGGCGCCGTGGGGCGACAAGGGGTGGGCCGACGGCCCTCGCCGGTGCCCCGGCAGGGCTTGCCCACCGCCCCACGTCGCCTCAGCGGGGCGGCGCCACCCGATCAACGTGCACGGCACCGGCACGGCACCGCCCTCGGCGAACAGCCCCGGCAGGGCCCCGACAGGGCCGCGGCGGGCACCGCGGCACCCCCAGAAAGGTGAGCCCGACGGCGACGAGGCCGATGACGGGCGCCGTCGGCGGGACGAGAGCGTGCGCGGGGCCAGGAAGGGACGGCCGGGGCCGGGAGGTGGCTGCCGCGGCCGAACGGCCCGGACAGGACGAGGCCGACCGGGAGGGGCTGCACAGCGGCTCATGCGATGGCGGGGCAGCCGCGCGGGCATCCCCGGACGACCCCGCCTCAGTGCCCGGCGAAGGAGCGATGAGGGGTGCCGACGGGACACCGGAGACGCGCGGGCGACCCGACGGAGGACGCCGGTGATCACCCTGCGGCGCTGCGGGTCGTCCGGGCTGTCGCGACCCGGCCCCAGCGGCCTCTGCACAGCTCCCGCACGCCCCACGGGGCCGATCCACAGCGACGCGAAAGACGGTGCTCCATTCGAGTGCGCTCGTCAGGCGATCGGCCGCGTGTCGTACTGCTGCGGCCGTGGTCCCGGCCACAGCAGGCAAGGATGAGGTCCGTCACATGGGCGACCGGCCCTTTCGCGAGAGAGACACAACTTGTGAGCATTCTCAACGAGCCCCGAGGCTCCGCGGGCGAGGAGTCGTACTACCAGGACGAGTTGCCCGTGCAGCGCAAGCACCCCGGCAACGTGGTGGTGAAGTGGCTGACGACCACGGACCACAAGACGATCGGCACCCTGTACCTGTCGACGTCGTTCGCGTTCTTCCTGATCGGCGGTGTTCTCGCGCTGGTCATGCGCGCCGAGCTGGCCCGCCCGGGCATGCAGATCATGTCGAGCGAGCAGTACAACCAGGCGTTCACGATGCACGGCACGGCGATGCTGCTGATGTTCGCGACGCCGCTGTTCGCAGGCTTCACCAACTGGATCATGCCGCTCCAGATCGGCGCCCCGGACGTCGCCTTCCCGCGACTGAACATGTTCGCCTACTGGCTCTACCTGTTCGGCTCACTGATCGCCATGGGGGGTTTCCTCACGCCGGACGGCGCCGCCGACTTCGGCTGGTTCGCCTACTCCCCGCTCACCGACAACGAGCACTCGGTCGGCATCGGCCCGGATCTGTGGATCATGGGCCTGGCCTTCTCCGGCTTCGGGACGATCCTCGGCTCGGTCAACTTCATCACCACGATCATCTGCATGCGTGCCCCGGGCCTGACGATGTTCCGCATGCCGATCTTCGTCTGGAACGTGCTGCTGACCGGTGTCCTGGTGCTGTTCGCCTTCCCCGTCCTGGCCGCGGCCCTGTTCGCGCTGGAGGTGGACCGCCAGTTCGGCGCCCACGTCTTCGACGCCGCCAACGGCGGTGCCCTGCTGTGGCAGCACCTCTTCTGGTTCTTCGGCCATCCAGAGGTGTACATCATCGCGTTGCCGTTCTTCGGCGTCATCTCGGAGATCATCCCGGTCTTCAGCCGCAAGCCGATGTTCGGCTACGTGGGTCTGATCGCCGCCACCATTTCCATCTCCGGCCTGTCCGTGTCGGTGTGGGCGCACCACATGTTCGTCACCGGCGGTGTGCTGCTGCCGTTCTTCTCCTTCATGTCCTTCCTGATCGCCGTCCCGACCGGCGTGAAGTTCTTCAACTGGATCGGCACGATGTGGAAGGGCTCGCTGTCCTTCGAGACACCGATGCTGTGGGCCACCGGCTTCCTCATCACGTTCCTCTTCGGCGGGCTCACGGGCATCCTCCTCGCCTCGCCGCCGATGGACTTCCACGTCTCGGACTCGTACTTCGTGGTGGCGCACTTCCACTACGTCGTCTTCGGCACGGTCGTCTTCGCGATGTTCGCCGGCTTCCGCTTCTGGTGGCCGAAGTTCACCGGCAAGCTGCTCGACGAGCGCCTGGGCAAGATCACCTTCTGGACGCTGTTCGTCGGCTTCCACACCACGTTCCTGGTGCAGCACTGGCTGGGCGCCGAGGGCATGCCGCGCCGCTACGCCGACTACCTCGCCGCCGACGGCTTCACCGCCCTGAACACCGTCTCGACGATCGGGTCGTTCGTCCTCGGCCTGTCGATGCTCCCGTTCCTCTACAACGTGTGGAAGACCGCCAAGTACGGCAAGCCGGTCGGCGTCGACGACCCGTGGGGCTACGGCCGTTCGCTGGAGTGGGCGACCTCCTGCCCGCCGCCGCGGCACAACTTCTACACGCTGCCGCGGATCCGCAGCGAATCCCCGGCGTTCGACCTGCACCACCCCGAGCTCAGCGAACTCGACGAGAAGACGAGCAGCGGCCGGAGGGACGCCATCGACACGGCCGGGCACGAGGGCGAGCGGTGATGACGGACGCGTCATCCGGGCACCTCACCGAGGAGCAGGCAGCAGCGCTGACGCGTCAGATCGAGGGTTACCTCCGTGCCCAGCGGGACCGGGAGCAGGCGCGGGCGGAGGCGGAGGCCTTCTGCACCCGTCTGCCCTGGCTGACCTCCGCACAGGCCGAGGACGTGGCACGGCACTATGCCGAGCAGCGTCTGGAACTCACCCGACAGACCTTGCGGCACACGGTCCGGCACGCCGGGGAGCTGCGCCGGGAGTACGAGGCCCGCTACGCCGAACTCCGGCACCGGCTGATCACCCGGCATGTCGTCGCCGCGTCCACCGTGGTGGCCTGCGCCACCGGAGTCAGCGCCGCGCTCTGCCTGCTGATGCGCTGACAGCGGTGCTGCGGTGCTGCGGTGCTGCGGTGCTGCGGTGCTGCGGTGCTCCGATGCTGAGCGGGAGGGGAAGGTTCCGCACGACCGCCCCACCCACGTCCGAGGAAGCGCCCGCCCGATCAGATGTGGAGTTCGGGCGGGAAGCCGGTCCAGCGCAGGTCCGCAGGCAGGTGCCGCATGTCGTTGTGGCAAAGAATCGAGGACGGCCTGCCGGGGGTGTACCGGATGACCGTCAGAGCCGCGTTGCCGTGGTCGAGGCCCATCCAGCGCCACTCGGGCGCGTCGAGAGCGGCCCGGACCAGCCACCCGATGAGGAAGTTGTGCGTCACGACCAGCTCGTGGCGGGGTCGGTCGCCCGCTACCGGCCCCGTGAAGGCCGCGAGAGCTTCCCGCGCGACGACCGGACCACGACTGCGCTCCTCCTCCGGAAACTGCGCGAGGAATCCGAGCATGGCGTCCGCTGAATCCGGTGGGAGCTCTTCCTTCGCCGGCAGGTGGGGAATGTAGTCGCCGGCCAGTTCCGACCGGTGCAGGGGGACGGCGCCGAGTTGTGCGCCGATCAGTCGGGCCGTCTGCTGCGCCCGGGGCAGCGGCCCGTGGTGAATCGCCGAGAGCGGGGTGGGGCGGAGCCGTTCGCCGAGCAGAACGGCCTGCCTCCGACCGCGTTCCGTCAGGGTCGTCTCGTCCGCCGAGGCCTCACCGTGCCGAGCGAGGTAGAGGTATCGAGCGGCTGCGTCTGCCATGCCGTCGGTCTCCTTGGCCATCCGTGATCTTGTTGTCAGGTAGGGACGACGAGATCTGTGCGCCGGGTTCCCTCACGCCGCTCCCGCATCGGATGCCCCGGATCCCCGTCGTCGGGGACCGAGTTGCGGGGCACCGGGCGCCGCACGGCCGATCCGGGCACTCGGCAGGCCCGCTCGCATACGACCGCCGTCCCTGACCACGGTCGGCCGGCGCCTCGCGACGGCCCCGGCGCAACTCCTCTGCGCCGGGCCCGGTCGCCATGACGGTCGCACGCCTCAAGTCGCCCACGGCACACCCGGAACCGGGAACGGAGCCCCCGGTCGGCGGCGCCGGATCGACCGCTTGCCATACATCCGTAACCCACCCCTCTCACGGGCGACACTCCGATAACATGTTCGAACTCGCGGTGATCACCCCGTCGCCGTCATTCACCGACAACACAAAATCGAGCAAATCGGCCAAAAATTGACATCTATATCATCGCGGGTGTTTTCGCGAATAAACAACAGAATTCCGCTCACCGCGTTGCGTCAACCGCGGGCGACACTGTGGGCCGCCGTGAGCGCGGTGGCACTCGGATTCCTCATCGCGTTGGAGATCGCCGCACGTCACTACGGCCTTCCGGGACCGATCACCAATCAGGTCAAAGAAGTGGTACTCGCCCCCAAATCGGGGCCGCTGCTCTATGCCAGCATGGCGTTGATGATGGTGGTCCTGCCCTGGCGGCAGCGGCTCGTCGCGGCGGGCGTCGCGGTCGGCATCGACATCGCGTTCTTTCTGGTGCGATGGGCGTTCGACGCCAAGATGATGTTCGGCAATGGCGCATTGTGGGTGGTCCTGGGCTATGCGGTGATCGCCGTCACGCGACGCACGGGCCGGGAGCGCGTTCTGCTGCTGAAGGGCGTCGGGCTGGGCCTGCTGCTGGTCACCGGCCGCAAGACCGGCGACACCTGGCTGCTCATCACGTCGAAGACCCGCCCGGTGGTACTGGACCAGTACGTGGCTGTCGCCGATCACGCGTTGGGCAACCCGTCGTGGCTGGCGGGCCGGATCGTCGCGGCGACCGGCACGGTCGGCGCGCACGTTCTCGACTACGTATACATCCAGCTCGCGGTCGCGGCGGTCCTCGTCGCGCTGTACCAGCTGCGCCACGTGGCGGCCGAACGCCGCTTCCCCCGCCACCATCTGGTACGCACGTTCCTGGTGATCGGCCTGCTCGGGCCGGGCATCTACATGCTCTTCCCGGTGGTCGGGCCGATCTTCGCCTACGGCGGCGACGGCGGGCACTGGGCGGTGGCCGATCTGTGGCCGCACACGCCGCCGGCCCTCGTGACACCGCACCACATGCCGTTCGACGAGATCACCCCGCGCAACTGCATGCCCAGCCTGCACACGGCGTGGGCCACCGCGATCTTCATCCATTCCCGCCGGGGGCCTCGAGCCCTGCGATACGCGGGCACGTTCTGGCTGATCGCCACGCTCGCCGCGACGCTGGGCTTCGGCTACCACTACGGGACGGACATCGTCGCCGGCGTGGTGTTCACGGTCACCATCGAGGGTGCCCTGCGCTCGCTCGAACGGGGCTGGGACCGGTCGGGAGCCCAACTGGTCGCCTACGGCACGGCCGTCTTCGCCGGCCTGCTCGTGTCGTACCGCTACCTGCCGATGCAGATGGCCGAGCATCCGTGGGTGTTCGGGCCGCTTCTCCTTCTGGCGATGGTCTCGGTGATCCACCACTACCTGCGGACCACCAGGATGTGGGAGCCGAAGGCCCTTCCGGCGCTGCAGCCGGAGCCACAGCCCGAACTGGTCTGAGACCCGGTACCGTCCGGGCAGCAGACCGGGGTGGCGCGTCCGCGGTCCGGGCTCCTCTCGGACAGCGCGGGGACAGCACAGGGACGGCACAGCAGAGCGACGGCACGGCGGCATGACGACATGGCGGCATGACGACATGAGGGGGAACGAGAGGGAACGGGAGGGACGAGAGGGCCGGCGGGAACCCCGTTCACGCCGGCCCCTGCGCTGTCGGCGGCCCGCGCCTCAGAACTCCTGCACGTAGTAGGGCTCGACGGTCATCCAGCCGTTGCCCCGGGCTCCGTGGCGGGTGCCGTTGTCGCTGCGGGCCAGGGTGTACCAGGAGTCGACGTAGTCCGGATCGTCCGTCCACCACTTGTCGGGCACGGCGTCCAGGACGGCGTTCACGAGCGGGATGTAGGCGCCCTGGTCGGTGACGGTCAGCAGGGCGGCGGCGATGGCCTTGGCCAGGTCGCGGTAGTTCGTGCCGCCGTCGTCCTCCATCATCACGGCGTCGGCCAGGTTGTACTTGTAGGACGACCAGTTGACCAGGATCTGGTTGGGCCGGTAGATCGTGCCGTCGTAGTCCAGGTACGGCATGTCGACGGGGTCGACCCGGACCTTGCCGTCCTGGCCGAAGCCGGTGACCAGGGTGTAGATCTCGGCGGCGCCCTTGAACCAGGGCTCCTCGTCGTCGGAGAGCTCGACCGCGGATATTCGCGTCGTCCAGAAGCCCCCGCCGGACGCCGCCGCCGTCGTCCGGTTCGCCGAGGCACGTGCGGGGCCGGGGTCGGCGGAGGGCACGCCGTACCGTTCGAGTTCCTTGTTCAGCACGTCCAGGCCGGCGTCCAGGGCCTTGGAGCCGTCGATGTCGACGACGTACACGGGGTGCGCGGGTGCCGTGCGGGCGTCGAGGGTGTGGGCCCGGCCGCGGCTGTCGTAGGCGGTGAGGGTGGCGGTGGACTCGTCGGCGGTGGCCGCCGCCACCCAGGGTGCGGCGCCGGAGGTGAGTGCGGTCCGCATGGACGCGTCGCCGAGGCGCAGCCTGAGCAGCGAACCGACCCCGGTGTCCAGGCCCTTGGCCGTGGCGATCCGGCGGTCGTCGGCGACCAGGGCGGCCTTGAGGGAGGCCGGGGCGCGGCGCGCCAGGGCGGTGACATCCACCTCGTCGGAGGCGAGCGCCGCCCTCCGGAGGCGGGCCCGCCAGGCGGGGTCGGCGAGGGAGGTGGCCAGGACACGCGCGGCGTGGTCCTCCGCGGTGCGGACGGCGGTCGCGGGGCGGGGAGCCTGCGGCGCCGCCGAGGCGGGCACGGCGTTCAGGGTCTGACCGGTGCACAGGGCGGCCAGGGTTGCCGCGGCGGCCACGAGGCCGCGCCGGCGGCTGTGCCGGGTATGACGGGGTCTCACGAGGATCGATCCTCCTGGGGGCGAGTGGTCGATGTCTCACTGTCAGGTGGAGCCCGTGGAACGAATCTATGCGGGTAGACATCCCGCATCCCCCAAGCATGACGGGGACATGACACTCCAGACAAGAGGGGTTCACGACAGGCTCGGTGACGCCCGCGAGTGCCTCGTGCCGTTCCCCCGCTCCCCTCATGCCGCCCCGGACCACGGCCGACGGCGTGCGTGGCCGCTCCGAGCCCACCGCGGACCGAAGCCGGGCACCGATGGGTTCCGGCCGGTCTACATGTGATGTGGAAGGTTGGGCGGCGGCGGCGGGAGGGGCGGTGCCGCGATCGTGTCCGTGCCGGGGGCGGCTTCCGGCCAGACCAGGAGCACGGGGCAGGGCGCGTGGTCGACGACGAACCGGCCGGCGGGGCCGAGGCTGTGGGGACCCAGCCGGCTGGGGTCCCCGTCGCGGGCCAGGACGAGTAGATCGGCGCCCTCGGCGGCGGCAACGACCTCGTGCTCGACGCGCCCGCTGCGCGCGGCACGGGTGCACGGGCGCCCCAGCTGCTCGGCCGCTTCCTCCAGAAGACGTTCCCCGGCGGCCGCCGCCATGTCTTCCACGGTGTCGCCGGGGTCCCGGTCGGAGCGGGCGTGGCCCAGCAACCCCGCGAAGGCACCGTGCGCGACGCCGGACTCGTCGGGGCCGGTCACGTGCAGCAGCACGATCTCGGCCTCCTCGGGGGCATGGGAGCGGGCGGCGTCGACGCAGGCAGGCCAGGTGCCTTCGACGATCCAGGCGATGACGGTCACGACGGTCGGCCTCCGATCACGTGGAGCGAGACCCAAGAGTGCCATCACAGCGAGCAGAAGGGGCGACCGGCGCGGCGAGAAGCCCCAGCCGGGTGAACTCGACCAGCTCCACATCGGTGTCGTGCTCCGCACGAAACGCCGCCACAGGAGGTGGCCGGTGAGCCGGCGTGGGTGAGGTTCGGTCCGACGTCCACGCCCAGCAGGACGGCGAGGACGGCACCCGGGCCGGCGGGTGCGGCCGGCGGCAGCAGCACCAGGACGGCGGGCACCCCCGTCCCGATCAGGACACCCCGGCGGGCACCGTGCGGGCCCGGCCGGTCAGGCCGGTCAGGCCGGTCAGACCGACCCGTCAGTCGGGGCGACCCGGTCGGTCGGTCCTGTGGCCGGCCGTCTCGCCACTGCCGCGGTCGGACAGGGGCAGAGAGCCGGTTTCCGGCACGGCCGGATGCCCGGCGGTGAGGGCGTGGCAGATGTACCACTCGGTGCCGAACAGCCGCCGCCGGGCCTCCGGCGACAGGCCGGCGATCACGCCGGGGAGCGCTCCCCGCTCCACTTCGGACCGGTGGGCGAGGATCGCGGCGATCTTCCGTTCCAGCCAGGGACCGACGTCGAGTGCCGTGCCCACCTGGTCGTCGGGAACGCTGTGCACCGCCTTGTGCGCGCCGATCGCCTCCTGGAGTGCGGGGACGGCCGACTGCGGGTGCGTGGCGAGGCGGAGTTCGCGCGGCTGCCAGGGGGCACCGGTGTCGGGGTGGAGGTGCCCGAGTCCGGCCACCCGGACGGCTCTCGCGGTCACCTCGTGGGTGCGGACGTGGTCCGGGTGCCCGGGCAACCCGCCGTGGGCGTCATGGGTCACGACGACGTCGGGGCGGACGTCACGGATGTGCGCCACCACGCGCGCCACGACCTGCTCCGGCGGCGTGTCGCACAGGCGCGGCCGCCCCGGGGCGGAGTGCGGGACGCGCTCGTCGGCGTACCCGAGCAGGCGCGGGGCTCCGGCACCGAGGACGCGCAGTGCGTCGGCGAGTTCTCCGGCTCGTACCGTTCCAGCGGCCCAGGTCGCCGTGACGACCGCGGTCCGTGCGCCGGCCGCTGCGTGCCGGGCGAGCAGTCCGCCCGCCGACAGCGACTCGTCGTCGGGGTGGGCGAAGACGGCCAGCACGTTCGGTGCGGGCATCCACAGGTCTCCTTCCGGCCGAGGGGCAGCTGCCCGAGGAACAGTCGATGCTACGTCGGGCGCCCGTCCGGCAGCGCCGCCGTCACGTCGCCGTCGTTGGGCCGGCGCACGCCGTCCCCGGGAAGGGCGTGCGGCGACCACGCGGTCCTTCGGCCATCCGGATCGGCGACGATTCCACGGTGGCCCGGCGACGGCTCGGTGGTGGTACGCACGCGGGGCTCGATCCTGGACGAGGAGTGGCCGGCCGTCCGCGCGATCATCGAGCTCCGGCTGGCAGCGGGGCGGTCCCCGATGCCCCTGGGAGGAACGCCGGGTGGGCCCGGCGCACAGCCGCACGGCCACGACGAACGGCTCGTTCCGGCCTGAACCCGGCGCAGGGGGCCGGCGGCGCTGCGGGGCCCGGGGCCGCCGCGCGCCGCAGGCCTCCCCGGCTCCGGGGCACACGGCCTGCCGCGCCGGGGGACCGTGCCCGTCACCTTCTCCGCGGTGCGGCGGTGCGGTGCTCGGGTGCGGTCAGGCCTCCTCGACGATCGCCGTCACGGGTGTGCCGATCTCGATGGTGCGGCTCACCGTGCAGAGCCGGTCGTGGGAGGTCTTGACCGCCCGGGGAACGATGGCTCGCGCGCGCTCGGCCCCTTCGCCGTCCGGGAAGGTGACGGAGAACGTGACCGTGAGGTCGGTCATCCGGTTGCCGTGCTCGTCGTTGATCTTGTTGCCGGACACGGCGACGGAGAACCGGGTGGGCTCGGCGTGGCGGCTGGTGGCGACGTCGACGTCGACCGCGGTGCAGCCGCCGATCGCCGCGAGCAGCAGTTCGACCGGGGTGAAACCGGCCTCCCCGTCGGGGCCGGAACCGGTGCCGAAGCCGACGGTGCCGCCCCGGGTGTTGGTCGCGACGAATTGGCCGGTGCCGGTTCGCTCGACGGTGACGGAGCGCAGGGAGTTGTCGGTCATGCCACCGACCCTAGCGCCGCCCCACGGGGCGGGTGGCGACCGGTCCGACCGGACCCCGGCGGTGCGTCGTCCGGCGGGCGCCGGCCGCCCGTCGGCCCCGCCGTGCCGATGACCCGGGCCACCGACCGGCACGGGCGGCGGGGACACTACCCGGCGGTCGTCGGCCCCGCGCGGGTCACCCACGTGCGCCGCAACCGGCTGCCGGGCGTGGCCCGCTCGGGCGACCTCTCGGCCGCGACGCGCGGCAAGGGCGCCCAGGCTGCCGCCCACTCTCTCTCGGGCACCTGTACGCCGGTGCCCCGCGCCCCGATCGAAATGAGGTCCGTATGCCCAGACCGTCCCGCACGGCCGGTGCCGCCACGGCTGCCCTCGCCCTGAGCCTGCTCGCCGCTGCGCCCGCGGTGAGCGGTGAGTCCCCCGCGCCGTCCGCACGCATCGTCGCCCACTTCGACCTGGCCGCCGGGCAGACGCCGGAGAACATCGCCCTGGAGCCCGACGGCTCCGCCGACCTGACGTTCGCCTTCGCCCGCCAGATCGCGCACGTCACCCGACACGGCAACACGCGGATCCTGGCGACCCTGCCGGCCGTCGCGGAGCCGAACACACCGATCGTCCAGAGCGCGATCGTGCTCGGCATCGCCCGCGCCCACGACGGCACGCTCTACGTCAACTACGCCACCGGCACCGCCGAGACCGGCGTCTGGCGTCTGGCCCCCGACGGCAGCGCGCCCCGGCAGATCGCGAGACTGCCGGCGGACGGGCTGCCCAACGGCCTTGCCCTGGACGAGCACCGGGGCGTGCTGTATGCCGCCGACTCGGTCCGCGGCACCGTCTGGCGCATCCCGCAGAGCGGCGGTGAACCCGAGGCCTGGGCCACGGGCACCGCGCTGGATCCGCTTCCCGCCCCGGCGAGCGGGTTCGGCGCCAACGGCATCAAGGTGCACGGGGGCGCCGTCTGGGTGTCCAACACCGATCGCGGAACGCTCCTGCGCATCACCGTGAACCGCGACGGGTCCGCCGGGGCGGGCCGCATCGTGGCGCGGGATCTCGGCGCGGTGGACGACTTCGCCTTCCCCGGCCGCGGCGACACCGTGTTGGCCGCCCTGATCCAGGACAACAAGGTCGTCCGGGTGCGGCCGGACGGCAGCCGCTCCGTCCTGCTCACGCAGGACGACGGACTGTCGAACCCGACGTCCGTGGCCGTACGCGACCGGTCGGTGTATGTGCCGAGTGCGGCCTACTTCACCGGGCAGGACCCGAACCTGCTGCTCGCCCGCTTGCACGCGCAGCCCCACCGCCGGCCCGAGGGGAGGTAGCCGCAGGGGGCCGGCGGTCACCGCACCGTGTGCGGTCCCGGGGCGGCGCGCGGGGATTCCGCGTGCCGCCCGCCCGGCACTCCTTTCCCGCACGACCCACATGTTCCGGCATACGGAATTCTGACTCCGGTCAGGGCAGGTCGGTCGGCTGACCCGGACAGATCGACCGCCGAGCACCCCGGCTCCGCCTCCATTCCCCGGACGGGCCCCGGGCCCGTCCGGGGCCCGTCATGAGCGCACCCCGGGGGCGGACCGGCCCTGCCTTGGTGCAACGTGCGCGGTGGTGGGACGCTGGGATGGGGGGTGTCCGAGCAGGGGAAACCTGGGAGGGCCCATGGGACGGGACGTCCCGGCGCTGGTGTTCAGCCGTGAGGACCGCCGCCGGTACCGGATCAAGATGCAGCAGTGCCTGGAGACCCTCGCCCAGATGCTGCGCGAGGCGAGGTTCGAGTCCGAGCGGCCCCAGGTCGGCCTCGAGATCGAGCTGAATCTGGTCGACGACCGCGCCCTGCCGGCGATGGCCAACAGCGACGTGCTGGAAGCGATCGCCGACCCCGCCTGGTCGACCGAGCTCGGGCGGTTCAACCTGGAGATCAACGTGCCGCCCCGGCGGCTGACGGCCGGCGGGCCCGACGCCTGGGAGGCGGAGATCCGGGCCGCGCTCAACCACGCCGAGAAGCGAGCCGGGTCGATCGGCACGCACCTGATCATGATCGGTGTGCTGCCGACCCTGCGGCAGGAGGACGTCGGCGCCGCCGCATTGTCGGAGAACCCGCGGTACCACCTGCTCAACGACCAGATCTTCGCGGCCCGCGGCGAGGACCTGCACATCGAGATCGACGGCGCGGACCGGCTGCGCACCTACGCCGACACGATCACCCCCGAGGCCGCCTGCACCAGCACCCAGTTCCATCTCCAGGTCTCCCCCGCGGAGTTCGCGGACTACTGGAACGCCGCCCAGGCCATCGCCGGCATCCAGGTCGCGCTGGCGGCGAACTCCCCGTTCCTGTTCGGCAGGGAGCTGTGGCACGAGACCCGCATCCCGCTGTTCGAGCAGGCCACGGACACCCGACCGGAGGAGATCAAGGTGCAGGGAGTGCGTCCGCGGGTCTGGTTCGGGGAGCGGTGGGTCACCAGCGTCTTCGACCTGTTCGAGGAGAACCTGCGCTACTTCCCGGCGCTGCTGCCGATCTGCGACGAGGAGGACCCCGCCGACACGCTGGACCGGGGGGACGTCCCCGAACTGGGTGAACTCACCCTGCACAACGGCACGATCTACCGCTGGAACCGTCCCGTGTACGCCGTCACGGACGGCACCCCGCACCTGCGGGTGGAGAACCGGGTACTGCCCGCCGGCCCCACGGTCGCCGACACCCTCGCCAACGGCGCCTTCTACTACGGCCTCACCCGGGCCCTGGTCGAGGAGGAGCGGCCGGTATGGTCGAGGATGTCGTTCGCGGCGGCCGAGGACAACCTGCACAGCGCCGCACGCAACGGCATCGAGGCCCGGCTGTACTGGCCCGGGATGGGTGAGGTGCCGGTTCCCGAACTCGTACTGCGCCGTCTGCTGCCGCTGGCGCACCGGGGGCTGGAGCACTCCGGCATGGACGAGGCGTGGCGCGAGCCCCTGCTCGGCGTGATCGAGCAGCGCTGCGTCACCGCCCGTAACGGCGCGGTGTGGCAGAAGGAGGTCTTCCACCACCTCCTCGCCTCCGGCCACGCCGGTCGGCACGAGGCGCTGCGCCGCATGACGCAGTTGTACACCGATTACATGCACCTCAACGCTCCCGTGCACACCTGGCCCGTCGACTGACGGGGCCGGCCCGGCCCGGTCCCGTCCTTCCGAGCGGCTCAGGCGGAGGAGGTGTCGGCCTGCCCGCCGGTCCTCGGCCGGGTTCGCGCCGTACCGGCGCCCTACGGCCCGGGTGACCGCGGCGGGCCCGGTCGGGCGCGGCCCCCGGTGCCGGGGTGTGCCGTCAGCCTCCCAGAGCGGACAGCACGATGCCCCTGGCCTCCTCCTGTACCCGGGCCAGATGGTCGGGGCCGAGGAAGGACTCCGCATAGATCTTGTAGACGTCCTCGGTGCCCGAAGGACGGGCCGCGAACCAGGCGTTGGCCGTGCTGACCTTGATTCCGCCGATGGCTGCGCCGTTGCCGGGGGCCTCGGTGAGCACGCCCGTGACGGCCTCGCCGGCCAGCGTGTCGGCGGTCACCTGGGCCGGAGACAGCTTCGCCAGCAGCGCCTTCTCCTCGCGGGTGGCAGGGGCGTCGGTGCGGGCGTAGGCCGGTGCGCCGAACCGGGCGGTCAGCGCGGTGTAGTGCTCCGACGGCGTCTTCCCGGTGACCGCCGTGATCTCCGAGGCCAGCAGCGCGAGCAGGATGCCGTCCTTGTCGGTGGTCCACACCGATCCGTCGATGCGCAGGAAGGAGGCGCCGGCGGACTCCTCGCCGCCGAAGCCGAGGGAGCCGTCGGCCAGGCCGTCCACGAACCACTTGAACCCGACGGGGACTTCCACCAGTCGGCGGCCGAGGTCGGCGGCGACACGGTCGATCATGCCGGAGGACACCAGGGTCTTGCCGATGCCGGCGCCGGCGGGCCACGCGGTGCGGTGGGCGTACAGGTAACCGATGGCGGTGGCCAGGTAGTGGTTGGGGTTCATCAGGCCGCCGTCGGGGGTGACGATGCCGTGCCGGTCGGCGTCGGCGTCGTTGCCGGTGGCGATCCGGAAACGATCGCGCTGCTCGATGAGCGAGGCCATGGCGTACGGCGAGGAGCAGTCCATGCGGATCCTGCCGTCCCAGTCCAGCGTCATGAACCGCCACGTGGGGTCGGTCAGCGGGTTGACCACGGTGAGGTCGAGGCGGTGCTCCTCGGCGATCCGGCCCCAGTAGGCGACGGAGGCTCCGCCCAGGGGGTCGGCGCCGATGTGCAGGCCCGCCGACCGGATCGCGTCCAGGTCGAGGACGCTCGGCAGGTCGGCGACGTAGGTCCCGACGAAGTCGTACCGCCCGGTGCCGGGTGCGGCGAGCGCCCTGGCCCAGGGGATGCGGCGGACGTCCTTCAGGCGGGTGGCGATGATCTCGTTGGCCCGGTCCTGGATCCACGAGGTCGCGTCGGAGCCGGCGGGGCCGCCGCTGGGCGGGTTGTACTTGAATCCGCCGTCGGCGGGCGGGTTGTGCGAGGGGGTGACGACCACGCCGTCGGCGAGGCCCGAGGTGCGGCCCCGGTTGTGGGTGAGGATGGCGTGCGAGACGGCCGGGGTGGGGGTGTAGCCGTCCGCGGCGTCGATGAGGACGGTCAGGTCGTTGGCGGCGAACACCTCCAGGGCGGTGATCCGCGCGGGCTCGGACAGGGCGTGCGTGTCGGCTCCGAGGAAGAGCGGACCGTCGGTGCCCTGCGCCGCGCGGTATTCGCAGATGGCCTGGCTGGTCGCGGCGATGTGGTCGTCGTTGAACGCCGTCGCCAGCGAGGATCCCCGGTGTCCGGACGTGCCGAAGGCGACGCGCTGGCCGGGGTCGGCCGGGTCGGGGTGCAGCGTGTAGTACGCCGTCACCAGTCGGGCGACGTCGACCAGGTCCTCGGTTCCGGCCAACCGCCCCGCTCGCTCGTTCTGCATGCGCCCTCTCCTCCACACAGGTCATGCGTTCGTCGGCGATCTCATCTTCCTCCCTCCGGGGCGGAGATCCGCACCCTGCCCCCCGGTTCGTGCGGCCGGGGCGCGGCTGTGCCGGGCCTCTCGGAGGGGCGGGGGCGGCCCGGTACGGCACTCCCGGTACGGCACTAGGGTGAACGGCATGACCGAGGTCGAGGTGGTGCAGTTGCTGGTGTCCCCGGCGCACCGGCTGGCGGGGCGGCCCTCGGACGGGCTGCCGTCCGTGCCGGACGACCGGGTGCCGCGGGTGGAGGTGCGGCGCGGGCTGGGCCTGGTGGGCGACCGGTACTTCGGGCAGCCCGCGCACCGTGACGCGTCGGTGACCGTCATGGCCGCGGAGAACCTGCCCGTGGGCATCCGCGCCTCCGCCGATCTCCGGCACACGCGCCGCAACGTCCTGCTGCGCGGCGCCGACATCGATTCCCTGGTCGGTGCGACGTGCTTCCTCGACTGCGGCCAGGGGCCCGTGCTGTTCGCCGTGAACCGTCCCGCCCGCCCGTGTGCGTGGATGGACGTCACCGTCGGCCCGGGTGCGCAGCGCGCCCTGCGCGGCGGGGGCGGGGTGCGCTGCACCCCGCTGAGCGACGGGGTGCTCGCGGTGGGGCCCGCGATGTTCCGCGTCCTGGAGCAACCGCCCGGGAGGGCATAGCACCGCGGAGGGGCTGGGCGGGGTGATACCCGGGGTGCCCGTACCGGAGTGGTTCCGGCCCGGTGGGCCGCCTCATCGGTCCGGGCGAGCGGGCCCTTCGTCCTGTGTCGGGGTGCGCTCCGGTGAGGCGGCGTCCGTGGCGGTGAGGTGTTCGAGCACCTCGGCCAGTTCCTGGCAGGCACGTTGCACGGAGCGGCGGGTGTTCTGCTGCTCGGTGATGAGGGCGGACAGCAGGAGTGCCGTCAGAGCCATCGACCCGTTGAAGGCCTGGAGCTTGATCATCACCTGGACGTGGCTCAGATCCTGGAAGGCTCCCGTGCCGTCGGTCGCGACGACGGTGATCAGGACGGAGGCCGCCAGCGCGCACAGGACGCTGCCCGCGAGCTGGAAACGCAGCGCCGCCCAGATCAGCAGCGGGTAGATGAGGAACATCAGGCTGAGCGTGCTGTAGGCGGCGATCGGCACGAGGCAGCAGACGGCGAGCAGCAGGGCGAGCGCCTCCGGCCAGCGGGACAGCCGCAGGGGCAGGCGCACGCGGCCGAGGAGGATCAGGGCGGGGGTGACGATCAGGACGCCCATGGCGTCGCCCACCCACCAGCCCAGCCAGACCGCCCAGAAACTGCCGGGAGTGATCTTGTCCGTGAGGACGAGGAGGCCCGCACCCATGGTGGAGCTGATCAGCATGGCCCCGAGGGCGCCCAGGAACACCAGGGCCAGGCCGTCTCTCAGCCGGTTCATCGCAAGGCGGAAGCCCACACGGCGGAGCATGAGGTAGGCGCAGACGGGGGCGGCGGTGTTGCCGACGACCGTACCGATCACGGCGGGGCTGAGCGGTGCGATCGACGCGATCACCAGCAGGACGCCGAGGGAGATGCCGGGCCAGACGCGCAGCCCGAGGAAGAGCAGGGCGGCCACGGCCACCCCGGTCGGGGGCCAGATGGGGGAGAACACCGCGCCCTCGACGGTGAGCTCTTCCAGGAGTCCGAGCCGCCCGGCCAGGTAGTAGGCGCCTGCGACGGCCAGCATCTGGGCGACGAGGGCGAGAGCCCGGCGCTGGTCCTGCGTAGCCTCCACAGCTGCCATCAGACACCTGCGGCGCCCGGTCGGCGAGGCGAGCGGGCCGCGGTCCGCGCCGTGACCGGTTCAGGCGCCGTCCCGGCCGGTGGCTGCGTCGCTGCCGTCCCGGGAAGCCGGGCCCGCGGCGCCCTCCGGCGTGTCTTGCAGCCCGTCCCGGGCGTCTCCGCCGTCTTCCCCGTCCCCGCCGTCTCGGCCATCAGGGTTGTCCGTGCCGGGATGGCCGCCCTCGGGGCGTGGCGTGTCCCGGCCGCCGGGACCGGTGGGCGTGCCAGGGCCGTCATGGGTGGGCGGCGCGTTCCGCATGTCCTCGTCCTGGCCGTCGTGGCCGATGACGAGGACGGCCGCGTCGTCCGCGTGTCCGACGCGCTCGGCGCCCTTGATGACGGCCGCGGCGAGCGAGGAAGCCTCCAGGCCGGCGACGGCGGCGACGCCGGCCAGCCGCACCACCTGGTCCAGTCCCTCGTCGAGATTCATGGACGGCCCCTCGACGACACCGTCCGTGACCAGCACGAAGACCCCGCCCGTGGTGAGCCGGTGGCGGGTGACCGGGTAGGGCGTGCCCGCCGCGACGCCCAGGGGAGGTCCGGTCTCGTCGTCGGTGATGCCGGACCGGCCGTCGGCCGTGGCCCACACACACGGAATGTGTCCGGCGCGGGCGCTCTCCAGGAGGCCGGTGGCCGGGTCGAGCCGCATGAAGGTGCAGGTGGCGAAGAGGTCGGTGCCGAGGGCGAGCAGCAGCTCGTTGGTGCGGGCCAGCAGGTCGCCGGGGTCTCCGGTGACGGAGGCCAGCGCGCGCAGGCCGACCCTGACCTGGCCCATGAAGGCGGCGGCCTCGATGTTGTGCCCCTGGACGTCGCCGATGGAGAGCCCTATCCGGCCGTCGGGCAGCCGGAAGGCGTCGTACCAGTCACCGCCGACGCTCAGACCGTGGGTGGCCGGCGTGTAGCGCACGGCCAGATGGAAGCCGTCGGCGGCAGGCAGGTCCCGCGGGAGCATGCCGCGCTGGAGGGCGATCGCCAGTTCGACCTGGGAGCGCTGGAGCTCGGCACGCTCACGTGCCTGGGCGGTCAGCGCGCCGAGCCTGGCGAGCAGCTCGTCGCCGTCGTCCGGCGGACGCGTGCGGGACATGGATCACTCCGGCAGGACATGTGCCCGTCGTCAGGGCGGACCCCGTCTTGGACATAACCCCGGATTCTGCTTTGAGAGGATGATAGCCACCCGAAGGTGACGGCGGACATCCGTGCAGCTGGGGCCGGGCGACGGGTCGGTGCCCTCCAGCGCCCTTCCGGGCCCCGGTGAGGATCGCCCGCTCGAGGACCCCGGCCTCGCGCTCCCGCAGCACGCGGTCGACCTCGTACTGCCGGCACCCGGACACCGGCGGCCGGGTCGCCGGGCGGGCCGCGCTCAGCCCAGCACGCGCAGGGCCCCGGGCAGCACCCTGGCCGTGACCGGGAGGGCGGCGTCGACCTCGCCGTCGGCGCCGTAGGGGACGGCTCGGTCGGCCTCGATGCGGATCTCCTCGGCCCGCAGGATCCGCACCTGCGGACGGTGCACGTGGGCGCCGGTGTCGAGGTCGTTCATGAGGGAGAAGAACAGGCGCCGGGGCGCCTCGGCGATCAGGACGACGTCCAGCAGTCCGTCGTCGATACGGGCGTCCGGGGCGATGAGGCGTCCGGAGCCGTAGTAGCCGGAGTTGGCCGCCACCGCGGTGTAACCGCGGTGGAGGTGCTCCTCGCCGTCGAGGGTGAGCCGGTAGCGCGCGGCACGCCAGCCGGTGACCGCGCGCAGGCCGCCGAGGTAGTAGGAGGCGGAGCCGCGCAGCAGACGGGCGCGGTTGGCGTGGAGGTTGGCGAGCGCGTCGACACCGGCGTAGACGCTGCCGAGCACGACGGTGCGGTCGTGCACGGCGGAGGTGACCTCGATGGTGTCGACGGACCGCGGATCGGCGTGCAGCAGCACCTCGGCCAGGGCCTGGGCGTCGGCGGGCAGCCCCAGGGCGCGGGCGAAGTCGTTGCCGCGGCCCGCGGGGACGAGGCCGAGCACCGCGCCGGTGCCGCTGAGGGCGCCGCCGATCGCGCCGGCCATGCCGTCACCGCCGACGGCGAGGACCACGCGGCCCTGCTCCCCGGCCTCGCGGGCGACCTGCCGGGCGTGGTCGAGGCTGCGGCTGTAGGCGGTCTCCAGCTCGGCGCCGGCCTCGCGCAGCAGCCGCGCCACGCCGAGCAGCGCGGCGGCTCCGGCGGATGCCCCCGCCGTGGGGTTGACGACCGCGGTGAACTGTCGCATCGGTGCTGCCTCCGGGGCTGACGGGACCGTGCCGGTGATGGATGGGCGGTGACGGACGGACGGTGTACGGGTGGTGACGTGCCGGTGCTGACCTGCGGGCGGGGGCCTGCGGGCCGTGACCTGCGGGCCGTGACCTGCGGGTGGTGGCGGACGGGGACCGGGGGCTCAGTCGGCCGGGAGGAGGACCCCGGGGTTGAGCAGACCCGCCGGGTCCAGGCGGTGCTTGACCGCCTGGAGCGCGGCGACGCCGAGCTCCCCGGCCTCGCGCAGGTACCAGTCGCGGTGGTCGGTGCCCACGCCGTGATGGTGGCTGATCGTGCCGCCGGCGGCCAGGATCGCCTCGTTGGCGGCGTGCTTGGCGTGCTCCCAGTGGGGGACGGGGTCCTTGCCCTGGGCGGAGACCACGGTGAAGTACAGCGAGGCCCCGTTCTCGTACACGTGGGAGATGTGGCACATGACCAGTGGCGGTGTCCCGGCGGCGGTCAGGGTGCCGGTCAGCGCGCCGCGGACGGCGGCGTAGAGGGCGGGGACCCGGGACCAGAAGGCCGCCGTCTCCAGGGTCTCGGCGAACGCACCGGCGTCCAGCAGGGAGTCGCGCAGGTACGGCGCGGAGTAGCGGCCCTCGGCCCAGCGGTGTCCGGGATCGTCGCCGAGGGGGGTGCCACCGCACGCGCTCAGGACGGCGGCGGCCTGCTCGCGGCGGAGCGCGGTGTCCTCCTCGGTGCCCTCGAAGCCGACGACCGCCATGCAGCCGGCCTCCTGCGGCGTGCCGGCGGAACCGATGGCCTCGGGCTGGGCGAGCCCGATGAGGGTCTCGGTCTCGTCGGACAGGCGCAGCACGGTGGGGCGCGGGCCGTCCTGGGCGAGCCGGCGCAGGGCGGCGGCGCCGGTGTCGAAGGAGGCGAAGCGCCAGCCCTCGTAGCGGCGGGACTGGGGCCGCGGCCGGATGCGCACGGTCACGGAGGTGATGACACCGAACGCGCCCTCGGAACCGAGCAGCAGCTGGCGCAGGTCGGGTCCGGCGGCGGAACGCGGGGCCCGGCCGCTGTCGAGGGTGCCTGCGGGGGTGGCGAGGGTGAGGCCGAGCACCATCTCGTCGAAGCGGCCGTAGCCCGCGGAGGCCTGGCCGCTGGAACGGGTGGCGGCGAATCCGCCGATGGTGGCCCACTCGTAGGACTGGGGGAAGTGGCCGAGGGTGAAACCGTGCTCGGCGAGCAGCGCCTCGGCCTGAGGGGCGCGCAGACCTGGTTGCAGGGTGGCGGTGCGGGAGACCGGGTCCAGGGCGAGCAGCCGGTCCATGCGGCGCAGGTCGAGTGCGACGAAGGGGCGCGCGCGGGCCGGGGCGAGTCCGCCGACGACGGAGGTGCCGCCGCCGAAGGGGACGAGCGCGAGGCCGTGCTCGGAGCAGGCCCCGAGGACGGCGAGCACCTCGTCGTGCGTGGCGGGCAGCACGACGGCCTCGGGAACGTCGTCGACGTCGCCCCGGCGGATGCGCAGCAGATCGGGCGTGGACTTGCCGCGGGTGTGCCGGACTCGGGTCTCGGGGTCGGTGCGCACGTGGTCCGATTCGCCGAGCGCGGCGATCAGGGCCGCGTGCGCGGCCTCGGTCAGCCGCGGCTCGGGGACGGTGATGTCCCCCAGGGCGAGCGGTTCAGCCGTGCTCGGCGCGACGCCCAGCAGGTCGCGCAGCAGTCCGGTCACCGTCTCGGGCAGGGGCGCGGCCTTGGCGGGGTCGCCCCAGCCGTTCCACAGCATGTCCATGGTCGTCGTCCTCACCGGTCGGTCCGAGGGGTTTGCGTCGTGCGGGCCCCGCGGCGGCGTCGGGGCGTTACACTGTGACACATGACGCCTATTCGTCACAAGGACTCGGAGAGCGATCCGGTGCTCGACGCGGTGCGCGACTGCGTGCTGGCGGTCGGCGTGCGCCGCACCACCCTGACCGACGTGGCGCGCCGCGCCGGCGTGTCCCGGATGACGCTGTACCGGCGCTGGCCCGATGTGCGCTCCCTGGTCGGCGACCTGATGACGCGCGAGTGGGTCGACGTCGCCACCCGGGCCATGCCCGAGCGCCGACCGGGTGTCGACGCACGCACGCTGATCGTCGACGGGCTGGTCTCAGGGGTCGCCGCCTTCCGTGAGCATCCGCTCTTCCGCAAGATCGTCGACGTCGATCCGGAGCTGCTGCTGCCCTATGTGCTGGACCGGCGCGGGGCGAGCCAGGAGGCGCTGCTCGGGCTGCTCGCCCAAGCCCTGGAAGAGGGCCGTGCCGACGGATCCGTGCGCGCCGGGCACACCGAGCGGCAGGCCCGGTCCCTGCTGCTGGTCGTGCAGTCCTTCACCCTGTCCCTGCGGACCATGACCGACGAGGAGGACGCCGAGCTGAGCACCCCGGCCTTCCTCGACGAACTGCGGTCCCTTCTCGAGAGGACCCTCGCACCATGAGCCCCCACTTCTCCGAGGCGGCGCCGGGATCCTCCCTGTCCGCCGCGCGGCGCGCCCGTGAGCTGGCCGGGACGGTCGGCGGTCCCCCGGTGGACGTCCTGGTCGTCGGTCTGGGCGCGACGGGCGCCGGGGCCGCGCTGGACGCGGCGGCACGCGGACTGACCGTCGCCGCCGTCGACGCCCACGACCTGGCCTTCGGCACTTCCCGCTGGAGTTCCAAACTCATCCACGGGGGACTGCGCTACCTCGCCTCCGGGCAGTTGGACGTCGCCCACGAGAGCGCGGTCGAACGGGGTGTGCTGATGGAGCGCACCGCGCCGCATCTGGTGCACGCCCAGCCGTTCGTCCTGCCGCTCACCCCGCTGGTCTCCCGCCCGCAGGCAGCACTCGCCCTGGCCGGGTTCCGGGCCGGGGACGCACTGCGGCTGGCGGCCCGCACGGCGCGCGGCACGCTTCCGGCGCCGCGCCGACTGTCCGCCGTGGAGACCCGCAACATCGCTCCGGCCCTGCGCGCGCAGGGACTGCGCGGCGGCCTGCTGTCCTGGGACGGCCGGCTCACCGACGACGCACGGCTGGTGACCGCCCTCGCCCGGACCGCGGCGGCGCGCGGCGCGCGGATCCTGACCCGGGTGCGGGCGCTGGAGGTGACCGGCGGCGGCGCCCGGGTCCGCGACGAGGTCACCGGCGAGGAGGGCGAGATCCGCGCCCGCGCGGTGATCAACGCCACCGGAGTGTGGGCGGGCGACCTGGTCGACGGCATCCGCATCCGGCCCTCCCGCGGCACCCACCTGGTGCTGCGGGCCGAGCTCCTGGGCCATCTGCCCGCGGGCCTGCACATCCCGATCCCCGGGGAGACCAACCGGTTCGTTCTCGTGCTGCCGCAGGGCGACGGCCGCGTCTACGTCGGGCTCACCGACGAACCCGTCGACGGCCCCGTCCCCGACGTTCCCGAGGTGCCCGAGACGGACATCGGATTCCTGCTGGACGTGCTCGGCTCCGTGCTGGACGTGCCGGTGGGCCGGGAGGACGTCGTCGGCGCGTTCGCGGGCCTGCGCCCACTGCTGGACACCGCCGGGCACGGACCGGCCGACACGCCCGCCAGGACCGCCGACATCTCGCGCCGGCACGCCGTGCTGACCTCGCCGGACGGTGTCGTGACCGTGGTCGGCGGCAAGCTCACGACCTATCGGCGCATGGCCGAGGACGCCGTCGACGCCGCCGTGGCCGCCCGCGCGCTCCCCGCGGGCGCCTCCCCCACCGCACGACTGCCGCTCGTCGGTGCCGCCGCGCCCCGGACGCTGCGCGCCCTTCAGGCGCCGCGCCGGCTGGTCCGCCGCTACGGCACCGAGGCGCCCGCCGTGCGGGCCCTGGCCGAGCAGGCCCCCTCGCTCGGCGCTCCGCTGCTGCCGGGCCATCCCGTCACCGGCGCCGAGGTGCTGTGGGCCCTGCGATACGAGGGTGCACTGGACGAGTCCGACGTACTGGACCGGCGGACCCGGATCGGCCTGGTGCCGACGGACCGGGCCGCCGCCCTGGAGGCGGTGCGGGAGCTGATGGACCGGGTGACGGCCGACCGCGACTGAGGCTCGGCACGACGGACGAGACCCGGCAGGCCGGCAACCGGCCGCTCCCTGCCGGGCGTTCGACGTGCCGGATCCGACGTGCGCACCCTGCCCGCGCCGCCGGGGGCCGACGCGTCGGCGAGTGGTTGGTCCTGGCGCGGCGCGTCCGACGGCTGGGGCAGCCCCGGACGCGACCGCGGCAACACCGAGTCCGGCACCCCGGTCCGCTCACCCTGGGCTGCACCGTCTTCGCCGAGGGGATCGGCGCGCACGCCGACTCCGGCACCGAGTTCTGGCTCGCCGGCCGGTGCTCGGCGCTGACGGCGACCGTCGGAGTCGACGACGAGACGGACGGCTACGGCGGCGTGTCGTTCTCCGTCGTCGGCGACGCCACGGCGCCGCGGTCCTCCCCCACGCACACCGGCGTCCGCACCCGTCGCGGTCACCGTTGCGTTCGGCGGCGCCCGCCATGTCCGTCTGGTGGTCGCCGACACGGCCGGCACGTAGGCGGGCGGCCACGGGACCGGGCCGGGGCCAGGTTCCGCTGCGGGCCGCGAGCCCGGGCGAGGCCCGACTCCCGCAGGGTTCCCGGGGATCCGTGCCTCGTCGTGCGCGGACGGTCAGCCCCGCAGGGCGTGCTCCAGCTTGCGGATGAAACGGTGCATGTGGGGGTCGAGCGAGGTGAGCGGCTCGTCGAGGATCTGCTCGGGCGCGGCCCAGCGGACCGCCGAGAACTCCTCCTGGTCCCAGGCGACGACGCTGTCGGCGTCGGCGTCGACGACGTACCAGAGCGAGACGTCGGTGTGCGCCCCCTGCCCGCGGGTGCGGGTGACGGTGAGGAAGAGGGGGCGCGGGCCGGTGAGCTCCGAGGCCGCCGCGGGGATCCCGAGTTCCTCCCGGCACTCGCGCTCGACGGCGGCCCACGGGTCCTCGCCCGGTTCCACGTGCCCGCCGGTGGGGAGCCACAGGCCCGCCTTCCGGTGGGCGACGAGCAGCAGTTCGCCGCGGGAGGCGTCCCGCACGACGAAGTAGCTCACGAGGTGCGTCGCCGGGACGTCGGGCTTGCGCAACCGGTACAGCTGAGCACCGCCGGCGACCCAGGCGGCGGCCGTGTGCAGGTGCGCCCGCTCGACGTCGTCGCAGGGGGCGATGCCGTGGACGAGGTCCAGCAGGCGGCCCCGCAGGTGTGCGTCGTACGGGTCGGCAGCGGTGGGCGGAGAGGTCATCCCGGCATCCTGGCACGCCCCGGCGCGGCCGGCGGCGCCTCTGGAGGGAGCTCCCCGAGCGCGCCCTGCGCGGCTGTGACCGGGGGGCGATCACAGCGCCCGAAACGAGGGTCTATCATATGAGCGCCGTCTAGCTCGAAAGATACTTCTGTGACTGTCAACGAGGACTCGTTCACCAACTGGAAGAACCGCGAGGAGATCGCGGAGTCGATGATCCCGATCATCGGGAAGCTGCACCGGGAGAGGGACGTCACCGTCCTCCTCCACAGCCGCTCCTTGGTGAACAAGTCGGTGGTCAGCATCCTGAAGACCCACCGGTTCGCCCGGCAGATCGCCGGTGAGGAGCTGTCGGTCACCGAGACGCTCCCCTTCCTGCAGGCGCTCACCACCCTCGATCTCGGCCCGTCCCAGATCGACATCGGCATGCTCGCGGCCACCTACCGGGCCGACGACCGCGGCCTGTCCGTGGCGGAGTTCACCGCCGAGGCCGTCGCCGGCGCCACCGGCGCCAACAAGATGGAGCGGAGCGAGGGCCGCGACGTCGTCCTGTACGGTTTCGGCCGCATCGGCCGGCTCGTGGCCCGCCTGCTGATCGAGAAGTCCGGTTCGGGCACCGGCCTGCGACTGCGCGCCATCGTGGTGCGCGGCGGGGGCACCGAGGACATCGTCAAGCGTGCGTCGCTGCTGCGCCGGGACTCCATCCACGGCCAGTTCCAGGGCACGATCACCGTCGACGAGGCGAACAGCACGATCGTCGCCAACGGCAACGAGATCCGCGTGATCTACGCCGACGACCCGTCGTCGGTGGACTACACGGAATACGGCATCAAGAACGCCATCCTCATCGACAACACCGGCAAGTGGCGCGACCGCGAGGGGCTGTCCAAGCACCTGCGCCCGGGCATCGACAAGGTCGTCCTGACCGCGCCGGGCAAGGGCGATGTCGCCAACATCGTGCACGGCGTCAACCACGACACGATCAAGCCGGACGAGCAGATCCTGTCCTGCGCGTCCTGCACCACCAACGCGCTCGTCCCGCCGCTGAAGGCGATGGACGACGAGTTCGGCGTGCTGCGCGGTCACGTGGAGACCGTCCACTCGTTCACCAACGACCAGAACCTGCTGGACAACTACCACAAGTCGGACCGGCGTGGCCGTTCCGCGCCGCTGAACATGGTGATCACGGAGACCGGTGCCGCCTCGGCCGTGGCCAAGGCGCTGCCCGACCTCAAGGCGAAGATCACCGGCAGCTCGATCCGCGTACCGGTGCCGGACGTCTCGATCGCCATCCTCAACCTCCAACTGGCGCGCGAGACCACCCGCGAGGAGGTGCTGGACTACCTGCGGGACGTGTCGCTGACGTCGCCGCTCAAGCGCCAGATCGACTTCATCAGCGCACCGGACGCGGTCTCCAGCGACTTCATCGGCTCGCGCCACGCCTCGATCGTCGACGCCGGCGCCACCAAGGTGGAGGGCGACAACGCGATCCTCTACCTGTGGTACGACAACGAGTTCGGCTACTCCTGCCAGGTCGTCCGCGTCGTGCAGCACATCTCCGGCGTCGAGTACCCGACGTTCCCGGCCCCGGCGGCCTGACCCCGGCCGACCCGCCGGCAGCCTGCGGCAGGACAGATGCGCCCCCGGGAGCCCTCGCGGCTCCCGGGGGCGCGCGCTTTCCGGCACCCCCACCGCAAGGCGTGTCCGTCCCGTTCCCGCCCTCCCCGTCGGCACCCGGCGCCGCGGCGGCCCCACCCGCTCTTGTGGTGCACCCCGCCAGACGATTCAATTCCCTCACCTCCCACAGGAGAACGCCCGTCCCACACCCGTAGAAGGGGTTCTTCTTGACTGCCGTACGCGCCACCGCCGTCACCGCAGCAGCCTGCGCCGCCGTGCTCGCCACCGCGCTGCCGTCCTCGGCGATCAACTCGTACAACGCCGCGCCCGCACCCGAGCGCACCGAGGTCGGCGCGCTCGTGGCCACCTGGGACGACGACTCCGATCCGGCCACCCCGGACCGCGTCGACTGGGTCTGCTCCGGCACGATGATCGACGCCGACACCTTCCTGACCGCCGCCCACTGCACCACGGACTGGCCGGACGGGGTCCGCTTCTACGTCTCCCTCGACCAGGACGTCCAGGCCGGGCTGGACGCCGCCGCGCAGCAGCACCCCGGCGACCCGGCCGCCCAGGCGGGCGCCGTCGGCGTCGAAGGCACCGCGCACAGCCACCCCGACTACCCGGGACCCGCCTCCGACCCGCACGACATCTCGGTGATCGAACTGCCCGCGCAGCAGGTCGCGGCCCGCTGGGCGTTCACCCCGGCCACTCTGCCGGCCGCGGGCCGGCTGAACGCCCTCGGACCGCAGGGCCTGAACTCGACGGACTGGTTCGTCGCCGGGTACGGCACACAGGAAGCCGTGAACGGCCCCGGCGGGCAGACGCATCCGGGCGGCGGCGTCCGCATGAAGGCACCGGTCTCCTTCGACGCCCTCAACAAGTCCTGGGTACGCCTGGCCATGACCGCGCCGCAGGGCAACGGCGGTGCCTGCTACGGCGACTCGGGCGGTCCGAACTTCGCCGTCATCGACGGCCGGACCGTCATCGCGGCGACCACGATCACCGGTGACGGCCCGTGCTACGCCACCAACGTGTCCTACCGGCTGGACGCCCCGGGCGCGCGCGCCTTCCTGGCACCGTTCGTCGCGCTGCCCTAGCGCCGCAGCAGGCGACGTTCGCCGGGTGAACGTCGCCTGCCGCGGCACCAGGGCCGCGCCGGGCGGCGACTGCTGGCCACCGCGGCACCTATCCCCTCGCCGCGCCGCCGCCGTGGCGAGGGGGTCGTACGACGGCCGGCGATCGGCGTCCGGCCCGGGCCGGGCGGCGTCATTGCAGCGAGGTGCTCCGGTCGGCCGCGCCGCGGCCGGGCGGCGGCAGGTGCGGGTGGCGCAGGCCCGCCTCCACCTCGTCCAGGGCACGGCGCGCGGCGGCAATGCGACCGAGCAGGTCGGGATCGGCGGCCCTTGCGGGGCGCGAGCCGCCCTCCTGCGTCCGCTCCAGTTCCCGGGCCTCCTCCAGCGAACTGATCACGACGCCGATGAGGACGTTGACCAAGACGAACGAGGCGATCAGAACGTAGGAGACGTAGTACAGGACACTCCAGCGGGAGATCTCCAGTCCCGCCTGCACCGCCTCGCCCAGACCGTCCAACGTCATGAGCAGGAACAGCGTGAGCACGGCGCGGCCGATCGAGCCGTACTGCTGCGGATCGGCGCGGGCGAAGCACAGCCAGCCCACCATGGCGTACACGTACAGCAGCAGGGCGCCCACCGTCAGGACGCTGACCGTGCCGGGCAGGCTGCGGGCGACCGCGACCATGACGATGCGCAGCTGCGGCAGGAAGCGGGCCGTGCGCAGCACCCGGGCCAACCGCAGCAGCCGCAGAACGGTGGTGTTCTCGCGGACCAGGGGCAGGAATCCGCAGGTCACGACAGCCAGGTCGAACAGGTTCCAGGGGTCTCGGAAGAAGCCGCGGGGGCGGTCGGTGTACGCGCAGACGCGCAGGACCATCTCGACGGTGAAGGAGGCCAGGCACAGGCGCTCGGCGAGGACGAACCACCGGTGCCAGTCTCCGGCGAGTCCCCGGTAGGTCTCCGCACCCAGCAGGGCAGCGTTGGCGACGATCAGGACGAGGACGGTGAGGGCGAACCAGCGGGCCTCGGTCACAGAGCGGGCCCACTGCGCCAGTGTCCGGCGTTCGGTGCGCTCAGGGTGGTGCGTGGGGGTGCGGTACTCGGTCATCGACCTGTATCTGCTCCTGCACGCAGCGCGATATGCCCGGATGAGCGCGGAAGGTTCGGTCTGTCGCGCAAGTTCGACTTCGTGCGGCTGCGCTGTTCGAGTGGTGGGGTGTCGCGGGCGGTCGTAGTTTCGTGGGCAGGACGACCGCACCAGCAGGGCTGCGGGACAGGGCCGCCGGGGAGCAGGCATGCGCGGACACACGGTCAGGACGGCGATCGCACTGGGCGCGCTCGCATCGCTCGCGGCGGCGACAGGGCCGGTCGCGGCCTCCGCGCGGACGGACAGCCGGGCCGCCGCGCCACCGCCGGTCCTCGTGGACTGCTTCTGGCACGCGAAGGTGCGCCCCGCGAACTTCGTCCTCGCCTGCGGGGACGGCAACAGCCGGCTGGTGTCGCTGCACTGGTCGCGCTGGGACACGAGGTCTGCGGTCGCCGACGGGGTGAACATGGTCAACGACTGCAAGCCGTACTGCGCGGCGGGCCGCTTCCACGCGTACGCCGTGGTCGTGCGGCTGGACCATCCCCGGACCTGGAAGAAGGACCCGCATCTGCGGCACTACACGCGCATGACGCTCACCTACAAGAACGCCCACCCCGAGCGTCTGGCGCAGTCGGTCACCTACCCCCTGTGGAACTGAGCGCCCCGCTGGTGACCGGGACCTGTGCCCGGCCTGCCGGCCGGCCCAGGTGCCGCAGTGGCCGCCGAGGTCGGCCGGGGTGCCGGGGTGAGGACGGACACGCGGGCAGCTCACGTACCGACCTGGATGATGCCGAGTGGTTCCGTGGTGGGCTGTTCGGACCCGCCGGCGGGTTCGACCGTGAGGCCGACGGCGACCGCTCCGTCGACGGGACGGTCCAGGACACGGGCGGGGCGGCCCCCCGTGCCCGGCAGCAGCCCTGCCGGACGCAAGTCACCGGACGGTGCGGCGTACCACAGCTCGTACACCTTGCCGGCGCTCAGAGCGGGCAGACCCGTGGCGAGAAAGGCAGCCTGGTTGTCGGCCCGGGAGATGACGACGGCAGCCGCGCCGCCGCCCGTGATGTCCCCGGTGTGCAAGGTGGCGTCCGGTGCGGTCAGGACACGGGTCAGCGTGTCACTTCCGCTCTGCAGAGCCGCTGCCTGGGCGCGGGCGTCCTGAGCGCGGGAGTACTGCCAGGCGGCGACCCCGCCGAGGGCGGCGGCGACGACCAGGCTCGCGGCCAGTGCCCAGGACAGAAGCTTGTGGCGCCGGCCGGGCGGCAGGTGGGCTGCGGGACTGCGCTCCTGCTCGATACGGTCGATCTCACGCAGGACACGCTGGTGCAGGCGGGCCGGCACGGCGGCGGTCTCGGCCTCCGCGAGCGAGAGATCGCTGACTGCCTCCGCGAGTTCGGCCACCTCGCGCCGGCATGCTCGGCAGCCGTCCATGTGCCGTTCGAATGCCGCTTCCTCGTCCGGTGGCAGGGCGTGCAGTACATAGGCCCCTGCAGCAAGGTGTGGATCCGCGCCGGATGTCATGACCGGGCTTCCAGACAGTCGCGCAGCAGGCGCAGCCCTGTGCGCATGCGGGACTTCACCGTGCCGGCCGGTGCTGACATCGATTGCGCCACCTCGAGGTAGGTCATGCCGTGGTAGTAGGCGAGCAGCAGAGGCACCCGGTACAGGTGGGCGAGATCGTCCAGGCACCTGTGGGTACGCTTCCGTTCGTCGGCGCTCTCGACCGCCTCGGCGACCTCGTCGTGCTCGCGGCCGGCGATCAGCGCGCCGACGCGACGCTCGCGCTGTGCCGCCGACTGCACATGACGGACCCGGTCCACCGCTCTGCGATGGGTCATGGTGAGCACCCAGGCCTTGGCGGTACCGCGATCGGGGCGGTACCGGCCCGCCGTACGCCAGACCTCGACCATCACGTCCTGTGTCACTTCCTCCGCCTGTGCCGGGTCCTGCAGGATGCGGCAGGCGAGTCCCATGACGGGCCGGGCCAGGGCCTCGTACACGCCGGTGAACGCGTTCTTGTCCCCGTTCGCGACCTTGACCAGCAACGCCTCGACGCTGGTGCTGTCGCTCGCGAACGGCGGCTGCGGTTCTTCTCCGTACCTGGTGCCGGCCATCTGCCTCACGTTCCGTCGACACGCTTCTTCCTCGCCGACACTGCAGGCCGGGAGTGCGGCTCGCAGCCCGGGGCCCTCCGGCGGCGCAGCGCGTTCACCCCCCGAGGTCAAGGGGTTCCCGGCCCAGGTCGAGTGCCGCGTGCACGGTCTTGCCCTGCGGGGACGGCGCGACGGTGACCCTGGCGCCCAGTTCGTCGAGCAGGCTCAAACCGAAACCTCCGCGCTCGTCCGCGCAGGTGAGGGTCCGCGCCCGGGGAGCTTCGGCACTGGTGTCGGCGACGGCGATGTCGAGTTCGGATCCGCGAGCGGTGAGCATCAGGGTGCAGGGCCCGCTGGTGTGACGCAATGTGTTGGTGACCAGCTCGGACACGATGAGCATCGCGTCGAAGGCAGTGCCGAGGGGGGCGTGGCAGTCGGCCAGCCACCGCGCCGTGATCTTGCGGGCGACTTCGGGAGCATGGCGGCTGCGGGCCAGGGCGACACGATGGCTGGTGGTGTGCGCGGGTGGAGCCACGGTGGTGGTCATGACCGCCCCCTCGGCGGATCGGAGTGACACGGTCCTGTGAGGAATTCGATGCCGCCCGGCTCTCGGATGACTCTCCTTCGCCGGCGCGAGGCATCCCATGCCCGGGGTGGCGCTCGCGAAGTTTCTCCTTGTCTCTTCGGATGTCGACTCATACGCGAGCCGGCCCGCTTCGAATCCCTTGCGACACATGAACCAAGCCACTCGGAAGGGAGGTGAGCCCGATGACTGCATCCGTGGGAATCCGTCGGCTGGTGGCCGGTGCCGCCGCCACAGGACTGCTGGCCGGAGGCGCTGCCCTGGGCCTGACCGGCACGGCCACCGCGGCCCCGAGCACGACCACCGCGGCCACCGCACCGGCCGGTCACCATCACGACCGGTGCGAATGGAGGAAGGGCCACTGGGACAAGAAGTGGGTCAAGGGCCACTGGGAGAAGAAGGTCTACTACACCAAGACCTGGCACAAGGGGCACTACGACAAGCACGGCAAGTGGCACACCGGCTACCAGGGCCATGACCGCCACCACAAGTGGGTCTACGTCCACGGCTACTGGCACCACTTCTGGGTCAAGGGACACTGGCACTGCCACCACAGGTGACACCAGGGCGCGACCACCGAGCGGGCGGTGGGAGTCGGAAAGGCGATTCCCACCGCCTGTTGCGTGGCATGTGTTCGAGCCGGTCGGGGCATGTGAGCCGGCTCCGCTCCGTCACCCGTCGGCCCCATGAGACCCAGCGCATCGCGGGGAGCGTCCACCAGCGGCAGCGACGGCGCGTCGCGGTGACGACGGCGGCACCGGGCGGGCGTGGGTGCCGAGCCCGGAGTGGTCCATGCGCCCCCGCAGACCCGACTGCCCTGGTGCCCATCCCTCGTGCCGGCGGCGGGGAACGGGACACGCGCCGGGATGGGGGACGGCGGGCTGGTCGGAGCGGTGGGCCGCGACCGGCGGGCGGCCGTGGAGCACGACACAGGCCCTGGTCGACCGTATCGGCAGGGGCGTGCTGGACGACCTGGGCGGCGGGGACGGCGCCGCCGAGGCGGAGATCCGGCTGGTCCCGCTGGATGCGGTACTGGGTCAGCACGACGCCCCGTGGCCGGCGGTTCCCGGCGGACCGGGCGCCGCTCGACGGGCCGGCCGCGGTGTGTCGCAGCGCCGGATGGTGGTGGCCGTTCGCGCGGGCGGCGGTCGTGTGCGAACGCCCGGTTGCCCTGCACCGGGAGGAGGCGGGCCGGCTGGACCGCGGGGAAGGCCCGGCGCCGGCCTTCCCCGACGGTTTCGCGCTCCGTGCCGGGCGGGGCATGCCGGTGCCGGCCGGTTTCCTGGCCGAGCTGGATGCGCTGACGCCGGCGCGGATCCGCGCGGAGGAGAACGCCGAGCTGCGGCGGGTCATGCTGGAGTTCTACGCTGTGTACACCGTCTGTCCGACTCCGGGACCCGCCCGCTGGACCGGGCGAGACGGGGACACTGTGGCGGATCGGCCTGGAGGGCGACGAGCCGGTGGTGATGGTGGAGGACCTCAACTCGACGCCGGATGCGGACGGCACCCGGCGGACGTATGGCTGCGGGTGCCGTCGGCGACCCGGACGGCCCAGCGGGCGGAGGCGTACGCACCGCTGAGGGAGACCTGAACGGCGGCGGCACGCACCGCGATGCCGTGCCCGAGCCGCACCTGTTCCTGTACTGCCCGCGCAGGACGGTGGACGGCACCGGCTGAGTTTGTCACGGCCTGCCGCGCAGGAGTGCGCAGACGAAGTCCTCCTGGACGGCGCGCAGCAGGCGCAGCTGCTCGGGTGTTCCGCTGTTGATCTGCGAGGTGACGGAGAAGGTCAGCGACCGGCGGCCGTCCGGGGTGGCGGCGATCAGCTGCGTGTAGCCGGGAGTGTTGCCGGTGTGTCCGAGGACGGTGCCGCAGCGGGTCTCGTACCGGAAGATGCCCAGGCCCGCGGAGTTCCGTCCGGGACCTTCGGGGTGCGAGGAGCCGGGGATCCAGCGGCGCTGTGCCTGCAGGGCGCTCCTGCCGAACAGGGCTCCGCCGGTGTAGCCGCGGACGAAGCGCGTCATGTCGGCGGGTGTGGAGACGATGCCGCCGGAGGCCCAGACTCCGGAGGCGCTGAGGAGCTCGCTCACGTCCTCGGGGGGCGACACGGTCGTGTCGTAGCCGTGCAGGTAGGGCCGCGGCATCCGGTAGCCCTGCGGAAGGCTGGTGTCGTGCAGGCCGAGCGGGCGGTAGACCAGTTCGGCGAGCAGCTTCTCGTACGGGGTGCCGGTGACGGCCTCCGCCATCAGGGCGACCGCGATGTTGTCCGAGTTGGAGTACCGGTAGCGGCTGCCGGGGCGGAAGAGCAGCGGCTCGTCGGCCACGTAGTCGAGCAGACGCCGGGAGTCGAAGTGGTGATGCGGATCGGCGATCACCTCGGCGATGAACTCGGGGTTCTCGGTGTAGTCGGGCAGACCGCTGGTGTGCTGCAGGAGCTGGCGGAGCGTCACCCTGCCCCAGTCGCGGGGCAGCTGGGGCAGCCGTTCGCGGATGGTGTCGTCCAGGCCCAGGGCCCCGTGGTCGACCAGGGCGAGGGCGACCGCCGCGCTGAAGGCCTTGGCGGTGCTGGCGATGCGCATGTGGTCGCGGATCCTGGGCGGCCGGCCGGTGGCGAGGTCCGCGACGCCGGCGCGCACGACGCGGGTGTGCCCGTCGGCCCGGAGCACGGTGATCACCCCCGGAGGTCCGCCCGGGCTGTGGACGAGCCGTTCGAGTCGCCGTCGCAGCGCGCGGTCGTGATCGGGCCCGGCATCGGCGGCTGCGGCCGGCACGGCCGGTGCGAGCGCGGCGAGGCAGAGGGCGGCGGTCACCAGCGCGCGCAGCCGCGCGCGCCTCGACGAGGGCGCGATGTGCTGGGTCATGGAAACTCCGGGGGACGGGGTCGCGATTGCCTCGCCCAGCTTCCGTGCCGCGGCGGGCGGCCGCCCTGCCGGGCTGCTGCATCCGGAGCAACGGCGCGGGCACCGCTGCGGGGGTACGCCCGCCGTCAGGGGGCGGCCGGTCCACACCACGGGGATCGGCCGGTCCGCGCGCCGACCGCGTGTGGGGCGGGACAGCGCCGCCCCGGCCGGTGCGGAGACCTGGATGTGGCGGGCCCGATGGCGCCGGGGCGCTCCGAACGCGGGATCCCGCAGGGGTCGCCGGGCTCACCCCGGCCCTCCCCTGCCCGTGGCGCTCTCACCGTCGACGCGCGGCCCGGCGTCCCGCGTGCCGCAGCCGGCCGCGCCCCGCCCCCGTCGCGGACCCGCCTGTGTCCCGCGTCGGTCGCGGTCGACCGCGCGTCAGGCCCTGTCGGTGTCGCCCGCCTCGCTGCCGCTCCGGTCACCCGCCTGCGTCACGGCCTCCGACCGCGAACAGATACCCGGCGCCGGAGAGCTCCAGCAGCCGTGCCGCCGCGGGGCCGGCGGCGCGCACGACGACCGTCTTCGCCTCGTGCCGGGCCCGCTCCCGCAGGGCCAGAAGGACGTTGAGGGTGGAGCAGTCGCAGAATCCGACACCGCCGAGATCGAGGTCGACGCCGCGGTCGGAGCGGGCCAGGGCCGCGCGCAGGGCCTGCTGGAGTTCCCGGCCGGTGTCGACGTCCAGGTCGCCGCGCACCGCCACCCGCACACGGTCGCCGCCGGGACCGATCTCGATCACCGGCGGGCACGGCGGGCGAGGCTTCGGCGGGTTGCCGGACATCGCACGGACGGCCGGTTCTCCGACGGGACACCGCGCCTGGTACGCGGGCTCCGGCATGACCGCCTCCGGGTCGCTCACGGCACGTGCAACGGGCCCCAGCCTCCGCCCCGGGCCGTGGCACGTCAAGGGATTCACGAACTGCATTTCGGGCTTTTGTTCACACGAACAGCGAACCGTAGACTCGCCGCATGGAGGGAGTGCCGGAGCCGCACACGGGGTGGACGTTCGTCACCAATCACGCCCGGGTCCTGGCGGCCATCGCCGACGACCACAACGCGCGCATCCGGGACATCGCCGTCCATTGCCGCCTCACCGAACGCGCGGTGCAGAAGATCATCGCCGATCTGGAGCGGGGCGGATACCTGTCGCACACCCGCGAAGGGCGCGGCAACATCTACCGGATCGACCCGACGAAGGTTCTGCGCCATCCGGCGGAGGCCGGTCTCGGCCTCACCGTCGCCTCCCTCCTGTCACTCCTCGTCCTCGACGAGGCGGACCGCAACCGGCGATCGGAGCCGGGCAGCCGGTCGGCCGGCACCGGGTGAGCTGATCGCGCCCGCAACGCGACCGACCGTCACCGCTTCTGTACGGCAACGCAAACATCACGAATACGTATCGGACATTCCTCGCCTCAACCTTCACACGAGGTACACAAGTTGGCTAGGTTGACGCTCGGGTCGCACGGGAGACTCCGGCGAACTGCGCCGGGCCGCGCGGCCTCCGCCGAATCCGGCCCGCCACAGCGGGCGTCGCCACCAGGGCTCGAACCCCCTGGCGTGCGTTCGGCCGACTGCCCGAGCGGCAGGTCCACCGGGCTCGACCGTCCGTGCGACCGCGCCCGGACCGGCGGCCGACAGGGCAGGCGGAGCACGGAGGGAGCACGGCAGCAATGGCGCCGGAACGCAACTTGATCCCCACCGCCGGGCCCGCCCTGGGACGTGACACGCGTCTCGATCCGGCCACCCCCTCCCGCATGTCGCTCTCCGGGGGCACCAGCCCGATCACGGAGGACGGCGGGCCCAGCCGTGAAGAGGTCCAGCAGCGTATCGCCGCCCTGTACAACCTCGCCGAGAACGACACCGGCACCTTCAACGCCACCCGTGCCAGGGCCGTGGCCGGAACCCGGTCGGACAAGGACTCGGGCGGCCGGTCCGCCTCGGCCCCGGCGGCATCGACCCGGCAGTGGTTCGACATGGCGCGCGCCAAGCTGGGCCCGACCGTTCCGGCCGTGCGGCCCGCGGAGCGGAAGCCTGCGGCTCCCAAACGGCGGCACCCGCTCGGGCCCGGCGCCGACGCCCCGGAGTCGGCCACTCCGCAGCCCGCGGAGCCCCGCGGCCGGGGTGGCGCTCCGGCAGGCGGATCCGCCCCCGCTCTGCCGGCGGCGTCACCCGGGCCCGACCCGGAACAGCCGCAGATCCTGCCGGTCGGGGCCGCAGCCCCGGCGCTTCCGGAAGGCCGGCCGGGACAGCCCGGTACCGCCTCCTCGGAACAGCGGAAGCGCCGCTCTCCCGAGGAGGCCAAGGAGCGCACGCAGGCCGGTCTCGCGGCCGCGCGCGCCATTCTGTCCCGGCAGGTGCCGCAGACTCAGATGACGTTCACCGACACCGGGTTCACCCAGGTCGGCGGTTTCGAGGCAGCACCGGTCGATCCGGCGCCCTACCCTCTGTCCGCCCCTGACCCGCTGTTCGGCCCCGACCCGCTGTCCGGTCCCGACCCGCTGTCCGGCCCCGACCCGCTGTCCGGTCCCGACCCGCTGTCCGGCCCTGACCCCCTGTCCGGTGCCGACTCGCTGCCGCCCGCCCCGAGCACGCTGCCGCCCGTCGCGTCGCCGCTGCCGCCCGAGTCCCCCGTGTCCCTGCAAGCCGCCGCATCGCCGCTGCCGCCCGAGATGCCCATGTCCCTGCCGGCAGCGGTAGCCGCCGCGGCCCCGCTCCCGCCGGAGGCCGCTCCGGACGGGAAGGCCGCGCCCGCGGTCGCCTTCGCCCGGGCGCAGGCGGGCAAGCCCTGCGTATGGGGGGCGACGGGGCCCGATTCGTACGACGGGGCCAGCCTGGTGCGTGCGGCGTGGCTGGCGGCCGGAGTTCTCCTGCCGCGGTCCGCGCGCGACCAGGCGCTCGCCGGCACGCCGGTCTCCGTGACCGCCGCCTGCGCGGGGGACCTGGTGTTCTTCCAGGACACCCCGGACCACGTCGGCCTGTGCACCGGTGACGGCACGGTGGTGCACGCGCCCGGCCCAGGGGTGTCCATACGCGAGGAGCCGCTGTCCCAGGCCGGCCCGGTCGACGGCGTCGTACGGCCGAGCTGACGGTCCGGCGCGGCTGTCCGCCGCACCTCGACGGTCGGCTCCCCGTTCCAGGACGGCGTCGTCTCCGGACGCCGGGGGCCGGCCGTTTCGGTGAGGGAATGTCACTCAACAAGCCTCCGCCGACTTGAAAGGGCGGGTCGAAGGTCCGATGTGGCCGCTTGACGGGTGGGCAGTTACCCGGACCGCACTTCCACCGGCAGGCGACCACGAGCTTCCGAACAGCAAGAACACCGCTACGTCGCGGTGTCACCTCCTGTTCTGCTGGGCGCACGAGAAAGCTTCAGTGACGGACGGCCGGAATCCGCGGCACCGGGCGTGTGCCTTGGCATCTGTGCCGCGGGAGCGGTGCAGACTGTCGCCATGGCCGAGAACGAAGCGCAGGTCAGGCCTCCTGAGTCGCTGCTGCAGTTGATCGAGAATCTCGCGCGGTTCCATCGCGAGCACGAGGAGTACTACTCTCAGGCGCCCTTGCAGCAGGCCCACGAGTTGCAGGCACGCTCTCGGGTGCTGAAGGCGCTGGCCGACCGGTGGAGCGAGGTCAGCGTGGGTGAGCAGGCATCGGCGGGCGGCTTCACCGGTGCGGAGGACCTGAATGCCCCCGGACTCGTCGCGGAGGCAGGAGTCCTGTTCATGGAAGGTGAGGGCGAGCCGGCAGAATTGCAGCGGTTGAAGCGCGAGGTCAGACAGGTCGCGGATGACGCCGAAGAAACGGGTGCCTGGCTGACTCAGGCGATGGAGCAGGCATGGGAGATCGCGGGGAGCCTGGCCGCCTACCCCGCATTGGCCGACCTGCTCGGGGAACGGCACCGGATCATCTGCAATGACTGGCAGTCGGCTGCCCTGCAGTCCCTGGTCGCACGGCTGCTGAGGCGGGCCCTTGACCTCCTGGCCGAAGTCGACTTCGCACCGGCGGCACTGCGGACCGACCTGGCAGGCGAACGGCAGGCCCCCGCCTACCTGCACTCGGCTTCCGAACTGCTGGACCGGGCGGCGGACCTCATGGCGGAGTCGGCAATGCTGGTGCATGACAACGAGCGGCGCTGGCGTGTCTTCCGTGCTCGAGTTCGCGAGTTGCAGTCCGCATAGGCAGGTGCGCAGGTGCCGGCGTGTCGCAGCTCGTGGAACAGCCGTCCGATCGCCGGCGGCGGATGCAGTGCGGGCGAGGATCGGCTGGAAGTACGCACTCAGCCGGCCGCCGGAGGATGCGGGGTTCGATTTCTCGGCGCTCAGCGCGTTCCACTCGCGGCTGTTGACGAGTCCGCACAGTGCCCACCCTCTCGACCGAACTCACCGCACAGCCTCGAGGACGAGATCGCCCAGCGGCTGTCGCCACACCGCACGAGCGGACGTGCCCAGGTGCGCACGAGCGGCGCGGCAACAGTGCCCGGTGGTCACGCGGCCCGTGCACCGCCCGCCGGGCGCATGACCCGGCCGGGGACGGACACCCGGGAAGCGCCGTAGCCGCCTCGTGTCGGGAGAGGATCATGAGTCTGATGCGCCTGGCCGGCCGCCCCATGCTCGCCTCCATGTTCATCGCCGGGGGTATGGAATCCGTGCGCAGGCCCGAGCGGGTCGCGCCGGCCGCCGAGCCGGTGGTGCGGCCGATCGCCGCCCGGGCGCCCCTGGTGCCTTCGAGCATCGAGCAGGCTGTTCGGCTCAGTGGGGCGGTACAGGTGGTGAGCGGGGTGATGCTCTCCACCGGCCGGATACCCCGGGTCGCCGCCCTGACCATGGCGGGCACGCTGGTGCCCACGACGCTGGCCGGGCACCGCTTCTGGGAGGCGGAGGATCCTGCCGAGCGCGCTCGGCAGCGCGTCCACTTCCTCAAGAACGCCTCCGTCTTCGGCGGACTGCTGATCGCCGCCGCCGACACGGCGGGTGCGCCGTCGCTCGTGTGGCGCGGCCGGCAGGCCTCGCGCGATCTGCGGCACGACGTACGGCTGGTCGGCCGAACCGTCCTGGCCACCGCCCGGACGGCCGCGGCCCTCCGCCGGGTGCGAGGCAGGCTGCCCTTCTGAGCGCCGGGGATCCCCGTCCGGCGGCGCCGCCGGCTGTGAGCGGCGGGCCGCGGGGACGTCCCCGATCACGGGGCCGGTGAACCGGGGCGGACCACCCGCAACGTCCCGGGCGGCCCCGTCACCGCCCGGCCACGCCAAGGCCGCGTGGCTGTGGTCCACGAAGTGATGGGTGGTCCAGGTTCCGAGAGTTCCGATCCGGCTGCGGGCGGGCTCCGGGGCACCGGTCGGAAATCACGGGCGCCCGGGCGTCCGCGCATCGGCGCCCTCACGCCCTGCCGGAATGCCCGGTGCGGGCTGCGCCGCCACGGCGCGAACGCCGTCGTCCGTCGCCGTGGAAGGCACATCATGTGGCCCGGTCCCTGCACTCGGGCCCCGGGATGTTTTCGCTCCGGGCCCATCCATCACCCGGGCGGGCGAGGAAAGGCCCGGCAAAGGCCTCCCTCCGCCGGCAGGGCCCTCAGCCCCTGCCCGGTCGACCGTCGACCGTCGACCGTCACCGGATCCGCGTGCCACGCGCCGCGTGCGGTGGTCAGCCTCGGGCCGTGGCCGGTCGGCCGTAGCGCCGGTGGAAGCGCTCCAGCCGACCCGCGGTGTCCACGACGCGTGTCGTGCCGGTGTAGAAGGGGTGGCTCGCCGAGGAGATCTCGACGTCGACCACCGGATAGGTGGTGCCGTCCTGCCACTCGGCCGTCGCCGTCGAGCGCGCGGTGGAGCGGGTGAGGAACGAGACGCCCGCGGCACGGTCGCGGAAGACGACCGGGCGGGAGACGGGGTGGATGCCGGGCTTCATGGTGCTGTCCTTCCTCTCGGCGGTCCGGTGATCGGTGCGGGCGCCCGGGTCAGCGTTCCTCTCGGAAGGGGACGTGCTGCCCGGCCACGGGGTCGTACTTCCGCAGGACCAGCCGGTCGGGATCGTTGAGACGGTTCTTGCGCGTCACATAGGTGACGCCTGTCCCCGCCGTCGACTTCAGCCGGACGACGGGACGCGCGGTGCTGCGTGCCACGGGGATCTCCTTTCGCGGACCGACACGGCCTTGTTGATCAGTGCATGCCAGTCACATGACCCTCAACGGCATCGGGCGCACGGACATTCCCACGCCCGCAGGACCACAGGCGCGACGGACGACCGGAGGGCGGGAACCGGGTCCGGCCTCGCCCGGCGACGAGGCGACGGCGGACCCGGAGCCCGACGCCCCACAGAGCCCGGCCCGTCCGCGAACGGCGGCCGGCCCTCTCGGCGCACTTCAGGCGTCCTCGCACCCGGCCCGCCGGGCCATCACGCCCGACGCACCCTCCGCCACCCGGGCCGACCGTTCGGCGACGTCCAGCCGGACCCGGTGCGGCGCGGAGGTGCGCCGCACGGCACCACCGGGCGGGCGTCGCCCGGCGCGGCACTACGACGGCGACGTCCGGATCCCCGCGACGAGTGCCGCGACCAGTCGGCGGGCGTCGTAGCGGGGGTCGCTGTCCGCTCCGATGCAGAGGTTCCCGACGCCGCGCATCAGTTCGTACGCCCCCAGGTGGGAGCGGACCTCGCCGGCGCCCACCGCCGCGTCGAGCAGACGTGTGCACACGGGCACGAGGCGGTCGAGGAAGTAGGCGTGCAGCACCTCGAATCCGGCGTCGTCGGAGCGCAGTACCTCGGCGAGGCCGTGCTTGGTGACCAGGAAGTCGACGAAGAGGTCGATCCACTGCGCCAGCGCGGCGGCGGGCGACGGGCTGCCCTCCAGCAGAGCCGGGCCGGCCTCGGCGCAGGCGTCGACCTGGTGCCGGTACACGGCGATGATCAGGTCCGCCCGCGTCGGGAAGTGCCGGTAGATCGTGCCGAGCCCGACACCCGCCCTGGCCGCGATGTCACGCACGGGCGCGTCCACGCCCGACGTGACGAAGACCGCGGCGGCGGCGTCGAGCAGCGCCTCCTTGTTGCGCCGGGCGTCCTTCCGCCCGGCCGGAGCCGCTCGCCCCGCACCCTCCGCGCCGTCCTTCACCACGCACTCCTTCCCGCACCCACTTGCTAAAGCGGAACACTGTTCCGTATCGTCGTTCCGGAACAAGGTTCCGTTTGCTCATGATGCCAGAGCGGGCCCCGGCGGCCAAGCCGTGCCCGCCACCGGGAACCCCTTCCCGACGGAGGAGAACAGCCATGCAGTACCGCCCCTTGGGCCGCACCGGCGTGCAGGTCAGCACGCTCGCGCTCGGCGCGATGAACTTCGGCCGCATCGGCCGCACCACCCAGGACGAGGCGACCGCCCTCGTCGATGCCTCGCTCGAGGCGGGGATCAACCTCGTCGACACGGCGGACTGGTACAGCGCCGGCGAGTCCGAGGAGATGGTCGGGAAGGCCATAGCGGGCCGCCGGGACGACATCGTCCTGGCCACGAAGGCGACCATGCCGATGGGCGACGAGCGCAACCACCAGGGAAGTTCCCGCCGCTGGCTGATCACCGCCCTGGAGGACAGCCTGCGCCGCCTCGGCGTCGACCACGTGGATCTCTACCAGATCCACCGGTGGGACCCGAACACCAGCGACGAGGAGACCCTGTCGGCCCTGACCGACCTCCAGCGCGCAGGAAAGATCCGCTGCTTCGGCTCCTCGACCTTCCCCGCACACCGCGTGGTGCAGGCGCAGTGGGCCGCGCGCGAGCACCACCTGAGCCGCTATGTCACCGAGCAGCCGAGCTACTCGATCCTGCAGCGGGGAGTGGAGGCTCACGTCCTGCCCGTGGCCGAGCAGTACGGGCTCGGTGTGCTGGTGTGGAGCCCGCTGGCGTCGGGGTGGCTGACGGGCGCGGTGCGCAGGGGCCGGGACGTCGCCACCCACCGGTCGGCGATCCTGCCGGAACGCTTCGACATGACTCTTGCGCACAACCGGGCCCGGCTCGACGCCGTGGAGCAGCTGGCCCGGGTGGCGGACGAGGCCGGCCTGACGCTGATCGAGCTCGCGCTGGGCTTCGTGACCGCGCACCCCGCCGTGACCGGTGCGCTGATCGGCCCACGCACACCGGAGCACCTGCGCACGCAGCTCGCCGCCGCCGACACGGTGCTCTCCGCGGACGTCCTCGACGCGATCGACGCCGTCGTCGCCCCGGGCACCGACCTGGCCCCGCACGAGAAGCACGACACGCCGCCCGCACTGCTCGACCCCTCACTGCGGCGCCGCTGACCGGCCGGTCGCGTCCGGTCCCCCTCGCGGCGGCAGGCCCGGCCCGGGAGGCGAGGCCGTCTCCCGGGCGGGTCTTGGCGCTCCGGCGGGCGCCCGCCGACCGGGAGGATGCCGGGACGCCGGCCTTGGACCCCCGCTCCGGCCCGGGAACGTCCGGGTGGGCCGGGGCGGGGGCACGGCTCCAGGGCTCGTCCACCGTTCGGCCCATCCGGCCGGACCGGGCCGGATCCCGGGCGGCGGACCGCCCGCCACGGGGCCGGCAGAGCCGTCGCGCGGATGCGCGGCGGGACGCGCCTGGCGCATCCTTGCTGTGTCGCCCACGCGGCGGCGCACGGACGAGGTAGGGCGATGACTGCGAGCGCCGGGGACGGACCGGGGACACCCGGGCGGCTGACCACGCTGCTGACCGAGGCTGCGACGGACGCGGCCCGCGCGGCGGGTGGGCGCGCCGCGGGCGTCTACCTGTGCTCCAGCACGCCGGGGCTGCTGCGGCTGGCCACGCTGGCGGGGCTGCCCGGCGAACTGTTCCAGCCCTGGTGGCGGGTGCACACCGACCGCCCGTTCCCGGTCGCCGACGCGCACCGGCTGGGCGTGGCCGTGGTGCTGCCGAACGCCACCGAGGCGATGCGCCGCTACCCCCAGTTCGCCGCCGGGCTGCCGTTCCCCTTCGGATCGCTCAGTGTGCCGGTCGCGACGCCGCTGCGGTCCTTCGGCGTGCTCACGGTGCTGCGGCCGTCCGCCCAGGACGTCACGGAGATCGTGGCGGACCGGGACGAGCTGACGCGCATCGCCCACGACCTCGCCAGGGCACTGGTCGGGCTGGAACGCGAGGGCCCGATCGTCTGGGACGATCCGCCGCTGTGCGTGCACGCGCCCCCGTCGGACCCGCAGACCGGGCGCGTCGGCTGCTTCGGCTGGGAACCGGAGACCGACCGGCTCACCGCGGACCGCCGCGCCCGCGCCATGCTGGGCCTGCCGCAGACCGGGAAGCCCGTCACCCTGGCCACGCTGGTGTCGGCGGTGGCCGCGGAGGACGCCGAGCGGCTGTCCGCCGTCCTGCACGAGACGGCGCACGGCATTCCCCCGATCGTGCCGGTGCCGGTGCACACCGCGGACGGTGCGCTGCGGCTGCTGGACATCTGGAACGCGCGCACCGAGGGGCCCGGCCACGGGCCGCTGCACGTCAGCGGGGCCGTGCTCGAACCGGTCTCACCGGCCCACGCGGCGGCCGAGCTGCTGCCCGAAGGCGTGTTCTGCGTGGACCGCCTCGGGGTGGTCGTCTACGCCAACCCGCGTGCTGCGCTCCTGCTGGGCGTGGCCCGCGACCGGCTGCTGGGCCGCCCTCTCTGGGAGACGATGCCGTGGCTGGGGAGCCCCGGCAACGAGGACCACCTGCGCGGCGCCCTCCTGGCGTCCGAACCGGTGCACTTCCACACCCGGCGCCCCTCCGGCGACGAGGAGGGCCCGCCGGGACCCGCCGAGGGATCGCGCCCCTGGGACGCCGGGGACGGGACGCTTCCCCCCGGCACCGTCCGGCCGCACGAGCCGGGCACGCAACCCGGGCCGCACGCTGTCGCGGCCGCCGGAACCGCGCCCTCCGCGCACCCCGCCTCCCCCGCATCCGGGCAGCGCGCCCCGTCGCCCGGTGCCGGCCCTCATCCCCCGCCGTACGAGGGGGACTGGCTCGCCCTCTCCCTCTACCCCGGCGAAGACCTGCTGACCTGCACGGTCACCCCGGCCGGCCGGGTCTCGGACACGCCGGCGGCGGACGAGGCCGTACCGGCGGCGCCTGCCGCGCTGCCGGGGACGAACCCGGAGTCCCTGCCGTACCGGCCGATCGTCCTGGCCATCGCCCTCACCGAGGCGGTGACGGCCCGCCAGGTGTCGGCGGTCGTGATGCAGGAGCTGCTGCCCGCGTTCGGCGGCCGGAGGCTCGCCATCTACCTGCTGCAGGAGCGGCATCTGTATCTGGCGTGGGAGACCGGTTTCCCGGACGGCTTCCTGTCTCCCTTCGAGGGCGTCGGCCTGGACGCCCGGCTGCCGGGCGTGGAGACCCTCACCACGGGCCGTCCGCTGTTCTTCGACTCCATGCAGCAGCTCCAGGCCGCCTATCCGGGCATCCCGCTCGACGCGACGGAGGGTGCCCGCGCGTTCCTGCCGCTGATCGCCTCCGGCCGCCCGGTGGGCTCCTGCATCCTCGGCTTCGACCGACCGCGCAGCTTCAGCACCGAGGAACGCACGGTGCTCACCGCGCTGGCCGGTCTGATCGCGCACGCGATGGAGAAGGCCCAGCGCTACGACACCGAGGCCGCCCTCGCCCGCGGACTGCAACGCGCCCTGCTCCCCCGGCGGCTGGCCACACACCCCCAGGTCGAGGCGGCCGGCCGCTATCTGCCCGGCACCGAGGGCATGGACGTGGGCGGGGACTGGTACGACGTCGTCGAGGCCGGGGACGGGCTTGCCCTGGTCATCGGGGACGTGCAGGGGCACGGCGTGCAGGCCGCGGCCACCATGGGGCAGTTGCGCAGTGCCGTACGGGCCTTCGCGCTGGGCGACCGGCCGCCCGAGGAGGTCATCGGCGGCACGAACCACCTGCTCATCGACCTCGACCCGGGCCAGTTCGCGAGCTGCTGCTACGTCCGGCTGGACCCGGCCACCGGGCGGGCCCGGGTAGTGCGTGCGGGGCATCCGCCGCCTTTGCTGCGTCACGCGGACGGCCGTACGGAGGTCGTGGACCTGCCCGGCGGTGTCGTGCTCGGTGTCGACGCGCGCGCCCACTATCCGGTGGCCGAGCTGGAGATGGAGCCGGGTGCGGTGCTCGCCCTGTACACCGACGGCCTGGTCGAGCGGCCCGGCACCGACATCGACGACGGCATCACCACCCTGCGGCTCGCCCTGGCCGGGTCGGACGGGCCGCCGGGCAGACCGCTGGGCGAGCTCGCCGACCGGCTCACCGCCACCGCGCGGCAGGCCGTCGACCGCCCCGACGACATCGCCCTGCTCCTCGCCGTGCGCCACGGTCCGTGACGGGCGGGGCCGGGGACGGTACCAGGGGTGACGCCCCTCGCCTCACACGGCGCGGCAGTGTAGACATGGCACATGGTCCGACTTCTGGGTCGATCCGGGACCCGGTCGCCGCGTCTCGGCGGCGCGCGCTCCGCGGCTGCCCACGAACGTGTCCGGCGCCCGTCCGTGGGACGGGCGCCCGGCGGGAGGGACGGCCAGGGACGTGGCGTGCCGCGGGACGGCGGGGGCCGGGGGCGGCGGGACTCGGGGTTGCGGGCGGCCCTGGGCGGGCGCAGCCTGGCGGGACAGGTGTTCGTCTTCCAGGTCGTCATCGTCCTGCTGCTGGTGGTGGCTGCTGTCGTCGCCCTGCTGCTGCAGTCGCGCAGCGACACCACGCGGGAGGCCCGCAGCCGTTCGCTCGCGGTGGCCCAGACGTTCGCCAACTCGCCCGGCATCGTGGCGGCCCTGCGCAGCCCGGACCCCACAGCGGTGCTGCAGCCGAGCGCGGAAGCGGCCCGTATGGCGGCGGGCGTCGACTTCATCGTGGTCACCGACACCGAGGGGATCCGCTACACGCACCCGAAGCCGGACCGCATCGGCAAGAAGTTCGTCGGGAACATCGCTCCCGCGCTGGCCGGCGGCATCGTCGTCGAGGAGATCGAGGGCACCATCGGCCGGCTGGTGCAGGCGACGGTGCCGGTCGAGACGACCGACGGCACCGTGGTGGGCCTGGTGTCGTCCGGCATCACCACCAAGCACGTGGGCGGTGCCGCCAACCGGCAGCTCCCGTTGTTGCTGGGCGCCGCAGGCGTGGCCCTGGCCCTGGCCACAGCGGGCACCGCGCTGGTCAGCAGGCGGCTGCTGCGCCAGACCCGCGGTCTGGGACCGCGTGAGATGACCCGGATGTACGAGCATCACGACGCCGTACTGCACTCGGTGCGGGAGGGCGTGATCATCATCGGTGGCGAGGGCGAGCTGCTGCTCGCCAACGACGAGGCGCACCGGCTGCTGCACCTGCCCGACGACGCCGAGCGGCGGCAGGTGCTGGAGCTGGGCCTGGACCCGGAGACGGCGGCCCTGCTGGCCTCCGGCCGCGTCGCCACGGACGAGGTGCACCTGGTCGGCGACCGGCTGCTGGCCATCAACCAGCGGCCCACCGACCTGGCGGGCGGCCCGTCCGGCAGCGTCGCCACCCTCCGGGACTCCACCGAGCTGCGGGCCCTGTCCGGGCGGGCGGAGGCGGCCCGTGAGCGGCTGCACCTGCTGTACGACGCCGGGGTGACCGTCGGCACGGGGCTGAACGTCGGACGGACCGCCGAGGAGCTGGCCGAGCTCGCCGTGCCGCGGTTCGCCGACTTCGCCACGGTGGATCTGTTCGACGCAGTGCTGGCCGGGGAGGAACCGGAGGCCGGGAGTGCGCTGCGGCGCACGGCGCTGAGCGGGATCAGCAAGGACGCGCCGCTGTATCCGCTGGGCGAGCAGATCCGGTTCGTCGACTCCTCGCCGCAGGCCCGCAGCCTGCGCACCGGCCTGCCCGTCACCGAGCCCGACCTGGCCGCCGCCTCCGGCTGGCAGGTGCAGGACCTGGAGCGCTCGGCGCAGATCGTGGACTTCGGGATCCACTCCCTGATCACCGTGCCGGTGCGGGCGGGCGCTCTGGTTCTGGGCGTGGTCACCTTCTGGCGCTCGGAGCGGCCCGAGCCCTTCGACACCGACGAGGTGGCACTGGCCGAGGAACTGGTGGCGCGAGCGGCCGTGTCCATCGACAACGCCCGCCGCTTCACGCGCGAGCACGGTCTGGCGGTGACACTGCAGCGCAGCCTGCTGCCCCGCCGTCTGCCCGCGCAGAACGCCCTGGACATCGCCTACCGCTATCTGCCGGCGCAGGCCGGGGTGGGCGGGGACTGGTTCGACGTCCTGCCGCTGTCCGGGGCCCGGGTGGCGCTCGTCGTGGGTGACGTGGTGGGGCACGGACTGCACGCGGCGGCGACGATGGGCCGGCTGCGCACGGCGGTGCACAACTTCTCCGCCCTCGACCTGGCACCCGACGAGCTGCTCACACTGCTGGACGAGCTGGTCGGCCGGATCGACCAGGACGAGGCCTCCGACGGCACCGCCGCCCCCGTCACCGGCGCGACCTGCCTGTACGCCGTCTACGACCCGGTGAAACAGCGCTGCACCATGGCCCGGGCCGGCCATCCGCCGCCCGCGGTGGTCTCGCCGGACGGCACGGTGGAGTTCTCCGACGCGCCGGCCGGTCCGCCGCTCGGCGTGGGCGGGCTGCCGTTCGAGGCGACGGAACTGCAGCTGGCGGAGGGCAGTCGGCTGGTGCTGTACACCGACGGTCTGGTCGAGGACCGGGAACGGGACATAGACGCCGGTCTGGAACTGCTGCGCGGCGCGTTGGTCCGGGCCGCCTCGCCCGAGGACACCTGCCAGGCGGTGCTCGACGCGCTGCTGCCGGCCCGCCCGAGTGACGACATCGCCCTTCTCGTCGCCCGCACCCGGGCGCTGGGGGCCGACCGGGTCGCCGAGCGGGAGGTGCCGATGGATCCGGCGGCGGTGCGGGAGGTCAGGGCGCTGGTCGGCCGGCAACTGGCCGAGTGGGACCTGGAGGAGCTGGAGTTCACCACGGAGCTGATCCTGAGCGAGCTGGTGACCAATGCGATCCGCTACGGCAGCGCGCCGGTGCGGGTGCGGCTGCTCCTCGACCGCACGTTGATCTGCGAGGTGTTCGACGGCAGCAGCACCTCTCCGCACCTGCGCTACGCGGCCCTGTCGGACGAGGGCGGGCGTGGTCTGTTCCTGGTGGCGCAGCTCGCCGAGCGGTGGGGCACGCGGTACACCCCGAACGGCAAGATCATCTGGACGGAGCAGCCGCTGCCGCAGGCCGCACCCCAGCCACCTCTTTGACTTCCCATAAGCGGCCCTTATGACCTCATAGACCGGACCCCCGTACCGACTTAGGTTTGCCTCAGTTTAGGCTTCCCGTCGAGTTGATCCATTGCCGCTCGAAGGGAACCTGATCATGCCCCGCCCCCTGCGGGTAGCCATTGTCGGAGCCGGCCCCGCCGGGATCTATGCCGCCGACGCGCTGCTCAAGTCCCCCGTGGCCGCCGACCCCGGTGTCTCCGTCGACCTCTTCGAGCGCATGCCGGCGCCCTTCGGGCTGATCCGGTACGGCGTCGCCCCCGACCACCCCCGCATCAAGGGCATCGTCACCGCCCTCCACCAGGTCCTCGACAAGCCGCAGATCCGCCTGTTCGGCAACGTCGAGTACCCGACCGACATCAGCCTGGACGACCTGCGCGCGTTCTACGACGCGGTGGTCTTCTCCACCGGCGCGACAGCCGACCGGGCCCTGCCCGTCCCCGGGATCGACCTCGACGGCTCCTACGGCGCCGCCGACTTCGTCTCCTGGTACGACGGCCACCCCGACGTGCCCCGCACCTGGCCCCTGGAGGCGGAGAAGGTCGCTGTGCTGGGCGTCGGCAACGTCGCCCTCGACGTGGCCCGCATCCTCGCCAAGACGGCGGACGAGCTGCTGCCCACGGAGATCCCGCCGAACGTCCACGACGGCCTCCGGGCCAACAGGGCCAAGGAGATCCACGTCTTCGGCCGCCGCGGCCCCGCACAGGCGAAGTTCAGCCCGATGGAGCTGCGCGAGCTGGACCACTCCCCCAGCATCGAGGTCGTCGTCGACCCCGAGGACATCGACTACGACGACGGCTCGATCGCGACCCGGCGCGGCAACAAGCAGGCCGACATGGTCGCCAAGACGCTGGAGAACTGGGCGATCCGCGACACCGGGGACCGCCCCCACAAGCTGTTCCTGCATTTCTTCGAGTCGCCGACCGAGATCCTCGGCGAGGACGGCAGGGTCGTCGGGCTGCGCACCGAGCGCACGGAACTGGACGGCACCGGGAACGTGAAGGGCACCGGGCGGTTCACGGACTGGGACGTCACCGCGGTCTACCGCGCCGTCGGCTACCTCTCCGACCGGCTCCCCAAGCTGCCGTGGGACATGGAGTCCGGCACGGTTCCGGACGAGGGCGGCCGGGTCATCGAGGACAGCGGCGCGCACCTGCAGTCGGTCTACGTCACCGGCTGGATCCGCCGGGGCCCGGTCGGCCTGATCGGCCACACCAAGGGCGACGCCAACGAGACGGTGGCCAACCTCCTCGACGACCACGCGAGCGGCCGCCTGCACACCCCCGTGGCGCCCGAGCCGGCGGCCGTCGACGCCTTCCTCGCCGAGCGGAACGTCCGCTTCACCACCTGGGAGGGCTGGTACCGGCTGGATACCGCCGAGCGCGCCCTGGGCGAGCCGCAGGGACGCGAACGGGTGAAGATCGTCGAGCGCGAGGACATGCTGCGGGAGAGCGGTGCCTGAGCGCTCAACCGGAAGTGCCGCGGCAGACGTCGGCCGAGCGCGGCGCCGGCGTGGCTGGTCGCGCAGTTCCCCGCCCCCTTCGGGGCGGGGAAGCCGCAGGGGACAGGGACCGACCTGCTGAGGGCCACCGCCGCCGCCCGGGAACTCCTCCCGGGCGGCGGCACACCTCCGCTCGGGCGAAGCCGGAAGTGGTGAAGGAGCGGGCAACCGGAATGCTTCGGCAGGCCACGGGCATGCTGTGAACGGGGTCACTCCCGCTCGACGGAGGGCCTCCTTCGTGGCTGCCCCTGCTCTCGCTCTCCGCCTCCCCCGAAGGACGTGTCGCTGTTGGCTCTCACGTACCCTCATGCACCGTCGGCCCGCAGGCCCGGCCGCTCGTGGACGATCCGGATGGTCGGTCACCGCGACCGCACCGCCTCCGTCACCTGCTCCTCGGCGTGCGCCATGCCGGCACGTTCCCGCGACATCGCAGCGCTGCGCCGGTTCGCCGTGGCGCACGCCGCCGCCCACGCCAAGGCCGCGGCGGTGCGGGCGGACGCCTCCTGCTGGTGCAGGCAGCAGCGATGCGCCGCCCACGAGGGCACGCGCGTCGGCTGCGCGGGCCCGGTCGTCCTCCTCCTGCGCCACGACCCCGCGGTGGGCCAGGTCTGGACCCTGTGCGAGGTGTGCACCTCGTGCGCCCCGCTGATCAGTCACGCCCGGGTCGTCGGGCGCGCCGCGCCGGCCGAGCGGACCCGGGTGCCGGACCAGCCCGGTCCGCGCCCGGCCGCCGTACCGTCCGGGTCCGTGGCCGGTCCCGCGCTACTCGTACCGGGCGGCTTCAGCGCGCCCTCGGGCGCGGACGGCCCGCCGCAGGCGTCCCACCGGCGCCGACGGGGCCGCGGGCGGCGCAGCAGCCCCTGAGACGGCACCCGAAACGGACAGGACCCGCCCCGATGCGGATGGCGGGCCGGCCCTGTCCGCCCGGACGATTGTCGGGCGACGGCCCGTGCGGAACCACGCGTGAACCGGACCGGCCGTGGTGAACGCCGCACACCCCGAGTGCGCCGCACGCCTCCCGTGCGTTCCCCGGGCGTCCCGCCCGTCCGCTCGGGCGGTGGATCCGCAAGCCCTGCACCGCCCCGGGCGGGAACGTACGGCGTGGCCCTCCGACCGCAACCCCGGTCACCCGCCTCACCGCGGACCGCGTCCGCGCCCCGTACCGCCGGCCGCGGACCGCGCTCGGCCCTCGGCGGGTCGAGGACCGGGCCGGGACGGGGTCCGACGCACGCGGCGTCCGGGTCCCCGCGGGCCGGTGCCGCGCGGCTCCCGGGCGGCACGGCGGCGGCGGCGCCGACGCTCGTCCCGGCTCCCGCAGCACGTCCGGTCCCTGCCGGGACGCCGGCGGCGGGGAGGCGGCGGTGACCGGCGCTGTCCCGGGCCCGGGCCGCCTCCGGCGCACGGGGGCGCGCGCCTGCGAGGCCGCGCCGCCGGGACGCTCCGGGCGCCGCCGACCCACCCCTGCCCCCGCTTGATCGCCGGTGGCCGGAGGCGGCGATACTGGCAGCCGTACCCCGTCCGCCCCTTCCTTCGCGAATGGACCCATGCCCAGCTCCCCCGACGACCGCACCGACCCTGTCCGCACCGTCTGGACGGCCCGTGGCCGTCACCTCGGGTACGCGGCGGCAGGTGTCGTCCGCGCCCGTCTCCGGACGCTCCAGGACACGGGGACCCTGCAGGACTTCCTGGAGCTGCCCGAGGACGAGTGCCCGCCGGGCCGCCGGATGTTCGAGGCGCGCTGGCAGGTCGCGGACGCCGTCACCGTACGGGCCGGGCTCACGGTCGCGGAAGGGGCGGACCGGGGCCAGGAGTGGATGCTGGTCGCGCGGGCCGAGCAGCCCTGGGACCTGTACTGGCCGGCGCCGCCCGAGATGTTCTGGCCGCACGAGCCGGACGGGACGTGGGCCCACGAGTCCCCCGCCGGCCTGGGCCATCTCCGGCCCAACCCGCTGCCCGAGGACGACAAGGCGATGCGCCGTGTCCTCAGGGACGCGGCGCGCGACGGCTGGGACGTCCACGTCGTCGTCCACGAGGCCATGACCCCCGATGAGCGCGGGCGCGCGCCGCTGACGCCGTACCTGCCACCCGGGCTCCGCCACCGGGTCGTCGAGCACCGTGCCGCACCGCACCAACTGCGAGCGGTCAACTGGGCCCTGCGCGAGTTCGGCGTCGAGGTGCCGCGCGGCGGCGCGCTCGTGCTGCCCGGCGCCGCGCCACCGGCCGACACGGACGCCGGCGACCTCTCGGTGCGCACCGTCTTCCTCGACGGCTCCGAACCCGTCGAGCTCATCCGCACGGTGACACGTCTCGCCGCCCAGTCGCGCCCGTTGCCGGACGGCGCCGACGAGGCCCTGACCGCGCTGCAGGAGCACTGGCACCTGTTCACCGTGGAGGAGGAACTGGAGCGCCAGCGCAGGCTCGTGGCGATGTACGCGGAGGCACTGGAGGCGATGACCCGCTCCCGTGACCTGTATCGGGAGGCCGCCGAGCGGGCCCACGAGGCGCTGGCCGCCTTCCGCGAGTCCCCGGGGGGCGGGACGCCCCGGCTGCCCGCCGCGCGGACCGGCAGCCCCTCCTTTCCTCAGCTGACACGCACCCTGGAACGGATCAAGGGCACCGCCAAGGCCCTGCGCCCGCCCGCCGGACCGCAACGGGCCGACGGCAGCGAGGCGGACGCCCCCGAGGGCCGCACGGCCCTGTAGGTGGCGCAGGCGGCCCCGAGCCAGGAGGCGGGAGCCGGATCCGCGGACGGGCCGTCAGGCGTTCGGTGCCCCCTCCGCCCGCCGCATCGCGGAGGGCGGAGGGGGTCCCTCCCCGCGGCGGAGTCGGGACGACGACCTGGAGGCGGACCGGCGCCCGCCGCCCGTTTCGGCGGAGCAGGCCGTGCTCCGCCGGTACCGGAGGCAGCCTGCCGCGGTGCCTGTCGGCCGCGCCGCCCGGACACACGGATCGGACCGCGGAACCGTTCGTACGGAAAGGGCGGCCACGGCACGACGCGTGGGCACATCCCGCATGGGGCGGCCCCGTCCGACGGGACACTGCGGGTCGAGTGGCGAACCTCACACCCTCACCGCCGGCCTCCGACCGGCGACCAGAACCCGGTTCGTCTGCGGCCCGGCTCCGGCCCTGCGAACCGCCCGTCGGCCGCGGCCCGGTGTTCGAGAAGCGGGCGGGGCCGGCCACGCGCCGGGCCCGTGGGGTCCGGCACGTGGCCGGTCGTGCCCAGTGCGGTGCCGCGGGGTCGGGCGTCCTGCGGTCGGGCGAGGTGGGGCGCGTCCGGTTCCGGGTCCGGTTCGTCGTCGAGCGTGACCGGGTGCACGGCGCCGGTGGACGGTGGAGCGGGGTGGACGGTGACGTCGGAGCCGTTGACGACGGGTCGGTCCGGACCGGGCCCTGAAGAGCGGATGATCAGGCTTGGCTCTCTGTGAGGGGTGCGGTCGGCCTTGCGCCCCGAGCTGCGACACGCGACGTGACGCTGCCCGTGACCGGGGTCCGGGCGCCCTGATCGCCACTCGGGCGGCGCACGCGTGTGAGGACCGGGTGGAAAACGGGAATTCGTCCAACAGAAGCGGGGGAACAGCAGACGCGGCGCGGCGCACCGCGCAGGGGAGGATCCGTGGCTTCGACCACCACGCTCGTCGCCGTGCCCGCGGTCCCGGCAGCAGCCGCCCGTGTCCCGGTCGGCAGCACCCGGCTGGACCTTCTCAGAGCGGGCCGCAGGCCGCTCCCGCGGTCCGCGCCCCGCACACCCGTCCGACCCCGGGCCACCTGCTGACCCGTACCCCGTAACTCCCGTGTCTCACGCCCTTCCTCCGCGCTGTGCGCGGCGGGCGCCGAGGCCCGACTCCGCGATGACTACGGAGAGTAAGGAAACCAATCACCCGTTCGATTCGTATAAGTGACTGGAGGTCGCAGGAATGCGCTGGGCCAGGTGGTGCCGTACAGCGGCTCCACTTGTTCGAGGCAGTACCGAAGAGGGAGAGACGATGCAACCGTTCGCGCTCAACTACGCACGCCCCGCAGCGGAGTTGGAGTTCGCCACGCCCTACACATACGACTCCGGACTGCAGCTGAACGTGCTCCTGGACGGTGGGATAGCGGCGCGCGACCATGCCCTGCTCAGAGAGTTGGGGACCACCACCTCGACCGCGGGCTCGAAGACCCACTTCGACGACTGAACACGGAACCTACGACGATGACCGTGTTGATCCTGACCTCTGAAGAGGACGTCACGGCGGACATGGTGGTGGTCCACCTGCACGCCCTGGGCGCCCCGGTGGTCCGGCTCGATCCCGCCGATCTGACGAGCGGCGTCGCCCTCTCCGGCGAGTACGTCCACGGCGCCTTCCGCGGGCACCTGTCGTCCGCGGGGCGCCTGGTGAGTCTCGACGGCCTGCGGTCCGTGTGGATGCGCAGACCCGGGGCCGCCGCGACCCGGGCGGCCGCCCCCTCCCCCTGGCTGACCGAGGAGTCCGAGCAGGCGCTCTACGGCATGCTCCGCGGCGCGCAGGTGCGCTGGATGAACCACCCGGACGCGGCCCGCCGCGCCCGGCACAAGCCGTGGCAACTGCGGCTCGCCCAACGCAGCGGGCTACCCGTGCCGGCCACACTGATCACCACGTTTCCCCAAGCCGCCCGCGAGTTCGCGGAGCGCTACCCGGACCTGGTCGTCAAGCCGGTCTCCGGAGTGCACCCACAGGACCCTCCGCAGGCGGTGCCGACCAGCCGGGTCGCCCCCGATGCCGACTTCGCCGCCGTCGCCTACGGGCCGACGCTGCTCCAGCGCCGGATCGCCAAGCGGGCGGACGTACGCCTCACAGCCGTGGGCAGCGCCCTGCTCGCGGCGCGCAAGCCCACCGCCCCGGACGCCGACCCCGACCAGGTCGACGTCCGCTTCGCACCGTCCTCCGGCCCGTGGCAACCCGCAGAGGTCCCGCCGCGCATCGCCGACGCCGTTCGCGCCTACCTGACCGAGGCGGAACTGGCGTACGGCGCTTTCGACTTCGCCGAGGACGCCGACGGGACCTGGTGGTTCCTGGAGTGCAACCAGTCGGGTCAGTTCGGCTTCGTGGAGGTGGACACCGGCCAGCCGATCGCCCGGGCGATCGCCGAGTGGCTGAGCAGGCCCACGTCGGACGAGTTGCCGCAGCCGGTCAACCGCACCGGGACCAGGCTTCCCTGAGGCCGTATCCGCTCCCGCCCGCCCTGCCGGGTCATTGGGATCGCGGGCCGGGCAGCAGCGCCGTGCGCTGCCACCCGGTTCCCGCCTGCGGAGTACGGCCGCCGGAGGATTCCGGGAAACCGGGCGACTCCAGGGGGCGCAGGACGAGTTCCAGCTCCCTGTTGACGCGCTCGGCCTCCCGGCGCACCTCGGCGGGCACGTCGCCGCACTCCTCGATCAGTCGGTCATAGATGGGGGAATCGTGGAACACCCGGCAACGCGCCTTTCATCTCATACGTCCATGTGCCTTGGGCACGGCTGCCGAGTCTAGGCGCCTTGGCACCCCTGGACACGCAATCCGTCGGAGTGCTTGCGCCGTCGGAGGGAACTGTGCCCGCGCTCCCGAGAGAGCACGAGACTCAAACGGCCAGTGACAGACCGCTCTCGCCCTCCTTCCCGACGACCGTACCGCCGGTGGCGCCGCCGGCCGTGTCGCTGCTGCCACGCCCCGCTTCGAGCAGGGCGTCCGCCTTGGCGATCGCGTCCTGCAGGCTCGTCGTGCCCATCAGGACGCACAGGGTGTAGCTCACGTCCTCCAGTTCCCGGGCGGCCGTCGCCCTCTCCCTCTCCGCCTGAGCGATCTTCAGTGTGGCGTACCGCGTCAGCAGGATCCTGACGGTCTTCGGGTCCGGCATGAGCAACGGAGTTCCCCTCTCTGCATTTTTTGCTCCGTATGCCCGCCCCGGGCAGGACTATGCGCGCTTTTCACACAGCTTTACAGGAATTTCCGCACAAAGCCGGGGCCTGTGCACACAACACCCCGCTGCCGCCCGGAATTCGGACACGCCACCGCGATTCACCCGAACCGTCGTCAGCGGGTCGTGGACCGCTTCCCCCGGTGCCCTCACGCGTTGGGCAGGGCACGTGTCCCCGGCTACGAACGGTGCCCGCCCATGACCTGGTCCAGCCGCATGCTGAGCACGCTCTACGTCACCACCAGCGCCGGCCTCGCCTGGACCGCCGACCTGCAGTTCCGCCACGGCCTCGCCTGGGCCGGCTGCCTGTTCGGGGCGGGCTGCGTGGTGCCGGTCATCGCCGTGGTGCGCGAGAGCGTGCTGTGCGATCTGCGCCGGGCCGTCGGCCGCAGGGGGAGCGGGTCGCCCGCCACCCGGACGCGGGCCTGCGGCACGGAGGCGGCGGTCCGCGCCGAACTCGGGTCCGCCTGCTGCGAACGCTGGTGGACCAGCCTGGGCACCGACCACGACATGGCCTGCCGGGAGCAGTCCAGCAGCGCCGCCTGACCGCGTCGGCCGCGCGGGCGGGCCGACGCGGGGTCTACTCGCCCAGGGCGCGCGCGAGTTCCGTGGTGGCGCGGGCGATCTCGGTGTCGTCGTCTGCCAGCAGCCGGTGGAGCGCACCGCGGCGGGCGTGGACGGCCCGGCGGGCGTCGCGTTCCCAGGTGACGTGGTTCTCACGGCGGTTGAGCAGTTTGGGGTAGACCGCGGCGGTCCGCTCCCACTGCCGTGCGTCCGCGATGTTCTTCAGCAACTGGATGATGTGGGCGCGGCACGTGACGTGCGGGAGTTGCGCCAGTTCCCAGAGGAAGGGGACGGTGGCCGCGGTGGCCTGCTCGACGACGAAACCGTACTGGCAGATTCGGGAGCGCAGTTCGTCGAGGGCTGCCCGGGCGGTCTCCGCATCGCCCCGGGCGACGCTGTCCAGCAGGACGGGGATGGCAGCTGCCGAACCGGTGGAGTCCTTGATCTCACCCCATGGGACCTCGTCGAGCGCGGCGAGGGCCGCGGCCCGGGGGGTCGGCCCCTCGGCAGGCGCGTGGCGATGCGTGTGCGCGCCGATCCCGCTGGACGAGCATGACGCCCGCTGAGCTGGTGAGGACACGGTTTCTCCCTGAGACGACGTCAGGTCCGGGCGCCCACGGCAGTGTTGACGCCGCGGCTATTATCCATGCCGATGGTGCTAGCGTGCAATTGCACGAGAAATTGCGCAAACGGCGAGGAGGCTGCGGTGTCATCTGTTCGGAACGGAGTGCGGGCCAGTTCGCTCGAGGTCCGCTGGACCAAGAGCAGGCACAGCAACGCCGAGGGCAACTGCGTGGAGATCGCCACGCTGCCCGAGGGCGGCATCGCCGTGCGCAACTCCCGTGATCCGGACGGGCCCGCGCTCGTCTACACCCCGGCCGAGGTGGCGGCGTTCCTGGCCGGTGCGCGGGACGGCGAGTTCGACCACCTGGTGTGAGACGGGCCAGGAATCGCGGGCCGGGCTCCCCGACCACGGCGCTTCTGCCCGGGAACGGGGCGTGGGAGCCGACGGGGTGCGGTACCCTGACCCTCACGTCTGCCGGCACACGGGGAGTCAGGATGTCCGCCGAGTCGCATCGCATCTCCCGGCTCGAATCCTATCTGGACCGGCCCGAGCCCGCTCCCACTCTGCTGAAAATGCTGGTCGGTGTGCAGTTGGCCGGTTTCCGGGAGGACGCGGGCCTCTCCCAGGACCAGGCCGCCCGTGCGGCGGGTTTCAGCGGGGCCAAACTCTCCCGCATCGAGTCGGGCAAGGGCCGCCGCCCACCGACCGAGGGTGACGTCCGCGCGCTCCTGGACCTGTACCGCACCGACGCCTACGAGGCCTCGGTACTGCTGAAGTTGCTGCAGCGGGCCGGTGAACCGGGGTGGTGGCAGCGGTACGACAAGCGCCTCATGCCGGAGTGGTTCGACCGGCTGGTGGGCCTTCAGGAGGCGGCGGCCACCATCCGCACGTTCGAGATCCAGTACGTTCCCGGCCTGCTGCAGACCCCGGCCTACGCCCGGGCCGTGGTGGAGCGGGGATTGCCGAACGCGTCCGCCGGTGAGGTGCAGCGGCGGGTGGAACTGCGCACGCGCCGCACCGAGCTGCTGCACCGTGCGGACGCCCCGCGACTGTGGGCGGTGGTGGACGAGTCGGTACTGCTGCGGGTGCTGGGCGGCAAGGACGTCATGCGGGAACAGCTCGCTCATCTGATCGCCATGGCACAACGCCCCCATGTCACCGTGCAGGTGGTGCCGTTGGACGTCACGAACGCCTCGGCGCCCGCGATTCCCGTCACCTATCTGCGCTTCGGTGGCCTGGATCTTCCGGACGTGGTCTATCTGGAGCACATCCGCAGCGCCAACTTCCTGGAGGACCGGGACGAGACGGAGGAGTACCGGCTCGCCCTGGACCGGCTGGCCGACGAGGCGCTCCAGCCGCGTGCGTCGCTGAGCCTGCTGCGGGAGACGATGGAGCACCGCTACCCGGCGCCATGAGCACCACGCCGGAGGACTCCTCCGCGATGGCCGGCACTCCTCCAGCAGGCCCCCTAACGCAGTCGTCCGACACCGCCGAACTCGATCCACTCCTGCGTGAGCTGACGGGGGGCCACCTCGCTGTCGGGCCGCCAGGTGGAGACCTCGACCAGGCCGGGTTCGAGGATCTCCATCCCCTCGAACAAGGCGGCGACGTCCTTCTCCTCGCGGACGCGGCCCCAGTGGCCCTGGGTCGCCTGGTCCATGAAGTCGGTGACGAAGCGCCGGACCTCGGCGTCCTCGCTGACGAGCTGACACATCACCATGAAGCTTCCCGGCGCCAGCCGTTCGGCGACCCGGCGGACCACGGCGGGCGGGCCGTCGGTCTCACTGTCCGGAATGCAGTGGAAGACGGAGTTGAACAGCACGGCCACCGGTTGCGAGAAGTCGACCAGGCGCCGGGTGTCGGGGTGGCCGAAGATGGCGTCGGTCTCCCGCAGGTCGGCGTGGACGACGGTGGTGCGCTCGTCCTGTTCCAGCAGGGCGCGGCCATGGACCAGGACCATGGGGTCGTTGTCGACGTAGACGACGCGGCTGCCGGGATCGACGCGCTGGGCGACCTGGTGCACGTTGTCCTGGGTCGGCAGGCCTGAACCGTGGTCCAGGAACTGGCGGATGCCGTGCTCGGCGGCGAGGGTGCGCACCACGCGCTGCAGGAAGCGCCGGTTGTTCAGGGCGAGAGCGCGTGTACTGGGGACGACCTTGTCGAGTTCCTCGCATGCCGCGCGGTCGGCCGCGTAGTTGTCCTTGCCGCCCAGGTAGTGGTCGTACATGCGCGCGGCTGTCGGCACACTTGCGTCGATCTTCGTGGACAGCTGCTTCTCGGTGTGCATCGCTCCCCCAGCTCGGCGCCGACCCGACTCGTCCGGTGTGACAGAGAGTACATCGTCGGAAGCTTGCGCTCGACCGATCCGGGGACTTCCGTCCGCGGTGGGCAGTTGCTCGCCCTCGGACGACGTCCGGCGGGTGCCGGTGTCCTGGGCCGGACGGCCGTCGGGGCGGGCGGCCGTCCGGCCGCGGCTCAGTTCTTCGCGCTCAGGTAGGCCTCCGCGTCGGGCACCGCGTGCGCGTCCTCCACGCCGACGACACCGCCGGCCGCGTCGGCGTCGGGCCGCAGCACGTAGGTCTTCATGCCGGCGGGGCGGTTGACGTCGGAGAAGTCCAGCGGGGTGCCCAGTCCGGTGTCGGCGTTCTTCTGCGCGCGGTGGGCCTTGACGACGTCCTGGCGGGCGAGGCTTCCGGATTCGCAGGCCTTCTTCAGGTCGGCTCCCATGAGTTCGGCGGCGTTGTAGCCGGAGAGCACACCGGCGTCGACCAGGGAGCCGGGGTACTTCTTCTCGTAGGCCGCGACCATGGCCCGCACGCCGGGCAGGTCGGAGCTGACGGCCGGCGCGGCACTGACGATGTTCAGCATGGCGGCGAGGGCGGGTGCCGCGGGCGTCTTCATCAGCTGGGGGGCGAAGCCGGGGGCGCTGCTGACGACGGGCACGCGCAGGCCGCGGGAGGCGGCGACGCCGACCAGGGAGGCGGTCTGCGCCGGTCCGGCACTGATCAGGACGGCCTTCACCCCCGCCTTGCGCAGGGCGGAGACCTGGGCGGACAGGTCGGTGTCGGTCGCCTTGATCTTCTGCGGGACGATCTTCATGCCGGCCTTCTGCGCGGCCCAGGTCGAGCCCTGGAGGGCGTTGGCGCCGTAGTCGCCCTCGAAGTAGACGTGGCCGATGCTGTCGCCCTTCTTCAGGCCCTTGGTCCTGGTGAGGAAGTCGACGGCGGCGATCATGTCGAGGTCGTAGGTGGTGCCCAGGACCTGCACCGATTCCTTGCCGAGCAGGGAGGCCGCCCAGGCCTGCGGGAAGGTCAGCATGTGGTCGCGCCGGATGTCGTCGAGGAGGGCGGCGACGACCGGGGAGCCGATGACCTCCGGCAGTGCGACGACGTCGGGGGCGATGTCGGCGTAGGCGGTGACCGCCTTCTGCACGTCGTAGCCGTGGTCCTTGACGACGATCTCGATCTTGCGGTTGCAGATGCCTCCGTCGGCGTTGGTCTCGTCGGCCCACATCTGCTGGGCCTGCACGATGGATTTGCCGAGGGTGGCGTACGGCCCGGTCAGGTCGGTGAGGGCGCCGAGCCGGATCGTCGTCGCGTCGACGCCCGGCCCGGTGCGGACGCCGTCGGCGCCGCCCGCAGTCTTCTCGCCGTCGGCCTTGGAGCTGCATCCGGTGACCGCCGTCAGCAGGACGAGGGCCCCGGCGAGCGCGGCCGCGGCCGCGCGGTGCCTGGAGTGGAAGGTGTTCACGGGGTGTGCTCCTTGGGTCGTGCGGCGGGAGAGGAGGGTGACGGGGGCGGGCCGGCCGGCTCGCGGGACGGGCTGCCGGGGCTGTGGCGGCCGGGCAGGCGGCCGCGGACGCGGCGGGCCAGGCCGTGCAGGCCGTCCGGCGCGTACAGGAGGATCAACACGATGGCGGCGCCGTAGAGGTAGCGGGCCGCCTCGGTCGGCCCGACCGCGCCGTCGCCGCTCCCCGGGGTGGCCACGAGAGGCAGTTGGTCGGCGTAACGGGTCATCAGCAGCGGCAGCGCGGTGACGAAGACGGCGCCCGCGGTGGCTCCGGCGACCGAGCCGAGGCCGCCGATCACGATCATGGCGAGGTAGTCGACGGAGAGGGCCAGGGAGAAGTAGTCGGGGACCACCCGGCGGAACGCGAGCGCGAGCAGCACTCCGGCCAGGCCCGCGTACATCGACGACACGACGAAGGCCGCCGACCGGTGGCGGGCGACGTCGACGCCCATCACGGCCGCCGCGGTCTCGCTGTCGCGCAGGGCGGCCAGGGCCCGGCCGGGCCGGGAGCGCAGCAGACCGCGGGCGGTGAAGCAGGTGATCCCGAACAGGGCCAGGCCCAGGTACCACAGCCGCTCCTCGGCGCCGAACGGGACACCGAGGACGACGAGTTCACGGCCGTCCTCGGCGAAGGCGAAGCCGCCGAGGGTGAGCGGGGGCACGGAGCGGCCGTTGAATCCGCCGGTGACGGAGTCCGCGGTGAGCAGCAGGTGGTGTCCGAGGAAGACCAGGGCGAGGGTGGCGACGCCGAGGTAGATGCCGCGGACGCGGGCCGCGACGGGACTGAACAGGCCGCCCGCCGCACCGGCGAGCAGCACCGCGAGCACCACGGCGAGCGCGGGCGGCAGGCCGGGGCCGGGCTCGCCCGCGAGTGCCGTGTACCCGTAGGCGCCGACCGCGAGGAAGAAGGCGTGCCCCAGGGAGAGCTGCCCGGCGGTGCCGGCGAGCAGCGACAGACCCACGGCTCCGATGGCGGCGGCCAGCGAGAACAGCCCGATGCGCAGCCAGAAGGCGTCCAGGTAGAAGGGCGGCAGGCACAGCAGGAGGGCGAGGGCCACCGTTCCGGCCGGCTTCAGGCGCAGGCGGTCGAAGGGTATCCGGCGATCAGACACGGGCCGCTCCCTTCGCACCGAACAGCCCGGTCGGCCGCACCAGGAGGACGAGGACCATCACGGCGTACGGCACGACGTCGCCGAACCCTTCGCCGAGGACGTGCAGTTCCGCCTGGTGGGCGGCGACGAGGGCCTCGGTCAGGCCGATGAGCAGGCTGCCCGCGAGCGCGCCGGGCGGGGACGTCATGCCGCCGAGGATGGCTGCGGGGAAGGCCTTGAAGGCGATCTGACCGGTGGTGCGCTCCAGGCCGGGCGCGGGGAATGCGGCGAGGAACACGGCCGCCAGCGCGGCGAGCGCGCCCGCCAGGCACCAGGCCAGGGTGCGCACCCGGCCCAGCCGGACGCCCATCAGCGCGGCGGCCTCCTGGTCCTCGGCCGCGGCGCGCAGCGACAGCCCCCAGCCGCTGTACCGGAACAGGGCGAACACGGCGCCGATGGCCACCGCCGAGACGGCGATCGCGGCGAGCCGGCTGTCGGCGACGGTCACCGAGCCGATCCGGGCGACGGAGTCGCCCCAGGGGTCGCCGAGGGAGAGCAGGTCGCCGCCGATGCGCCGGGAGAGGTCGGTGAGCAGGAGGATGTCGACACCGATGGTGACGATGGTCTGCACGTGGGCGGTGCGCGGATCGGGGTCGCCGCGGCCGAACAGCAGCCGGTCGAGGGCACCGGCCAGCAGCGCGGTGGCCAGGACGGCCGCGGCGAGCGCTCCCGCGAAACCGAGGTCGTCGTGGAGGACGGCGGTGAGGTAGCCGCCGAACAGGAGCAGCGACCCCTGCGCGAAGTTGATCACTCCGGAGGCCTTGAAGACGACGACGAAGCCGAGGGCCACGAGGGCGTAGACCGCACCCAGGGCCAGGCCGTCGAGGAGATCACCGAACAGGGACGTCATGCAGCGCCCTCCTGTGTCGTCGCGGTGCCGAGGTAGGCGCGCAGCACCTCCGGGTCCCGGCGGACGTCGTCCGGGCTGCCGTGGGCGATGGCCCGGCCGAAGTCGAGGACGGTGACCTCGTCGGCGAGGCGCATGACCAGCCCCATGTCGTGCTCCACGAGCACGACGGACAGGCCGAGTTCGGCCCGCACGTCGCGGATGACGCCGGCGGTGCGGGCCCGTTCGGCCGCGTTCATCCCGGCCACGGGCTCGTCCAGGAGCAGGACGCGGGGCTCCAGGCACAGGGCGCGGGCCAGTTCGACGCGTTTGCGGTCGCCGTAGGACAGCAGGGCCACGGGGGTGTCGAAGTGGGCGGCCAGGCCGGTGAGCTCGGCGATCTCGCGGACGCGGGCCAGGTGCTCGCGCTGTTCTCGCCGGGCGCGCGGCAGGTGCAGGGCACTCGCGGTGAAGCCCGCGCGGGTCAGGACGTGGCGGCCGAGCATGAGGTTGTCGGCGACCGTGCCCTCGGTGGTGACGATGTTCTGGAACGTGCGGGCGACGCCCAGCGCGGCGATGCGGTGCGGTGCGAGCCGGGTCAGCTCCGTCTCCCCCAGCCGGACACTGCCGGTGGCCGGGCGGTACAGACCCGACAGGACGTTGAAGCAGGTGGACTTGCCGGCGCCGTTGGGCCCGATGAGGGCGTGCGCCGAGCCGGGGGCGACGGTGAAGGAGACCTCGTCGAGGGCGGTGAGGCCGGCGAAGCGGACGGTGACGTCCTCAGCCCTGAGCTCGGGGGCGTTCATGCGGCCTCCTGTCCGTCGGCGCTCTCGCCCAGGTACAGGCGGCGCACCGCGTCCGTGCGGGCGAGTTCGGCGGCGGGTCCGGCCAGCCGTGTCTCGCCGACCTCCAGGACGTGGGCGTGGTCGGCCAGCGACAGGGCCATGCCGGCGTTCTGCTCGACCAGCAGGACGGCGGTGCCCTGGGTGTTGATCTCCCGCACCACCTCGGCGATGCGGTCCACCATGAGCGGCGCGAGGCCGAGAGAGGGCTCGTCGAGGAGCAGCAGGCGCGGGGCGGCCATCAGGGCGCGGCCGATGGCCAGCATCTGCTGCTCGCCGCCGGACAGCAGGCCGGCGGCCTGCCGGGGGCGTTCGGCGAGCCGGGGGAAGAGGGTGAAGACCCGGTCGCGGGCCTCCTGGACCTGGGCCGGTCGGCGGCGCCCGAGGCCCAGGCCGCCGGTCCGCAGGTTCTCCTCGACGGTGAGTGCCGCGAACACCCGCCGCCCCTCCGGTACCTGGACGACCCCGGCGCGAACGGCGCGTACGGGGTCTCGCCCGTCCAGTGCGGTGCTGCCGTAGCGGATGCTGCCGGCGGTGATCGCACCGCGATGCAGGCGCAGGGTGCCCGACACCGCGCGCAGCAGCGTCGTCTTGCCGGCACCGTTCGCGCCGAGCAGGGCGACGACGCCGCCGGGCGGCACCGTCAGGGACACGGAGCGCAGCGCGGACAGGGCGCGCCCGTAGGTCACGTCGACGTTCTCGACGTGCAGTGCGGCGCGGTCGTCCGGTGGTGCTTCGGGCATCGCCACTCCTTGGGACCGTGCCGGTCAGCGGCACGGCCGGCGGGGGAAGGGGAGCTCACGACAGCACGGGCACCGGCGGCCCGGACAGGTCCCGGGGCTCGGACGCTGCGGTGTCCCAAAGCTGCTGTGCGCGGGTTGTGCGGGTGCCCAGAGTGCGGTGGTCGGGGCCGGCGCCGGGGTACGGAGCAGAGGCGCGACCGCCGGCGGCGGGCGGGGAGGGGCCCGGAGGGTTCCGGAACACCGCGAGGGTGGCGGTTGGGTGGGCCGGGACGACCGGCGCCGCACGGCTTCCCCGGCCCGGTGGACGTCCGGCCGGGTGGACGTCGCGGCGCGGGCAGGACGCGGCACGGCGGGGCGACCGGCCCCGACGGGCCCCGGGCAACGGTCGCTTCGCGGGCGGCCCCGGGCAACGGTCGCTTCGCGGGCGGCCGCGATGCGCAGGGACGTCTTCTTCGGAGCAGGTACGAGGGGCACGGGGTGGGCACGGTCGGTCCGGTGACGGCCGACACGGTGGGAGAGGCGGGACAGGTGGTGCGTGGGGACGGGTGGTGATGCGTGAGCAGGGGCACGGCGACGGCGTCAGGCCGGGCCGCCCGCTGCCGGGACGCGAGGCGGGGCGGGCGGGACGAGAGCCGGGCCGGCGGGGTATCCAGGTGCCTCGACTTCGCCGACGGGCACCGCGGGATCAGCGGGGCATCAGCCGCCGGGCCGCCAGCGCCAGGCCCACCTCCACCAGGTCGGTGGGGCGGGCCAGGCGGCGGCCGGTGAGCTGCTCGAACCGGCGCAGCCGGTTGAGGACGGTGTTGCGGTGGCAGTACAGCCGCCGGCTCGCACGCTGGGCGGAGCCCTCGCAGGCGAGCCAGGTGGCCAGGGTGTCCACCAGGACCTCGGCGTCGGCCCCGTCCAGCTCCGCCAAGGGGCCGAGGACGCGGTCGGCGAGGGCGGTGCCCAGTTCCGGGCAGGAGACCACGAGCGCCTCGGGGAGGTGGTCGGTCAGCCGTACGGTGCCGCCGGTCCCGGGGCACAGGCTCAGTGCCACGTCGGCCAGCCGGCGTGCGTCGCCCACGGCCGCCAGGCCGTCGACGGCGCTGCTGACGCCGGTCCGCACACCCGGCGCGTTCCGGGGCTCGACACCGGCCGGTGTGTCGCCGTCGGGGGCCAGGACGATGCAGTGGTCCACCTCCGGGCCCGCATGCCAGTGGGCCCGTGTCGCCGGGCCGAGCTCGGCGTCACGGCTCCCGGCCTCACCGGCGACCGCGACGACGACGTACCGCCCGTGCTCGGGCAGGCCGAGGGCGGCGGCGGTCTCGGGCAGGTCGGCGATGCGGCTGGTGCCGTCCAGCAGGGCGCCGGCCAGCAGCCGGACCCTGTTCTCGCGGCGCCAGGCCAGCCGCTGCTCGGTCTGCCGGTAGGCGTCCGCGACGAGGGTGCAGTGCTCGTCGACGAAGTCCCACACGTCGGACGCGACGTGCACCAGGAGGCGTACGTCCTCGGGCGCGCACCGGGACGTCTCGTCGACCAGGTCCTGCCAGACCAGGGAGCCGCCGAGCCGGAAGGCGTGCAGCAGGGCGTCGAGCGGCAGTCCCTGTTCGGCGCGCGTGGCGCCGATCCTCCAGGTGCAGTGGCGGGCCGCTTCCCGGGCGCCCCGCGGGTCGAGCAGCGAGGAGACGCTGTGCCGCAGCGAACGGTGCACCTCCTGCCAAGTGCCGGGCGTGTCGCTCTCCAGGGCGGCCCGGTAGGCGGGTTCCTGCTCCTGGAGGAGGCACAGGAGGCGATCGGTGAGCTGGGGCAGGTCGTCCAGCAGGACGCGGGCCGCGCGGTGCAGCACGCGCAGGGCGTCGGCGTCGATCAGCGGCCGGCCGCGCGGGGCGCGCCGGTGGGCGGGTTCGGGGCCGGGTCGGAGCACGGCTCGTGGGCCCAGGGCTCGATGCATCGCGGTTCTCTCCCCAGGTCGGCTTCCGGCGGCGCCCTCACGGTGGTGCCGGGGCCGGCACCGAGGTGTACGGCCCGTGGGGCGGTCGCCACCTGACTCGTCCTGTCCCGAAGAATGACATACCGTCCGGTCGGTCCCTAGGGTTGTGCACGGTCTTTTCCTCCCGCTCGGCCCAGGGGCCCTCCGTGCCGGCCGCCGCGCCCGGCACGCGACGTCGTCGGGACAAGGCCGCTCCCCCGCCAGGCCGGGGAGCTCCGCGGCGCGGTGTGCGCCGGCATCCGGGCGCGCCGCTCCCGCCCCGGCCGCCCGGCGGGCCCGCGGCGGCACGGGCCGTTGCGTCCCCTGCCGGGGACGCGGACCGGCCCCTCCTCGCCCGCGCCCGCATCGTCACACTTTCTTCACTCGACGCGAGGGCATCAGCGGCTCGTTCCGGTGCACCCGTTCGACCGCCGTCCGGCGAAGGAGATCACCATGGGCTGGGTCGCCGTGTCACTGCTGCCTCTCGTGTCGCTGCTGTTGCTGGTCGCCGACCGGATCGAGGATCGCCTGTTCCCTCCGCCCGCCGCGCGCGAGCAGCGGGGTCGCGACGAGCGGCGGCGTCTTCGCCCGGTACGGGACCGCGGAGCGCGGGCCCGGGGCGCTCAGGACCGGCCGGCCGCCTGACCGCGGTCTGCGGCGGGTGCACGGCACCGTGGTCCGTGTGGCACGCTCACGGATGACGTGATCAGGTCTTCCGGAGAGGCGACCGCATGCGCATCGGACTGCTCGGCACCGGCCCCTGGGCGCAGCTCGTGCACGCCCCCGCGCTGGCGGCGCACGACACTCTCGCCTTCACGGGCGTGTGGGGCCGGCGCCCGAAGGCAGCCGAGGCGCTCGCCGAACGGCACGGCACCCGGGCCTACGCGGACGTGGACGCGCTGCTCGGCGACGTGGACGCCGTGGCCGTGGCGCTGCCGCCCGATGTGCAGGCCGCACTGGCCGTGCGGGCCGCGCGGGCGGGTCGGCACCTGCTGCTCGACAAGCCGCTGGCGACCACGGCCGAGCAGGGGCGCGCGGTGGCCGAGGCCGTGCGGAAGGCGCAGGTCGCCTCGGTCGTCTTCTTCACCACCCGCTTCCAGCCCGGCCCGGAGGCCTGGATCGCCGAACAGGCGGCGCGGGGTGGCTGGTTCACCGCCCGCGCCACGTGGCTGGGCTCGGTGTTCACCGCCGACAGCCCCTTCGCCGACTCGCCGTGGCGCCGCGAGAAGGGCGCTCTGTGGGACGTGGGCCCGCACGCCCTGTCGGTGCTGCTGCCGGTGCTCGGCGACGTACGGCAGGTGGCCGCGGCGGCGGCCGGGCCCGAGGACACGGCTCATGTGGTCCTGCGGCACGAGGGCGGCGCGTCGAGCACCCTGACCCTGAGCCTGACGGCACCGCCCGCGTCGGCGGGCACCGAGGTCGAGCTGCGGGGCCGGCAGGGCACGGCGCTCCTGCCGGACGCCGCGGACGGCCCCCTGCCGGCCTTCGCCCGGGCAGCGGACGCGCTCCGTGCCGCCGCCCTCGACGGCCGCCCGCATCCCTGTGACGCCGCGTTCGCGCTGCGGGTCACCGAGATCCTCCAGGCGGCCGAGGCCCTGCTGGACGGCACACGCCCGCACGCCTGACCGCAGGCCGGCCGTCGGCCGTCATCGCCGGGCCCCGCCTCGTCGGCCGCGTTCCCGAGGTGGCAGCGCGGTCGCCCCGCCGCGGGGGAGCACCGTCGCCTCGCCACGGAACAGGGGAGCCGGTCGTGCCGTCCCGCGATGTGCCGCTCCCCCCGGCGTCCGGCGCGCAGTGACCCCGGCGGAACCCGGCGCCGCAGCGCCCCTCGCACCGGCTGCGGCGCCACCGCCGGTGCCCGCCCCGGCCGCATCCGGCGCCGTCCCCGCCCCGGCCGGGGCGGCGGCCCGGCGCTCCCGGCACCGGCTGCCCTCGGCGTGCGAGGCCGGGTCCGGCGTAGGAGCGTGGTCGTGTGGCCGGTGTGCGCGTTCTGTCACCGCGCCGGGCGGGTGACCGGCGCGGCTGGCTGCACGGCGCACCCCCGCCCTGGTGGGTGCGGGCGCTGCCGCTCGCGCTGGTGGCCGCGGTGTGTGTGGCCACGCTGGTGAGCAGCGAGCCGCTGGACATCGGGTTCCTGCTGGGCGCGATCCCGCCGCTGGCCGTCCTGTCGTACGGGCCCTTGGGGACCGCGCTGCTGGGTGGTGCGGTGATCGTGGTGCTGAACCTGCCCGTCTTCCAGCTCGACAAGCCCGGCCAGACCGACCTGTCGACCATCGCCTTCGTGGCCCTGCTGAGTATCTTCGTGTCGTTCGTGCGCAGCCGCCGCGACGCGCAGCTGGACCTGGAGCGGACGGTGGCCGTGGCGGCGCAGCGGGCCATCGTCCCGCCGGTGCCCGAGCGGGTGGGGCCGGTGAGCTGCGCGGGGCTGTACCGGGCGGCCGAACGGGGGACGCTGGTCGGCGGTGACTTCTTCGACGTGCGCGGCGGCCCCTACGGGGTCCGGGCCGTGCTCGGGGACGTGCAGGGCCACGGGCTGGCGGCCGTGGCCACGGTGGCGTCCCTGCTGGGGGCCTTCCGGGAGGCGGTGCTGGACCAGCCGGACCTGGAGTCGGTGGCCGCCCGGCTGGACCGCAGGCTGGTGACGGACTCGGCCCACACGCCGGACGCCGAGTTGTTCGCGACGGCCGTCCTGCTGGAGTTCGGCGCCGACGGGCGGACGGTGCGGGCCGTCTCCTGCGGTCATCCCGCGCCGATGCTGCTGCGTGCGGGGAAGGCGACGGAGGTGGCGGTCGAGCCGTGGCTGCCGCTCGGTCTCGGTCTCCCGGAAGAGGCGCCCCTCCGTGCGACCGCGGTGGACCTGCGCACCGGGGACCGGTTGCTGCTCGTGTCGGACGGGGTCGTCGAGGCCCGGAACGGCTCCGGAGTCTTCTATCCGCTCGCCGAACGGCTCGCGGACCTCACCGACGTGCCCGTCGCCCAGCTCACCGCGCGGCTGTGGGCCGACCTCGCGCGCTACAGCCCGGACGTCAAGGACGACGTCACGATGCTCGCTCTTGCTCCGGAGGCCCGCTGACGCCCGGGGCCGCCTCGCGGTCACCCTCGGCGTCGATGTGCGGCAGGATCCGGTCCAGCGGGCGAGGCGTCCACCAGGCGTGGGGGCCGAGCAGGGTCATCACCGCGGGCACCATCAGCAGGCGGACCACCGAAGCGTCGATGAGCACGCTGACGGCGAGGCCCAGGCCCAGCATCTTGACCACGATGTTGTCGCTGATGATGAACGCCGCGAAGACACTGGCCATGATCAGCGCGGCGCAGGTGATGACGCGGGCGGTGATCTCCAGGGCGTGTGCGACCGAGTCCTCGGCGTCCCCGGTGCGCAACCAGTTCTCGTGCACACGGGACAGCAGGAAGATCTCGTAGTCCATGCTGAGCCCGAAGATGATGGCGAACATCATCATGGGCACGTAGCTCTCGATGGGCACGGTGCCGTTGACGCCGAGAGCGGGGCCGCCCCAGCCCCACTGGAAGACGGCCACGACGACGCCGTAGGAGGCGGCGATCGACAGCACGTTCAGGACGGCCGCCTTGACCGCGACGAGCAGGCCGCGGAAGACCGCCAGAATGATCAGGAAGGCGAGGCTCACCACGACGGCGATGATGAGGGGCAGCCGGCTCGCGACGATGTCCCGGAAGTCGACCTGGGCGGCGGTGGTGCCGGTGACGTAGCCGTGGGCGTCCGTCCCGGAGACGGCCTGCGGGAGCGTGTCGTCGGCGAGGCGGTTGGCCAGGTCGGTGGTGGTGGCGCTCTGCGGGGACTGCTGGGAGTAGACGGTGGAGATGAGGACGTCCCCGTCCTGGGTGGGCGTCAGCGGTGTCACCGTGGCGGCGCCCTGCACGGCGTCCAGCGTCTTCTGCGCCTGGGAGGCGAGAGCGGAGCGGTCGGACTGCGGGACGGAGGTCTGGTCGATGACGACGGTGAGGGGCCCGTTGGAGCCGGGCCCGAAGGCGTCCGACATCAGGTCGTAGGCCCGCCGGTCGGTGAACGAGGTCGGGTCGGCGCCGTCCCCGATGTGGCCGAGTTGGATGGAGAACAGGGGGATGGCCAGCACCGCGATGATCGTGACACCGGCGCCCAGGTAGTGCCAGGGCCGTCGCTCGACCCGCTTGGCATACCGGTGCCAGGTGCCCTGGGGCTGCGAGCCCGGCTGTCCGCTCGCCTCGGCGACGGGCCGGCGGACGGTGAACTGGTCGATGCGTCTGCCGATCAGGCCGAGCAGCGCCGGCACCATGGTCAGGGCGCCGGTGACGGCGGAGACGACGGTGACGGCGGCAGCCAGTCCCAGCTTGCCGATGAAGGACACCCCGGAGGCGTAGAGGCCGCCCAGCGCGACGATCACCGTGCAACCGGAGACCAGGACGGCTCGGCCGCTGGTGGCGGCGGCGTGCCCCGCCGCCGCCACGGGATCCGCGCCGTTCATCAGGTTCTGCCGGTGCCGGGTGAGCAGGAACAGGGAGTAGTCGATACCGACGCCGAGGCCGATCATCGTGGCCAGGGTCGGCGAGACCGTGGCGAAGGTGAAGGCGGCGGCCAGCAGCCCCAGGATGGCGAGCCCGCCGACGACGGCGATGAGGGCGGACAGCAGCGGCAGCACGGCGGCGATGATGCTGCCGAAGCCGATGAGCAGCACCACGATGGCCACGCCGAAGCCGATCGCCTCGCTGAGCCGGTCGTTGGGGGCCGGCCGTGCCAGTTCACCGAGCGGGCCGCCGTACTCGACCTCCACACCGGCCTGCCGCAGCGGGTCGACCGCGCGATCGACCCCGTCGAGGTAGTCGCTTCCGAGCGTGGAGGGCTGGACGTCGAAGCGGACGGTGATGTACGCGGTCTTGCCGTCGGACGACAGGGGGCCGACATCGCTGCTCTGCTGGCTCTGCTGCGACTGCTGCGAGGTGCCGCCGGGTGCGGTGAGGGGATTCTGCACCGAGAGGACGTGCGGCAGCTTCTGGAGGTCGGCGACGGTGTCGGCCATCGGTGTGCCGAGGGCGGTCAGGGACTGGCCTGCGTCGTGCAGGACGATCTGGCTGCTGTAGCCGCCGGCCTGCGGGTCGTGCTGCTTGAGCACGTCCAGGCCCTCCTGCGACTGGGTGCCGGAGATGGTGAAGTTGTCGGAGTAGTCGCCACCGAAGGAGTAGTTGAGACCCTGCAGCGCCACGAGTGCGACGACCCAGGAGACGATGACGATCAGGTAGTGCCGGGCGCACCCTTCCCCGAGCCGTCTCAGGGCCCCTCGGGCGGTGCGTCCTCCGGCCTGCTCTGTGGTGGGTGCCATGGCCTCGGTATTCTCCGCTGGATGGTCTCCGGACCTTCCATTCCACGCCGGTGCGAGGCGGTCGGCACCTCGGAGTGCGCCTTTCGGGAGGCTGTACGGCAGCGCCTCGCGGGGGCGACGGCTCCGGCGGCGCGTGCCCTCCGGATGCAGGGTGCGCCGCCTCGGTGAATGGTGTTAGTGGACCCGATGACCGCACCGGGCCGCCGCATCCTTCCGCACCGGAGGAGGAGCTCGAACCATGTCGCCGTCACAGCCCGAAGGGTCCCGGTCGCCCCGGGACAGCACCACTCCCGACCGACTGCTCCACGCGCGCACCGGCACCGACGTCACGCCCGAGGACGTGGTGCTGGCCGCGGGCCGGGACCTCACACCGCGCAATCTGGAATGGGCCAGGCAGAAGCTCGCGCAGGAGGGCCCCGCCTGGCCTCAGTGGTCCCGGCTCTCCGCCTCGACCGGACCGTCGCCGCCCTCGCGGTCCCGTCCGTCCCCCTCCTCCGGTTCGGGGCAGAGGACCGGGACCCGCTGGACGAGGTTGTTGGCGAAGCCGCCCCGGTTCCAGGGCTGTTCCATGGGCTGCGTCGCGCCCCCCGCGTCCGTGGCGCGCACGGCGAGGACGTGGGCGCCGGGCGCGGCGGTCCAGGTGTGCCGCCAGCCGCGCCAGGCCCAGGGGTGGCCGGTGTCGGGTTCCTGATCGGCGTCCCGCCAGGTGGCGCCGCCGTCCGCGCTGACCTCGACGCGCGTCACCGGCGCCCGACCCGACCAGGCGCGTCCTTCGAGGACCACCGGGCCCGGCCGCACGACGCGGGTGCGGGACATGAAGTCCGGGAAGCCCGGCGGCACCATCAGCGCCCGGGGGGCGATGCGGGTCACGGCCTCGCCCGCGTCCTGCGGGTCCTGCCGCAGCCGGTACGCCACGGACTGCTGGAAACCGGTGAACGGCGTGTCGACGACGGTGATGTCGCGCAGCCACTTCACATGGGCCATGCCGTACCAGCCGGGGACGATCAGACGCAGGGGGTGGCCGTGCTGCGGCGGCAGCGGGGCACCGTTCATGCCGACGGCGAGCAGCACCTCGGGGTCGGTGCCGGTGGCCACGTCCACCGGCAGGGCACGCCGGTAGTCCTGTTCGACGCCGCGTTCGACACCGTGGTCGGCTCCGGTGAAGACCACGTCGACGGCGTCCGCTTCGACGGCGGCCTCGGCGAGCAACAGCCGCAGCGGTACGCCGGTCCACTCGGCGGTCCCGACCGCCTCGACCAGCCAGGGCTGGCTGACCGGGCGGGGGCTGAGCAGTGCGCGGCCGTTGCCCGCGCACTCCAGCGTCACCCGGGTGGTGATCTGTGGGAAGGCCCTGAGGTCGGTGAGGTCCAGGCGGAGCGGCCGGCGGACGCGACCGCCCACGGTCAGGGTCCAGGGGGTGTCCGGGGGCACGTACGGGATGTCGTAGTGCGTCAGGACGTAGTGCAGGCCCGGTGGGGAGACCTCGTGGCGCAGCGTCTCCAGGGGCAGGCCGTGGTTGCGGGTGGCGAGCGCCAGTTCGTCGCGGCCGATGCCCTCGTCCGGGGCGGCCAGCCGGGCGGGCGCGCTCACGTCGGCGAGTCGATGGCCCATGGCTGCATTATCGCGCCGCAGGGCCCGGACGGCACGGCACGCCGGTATGGGGCACCCCCGTGGGGGACGGCCCGCGGTGTACTCGTAGGGCGGACCCGCGCGCCGTTGCCGGGGAGGTTCGGCCGAGGCCCGTCTCTGACGCCGAGGGTCAGGCGTCCCGTCGGCGCACGGCCCACCAGCCGGCCAGGAGGGCGGCTGCCGCCCACAGCCCCTCCACCGCGAGACCGGCCCACGGGCCGAGGCCGGCCGACGGATCCTGGTGCAGGACCTGCTGTCCGGCCCGGTCCGGGAACCAGGAGGAGACGCCGTCGGCGACGTCCGCGACCACGAAGGACACGATCAGGAGGAACGGGACGAGCAGGCTGAGCACCGCGACGGCACTGCGCAGCAGAAAGGTCAGTCCGGCGGCGAACAGGGTGACGAGGGTGAGGTGGATCCCCGCGCCGATGCAGGCCCGCAGGGCTCCGGGCTCGCCGAGTCCGATGGCGTACGGGCCCAGGAAGGCCTGGCCGGCGAAGAAGGTCGCGAATCCGGTCGCCAGCCCCACGGCGAGGGCCGCGGCGGCCACGACCGTCGTCTTGGCCGCGTAGAGCAGGCCTCGGTGCGGTACCGCCGACAGGGAGATCCGCAAGGCGCCGCCCACGTATTCGGACGACACCGCCGTGGCTCCGAAGGCGATGGCTGCGATCTGCGCGAAGTTGATCGCGTAGAAGGCTCCGGAGACGGGGTCCCCGCCGTCGTCCGCCTCGGCCCTGCCGACGGTGGCGAAGACGAGAAGGGTGATCATGAGGGTCGCGGCGAAGACCGCGACGAGGGAGCCGAAGCTCGCCCGGGCGGACCTGATCTTGATCCATTCGGAGTGGAGTACCGCGGTGACGGACATGGTCAGACCTCCCGGGGCGCGGTGGGGGATGCAGGGGGCGCGGCGGCGAAGTCCGCCTGGTTCGCGGTGAGGGCGAAGTAGGCCTCCTCCAAGGAGGCCTGTTCGTCGGTGAGTTCGAGGACGGCGATGCCCTCCTGGGCGGCGAGGGCTCCGATGTCCTGGGCCCGGGCGCCCTCCACGAGCCAGCGGCCGTCGCCGCCCTCTGCCACCGTGTGCCCCCTGCGCAGCAGCGCGGCCCGCAGCCGGACGGGGTCGCCGGTGCGCAGGCGTACCCGTTCGCGGCTGTGCCGTTCGATGAAGTCGGGCAGGGAGGTGTCGGCGAGCAGCCGTCCTCGACCGAGGACGACGAGGTGGTCGGCGAAGGCCGCCGTCTCGTTCATCAGATGGCTGGAGACCAGGACCGTGCGGCCCTGCCGGGCGAGCCGGCGCAGCAGCTCACGGATCCACACGATCCCTTCGGGGTCGAGCCCGTTGGTGGGCTCGTCCAGCATGAGGACGGGCGGATCCCCGAGGAGCGCGGCGGCGATGCCCAGGCGCTGGCGCATGCCGAGCGAGAAGGTCCTGATGCGGCGGCGTGCCACGGCGGCGAGGCCGGTCTCCTCCAGGACGTCGTCCGTGCGACGGGCCGGGATGCGGTTGCTGGCGGCGAGGAAGCGCAGATGGTCGCGTGCGGTGCGGGAGCCGCTCGCCGCCTGTGCGTCCAGTAGCGCGCCGACCGTGCGCAGCGGCTCGTCGAGCGTGGCGTACGGGCACGCGCCGACCGCGGCGGTGCCGGAGGTGGGTCGGTCGAGGCCGAGGACGAGCCGCATGGTGGTGGACTTGCCGGCGCCGTTGGGGCCGAGGAAGCCGGTGACGCGGCCCGGTGCGATGCTGCACGTCAGGTGGTCGACGGCGCGCACGGCGCCGTACTCCTTGGTCAGGTCCAGGAGGTCGATGCTGGTCATGGCTTCAGCCTGGTCGTGCCGGCGCGGGCGATCATCCCCCGCCGGAGGAGGGTGTCTCCCCCGGGCGGGGGAGATCCGGCGCCGTCCGGCCGTGCCACGATGCCCACATGTCGGATCTTCTGCTGCCGCTGACCCGTGCGGTCACGTACACCCGCTGGGTTCACCTGCTGGTGGGAGCGATCCTGCCGCTCGCGTGCGCCATGGTCTATCCCGGGTTGGTCGACCCGTCGCCGGGTGACTGGGTGCTGATCGCGCTCCTCCCGATCCCCCTGGTGCTGGCCGCCGCGGCGGTGCCCTCGGTGCGCCGGGCGGAGGGCCTGCAGGCGCGGTTGATGCTGTTTCCAGGTCAGCACGCCCGGGTGAAGGGTGACGGGGAGCCGGGTGTCTCCGCGGTTCCGTCCGCCTCGTGGGCCGACCGGGCCGGAACGGGCGTCTGGCTGGTGCTGCGGCTGGAAATGGGGATGGCCGTCGCCGTGGTGACCGAGCAGTTGATGGCCGTCTCGCTGTCGCTCGTCGGGTCGGCCTGGGGGGTCGGCGACCTCGCCGACCCGCCGGTGCCGGTTCCCTCGGGAAGCGGCGCGGGCTGGGTGTGCCTCCTGCTGCTGCCCGTACCGGTGTCGGTGTTGTTGGCGGTCGTCGTCGGGGCGGGTGCTCTCATGGCCCGGGCCGCCCGCCAGTTGCTCGGACCGACGGCCGGGGAACGGCTGGCCGAGTTGGAGGAGCGTACGGAGCGGCTGCTGGAACGCAACCGGATCGCCCGGGAGTTGCACGACTCCCTCGGTCACGCGCTGACCCTCGCCGTCGTCCAGGCGGGTGCCGCGCGGGCGGCGGCCGACCCGCGGTTCACGGATCAGGCGCTGGAGGCCATCGAGGAGACGGGACGCGCCGCGTTGGAGGATCTGGAGCGCGTCCTGCTCGTGCTGCGCCACGGGGACCACCCGGCCGGCGCCCGGCCCACGCTCGGCGAGGCGGACCGCCTGCTGGAGTCCGCCCGGTCGTCGGGGGCGCAGGTGCAGGCGGAACTGACGGGGCCGCTGGAGCACCTGCCGGGACCGGTCTCCCGCGAGGCCTACCGGATGCTCCAGGAGGCGCTCACCAACGTGCTGCGGCACGCCGGACCCGTCCGGGTCGCGGTGCGCGTCGCCGCGGACGACGCACGGCTGCGGCTGGAGGTGCGCAACCCGCTGGCCGAGGGGGCACCGGCGGCCGGCACCGGAGGTGGCAGCGGGCTGCGCGGGATACGGGAGCGAGCCGCCCTGCTCGGCGGTGCGGTTCGCGCGGGACGGGACGACGGGCACTGGCTGCTGTCCGTCGACCTCCCGCTGCGGTGATCGACCGTGCCGGACGGCGGCCACCGCCCGATCGGCGGGAGGCACCGCCAGATCGGTGCGATCGAGGGGGCGGAACCCGCCCCCGGCCAAGGGCCGTTCCGCTCGCAACACTAGGCTGACCGGATGCCGCTCACCGTTCTCCTCGTCGACGACGAGCCGCTCGTACGGGCGGGCCTGCGCGCCGTGCTGGAGGCGCAACCGGACATCGAGGTGGTGGGTGAGGCGGCCGACGGGGCGGCCGTGATCCCCCTGGTGCGGCAACTGCGCCCCGATGTCGTGGCCATGGACGTGCGGATGCCGTTGATGGACGGCATCGAGGCCACCCGGGCGGTGCTGCGCACGGTGGTGGACCCGCCGAAGATCCTGGTGGTGACCACCTTCGAGAACGACGACTACGTGTACGGCGCGCTGCGCGAGGGCGCCGACGGCTTTCTGCTCAAGCGCGCGGCCGGCGGAGATCGTGCACGCGGTACGGCTCGTGGCCGAGGGCGACTCCCTGCTGTTCCCCGCAGCGGTACGGCAGTTGGCCGCGTCGCACGGGCAAGAGGGGGGCAACGCCGCGGCCCGGGCGGCGATGGAGGGTGCCGGGCTGACCGAGCGGGAGCGCGAGGTACTGCGTCTGATGGCGCGCGGGCTGTCGAACGCGGAGATCGCGGCGGGCCTGGTGGTGGGGACCGAGACCGTCAAGAGCCATGTGAGTGCCGTGCTGGCGAAACTCGGTGCGCGGGACCGCACCCAGGCGGTGATCGCGGCGTACGAGTCCGGTTTCGTGTCACCGGGCTGAGGCCAGGTCGGCGACGACCCACCGCCGCGCCCCTGACGCACCCGGGTGATCTGCACGGACAGAAGGGTCCGCGAGCGCACCGCCCAGGGCCGCGCGGCAGCGCGACCGCAGTGCGACAGGGTCGCCGCGGCAGCCTCGGAACAGCCCGCTGGCGGCGAGGGCGCACATGCTGTGCAGCCGAGCAGGGGACGGCCGGGCCGGGCCCGAGGTACCGGTCGTACAGCTCGTGCCTCGGGCCGGAACGCGCCATGGCCGCGTGCGCGGCACAGGCCTCCGGGCCGTTTCCCCGCGCCGCGCCGGACCGGTCACCGGGCAGTACCCCGTCGGACCCGGTGTCAGCCGGAGAGCAGGTCCGCGAGGTCGGCCACGACGCGGTCGGCGCCGTGGGCGTACAGGGCGTCCCGCTGCCCGGCCCGGTCGACACCGACGACGTACCCGAAGCGTCCGGCACGGCCGGCATCCATCCCCGCCAGCGCGTCCTCGAAGACGGCGGCATGGGCGGGCGGCACGCCGAGGTCGGCGGCCGCGGCGAGGAAGGTGTCGGGGTGCGGCTTGCCGGGCAGCTTCCGCCCGGCCGCCACCACCCCGTCGATCCGTACGTCGAACAGGGCCTCGGCGCCGATCGACCGCAGCACGTCGAGGGTGTTGGCGCTGGAGGAGACGACGGCCGTGGCCAGCCCTCGGGCTCGGGCCGCCTCGATGTACCGCACGCTGCCGTCGTAGGCCTCGACGCCCTCGGTGCGGATCTTCTCCAGCAGCAGGGTGTTCTTGCGGTTGCCGAGGCCGTGCACGGTGCCGGCGTCCGGCGGGTCGCCGGGCTCTCCCTCGGGCAGTTCGATGTCCCGGGAGAAGAGGAAGGTGCGCACGCCGTCGGCGCGGGGGCGTCCGTCGACGTATTCGTCGTAGTCGGCGGCGTCGAACGGGCGGAAGGGCGTCTCCTCCCGCTCCCGCAGGAACGCGTCGAACGTCTCCTTCCAGGCCGCCGCGTGCAGGGTGGCCGTGCGTGTGACGACCCCGTCGAGGTCGAAGAGGCAGGCCCGGATGTCGTCGGGCAGTCCGAGTTCCGTCGTCATACCCGGAAGGTTCCCCCGATCGCGTCTCCCAGCGGCCCGCGCGGCTGACAGACTTCCTGTGTGCCGATCGCCTTCGCCTCCCTCCTCGCCCGTGCCCGTGCCCTCGCCGAGGGCCGGCGGCGCGCGGTCCTCGGCATCGCCGGCAGCCCCGGCGCGGGCAAGTCGACGCTCGCCGAGAACCTGGTGCGCGCGCTCAACGCGGACGGGCCGCCCTGGGTCGCCCACGTACCGATGGACGGCTTCCACCTCGCCGACGTCGAGCTGGACCGGCTCGGGCGGAGGGACCGCAAGGGGGCTCCCGACACCTTCGACGCGGCCGGTTACGCGGCGCTGCTGCGTCGGCTGCGCGAGGAGCCGGACGGGGACGTCGTGTACGCGCCCGGATTCGAACGGGTGTGGGAGCAGCCGGTCGCCGGGGCGGTCCCGGTGCCGCCCTACGCCCGGCTGGTGGTCACCGAGGGGAACTACCTGCTGCTGGGCACCGGGGCGTGGGCGCGGGTGCGGACCCAGTTGGACGAGGTGTGGTTCTGCGAGCTGGACGAGCCGGAGCGGATCCGGCGGCTGATCTCCCGTCACGAGCGGTTCGGCAAGGGCCACGAGGAGGCCGTGGCGTGGGTCCTGGGCACAGACCGGCGCAACGCTGAACTGGTGGCGACGACGCGAGGCCGGGCCGACCTGGTGGTGCGGGACGTCGTGGGCGGGCCGGAGGGCCCCGGGTCGTCCCCCCGCGGCGACGCCCGGCCGGGTCAGGTGGGCGCGGACGGCGGACGTTGAGTGTGGCGCGCCGTCCGGGCGCGCCGGGTCGGGTGCCGCGCGCCGGGTCGGCGTGCCCCGGGGCGCGTCGGGGCCCGGCGCGGGCGGTTCGGGGTGGCCGCGAGGTGAACCCCGGTGCGCTGCGGGCCGTACCCCTTGACACGGCGGGCGGTCCGTCGCGGGGACCGGTGAGGCGGTGCCGCCCGGTGCGGCGGGCGCCGGCGGGGGACGGACGATGACGAACGATCGGAGCGGGGGGACCGCCCCGGACGGGCCCGGACGGGGCGTCCGGGTGCGCCGGTGGCTGCTGCCGTTCGTCGTGGCCGCGCTGCTCGTCCAGATGGCCGTCGCCATGGTGACCACGGCCGTGCAGCAGACCCCGACGATCGACGAACCGGTGTACGTGGGCGCGGCGGCCGTCTACCTGCGCGAGCACAGCCTGCGTCTGAACCCCGAGCATCCGCCACTCGGCAAGCTGGTCGTCGCCGCGGGAGTGGCGCCGGCCGGGCCGCGGCTCGACCCGTCGTTCCGCGGCGACCAGGGGCAGGTGGGCCGGCATCTGCTGTACGGGTCGGGCAACGATCCGGGGCGGCTGATGCTGTGGGCCCGGCTGCCGGTGATCGCGCTGACGCTGCTGTTCGGGCTGGTCGTGTTCGCCTTCGCCCATGATCTGACCGGACCTGCGGGGGGACTGGCCGCGCTCGCGCTGTACGTGTTCACACCGGACGTGATCGCGCACGGCTCGCTGGCGACGCTGGACGTGCCGATGGCCGGCTTCCTGCTGACCTCCGTCTGGCTGCTGTGGCGGGCCCGCCGGCGCCCGCGCCGGTACCTGCCGCTTGCAGGGGCGGCGCTGGGGGCGGCGCTGGCGACGAAGATGAGCGCGCTGCCTGCGGTTCCGGTGCTGCTGGTGCTGGCGGGCGTGGCGGCGGGGTCGTGGCGGCCGGGAGGCCGGCGGCGGGCGGCGGCGGGCGCCGCGACAGTGGCGCTGGTGGCCGTCGCCGTCGTGTGGGCGGCGTATCTGGCCGTCGATCCGCGGCTGCGGCGGCCCCCGCCCGAGTCGGTGCCCGCCGTGCACGGGCTGCGTGGGCTGCTGGTGCGGGCGATGCCGTTCCCGGGGTCCTACCGGGACGGCATGCGCATCCAGTTCGCCTTCGAGGACCGGCCCTGGCAGGGCTTCCTCCTCGGCCACCTCTACACCGGGTCCCACTGGTACTACCTGCCGGTCGCGCTGCTGGTGAAGACGCCGCTCGGGCTGTTGCTCCTGGGTGCGGCGGGCGTGGTCGCGCTCCTGGCCGTGCGGCGGCTGCGGCCGGCGGCGGCGTACGTTCTCCTGCCGGCGGCCGTGCTGCTGGTGGCGGCGATGCAGGGGGCCCGGGACCTCGGCACCCGGTACGCGCTGTGCGTCCCGGTGTTCGGGGCGGTGGCGGCGGGGTGCGCGGTCGCGTCCAGGGGCCGTTGGATGTCGGCCGTGGCGGGGGCGCTGGTGCTCTGGGTGGCGGTCAGTTCGGGGCGGACGTTCCCGTACTACCTGCCGTACTCCAACGAGGCGTTCGGCGGGCCGTCCCGCACGCATCTGCTGCTGCACGACTCGAACGTGGACTGGGGTCAGGACCTGGGCCGGCTGGCGGCCCGGCTGCGCGGGCGGTACGCGGGCCGGCCGGTGTGGCTCGTGTACAAGGGCAGTGGTGTGCCGTCGTACTACGGGATCCACGCCCGGGATCCGCGCACGGTGCCGCCCGGCCGGGTGCACGGGCTGCTGGTCGTCTCGGACTCGGCCGCCGCCAAGGCCCGGGGGAGGCTGGCCGAGCTGCTGGCCGGAAGCCGTGCGGTCGACGACGTGGGCCACTCGATCACGATCTACCGGCGGTGAGGGCCTGTGGACGAGCACGGGACGTCCGCGGAACGGGGTCGAGGCCCGGGGTCCGCCATCGGCCGTCTCCGGCGGGCGGGCCGGGTGAGGGCGGCGGCGGCCGGGAGCGCTCTCTCGGCTCCCCGGCGCGCTGCCGCCGGTCGCGGTCCCGGCCGAGACCCGTCCGGGAAGGGCGTGCGGCGTCGCCCCCCTTCCTGCCGCTGCGGCAAAGGCGCCCGCACGGTGTCCGAGGTGTGGGAACGGCCGCCCACCGGCCCTGAGCCGGGCGGCGGGTGAGCTATGTTGAAACACCGTGGGAGACAAAGGAGACGCATCCGTGCCATCGCTGCAGCAGGCACGTGCGCAGGCATCGGCGATCACCTCGGGGAAGACTGCGCCGGAGGTGGAGGCGTCCCCGACCTCCCAGCTCAGGAGGCTCTTCGACAAACCCCGACTGTCCCCCGGGCAGCGGCGCATCGCCCAGTACCTGATCGAGCACATCACCGAGGCCGCGTTCCTGTCGATCACCGACCTCGCCGAGCGGGTGGGGGTGAGCCAGCCGTCGGTGACGCGGTTCGCGGGGGCGGTCGGTTTCAGCGGCTACCCCGCGCTGCGCGAGAGGCTCCAGGCGATCACCCTCGGCAGCCGCGGCGGCGGCGCGGCCGCGGACGAGGCCAACCGCAGCAACGAGCTCCAGGCCGCGGTGGACGCGGAGATCGAGAACCTGGAGAACCTCCGCCGCGACTTCGCCGACCCCGACCAGGTCATCGACATCGGCCGCAAGCTGACGCAGTCGACGCCGCTGACCGTCCTGGGACTGCGCATCTCCGCCTCCCTCGCCGAGTACTTCGCCTACGCCGCGCGCCGTATCCATCCGGACGTGCGGCTGGTGACGCTCGGCGGCAGCGTGGCCTACGACGCGCTGCTGCAGTCGCGGGAGGCGGGCGGTTCGTGGGTGCTGGCGTTCTCGCTGCCGCGGCACGCCAGGGAGACGCTCACGGCCCTCCGCGTGGCGCGCAGCGCGGGGCTGAAGGTGGCCCTGATCACCGATCTCGCCCTGGGGCCGGTCGCCGACGAGGCCGACGTGGTGTTCGCGACGGGAACCGGCTCCCGCCTCGTCTTCGACTCCTACGCCGCCCCCGGGCTGATGGCCGCGGCGCTGCTCCAGGCGATGACCGACGCAGGTCCGGAGCGTGTCCAGGCGCGGCTGGAGGAGTACGAGCAGATCGCCGACAAGCACCACTTCTTCCTGCGCGACTGATCGCGTGGCACGCTTGGCCACCGGGCTTTCAACCCCAGCACGCATGAATGTTTTCATACGTCTTGCAAAGGCGACGGCATATATAAATACTGCTCACGGCCGCACCGCCCCGCAGCCGCCGTCCCCTACCCGCGTCGGCGGCCGGAAGGTTCGGTCGGGCCTCGCGAGGGCGAGCGCCCGTGGCGGCCCCGGCCATCCCCTAGGCCGGGGCCGCCCGAGACCGTCGGACACCACTCGACGCCGGAAGCGATCACCATGCCTCTCACCACGACGCGCACCAGCCCGGACTGGCCGTGCCAGGTCAAGACCCCCGGCTCCTACGACTGGGAGCGCTCGGCGGCCAAGTGGCTCCGCGAGCTGGTGCCGGCGCGCTACGCCAGCTACCCGGCCCTGATGCGCCACCCGGTCCTGCTCGCCCGGCACGCGGACATACAGGTGCAGCACGAGATCCGCATCGCCCGCACCGCCCTGCAGACCGCCCGCGCCGACCTGCCCCGCCTCGGTCTGCCGGAGTCGGTCATCGAGCACACGATCAAGATGTACGCCGCCGAGGTCATGCAGCTGCAGCACATCGCCCGCAGCGTGCGCACCGTCACCCAGGCGCTCGTGGAACGCAACGCCGCACGCTGATCGCCCGCCCCACGGGCGAACCCGTGCACCGCCCGACGGGTACGTGCGCGGAACCGATCGGACGGTCCGGTTGTGCCATGCTCACCATGTGACGAGTGAGCCCGCCGTTCCGGCGGAGTCCGGTGCCACGCCCGACCTGGCGGCCCTGACCAGGATCGTGGCACAGCAGCGCGCCGAGTTGGACCGGCTGCACGATCTGGCGGCCACCTCGGCGGTCCTGGAACGCGCCAAGGGCGCCCTGATGGCACTGACCGGCTCCTCCCCCGACGCCGCCTTCGATGAGCTGGCGCGGCGCGCCAAGAGCGCTGGCCGCACGCTGCTGGAGGAGTGCTGGCTCACACTCGGCGACCTGGTCCCGCCCCTGCCGCCGACCGCGCCGCAACCGGAGCCGAGCCGGTCCCCCTTCCCCGAGGAGGCCGGAACAGGCCATAGGGGCGCCTTGGAAGACCAGGACATCGGCTCACTCGCCCGGCTCGCCCGGGCCCTGATCCAGGTCCGCTCCCCGCACGACCTGGCCGCGGCACTGCTGACGCACCTGGCGCCCGGGGTGGGCGCCGACGCGGTCATGGTCTTCGCCCGCCACTCCGCCGGTGGACTGGAACTGGTCGGCCACGCGGGCATCGACGACACCCTGGCCGCGCAGTGGCACCAGGTCCCGCCGGTGAGCGGGGTGCTACCACTGGACGCCCTCGACACGTGCGAGGAACGCTGGCTGGAGGACATCGGCGAGGCCGGGCACGGGTATCTGATCATCGGGGAGCCGCCCGACCGCTGGAAGTCGCGGGCCTGGCTGCCCGTGGTGGTCGGGGATTCCGCGGACGTCACCGTCGGAGTGCTGCGCGGGCGGGCCGAGCCGTTCGGCCCGCGGGTCCGTGAGCATCTGCGGGCCGCGACACGGCTGTGTGCGGGGCGGCTGCGGTCTCTCGACGCCACGCACGAGGACGGGGCCGACGCCGCCACGGACGTCGTGCAGACGGTACTCGACGTCATGCCGGGCGCCACACTGCTGCTGACCCCGTTGCGCTCCCCGACCGGCGGAGTGGAGGACTTCCGCATCGACGCCGCCGCGCCGACGGCCGTCGACGCCGCCGGCCGCACCGGCCGGGAGCTGGTCGGACTGCGGCTGCGCGAGTACCGGCCGACCGTGGCCACGGAGCCGCTGTGGCAGGGGTGCCTGCGGACGCTGGCCACCGGGGAGCCGTACGAGAGCGAGCCGTTCGCGCAGCGGCAGAGCGTGGGCGGCACCGCCGAACTGGCCACGTGGTTCGTACGCGTGGCGAAGTTCGGCGACGGGCTCGTCGTCACCTGGATCCGGCACGACCCCTCCGACCGGCAGGAGCAGCGCCTCGCGGACGTCCAGCGGCTGGGCAACCTGGGATGGGCCAGCTGGAACCTGCTCACGCACGAGACGACGTGGTCCGCCCAGGCCTTCGCCGTACTCGGCCGGGACCCGGAACGCGGGCCGCTGCGGCTGACGGAACTGCCGGCACTGGCCCTGCCCGAGGACCTGGGACCGCTGGCCGGTGCGGTGGGCCGGCTGCTGCGCGAGGGCCGACCGCTCGACGTCCCCTTCCGGATCCGCGTGCGCGCCGGGGTACGTCATCTGCGCGCCGTCGCGGAGGCGGTCGGCGACAGCAGCGGCACGCCGATCCAGGTGCACGGCTTCCTGCAGGACGTCACCCCGCTGCGCAGTGCGGAGATCGCCCTGATGCAGAGCGAGCGGGCGATCCACACCCAGCACAGTGCGCTGCAGGCCGAACGGTCCATGGCGGCGCGGCTCCAGCACGCCCTGCTGCCCTTGCCGGGAGGCCCCCTGCTCCTGGCGGGGCTGCGCGTCGACGTGGCCTACCTGCCCGCCCAGTCGGGGCTGAACGTCGGCGGGGACTGGTTCAGCGCCGTGGAACTGCCCGACGGCGACGCCCTGTTCGTCGTCGGCGACGTGGCCGGGCACGGCATCGACGCGGTCGCCACGATGGCGCAGCTCCGCTTCACCACGAAGGGCATGGTGAGCACGGGGTCGTCGCTGACCGGCGCCCTGACCCGGCTCAACGCGCTGCTCAAGCCCTCCCGGGACGCTCACGGCACGGCGACCGTGATACTCGCCCGGTACCACGCCGACGGCCGGCGGATGGTGTGGACGCAGGCCGGGCATCCGCCGCCGGTGCTGCTGCGCGGGGGCCGCGCCCGGCTGCTCGACCGCCCCGCGGGCATGCTGCTCGGCGCGAGCGACACTCCGCGGTACGAGGCGGCAGAACTGGGGTTGCTACCGGGCGACCGGCTGGTTCTGTACACCGACGGGCTCGTCGAGCGGCCCGGGGAGGTCATCGACCTGGGTCTCGCGCGGCTCGTCCGCGCCGTCGAGGCCCAGGCCTCCGGCCCGCCCGGGGCGACGGCCCCGCTGCACGCCGAGTTGCTGGAGAGCGACCAGCGCGACGACGTGTGCGTCCTGGACATCCGGGTGCCGGTGTAGGGCTGCGGCGCCGTCCGGCGGCCGATCACGCGGAGTACGGCCGCCACAGAGAGAACGGTACTCAGTACCCTGTCGGGAGGGTACTGAGTACCGTGAGGGCGTCCGGGGTGCTACGTTCCGCGCATGAGCTCCACCAGTGCGGGATCCGGGCGCAACGACAGGGCCGACACGGCGGGCGCCAGGCCGCCCATGCGGGAGGCGCTGGTCGCGGCGGCCTTCCAGCTGTTCCTGGAGCGCGGGTACGAGCAGACGACCGTGGACGACATCGTGGCGCTCGCCGGCGTCGGACGGCGCTCGTTCTTCCGGTACTTCCCTTCCAAGGAGGACGTGGTCTTTCCCGACCACGAGCGGTGCCTCGCCGACATGACCGCGTTCCTCGCCGCGAGCGGTGAGGACGAGGAACCCGTGCGCCGGGTGTGCGACGCGGCCCGGCTGGTGCTGCGCATGTACGCGGAGAACCCCGCCTTCTCGGTGCAGCGCTACCGGCTCACCAAGCAGGTGCCGGGCCTGCGGGCGTACGAGCTGTCGGTGGTCTGGCACTACGAGCGGGCGCTCGCCGCCTACCTGCGCGGGTGCTTCGCCGGGCACCGGGACGGCACCCTGAGGGCGGATGTGATCGCGGCAGCGGTGGTCGCGGCCCACAACAACGCGCTGCGCTCCTGGCTGCGTTCGGACGGGCAGGGCGACGCCGGCGCCGCCGTCGACCACGCCCTGGGACATGTGCAGGCCGCCTTCGGCGCGGCCGCCGCACCGGCGTCGAAGGCCCCGGCCGGGGAGCCCGGCGGCGCCGTCGGGTCCACCGGCCCGGCCCGGCCCACCGGGGCCGGCGGCTCCGCCGGGGCCCGACGAGCCGCCGCTGCCGCCGAGGACGTGGTGGTCGTGGTGGCCCGGCGCGGGGCTCCGCTGTGGCGGGTGGTCCAGGAGGTCGAGACCGCGGTCGGCCGCGACTGAGGGGCACTCTCCCGATTCTGGGGTACGGAGTGCCTTTACGCGTGACACTCAGTGCCATACGCTGAGCCCGTGCACGGTCGCACCGTGAACCGCGCACGGGCGTGCACGGGTGCCCCGCGCACGCGGGTTTTCCGGCCGAGCGCAGGGAGTTGACCAGCGTGTACCACCACTCAGGAACCGCCGTTCAGCAGGGATCCGGCTCCGCGGCCGGCGTTCTCCAGCCTCCGAACACGGCCACGGACGCCACGGACGCCATCCTGTTCCAGCGCTGCACCTGGTGCGGCACGGCCATGTACCACCGACTGTTGTGCCCGGTCTGCCGGGGCAGCGAGCTCAGGACCGAGCGGAGCGAGGGCGCCGGTACGGTCCGCCACTCCACCGTGGTGCACCGCAACACCCCCGCCGCCCGCAACGTGTCGCTGGTCGAGATGGCCGAGGGGTTCGTGGTCCGCGGCCGGGTGATGGGCCCGCCGATCGGCATCCACAGCGGTGACCGCGTGCGACTGTCCACGGCGAAGGACCCGGTGCGCGGTGAGCCGGTGTTCCAGTTGCTCGACGAGCCCTACCGCGCCTGGAGCTGACGCCGGCTCACCCCCGGTCGCGCCCGGGTCGCCGCCGGGTGCCCTGCCGGGCCCTCCGGCCCCGTCCGCGCCCGCTCCTCGTCAGGTGAGCGTGATGCGGATCCCGACTGTGCCGTCCTGCCCCCGGCGCAGCCGGCTGCCGAACAGCGTCAGCCGCCCGACCAGACCGTACTTGCGGGCGATCAGTCGGCGGTAGCGGGCCGTGGCCTCCGCGCCGCACAGCTCGGCCGTCGCCGGGACCTGCTCACCGGTGGGCCTGCCCCGCATGTCGCAGGGCCCCACGAGGATGTCGCCGCGGGCCCGGATCCGCTTCACCTTCCACGAGTCGGCGGCCGTCCACGCGCCGAGTGCCTCGCCGTCGCTCACCACCCACACCGGGGTGGCGACAGCCGTGCCGTTCTTCCGGTAGCTGGTGATCAGCAGGTACTTGCCGGCAGCGAGCCGGTCGACCGAGGTGGAGTCCATGCCGGAAGTGTAGGCAGGGGCCGCGCTACGGGCACGCGGCGGAACCCCTCCGTGCGCCCTGTCCCCCGGCACGCAGCGCCGAACGGCAGCGGGACGTTCCACGCGGTCTTGATCGACTCCCACTGAACACGCACGGTCCCGGCCCCGTATCCAGTGTGGGCGTCCGGCAACCGGAGGGCCCCGCGGAGCGGAGGCCGCCCGCGCGTTCGGTTTCGGGAGCCATGCATGAGGCACGCACGACGACGGATCGTCCGGCGAGTTGCCCGACTGGCGGCCGTCGGCGGACTCCTCGTGGGAGGGGCCATGGTGGGGCAGGCGGCGATGGCGGACGAGGCACCACCCGCCGTCGGCGACGCCCGCACCACCGCCGGGCCGGCCGGGCAGGCGGGGACGGCCCTCGCGGCCCGGCTCGGCACGGACCGTACGGCGGGCAACTGGGTCGACGCGGACGGGCGGCCGGTCGTCGCCGTCACCGACCGGGACACGGCCGCCGCGGTGCGTGCCGCGGGCGCCGAGGCGAAGATGGTCCCGCACAGCATGAGCGAGCTGCGATCGGCCACGGCGAAGCTGCGTTCGGCACCGCGGGTGCCCGGCACGGCCTGGATGGTCGACTACCGCAGCAACGAGGTGGTCGTGCAGGGCGACCGCACGGTCTCGGCCGCGGACTGGTCCCGGCTGACGCGGGTCGCGGACGGCATCGGCGGCTTCGTCCGCATGGAGCGGACCGCCGGCACCTTCACGCCCCGGCTGAACGGGGCGCTGCCGATACTGTCGACCGGCGGGCGCTGCTCGGCGGGGTTCAACGTCACCGACGGCAGCCGCGACTTCGTCCTGACGGCCGGGCACTGCGGGCCCGACGGCACGGTGTGGTTCGCCGACGCCGGCGGAACCCGGAGGATCGGGCAGACCGTGAACGGCAGCTTCCCGGGCGGCGACTTCTCCCTGGTGCAGTACGCGTCGGGCCGAGCCGGCGACGGCGCCGACGTCGTGGCGCTCGGCAACGGCAGCGGGGTACGTATCACCGGCGCGGCCGATCCCTCGGTCGGGCAGCGGGTGTTCCGCAGCGGGAGCACCAGCGGGCTGCGCGACGGCCGGGTGACCGGCCTCGACGCGACGGTGAACTACCCGGAGGGCACCGTCACCGGCCTGATCCAGACCGACGTGTGCGCCGAGCCCGGCGACAGCGGGGGGCCGCTGTTCTCCGAAGGCATCGCCCTGGGCGTGACCTCGGGCGGCAGCGGTGACTGCACGACGGGCGGCACGACGTTCTTCCAGCCGGTGACCAAGGCGCTCCAGGCCCTCGGCGTGAAGCTGATCGTCTCGGGGCAGGCCGGGAGCGGGGCCGGTGCCGCGCCGTCCGGGCCCCCCATGCAGAACGCGATCGCCCCCGGAGCCGCGTCCCCGGGCTCTTCCGCCCCGGTCACCGGGGGAACCGAGGGCACGGCACTGCTGTCCCGGCTGACGGACAGCCGCAACGCCGGGCCGGGGCTGCTGGTCGTCGCCGGCAGCCTGGTGGCGCTGGTCGCGACGCGGTACATCAGGGTGGAGCAGGATCGGAAGGCCTACCGCCGCCACTATTCGGCGACATGGGGCTGAGCAGACGGCGACCGAAAAGAAGTCGCGGGGCCGGGCCCGGGCCGCCCACCCCTGCACGGGGCGGGCGGGCGGCGCCGAAGCGGCGCCCGGCAGTGCGGGCGCGGGGACGGACGAACGAATCGGGGTGCGGCGGTCGGGAGAGCCGGGTCAGGCCGCTCTGGCCGGCAGCTGCGGGTCCGCGGCGGCCCACTCCAGGACGAGACGCCGGTACTCCTCGCGCTGCTCGCCCGTCAGTGTCCCGCCGGACCGGAACCACAGGGCCCGGATCTCCTCGTTGACCTCGGCAGCCGATCGCTCGGAGGCGGGTTCAACAGTGGTGGGCATGCCGTGAAGCTTACGGGGGTAGGAGTGAAGGCTCTGCGAGCAATCACTCACGATTCGGGCAAATGGGACCGTGTTGATGGTCACGTGATCTGCGCCTCCCGCCACGGCGATCACGGACCGGTCGGTCACGTGCCCGGCTTGCGCCCGTAGACGAAGACGTCGTCGCCCGAGCGCAACAGCGACCAGTAGGCCTTGGCGTCGGTCCTGGTCATGTTGACGCAGCCGTGCGAGCCCGGCGGGTTCCACATGCTGACACCGACCGAGTGGAAGGCCTGGCCCCCGTCGAAGAACTGGCTGTACGGCATCGGCACGTGGTAGATCGACGAGACGTGGTCGATGTGCCGCCAGTAGATCTTCTTCAGCCCGGTGCGGGTCTCGTACCCGTCGCGGCCGGTCCGCACCGGAACCGGGCCGTAGACGAGCTTGCGTCCGTCCTGGATCCAGCTCAGCTGGAGGGTGAGGTTCACGCAGGCGATGCGCCCCTTGTTCACGGGGCACTTGCCGTCCTTGCCGGGGTTCTTCCCGACGGCCCGCTGCTTGGTCATGAGGTCCATCACACCCCAGGTGACGGGCCCGGCGTAGCCGATGTTCGGGGTGATGCCGTGCTTGGTCTGGAAGCCCTTGATCGCCTTGCAGTCGGCCGTGGACTGCCGGCCGTCCACGGGCCGGCCGAGGAACTTCTCGACCCGCTTCTGGTACGGGCCCGCCGTGGACGTGCAGCCGGTCGCCGCCTGGGCGGTGCCGGTACCGAGAGCGAGTGTGACGGGCGCGACCAGCGCCGTGATCCCGAGTGCGACGGCGCCCCGTCGGCGTATGTCCCCCATGGCGGTCCTCTTTCCTCTGCGCGAGCTGCGGTCTCTGCCGGTTGGACGGATGAGCGGGCCCTGCGGTTGTGGGGACGGGCGCGCTGTGACCGAACGGTGAACTGTACCGGCACCCGATGTCGGCCCCGTGCCCTCGGGCCCCTGCGTCGTTCACCTGCGTCGTTCAGGTGTCCGGTACCACGGCGGCCCGGAACCCGGTGTCGATCGCGGTGATTCCACCGTCGACGTACAGGGAGGCACCGGTGATCCACGCGGCGTCACGCGAGGCGAGGAAGGCGACCGCCGCCGCGACGTCCTCGGGCTCGCCGACGCGGCCGAGCGGGTACAGGGCGCGGACGGCCTCCGGTTCGGCATCGCGCCCCTCCCACGCGGTGGTCCGCACGGTGCCGGGCACGACGAGGTTGACCCGCACTCCGCGGGCCGCGGCGTGTCCGGCGAGCGTGCGGGTCAGGGAGCCGAGGCCGGCCTCGGCGGCGCTGTAGGCGTGGTTCCCGAAGTCCTGCGCGCCGTTGACGGAGCCGATCCCGACGATCGCGCCGCGACCCGGAGGCGGCCAGGTGCGGCAGGGCGGCACGGGAGCAGCGGTAGGCGCCGGTCAGGGTCAGGTCGAGATCGCGGGCCCAGACGTCGTCCGGCTCGTCCTCGAAGAGCGGTGCGTCGGGGTGGCAGGCGTAGGCGTTGTCGACCAGGACGTCGAGCCCGCCGAAGGAGGCGGCGGCGTGCGCCACGCCCGCCTCGACCGAGCTGCGGTCCGCCACGTCACAGGCGAACGCCTCGGGCCCAGCCCCTGCTGCCTCGTCCCGGAGGCGGTCGTCCGGGCCGCTGCCGGGTCCACGTCGGTGACCAGGACGTGCGCGCCCTCCTCCGCCAGCCGACGGGCGATGGCGGCACCGATGCCGCGGGCGGCACCGGTGACGAGGGCGGCGTGGCCGTCGAAACGCTGCGGGGAAGGGATCACGGACCGACCGCAGTGTCGCGACGATCATCCGGGCAGAGGCCCGGCGCGTCCGGCCGCGCCGCCGACCGTGCGCCCGCACGCCTGCCGCGCAGGGTGGCGACGCGGACACACCCCGCACCGGCGCCGCACCCGGCGGCCGGGCGCCGCCGCGCGGGCCGTGCCCGCGCCCCTCCACAGCCCGGCGCGGCGCGGCCGTCAGCGGTAGCCGGTGGTGTCCGCGGGCCTGCCGGCGTCCTGGACCTCGACGAGGTACCGCCAGGCGTCGGGGCGGCTGCCGTCGAGGTCGGTGAATCCGTACTCACGGGCGAGTCCACCGCTCGACAGGGAGCGCCCGTTGAAGCGGGCCACCTCCGGGTCGGCGGCGAGCGCCGCGACGGCGCGGCCCGTGTAGCGCGGGCTCTCGGAGATGGCGAAGTGCGGCTCGCGGTCGAGCGCGTCGCGCCAGTTCTCCTCGCGGACCCCGAACAGGTCGAGCATGAGCTCGGAGCGCAGCCAGCCGGGGGTCAGCGCGACGGCGGTGGCACCGCGCGGTCCGAGTTCGTGACCGAGGGCGAACGCCATGCGCAGCACGGAGGTCTTGGCGAGGTCGTAGAAGAGGTTCACCCGGTAGCGGTCGCGGTTGTACTCGGCCGTCCCGTCGGTCATCTCCACGACCAGGCCCCCGGGACGGCGCAGCAGGAGCGGCAGGGCGTGGTGGCTCGTGACCGCGTGCGTCTCCACGGCCAGGCGCAGCAGGCGGAGTCCGTTGTCGAGGTCGTGCTCCCAGACGGGGGTGTCCCACTCGAAGAGCTTCTCGCCGCCCCAGATGTCGTTGACGAGGACGTCGAGGCGGTCCTGCTCGGCGGCGATGCGGTCGACCAGCGCCCGGACCTGGTCGGGTTCGAGGTGGTCGGTGGGTACGGCGATGCCGTGGCCGCCGGCCTGGGTGACCTGGTCGGCGGTGTCCTCGACGGTCTCCGGCCGGTCGTACTCGGAGCGTTGGGCACGGGTGCTGCGGCCGGTGACGTAGACGGTGGCGCCGGCGGCTCCCAGTTCCACCGCGATTCCGCGTCCCGCGCCCCGGGTCGCCCCCGCGACCAGTGCGACCTTGCCGTCCAGTGGACGTGACATGTCCGGCCTCCCGTTGCCGTGCGAAGTGTCGTCACGTCGAGGGTGCCGTGGAAGCCGGACAACTCCTGTCGGGTATGACGGACGTTCACCCGGGGGCCCCCGGAGCGCGTCCATCCGGTCAGTGGCCGCGGTCGATCCACTCCTGGAGGTGGGGAGCCTCCGCCCCGATCGTCGTCGCGTCGCCGTGTCCGGTGAGAACCCTGGTCCCGGGAGGCAGGGTCAGCAGGCGGTCGCGGATCGAGGCGACGATCGTCGGGAAGTGGGAGTAGGAGCGGCCGGTGGCGCCGGGGCCGCCCCGGAAGAGCGTGTCGCCGGTGAAGACGGTCCCGAGGGCCGGTGCGTACAGGCAGACCGCGCCCGGGGCGTGACCGGGGGTGTGCAGCACGGTGAGGTCGACACCGGCGGCCTCGATGACCTGCCCGTCACGCAGATGGGCGTCGGGCTCACGGTCCGGGTGGGTGAGCTTCCACAACGGCAGGTCTTCGGGGTGGAGCCAGATCACGGCGCCGGTCGCGTCGGCGAGGGCGGGGGCGGCGTCGACGTGGTCGTTGTGGGCGTGGGTGCACACGATCGCGGTCAGGCGCCGACCGCCCACGGCGGCGGCGATGGCCGCGGCGTCGTGGGCCGCGTCGACGACGACGACCTCATGGTCGTCGCCGACGATCCACACGTTGTTGTCGACGTCCCAGGTGCCGCCGTCGAGGGTGAACTGCCCCGAGGTCACCAGCCGTTCGATGCGGGTGCTCGTCACAGCACCACCACCGAGCGCAGGACGTCCCCGCGCTGCATCCGTTCGAAGGCCTTCTCGACCTCGTCCAGCGCGATCGTCTCGGAGACGAACCGGTCGAGGTCCAGGCGGCCTTGGAGATGCAGGTCGACGAGCATCGGGAAGTCCCGGGAGGGCAGGCAGTCGCCGTACCAGGACGACTTGAGGGCCCCACCGCGCCCGAAGACGTCCAGCAGCGGGAGTTCGAGCGTCATGTCGGGAGTGGGGACACCGACGAGGACGACGGTGCCGGCCAGGTCGCGGGCGTAGAACGCCTGCTTGTACGTCTCGGGGCGGCCGACGGCCTCGATCACGACGTCGGCGCCGAAGCCGTCGGTCAGTTCACGGATCGCCTCGACGGGGTCGGCGGTGCGGGAATCGACCGTGTGGGTGGCGCCCATGGTGCGGGCGGTGGCCAGTTTCCGGTCGTCGATGTCGACGGCGATGATCTTCGCCGCGCCCGCGAGGCGCGCCCCGGCGATCGCCGCGTCGCCGACGCCGCCGCAGCCGATGACCGCGACGGTGTCGCCGCGGCCGACATCGCCCGTGTTCAGGGCGGCGCCGATACCGGCCATCACCCCGCAGCCCAGCAGCCCGGCCGCCTGCGGGGAGACGGCGGGGTCGACCTTGGTGCACTGGCCGGCCGCGACCAGGGTCTTCTCCGCGAACGCGCCGATGCCGAGGGCGGGCGCGAGGACGGTGCCGTCGGTGAGTGTCATCTTCTGGCCGGCGTTGCGGGTGTCGAAGCAGTACCACGGCCGGCCGCGCCGACAGGCTCGGCAACGGCCGCAGACAGCACGCCAGTTGAGGATCACGAAGTCGCCGGGTGCCACGTCGGTGACGCCCTCGCCGACGGACTCCACCACGCCCGCCGCCTCGTGGCCGAGCAGGAAGGGGAACTCGTCGGTGATGCCGCCCTCCCGGTAGTGCAGGTCGGTGTGGCACACGCCGCACGCCTGGATCGCGACGACGGCCTCGCCCGGCCCCGGATCGGGCACCAGGACCGTGTCGATGCGCACCGGCTGGTTCCTGCCCGGTGCGATCACGCCGCGTACTTCCTGCGCCATGTGCTGATCCCCTTCCGTCGGCGGGGGCCGGATTCCGTTTCTGGCCCGACCCTACGTGCGGGGCGGCGGCGAGGGCGTGCGGCGGCGCCGGTGACCTACGGTTTCGGCCACATCGGGGTCCGGTTCCCGGGAGGCTGCCGGCGGCGTCCGCAGAGCGTGCGAAGGGTCGCCCCCGCGGGGGCGACCCGGGGAGGCGCGCAGAGCCTGTTACTGGACGGCCGGGAGCAGTCCGGTCACCGGTGCGGCCAGGTCGGTCAGCTGGTGCAGCTCGTTGAGCTTGTTCAGCTCGTTCATCCGGTTCAGCGACCCGAGCTGCTGGGAGACCCGCGGCATCTCCGCCCGGTGCTCCGCGGGGATGTCGCTCGTCGCGAGCGAGTCGAGCACGTGGACCGGGTTGAGCCGACCGGTGCCCTGGGCGCCTGCGTCGGCCGCGTTCGCGGCCGGCGCGGCAAAGCCGGCGGCTCCGACGGCGAGGCAGGCGGCGGCAACGATGCGTCGAGTGGAGATCATGCCCTCAGCAACGGCGCGGGGCGCCCCCCGGACACGGGCGCGTTGCGCCGCTCACCCGTCAGGCGCAGCGGGCGGACTGCGCTTGCCGAGCCCGGCGGGGCGGAGGACGCTCGAAGGTGAGGCCGGCGCCGCCCGTATCCCCGTACGGACCGCGGCCCCCGAAGGAGGTCATCATGGGCACCACCGCATCCGCCGCCTTCGACACCGAGACCTTGCGCCGAGGCATCGAAGGACAGACAGCGGCGACACTCTTGTCGCTCTACACGGACGACGCGACGCTACGCATCGTGAACCGCAACAGCCAGCCCAGCCACCCCAAGGTGCTGCAGGGTCGTGGCGAGATAGCCGAACTGCTGGAGGACGTGTACGGCCGGGACTTGAAGCACACGTTCGAGGGATGCGTGATCCAAGGAGACCGCGCGGCGTACAGCGAGTCCTGCCGGTACTCGGACGGGACCCGTGTGATGTCCGAGTCGATGATCACGCTGCGCGACGGCAAGATCTCGGAGCAGATCATGATCGAGGCGTGGGACGAGTAGAGGCAGGTCCCCAGGCACAGCCGACGAGGGCCCGGCCCGCATCCCGCGCGCACGTGACTCACACCTGACGAGGACGTGGTTACACACAGCCGAACGGTGACACGCGACGCACAGCGACGGTCCGGACCCTTCCTGGTCCGGACCGCTCACTCCGGTCCCGACCGTGCGCGCCGGACACCCGGCCCCACACGGACACCTCGTTCCGGGCCCGCGGCAGAGGTGTCCCCGGGCCGGCCCTCCCGACCACCGGACCCGCCGCACGCCCGGATGCCCGCGACCCGGACGCTGCGCCCCGGACGCCCGCCGCCGCCCCGCGCGTGGCTCCACTCCCCCACCCGGCGCTCCCCGCGCGGTACTTCCCGTGTTCTCCTCAGCCGGGCGGCGCGGGCCCGTCCGGCGGGCGCAGCATGCCCAGGAGCTGCCGGACCAGCTCGTCGACGACGTCGTCGAGGGTGGCGTCGACCCAGCCGGCGCTCCAGTCGTGCAGAAGGCCGTTGACGCTGCCGATGAACGCCGCCGCGGCCAGCCGGTAGTCGCGGTCGGCGGCCTCCCCGCGGGCGGCGGCCGCGCGGGCCTCGGCGCAGATGAGGTCGACCCAGCGGGCGCGCCGGGCGAGGCGCTGCTCCTCCAGGCGCTCGCTGACGCCGACGATCTCCACGAAGGTGACGCGGATGCGGCGCGGGTCGTCGGTGACGTTGTCGGCGTAGGCGCGGAAGAAGACGGTGATGCGGTCCGCGAGCGGTAGGCCGCCCGCGGTGGCGAACGCCGCCCGGACGGCCTCCTCGGCCCACCCGTTGACCTGCAGGTGGAGGGCGGCGAGGACGTCCTCCAGAGTGCGGAACTCCTCGTAGAACTGCCGGGTGGACAGACCCGCGGCCTCGCAGAGCGCTGCGACCGTCGTCGCCCGGTATCCGGGCGTGTCGCCGAAGAGTTCCAGTGCCGCCTCCAGGAAGCGGCTGCGGCGCTCGGCCTGCCGCTCCGCGGCCGACCTGCCGCCGTAGCGGCCTGTCGGTGCCCTCAGCCTGCCCGTCACGCTCCCTCGCGCCTCCCTCGTCGTCCCCGGGACGCCGTCAATTTTGTCGTGTACGCGGTCTTGTCGAGAAGGCACCCCCTCCTTACTTTCGAGTAAGTCCACTGTGAAACCGCGCGTGTTCAGATTCCTCGCACTCGCCCGCACGCTCCCCCACTCCAAGAGGAGAGAGCACTCATGCCTGCTGTCGGTACCAGGCACCTCTGCTCCGTGGCCGCCGCCCTCGTCCTGGCCGTCACCGCCCCGGCGACGACCGCCACCGCCTCGACCGGATCCGCCCCGGGCACCGGCCTGCGCGAGGTGCTGTTCGTCGGCAACAACTGGGACGGCACCGCCGATGTCCTGCGGTCCTCCGGCGACTACGCGAAGGTCGGCCGGATCGACGTCGTGCCCGACCGGGCCGAGCGGATGGCGGAGATCAACGCCGACCCGATCAAGTGGATCTACTTCATGGCGATCCGACACAGCGTCGGCGAGGGACACGACCAGTTCGCCGACGACATGTACGCCACGCCGGACGGCACATCGGTGGTGGTGTCGCGGCCCAGCTTCGCCGACGTGGTCTCGATCGACCTGTCCGACGGGGGCGTCAACTGGCGCTTCCGCGTGTCGGGGTACCGCGCCGACCACATGGCGGCCTCCCCCGACGGCACCCGGGTCGCGGTGTCCGCCTCGACCTCGAACACCGTGCACGTGCTGGACATCGCCGGCGGAAGGGAGCTGGGCCGGTTCGCCACCGGCGACAAGCCGCACGAGAACATCTTCGGCGCGGACGGCAGATACCTGTACAACATGTCGATCGGCGAGGTGAACACCGCGGCGGACGCCCCCTGGCTGGACTGGACGAAGGGCGACCGGCACATCACCGTCGTGGACGCGGCCACGTACCGGCCGGTGCGGATCGTCGACATGCGCGAACGCCTGGACGCGATCGGCCTGAGGGACTTCTCCGACGCGGTGCGGCCCGCGGTGTTCTCGCCGGACGGGTCGAAGCTGTACTTCCAGGTGTCGTTCTTCAACGGCTTCTTCGAGTACGACCTCGCCGACGACCGGATCACCCGGACGAAGACGCTGCCGAAGAACCCGGCGACCAGCGACGACCGCACCACCTTCGTCAACGACTCGCGCCACCACGGCCTGTCGATGAAGCCGGACGGCAGCAAGCTGTGCGTCGCCGGCACCATGGACGACTACGCCACGGTCGTGGACCGTGCCACGCTGCGGGAGGGTCCGCTCGTCCCCGCCGTCAAGCCGTACTGGGCCACGGTCAGCGGTGACGGCCGTGACTGCGTGGTGTCGGAGAGCGGCGCCGACCGGGTCACGGCGATCGACTTCGCCACCGGCGAGAAGCGGCTGTCGGTGCCCGTGGGCGACCATCCGCAGCGCGTCCGTCTGGGCCATGTACCCGCGGACTGGACCGGCCCCGGAGTCTGAGCACGCCGTACGGGGTCCACGGTTCGGACCCTCCCTGTCCCTCCGCCCCTGGTCCCCCGCGCACCCACGCCACCTGCCGTCCCACGCGGGTGCGCGGCGGCCGCAGCGAGGCCGCCACGCCCGCCGCCGTCGCTGGACACGATGCCGGTGGGCCGTCCAGGGGGCCGGCGGACCCGGGTTCCCGGTGGCCGGGGACCCGTCGGCGGGGCGGGCGGCCGCGGGGCCGGGGTGAGCCAGGGCGCGGCGAACGGCACGGGACGGCGCCAGGGCGCTCCGCGGTCGCCCCGGCCCGGCGGGCCCAGAACCTGCGGGCCCGTCGGCAGGCCCGCAGGCCGTGCCCGGTACAGCCGCCGCCCGGGGCCGGGCACGGTCCGGCGCGCCGGTGCCGGGCCGCCGCTTCGTCGCCCAGCGATCCGTGCCGTGCACTCGCCGCCACCCCGGCGCGGTCATAGAGTGCGGTCATGGGGTGACGAACATCACGCCCGGCTGCTGGCTGCTCCTCTCATCCGCCCGCATGCCCTCTGGAGGGCCCATGACCCACATCTCGGTGAAGGTGGACGGCACGACGTACGAGGACGAGGTCGAGCCCCGCCTTCTGCTGGTGCACTACCTGCGCGACCGGCTCGGCCTGACCGGTACCCCGGTCGGCTGCGACACCTCCAACTGCGGTGCCTGCACCGTCGATCTCGACGGCGAGAGCGTCAAGAGCTGCGCCGTGCTCGCCGTCCAGGCGGACGGCGGCGAGGTGACCACCGTCCAGGGACTCGCCCGCGACGGGGAGTGGACGGCGCTCCAGCGGGCCTTCCACGAGCGCCACGCGCTCCAGTGCGGCTACTGCACCCCCGGCATGATCATGGCGGCGCGCGACCTGCTGCGCGACAACCCGCGTCCCACGCCGGAGGAGGTGCGGCAGGGCCTGGAGGGCAACCTCTGCCGCTGCACCGGCTACCAGAACATCGTCCGGGCCGTCCTGGCCGCCTCCGGGCAGGAGGTCACGGCATGACGTCGACGACGGAACGCGAGGTCGGCCGGGCCCGGCCCCGCAAGGAGGACGCGCACCTGATCACCGGCCAGACCAACTGGACCGACAACATCCAGGCCGGGGGCCTGCTGTACATGGCGTTCCTGCGCAGCCCGCTGGCGCACGCCCGCATCGAGCGGATCGACGTCGCGCCCGCCCTGCAGCGTCCCGGCGTGGTCGCCGCGTTCACCGGGGCGGACCTCGCGGACGGACTCGGGTCGATGCCCTGCGTGTGGCCGGTCACCGAGGACATCGTGATGCCGGCGCACCCGCCGGTCGCCGCCGACGAGGTGCGGTACGCGGGCGACCCGGTGGCCGTCGTCGTGGCCCGGGACCGGTACGCCGCCGCCGACGCGCTGGAGGCGATCGAGGTCGACTACGAGCCGCTGCCCCCGGTGCTGGACCTGGAGGGCGCGCTCGCGGAGGACGCCCCGCTGGTCCACGCCGACAAGGGCACCAACCGCTGCTACGTCTGGCCGCTGCGGACGGGCGAGGAGTTCGACGCGGTACGGGAGCGGGCCGAGGTGACGCTGAAGCGCCGCTACCACCAGCAGCGGCTCATCGCCAACGCCATGGAACCGCGCGCGGTCGCCGTCACACCGGTCGCCGCGTCCGGCGAGTACACGCTGTACTCCTCCACCCAGGTCCCGCACATCGCGCGGTTGCTGCTGGCCGGCGTGACCGGCATCCCCGAGAACAAGCTGCGGGTCGTCGCGCCCGACGTCGGCGGCGGCTTCGGCTCCAAACTCCAGGTCTACGGCGAGGAGGCCGTCGCCCTCGACGTCGCGCGCCGCCTGGGACGGCCGGTGAAGTGGACGGAGTCCCGCTCCGAGGGCTACCTGGCGACCCACCAGGGCCGCGGCATGATCCAGGACGTGGAGATCGCGGCGACCCGCGAGGGGCGGCTCCTCGGCCTCAAGGTCGACCTGCTGGCCGACATGGGCGCCTACCTGATGCTCATCACGCCGGGCACCCCGCTCCTGGGCGCCTTCATGTACCCGGGGATCTACAAGATGGACTCCTACGAGTTCACCTGCACCGGCGTCTTCACCACCCGTACCCCCACCGACGCCTACCGCGGGGCCGGACGCCCGGAGGCCACGTTCGCCATCGAACGGATCATGGACGACCTGGCGGCCGAACTCGGGGTGGACCCGATGGAGCTGCGGCGGCGCAACTGGATCCGGCACGAGGAGTTCCCGTACACGACGGTCGCCGGCCTGACCTACGACAGCGGCCACTACGAGGCCGCCACCGACCGGGCGCTGGCCCTGTTCGGGTACGACGAGCTCCGCGCCGAGCAGCGCAAGCGCGCCGAGGGCCAGGACGCCGTCCGGCTCGGCATCGGCGTGTCGACGTACACGGAGATGTGCGGTCTGGCACCCAGCAGAGTGCTGCGTGACCTGCGGTACGCGGCCGGCGGCTGGGAGGCGGCGAGCATCCGCATGCTGCCGACCGGCAAGGTCGAGGTGGTCACGGGGACCAGCCCGCACGGGCAGGGGCACGTCACCAGCTGGAGCCAGATCGCCGCCGACGTGCTGGGGGTCCCGTTCGAGGACGTGGAGGTCGTGCACGGCGACACCCGGGCGGCACCGCAGGGCATGGACACCTACGGTTCCCGGTCGCTGGTCGTCGGCGGGTCCGCCGTGCACCACGCGGCGGTGAAGGTGGTGGAGAAGGCCCGCAAGGTGGCCGCCCATCTGCTGGAGGCCAGCGAGCAGGACCTGGACTTCGCGGACGGGGTGTTCTCGGTCAAGGGCTCCCCCGAGGCCCGCAGAACCATCCAGGAGGTCGCGTTCGCGACGTTCACCTCGCACGACCTGCCCGAGGGCCTGGAACCGACCATCAACGCCGAGCACCTGCTCGACCCGGACACGTTCTCCTACCCGCACGGCACCCACCTGTGCGCCGTGGAGGTCGACACCGAGACCGGGCAGGTCCGGATCCGCTCCTACGTGTGCGTCGACGACGTCGGCCGGGTGGTCAACCCGATGATCGTCGAGGGGCAGGTGCACGGCGGCCTCGCCCAGGGCATCGCCCAGGCGCTGTACGAGGAGGCGGTGTACGACGACGAGGGCAACCTGGTCTCCGGCACCATGGCCGACTACCTGGTGCCGTCCGCGGCCGACCTGCCCGACTTCGTCACCGACCGGACGCAGACACCCGCCACCTCCAACCCACTGGGCGTCAAGGGCGTCGGTGAGGCGGGCACCATCGCCTCGACGCCGGCCGTGGTGAACGCGGTCGTGGACGCGCTGCGCCCCCTGGGCGTCGGCGACGTCCGGATGCCCTGTACACCCGAACGGATCTGGCAGGCAGTGAGGGAGGCGCGCTCATGATTCCCCCGACGTTCGACTACGTCCGCCCGGCGAGTGTCGAGGAGGCGGTGCGCGGCCTCGCCGAGGGGGGTGAGGAGGCGAAGGTCCTGGCCGGCGGGCAGAGCCTGCTGCCCCTGCTGAGGCTGCGGCTGGCCTTCCCGGAACTGGTCGTGGACGTCGGCCGGGTGGCGGAGCTGCGCGGGGTGCGCGAGGACGGCGACACGCTGGTCATCGGCGCGCTGACCACGCACCACGACGTGCTCCGCGACCCGCTCGTCCGCCGGTACGCCGGGCTGCTGGCCGCCGCCACCGCCACCGTCGCCGACCCGGCGGTGCGGCACCGGGGCACCCTCGGCGGGTCCCTCGCGCACGCCGACCCGGCCGGCGACCTGCCCGCGGTGGCTCTGGCACTGGACGCCGAGCTGGTCGCGGCAGGTCCGGGCGGGCGGCGGACCGTCCCGGCGCGGGACTTCTTCGTGGACTACCTCCAGTCGGCGCTCGCACCGGACGAACTCCTCGTCGAGATCCGCGTCCCCAAGGCGGAGGGCTGGGGCTTCCACTACGAGAAGTTCCACCGGGTCGCCCAGGCCTGGGCGGTCGTCGGGGTGGCCGCCCTGGTGCGGCGCGACGACGGCCGGGTGGCCGAGGCCCGGATCGGCCTGACCAACATGGGCGCCACCCCGCTGCGGGCCGCCGCGGCCGAGGCGGCGCTCGCCGGTGCCGGGGACGGGCAGGCCGTGGCGCGGGCCGCCGAGGCTGCGGCGGAGGGCACCCGCCCCACCCGGGACACGTCGGCCTCGCCGGAGTACCGGGAGCACCTCGCCCGGGTGCTGACACGGCGGGCCGTGCTCGCCGCCGCCGGAATGGGGTGAGGTCCGATCGCGCACATCGCCGGCATGGACGACCCGGAACAGGTGAGGGCCCGTCTGGAGGAGACGGGGTACCTCGTCGACGACGGGCTGGCCGTCGCCTGCTTCCTGGTCCTGCGCCTGGGCCGGCCGCTGCTGTGCGAGGGCGACGCCGGCGTCGGCAAGACCGCGCTGGCCTCCGCCCTCGCCGAGGCGCTGGACGCGCCGCTGATCCGGTTGCAGTGCCATGAGGGCATCGACGCCTCGCAGGCCCTGTACGACTGGGACTTCCCGCGCCAGCTGCTGCACCTGCGGGCCGCGGAGGCGGCGGGCGTGCGCGACGTGGAACGGCTGGAGGGGGAGCTGTACGACCGGCGGTTCCTGATCGCCCGGCCGCTGCTGAGAGCACTCCAGACGCAGCCGTCGGTGCTGCTGGTCGACGAGATCGACCGGGCCGACGACGAGTTCGAGGCGTTCCTGCTGGAGCTGCTGTCGGAGTTCTCCGTCACCATTCCCGAGCTGGGGACTTTGCGCGCCGAGCAGCCCCCGGTGGTGGTGCTCACCTCCAACCGCACCCGCGAGGTGCACGACGCGCTGAAGCGCAGGTGCCTGTACCACTGGTTCGACCATCCCGACTTCGCCCGCGAGCTGGCGATCGTCCGGCGCCGGCTGCCCGAGGTGTCGGTGCGGCTCGCGGAGCAGGTGACCGCGCTGGTGCAAGCGCTGCGTGGGCAGGAGCTGCTGAAGCCGCCCGGGGTGGCGGAGACCCTCGACTGGGCGCGGGCCCTGGACGCGCTGGGGGCCGGCGAGGTGGACGCCGAGCTGGCGGTGGCGACGCTGGGCTCGGTGCTGAAATACCGAGAGGACGCGGAGCGGGCGCGGCGGATGGACTTCGCGGCGGTGCTCGCGGCGCGGGGAGGGTGAGCGGCGTGCTCGCCGCCGACGCCTCGCTGGTCGGCTTCGCCCGGGCGCTGCGCGCGGCCGGGGTGGACGCGAGCGCGGAGCGGCTGCACGCCTTCCTGCGGGCGGTGGACGTGCTCGGGGCCGAGGCGCGGGCGGACGTGTACTGGGCGGGCCGGCTGACGCTGTGCGGCGGGCGGGACGACCTGGAGCGCTACGAGCGGGTCTTCGCCGCCTGGTTCGGCCCCGGCCCGGAGCCGCGGGCGGCGCAGCGGGCCGCTCCCCGGCGGCAGCTGCGGCTCGTGGCCCGGGAGGGAGCCGGCGCCGCACCGGACACCGGCGGGAACGCCGCCCCCGACGCGCCGCCCGCCGCGGCGGCGGCCAGCCCGGTGGAGGTGCTGCGGCACCGGGACGTGGCCGGTCTGGATCCGGTGCAGCGGGAGCAGCTGCACCGGCTGCTGGCGGCGTTCGCGCTGCGCGGTGCCGCCCGGCGCACCGCCCGCCGGCGGCCGGCCCGCCGCGGCACGGTCGATGCGCACCGCACGGTGCGGGAGCTGCTGCGGCACGGCGGGGAGCCGATCCGGCCGCGCCGGCACGCGCGCGCCGAGCGGCCACGCCGGGTGGTGCTGCTCGTGGACGTGAGCGGCTCGATGGCGCCGTACGCGGACGCGTTGCTGCGGTTCGCCCACGCGGCGGTGCGGGGGGCGCGGGCGGAGGCGTTCACCGTCGGTACCCGGCTGACCCGGGTCACGCGGGAGCTGGCGCACCGCGATCCCGAGGTGGCGATGGCCGCGGTCGCTCGGGCGGTGCCGGACTGGCGCGGGGGTACTCGGCTGGGTGAGCTGCTGCGGGAGTTCCTGGACCGCTGGGGGCAGCGCGGCATGGCTCGGGGCGCGGTGGTGGTGGTGCTGTCGGACGGCTGGGAGCGGGGTGATCCGGCGTTGCTGGCGGCGCAGATGCGGCGGCTGCACCGGCTGGCGCACCGGGTGGTGTGGGCCAATCCGCTGAAAGCGCGGCCCGGATACGCGCCGCTGGCGGCCGGGATGGCGGCGGCACTGCCCAGTGTGGACGCGTTCGTGGAAGGGCACAGTCTGGCCGCGCTGGAACAGCTGGCGGCGGTGGTGAGAGGAGCGGAGCGTGCGTGAGATTCTGCCGGTGCTCGGCGAGTGGTATGCGGCGGGCGCGCCGTTCGGCCTGGCCACGGTCGTCGGGCGCAGCCGCAGCGCACCGCGCGATCCGGGCGCCTCGATGGCGGTGGGCCCGGACGACGAGGTCGTGGGCAGTGTGTCCGGCGGCTGCGTGGAGGGGGCGGTGTTCGAGCTGGCCCAGGACGTCGTGGCGAGCGGCGAGGCCCGGCTGGAGACGTTCGGGTACAGCGACGAGGACGCGTTCGCGGTGGGGCTGACCTGCGGCGGCGAGATCACGGTGCTGGTGCGGCCGGTGACGCCGGAGCGGGATCCGTGGTTCGGCGCGGTCGCGGAGTCGGTCGCCGCGGGCGACCCGGTGACCGTGGCGACCGTGACCGACGGCCCGGCACCCCGCGGGGCGGCGCTCGCGGTGTGGCCCGAGCGGATGTCGGGGACACTGGGATCGGCGGGCCTGGATGCGGCGGTGAGTGCCGACGCGCGCGGTGAGCTGGCCCTCGGCGCCACTGGGGTGCGGCACTACGGGCCGCACGGTGAGCGGCGGGAGGACGCCGTGTCGGTGTTCCTGCACTCCTTCGCCCCGCCACCGCGGATGCTGGTGTTCGGTGCGATCGACTACGCGGCCGCCGTGGCCCGGATCGGCGACTTCCTGGGCTACCGGGTCACGGTGTGCGACGCCCGCCCGGTGTTCGCCACGCCGAAGCGGTTCCCGCCGGGCGTGGAGGTCGTCGTGGACTGGCCGCACCGCTATCTGCAGGGCACGGAGACCGACGACCGCACGGTCGTGTGCGTCCTGACCCACGATCCCAAGTTCGACGTCCCCCTGCTGCAGGAGGCACTGCGCCGGCCCGCGGCGTACATCGGGGCGATGGGCAGCCGCCGTACCCACGAGGACCGGACGGAGCGGCTGGTGGAGGCGGGGCTGACCGGGCACGAGCTGGCCCGGCTGCGCTCTCCGCTCGGCATGGACCTGGGGGCCCGTACCCCCGAGGAGGTGGCGGTGTCCGTCGCCGCCGAGATCGTCGCCCTGCGCTGGGGCGGCAGTGGGGCACCGCTGACGGCCACGGCGGGGGCCATCCACCCCGCGACCGACATCAGCTGAGGAGGAACAGATGGAACTGCACCACGAGTTCACCGTGCCGGTGCCCCTCGACGACGCATGGCAGGCGCTCCTCGACATCGAGCGGGTGGCGCCGTGCCTGCCGGGGGCGAGCGTGGAGGAGTTCGACGGCAAGACCGTGACCGGCTCGGTGAAGGTGAAGGTGGGCCCGGTCACCGTCACCTACAAGGGCACCGCCGTCTTCGAGGAGCAGGACGAGCAGGCGCACCGCCTGGTGCTGGCCGCGAACGGCCGGGAGACCCGGGGGCAGGGCACCGCGCGGGCCAGGGTCACCGCCACGCTCGCCGAGGACGACGGGACGACCACCGTCTCGGTGCGCACCGATCTGACGGTGACCGGGCGGCCGGCGCAGTTCGGGCGCGGCGTGCTGGCGGAGGTCGGCGAACGGCTGGTGACGCAGTTCGCGAGTTGCCTGGCCCAGCGCATCGCCGGGCCGGCCGAGACCGCCCCGGGGGCCTCGGCAGGCGAGGTGCCGTCGTCGGCCGCGATCGCGGAGCAGTCCCCGCCGGCCGCTGCGGACGAGCCGCTCGACCTGTTCCGCACGGCCGGTGTCCCGATCGCCAAGCGTGCGGCCGTGGCGGTGGCGGCCGTCGCGGCGGTGGTGTGGGCGGCGCTGCGGCTCCGGCGGTGGAGGCGGCACTGAGCAGCGGGAGCCCGCCGGGGTGCCCTGTTCGCGTGCTGAGCTGCCCATCGCTCGGGCCCCGCCGCCCGCGGAGCACCCGCAGGCGAGCGGGGGCTCCGGCGCGGCGGCGGGCTGCAGCGCCGTTCAGCGGGGCGGCAGCCGGTGCAGGACGACGTCCGTGAGCCGGCCGTCGGCGACCGTCGCCGTCATGTACGTGCAGTGCGGCTGCCGACGGCGGTCGGTCGGGGATCCCGGGTTGAGCAGCCGCAGTCCGCCTTCGGCCGTGGTGTCCCAGGGAATGTGGCTGTGGCCGAACACGAGCACGTCGAGGTCGGGGAAGCGGGCTGCGCAGCGGGCCTCCCGGCCCGCGGCCGGGCCGGTCTCGTGCACGGCGCCGAAACGCAGACCGCCGATCTCGGCGCGGGCCACTTCCGGGAGCCGGGCACGCAGGTCCGGGCCGTCGTTGTTGCCGTACACGCCGACGAGCCGGCTGCTCCGTTCCCGGAGCAGGTCGAGGGTGGCGGTGTCGACCCAGTCACCGGCGTGGAAGACGACGTCCGCACGCGGGAGTTCGGCCAGCAGTGGACCGGGCAGTTCGGCCGCACGCCGGGGCAGGTGGGTGTCGGACATCAGCAGGAGGCGCACGGGCTCAGCGTACGGCGGGGCATGGGCGCGGGCACAGAGGGTTCGTGCCGCCGGGCCGGGCCGCGGCCGGGTGCGGCCTCCTCCCGCAGTCGCCCGTGCGGATGGGATATTGGCGTGCGGGATCGGGGCCGGCCACCGGGGACCCGGCGTCGTCACCGGCGACCGGTGCTGTGGCGGAGATCCCGGCGGCCCCGTCAGCGCAGTGGGCCCACGCGTTCCTTCAGCGGTTCCCACCACGACCGGTGGTCCCGGTACCAGGCGACGGTCTCGGCGAGGCCGGTCGTGAAGTCCCGTCGCGGCCGGTAGCCGAGCTCGCGGCGGGCCTTGGTCCAGTCGACGGCGTAGCGGAGGTCGTGGCCCTTGCGGTCGGTGACGTGCTCGACCATGTCCCGGCCGGCTCCGCAGGCCGCCAGCAGCAGCCCGGTCAACTCGCGGTTGGCCAGTTCGGTTCCGCCACCGATGTTGTAGATCTCGCCGGCACGGCCCCGGGTGCGCACGAGTTCGACGCCGTGGCAGTGGTCCTCCACGTGCAGCCAGTCGCGGACGTTGCGGCCGTCGCCGTAGAGCGGCACCGGGCGCCCGTCGAGGAGGTGGGTGACGAACAGCGGCACGACCTTCTCGGGGAACTGGTACGGGCCGTAGTTGTTGGAGCAGCGCGTGATGCGGACGTCCAGGCCGTGGGTTCGGTGCGCGGCCAGGACCAGCAGGTCCGCGGAGGCCTTGGAGGCGGCGTACGGGGAGGAGGGCCGCAGCGGAGCCTCCTCGGTGCACGCGCCGGCCGCGACGGAGCCGTAGACCTCGTCGGTGGAGACCTGCACGAACGGCGCTGTGCCGTGGCGGAGGGCCGCCTCCAGCAGCGTGTGGGTGCCGAGCACGTTGGTACGGACGAAATCGGCCGCGCCCACGATGGAGCGGTCGACGTGGGACTCGGCCGCGAAGTGCACCACCTGGTCCGCCTCGGCGATCAGCTTGTCGACCAGGTCGGCGTCGCACACGTCACCCTGCACGAACCGGAGCCGCGGATGAGCGGGCGGCAGGTTGTCGAGGCTTGCGGCGTAGGTGAGCCGGTCCAGCACGGTGATGTACGGCGGCTGCTCTCGGGCGAGCAGGGAGCGGACGTAGGTCGATCCGACGAAGCCGGCGGCTCCGGTGACGAGCAGGTGCATGATGCGCCGAGCCTACGTCGGCACCGCGGCCCGCCGGCTGCGGGGGCGCCGGCTTCGTCGGCGTCAGTCCTCGCCCCGCACGATGTTCCCCTCGGTCCCGGAAGGCGCCGCGGGCGGACCGCCGGGGCCCTCCACGGCGGGCATCCAGGTGCGCAGTGCCTGCTGCCGGCGCAGCCGGCGGGCCCTGGCCCAGCCGGTCTCGGGGCGGCGGGTCCGGGGATATTCCTTGGCCTGCGGGATCACGGTGTCTCATCTTCCTTCTGCGTCGGCGTCCCTCGTCGGGTATCCCCCGGCGTGGCAGCTCAAACGGGGTGCCGGAGGGGTCCCGGGTTCTGCCGGGGCCACTGTTGCCGCGGGGACCGCCGGAGCGCGGGCTCGGGCGGGACTGGGCTGGGCCAGTGGTCGGCGGCCGGGGGGCCGGTGTCCGGGGCCTGGTGCCTGGCCGGGGCGGGCACCGGGCCCACCTGGCCAGCGGCTCAGTCGCTCAGTCGCTCAGCAAGAGCTCGCTCCACACCTGCTTGCCGCCGCTGACCGGCACCGTCCCCCACGTGTCGGACACGGCCTCGACCAGGAGGATGCCGCGGCCCCCGGTGGCCTCCCAGCCGATGCTGGTCGGCTTGACGGGGCTGCGCGGGGAGGTGTCGGTGACGGCGACGCGGAGCCGGTGGTTGACCAGCGTGAGGTCGAGGCGGACCCGCCCGTCGGTGTGGACGAGCCCGTTGGTGACGAGCTCGGAGACGACCAGCAGGGCGGAGTCCTGATCCTGCTCGGGCACACCCCAGGTGCGCAGGGTGCGCCGGGTGAAGCGGCGGGCCTGACCGACGGCCTGCGGCACCCGCCACACTGTCCAGCTCTCGCGCAACGGGCGGGAGGCCATGCCGTCGTAGCGCAGCAGGAGCAGGGCCACGTCGTCGTTGCGCTGGGCACTGTCGAGCAGGGCGTCGGCGACCTGGCCGAGGTCGACGGGGTCGGCGGCGCCCAGGCGGTCGGCGAAGCGGGCGAGGCCCTCGTCGATGTCGGCCTCGACGGACTCCACCAGTCCGTCGGTGGTCAGCGCGAGGACGGCACCGGGGGGCAGGTCCAGCGGTCCCAGCGGGAACTCGGCCTGCCGCAGCACGCCCAGGGGCGGGCCCCCGTCGGTCTCGACGATCTCGGTGCGGCCGTCGGGGTGGCGCAGCACCGGCGGTGGATGCCCGGCCCGCACGCACCAGGCGGAGCCCTCCTCCATGTCGACCTCGACGTAGCAGCAGGTGGCGAAGAGGTCGGTCTCCAGGTCGGACAGGAGGCGGTTGGCGTGTGCGACGACCACGTCGGGCGGGTGGCCCTCGGCGGCGTAGGCCCGCAGCGCGGTGCGCATCTGGCCCATGAGGGTGGCGGCCGCGGTGCTGTGCCCCTGGACGTCGCCGATGACGAGGGCGACATGATTCTCGGGCAGCGGGATGACGTCGTACCAGTCGCCGCCGACCTCCAGGCCCGCCGTGGCCGGCAGGTAGCGGGCCACGGCGACGGCGCCGGGCAGTTTCGGCAGGCGGCGCGGGAGGAGCTGGCGCTGGAGCATGGTCACGAGTTCGTGCTCGGCGTCGAAGGCGTGGGCCCGCATCAGGGCCTGACCGGCGAGGCCGGCGGAGGCGGTGAGCAGGGCGCGCTCGTCGGTGCCGAAGTCGTGCGGGGCGTCCCAGCCGATGAGGCAGGCCCCGGCCATGCGTCCGTCGGCGGGCAGCGGCAGCACGGCGAGACCGCCGGGGCCGACCTCGGCGAGGGCGGGCTCCAGGGCGGTACCGGCCGGCCAGATCTGGGCGCGTCCCTCGCGCAGCGCGGCGGCGAGCGTGGGCATCGTACGCACGGGCGCGTCGGGCCACTCGGCACGCCACTCCATCCGCCACAGCTCCGGCCAGTCCTCGGGCTCGGGCGGGTCGAGGACGGTGACGACGAGCCGGTCGCCCTCCAGCTCGGCCAGCGCGATCCGGTCGGCGCGCAGCGGGCGGCGCAGGGCCGTCACGACGGCCTGGCTGACGTCGCGGACGGTACCGGCCGTGGACAGGGCGGCGGCCAGGCGCTGCACACGGGCCACGTCGGTGACGTCCGAGCGGAGGGTGGAGGCGTCGGCGACGCTGCCCACCAGGCGCGCGGGCCGCTGCCCGCCCCCGGGCAGCAGCCGGCCGTGCAGCCGGAGCCATCGGGGCGGGCCGGCGGGCTGCAGGACACGGAACTCCAGCTCGCGGTCGCCCAGGGACATGTGGTCGGCCTCGACGACGGACATCAGCGACGGGAGGTCCTCGGGCACCGTGCGGGCAAGGAGCGTCTCGACCTTGCCGTCGAACTCCTCCCGACGTAGACCGAACAGCCGGAGGATGTCGTCGCCGACGTCGATCCGGCCGCTGTCCATGGCGAGGGTGAAGGCGTCGGCGTCCGGCTCCCCGCGGGTCTCGGGCCCGGAGACGGCGGGGCAGACGACGGACCGGGCGATCAGCTCCAGGCAGCTGCGCTCGTCGGCGTCGAAGCCGCCCGGGCTCTCGCGCACGGCGAGCAGGCAGCCGTCGCCGGCGCGTACGGGCAGGACGGCCAGCGAGAACTCCTGCGCCTGCGCCGCATGGGACCTCAGGCCCACGTCCTGCTCGCCGGGGCCGAGCCACACCGGGCGGGTGTCGCGGTGCGCCCGGGCGGCCGGGGAGGGGCCGGACACGGAGTAGCTCTCCGGCAAGCCGTACAGGGTCCGGGGCAGTCCTGCCGACTCCACCAGGCGCAGCAGTTCGCCGTCCTCGCCGGGGGCGTACAGGGCGACCAGGGCCGCGTCCGCGAAGACAAGCGCGAGTTCCAGCACGCGATGCACCCGTTCGGGTGAGTCGGGATCGGCCATGACCGTTTCGAGAGCGGCCTCGGCGCGCAGCCCTCGCGTTCTGCGCCCCCCTGCTCCCTCACTCACCACCTCCGTATTACAGCGCTTATGGGACGCCCGCGCAGCCCCTGTGGGCGTTCGGCGCGGTTCCTCCGGGCGCGGCTGGTCGAAAGGCCCCGAACATGTCCTGACGCGTGGGGTTCCCCTCACCGGTCTCGTGGCCGGCACGGGGAGGCGTCGGCCCGTGGTCCCGCCGGGGGCTCGTACCGCGGCGGTGATCCTCGGACCGGCGGGACGCGGCCTCCGCCCTCGCACGCCCGAAGGTCCGCGACGCGTCCGACAGGGGGCGGGGACGGTCGGGGACACAGGGCCGCACCGCACGCGCAGGGCCGCTGATGGCGGTCTGGGCCGCCGCGGGTGCCGTTCCACGTGCGCGGTCGGTCGTCGCGGGGTGTGGGGCGCACGCACAGGCCCCTGGGCCCCGGGTGCACCGGCTCGCCCACTCGGTGCGGCACCCGCGGCGGCCCAGACCGCGTGCCGAGCGGTCGACGGAGTGCAGCGCGACGCCTGAGGGGGAGTCGCCGGGGGCGTCGCGCTGCGGACTGGAGGGGTGCGGGGGCTGTGAGGGTGCGGGAGGGGCGGGGGTGAGGGGGCACCGGGGGTTCCGGGAGGGTGGGGGCGCGTGGGTCGAGGGTCCGGCCCTCCCGCCGGAAGGCCGGACCGCTCCCCTGCCGGCCGGAACCGCCGGGGCCTGGTCAGCGGGTCTCGACCAGGTCGGAACCGCCCTCGTCGTCCGCTCCGGCGCCGGACCGGTCACCGGTCTCGGCCCGACCCGCGCCCTGTCCCTGCTTGCGCCCCTGGCCCTGGCCTTGGCTCTGGCCTTGGCTCTGGCCTTGGCTCTGGCCTTGTCCCTGGCCCTGGCCTTGTCCCTGGCCCTGGCCTTGTCCCTGGCCCGCACCCGGGTCCTGGCTCTGACCCTGGCCTCCGGCGCCGAGCGTCGCGCCGGTCGCCTGCAGGGCCGTGGTGACCGGCTGGAAGAACGTCTCGCCGCCCGCGGTGCAGTCCCCGCTGCCGCCGGAAGTCAGGCCGACGGCCAGGCCGTCCTGAGTGAACAGCGAGCCGCCACTGTCGCCGGGCTCGGCGCACACGTTCGTCTGGATGAGGCCGGTGACGGTGCCCTCCGGGTAGTTGACGGTGGCGTCGAGGCCGAGGACCTGACCGTTGTTCAGGCCGGTGGTGCTGCCCATCCGGAAGACCTGCTGGCCGACGGTCGCGTCGGCGGCCCGGCTGATCGCGACCGTCCGCCCACCGCCGATGTTCACCTCGCTCGGCGCCTGGGTGGCCGGATCGTCGTACTTCACCAGCGCGAAGTCGCCGTTTCCGGGGAAGACCGCCTGATCGACGGTGGCGACCGGCTGCCCGTTGGCGGAGTCGGACCACTGCTCGGCGGCGACACCGCAGTGACCCGCCGTCAGAAACGCGGGCGATCCGTCGGACGCGGTGACGTTGAAGCCGAGCGAGCAGCGGGCGCCGCCGCCGAAGACGGCGTCGCCGCCGGAGACGAAGGTCTTGAAGGTACCCGCCGACCTCTTCAGCGTCGCCATGTCCGAACCGAGGCTCCGCACGGTCGACGAGAGTCTGTTCCACTTCTCGCCGGTGACGGTGCTGTCGGCGGTGACGAGAATCTTGTCCGTGCGCGGGTCCACGGCCCAGGCGGTGCCCGGCATGGTGGCCTTGCTCCGCAAGGTCTGCGCCGCGGACTTCAGTTCGGCGAGGCTGTTGTCGACCTCGCGGACGGCCGCGCCCGCCTTCTGCGCCTGGACGACGACGTTGTTGTTGTCGCCCGGCACGACGTTGACGACGAGTTGCTGCCGGACGGCGTCGTAGTAGGAGCCGGCGAACGTGTCGCCGAGCAGATTCGCCAGTTGTCCGGCGAGGTCCGAGGCGTCTGCGGACTTCAGCGTCCTGGGCGCGGTGGAGGCGGCGGAGCCGCCGTCCTGGGAGGCGTGGGCGTTGGGCAGCAGGATCGCCGCCGCACCGAGTGCCGCCGCACCGCCCACCGCCATCGCGGCTTTGCGCTTCGGAATTCGCTTGTGACTCAACTTCTCTACCTCCTGCGGAACGCGGTCCGTACTGCCGGCCGGCAGCCGGTGTTCGGCGGCGCCTGGATGGCTGGAGGTACGCACGGGCCGGTCGGGGCGTTCACCTCGGTCCGGCGGACGACCGGCCGGGACGCCGATTCGGCCAGGAAGCGAGCGTCGCGGCCAACCCCGGGGAACAATCCCCCATATGACGATGACCACTGCTGAAGCCGACAGGATCCTCGCCGACAACTTCGCCCCCTGGGTGCTCGATCTGGGGCTGTCCGTGCAAGCCGTGGGCTCCGAACGGGCGTTGCTGCGTCTTCCCTGGTCGGACCGACTGGCACGGGAGGGCGGGGCGCTGTCGGGGCAGGCTCTGATGGCCGCCGCGGACACGGCGACCGTGATCGCCGTCAGCGCGGCGCGGGGCGCCTTCGTGCCGATGACGACCGTTCAGCAGTCCACGTCGTTCCAGCGCGCGGTGACGGGTTCGGATGTCCTGATCCAGGCGGTCCTGACGAAGTTGGGCCGGCGGACGGCGTTCGCCGACATCACGCTCACGGACGAGGCGTCGGGTGACCTCGCGGCGCACGCGACCACGGTCTACGCCCTGCTGGGCTGAGCCGCCGAGCCCGGCCACCCCGTGCGGGCCGGATCCGCATGGCCCTGCCGGTCACGGCCCGCACGGCGGCGGGGACTCGGCGCCTCCGACCGCACCGCGAGGTGAGCCCGCCGCACTCCCCCGCGTCGTCGCCGGCGGTCCGCGGTGGCCGCCGGCCGGAGACCGCGGCAGGGTCCCGCCGTCCTGGGCCCGTACGGAGGCGGCCGGAGCGCCGGGTCCGGTCGCCCCCCCCCGATCGCCGTACAGGACCTCGCGGCGAACGGCACGTTCCTGATCGATCGCACCGGGTTCGGACAGCCGGCCGGAATCCCGGCTTCAGGAAATCTGCACAGCGATTGCCCAACGGGGTCACCGCCGGTCAGGGATCTGCACAGCTGCCGTGCCCGCAACATGCCGTGTGCGCGGACTGCCGGCCCGACGCGGCACGGTCGTCCGCGGCGGTTGCCGGAGAGCAGGCCACACGTCCCGCCGGACGCCGGACGCCGCCCGGGCTCCCAGCGCGCCCGCGGGGCGGTGCGGGACCGCGCCGTGGCGGGTCCGCCCAGCTCCCGCGATGACCGGTGCAAGAGGCCACCTGGACAGGGAAGACGCAACTTCGACATGGCCCGCAGGGGCGGCTACCTTCACCTGGTCTTCGGCGATCGCCCACGGTCGCACAAGAGTTCCTGCGGGCTGAGCCACCCGCGGATCCACCCAGGCACCCCCCATCAGGGAGAGACGCATGCCCCATCTTGCGCTGTACACATTCGGCGTCCTGAAGTCACCTCTCGCCGATCCCGCGCCTCTCACGCGCGAACTCCACGACAGCGGCGAGGCCATCTACCGGAAGATCAGCCAGCACCCCGGACACCTCGCTCATGCTGAAGCGGCAGACGGCGACCGGGGCACACACTTCGAACTGCACTGGGGTGCATGGGGCGAGTTCGCCGTACCGAACTGGTACGGCAAGGGCCATACGGTGGAAACCACCGCCCTGGCCACGACCCTCTCGCTCTGGACCGACCTGCGCCCCGCCTTCGACGCCATCTACACCGGTCTGCACCGTGAGGCGCTGAACAGGCGTCACGACTGGTTCGAGAGGACAGGACACCCGAGTCACGTGTTCTGGTGGGTCTCCGACGGCGTGATACCCACCTGGCAGGACGGGGTTTCCAGGCTGGAACACCTCCACGGCCGCGGCTCCGCGCCGCACGCCTTCACCTTCCACCACTCGTTCGCCCCGGACGGAACTCCGACCAGGGTCAAAGGCATCGGGCCGAAGAGCGACCAGGTTCGCTGACGAGGAAGCCTGAACGACCGGGTTCGCTGTCGAACGCCTCGATCGAACGACGGCGAACAGATGCGTCCGCGCCACGGCAGGTCCGCCGGTACCTGGGGCCTCGCCCTCCACCTCGCGAGCAGCATTGAGTACCAAGACGCCATCCTGCCCACCAGCGGCTTCGCCGGCACCTCTGAACACGCCCTCGACCGCGCCGGCGGCCTCTACCTCACCGCCCCCGGCATCTGACCCCGCACGACACACGACACAGGTTCCGCAGTCGACCCCCGAAGGATTTGCGGAGCCGACCCCTTGGTTGCCGATGTCGATGGCGCCGCTGCGGAGCGGAGCAGGGGAATCGTCGAGTCGCATCAGCCGGTCGTGGGTGCGTACCGCGAGCCGGGTCGATGACGCATCGGTCTTCCGGGGCATCGGCCCGAAGGTCGGCACTCGTGCCGTGCCGCACCGGACCGGGAGGCTTCGCGCCGCGTCATCCGGGGGCGCGGTCCCCGTCCCCGGCGGGCCGTCGAGGGGCTGCGCCCGCGTCGGGGCCGACGGGCCTTGGCGATGGTCGCGGCGGGCGGGGAGGGACATCGCCGCGGCCGGCCGCTTCGGTGGCCGGTGTACGGGACGCCGCGCTCGCGATTCCCGGGCGGCCCAGCGGGCCGATCCGGGGTCCGCGGAGTCCTTCCGCGGTTCCGGCCCGCGGCCCCCGCGCAGTGCGGCGCCGCCGGCCGGGGGCGCGGTGGACGGCTGCGGGTGGCGATCCACGCGCTGCTCGCCGACCGGCCGTTCGACAGAGGCGGGCCCGGGCGGGCCGGTCGGCCCGCCTCTCGCCCTGTCGGGCGGGACAAATGATTCCGGGGGTCGGACGGGCGGCCCCACTCCGCCCGGCCGACCCCCGGTGCGAGATCGCCCGGCTCCCGTGAAATGGGCTCGCACTCCCCATCTGCAAGCCTCGCAAAGGTCACGGGAACCGCACGACCCCGGTCTCAGAACGCGAAGACGCTGTTTCCGTAGGCGTTCTTCACGCACTCGTTGGCGAAGGTGCGCTCGTAGGCGACGCGCTGGCCCTGCCAGACGCCCTCGACGGTGACGACGACGGGGTTGTACTCCTTGGTGCACATCACGTCGTCCCGGGTCTCCAGAGCCCCGAGGTCTCCGTCCGCGGCGCGCAGTTCGGCGCAGGCCATGGCGGGGACGGGATGGGTGCCGGTCGACGTCGGCGCGCAGGACAGCGTCACCGCGCGCTCCGGGTTGACGTCCGCGGCCCGCTGGCCGTGGCCGACGGTGAGCACCAGGGCGGACGGGGCGTAGAGGGAGGCGGGCGCGGCCAGGGCGGCCTGGGCGAGGGGCCAGCAGGCGGCTGTGGCCGCGAGGCCGAGGGTCGCTGCCCAGCGCGCGGTGTAACGCATTGTGTGCATCCTTCCGCTCAGTTGTCGGGGGCGCCGACCGCGGCCCGGTGGGTGCCGCGGCGGCGAGCGCGAGTCTGCCGAGTCCTCCGTCGAAACACACATCGACCCCATGGGTTTCAGTAACCTTGCGTATTGAATCAGTGGCGTGAAGTCACGGAATTCGAACGCGTCGACCCCGGAACCAGGCCTCTGGGGGGATGCGAGACCGGCCGCATGGCCGGATTGCACGTGCTCGTTAATCGTCCGGAAACATTCCGCTTCCGCTCTCGGCGGACTCCTGTGCAGCCCCTTGTGTTCATGTTCGAACGGAGTAATCGTCATTACATGATTACGGCAGAGCAACGTGAGAAGCTGCGCGGCTGGTTCACGGGCCGGCTGCCGGACGACCTGTTCGAAGAACTGACCGAGGTCACGGTCGACCGCGAGGAGATCACCGTGGTCGGCCGCATCACCGGGCCGCGCCTGCGGGCGCAGGCCACCGCGGCCGAGCGCGCTGCGGCGGTCGAGGGCCGGGTGCAGGAGTTCCGCGAGCGGACCCGCGAGGCCCGCATCGCGGTGGCGCGGGACGCCGAGCACCGCTTCGGCCGCAAGGTCTCCTGGGGAGTGGAGTGCGACGGTGAACGGGCGTTGTTCACGCATGTGGCGGCGCCCGTGATGACCCGGCTGCGGCAGCCGGAGCGCCAGGTGCTGGACACCCTGATCGCCGGCGGCGTGGCACGCAGCCGCAGCGACGCCCTGGCCTGGTGCGTCCGGCTGGTGCAGCGCCACACCGACGACTGGCTGACCGAACTGCGGGAGTCGCTGGAGCACGTGCAGCGGGTGCGGGCGCAGGGACCGGACACCGCGTCGCCGGACACACCGACCGGCGAGGAGTGACGCAGGGCGGTCGGCCGGAGCCGGGGCCGCGCCCGTGAGCGGCGCCCGGCGCGGCCGGCTGCACCCGACGACGCCTCCCGGGGGGGGCGCCCCGGCCGGGAGGGGACGGCGGCGCAGCCGCCACGCCCACCCGGCGAGACCGGCAACCGCCGTGCGTGCCGGGCCCGGCCGGCCCCTGCCCGAGGTCAGGTGACGGGTGACGGGCAGGGGCGCGGGCGGCCCCCGGCGTCCGCACGACCTGACGGGCTCCGGCACCCTCGGCGTCCTGGCGTCCCGATCCCGGCCATCCGGCCCAACCGGTCGGTATGGTGCGGGTGCAGCGCGGACTCGACGGCGAGAGGCGGTACGGCGCATGGCCGGGCACTGGGCGGACTTCCAGTACGAGATCTATCTGAACGGGACGACGGGTGCCGTACCCCGGCTGCCCACCGACCTGACGCGGCTGGAGGAGGTCACCGAGCAGCGGCTGGGCCCGGGCCCGTTCGGCTACGTGGCGGGCAGCGCGGGTGACGGCAGCACGGCCCGCGCCAACCGGGCCGCGCTGGACCGCCGCCGGATCGTGCCACGCATGTTGCGGGACGTGCACGAGAGGGATCTGTCGGTGGAGGTGCTGGGTCGTCGGCTGCCGGCGCCACTGGCGCTGGCGCCGGTCGGCGTGCTGTCGATCATGCATCCGGAGGCGGAGGGCGCGGCGGCCCGGGCCGCCGCCGCGCGCGGTGTGCCGTACATCCTCTCCTCCGCCTCCAGCACCCCCATGGAGCAGGTGGCGGAGGCGACGGGGGATGCCGAACGCTGGTTCCAGCTGTACTGGCCCAAGGATCCGGAGGTGGCCCGCAGCTTCCTCGGCCGGGCGCGGGCGAGCGGCTACTCCGTCCTCGTCGTCACGCTCGACACGCCGCTGCTGTCCTGGCGTCCGCGCGACCTGGACCAGGCCTACCTGCCGTTCCTGCACGGGGTGGGCACCGCCAACTACTTCACCGACCCGGCTTTCCGGGCAGGCCTGGCCAAGCCCGTGGACGAGGACCCGAACGCGGCCGTCATGCACTTCGTCGGCATGTTCGCCGACCCTGCCAAGACCTGGCCGGACCTGGCGTTCCTGCGGGAGCACTGGGACGGGCCGATCGTCCTGAAGGGCATCCTGCATCCGGACGACGCCCGGCGCGCCGCCGACGCCGGGATGGACGGGGTGGTGGTGTCCAACCACGGCGGCCGGCAGGTGGCCGGGGCGATCGCCGCGGCCGACGCCCTGCCGCAGGTGGCGCGGGCGGTCGGCGACCGGCTCACGGTGCTGTTCGACAGCGGGATCCGCACCGGCGCCGACGTCTTCAAGGCGCTCGCCCTCGGCGCACGGGCGGTCCTGCTGGGGCGGCCGTACGCGTACGGGCTGGGTCTGGACGGGCAGGCCGGTGTCGATCACGTCATCCGGTGCCTGCTCGCCGAGTTCGACCTGACCCTGGCGCTGTCCGGGCACTCCGGCCCGGCCGGCCTCGGCGCGTCCGACCTCGCCGAGGAGCCGGCCTGACCGGCCCGGCCGACTACGAGGAACCTGCCGGCGCGTCGGTCGGCCAGGTCTGCGCGGTGGAGCCGTCGCGGACCCTGACGACGATGTCGGCGCCGGCGTCACCGGTGGTGGCGGCGAGTGCGAGCGCGCGGTCCCAGCGGGGCAGGAACTCACCCCGCGCGGTGCGGTCGTAGCGGATGTCGTCGGCGCGCGGGTCGGCCTGGTCGGCGCACCGGCCGAGGATGACGACCCCGGCGTCGGCGTGCGAGTCGAGGCACAGCTGCGGATCGGCCGCACTCCGCAGCAGTCCGTCGCTCTCGTACGACCACTGCTGGGTCGACGCCGACGAGCACACCGCCAGTTGCGTCGCCGCGCCCGCCGCGGCCCGCCCGCGGACGTCGAGGCACAGGTCGGCTGCGGCGTTGCGCAGCCGGGTCTGCCGGGAGGCGGGAGGCGGCGTCGAGACGGGCGGGGCCAGGGTTCCCTCGCCGCCGTTGCCGCCGGTGACGGTGGTGGAGGCCGCCGGGTCGGCACCGGTGCCCTGGCCCGTCCACACACCGGCGACGAGCAGGCTGGTGAGCACTCCGGCGGAGGCGAGGCCGACACCGGTGAGCAGGACGCGCGGCGCACTGGGGGTGCGGCGGCCGGGTGCCGGGATGCGGTCCAGCAGTCGGCGGCGCGTGCCGTCCGGGGAGCCGCCCCGGTGCCGGGCGGCGCCCCGCCGGGTGGACTGCGGCCGGGCCCGCCCCGGCCGGGAGTCGAGGTAACGGCGGGCGCCCCAGCCGAGCACCGCCTCCGCGAGCAGTTCCCCCAACCGGCCGTCGAAACGACCCAGTTGCTCGGCCGCGGCCCGGCAGTAACGACACTGGTCCAGATGCTCCTGCACGTCGGGCAGCAGGGCCTTGCCTCGACGGATGGGGACGTCGAGAAGGCGGTTGTAGAAACGGCAGTCCTTGCTGGGCGCGCGTTCCCTGTGGGCAGTGACGCAGCCTTCGCGGAGTTTTTCCCGCGCCTGTTCGAGGAGTGATCCGGCGGAGACGGCATCCAGGCCCAGCAACGCGGCTGGGACCGATATGGGTTCACCTTCGACCTCGGTATGCCACAACAGGCACTGGAAGTGAGCGGGAAGGACCGTGAATGCCTCTTCGGTCAACTGCCGATTTTCGGATGTCATGTACTTGGCGGCACGCATACCCCGCCCGCCGGCGGGTTTGAGCAACTGCGGCAGCACTTCGGTCATTCGGTCGGCGGCGGCCCATCGGCGCACGATGTCACGCACGGCCACCAGCAGGCGGGGACGCAGTGCGGCACCGCTCTCGCCCAGCGTGAGGCGGTCGAAGACCTGGTGGAAGGCGGCGGCGGTGGCCATGGCGGCGACGTCCGCCGAGGAGGCGAGGCAGATGACGGCATAGGTGTGCACGGGCCGCCAATGACGCGCGACGAGCAGGGCCGTGGACTGGGCCACCTCGTCGTCGGTTCCGCCGCGCATCCGGACGGCGAGCGACTCGTCGGATTCCTCCGGGCCTCCACCCGGAGGCGGATACACGGGGCGGGGCAAGTGGGGGGTTGGCACGGGCTGTTTCCTTTTGGTGCGTACCTTTTGGCGCGGGTGCGAGGCGAATGCGCAGCGTCGCACACCCCACTCGTACACAACAAGACGCCCGGGCAACTTCCGGCCCATTGAAAGAAAGTCAGAAAGCCGCGCCAACTCTCACCGGTCGCACGGGCATTCGCTTCTTCATGCGCCCCGTGTGAATCACGCGCACACACCGGGGCGACGCGCACGCTCCCGGCACCGGGCGGGGCGCAGTGCACTGGAACCGGCCCTTCCTCGGAGGCCCCGCGCAGGACGGCGGCACTCCTGCGCGAAACGGCCGCCGGCCCTGTTCCTCCCGCCCTCGGCCGGCGGCCCGGAGGAGGCTCTCCCCGCGCCCCGGTGCCGGACCGGAGGGACCGCCCCCGCGCCCCGGTGTCAGATCTGCCAGGACCGCAGCCGGTCCGCGGCACCGTAGACGTCCGCCTTGCCGGACATCAGATCGCGGGCGAGGTCGACGAGTGCCCCGTAGGGCGGGTCGATGCCGGCCCCGCTGACGTACATGTAGGCCACGGCCGTGGCACAGGCGAAACGGGCGTTGGCCGAGGGAAGCGGCTTGAGCAGGGCGAGGGTGTGCAGGAGCGCGGCGGCGCGCCAGGCGGGGTCGGAGTCCACTCCGAGGCGGGGCGGGTCGACCCGGTGTCTGGCCACGGCGGCGACGAGGGCGGAGAAGTCGTTGATGGTGGGCTGTTCCGGCAGCACTTCCTCGTGGCGCTGGAGCAGCCAGGGGACGTCGATGTGGAGGACGGGTGGCATCGGTCAGCCGACCCGCCCCGCGCCCTGGGGAGACGGCTCGTCGTCGGGGAAGGCGGCGGCGAACTCGTCGGCGTGCGAGGCGAAGAACTGGCGGAAGGCCTCCGCACCCTCCTGGAGCGCGCGGTGGCGGGCGATGTCGGCGGCGGCGGCCTCCCGCACCAGCGCCTTCATCGACGTACCGCGCTCCTTGGCGATCGCCCGGAGGTCCTCCAGTTCACGATCACTGAACTCCACATTCAGAGCTGGCATGTCCTCACGGTACCGTGCGGGTACTTACCAGTAAATACCAGCAGGTCAGCAAGGCGCGGCAACGGTACCGGCGGGCGGTGGCCCCATGCGGGAGCGGCCGGCCGGGGATCACCCTCCCGGACGGCGGGCCGTCCCGACGCCGGACCGCGTGCGGGGTCCGGCGTCCACGGCCTCCGGCCCTCCCCCCTGCCGGCGGAGCGCGACCGGCCGAGGGCGGCGGCGGGCCCGGCGGGTCCGGGCCCACCCGGTCGGCCCCACCGCACCTTCCCCGGGGTCGTCTGCGGTCCCGACCAGCGGGCCTGTCGTGCCCCGGTGTGCCCCGGCCGGTCCGGCACGAGCCCGGGTTCCCGTCCGTGCGGCACGCGGACGCACTACTCTGGAGCCCACGTGCAACATCTGTTCACTGTGAGTGTGCGCGATGGAGTGGCGCCGATGAGCCCGGACGACCCGTTCGACGACGCCGCGACGGCACGGGCTGTGATCGCCGAGAACGGCACACTGACCGGCTGGAGCGCCGGCGCCCGACGCCTGCTCGGCTGGACCGCGGACGACGTCGTGGGACGACCCGCCGCGCGGCTGGTGTCCTTGGTGCCGCCGGGCCCCGCCCCCGCGGGTCCGCGCTGGAACGGAACGCTGGCGCTGCGCCACCGCGACGGGCACACCGTGTCGGTGTGGCTGCTCGCCCACCACGTCGCCGCTCAGGACGACCGCCCGGGCCACTGGCTGGTCGTCACGCCGCTGGACCCGGGCGACCCCGACGACCCCGACGACCCGCTGGCCGTGGCGGGACTGATGCAGTCGCCCTGCGCCGTCGCCGTGTACGACGACCGCCTGCGGCTGCGGCGGATGAACGACGCCATGGCCGCGGTGGCCGGGCTGCCCGGGGACCGCCTGCGGGGGCTGACCCCGGCCGAGATCGGCGGGACACCGCAGAGCGAGGAGATGCAGCGGCATCTGCGCGAGGTCCTGGACACCGGCGTGCCGCAGGACGTGGAGGTGTATGCACGGGCCGGCGGCGAGCCCCGGGCGCACGCCTGGCTGGCCCGGATGGCACCGGTGCGGGACGCAGAGGGCCGGGTGCGGGGTGTGAGCCTGGCGGCGCACGACTTCACCGAGCACCATCTGGCCCGCGAGCGGCTCCAGCTGGTCAACGAGGCCAGCGTGCGCATCGGCACGACCCTCGACGTCACCCGTACGGCTCAGGAGCTGGCCGATGTCTGCGTACCCGCGCTCGCCGACCTCGTCAGCGTCGACCTGCTGGACGTTACCGGCCCGTCCGTCGAACCCCCGGCAGCGCTCGTCGCGCCCATCGGGCTGCGCCGCGTCGCCCACCGGTCGGTGACCCCGGGTACGCCCGAGGCCGCGGCCAAGCCCGGTGACGTGCAGGACTACCCGATGGGGTCCCCGCAGGCCGACTCGCTCGTCCAGGGCCGCAGCATCATCGCCTCGGCCGCCGCGGGCACCCTGCAACCGTGGCTGGCCTGGGACCCGGAGCGCGTCGCCCGGGCGCAGGAGCACGGCGTCCACACCACGATGTCCGTGCCGATCCGGGCCCGCGGCACCACCCTCGGGGTGGCGGTCCTCACCCGGTTCCGGCGACCGGATCCGTTCACCCCGGACGACATGCTGCTGGCCCAGGAGGTGACCGCACGGGCCGCCGTGTGCATCGACAACGCACGCCGTTACTCCCGCGAGCGCGACACGGCCCTGGCCCTCCAGCGCAGCCTGCTGCCGCACGGCCTGCCGCGCACCGCGGCCGTGCAGGCGGCGTCCCGCTACCTTCCGGCGACGCGCTCCGGCGTGGGCGGCGACTGGTTCGACGTGATCCCACTGTCGGGGATGCGCGTCGCCATGGTGGTCGGGGACGTCGTCGGTGAGGGTGTGCAGGCCTCGGCGACGATGGGGCGCCTGCGCACGGCCGTGCGCACCCTCGCCGACATCGACCTGGCCCCCGACGAACTGCTCACCCACCTCGACGACCTGGTGGTACGGCTGTCGGAGGAGGCCGGCGACCAGGGCAGCCCCGGGGAGGTGGGCGCCACGTGCCTGTACGCCGTGTACGACCCCGTGTCGCGGCGTTTCACCGTCGCCCGCGCCGGTCACGCCCCGCCCGTCCTGCTCCCGCCGGGCGGTCGGCCCCACCGGGTGACGGTACCGGCCGGTCCCCCACTGGGCATGGGCGGGCTGCCCTTCGAGAACACCGAGCTGCACGTTCCCGAGGGCAGTGTGCTGGCCTTCTACACGGACGGCCTGATCGAGGCCGGTGAGGGGGACGCGGACGCGGGGTTCCGCCGGCTGTGCGACGCGCTCGCGGGCGGCGCGGGCCTCCTGGAGGAGGCCTGCGACCGGATCCTGCGCGCGCTGCTGCCGGCGGGCGGCGCCGCCGACGACGTGGCCCTGCTGCTGGCCCGTACCCAGGGCCTGCCCGCCTCCCAGGTGGCCACCTGGGACATCCCGGCCGACCCCTCGCTGGTCGCCCCGATCCGCAAGCAGGTGGTGGACCAGCTGGAGACCTGGCACCTGCTGGGGACGTCCTTCACCGCCGAACTCGTGGTGAGCGAGCTGGTCACCAACGCCATCCGGTACGGGGCACAGCCCATCCGGCTGCGCCTCATCCACGACGCGTCGACGCTGATCTGCGAGGTGTCCGACACCAGCCACACCGCACCGCACCTGCGCCGGGCGAAGACCTGGGACGAGGGCGGCCGGGGGCTGCTGCTGGTCGCCCAGCTCACTCAGCGCTGGGGCAGCCGGCACACCACCGAGGGCAAGACGATCTGGGCCGAACTGGGCCTGCTGGAGGAGCGGTAGTGCCGCGACCGGGAAAGTTCCCGTGAGCCGTGAACCCTCCCGGTCGCGGCACCGGCCGCGGCGCGGGGTCTGCGGTGGGCGGGCGCGCGGCCGGCTCGTGCGGTCCGCTCGCGGCGACGCCGGCGACGGGCGCGAGCGCATCGGCGCCGTGCCACGGGGCACACGTCGGGTATGCCTCGTGCGAAGCGTTCGATGCGTTCGATGACCGCCGTCGTGAGCGCCTGCGCCGTGCCCGCACTGCTGTCCGGCTGCGGCGGTGGTGGAGCCGCGTCAGGATCTCCGGGCCCGTCCGCGCAGGCCGCCTCCGGCACCACGGCGAGCACCCCGGCGACAGCCGACGCGGCGGGCGGTCCGCAGCCGGCGCCGGGCTCGCCCGGCACCCGGCAGCCCGCCGACGGCGGCACCACCCCGCGCGCCGGGAACGGCGGCCGCTGCCACACGTCCGAACTCAGCGCCTCCGTGGGCCGCAACGACCCCGGTGCCGGGCAGGAGAACTTCCCCGTGGTGCTCACCAACACCTCGTCCCGGACCTGCACGGTGTACGGCTTCCCGGGCGCCGCCTTCGTCGACGCCGCCGGGCACCAGCTGGGCCCGGATCCCCTGCGGGAGTCGGCCTCCACCCCACGCGCGGTGACCCTGGCGCCGGGTGGCAGCGCCTGGGCCGGGCTGCGGTACTCCAATCCGCAGATCAGCGGGGCGCGCACCGCGACACCGGCGGCGTTGCTGGTCACACCGCCCGACGAACGGGAGCCGCTGAAGGTGCCGTGGACGGCCGGGGCAGTGCCGGTCGGCGGGAACGCGTCCTCGGTGTTCGTGACCACGTTCCGCCCCGGCACCGGCCCCTGACGGGGGCTGCCGGTCCCGGGGCCGCGCTCAGCGGCTGCGTCCGCCGGTTCGGTGACCGCCGTGGCCGTAACCACCCGACCCGGTGGTGCGGCCGGAGTCCGGACAGGCGTAGGCCCGTTCGGTACAGGTTCCGGCGGCCGGGGAGCCGGTCGGCTGCGGGGGTGCAGTCCGGACCGCGGAGCGGGAGGGCCTCGGGTCAGGCGTCCTCGCGGGTGCGGGGGACCCGGCGAACGGGCCGGCCGAGTCGGAGGCGGCGTCCCAGTTGACGACCTTCATCTGCGGGTCGGGGGCGGAGGCGTCGATCACCCAGCGCTGGGCGGTGTCCTGCACGCGCAGTTTCAGGACCAGGGCGCCGGAGCCGTCGGTGGCGGCGGGGGCCAGGGCGAGGTCCTGCTTCCCCCGGGGTACGAGATTGCCCTGGACGGTGAAGTCGTAGCGGATGTCCGTGCCGCCGGGCCGGGTGGCGTCGACGCACGGCGCCAGGCGCACCGAATAGCCGAGGTGGGAGTCGAGGCAGAGGTCGGGCGCGGCGACATTGCGCAGCAGCCCGTCCGGCTCGTACGACCATCGCTGCGCCGCCGCCGCGGAGCAGACGGCGAGACGGGTCTCGGCTCCCTGAACGGCCTTGCCCCCGGCGACATCGACGCACAGCCCGGAGCCGAGGGTGTGCAGTTGCCCGGTGAGCGTCTCGTCACCCGGCTCGCGGGCGCCGATCCGCGAGGGGCCCGTGGACGCTCCGCCCGTGCCCGGGGTCGCGGCGGGGGTTCCGGCCGCGGTGCCGTCGCCGTCGTCGTCCGGGCCGGTCGCCCACAACGCCAGCGGCAGGACGATCAGGCCGGTCACGGTCAGCACGGCCAGCGCCAGATTGCGCCGCCGCACCGCCCGCGCCCGGTGCATCGCCCTGCGGGCCGCGGCGCGGGAGCCGCCCGGCCCGGTCTCCGGGCCGCGCGTGGCGGCCTGCCGCGTCCCTCGCGGGGACCGGGCCCCCGAGACGCGGGTCGCGGCGGACCGGCCGCGCCCGGCCCTGCGGAGCGAGGCCGCGAGGGCGGCCCCGGAGCGCGAGTGTGCCCCGGGGGCGGCTGACTCGGCAGGGGGCGGAAGCGGCCCGGGATCCATGGGGACCGCTTGCCCGGTACCGGCCGCCGAGGTGCCGTCGGTCCGGACACCGCCCGGGCGGTCGTGGCCGGCGACGACTCCGAGCCCCCGCGGACCACCGGCCGGGCGCGCGTGCCCGGCGTCGTCAGGGTCGCCGGGGGCGGGGGCGTCACCGGCGGAGGGTTCGGCCACCCCGGCGGCTCGGAGCAGGTCTCCCGCGGCGGCCGTACCCGGCTGCGGTGCCTGCCCGTCCGGGTCACCGGCCGCGTTCGCCGCCCTGGCCTCGACATAGTCGCGGGCCGCCCAGCCGAGGACGGCCTCCGCCAGGGTGAAGCCCAGATCGCCGCCGAACTGGGCGAGTTGGTCGGCGGTGTAGCGGCAGTGGCGGCAGCGGTCGAGGTGGCGGCGCAGGTCGGGGTCGGTCACCGTGCGGCTGCGGCGGTAGGAGGCGTCGAGGAGACGCAGGTAGTGCCGGCACTCCTCACCCGGTGCCGACTCCCGGTGGACCTGGAGCACTTCGGCGCGCAGGCGCTCCAGCGCGCGGCGCACCTCGACGGCGACGTCCTCCTCCTCCAGGCCCAGCAGCACGGCCGGCACCGTCGGCGGCTCGGCCTCGACCTCGGTGTGCCACAGGACGCAGCGGGCGGTCTGCGGCAGCCGCAGGAAGGCGCGGGAGAGGGTACGGCGGTGGGGCGGCGGCAGCAGGCGGGCGGCGGCGCGTTCCACGGAGTGGTCGGGTGTGCGCAGTGCGGGGTGGAGGAGTTCGCGGCGGCCGTCGGTGTCCCATTCGGCTGCGATACGGCGCACGGTGACCAGCAGGTGGGGCCGCCAGGCGGAACTGGGCCCGTCCTGCCGCAGGGCCTCCCCGAACAGCCGGGTGAAGGCGGCGGTGGTGAGCATGCCCGCGGCCCGGCCGTCCTCGGTGCACAGCCGGGCGTAGGCGAAGGCGGCGGCCCAGTGCCGATCGAGGAGTTCACCGACGGGATGGAGGGCGGGCGTGGCACCGGTCCACTGCTTCAGCCGTGCGCTCAACTGGGCGTCGGTCTCCTCGCCCGGGTCGGCGAAGGGCCCGGGCGTCGGGGAATTCGACGGGCCGGCGGTGTTCACGGCTGTATTCCTCCGAGGGCATGCGGCACGAAGTCCGTACCAAGGGGTTTCGCGATCCTGTCGACGACGGCACCGCACGGGATTCGGCATCTCGGCCGTCCGCCTGAGGCTGCTCTCGTGAAGCGTGGGGGGGGGTGGACGGGAGCGGCCTCGCACTCGCGGGACAGGTACATCGTTGTCTGCGCGCCGACAGCGGACACCTTCGCACAGGCCGGTGACGGGGAACAAGGGATCTTGCGGAATTGCACATTGTGCGACCTCCCGCGCAATTCGACAGTTCGTCAATGGCGCATTGCGGCACGGAATGCACGGGTGCGGTGCCCCACTGTCGGCCGGGTCCCGGGCCGGGCCGCCCCGGACCCGCGGGGCGGGCGGCACCGGGGCCGGCCGGTGGTCCACCACACCTCGCCGGCCGGCCCCGCGGGTTGCGGCAGGCGCCGCGCGGGAGGGAGTGGAGCCGGTCTCAGTGTCCGGAGACCGGGTGCGGGGTGTACGGCTCCTGCAGCGACTCGATCTCCTCGTCGCCGAGCGGCAGTTCGGCGGCCGCGACCGCGTCCTCGATGTGCCGGGGCTTGGACGCGCCGATGATCGGTGCGGTCACCGTGGGCTGGTGCAGGAGCCAGGCGAGGGCGACCTGGGCGCGCGGGACACCCCGTTCCCGCGCGATCCCGGTGACCGCCTCGACGACCGCGCGGTCGCTGTCCGGATAGAGGGTGCTGCCGAAGGTGTCGGTGGCGCTGCGCCCGGTGGTCGTTCCCCAGTCCCGGGTGAGACGGCCGCGCGCCAGCGGGCTCCAGGGCAGGACGCCGACGCCCCGGTCCGCGCAGAGCGGCAGCATCTCCCGTTCCTCCTCGCGGTAGAGGAGGTTGTAGTGGTTCTGCATGGAGACGAAGGTCGTCCAGCCGTGCCGCTCGGCCGTGTACTGCATCTTGGAGAACTGCCAGGCGTACATCGAACTCGCCCCGATATAGCGCACCTTGCCCGCCTTGACCAGGTCGTGCAGGGCTTCCATGGTCTCCTCGACGGGAGTGTCCGGGTCGTACCGGTGGATCTGGTAGAGGTCGACGTGGTCGGTGCCCAGGCGGGTGAGGCTGTGGTCGATCTCGGTCATGATCGCCTTGCGGGACAGGCCGCCGCCGTTGGGACCGGGCCTCATCCGGCCGTGCACCTTGGTGGCCAGCACGATCTCGTCCCGGTCGGCGAAGTCGCGCAGGGCCCGGCCGACGATCTCCTCGCTGGTGCCGTCGGAGTAGACGTTGGCGGTGTCGAAGAAGGTGATGCCGGCCTCAAGGGCCTGCCGGATCAGCGGCCGCGCGGCGTCCTCGTCGAGGGTCCACTCGTGGGCGCCCCGGTCGGGCAGGCCGTAGGTCATGCAGCCCAGACAGATCCGCGACACGTCCAGGCCGGTCGAACCGAGCTTCACGTACTGCATCGTTGCTGCTCCTGCCGTTGTCGGTTGCTGGGGAGCCTATGTGGCGGGGCGTGCTCGAAGCTGCGGCGGTGGTCGGCGCGGGGCGCCGGGAGGCCGCGCCGTTGCCCGGCGGTGGGGTGGGAGCCCGCGCCGTCCGTCCGGGGGCGGGCGGCAGGAACGGGAGCGCTCCGCGCCGGTGCGACTTTGCCTCTCGGGGAGCGGGCGTTGGCGTCGAAGGCGGGCCCGGTCACCCTCGTGTCCGTGCCGGCCGGGCCGTGAGGGGGGTTTCCATGCCGGCCGGCGGTGACGTGATGACCTCGCTGGTGTTCGACAGCGACGACCTGGAGGCGACGGAGGACTTCCTGTGCCGGGCCTACGCCCGCATGACGATCGGCAGCAGCGGGCCACGGGGCGGCAGGCTGCGCATCCGCCGCGACATCATGCCGTCGGTCAGCGTCGACGAGGTCGACCTGGGCTTCGACATGAGCTACGCGGTGACACCCCTGGGGAGGATCTGCCTGTGCATGGTGCACGAGGGAACGATCCGGGACCACGTCTTCCCGGGGGTGCGGGACGACTTCGGCCCCGGTGACATGGTCCTGTTCGCTCCCCCGGACCTGCCGTACGCGGGCCGGGTCCGCACCGCCCGCTACAACATCACCATGCTGGACCCGGGCCTGCTGGACCAGGTCGCCGTCACCGGTCCGGCCCGCTCCCCGGAGCCCGTGCGGTCGACCGGCCACCGGCCGCACTCGCCGGCGGCGGCCCACCGGCTGCGGAGCGCCATCGTGCGTCTGCGCGACCACGTCCTCGCCGATCCGGCGACCGCCGACGAGTCCGCTGGTCCTGTCGACCGGAGGCCAGCTCCTCGCGGCGAGCGTGCTGGCCGCCTTCCCGAACACCGCGCACACCGATCCGACGGCGCAGGACCGGAGCGACGCACACCCGGTGACCCTGCGGCGGGCCGTCGCCCCCATCGAGGACCACGCCGACCAGCCGCTCACCGTCGCCGACATCGCCGACGCGGCCCACGTCACCGTCCGGGCCCTGCAGTACGCGTTCCGCCGGCACCCGGGTGCGACCCTGCTGGCCCACCTGCTCGGTGTGCGGCTCGCGCACGCGCACCAGGAGCTGCGGGCCGCCGGCCCCGGAGCGGCGCCACGGTCTCCGGGATCGCCGCACGCTGGGGCTTCCCCCATGCCGGCCGCTTCGCGGCGCTGTACCGCGAGGCCTACGGCACCAGCCCGTCTGCCGGACATCGTCCTTCTGCCCCGGCGGGTGGGCCGGAGTGGCACCGGAAACGAACACCGGCGCCTCCGGCGATCCGGAATGCGAAACGAACGCCCGGCGACCCGGCCGGGGCGCGCGGACGGGCGGACGCCGGCCACATGGCGGCGCTGGGATTCCGGACGATCGCGGCGGCCGACACCCACCGGCGTTCCTGACCACGCAGAAGGAATTCGACCTGCGTACGCGTACTTCAGCGCCCCGCTGTCGCACATGCCCCGGAGTCGAACACCCGAATGATGCGGAAAACCCAGAAAAAGGGGCCCGGCGCAGCCGGGCCCCTCTTCACGCGACGGGATCGAGTCCGAGGCTGTCGGATGCCTCGCGTGTCCGCGTACTGACGTTCGGGTCAGCCGCGGACGATGTTCTCGGCCTGGGGGCCCTTCTGGCCCTGGGTGACGTCGAACGTGACGTGCTCACCCTCGACCAGCTCGCGGTATCCCCCGCCGGAGATGTTGGAGTAGTGGGCGAAGACGTCAGGGCCGCCGCCCTCCTGCTCGATGAAGCCGAAGCCCTTTTCGGAGTTGAACCACTTCACGGTGCCGCTGGCCATACTGCATGTCCTTCGAATAACGCCGGGGCTCCCCCGGCTGCTCTGTGGCACGTACCCGTCCGTCACCGGAGAGCACTCGGATCCTGTTCTACCCCACCCGTGACAAAATCAAGCACCGACGGCGTCCATGTCTCGGCCGACACGGCACCCAGGGCGATGCCGGGCGCCGAAAAGCCGCGCGCCGTGCCCGCGACCTGCGGGGCCTTCGCCACTGCCTGGTCGTCGTGATGCCGCCTCGCGAAGCCGGACCAGCTCGTCGCGCTCGGTACGGGTCGGCGCACCCCCGGCCCCACGCCCCGGTCGCCCTGCTTCGCGGAGTGCCCCCGGCCCATGGGACCTCCGGTCCTTGTGAACGGCTGTCTTGGTCGACTGCCGGTTCTACCGGGGCCCCGCTCTTCGTGTCCAGCCGAACACCCACCTACAAGCCCCTGGACAACCCCGCACGACCCGCCGACTTCACAGCAGCGGCACTAGCCCGGCGCGACCAGGTCCAAGGCCCTTTCCCAGCCGAACCGCGGCCGGACGCCCCGCTCGTCGGGCTCGCCGGAGTAGCGGTCCCCGAAGCGGACGCCCATCGCGCGCAGCCGGGCCAGGCTCTCGCGGTAGGCGGGGTGGCCGGCGAGGGCGTCGGCCACGCACGGCAGGACGGCGACGGGGACCCCGAGACCGCAGGCCTCGCACAGCGTCGCCACGGCCAGGGTGTCGGCCAGGCCCTGAGCCCACTTGTTGACGGTGTTGAAGGTGGCGGGGGCCACCACGACGGCGTCGGGGGGCGGGAAGGGCCGCGGGGCACCGGGGCGGCGCCAGGCCGAGCGGACGGGGCGACCGGTGAGCGCCTCGGCCTCGGCGGCGTCGAAGAAGCCCTCCATGGCGGTGGGGGTGGCGAGGACGCCGGCCTCCCAGCCGCGTTCGTGCGCGGCGGTGATCAGCCCGCCGACACCGTCGGCGGCGCCGGCCGCGCAGACGACGACGTAGAGGAAGGGTCTCCCGGCGCGTTCGGTCCGTTCGGTCATCCGCCGCACTCTACTGAAGCGGGAGCAGGCGGCCCCGCTCGATGTCGGGCCGCGGTCCGTGGATGCGGCGCTCGGACACCTCGATGGGCACGTCGTCGATGCCGGCCTCGCGGCGGGTCATCAGTCCCTGCGCGTCGAACTCCCGCAGTTCGTTGCCGTAGGCGCGCCACCACCGGCCGTCCGCGTCGCGGCACTCGTACTGGAAGCGGACCGCGATGCGGTTGCCGTCGAAGGCCCACAGGTCCTTGCGCAGGGCGTACTCGCGCTCGCGCGCCCACTTCGCGGTCAGGAAGGCGACGATCTCGTCGCGGCCGGTGAGGAAGGTGTCGCGGTTGCGCCAGACCGAGTCCTCGGAGTAGGCGAGCGCGACCCGCCGCGGGTCGCGGGTGTTCCAGGCGTCCTCGGCGGCCTGGACCTTCTGCGCGGCGGTCGTGCGGGTGTACGGGGGCAGGGGAGGGCGGTCGGCCGTGAGGTGCTCCTGACGGGAACGGGGGACGGGACGGTCGGGCGGGGCGGTTGGAGCGGAGAACGGTCGTTCTCCATCTGGTCGCTCAACTAGGAGAACGTTCGTTCTCAGGTCAAGGGAGTGTGGTCCATGGACGGCGCGGACGCCCGCGAGCGGGCGCTGGACGCCGCCGAGCGGCTGTTCTACGCGCGCGGGGTGAAATCGGTCGACATGGACGACATCCGCGCCGCCTCGGGGGTCTCGCTCAAGCGGCTCTATCAGGTGTTCCCGGCGAAGGAGCGACTCGTGGAGGCGTGTCTGGAGCGACGCGACGTGCAATGGCGGGCCAGGCTCGCCGCGTACGTGGACGGTCGCACGGAGCCGCAGGAGCGCGTCCTGGCGGTCTACGACTGGCTGCGGGAGTGGTTCGGGGAGGACGGTTTCCGCGGGTGCGCGTGGATCAATGCCTACGGCGAGCTGGGCGCGACGTCGGAGGCCGTGGCGGCGCAGGTGCGGGCGCACAAGGAGGCCTTCCGCGGATACCTCGGCGCCCTGGTGGCGGATGCCGGGCTGCCCGCCGCGCTGACCGGGCCGCTGTTCCTGCTCGCCGAGGGCGCCATGGTGAGGGCGGGCGTCACGGGCAGCACGGACCCCGCGGCGGAGGCGCGGGAGGCCGCACGGGTGCTGCTGAGCCGGAGCCGCTGAGGTCGCGCGGGCGTGTCACGCACCCGTAGGCCCTGCGATGCCCCGCGGTGCGTTGCCACCGCGCCCGGCCTGCGCGGAGAGCGCCGGCTCGGCCCGTGGGGCGGCGGGTCGGCGGTGCTGGGCGGCGGGCCCGGGCGACGCCGGCGCCCCGTCGCCCCGCCCTGTTCGCGAGGGACGCCGGGCATCCCCGCGGCAGGCCTCGGCCGCGCATGGGGCCGGCCGCGGGACGTGGCCGCGCCCGCCCGGTTCCGCGAGGAGGGCTCCGGTCGGGCGCCGCGGGGCCCGCGCGGACGGCGACCGCGACCGTCCCGGGGCGGTGGCCCCGCTTCCCGGAACGGCCGTGGGCGCCGCACCTCGGGGTGCGCGAGACGAGGCCGTCAACCTCCTTGCCGGGACAGGGTGATGGCCCCGACCGGGCAGGCGCGGACGGCCTCCCCCACCATCGCGTCGCCGTGGCCGCCGTCCTCCCGGCCCGGCCGCAGCGTGCTGTACCCGTCGTCGTCCTGGGTGAAGACGGCCGGAGCGGTCAGGGCGCACTGGCCCGCCCCGATGCAGACGTCCCGGTCGATGTCGATGCGTGTGCCGGTGTGCATGCGCGGAACCTCTTACCAGGTCACGGGGAGTTCCAGCATCCCCTGGATCGTGTCGCCGGGCTTGAAGGGGATCCGGTCGGCTGGGATCGCCAGCCGCAGGCCGGGCAGCCGTGCGAAGAGGGTCTGCAGGGCGATCTCCAGTTCGGCGCGGGCCAGATTCTGGCCCAGGCACTGGTGGACACCGAAGCCGAAGGCCACGTGGTGGCGGGCCGGGCGGTGGAGGTCCAAGGCGTCCGGGTCCGCGTAGACGGTGTCGTCGCGGTTGACGACCGAGGTGGCGAAGAGCACCCCTTCACCGGCCCGGATCACCGTGCCGGCGACCTCGACGTCCTCGGTGGCCAGCCGCAGCAGACCGTCGGCGATCGACAGCATCCGCAGCAGTTCCTCCACGGCCGCCGGGACCAGCGCGGGGTCACCGCGCAGCTCGGCCAGCCGGTCGGGGTGCCGCAGGAGGGTGTAGGTACCCAGGGAAATCATGTTCGCGGTGGTCTCGTGCCCCGCGATCAGCAGGATGACCGCCAGGGCGACCAGTTCGTCCCGGTCGACGCCGCCCTCGCGCAAGCGCTCGCGGACGAGGTCGTCGAGGACGCCGTCGCCGCACGGTCCCGTGCGCTTGCGGTCGATGAGTCCGCCGAGGTACTCGTCCAGCCGATCGCGCGCATCCAGCGTGTCCTCGACCGAGGGACCGCGCAGCAGCCGCCGGGACTGCTCCTCGAAGAACTCGTGGTCGGCGTAGGGCACACCGAGCAGGGAGCAGATCACCATCGACGGCACCGGCAGCGCGAAGGCGGCGACCAGGTCGGCGGGCGGGCCCTGGGCGATCATCGCGTCGAGGCGCCCGTCGACGACGCGTCGGATGCCGGGCCTGAGGGCGGCGGCGCGCCTGAGGGTGAAGCTGGGGGCGAGCATGCGGCGCTGGGTGTGGTGCTCGGGGTCGTCCACTCCCAGCAGGGCCGTCCTGCGCCGGCGCGGCGACCCGAAGCGGGCGGTGGCCACGGGGAAGCCGGGGCGGGTGCGGTCGGACGACAGACGGGGGTCGGCGAGCAGTGCACGGGCAGCCGCGTGGCCGGTGACCAGCCAGGCGGGGCGGCCGTCGAAGAGGGTGATCCGGGCCAGTGGCCGGGTGGCGCGCAGCGGGTCGTAGGCGGCGGGCGGGTGGTAGGGGCAGGTGCGGTCCTGCGGGAAGGCGACGGGAGCGGACGGCTCCGCGGCAAGGGCCTCGGGAGCGGTGGCCGAGGCGGAAGGGCTGGAAGGGTCGGATGAGGTGGAAGACGCCGTCATGGCAGACCTCGCAGAGGAAGAGTGCGTTCCGTTCGCCATTAGATGCCTTGGGCACCTATGGGGCGATGTGCAGTTCGGCCAGATCGGCGACGGCACCGATCTGGCCGAACCACACCGGGGCGGCGCCGCTGAACCGCACCGGCGTGGCGCCGCACCGGGGGCGGGACGCATCGCGGCAGGGGCCGAGCGGGACCGGTCTGGCGCGAAGGCACCGCCCGGGGAGACCCGGCGCCCGCCGGATACCGGCCCGCGCCCCGGCCCGCCTGCGCGACACCGGGACACCGGGACACCGGGACACCGGGACACCGGGACACCGGGACACCGGGACACCGGGACACCGGGACACCGGGACACCGGGACAAGCGTGGCGGTGGCTCCCGGCTGGGCGGACGAAGGACGGCGGCTTCCACCGGGGTGGATGAAACACGGCGCGGAGCGTGTTGAACCGGTGGCGAATCGAGTGATCGTTGCCGGATCCCCGCCGGGTGGCGGGGCGGCATGACATGAGGGGACGGATGTCCATGCCCTTCCACGGCGAGTACGAGCCGAGCCCGACCCCGTGGGTGCGCAGGCAGGTGGAGCTGTACGAGAGCTCCGGCGGCACCGAGGGGACCACGCTGCAGAACACCGGGATGCCGGTCGTGATCGTCACGACGCTGGGTGCCCGGAGCGGGAAGATCCGCAAGACCCCGGTGATGCGGGTGGAGCACGAGGGCCGCTACGCCGCGGTCGCGTCCCTGGGCGGTGCGCCCCGGCACCCGGTCTGGTACCACAACCTCAAGGCCGACTCCCGCGCCGAACTGCAGGACGGCCCGCACCGGCAGGACGTCGTCGCCCGGGAGGTCACGGGCGCCGAGAGGGACGCGTGGTGGGAGCGGGCCGTGGCCGCGTTCCCCCAGTACGCCGACTACCGGAGGAGGACGTCCCGGGAGATCCCCGTGTTCGTGCTGGAGCCGGAGGCCTGGCCGGACGCGGGGAACGGGGCGCCGACAGCCGACGGGCGCGGGGACGGCCCAGGGGGAACGGGGACCGGAACGGCGTGACGAACGTGAAAACCGCATAGAAAAATCTGTTCCCGGCGTGCATGGACCGCCGCGTGCCGGGCACTTGACTCTCAGGCCCCGCCGCGTTCCCCCGTCGCGGCGGGGCTCTCGTACGACTCCCGGGCCGCCCGGTCGGTGATGTCGAGGAAGATCTCCGAAGCATCGGGCACGGCGTGCGAGACGGTCCTCTTGATGCGGACGGCGACTTCCTCGACCTGTTCGCTGTCGAGCCCGGGCACCAGGTCGATGCGGGCGGCCACCAGCGCACTGTCCATGCCGGTCTTCATGGTGAACAGCGCCTCCACACTGTCGATCTCCGGCTGGGCGCCGAGCACCGACCGGATCCTGTCGTCGTCCTCCGGGTCGGCCGCCACTCCGATCAGCTGGTCTCGGGCCTCCAGGCCCAGTCGGTACGCGACGTAGACGAGCAGCACGCCGATGGCGAGCGAGGCGGCGGCCTCGTACGCCACCTGCCCGGTGACCATGTGCAGGGCCATACCGACGGCGGCGAGGGCGACGCCGCACACCGCGGTGCCGTCCTCGGCGACGACGGTGCGCAGGGCGGGGTCGCGCAGCCCGCCGCTGCCTTCGCTGCGGCGCACCTGGTGCAGGGCCCTCACCAGCGAGATCCCCTCGGCGAGGAAGGCGACGCCGAGCACGGTCAGGCCGATGACATAGCCGCTGAAGTCCTCGTCGGCGCCGCCGCGCAGGGCCGTGACGCCCTGGTAGAACGAGAAGCAGCCGCCCATGACGAAGATCCCGACGGCGGCGAGCAGCGACCAGAAGAACCGTTCCTTGCCGTAGCCGAAGGGGTGGCGCCGGTCGGCGGGGCGGCGGCTGCGGCGCAGCGCGGCCAGGAGGAACACCTCGTTGAGACTGTCGGCGACGGAGTGGGCCGCCTCCGACAGCAGCGCGGGCGAGTGCGCGAGGAGACCGCCCACGGCCTTGGCGGCGGCGATCACCAGATTGGCGCCGAGGGCCACCAGGACGGTGACCCGTGTCCGGCGGTCGCCCGGCTCCCTCTCCCGTCGCTCGGGGGTCCTGTTTCGCTGCTGCTGGCTGTGCGTCGTCCCACTCACCTTGGCCGACTGCCCTCGGCGATCCGGCTCACACCGTGCGACGGGCGGTGAACGGGGAACCCGACCCGGCACACGCCGTCTTCAGGAGGGAGCGGTGACGATCGCCGAAGCCGGTACCCGGCCGCTCACCGCGACGGTGCGCTTCGATGGCGTCCGCCATGGCGGTCTCGGCTGCAACCACCGGAAGCCGGAGGGGTGTTCGGTGCCGCGGGATGGTGTCCGAGACTCCTTCCGGAGGAGGCGGGGGTCGGGCGCACGGCCGCCTTCGGACCCGTGGAGGGGGGACCTCCACCCCTCGGTGCGCCTCGTCGTCGATCCGACTCGGGCGGTTTTGCCGGGACCGGATGGCGCGGACGGGCGCACACCCTCCGGCCACGAGAGGCTGTGCGGACGGACCTGCGAGCACGGCACGCCGCCGGGCCCCGCCCCCGCGCATGAGGCGGTTCCGGGTCCCGGGCAGGCATGATCGGGGCAGACCGTCCGCGGCACCAGCGCAGGAAGAGGAGTTCCAGTGGGCAAGAAGAGGAAAAAGCTCCCCCTCGCCTACCAGCCCGTCGGGTTCATGCTCGGCTGGGCGGGCGGCGCGCTGGCCGGGCTCGCCTTCCGCAAGACATGGAAGGCGGTCCGGCACGAGGACGACGCGCCCGACGCGCTCGACCCGGACCGCGGCTGGGGGGAGATCCTGCTGGCCGCCGCGATCCAGGGCGCGATCTTCGCAGTGGTGCGCAGCGCGGTGGACCGTACGGGCGCGAAGGCCATCGCACGCTCGACGGGCGTCTGGCCGGCCAAGGACAAGGGCGGCCGGGACTGAGCACCCACGTCGGGGCGGTGCGCGTGCCCGGATGCCGGGTGACGGGGGCCGGGAAACGGGCAGCCGGGTGGCCGGGGAGCTGACGCGGTGGTACGAGGCCGGGCCCGGGAGCCGGCCCCGGTCGGGGGCGTCCGGTCCTGCGTCCGGGTTCCGGGGTGCCTCGCCCCGGCTGCCGATGCCCGGGGGTGGCCGGTGCCGCGGGTGTGGGAGCGCGCGCCGGCTCCGCGGGCTCCGGGCCGCAGCCGTCGCAGCGGGGGCTCGGCGCCGCAGTGCGCGCCCGGTGCCGGGTACCTCGGTCCCCCGGGCTCAGCCGCGCTTCGGCGCCGCCTGCGGGGTGCGGCGGAGGGTGAAGGAGTGGCCGGCCGGGTCGGCGAAGCTGCGTTCCTCGTGCGGGCCCGGGGCACCCTTGGCGCCCACGGGAAGGCCGCCCAGTGCGACGACCCGGCGCTCGGCCGCGTCCAGGTCCTCGACGAGGAAGTCGAGATGGATCTGGAGGGAGTTCTCGGGGCGGGGCCAGCTCGGCGGAGTCGCGTTGGCGTCGCGGCGCAGCGCAAGCCGCATCCCTCCGGGGGCCGTCAGCTCGACGTGGTCGACGGTCGTGTCCTTCTCCTGGGCGTCCAGGAACTCCTTGGAGAACTCGGCGAGTTTCTCGGGCTCGGCACAGTCGAGCACCACGACGCCTGCTGTCACCAGTGCCATGTCTCCTCCGCGGGTGGGTCCGGGGCGGGGCGACTCCCGCCCCGGACCTTGCGGTTACCCCGGATTCACTCGGCCACCAGCCATTTGGCGCCCCGCATCAGCTCCCGGCCGGCGGGCCCGTCGGCCTCGCGCCAGGCCTGGATGCGGTGCGGGTGGACGCGGAAGTACAGGAAGGGTACGGCTTCCTCACGGGGGTCGAAGCCGGTCTTGCCCGCGAAGATCTCCGCGTCCTCCTCGGGCAGATCGGCAGGCGGCACGGCGGTCGCGGTGCCCTCCACGAGCACGACGTCCCGGGGCTCGCCGACCGCGAGCCGGACCGCTCCGGTGCTGCGCAGGTTCCGGCCGGTCGGACTGTCGGCGCGGGTGGCCAGCAGCAGGACCGCACCGTCCCAGACGAACGGCAGCGGCATCAGTTCGGGGGCGCCCCCGTGTTCGCCGGCGGTGGCGACCCAGGCGTCGACGTCGTGTTCGAGGCGGTGCAGGGTGTCGAGCCTGCGCTGTTTCCCCGTGCGGGCGGGTGGTGGCGTCATGGTCCCAGTGTGACCGTCTCCCCCGTCCACGGCGGGTTGTGTGCAGGGCATGCCGCGCGCCCGGTCGCACACGCCGGTCTGTCCCCCGGTGACAAACAACATCCGGTCGACTGTCCGTTCGCGATGAGCCCCGTGAGTTACTCGCGGGTATCGTCGCATGGTGTCCATGAGAGCCGCACCGGTGGACGAGGAGCCGGAGGGCCCCTTCCGGGCCCTTCCGCCCGGCCTCCACGCGCAGTTGAGACCGTACTTCGCCGACATCACCGAGGAGGTCGTCGAGGCGATCCGCACGGAGATCGCGGAGTACGCCCGTCCGGCGGACGACACGTACATGCAGGGGGTGCACCGGGGCGTGGACCACGCGCTCCAGGGGTTTCTGGAACGGATGGCGACGCCGGACACGGACTGGGAGCCGGTGAAGGCGACGTACGAGCGGATCGGCCGCGGCGAGGCGGAGGAGGGACGCAGTCTGGACTCCTTCCAGGCCGCGCTGCGGCTGGGCGCACGCGTGACCTGGCGCCGGGTCAACGCCCTCGTGGACGCCGGGCTGTTGCCGCGCACCGTGCTCGGTGCGTTCGGAGAGGCGCTGTTCGTCCACCTGGACAGGATGGCGGCGGCGACGACCGCGGGCTACACCGAGGCACGGATGCACGCCGCCGGCGAGTTGCAGCAGCGCCGGTCCCGGCTGGTGGACCTGCTGACCGCGGACCCGCCGGCCTCCGCGGAGGCCATCGCCGGCCTGGCCCACACGGCGCGCTGGCCGGTGCCGCGTGCGGTGGCGGTGGCGGCGATCGACAGCGCGGCGCTGCCGGTGGCGCGGCCGATCGTGCCGCCGGAGTTCCTCGCCCGGTTCGACATGCAGCCGGGCGTGCTGGTCGTACCCGACCCGGAAGGGCCGGGGCGGGCCCGCGACGTGGCCGGGGCGCTGAACGGGCTGCCCGCCGCGATGGGCCCTGCGGTACCCCTGCGCGAGGGGGCGCGCTCGCTGCGATGGGCGGCCGAGGCGCTCGGACTGATGCGCCGGGGGGTCCTCGCGAGCACCGGTCTGATTCGCTGCCGGGACCACCTGTCGACGTTGCTGCTGCTGCGGGACGACGCGCTGGTGGACGCGATGGCGGAGCGCTGGCTGGGGCCGCTCGCGCAGGTGCGTCCACCCCAGCGGGAGCGGCTCGCGGAGACGCTGCTGGCGTGGCTGGGCAGTGGCCGCAACGCCAACGAGGTCGCGGACCGGCTCGCCGTGCATCCGCAGACGGTGCGGTACCGGATGCGCCGCCTGGAGGAACTGTTCGGGCGCCGACTCGCGGATCCGTCCGCCCAGTTCGAGATGCAACTGGCCCTGCGGGCGCACGAACTGCGCCGCCGCGCCCCGGCGGATGCCGCGGAGTGACCGCCCGGGACCTGTGGCCGTGCCGCTCGGCGATGCGGAGGGCGCCGAGGTCGTCGGCGTAGGCCGCCACTCCCCTGCCCGGCTACGGTGCGGCGGGTGTGCAGGGTGTCGCGGATTCCGTGGGAACGCGGGCAGGTGGCTCACCGCGGCGGTCCGGCCCACTGGCACGCCGTGTCGTATCACTTCACTCACGATGCGAAAGAAGTCAGTCGCAATTCGACGACATATGTCAATCGAACATGCTCAAATACATTCGCCCGAGGGTAACTTGCAGGGCGGGGAACCCAGTTGGAGACCCCTCCCCCCAGCCGCTGGAGGCGATGTCGTCGTGCAGCACGATCCCGCACCGCGCACCCCGCATCTGCGCGTCCGCCGCGACCGCGGCTACACGGTGCTGGAGTTCGCGGGCGAGATCGACATCGCCGCCGCGGCCGAGATCGCGCCGCATCTGGACTCCGCGACGGCGGGCGACTGTCCGCACGTCGTGATCGACCTGACAGGGGTCGAGTTCTTCGACTGCTCGGGGCTGCGCCTGCTGTACCGGGCCCGGAGCCGGACGCTGGACCGCAAGGGCCGACTCCACCTGGTGTGCACGCACCCGCTGACGCTTCGGATGCTGCGGCTCACGGGACTCTCCCGCCTGCTGCCGCCGCACCCCACCGTGGAGGCGGCGCTGGGCTGCCCGGAGGCCGCGTCCGGCATGGTGTGACCGGCGCCTCCGGCACCACGGGCGTTCGTCCCGGGCCTCCTGGCGGGCACCCGGTGCCGCGACGGCCTTCTCCCCGGCACGTCCGCCCCCCTGCCCCTTGAGCAGGACCGTCGGACCCGTCGGGCCGGAGACGTCCGCGTCGGAGAGGCTCGAACGGGCCACGGCGACTGTCGCCCAGGAGGGCGCGCCGGACGCCCCCGCTCGGCCTCGGCCCGTGCCCTGCCCCTGGCTCCGGGCCTGCCCCTGAGCCCGACGCCGACCGCGGTCCTGCCCCCGACTCCGACCGCGGCGGCTACGGCCGGCAGGCCGCGGCCGGCCGGCCCTCCGGCGCCGTTCGCCGCGTGCGGGCATCCCGGGTCGGGGCACCGGCCGCGTGTCCATGTACACCCCCGCCTCCCTGGCCCGCATGAGCGGCGCTTCCCGCCCCCCGTGCGCCCCCATGCCCCCGCCATGGAAACAGATCGGCCAACCTGCCGGTCTGGTACGGGATTTGAGGGGCATCCGGACAACAGGAAGGAGGACCGCCACCATGACGAATGCTCTCAGACGCCTGCCACGGCGGATGCCCGGCTGGGCCAAGGCGGTGACCGCGCTCGTGCTGGTGCTCGCCGTGTTCCTCGCCGGCATCCGCTGGAGCCTACTGCCCGGCCTGAAGGACCTGTTCGGCACCGAGAGCCGCGACCGGTCCGGTCCCGCCCTGCTGGAGTCGATCCAGGACATGAGCCGCTACGACGCCGCGTCGGGCAACTTCCAGGTCGTCGTGGACCTGGAGAAGAACGCGAAGTACCTGCCCGACGCCATCCACGGCACCCGCACCCTCTACGTCGGGGCCGGCACGGTGGACGCCTACGTCGACCTGGGCCGGATCGGCCAGGACGACGTGTCCGTCGACGAGGAACGCACCTCGGCCACGATCCGGCTGCCCCACGCGCAGCTCGGCAGGCCTGCCCTGGACGCCGACCGCTCCTACGCCGTCTCCAAGCAGCGCGGCCTGCTGGATCGGCTCGGCGACCTGTTCTCCGACAACCCCAACAGCGAACAGGCCGTGCAGCGGCTCGCCGTGCAGCACATCGGTGAGGCCGCCGAGGACAGCGGGCTGACCGAGCGGGCGGAGGCCAACACGACCGAGATGCTCGGCGGCCTGCTGCGTTCCCTGGGCTTCGAGGAGGTGCACGTGACCCACGGCGCCTGAGCACGAGCCCGTGCACCGCACGGGAACCGACGCCCCGACCGAGGAAGGCCACGGCTGGAGGACTCGTCATGCGAACTGCACCACGCCCCCGCACCACCCGCACGCCGGCCCCCGCACGGCGCCGCCCGCTGCCCCTCGCCGCGCGCCTGCCGGCCATGCTGCTCGCGTTCGCCGTCATGGTGGCGTTCGCCGTCGTCCTGGCCCGGCTCACCCTGGAGCCCTCCCCCGCCTCCGCGGCACTGACCCACACCAACCTCCGGCCGGGACGGTCGCTGAGGGCCTACCTGGAGCAGCCCGCGCTACGGGAGGCGGTCCGGCAGATCGGCGGGAACCTGCTGCTCGGGGTGCCGTTCGGACTGCTGATCCCGGTCCTGGCACCGGGGGCGCGGGGCATCGTGCGCGTGCTGGCCCTGACCGCCGTCACGATGCTGCTGGTGGAGCTGGCCCAGGGCTCACTGATCACCGGGCGCACCTTCGACATCGACGACGTCATCCTCAACACCAGCGGGGCGCTGGCCGGTTGGCTGCTGCTGGGCCGACGGCTGGGACGGGCGGTCCATGCGGAGAAGGAACGGGGGTGACGGCCGCCGATCGGTCCGTACCAATGTCTTGACGGCCACTTAACTCACTTCTTGAATAAAGAAGCGACGCATTCACCTGTTCACCCCCACGTCAGTCGGCGCACCCCGCACGCCGTACGGAAGGGAATGCCGTGGTCTCCCCGTGCCCGCTCCGCAGAGGTCTGTTCGCCGCCGCCCTGGCCGCCGCACTGATCGTGTCATCCGCCGGCGGCCCCGCCGGGGCGGATCCGCCCCGCCCCGTGGCCGCGGCGGTGGCCTTCTCCGACACGTTCGACGGTCCGGCCGGGGCGCCGGCCGACCCCGCGAAGTGGCAGTCGGAAACCGGCGACAACGTCAACAACCACGAGCGGCAGTACTACACGTCCCATACGGCCAACGCCGCCCTCGACGGGCAGGGCCATCTGGTCATCACGGCACGACGCGAGAACCCGGCCGGGTACCAGTGCTGGTACGGCACCTGCCAGTACACCTCCGCCCGGCTCAACACCGCCGGACGTTTCAGTGCGCGGTACGGGCACGTCGAGGCACGGATGAGGATTCCGCGCGGGCAGGGCATGTGGCCGGCGTTCTGGATGCTCGGCACGGACATCGGGCAGGTCGGCTGGCCCGCCTCGGGCGAGATCGACGTCATGGAGAACGTCGGCCACGAGCCGTCCACCGTGCACGGCACGATCCACGGCCCCGGCTACTCCGGCTCCGGCGGTATCGGTGCCGGCTACTCACTCCCGGGCGGACAGGCCTTCGCCGACGCGTTCCACACCTACGCCGTCGACTGGGCGCCCGGCTCGATCACCTGGTCGGTGGACGGGGCCGTCTTCCAGCGGCGCACTCCCGCAGACCTGGGCGGCAGGACCTGGGTGTTCGACAAGCCCTTCTTCCTGATCATGAACCTGGCGGTCGGTGGCTACTGGCCGGGCGACCCGGACGGCTCGACCGCCCTGCCCCAACAACTGGTGGTGGACTCGGTGTCGGTGACGACGGCCGACACCGCGACCGGCGTCCCGGTCCGCGGTCCGGGCGGCAAGTGCATGGACGTGGCCGGGGCGAACCCGGCCAACGGCACGCCCGTCCAGCTCTACGACTGCAACGGCACCGCGGCCCAGCAGTGGACCGCCGGCGCCGACGGCACGCTGCGCGCGCTCGGCAAGTGCCTCGACGTCACCGACCGCGGCACCGCGGACGGCTCGACCGTCCAGCTGTGGGAGTGCACGGGCTGGGCGAACCAGAAGTGGACCGTCACGGCCGCGCACGACATCGTCGATCCGCAGGCGGACAAGTGCCTCGACGTCACCGGCGGCAGCACGGCCGACGGGACACGGCTGCAGATCTGGACCTGCACCGGCGCCGCCGACCAGAAGTGGACCCTCGGCTGACGCCACGGCACCGACGGCGGGGCCGCAGCGACGGACCCGCCGGACGGCACCGTGACCGCGCCCGACGCCGCCCGGCGCCGGTGCGAGGCCTTCGCGAGGAGCCGCCGCAGCCCTTGCCCTTGGCCGTGCCCCAGCCGTAGCCGTAGCCGTAGCCGTAGCCGTAGCCGTAGCACCAGCCGCGGCTGTGCCTTCGCGCCGTCGTCGTCGGTCCCCGGGGGCGGCGCACCCTATCGTCCGGGTGGCCCGGCGGACCGCACATCCCGCGAAGACGGCGTACGGACCGGTCGGCGCACGCACACTCGTCCCGCATGCGGGCGTCCGCGGCCACGGGGCCGTCGTGGGGCGATCCGCCGGAGTGGTCCGGGGGGACGATGTTCGGGGTCATCATCAGACGGGTGGGTGCCCGGATGGTCGACGGGGTCTTCGTCATGCTGCCGACGGTGCTCCTGGGCTGGACGGCCGTGCCGCTGATGGAGTCCGTCCTGACGTATCAGGCGCGTCGGCTGCTCCGCCGCGGAGGCTCCCGGATCGTCTCGTCCGGTCTGGACGGCCAGGTGATCAAGGACAGTGCCCGCGAGTCGGTGGTCGTCCTCGCGAAGACGGGATCCGCCTTCCTCGTCGCCCTGACGCTCTTCGCGATGGGGTTCTGGCTGGTCTACGACTGGCTGGCGCACGCGGCGTTCGGCCGGACCCTCGGCAAGGCGGTGTTCGGCCTGGAGGTGGTGCGCTTCGACGGCGCGAAGCCCGGCGTGCTGTGCGGTCTGATCCGGGCCGCCGTGCTGATCGGCGCACCGGCGGCGACCGTGCTCTACGGCTGGGCGTACGCCATGGCGGGCCGTACCGACGAGCCGCTCGTCCTCCTGGTGATGCGGTGGGTGATCCTCGTCGGTCTGCTGCCGGCCCTGCTGCCGACCAACCGCGCGCTGCACGACTGGTTGTCGCTCACCCGGGTGCACTCCACCCGCTGAGGACCCGCCGAGGCCACCGGGCACGTCCCGTCGTCCGCCGGGTGCGGACATGCGTCCCGGACGCCGGTGCATGCCGCCGGAGCGGTACCGGGGAGTGCGGGCGTTCCGGGCGTCGCCGGGCGGGCGGGACGCGCGTCACGCTAGCGCGGGACCCAGGTGAACTTGTCTCCGCCCACCCAACGGACGACGTCCGGGTCGTCCAGGTCGTGGACCGGGATGCCGTACGCGGCGGCGACCTCCAGGACGTCGGTGATGGTCGTCGCCTGCCCGACCACCTGGCCGTCGATCTCCACGATGCGGAACGGCGGAGTACCCGGCTGGACCCCGAGCACCAGGATCCGCGGGCGGGACATGTGTGGGCTCGAAACTTCCGTCATGTCATCGAGGGTAAAGCGGAATCCGTACAAACGACGCACCCGGATCATGCATCGCCGAGCTCGGGAACGAGTTGTCCCGACGACGTCCCTCCTCACCGGCCGCACGAAGGTGCCCTGCTCGCCCCTCGGGGTGGACGCGGGTGCGCCGATCCGACCCGAGCGAGCGGCCCGGAGGCAGGTGAGCCCTTGGCCCGGGACCGCCCCGCGGGAGGGGTGCCGAGCCGCCGACCCACCTCCGTGACGGCCCGCGTGGTCAACCGGCACCGGGCCCGCGGCGGTGGTCCGCGCGTCTCCGGAACCTCCGCCGGTGCTCGCGGCAGCCCCGGGGCGGCGGGGGCTGGGCGGCCGTGGTGACCCTCTCTCCCCCCCCCGGGTCGCACACGGACGCGCCGTCGCGGCGCCCCGGGCCGCGCCGCGACGAGCCGCGCCACAGACGGCCCGCGGCCGGGCCGCTCGCCGTGCGGCTCGCCGTGCGGTGGGGAACCCTGGGGGCAGGAGGTGGCGATGGACCCCGTGGCGGCCCTGGACCGGATCGCCTTCCTGCTGGAGCGTTCTCTGGCACCGGCCTACCGCGTCCGTGCCTTCCGTACCGCGGCCCGGGTGGTTCGGGAGCTGCCCGAGGTGGAGCTGCAGGACCGGGTGGCCGCCGGGAGCCTGGAGGCCCTGCGTGGGGTGGGCCCGAAAACGGCCCAAGTGGTGCGGGAGGCCCTGGACGGGCAGGTGCCGGGCTATCTGGAGAAACTGGAGGCCGAGGCCGAGGCCGGCGCGACGGCGCGGGTCGCACGGGGCGGGGAGGGACTGAGGTCGCTGCTGCGCGGTGACTGCCACCTTCACTCCGACTGGTCGGACGGCGGCAGCCCGATCGAGGAGATGGGCCGCACCGCAGCCGCGCTCGGCCACGCATGGGCGGTGCTCACCGACCACTCGCCCCGGCTGACCGTGGCGCGCGGCCTGTCGGCGGAGCGGCTGCGCGAGCAGCTGACGGTGGTCGCCCGGCTCAACGAGACGTGGGCGCCGTTCCGGCTGCTGACGGGTATCGAGTGCGACATCCTCGACGACGGTTCCCTCGACCAGGATCCGCGGCTCCTCGCACGTCTGGACGTCGTGGTCGTGTCCGTCCACTCCAAGCTGCGCATGGACGCCAGGTCGATGACCCGGCGCATGGTGGCGGCGGTGCGCGATCCGCACGCCGACGTGCTGGGCCACTGCACCGGGCGGCTGGTGACGGGCCGGGGTCGGCCGGAGTCGCAGTTCGACGCCGACGAGGTGTTCGCAGCGTGCGCGGAATCCGGTACCGCGGTGGAGATCAACAGTCGTCCGGAGCGGCTGGATCCGCCGCGCCGGCTGCTGCGGAAGGCGGTCGAGGCCGGCGTGCTGTTCTCCGTGGACACGGACGCGCACGCCCCGGGCCAGCTCGACTGGCAGATCAACGGCTGTGCACGGGCCGAGGAGTGCGGGGTGCCGCCCGCACGGGTGGTCACCACGTGGTCGGCCGACGCACTGCTGACGTGGACCCGCGAGGGACGGATCCCGGTCGGCGTGCCGGGCGGCTGACCGGGGAACCGGAGCAGCGAGCCGCGGCGGGCGCCGGGGCGCGAGCGGGAGGAGCCCGCCCGCGCACGTGCCGACGGCGGGCGGCATGGCGTCGTCGAAGGCTTGCGACGCCGGGCGCTCGTTCACCGCGTCCGGTTGGCACCGCCCGGCGATCGCGGCTGATCAGCCCCTGCCCAACCGGTCCGACGATCTCCACGACCTGCGGGGGTCGCGGACACCGGCGCCGACGGACCGATCGGTCAGGACGTCGAGCAGGGCGGGTCCTCGCACCGAGCCAGTGGTACGCGCACCGGAACGGACGGCGTGCCGGCCGGAACGGACCGCGTGCCTCCGCGGCGCGGCGCGGGAAATGAGGCCGGGCACCGCGCAGGGGTGCGTAGCACGGGAGCACCCGGGAGGCGAGATCCCGTGCGCCGCTGAGGAGACAGCGGCGCACGGGAAAGCACCAGGACACGGCTCTTCCGCCCGCGGCGGCGAGGCCGGAAACGGGCCGGTGAGGCGTATCACCCCAAACGGAGACAAGCCCGGGAACATCGAAGGGTGGTTCGCCGTTGAACCAGACGTGGGTGTGGACGGAACAGTGTCCCCGGGCCCCACCATTCGCCCACAGGGATGATCGTTCGGCTGAAGCCCTGTGGAGCCTCCCGCCGAGAGGCGACCGCCGCCCGCACCCACCATCCGGGCGAGCCCCGGCCGCGATCCCCCCGTCCGGCCGGGGCTCTCTTCTGCCCGCGCGGGTTTCGCCCGAGCCGTCCTTGACTTCGAGCGCGCTCGAATACGTAGCGTGCCGGACATGAGCGACACCGCACAGCACAGCATCGGCTCGGGCTTCGGCGCCCGCAGCACCGCAGACGACGTTCTCCGGGGGATCGACCTGACGGGCAGGCTCGCCCTCGTGACCGGCGGCTACTCCGGTCTCGGCCTGGAGACCACCAAAGCGCTGGTCCGGGCCGGCGCCCGCGTCGTGGTACCCGCCCGGCGCCCCGACGCCGCACGCGAGAACCTGGCCGGGCTGCCCGGCACCGAGGTGGACGAACTCGACCTCGGGGACCTGGACAGCGTCCGGGCCTTCGCCGAACGGTTCCTCGCCTCCGGCCGCAGCCTCGACATCGTCATCGGCAACGCCGGGATCATGGCCTGCCCCGAGACACGGGTCGGGCCAGACTGGGAGGCGCAGTTCGCCACCAACCACCTCGGCCACTTCGCCCTCGTCAACCGGCTCTGGCCGGCCATCGAACCGGGCGGCGCCCGCGTGGTCTCCGTCTCCTCGCGCGGCCACCACCTCTCCGGCATCCGCTGGGACGACCCGCACTGGCAGCACGGTTACGACAAGTGGGCGGCCTACGGCCAGGCGAAGACGGCGAACGTGCTGTTCGCCGTCCAGCTCGACCGGCTGGCCCGGGACCGGGGGGTGCGCGCCTTCGCACTCCACCCCGGCGGCATTCTCACCCCGCTCCAGCGTCACCTGACCAGGGAGGAGATGGTCGGGCTGGGCTGGATCGACGAGGACGGCAACGCGCTCGACCCGGCGGGATTCAAGACGCCGGAGCAGGGAGCGGCCACCCAGGTCTTCGCCGCGACCTCGCCGCAGCTGGACGGCATGGGCGGCGTCTACCTGGAGGACTGCGACATCGCCGAGCCGGCCCCTGCCGACGGCGCGCGCTCCGGGGTCAAGGACTGGGCCACCGATCCCGAGCAGGCGGCCCGCCTGTGGGCGTTGTCGGCGCAGGCCACAGGCGTCGACGCCTTCGCGCCCGGCACGTCCTGACCGTCGCGCCGGCCTCGGGGCCGTGTACCGGCGAGGCGCTCCGGCCGCCGTAGGGGGCGGCGCCGAGTTCCCCGGGCGGGCGCAGGGCGGGGCCGCAGCCCGGTCCGAGAGGTCGTCGACGCGAAGGGCGGAGCGTGCCTCCACGAGGGGCACCGCCGGGTCCGGCCTCTCGGCCGGCTCGATCCATGCGCACTACCGCGACAAGGCCGACCTGGTACGTGCCGCCGCCCGCGAGGTGCTCGCCGAGCGCGCCGACGCCCTCGGCGAGTACGGCGCGGCCGACGCCCCACCCGGCCCCGACGAACTGCTCGCCCGCCTGATCGTCGCGATCGACCCGGCCGAGGCCCGGGTCGGCGTGCGGACCTGGGGCGAGACGACCACCGACCCGGCCGTCCGCGACATCGTCGTCGACATGACCTACCGGATGCGCGCGATGCTGCACGACTGCGTCGCAGCCTGGCTCGTCGAGGTCGAGCACCACGGGCCGCCCCGAGATCGGGAGCACGCCACCCCGATCGCCCACCGGGTCATGGCGCTCTACCAGGCCCAGCTGCTCCACACCGCCATGCGAACACCGAAGGAGGAGACAGCGTCATGACCACCGCGACCGCTTCGTTCGCCGCCCGCACGGTTTTCCGGATCGGCTACGGCGCGTTGCAGCTCGAGCGCCTGCACGACCGCCGCGGCGAGGCCGTCGCGCTGCTGCGCCGCGCCGTCGAGCCGGGCGTCGACCACGTGGACACCCCCGAGTACTACGGCTTCGGTTTCGCCAACGACGTGATCCGCGAGGCGCTGCGCCCCGAGGACGACGTCCCCGCGGCGATGAAGACCCCATCGGCTGACCGGAACCAACGTGGCCCGGGTCGCGACCACACCCCACGCCGGACACCCTGACGAACCGTCAGGCCATGCCGGGAAACCCCGCTCCACCAGAGATTCGATGTGAGTGACGGGCGTCGGCCTGTGGCCACAGACGCCGAATCGCCCTGGAGGCGATTCGCCATACCCTGCCCTGCTCCGCAGGAACCTCGCTTCCTCCCCGGCCTGAAGGCCGGGCTATCCACGAAGGAGACCCGATGAAGGCCATCGTCTACCGCGACAACGGCGCCCCCGACGTTCTCCAGTTCGTCGACCGTGACCTGCCCGCGCCCGGGCCCGGCGAGGTTCGCGTCCGGGTCGCCGTGTCCGGGGTCAACCCGACCGACTGGCAGGCGCGCTCCGGCGTCGGCCACCCCAAGCGCTTCTCCGAGGTCACCCCGCACCTCGACGGCGCCGGCACGGTCGACGCCGTCGGTGAAGGTGTCGACCGGAGCCGGGTCGGTCAGCGGGTCTGGCTGTTCATGGCCGCCGCCGGGCGGCCCACCGGGACCGCCGCCGAGTTCACCGTCGTGCCCGCCGAACAGGCCGTGCCGCTGCCCGACGAGGCCGGCTTCGACGTCGGCGCCGCACTCGGAGTCCCCGCACTGACCGCGCACCGCGCGCTCACCGTCGCCGAGGACGGGCCGCGTCGGCTGCGGCCCGGGGCACTCGACGGGAAGGTGGTGCTCGCCGCGGGCGGGGCCGGAGCGGTCGGGCACGCGGTGATCCAGCTGGCCCGGTGGGCCGGCGCCACCGTGATCAGCACGATCAGCAGCCCGGAGAAGGCCCGGCTGGCCACCGCCGCCGGAGCCCACCACGTGATCAACTACCGCGAGGACGACCCGTCCGCCGAGATCCGCAAGATCGCCCCGGACGGCGTCGACATCGTCGCAGAGGTGGCCCTGGGCACGAACCTCGCACTGGACCTGGCCGTGCTGCGAACCCGCGGCACGATCGCGACCTACGCCAACGACGGCGGCAGACCAGTGGAACTGAACGTGCCGCAGAACATGGTGCTGAACACACGCTTCCAGTTCCTGGTGCTCTACACGGCAGGTACGGAGGCACGCGCCGCAGCCGTCCAGGACGTCGCCGCCGCGGTGCGCGACGGCGCGCTGCCGGTCGGCGAGGAGCACGGCCTGCCGCTGAACCGCTTTCCCCTCGACCGCACCGCCGACGCGCACCGAGCGGTCGAGAGCCGCGCGGTCGGCAAGGTCCTCGTGGACGTCATCTCCTGACGTCCAGTCGGCCACCGCTCGCCCACCCTCCGCCCCGTGAGGAACCCGGCATGGGGCGGCGGGTGGGCGAACTCACCCCGACCTCTGTCCGGCCTGCGGCCAACCCACACCTCACGGGTTCTCATGAGCGATCCTTTGCCGGAGCAAGATCGAAAATGGCCCGTCGGGCGCTCGATGAAATCGAACGTTCTTCGCGGCGATGGCGGAGACCGAGCGGGAGAGCATCCGGGAGTCGACGCCGGAGGGGCTCGACACCGCCTCCCACAAGGGCAAGCACGGCGGCTGGCCACCGGTCATCACCGACGACATGCTCCACACCGTCCTCCGGCGCCGGGAGAACGGGGAGTCAGTCGAGCGGATCCAGCCTGACCCGATCATCCTCACCGGCAAGCGCACGGGGCGGAACCCGTCTGTCGCGAGCATCTACCGGGCGCTCGCCGAGCACGCCGAGCGCGAGGCGTACCCCGAGGCCGTCGAGCAGGCGCACACCGACTGCACCGCCCTTCGGACCGGCGAACTCCCCGGTCCGCGCGCCGAGAGAAGGCGGAGTGCGCCCGGTGACGCAGTGCCGCGTCAGCTGCTACCGCCGATTCCCGTTCCCGGCAGGCGTGCCGGGTTCCTGGTCGTCTGCCATCAGGGAGGCGAACTTCCTGATGTCCTCGGTGAGTTGTGCGGCATGTGTGGCGAACAGGCCGTGACCGCCGTTCTCGTACACCTTCAGCTCCGCCTGCGGGGCCAGTGCGGCGGTGCGGCGCCCGGTCAGCTCCAGGGGCGCGGACATGTCGCTGTCTCCGTGGACGACCAGGACCGGCAGGTCGAGTGCGGCCACTTCGGGCGCCAGGTCCAGCACGGCCATGAGGTCGCGCAGGGCGACGCCGGCACGCGGGGTCGACACGTGACAGGCGCGGACCATGGACTGCACATAGGCGTCGGAGAGTTCGTTGCCCGGCAGGTGGCGGGCGAAGAAGGCGTCCGCGCCGTCGGCGTAGAAGGCCGCCCGGTCCCGCCGGACGGTCTCGTTGAACGCCGCGAGCGTCTCGGGGGCGAGTCCGTCCGGATGGCCGGCGCACCGCACGAGCCCCGGCGCCACACCGGAGACGAGGGCGACCCGGTCCACCCTCCGGGTGCCGTTGCGGGTGAGGCAGCGCACGGCCTCCGCGGTGCCGACGGAGTGGGCGACCAGCGTCACCCGGTGCAGGTCGAGGTGGTCGAGCAGGCCCTGGACGTCGTCGGCGAGGGAATCGAGGTCGAATCCGCCCCACACGTCGTCCGAGCGGCCGTGCCCGCGCCGGTCGAGCCCGACGCAGCGGAAGCCCTCCTCGGCCAGTGCGATCATCTGCGCCTCCCACATGTCCGTGCCGAAGTAGGCGCTGTTCACGAAGGCGATCACGGGCCCGTCCGCGGGGCCGTGATCGACGTGGTGCAGCCGGGTGCCGTCGACGGGGCTGGCGAAATACGGCATGGGGCGTCCTTCCGTGGGAGGCGGGCGGGTACGTCCCTCATCGTTCCGGCCCCGCGGGGCGGGCGTCGATTACCTCCCGCGTCATGGCCGCTCGTCAGGCAGGTGACTCGTCCGGCACCGGGTGCTCCGGGTGGACGGCGCCCGAGTGCGCCGCGCCGCGCCGCCCGGTGCCCGCCTCGTCGGTGTCGGGGACGCCTTCGTCGGTCTCCGGCGTCTCACCGGTGTGCTGCTGGGCGACGTCCCAGGGGTCGTCGCCGTCGGTCGCCTGCTGGTCCGGCAGGTCCCGCGGGACAGGGGTGCCGGAGCTCCCGGGGTCGTGCGGGCGGTGGTCCGCCATGGCGCCCTCCTCTCGTCCTCCCGGGCAGCGGTCGCTGCGGCGGCTCGAAACGGGTACCTGCGGCCGCGCCGGCGAAACCTCAGTGCGGGGTCCGCTCCGCCAGCGCGGTGCGCCAGGCGGGTGCCGGCCCTTCGGGTTCCGGCTCGGGGCGCCGGCCGCCGCGCGCGAAGAAGTCGGCGAGCGGAAGGATCGCGGCGCCCACGGTGACCGCGTCGGGGCCGAGCCGGCCCAACTCGACGGTGACCCGCTCCGCGGGATGGCGCAGGGCGTAGGCGGCGGCGTGGCGGCGTACGGAGGGCAGGAAGCGGGCGCCGAGCTGGAGTCCCGCCCAACCGCCGATGAGGATGCGCTCGGGCTGGAAGAGATTGATCAGGTCGGACAGCCCGGCGCCGAGGTACTCGGCGGTCTCCTCCAGGACGGCGAGGGCCACCGGGTCGGGCTCGGTGCCCTCGGGAGGGTAGGCGGCGGCGAGCATCGCCGTCAGCGCGGCCTCCTCGTCGGTGTCGGGCGGCGGTGCGCCGCCCTCCTCCCGCCAGCGGGCGAGCAGGGACTCGGCGCCCGCGTAGGCCTCCAGGCAGCCGAGCGCCCCGCAGCGGCACCGGCGCCCCCGGACCCGTACGGTCAGGTGGCCCCACTCGACCGCCCGTCCGCTGTCGACGTCGGGGGTGACCAGGCACGCTCCGACACCGGAGCCGAAGAGGACGACGACGGCGTTGCGGGCGCCGCGGCCGCCGCCGAACCACATCTCGGCCTGGCCGAGGGTCTTGGCGCCGTTGTCGATGAAGTACGGCACGGCCGGGGGCAGCGGGGAGCCGTCGCGCAGCAGGCTCTCCAGCGGCACGGCGTCCCAGCCGATCGTCTGACCGTGCACGACGGCGCCGCGCACGGGGTCGCGTTCGACGATGCCGGGGACTCCCGTGCCGACTCCGAGGAGCCGCTCGGGCCCGACGCCCCCCGCGCTGAGCACGTCGGCGATGCCGTCGCGGATGTGACCGACGATCACCTCGACGTCGTAGCGCTGGTGTTCCAACGGGCGTTCGGCGCGGGCGAGTTCGGTGAGGCCCAGGTCGAACAGCTCGATGCGGACCCGGGTCTCGCCGACGTCCACGCCGATCATGTGTCCGCTGCCGGGGGCCACGCGCAGCAGAGTGCGGGGCCGGCCGCCGTCCGAGTCGACGCTGCCGGCCTCCTCCAGCAGGCCGTCGGCGACGAGGTCGGCGACGACGTTGCTGACCGAGCCGGAGCTCAGGCCGGTGGCCGGGCCGAGCTCGAAGCGGCTGAGCGGTCCGTCGAAGTAGAGCCGCTGCAGTACGGCCGTGCGGTTGGCCCGCCTGAGGTCGCGTACCGTGCGCCCGTTGCGCCCCGCCATGTGACTCCCTCCGAACCGTGCTCGACCTGCACCCTATCGCCACGCGGTCCGCAAGGACACCTTATCCCAGCACTTAATTCATGCAGCGAACTAAGCCGGGCCGGACCGCTCGCCGCTCGGGTCCCGGGCGGTGGCGGGCCGCAAGGCGACCCCACCCCGGCGGGCCGGGGCGGTCGGGAGCGGGCCCGCGGGGTCCCGTGATGGTCCCGGCGCCGCTCGTTCGCCCCGGGTCCTTCGGCACCGTCCCGCCGCGGCTCCTTCTCGGCGGACTCCGTGCGCCCCCCGGTGCGCTGTCCGGCACAGGCAGGATCCGCCCCGTCCGGGCGGCCACCGCGGCCGTGTCCGTCGTGCGGCCGCGGTACAGGGTACGGAACGGGGGCCCCGGTCGGCGACCCCGCGGCCGGCCGAGGCCGCGGCGGAGTGGGGAGCGGGCACCGGACTTCGACGGGATCCGCCTACATGGCCGGCGCACCGGGGTCCGGCGTGCACCCGTCACGTCCGGCGTCGGCGCCCGGGGAGCAACCGTCGTGACCAACGCCGGGCCCGGCGGCCGACTCCCCGTGCCCGTGGGCGGTTCCCGCGCCCGCGGGGGCACCGAAGCGGGCGAGTGTGTGCCACACCATCTTCAGGTCCTGGAGGGCGAACCGCCCGGTGCGGGCGGCGTCCCCGATGACCCGGGGATCCACCACGCCGTCGCGGGCGATGCGGGCGCCGAGGTCGGCAGACTCCCGTCCGCGAAAGTCGGCGTGGCGGTACAGGCCGGCGACGGTGATGCGGTAGCCGGGGTGCCATGCGAGGGGGCAGGGCAGCAGGCGGGCCGCGGCCTCGACGGGCGTGCCGCGGTAGCAGGCGTCCAGCACCAGCGCCTCGGCGTCCCGGGCGAGGTCGACGCCGCCGTGCACATGGGCTTCGACGTAGTCGTCGAGGGCGTCCCGGGCGTCCGCCGCGGCGAGCGCGACGAGGTGCGTGCCGGCGGCGACGCCGAAGTCGGTCGGCTCGGCCGCGCTGTCGGGGTAGCAGAACGTGGCGCGGGCCAGGACGTCCGGGGCGAGGCGGAAGTGCGAGGAGCCGAACCGCGGTGCGGCGCCGACGACCTGGCGACGGAAGTCCAGCGCACCGTAGACGGGGCGCTCGTGGGGTTCCGCGTCGTCGTAGGCTCCGCCGAAGATCCTGCTCTCCCAGCGCCAGCGGTCGCCTCCCGGCCGGGCGGTGAGGCCGCCGTTGCCGGTACCGGTCACGAACTGCGGGTGGTACGCACCGTCCCGGGCCATCGCGTGCAGGATCGGCAGGTCGCGGGCGGCCCGGTCCGGGTGGAAGTTCAGCGTGATGTGCAAGCGCGGGTCCACGGGCGGCCCCGCCGAGCGGGCCGCGACGTGCCGCAGCGCGGCCCGCGCGCGCGGCGCTGCGATCCTGTCGTAATTCACTCGCCCTCCCCCTCGGCGCCCGCCTAGCCTGACGCCACAAACCTAGAGCCCCTAGGTTTTCTTGTCCGTGCGATCACGAAAGCCCCACCATGAGACCACTCACCGAGCGGGACATCCGCAGCTCCTTCGTCAACTGCTCGCAGGGCGAGGCCAAGCGCCTGGCGGTCCCGCGCGATCTCGCCGAGCGCCCCTGGGCCGATCTCGACTTCCTCGGCTGGCGCGATCCGGGCGCCCCCGACCGCAGCTACCTGGTCGCCGAACGGGGCGACCGGCTGGTGGGGGTGACCATGCGGTTCCCGCCGGCACAACGCGGCTTCCTGCAGCGGAGTCTGTGCTCGCTGTGCCTGACCGCGCACCCGCGCGGCGGCGTGTCGCTGATGACGGCCCGCAAGGCGGGCGCGGCAGGGCGGGAGGGGAACTCGGCGGGCCTGTACATGTGCACCGACCTCGCCTGTTCCCTGTACATCCGGGGGAAGCGACTCCCGGACACGGCGCAGCGGTTCGAGGAGAGCCTCACCCCGGAGGAGCAGATCGCCCGGATGCGGGGACACCTGTTCGCCTTCCTCGACAGGCTGGGCGCTCGGCCCTGACGTGCCGCCGGGCCCGCGCGGGCGGAACCGTCCGGCCGAACGCCCGGCGTGCCTTCCGCACCTCCTGCGGCCTCCGGCGCACCATCCGAAGGCCCCGGTGCGCCGCCCCGAGGGCCTCCGCCGCAGCCGGAGGCCCGCCTCCTGAGGGCGACCGGCGACCGCCGGGTGTCGCGCAGGTGTTCGGCAGGGCCGCGGAAAGGGAACAGGCCAAGCGATGCAACGCGTACGGGAGCGGTCCGACACCGTGGTGCGGCTCGTGCGGCGGGGCCGGGAGCCCGTGGTCGTCCAGGCGCTGCGGTCGGCGACCGCTGCGACGATCGCGTACGTCGTCGCCCTGCACCTGAGCCCGGAACCGGCCCCGCTGACCGCACCCCTGACCGCCCTCCTGGTCGTCCAGGTCACTCTGTTCGCCACCCTGACCAACGGCATCCGCCGGGTGAACTCGGTGGTGGCGGGTGTCCTGGTGGCGATCGCCTTCAGCCTCCTGGTGGGCCTGACCTGGTGGAGCCTCGCTCTGCTGATCGTGGCGTCGCTGGGGGTCGGCCATCTGGTGCGCGTCGACGAGTACGTGCCCGAGGTGGCGATCAGCGCGATGCTCGTCCTCGGCGTCACCACGGTCGGCGACACCGCCTGGGCGCGGGTGCTGGAGACCCTGATCGGCGCGGTCGTCGGACTCGGCGTCAATGTGCTGCTGCCCCCGCCCGTGTGGGTGGGCGAGGCGGGCGAGTCGATCGAAGGCCTGGCGCGCCGGATGCGCCAGCTGATGCTGCGGGTGGGCGAGCAGGCCGCCGGCCGGACGCCGTTCGAACTGGCGGCGGCCCGGCTGCACGAGGCGCGCCGCCTCGATCACGCGATCGTCGAGGTGGACGCGGCGCTGCGGCAGGCCGAGGACAGCCTCCGGCTCAACCCTCGGGTGCGGGAGGGCCTGCTGCACCGGGTCGTCCTGCGCACCGGACTGGACACGCTGGAGATCTGCACCGTCGTGCTGCGTGTGCTCGCCCGCAGCCTCACCGACCTGGCCAAGGAACGCGATCCCGAGCCGCTGTTCCCGCCCGAGACCGGCGCGGTCGTCGAACAGATCCTTTCGGAGGTGGCCGACGCGGTGGTGAGCTTCGCGGTGCTGGTGACCACCCATGTCAGCCGCAGCGCCGAGTCGGCCGAGGACCGCCTCGCCGCGGAGCTGCACCAGGCCGCGGCCACTCGCGACAAGCTCGCCCAGCTGCTGCTGGAGGAGGTCCAGCGCGACGCCCGGCAGTGGCAGCTGCACGGGGCGGTGCTGACCGAGGTGGACCGCATGCTGGACGAGCTGGACACCGAGCACCGCACGCGCCGGCTGTTCGAGGAACTGGACCGGCACTCCCAGGAGCTGCGCGACCGGAAGCTGTCCGTGCCGTGGCTGAGGGAGCGGGTACGCCGGCTGGAACGGCGTCGGCGGAACCGGAGGGGGGCCGTCGGGCGTTCTCCGTGACAGTACGGCTCCGTCCGCGGTGTTCATCGGCGGCGGGGGGTTCAAGACGATCGAGGGGGACGGGCGGATGACGGATGTGCGGCTCGACGGGAACACCCTGCGGCTGCCGGGCGGCGTGGCGGTGCGGTTCGTGCGCACCCTGCGTCTGCCCGAGACGGGCACGCACCCGCTGCCGCCGGGGCTCGGCGAGTTCCCCGTGCGCCGGGTCGCCGACCACCCGGACACCGTGCCCGAGGCGTGGCGCTCGCGCGGCGGCGTGATGCTGCCGGTGTACCTGCGGGAGGCCATGTGGCTGAGCTTCGCGGGCACCACCGAGCCCGCCGCCCTCCAGGTCGGGGCCGGCAAGGTGTGCGCGGTGTCGGGCCGGCCGTGGAGCGGCCGGCTCTCCCGGAATCCGCAGAACTACCTGGTGCTGCCCCGCCAGCCCTGGCTGGACGGCATCAACTCCGGCAAGGGCACGGTCCGCCAGTTCGTCGCCGTGCCGCTCGGACTGGGCGCCACGGTGGAGGGCCAGGTCACCGGCGAGGAGGTGTGGGGCGGCGTCCAGTTGCAGTCCTTCCCGCTCGGCGAGCGCGCGCTGGCCCGGTGGCGTGAGGAGGAGCGGGACCGGGCGGAGCGGCGCCGGGCCGCCCCGCTCAGCGGGTACGGTGGCCCGCCGCCGGGCACCGGTGCGTTCCCCGCGGCCCCGGCAGCCGCCCCCGGGGCGGCCCCGGGCGCGGCGCCCCGCGCCGCCGCGGCGATGGGTCTCGGCGTCGGCGGGTCGATGCGCCAGGAGGTCTACCGCGACGACCGGCCGCCGACGGACTGGGCGGCGGAGCCCTCCGGCCGGGTCTTCGTGCACCTGGTGACGCCGCCGGAGTGGCGGCGCATCACCGGCGAGGAGCCGCCGCCCTCGCCCGTGGACCGGGCCGCTTACACCCGGGCGGGACTGCCCTGGTACGACTACTACGACGAGGGCGCCGAGGACCTCGCCCCGGCCGAGGCCCTCGGGGCCGTCAAGCCGGTCGGGGACTGGCTGGGCGACGACCACGAGCCCTGGCAGCCCCCGGCTCCGCACCAGGTCGAGCCGCTGGGGGACGCACCGGGCGAGCCGGTGCCCGACGGCGAATGGTGACGTCCCACCGCCCGTCCCCGCGCACCATGGCGGAGGCCGCGAGGTTTGCGTCCGGGGGTCCGTGCGGGTCAAGGTGACCGTCACGACCGGGACGGACGACAACCCGAGGTGCGCGGAGGGTGGACGGTGCGGTGGCGGAGCGAGGGGGCTGGAGCAGGCGGCGCTTCGTGGGCGCACTGGGCGGGGCGACGGTGGCTGCGGCGGTGAGCGGCTGCGGAGGCAGGCCCGTCTCCCCGGCCCCGGCCGGTGGCTACTCCTCCGCGTCCTCCCCGGCTCCGTCCGGTGACGCGTCCGCCCCGGCGACGAGGCCCGCCGCCCCGACCGCCGGCTCCCACCCGGGTCACCGCCCGCTGTGGCTGGGCACCTACACCTCGGCCGAGGGCGGCGGGCACGGCATCGGCCTCGCCGTCTACGACCCCGTGACGGGACGCGTCACGGGCACCGGCACCGTCAAGGGCGTGTCCGACCCGTCGTACCTGGCCGCGCATCCCGACGGGCGGACGCTGTACGCGGTGAGCGAGCGCGAGCACGGTGCGGTGGCCGCGGTGCGGCTCGCCGACCGCAGGGTGCTGGGCAACCGGTCCACCGGCGGATCGGGGCCCTGCCACCTGTCCGTGCACCCGGGGGGACGCTGGCTGCTGAGCACGCACTACGGCTCGGGCAGCGTGGCGGTGCACCCGATCGACGCAGCAGGCGCGCTGGGCGAGCGCACCGACCTGGTGGTCCTTTCCCGCCCGGCCGCAACGGAGGGGCGGCAGCCGCGCGCCCACCAGGTCGTCACCGCGCCCGACGGCAGGCATGTCCTCGCCGTCGACCTCGGCACCGACACCGTGTACACCTACCGCATCGACGCGCACGCCGGACGGCTGTCCGAGGTGGCGCGGGCCCGCACCGAGCCGGGCGCCGGTCCGCGCCATCTGACCTTCCACCCCGGCGGGCGGTACGCGTATCTGGCCAACGAGAACGACGACACGATCACGGTGTGCGCCTGGGATCCCGCCACCGGGCGGCTGACGGTCGGCGAGGCGCAGGCGACCGGGTCGGGCACGGGCCAGAACTATCCGGCGCAGATCCTGGTGACGGCGGACGGCTCGTACGCCTTTCTCGCCAACCGGGGCCACGACAGCATCGCCAGGTACGCCGTGGAGGCGGGCGGAGCGAGGCTGAGACTGCTGGGCACGGTACCGGCGGCCGGTGACTTCCCCCGGCAGATCGCCTTCTCGCCGGACGGGCGGCTGCTGTTCGCGGCGAACCAGCGGTCCAGCTCGGTCAGCGTGTTCCACGTGGACGGCGGCAGCGGTGCGCTGCGGCTCGCGGGGGCACCGTTCGCCTCACCCGTCGCGGTCTGTGCGGTGCCGCTGTAGGGCGCGGGGGCAGGTCGCGGTACTCGCCCGGGCCAGCAGGACGTGCATGCGCTCCGTGAGTTCCGCGATGTCGTCCGCGGGCGCGTGGAAGGTCAGGCGTACGTCGCCGTGGGTACGCGCGCGTTCGATGCGCAGCGTCAGTCCGTGCCGGTCCACGGCCAGGGGGCGGACCCGGACGGCGCCGTGCAGGCTGTCGCGGTCGACGAGACGGGTGAGTCGTTCGACGGCGTCGGGGTGGGCGTCGGCGAGGTGGGTGAGCAGCCGGGCCTCGGCGGCGACCAGCGGGTCGGGTTCGGCGGCGGCGTAGTCGGCGAGGTCGACGACGGCCATGCCGGTGGGCCGGCGCAGCGCGACGCGGGCGGGCCGGAGGACGACGCGGCCGCCCTCACGGGACAGCCGGCCGGCCAGCCAGAGCCTGGCCCGGATGCGGTGGCGCACGGGCACGGGGGCCACGTCGGCGAACTCCAGCACCGTGGACACCTCGCCGCGCGGTGCGCACAGGGCGGCCGCGGCCAGGGCGCTGTCCTCGGGCAGGTGCAGCAGGACCCGGCCGCCCTCGGCCACGGTGTGTGCGCCCGCCAGTTCCTCGCGGACGCCGCTCGCGGTCACCGCGCAGGACCATGCCGCGGCGAGCACCGACCGGGCCCGCTCCGCCGCGGCGGGCGCTGCCGTCCAGGTGTGCCTGTCACCCATCCCAACCTCCCTTAGGTAAGCCTTGCCTAACCTATCGGAGATCGGGGCGAACGCCAACCAGGCCCCACCGAGCGCGGCGGGGCTCAGGAGGGGGCGAGGTCACGGCGCGAGGACGCCCAGCAGCGCGCGGGCGCACAGGTCGCGCACCTGCGCCCGGTCCAGTTCCGCACCCCGCAACCACTCCAGGCACACGGCCGTGGTGAAGGCCAGCCAGCCCCGCACGGCGAGACGGGCGTCGGGGCGGCCGGAGACGACCGGCCCGAACTCGGGGTCGGCCGCCAGTGCCGCCAGGATCTGGCGCTCCTGGGCCGCCAGGGCGCGCCGGTAGACGCGCCGCACGGACTGGTCCCCGGCGGCGTCGGCGCGGTGGAAGGCGCGATAGCCGTGAGCGTGGGCCCGGACATGCTCCAGGTAGGCGTCGAGGCCCGCGGCGAGCTGCTCACGCACCGGCACACCGGGTTCGGCGGCCGTCATACGGAGCATCCGCTCGCTCTCCCGCTCCACGACGGCCGCGAAGAAGTCGCGCTTCGTCGGGAAGTAGTGGTAGAGCAGCCCGCGGGAGACGCCCGCGATCTCGGCGACCTGCTCGATCCACACGTCGTCGTACGGACTCTCGGAGAACAGGCAAGCACCCACCGACAGCAGTTGTTCCCGGCGTTCGGCGGTACTGAGCCGGCGACGGGTGCGTCCACCCTGGTTCGCGACCATGCACGCACTCTACTTGACGTGGATTCAACAACGGGACCAGACTGATGCCCGTTGTTGAATCCACGTACAACAGCTCGTACGAACCACTCACCTGCAGCCCGCTCCAGGGAGATCGCGTCATGGCGGAGACGAGGACCGAAGACGGACTGCCGAAGGGGTTCCGCAGTGCCGAGCACGGCTGGCCCGAACTGCGCCGGATCCCTCACCCGCCGGGACGCCTGCCACTGCTCGGCGACCTCATCGGCGCGAGCCCGCGCACACCGCTGCAGGACTCGATGCGCCATGCCCGCCGACTGGGGCCGATCTTCCGGCGCCGGGCGTTCGGCAAGGAGTTCGTCTTCGCGTGGGGTGCGGACCTGGTCACCGACCTCGCCGACGAGACCCGCTTCACCAAGCACGTCGGCCTCGGCATCGCCAATCTGCGGCCCGTGGTCGGGGACGCGCTGTTCACGGCCTACGGCCACGAGCCCAACTGGCAGCTCGCGCACGACGTCCTGGCCCCCGGCTTCAGCCGCGAGGCGATGGCGGCCTACCACCCGATGATGCTGGAGGTGGCCGGCCGGCTCACCGGGCACTGGGACCGCGCGGCGGCCGACGGGCGAGCGGTGGACGTGCCCGGGGACATGACGAAGCTGACCCTGGAGACCATCTCCCGCACCGGGTTCGGGCACGACTTCGGCTCCTTCGAACGCGCCCGGCCGCACCCGTTCGTGACCGCGATGGTGGGCACCTTGACCCATGCGCAGCGCCTCAACACCGTGCCCGGCCCCGCCGTACCGCTGCTGCTGCGGCAGGCGAGCCGGCGCAACGCCGCCGACATCGCCTTCCTCAACCGCACGGTCGACGAGATCGTCCGGGTGCGCAGGTCCTCGGGCGGCGGGGAAGGGGACCTGCTCGACCGGATGCTGGAGACGGCTCATCCCGAGACCGGGGAGCGGCTGTCGGCACAGAACGTCCGCCACCAGGTCATCACCTTCCTCGTCGCCGGGCACGAGACCACCTCCGGCGCCCTGTCGTTCGCCCTGCACTACCTCTCCCGGCACCCGGAGGCCGCCGCCCGCGCACGGGCCGAGGTCGACCGCGTCTGGGGCGACACGGAGAGCCCGGGGTACGAGCAGGTGGCGAGACTGCGGTACGTGCGCCGGGTGCTGGACGAGTCGCTGCGGCTGTGGCCGACGGCACCGGCGTTCGCCCGGGAGGCCCGCGCGGACACCGTGCTGGCCGGGAGGCATCCGATGCGGCGCGGCGCATGGGCCCTGGTGCTGGCCGCGATGCTGCACCGGGATCCGGCGGTGTGGGGCGACGGCGCCGACCGCTTCGATCCCGACCGGTTCGAGCCGGTGGCGGTACGGGCCCGGCCCGCGCACGTCTTCAAGCCGTTCGGCACCGGGGCGAGGGCGTGCATCGGCCGCCAGTTCGCCCTGCACGAGGCGACACTCGTCCTCGGCCTGCTGCTGCGCCGGTACGAACTGGTGCCGGACCCCTCCTACCGGCTGACGGTGGCCGAGCGGCTCACGCTGATGCCGGAGGGCCTGCGGCTGCACGTGCAGCACCGGACACCCCCGGCCGGCCGGCCCGGCCGGGACGGCGACCCGGTGCCCGAGCCCCGCTGCCCGGTCCACCCGGCCGCGCGCTGAGGGACACCCGGGCGACGTCTCGGGCGGCCACGGGGCTGCGGCACCACCGGGCGGCTGGTGGACCCTGCCCCGCCGGCCGGCCGGTAGTGCCGCAACCCCGAGCAACCGGCGAGGATCCATCAACAAGCTGACGCAACCTTCATACATGATCGAGGCCAACCGGACATCATTCGAAAGATCGGCAACATTCGAAGCGAGCGACGGTTTCTCGTGGAAGACTCCTCCCCGTTCTGATTCTCGGGGGGAGACCATGAGCGCACAGCATCCACAGCCGCCTACTCAGCCGGCAGCCCCGGCCGGGCGCATCAAGAGGTTTCCGCAAGCCTTGTGGTCCCCAGGAGGAGCCGCCTGGGCCGCCGCTCTCGCCGCCCTCGTCGTCGGCTTCCTCGGAGGCGCCGCCGCCGCGTCGTACGAAGTCGTCAACATCTTCCCCGGGCCCGGCGATGCCCCGCCGGCAGCGCCTTCCGACTCTGCTTCGTCGACGGTACCCGGGGCCACCGGCTCTTCCTCCGCAACGGCCGGGCCCACGGACAACCCCGCGGTGACTCCCGGGCCCGCCGACACTCCCGCGGTGACGCCCCGGCCCACCGACACTGCGCCCAACGCCGACTCCGCAGATGGCAGCGTCTACCGGGAAACCGGGAACACCCCCGTCACCATCAAGTGCCAGAGCAAGATCGACCTGGATTCGACCGCACCGGACTGGGGAACCGACACGGCGCGAGGCACCGACATCGGCTTCTGCCAACCCCTGGACTCCACCAGGTTCCTGTGGAGCCGGGACAAACTGTCGATCATCACCTCGGAACCCACCGTCGCCACGTGCGCCGCGACGACGATCAACGACCGCCGCCTCACCGCGGAGCAGACCCGCAAGGGCACCCAGATGTGCGTCCTGACCTCTGAGGGCCGCTGGGCCTACGTGTCCATCGCCGGCGTCGACCAGGAACGCGACACGATCTCGATGAACATCACGGTATGGAACACCTGAGGGCTTGCAGGGAATCAAGGTGTTGCTACCCGTTCTGGGAAGTGTCGGTGTGGTATGCGTATCCCGGACGAGATCCATCTCCAATTCGCCATGACGCATCCACCGACATGGTCCGCGAGTGGGGTTCGGGCGTGCTGGCCTGTCGGGTCGGCCGGTGATGGATCAGCAGGCGGCCTGCCGGGCGAGCACGAGCTCGGTGGTCGGCTTGCGGCGGGTCGGTCGGCGAGCCGAACGGTCCGGAACCGATGAAGCGATCGCCTGGTGGGTCACGGCGTAGTCCTCGTGTGAGCCGGTGTAGCGCTGGAGCACGCGCCGTTGCCGCACTGCGGCGTCGGCGTGCTCGACGCAGATCCGCTGCGAGGACTGCCGCCGGCGCATCTCCCGCCAGACGCGCTGCTCGCCGAGCGGCGCGTCGCCCTTCGGTCTCAGGATGGGTCAAGGCCGCACGGGCCCACTTCTTGGTCAGACTCGAAACCCGTGCGGCCACTGCCACCTCACGGCTGCCCGCCGGTGGTCAACGGGGGGGCTCTTCTGCGGGAACTACCCGAGCTGGGGTTTTTCCACGGAAGAGCAGAGCCACCGAAGCACCGGCCCGGGCCTCAGGGCCTCAGCAGTCCGCCCACCCACCAGTCGTGCGGCTTGCCGTCGTTGGCGATGCCGCGATTACGCAGTGTCCCTAGGACAGTGAAGCCGAGTTTCTCGGCGACGGCACGCGAGCCGGTGTTCCCGGCCATGGCCCACCACTCGATGCGGTGGACGTCGAGGGTGGCCCAGCCCCAGTCGCGCAGGGCCCGAGCGGCCTCCACCGAGTACCCGCGTCCGCGCTGATCCTTGACCGCCCCGTGGGAGGGCCTCGTCACCTTGCCCGACACCATCACCATGCACCTGGACACCAGCCGCGCTCTGCTCAGCGAACGCGGCCTGCACGGACGCATCGCGCACAAGGGAGGGAAGACGCCCATTCAAGCCAGTCGCCGTTGGCGCGTCGAACGCACCCACGCCTGGCAGAACGCCTTTCACCGTCTCGCCCGGTGCTACGAGCGTCGCGTCACCGTCATCGATGCCTTCTTCGACCTCGCCGACACAATCATCACCGTGCGCAGCCTGATCCGGCGGTCCTGGACAACTCACCGCTGGGACGAACGCCCGAACCGCCGACCATGACCACACGCCTACTGTCTCCGCGCGCCCTCTTACCGCAGCGCGACGCCCGCGAGTACTCCCCGCGCAGCCGTTCCGTCTGGCCAAATCCACCCGGCGACAAGGCATACGGACGACCTCTGCGCGGCCTCCGCCGACCGCAGGACACGGTTGACCTGAACGTCAAGCCCGTCGTCGGGGCCGGTTCCGTGCACGGTCACGGTCGGGTCAGGAGTGTCGCTCTTGCTCTGGTCCTGCGGCATCGCCTCGCCGCGCAGGAGCGCAAGCAACTGCGCCATCACCACCGGGTCGTGGACGCCATCGTAGATCCACCGGGTGCCGAGCACCCCATGCTCAGACGTTCCGATCAACGCCTCGCCGGGGACGCCCTCCAGCGCCGCACCGCGGTAGCCCATCGGCACCAAATACGCCACCGGCTCCTGCGCGGTGGCGTCCACCACGACCATGAACTCGATCCCGACCGCGCCATCCGGATCGTCCAAACGGAACCCACCGGCCTTAACCAGTTCCGGCGTTTCTGCGTCGCCCACGTACCAGTTCTGCTTCGGCAGCCAGCCGGTGAGCAGCTCCAGCTTGGTAGGCGTCATTGTCGTGCGATGGATGGCGGCCATGCGAGCTCCCTCACGCGTATAGGTCTGGGCCCGTCCTCCAACGGGAGGTGATCGAACCTATAGGACACCGCCGTGCTTCCCGAGCGGCAGCGAGTGGCCCCGCTACTGATGGTTCCGGTCCTCCCCAAGGGGCCTGTCTGCGCGACCTCTCAAGAGTCACCGGAACCATCGCGGCGGTATGACCACCGTCGACGAGCGGCGACCAGCGAGTATCCCGACCGAGCACCGCCCATCACAACGCCCCGGGCCGGTCAACGGCCGTCCCAGCAACGCAGATCAGGCTGCCCCGAGACGGAGCTGCACCCCCATCGATCGCGGAGCGAGCCGTAGACGTCGCGCACCGAGAGCAGTTCGACCGCTGCCCCGGACGACTCCGACAGTGGTGCGGTGGCAGGACGCCGGGGATGCCCGGTAGGCAGCGGGATCCTCGCTGCTGGGAAAGGGTACGAGGCGGGCCTCGACCTGATCGTCCAGAGTACGCGGTCGGCGCTCAAGACGCCCTCCGTGATCGGGCGGTGTACGGGTCGTGCGGATCAGTGGGCGTCGCAGCCGATGAGCAGTACACCGGTGAGGATGAGCCGAAGCCGGGGGGACTGAGCGGCTCAGTCGTGGAGAGTGACATTCGGCAGTGGGCGGCCAGTAGCATCGAACAACGCGGCTCCGCAATCGCAGTGCTCGTCGTCCAGGGTCTGGGTCGCCGACAGTTGCCGGACCAGCATCTCCGAGCAGTTCGGGCAGTCCAGGCTGACCGGCGTCACTTCGGCTTCCGCGTCCCAGGCCCGCACCGGGAGGCCCTGATGCATCAACCCGATCAGCTCACGCTCACCGGTCAGCGCGACCAGCACCTCGTAGGTGTCGGTGCCGTTGTCCCGCACCACGAGCGTGCAGCCGAGATTCGCCAGCACACCGGACAGATGATCGAGCTGGTGGACCGGGAAATCACCGCGGCGCAGAGTCGGGTCGGCCTCGGCCGCGCGGTAGACGACGTCGGTGTCGATGTCTGTCGGCTCCCCCCTGAAAAGCCCGTACCCGACCAGCCACGAACGCCGCCAGCTGGCCAGGGTGATCCTCGCCGGTCCAGGCCATCCTGAACATCACACTGTCGACTCGGACCCCCCGGGCCCGCTCGCCGGGAGTCAGGACCAGCTCTTCCAACTCTGTCACGGTGATCACGCTATCGACTGCCGGGTGGCGGACCGTACCGTTGTTGTGCCGTTGTCGTGCATGACCGACACCAGCCCCCACGCCCATCTGCGCGACTTCCCAGCCTGCCCGTTTCCACAGACCGCAGGGCCTGTGGAGTCCGTGCCCGCACCACGACCCGCTCGCCTTCGTCGACCGCATCGCCGATGAGTAGCGAGACAGCTCTGAAGGCACCGACTGCACACGCTCGTTGACATCCGTCACACGGACACCGACCACACCCCACGACTCTGTCAGTGGGCGGTTGTAGCTTCGGGGTCTGTTCGAGAAGTCGTGCGAGAGGGCGAATCGTTGAGCGTGGAGCGTGCGTCGAGGGTCGTTCTGGTCGATGCCAAAGACGAGGTGGTGAAGGCCTGGCGGTCTGCGTTCGCCGACACCCCCGGGGTCGAGATCCGGCGGGGGTCGATACTCGATGTGGACGTCGATGCGTGGGTGTCCCCCACCAATGCGCGCGGGCGGATGGACGGCGGTGTCGACGCCGTCGTGAAGCGGCATCTGGGTGCCGGCATCCAGGTGCGGGTGCAGCGTGCGATCCGTGACCTGTGCGGCGGGAGTCTGCCGGTGGGCAGTGCGGTGTGCGTGCCCTCCGGAGCCGAGGTGCCGCGATATCTGATCTCGACGCCGACCATGCGGCAGTCCTCGCAGAACATCAGCGAGACCATGAACGTGGCGTTGGCGTGCGCGGCTGCGTTCCAGGCGGTGCATCTGCAGAACCGGGCGAAGCCGGGCAGCATCCGGTCGGTGGCGCTGGTGGGCATGGGCGCGCAGACGGGCCGGGTGCCCGCCCAGGTGTGCGCCAATCTCATGTGGACGGGCTACACCCTGTTCCAGGATCACGGATTCGCGGACTACGACGCACTGCGGGCCGCGGTGTGGAGTCAGCTCCACGACATCGAGAGCGCGGGGTCCGCGCAGAGGGTGCGTATCAACGTGCCGGCGTCCGACTCGAACACACCTGCGTCCGGAGCCGCATCCGGGGAGAAGACCTCCGGCGATCCGGCCGGATCCGGCCATTCGGCCGAAGGGCCCGACGGGGCGCCCCAGCCCGGTTCCGGCGGTGGCCCGGCTCCGGTGGGTGGCGGTGCCGGCGTCCCCACCGCCGGCAAGGCGGAAGCCCCGGCCGACGACCCGCTGGGGCTGACCGAGCTCTTCACCGGAGGTGGTGAGCCGTGGCTGCCGCTGCTGCGTCCGGTGATCGCGGCGCAGCCCGGGGCAAGCGACGTCATCGGCCCCCAGCGCAGCCCGGAGGTGGTTCCGGTGCGCGAACTGACCTTCCAGGCGCTCAAGCCGCACCCGCCGCACAAGTGGAAGGTCGTCGTCTTCGGGCAGAACCCCTATCCGCGTGCGGAGAGCGCGACCGGTATCGCGATGTTCGACAACACCTTCCACGACTGGGAGGACAGCCGGTTCGGCCGCGTCGTCAGCATGCGCTGCATCATCAAGGCGGCAGCGATGTGGAAGTACGGCATCGCCAAGAAGACACAGGTCGCCGACATTCGCGCCTTGCTGAAGAAGGAGGACGCGGTCCGGCCTCCTGAGTGGTTCCAGGCCATGCTCACCCAGGGCGTGCTGCTGCTGAACGCATCCCTGACAGCAAGCGCGGACGGGGCGATGCCGACCGATCGGCACACGTCGTTCTGGCGCCCTGTGGCCGAGCAGATCATCGAGGAGATCCTTCGCGCGAAGCAGGACGCCGCCGAAGAGGACCGGGGTGTGGTGTTCGCCTGGTGGGGAGCGCACGCCCGAAGCCTGAAGCGGGTCGTACAGCGGCTGGAGAAGAAGTACCCGCAGGTCGAGGTCCGGCACCTGGATCACACGAATCCGGCTGCTCAGGGTGACGTCTTCTGCGAGGGGGACCACTTCGCGCAGGTCAACGACGCACTGGCGGTCTTGGGGGCCGAGCCGGTCGACTGGTTGCCGCGCAAGGACTGGAACGAGCACGCGGCCGACGCGGGCGGGGCTCCGGGCGACGGGGTCGCGGAGCGGATGGGGGCGTTCATCGCGTCGACGATGGAACTGCACCAGCTGTATCTGGAGCGGCTCACCAGCGTCAAGGACGAGGGGCTCGTACTGCCACCGGTCACAGGGGTGTTCGACACCCCGCTGATGAGTTTCGAAAAGGCCGTCGAGCCGGTGTCACGGGTGCTGAAGAATCTGAGCCGGCACATCGAACGGTCGGCCCGGTTCGGCCGGGCCAAGGCCGGCGAGACTGCGGCCATGGGCGCGGCATCGGATGAGGGCGCAGGTGGAGAGGGACTGTCGGCCGACGCGATCGCGGCGCTGTACCTGTACACCTGTGAGTCGGCGTTCTACCGCGAGATCAACACGGTACTGCGCTCCCCGGACCGCGAGAAGCTGGTGCCATACCTGCCTTACCTGAGGCTGTTGTTCTCGGCCGTGGCGGCGCTGCCCGCCCGAATGCAGCCGCTGTGGCGCGGCGTGGCCCTGGACCTGCGTTCCCAGTATCCGCTCGGCCGGACGGTGACCTGGTGGGGTGTGTCGTCGTGCACGTCGGAGTTGAACGTGGCGCGGGCGTTCCTCGGCCGCCGCGGCAAGCGAACCCTGTTCGAGGTGACGCCGGCGCGAGCGGTGGGGATCCGGCGGTTCTCCGCGTTCACGGGCGAGGAGGAGTACATCCTCGCGCCGGGCACCCAGCTGAAGGTGACCGATGTGAAGACCGAACGTGGCGGGCTGTGCACGGTGCGGCTGACCGAGCTGGACGGTCAGGGACTGGTGTCCTAGGGCGTGTTTCGAAAGTAGCGTCGTCCGCCCGAAGTGCGGGGCCCGCGGCGTCTGGTGCGGTGCATCGCAAGGCGGAGGGTCGTCCGCGTACTGGGCGTACGCGGACGATCCCGACAACGCAGCGAGGCGCCGTGCCAGGCGTCGCGGGCCAGACGGGACTTTCGAAACACGCCCTAGCGCCATCAGCGGCCGAGGCAGCATCGGCTGCCGGTGGGTCAGGGGCGGTACGGCCAACGCCCTTGCTTCAGCCACTGGTCGGCTGACGAGCGGAGGGCGGGGCACGCCTGCAACTCGCCCCGCCGTCCCGGGTCGCCGCGAGACCCGGTGGGTCTGTCAAGGCGTCCGCGCCGACGCCCGTCGGTCCCGTGTTCGTCGTGACTCAGCGGGCGAAGACCTCGAAGGTCACGGCCGGGTGGCCGCCGAAGCGTTCCGCCGCGCTCTCGGTGGTCCGGGTGAGGAACGCGCGGGCGTACGTCCGGGGGTCCTCGTCCGTCAGCGCCTCGATGTAGGTGCGGTGTTCGAGCAGGGAGGCGACGGCGCGCTCCATACCCGCCGAGGCGTCCACGGCGTGGGTGGGCGAGGCCGACCCCGCGACGGCGACCCAGCGCACCCCGTTCCACGGTTGGAGCCCCTGCTCGACGAGCTCGGGGAAGATCCAGCGGTTGCCCGCGTCGGCGGCGGCGTCCAGGGTGGCTCGGCCGACGGCGACGTGATCGGGGGTGTTCCAGGCCACGCCGCCCCAGGTGTCGCGGTGGTTGAGGGTGATCACCAGTTCGGGGCGATGGCGGCGGATCGCGGCGGCGATGTCACGCCGCAGGGCGATGCCGTACTCGATCACGCCGTCCCGGTGGTCGAGGAACTCCACCTCCGACACGCCGACGACCGCAGCGCTCGCCCGCTGCTCGCGTTCACGCAGCGGAGCGCACTTCTCGGGTTCCAGCGTGTCGATGCCTGCCTCGCCCCGGGTGGCCAGCACATAGGCGACCTCGCGTCCGGCGTCGGTCCAGGCGGCGATGGCCGCGGCGCAGCCGTACTCCAGGTCGTCCGGGTGCGCCACCACCGCCAGAGCACGCCGCCAGTCCTCGGGCATGGGCTGCAGTGGGGTGTTCGTCGGCTCGGTCATGACCGCAGACTAGTGCCGCGTCGAGCCGTGTTCGCCCGTCGCGGGGCTGTGTCCGGTGTGTCCTGCCGGTGTGCGGGCCGTACGTCCTCGTACGGGGGACGTCCCCGGCCCTCCGGCCGGTGCTGCGGAGCGTGCGTCGGCGCCGGGGCGGGCTCCTGCTGCCGCGGATCACAGGTGCCACGGGGTGGGACGGGTGGGTTCGCCACCGGTCCCGGCCGTGTCGTCCCCGGCGGCGGCCGGCGGTTCCTCGTCCCCCGGCCGGGAGGTCACACCTCGTCGCGGGCGAGCGCCAGCAGGCGGTCGAGGACGCGGGGGCCGCCCGCCCGGACCCCGTCGTGCTCGAACTCGTCGGTGACCCAGGTGCGCAGGCCGCGGATCGCGCGGGCGGTGGCGAGGGAGTGGGCGGTGTCGACGTACATGTCGTCGTGGTAGACGGCGGCGGCCACGGGTACCTCGTTGGCGGCCAGGCGCTCCGGGTCGTACAGGGGTGTCCAGCCGGTCCGGGCGGCGAGCAGTTCGGCCGTCTCCCGCAGCGGGCGCAGAGCCGGGTCGCAGTCGAACATCCAGGGGTGGATCGTCTCGCCGGTGAACAGCAGGGGCCCCTCGCCCGCGAGTGTCTTGGCGGCGTCGAAGCGGGGGAACTCGGCACGGACACGCTCGGCCGACCAGGCGGTGGGCCGGTGGTCCTGGCCGTAGATCGCCTCGTGGACGAGCGCGTACAGCGGGTGGCCCGCGAAGCTCAGCAGGCCCTGGGCCTCCTCACGGAAGGCGTCGGACAGCTCCGGGCCCCGCGGGGTGCGGACGAAGGCGTCCTCCAGCAGGTAGTGGAGCCGGTGACTGCCCTCGCCGCCGCCGAGGAGGATCCCGAGGGACTGGAAGGCCTCGGCCGTGAGCCGGTAGCCGCCCGGCAGGGTGACCTCGTGGGTGAGCAGGTGATCGGCCACGCGGCGGGCGCGTTCGACGTCCTGCGGGTAGCGGGCGTAGTGCGCGGCGACCTTGCGCTCGATGCGCGGGTAGGCGGCGCGGTAGACGTCGTCGGCGTGGGCGTGCAGGGAGGGCAGCCCGCCGGTGATGAGGGCCGCGGACAGGCCCTCGGGCGCGGTGGAGAGGTAGGTGACCGTGCAGAAGCCGCCGAAGCTCTGGCCGAGGACGGTCCACGGGGCACCGCCGGTGACCGCGGGGCGGATGGCCTCGCAGTCGCGGACGATGGAGTCGGCGCGGAAGTGGGTGAGGTAGTCGGCCTGGGCGGCGGGACCACCGCGCAGCGGGAGCGTCTGCCGATTGGCGGGTGTGGAGGCGCCGGTTCCGCGCTGGTCCAGCAGCAGCACCCGGTACTCCTTCAGGGCCCGGCCGAGCCAGGCCTGACGGCCCACGAAGCGGTTGGCGCCGAACCCGGGGCCGCCCTGGAGGTAGAGCAGCCAGGGCAGTTCCTGCCCTGCCCGGCCGGCCTTGTCGCTCGCGACGACCTCGCGGGCGTACAGCTCGATCGTCTCCCCCGCGGGATCGTCGTGATCGAGGGGGACGGTGAAGCGCCGGTCGGTGAGGACGACGCCGGGCTGGCGGTAGCTGTGGGTCAACACGACTCCCGGTACGAACGGTGGACGGCCCACGGTCTGCGGGCCGTCCCAGTTCAGCACACGCCGGGCCGGCGATCATGCGGGGGGAGCACGAGCGGCTACTGAACGGCGACTCAGTGACCGGGCGGGCCGGACCGGGGCACCACCGGCTCGGGCCGGCGCGCCTGCGGCTCTGCCCCGAACGCCACGCGGCACTCCCCGCGAGCCGCGGCGGCCCTCGGCCCTCCCGCACCGCCTTCGCGTCCGGCCGGTACTCCATCGGGTGGTGAGAGGGGGCCTCGTGCGGCGGGGGCAGGGACGGGGCGTAGGGCCGGGCCGCACGACTCTGCGGGGCGGCGGGGCCGACGTGTCGTTGCGGGCACCCGCAGGGCGCCGTTCGCCGACGCGCCGCGTGCTCCCGGTCCGCCGGCGCGCCGGTCCGGCCGCCGCCCCGCCACGCGTTCCGCAGTGGTGCGGCCGGTCGCCGTCGGGGCGCGCAGGCCGGGTCCGCCGTGCTGCGGGCCGGGTCTCCCGCACCTCGTGCGGCGGCAACTACGCTGCAACCGTCCGCTGATCGATCGCGAGGAGCCGCGATGCGCGTCGCCCTGTTCCTGACCTGTGTCAACGACACGCTCTATCCGGACACCGGCCGCGCGGTCCTGCAGTTGCTGACTCGACTGGGCGTCGACGTGGACTTCCCGATGGCGCAGACCTGCTGCGGGCAGGCGCACTACAACACGGGCTACCGGCACCAGGCGGAGCCGCTGGCCCGGCATTTCGCGGAGGTCTTCGGCGGCTACGAGGCGATCGTGACGCCGTCCGGGTCGTGCGGGGCGATGGTGCGGGAGCTGTACCCGCGCATCGGCGAGCGGGCGCGGGCCGAGGGGCGGGGGGACGTGCTCGCTTCCGTTCTGGCACCGGTGGTGCCGAAGACGTACGAGCTGACGGAGTTCCTGGTGGACGTGCTGGGGGTGACGGACGTCGGCGCCTGGTACCCGCACACGGTGACCTACCACCCCACCTGTCACGGCTTGCGCGGCCTGGGCCTGGGCGACCGGCCCCGGCGGCTGCTGGAGGCGGTGCAGGGACTGGAGCTGGTCGAGCTGCCGGACGCGGAGGAGTGCTGCGGTTTCGGCGGCACGTTCGCCTTGAAGAACGCCGACGTGTCGGCGGCGATGGGTGCGGACAAGGTGCACAGCGCCGCCTCGACGGGCGCGGAGGTGCTGTGCGCGGCCGACAACTCCTGTCTGATGCACCTCGGCGGGACCATGGCCCGACTGAGGGTGGGCATGCGGCCGGTGCACATCGCACGGATCCTGGCGAGCACCGAGGAGGAACCGGCCGCATGAGCGCAACGTATCTGGGGATGCCGGCCTTTCCGCAGGCCGCGCGCGAGGCGGTGGGTGACGCGACCCTGCGCGGGAACCTGCGGCACGCCACCGGAACCATCCGCGCCAAGCGGGCCGCCGCGGTCGCGGAGGTGTCGGACTGGGCGGCGCTGCGGGAGGCCGGTGGAAGGATCAAGGACCATACGCTCCGTCACCTGGATCGCTATCTGGTGCAGTTGGAGGAGTCGGTCACCGCAGCGGGCGGCACGGTGCACTGGGCGGCGGACGCCGACGAGGCCAACCGGATCGTGGTGGACCTGGTCAGGGTGACCGGCACGTCCGAGGTCGTCAAGGTCAAGTCGATGGCGACGCAGGAGATCGGGCTCAACGAGGCCCTTCTCGCGGAGGGCGTCCGGGCGTACGAGACCGACCTGGCCGAGCTGATCGTGCAGTTGGGCCGGGACCGCCCCTCGCACATCCTCGTCCCGGCGATCCACCGCAACCGGGGCGAGATCCGGGACATCTTCCGCTCGGAGATGGGCGCGTGGGGCCGGCCCGCCCCGCAGGACCTGGGCGACACACCGGCGGAGCTCGCGGAGGCGGCCCGGCTGCACCTGCGGGAGAAGTTCCTGCGCGCCCAGGTCGGTGTCTCCGGTGCCAACTTCATGGTGGCCGAGACGGGCACCATGGTGGTGGTCGAGTCCGAGGGCAACGGGCGGATGTGCCTGACGCTCCCCGAGACACTGATCTCGGTGGTCGGCATCGAGAAGGTCGTGCCGACGTGGCAGGACCTGGAGGTGTTCCTGCAGACGCTGCCGCGCTCGTCGACGGCCGAGCGCATGAACCCCTACACGTCCATGTGGACCGGGACGACCGACGACGACGGTCCGCGCGCCTTCCATCTGGTGCTGCTCGACAACGGCCGGACCGACACCCTCGCCGACGAGGTGGGCCGCCAGGCGCTGCGCTGCATCCGCTGCTCGGCGTGCCTGAACGTGTGCCCGGTGTACGAGCGGGCGGGGGGCCACGCCTACGGCTCGGTCTACCCGGGGCCCATCGGGGCGATCCTCAGCCCTCAGCTGCGCGGAACGGGGAGCGCGATCGACGCCTCGCTGCCGTACGCCTCGTCGCTGTGCGGCGCGTGCTACGAGGTCTGCCCGGTCGCGATCGACATCCCCGAGGTGCTGGTGCATCTGCGGGAGCGGGTGGTGCAGGGCGGCCCGGTGACCCGCGCCGGCAACAAGGTGGTGCTGAAACCGGCCAAGGGGCATGCCGCGGAGCGGGCGGCGATGCGGGCGGCCCGCTGGGCGTTCGGGCACCCGGGCGCGCTGCGCGGCGGCCAGCGGCTCGCCTCGCGGACCCGGCGCCTGCATCCGCGGTCGCTGCCGGGGCCGGGCCGGGCGTGGAGCGGGAGCCGGGAGCTGCCGGCGGTGCCGTCCGAGCCGTTCCGGGACTGGTGGCAGCGGACCCGGGGCGCGGGCGCGGGAAAGGAGGCCGCCGAGTGAGCGGCAGGGAACGGGTTCTGGGGCGGGTGCGGCGGGCGCTGGCCGACGTGCCGCGGGACGACAGGCCCTACGAGCGGGCGGTGGTGCGTGGCTACCTGCGGGTGCACGGTGAGCTGACGGCCGCGCAGACGGTGGATCTGCTGGCGGAGAACCTGGCGGACTACCGGGCGGTCGTGCACCGGTGCGCCGCCGCCGAGACGGCCGGTGTGGTCGGCCGGCTGCTCGCGGAGCGGGGCTCGTCGTCGGTGCTCGTGCCGTCGGGCCTGGACGAGGACTGGCTGCCGGCGGGCGGGGTGGAGCGCGTGGCGGACCGTGCGGAGAGCACGCCGCGGGAGCTGGACCGCGTGGACAGCGTCGTCACCGGCTGCGCCGTCGCGATCGCCGAGACCGGCACGATCGTCCTGGACGGCTCCCCCGGCCAGGGCCGGCGCCGGATCACCTTGGTCCCCGATCACCACATCTGTGTCGTCCGGGTTCCGGACCAGGTCGTCTCCTCGGTACCGCAGGCGCTCGAACGGCTCGTTCCGGACCGGCCGTCGACGTGGATCTCCGGGCCGTCGGCCACCAGCGACATCGAGTTGGACCGGGTGGAGGGCGTGCACGGGCCGCGCACGCTGGAGGTCGTCCTCGTCCGCTGAGCCCGGGGCGGCCTGCGCCCCGCGCCGGCGGCGCGCGGCGCACGAGAGCGGTCCGTCCGATCCGTGGCTCCCGGCCACCGCGGGTGCCGTGAGCTCGGGTCCGCTGAGCGTGGACGCACCGGCGAAGCGCGCGGGTCCCGGCCGGCGGCCCGAGCGATGTCGTGCCAAGGGCCCCCGGCCCGGCCCGCCCGGCCACCGAGTCGCCGGTCAGCCCGGTGCGGCCTGCGGGGTGGCAGAAGTGCGGCGCCGTGCCACGCGGCCGGTGCGGCCCCTGTGCCCGTGCGAGGCGGCCGGGGCGGGGGACGGCGGGCGAGCCGCGGACGGGGGCCGGACGGGGGCGGCGGGCCCGCCGCCCCAGAGATCGACGGAAAGCTACTGACAAGCGTGGTGAACAAGCGCTTAGATAGTAGGACCGCACGTGGCGGCCCCGTTCCGCCCTCGACCGCCGGAGGCGCACTTGTTCACGTCCGTCGACGATGTCTCGGCCCGCCTCGCCGAGACCGGCTATCTGGCGTCCCCGGCCGTGGCCACCACCGTCTTCCTCGCCGACCGGCTGGGCAAGCCACTCCTGGTGGAAGGCCCCGCGGGAGTCGGCAAGACCGAACTGGCCAAGGCAGTCGCCGAGGTCGCCGGCGCCCGGCTGGTGCGGCTGCAGTGCTACGAGGGCGTGGACGAGGCGCGGGCCCTGTACGAGTGGAACCACGCCAAGCAGCTGCTGCGCATCAGCGCCGGGCGCGACGAGACCTGGGACGAGACCCGCCACGACATCTTCAGCGAGGAGTTCCTGCTCCCCCGCCCCCTGCTGACGGCGATCCGCGGCGACGACCCGAAGGTGCTGCTCATCGACGAGACCGACAAGGCCGACGTCGAGGTGGAGGGCCTGCTGCTCGAGGTGCTCAGCGACTTCCAGGTGACCGTTCCGGAGCTCGGTACGGTCACGGCGACCCGGCGGCCGTTCGTCGTACTGACCTCCAACGCGGGCCGGGAGCTGTCCGAGGCGCTGCGCCGCCGCTGCCTGTTCCTGCACATCGGCTTCCCCGACGAGGAACTGGAGCGGCGGATCGTCCGCCTGAAGGTGCCCGGCCTGGAGGAGGCGCTGGCCGCGTCGGTGGTGCGCGTGGTCGGCGCGCTGCGGGCGATGGACCTGCGCAAGGCACCGTCGGTCGCCGAGACCGTCGACTGGGCGCGGACCCTGCTGGCCCTCGGCGCCGACACGCTCGACGAGGCGGTCGTACGGGACACGCTGGGCGTGCTGCTCAAGCACCAGGACGATGTCCTGAAGGCGGCGGCCAAACTGGATCTGAGCTCCGTATGACCGGCAAGGCGGACGACATGACCGGTGGGACGGACGTCGCGTCGCGGCTGACCGGGTTCGTCGCCGCGCTGCGCGACCACGGCGTGCGCATCGGCACCGGTGAGACGGTGGACGCGGCCGAGGCCGTGCGGGTGCTGGGGTTGGCAGACCGGGAGCTGCTGCGTGAGGGGCTCGCCGCCACGCTGCTGCACACCACCGGGCAGCGGCAGCTGTTCGACGCGGTGTTCGGCCTGTACTTCCCACAGGGCGTCGGAGCGCCGGGCGGGGACGCGGCCGGGCGCGAGGAGCTGCGCGAGCGGCTGGCGGAGGCCCTGGCCGCGGACGACAGCGCCCTCATGGGACGGCTGGCGATCGAGGCCGTCGACGGTCTGGGCGGATACGGGGGTGCGCCGGGAGCGGGCGGCTGGTCGTCGTACCAGACCCTGGAGCGGCTCCGCCCGCAGACGCTGCTCGCGCGGGTCCGCGACGACGTGCGGGCGCGGGGCGGCGGCGGAGGCTTCGCCGAGCGGCTGCTCGACGACGAGATCCGCCGTCGCATCGAGGTGTTCCGGGGGCAGGTCGCCGCGGAGGCGCGCCGGCGGGTGGCCGAGCGGCGGGGGCGCGACGAGATCGCCCGCCGTGCGGTCGCGCCGTCCGCCGACCGGGTGGACTTCCTGTACGCGGGCCGGGAGCGGCTGGCGGAGCTGCGCCGGACGGTCCAGCCGCTCGCCCGCACCCTGGCCACACGGCTGGCCGCCCGCCGCCGGAGGGCCGCTCGCGGCACGATCGATCTGCGGCGCACACTGCGCGGCTCGTTGTCGACGGGGGGTGTGCCGGTCCGTCCGGTCCTGCGTCGGCGCCGTCCCGCGCGGCCCGAACTGGTCCTGCTGTGCGACGTGTCGGGGTCGGTCGCGGGCTTCTCGGACTTCACGATGCTGCTGGTGCAGGCGCTGCACGACCAGTTCAGCAAGGTGCGGGTGTTCGGCTTCGTCAACCGGCTCGACGAGGTGACCGGGTTGCTGGTGCACGGCGCGGCGGACGCCGCGGGGCTCGGTGCGCGCATCCGGGCCGAGGCCCGGCTCACGGGCTGGCACGACAGCAGCGACTACGGCACGGCGCTGGGCGAGTTCACCGAGCGATACGGCGCCGCGGTGGGGCCGCGGACCACCGTGTTCGTGCTCGGGGACGCCAGGACCAACATGGCGGATCCGAACCTTCCGGCGCTGCGGTGGATCGCCGGGCAGGCCCGCCACGTCCACTGGCTGAACCCCGAGCCCCGCGCTCTGTGGGGCACGGGCGACTCGGCCGCGCCCGAGTACGCCGAGCTGGTGGCGATGCACGAGTGCCGCAACGCCCGCCAACTCGGCGCTCTGGTGGGCCGGTTGCTGCCCGTGTGAGACCCGGCGGGCTGGGCGGGCGCCGCCGGGGTCGGCCGGGTCAGCCAGGCCGGTCCTCCTCCGCCTTGGCGTACTCCTTCGCGGTCTGCCCCTCGAAGTCGAAGGCGATGACCTGCTCGTCACCCACGACCCACGCGTCGTGTCCGGGCGGGCACACGAAGACGTCGCCGGGGCCGATCTCCGCTTCGGCGCCATCGTCCATGCGGATGTGCATGCGGCCCTGCGCGATGTAGCCGTTGTGGTTCATCTGACAGCTTTCCGTGCCCGCGATCGGTCCCACGGCCTCGGACCAGCGCCAGCCCGGCTCGAAGGTTCCGACGGCGAAGTCGCACCCGGTCAGATGGACGGCTTCGAGGTGGCCGTGGGGAAAGTCCCTCCGCTCGTCCGGTTTGTCGAGCGTCTTCACTTCCAGCATGACACTCCTCCCTTCCGCCGCGTGCGCCACGGCCGGGGCCGTCCTCCGTCTCCCTGCGGCGCAGGTGTCACCGGCGGGGTCCGTGCCCCACGGCACCATCGTGCGCGCGCCCCTTCAAGAGCACCAACGGGTACCGGCCGCGAGCACGATCACTGCGGGGATCCGCAGAGCAGGCCGAAGCGTTCTGCGTCGATGTTCCCGCCGGACAGGATCAGGCCGACACGGCGTGGCAGCGGTCCGGCGCGGCCCGCGAGGAGGACCGCCAGCGGGGTGGCTCCGCTCGGTTCGAGGACGATCTTCAGCCGCTCGAAGGCGAACTTCATCGCGGCGCGGATCTCGTCGTCGCTCACCAGCGCGATCTCGTCGACGAGGCGCCGGTTCACGGAGAACGTGAGTTCACCGGGGATCTCCAGGGCCTGGCCGTCGGCGATGGTGCGCGGCACCGGGACCGCGACGCGGCGGCCCGCCGCCAGGGAGCGCCGGGTGTCGTCACCCGCCTCCGGCTCCACGCCGATCATGCGGATCCCTGAGCGCAGTCCCTTGGCGACCGTGGCGCTGCCCGCCATCAGCCCGCCCCCGCCGACCGGCACCACCAGTGCGTCCAGCTCCCCCACCTCCTCCAGGAGTTCGAGGGCGGCCGTGCCCTGCCCGGCCATGATGTGCGGGTGCTCGTAGGGCGGGATGAGGGTGAGGCCCCGCTCGGCGGCCAGGGCGCCGGCGATGGCGACGCGGTCGCCGCTGTAGCGGTCGTAGGACACGACCTCCGCGCCGTAGCCCTCGGTGGCGGCCCGCTTGGCGCGCGGCGCGTCCTCGGGCATGACGATGACGGCGGTGGTGCCGAGTTCGCGGGCGACCAGCGCGACCGCCTGGGCGTGGTTGCCGGAGGAGTAGGCGGCGATGCCGCGCGCGAGCTGCTCCGGGGCCAGGCGGGAAGCCGCGTTGTAGGCGCCGCGGAACTTGAAGGCGCCCATGCGCTGGAAGTTCTCGCACTTGAGGAACACCTCGGCGCCCACGAGCGCGTCCAGGGTGCGGGAGCGTACGACGGGGGTGCGGTGGACGGCGCCCTTGATCCGAGCGGCGGCGTCGCGCACGTCGTCGAGGGTGAGCGGCGGTGCGGTGGTCACGGTCGGTCTCCCTCGGGAGTGGGACGGGCGGCGGTGGCTCTGGCCTGGGAGAGGTAGTGGTAGGCGGACGCGCGGGAGATGCCGAGGCGTCCGGCGACCTGTTCGACGGCGCGGCGCACCGCGAAGACGCCGTGCTCGTCCAGGCTGCGGAAGAGCGCGAGGCGGCGCTCCCGGTCCAGCGCGGCCCAGCTGCGCTCCTGGCCGTGCAGACGGGTGTCGACGAGGGCTCCGACGACCGCGCCGACGTCGTTCCCGAAGGTCGTGACGGGCTCCTCGGCCGTCGCAGCCGCAGCTCCGGCGAGGGCGCCGAGGAGTGTGTGGGCCCGGTCGACGGCGGTGACGTCGACATTGACGCACAGGGCTCCGAACACCGCGCCGGAGGAGTCGCGCAGGACGATCGTGGAGGACTTCACCAGCCGGCCGTCGCCGGTGCGGGTGCGGTGGTGCAGCTCGTCGGCCGCGTCGTCGCCGCGGGCGAGGACGCGCATGCCGATCTCGCTCATGGCCCCGCCGACCGCGCGGCCGGTGACCGAGCCCGCGACCGCGGTCACCGACGCCTCGGGGGTGCGGTAGTCGTGCAGGACGACCTCGCACAGCGGACCGAAGGTCGCCGCGATGCCGTTCACGATCGGGCGCAGCGCGCCGAGGATCGCATCGCGCTCGGCCTGCGTCGCGGGCCGCTCGGACATCCGCCCCTCCTCCTGCACCGTGCCGGGATCCGGACCGCTGGTCTGCCGCACCGCTGGACTGTTGGTCCATGGCCTGGACACATGATCCAAACAGAACGGTCCGCCGAGGGCAAGGGGCAGGTGGAGAGGCCGGCCGGCGCGGGTACCGGTCCGGTGTCGTGCCGGTGGTGGTGCCGTGCCGGAGGTGGGCGGTCAGTCCATCAGTCCCGCTGCCACCGTCGCACCCAACTCCCAACAGGCCTCGGTGACGTCCTTGCCCGGCGTGCCGGTCGCGGTCACCGGGTCGGCGGCGCGCCGCCAGCCCAGACCGGTGGTGATCGACTCGATGCCGCGGACGGCACCCGTGACGTCGTTGCCGCCGTGGACGTAGAACCCGAAGGGCCGGCCCCGGGTGGAGTCCAGGCACGGGTAGTACACCTGGTCGAAGAAGTGCTTGAGCGCGCCGGACATGTAGCCGAGGTTCGCCGGAGTGCCCAGCAGGTACCCGTCGGCCTCCAGCACGTCGGAGGCGGTGGCGGCGAGCGCGGCCCGCCGGGCCAGCCGCACGCCCTCGATCTCGGGGGCGCTCGCTCCCGAGACGACGGCCTCGAACAGCGCCTGGCAGTTCGGGGACGGTGTGTGATGCACGATCAGCAAGGTGGCCACGGGCCACCACCCTGCCGGTGGGAGCGCACCTGCCGCAAGCCGGGCCGCCCGCGTGCATGCCCGCCGGACGTCGGGGTACCCCGGGCGCATGTCCGGTATCGAACTCAGCAGCAGCGCCTTCGGCGACCACGCCACGGTTCCCCGCCGGTACGCGTTGGAGGGCGAGAACGAGTCCCCTCCGCTGACCTGGTCAGGCGTGCCGGACGGCACGGCCGAGCTGGTCCTGCTGTGCGAGGACCCCGACGCCCCGTCGGGCACCTTCGTGCACTGGGTCGTCGTCGGCATCGACCCCCACGCCGGGGGCGCGCCCGCGGGCGGCGACCCGCAGGGCGGCACCGGTCTCGTCAACGGCTACGGCCGACGCGGCTGGGGCGGGCCGCATCCGCCTCCCGGCGACGAGGCCCACCGGTACTACTTCCGCCTGTACGCCCTCTCCGAGCCGTGCGTCCTGCCCGACGCGCCCGCGGCCGGCCAGGTGCACGAGGCGGTCGAGCGGGGGCAGCTGGCGAGCGGCACCCTGGTGGGCCTCTACCGGCGCTGAGGCGGCCCGGCCCGGCCGGCCCGCGGGCCAGGCACCGCCCCCTCCGACCGGCGCCCCTCTGCGCTCGCCGGCGGGACGGAGCCGCCTCGGGGCCCGGGGTGACGCGTCAGGCCCGGACCGGTGCGGCGCGCAGGGCCCGCAGCACATCGTCGTCCGAGACCTGCTCGAAGTCCTCGTACCAGAGGCCGACGGCCCTGAAGTCGGGCGGCATGGACAGGCAGACGAGATCGTCCACCTCGGGGCGCAGCGACCGCGCCGCCTCCGGAGAGGAGACCGGCACCGCCAGGACGACATGCTCGGGGGCGCTGCGGCGCACGGCGCGCAGGGCGGCGCGCGCGGTCGCGCCGGTGGCGAGGCCGTCGTCGACGACGATCGCCGTCCGGCCCGACAGATCCGCTGCCGGGCGGCCCTCCCGGTAGAGCCGCTCGCGGCGGCGCAACTCGGCGCGCTCCCGCTCCACGACGGGGGCGAGATCGGCCTCGTTCAGACCCAGCAGATCCAGGCTCTGCCGGTCGTACAGCGGCGGTTCGTCGCCCGCGAGGGCGCCGACGCCCAGCTCCGGCTGGAAGGGGGCGCCGATCTTGCGGGCGACCAGCACGTCGAGAGGGGCCCGCAGCTCGCGGGCGACCTCCAGGGCGACGGTGACTCCGCCGCGCGGCAGTGCCAGGACCACCGGGTGAGGCAGGGCGCCGCTGTCGTACAGGGCGCGCAGCGGCACCGCGAGTTCCCGTCCGGCCTCCTGGCGATCCCGGAAGCGCATGGCTCAGCCCTCCTTCGGCAGGGGCCGCCGACGCCGTCCGGACCGCTGCCGGGCACCCGCCCGGAAGACGCGTCACGGTCCGGCCGTGCCCCGGGGCCCGGGCAGGGCGGTCACCCGCCGCGCGTCACCTGCTGCGCGGCGGCCAGCCGGTCCAGGCACCAGGTGCGTGTCGTCTCGGCCACCTCCTCCAGTGTGCCCGGCTCCTCGAACAGGTGACTCGCGCCGGAGACGATCCGCAGTTCGTGGGGGGCGTGCAGGGCGCGGGCGGCGGCCTCGTTGAGCCGCAGCACCTCCGGGTCGTGGCCGCCGACCAGCAGCAGCACCGGGGCTCGGACCTCCGGCAGCGCGTCGGCGGCGAGGTCGGGCCGACCTCCGCGGGACACCACCGTGAGGACGCCGTCCGGGTGCTCGGCCGCCGCCACCAGAGCCGCCGCCGCTCCGGTACTGGCCCCGAACAGGGCGACGGGCAGGTCACGGGTGGCGGGCTCGGTCAGCAGCCAGTCGAGCGCGCCCGTCAGGCGCCAGCCGAGCAGGCCGATGTCGAAGCGGAGCTCGGCGGTGACCCGGTCGCGGACTTCCTCCGCCTCGGTGAGCAGGTCGATCAGGAGGGTCCCGAGGCCGCCGCCGCGCAGCCGTTCGGCGACCATCCTGTTGCGGGGGCTGTGCCGGGAACTGCCGCTGCCGTGTGCGAACAGCACCACCGCCCCGGCTCGCTCCGGCACCTCCAGGTCGCCGACGAGGACCGCGTCACCGGCGGGCACCTGGACCGTTCGGGAGATCATGACACTCCCCTTCCGGGGTCGGATCGCGTCCGGGCACGGCGCACGCCCGAGCGCCCTGTGCGGGCCTCCAGTACCCGTCGCGCGCAGGTGGAAACGTTTGCGCCCTTTCCGCTGCTTTCTCGCCGGAACACCATGGAAAGGGGGGCCGAAGTATGCTGTCGGCCATGTGCCCCGGAGCGTCCGGCGTAATCGCCGCGCGGGAAGGGCACGTTGCGCATCATGCTCCCCTCGGGCGCGATGGGACGCAGCAGTGCACTGCCCGAGCGGCAGCTGTCCGGTTACGCTGAAATCGGCGCCTGTCGGGTGGGGAGCTCGGCTCCGGGGGGGGTGAGGCGTTGCCTGTTCAACCGTATTCCGACGCGTATCTCGACACAGTGGCCGGCGGTCGTGCGGACGTCGATCGCGGCACCGGTCGCCGGGGCGTCGGCGATGCCGCACACGCCGCCCGCCACGACACCCGGGCGGACACACAGCACGACACCCGTGTGGACACTCGGGTCGACGCGCATGTTGACGCATATGTGGCGGACGGGGTCCCCGAGTACGGCATGATGGGCGCTCCGCGCCGCCGCGCCACCGCATCCTGCGGGCCCCGGCCCCCGGCCGCGCGACCGGAGCCGATTCGAGGGCGAACGGAGCGTCGGCCTTGGGACTGAACCCGCTGCGTGGCAGCACCCGGCTCGGCCTGCCGCGCGTCGTCGTCGGCGCCGGGGCCGCGGTCTGCCTCGGTCTGGTGGCGGGCGCCGTCTGGCGGCCCGACACGTTCATCGGCAATCCCGGGTACGGCTACACCGCCCTGCTGCTCCTGTCGATCGGTCTCTACGGCAGCACGCACGACATCGATCTGTCCGAGGTCAGAGGATCCTTACGCGTCGTGGTGGTCGCCGTCACCGTCGGCGTCGTCCTCAAGGCGACGCTGATCGCGGCGGTGATGGTGCTCGCCTTCCACCGCACCGAGTACCTCGTGCTCGGTATCGCCGTGGCCCAGATCGACCCGCTGTCGGTGGCGGCCATGCAGGACAACGAGCGGGTCACACCACGCGCCAAGGCGATCCTGTCGATCTGGGCGTCGTTCGACGACCCCATGACGGTCCTGCTCACCGTCTACTTCTCCGCCCTCGCCCTGCGCATGGGGGCCGTCGGCAACCCCTCCGGGTCGGTGGCCTCGGACACCGCGGACGTCTTCGGCAACCTGCTGCTGAACCTGCTGCTCTTCGGGGCTGTGGTCCTGCTGTGGACGCTGGTGCGTGTGCGACGGCTGCTGCGGCGGCGCCGGGCCGCGCCCGGCACCGCGGGAGCGCCCACCGCCGCCCTGGCGGGGTTACCGGACCGGCCCCGCCACGTCGACGTGGTGGCGCTGGTGCTGGTCGTCGTGCTCGTGGCGGTCGCCGCGTCCACCACGCTGGTCCTCGCCGTGGCGCTGGCCGGACTGGTGGTCCGCCTGGGCCGCTTCGCGCCCGCCCTGGAGGGCGCGGTGACGTTCGCCTTCCTCGCCGCCTCCGCCCTGCTCGGGGCGGTGCTGTCCGGCGGCATCGACTTCTACCAGGGGCTCGTCCTCGGCGTGGCCGCCTTCGCAGCGCAGTTCCTGGTCACCCTGCTGATCGGCCGACTGCTGGTGCGGCCCCGGCTGAGCCGGGCGGACCGCGCCCACCTGGGCCTGGGCCAGCAGAACGGCATCACTGCGATCACCCTGGCCCTGACCCTGGAGTCGACGTTCCCCGACACCGTCGCCGCCGTCGGGCCGGCCATCGTGACGGTCAACCTCCTGCACTACGGCTTCCAGTGGGCCCGCGCCGACACCTGGAGCTGGGCGGCGGTGCGCGCCCGGGTACCGGCCCGGGCGCGGCGCGCCCGTGTGGGCCTGTCCTGGTCCTCCCTGTCCCCGACCGCCCCCGAGGATGTGCCGCACGGTCTCGGCGCGCCGGAACCGGAGCTGGGCGCGGATCCGGACCCGGGCGGGATGAGTACGCCGTCCCCCGAACGGGGATCGCCCTGAAGAGGGAAGCGGGACGGGACCGCGCGGGCCTGTCGCGGACGTCCCGACATGAAGTGAATGCCAGTCATGAATCGTATGCGACACGGAGGTTCGTCCTCAGGGGGAAGATGTGACACAGCATCGGAAAGCCGCGGGCGGTACCGGCCCGCGCCACGGCGTGGCGGGAGGTCCGCACCACCGCCCGCCACCGCTCCGGCAGCGGATGCCGGACGCACCGCACGACCATCACCACCACCGGGCAGCCCTCGCGGACAGGCCTCCCGGAGCACCAGTACGGGGGGACACGTACCATGCCGCACACCAGCTGCAGCCTGTTCGGAACGCCTCCCGAAGACGGCGTCGCGCCCTGGCCCACCTATGTGCCGCTCGCACCCTGGTTCATCCACGGGCACGAGACGCTGTGGGTCGACATCGACTCCACCCCTGAGGCGCTGAAGACCTTCCGGGAGAGGCTGAGGCCCATGGCGCACGGGATCCGGCCGGGCAGTGAGGGACACGGGCACCTGGTCGTGGTGAGCGGATTGTCCGGGACCGGCAAGAGCAGTCTGCTGCACCTGTGTGTGCACGAGCTCGTGCAGATGCTCGACGTCGCGGCCGACCGCGGAGCACACAAGCAGAACGGCGACGGATCGACCGCCGGTCACAACCCGCTGTGGAGCCGCCGCGCCCCCGCACGGTCGACCTGCATCGTCGGGCTGGACGGCAGCGGCAACGACGGCCACGGCATCGGCTCGCCTCCGGGCAGAACCCCTGAGACGTCCCAGTTCGAGATGGTGATCGAGCGCGTCGTCGAGGTGGTCGCCACGGAACTGGGCCAGGGCCCCGGCTTCTCCTCCGCGCATCCCGATCCGTTCCTGGCCTGGCGGGCCCTGACGGACATACTGGAGGCACGGGACCGGCGGCTCGTCGTCATCGTGCCGCACATCCAGTGGAACGACGCGGAGCTGAGCCGCATGTTCCTGCGGTTCTGCTACGACCGGTGCAGCCGAGGCGTCGTCTTCTTCGTCGAGACGACCAACACCGAGGTCGCGAAGGATCTCCTGCCCTTCACGGAGCGGGAACGCAAGAGCATCACCCACCTGCGGACCACGCACCTGCAGGCCGGGGACTGGGCGAAGTACCTCGAAGTCTGGATGGAACAGGACGGCGTGCCCGCCCCGACGGTCGCCATCGACGACGACGTCCTGGACTTCCAGCCCGACGCCTGGGCGCTGGCCAGCATCTCCACGCTCCAGGACTGCCTGCGCCGGGTCGTCGAGGAGGCGCTGCAGGAGAACGCGGGTCATCTGCGCCGACAGCACGTGGCCCACTGGTTCGAGGCGCACCGGCCCAGCCCGGACGATTTCAAACGGAGAGGACCGACGCGATGAGCTCCGCCCCCCTCCCCTTCTCCGAGGAGAACCCCTTCCGGGACAGCACGAGCGTCCAGTTGGAGGGGTTCGGCGACACCACGCAGATCGGTGCGGGCCCACCTCGCCCGCGGGTCGACGTGCCCGGTCAGACCAGTGCGTGGTTCATGAGCCACGTGGAGCGATACCTCCGCCACGACGGTCCGCCCCAGACGCGGGGCCGGGCCCTCGCCCTGGTCGGCGAGTTCGGGCTCGGCAAGAGCCATCTCGCCGAGCGGGCCACCGCGGCCCTCAGGGCGCACATGCCCGCTCCGCCGGTGTGGGTGATCGCCCAGCCGTCCCTGGACATGGACGCCGTCTTCCGGTACCGGTTGATGAGCCCGCGCGACGACTACGACGCCTTCGTCGACTTCGAGCAGGCGATCACCGACTACTACGCCGACGTCACCGCGGAGCTGCTGGAGGCCGACAGCACCGGGCGGCTCGGCCCCGCCCGGGACGAGTTCCTGCGCGGCCTGCGCGAGCGGCGGCTGGACCCGGACAAGATCGCGCGGGCCTTCGACGTCGACGAGGAGCGGATCCACCGCCATCTGCGCCAGCACCTTCGGGGCATCACCGACCACCGCGCCTTCGCCACCGCCCTCGCGCTGCTCGTCAACGACCTCCACCAGAACGAGGCGATGGCCTGGCTGTCGGGCGACGAGCCCACGGCGTACCTGAGGGAACGGGGCGTCTCCGCACCGATCCGGGGCATCCAGGGCGTCTTCGACGCGCTGTCGGTGTTCAGTCTGGTGTACGGCCAGAGCGGGCGGCCCTACGCCCTGGTCCTGGACGAACTCGACAAGACCACCCAATGGCCCGCACTCGAACGCGCCCTGTTCAGCGACGCGTTCGAGATGCTCGTCCAGCGCTACGTCAACCAGGGCGGTCTGCTGGTGTTCTGCGTCCGCCCGGAGCTGTGGGGCAGGCTGCCGCTGTCACTGCACGAGCGGGTGCTGCCCCTGTGGCTGGACAGCTGGGCGCGCCCGGAGACGCAGAGCCTGATCTCACGTCACATCCACCGCGGAGCCGAGCCCCCGCCCCCAGGCGACCCGTACGCCCCGTTCACCGAGGACGCCGTGGACGAGATCGTGCTGCAGTCCGACGGGGTGCCGCGGCAGATCCTGCAGATCTGCGCCGGGGCCTGGGAACGGGCGGCGGCCGCCGGGGGCCGCCCGGCGGAGATCGGTGTGGAGGCGGTGCGCGAGGCCCTCCGCACGGCCCACCAGAAACGGCCGATGGCCGAGGTGGCGCACCGGTTGGAGAACGTGCTGGCGCGCCGGCAGTGGTGGCACCACCTGGCTCCGACGGGCCTGAAGGACGTGCCCCATCCGGCCGGGGCGGGCGAGCCGCGCTGGATCCAGGTGACGCGGAAGGCGTGGATCGCCCTGCTGGCGGTGCCGTCGGTCCTCACCCGCGCCGACGTGGCCTCCGCGGTGTCCTTCGCCTCCCGGGTGCGGGACGTCCTGGGGCCGGACGACTCCGAGATCCTCGTGATCGTCAACGGCCACGCCTGCCGCAAGCGGCGCAACGCGATCGCCGAGGCGACCGGCGTGGTGCCCCTGGTGTTCGACAACCCCCACTTCGAGCGGATGCTGCTGGACAGCGTCGACAGCCTGATCACCCGGCTGCGTGCCAATCAGCGCAACACCGTCCTGACGGAGATGCGGGACCGGCTGGACGGGCTCGCCACGCAGCAGAACACCATGCTCGGCCGGCTGGAGTTCGTCCAGCGAGCGGTCGAGCATCCCCGGTTGTCGGCGCCGCTGCCCGCTCCGGCCGGGGCCGAGCAGCGGGTGCCGCTGCCGGTGCGCGAACCGTTCCGGCGTGTCCAGGAGACGCTCGACCGGCTGCTGGAGGACGGTGTCGGGCAGCGCCCCCGGCTCGGTGCCGCCGCCACGGGCGAGGGGCAGCGGCTGCCGCTGGCCCGCCGGTCCGCCATCGCCCGCGACGATCTCGAACAGATGGGCGCTCTGGTGCACGCCCGTCGGTTGGTGGAGGCGTTCCGGGAGGCGATCGCGCACTGGTGGGAGGGCGGCACCGGGCGGGTCGGACGCGGCAGCGACGAACTGTTCGCCATCTGCCGAAGCTTCGAGATCTCCGTGGAGGTGCTGCCCCGGATCGAGACGGTCGAGGGCACGCCGCCCGTCGCCCTCCGGCCGGGTGGGCGTGGCGGTGGGAGCGTGGAGACGCTGCTGGCCGATGTCGCCGACGAGGTGCTGCGGTTGCTGCGGCCGGAGGTCAGTGACGGCGCATATCACGGATGAGGTCGCCGAGCCGCTCCTCGGCGACGTGCACCTGCCTCTGCCGCGCGGTGACGCCGACGACGAAGTCGCCTGCGGCGGGATCGAGCCAGTGCAGGTAGAACGCGCCCTGCTGGACGTCGAGTACGAGCCGTTCCACCGGGTCGGGGGTGACCGGTTCCAGGATCTCCGTGAGGTCGGTCAGCCATGAGTTGAGCCGGAAGACGAGGTCGCGGTACATCGCCCGGCGGTTCTGGGCGGGCACGGCGATCAGGGCCTCGCTGAGGGCGCTGTGCTCGAAGCAGTCCCCGGCGCACACCGGCGACCAGGCGCGGTAGTAGGCGGCGTAGTGCAGGTCGTACGGGTTGAGGTGGCGCTGCCAGACACCCCGTAGCCGGTTCTCCTCGTCCTTGTCGCGGGTCGTGGCCTGCACGGTCAGCGGGACGTGTTCGGTCAGCATCCGCTTGACCTGGTTGTGGTCGCCGCCGGGGTACTCGTTGCCCTGGTCCCAGTGTCCGGTCCGCAGACCGGTGGTCATCTTGTTCACGGCGGTGTCCATCGCGTCGCTCTCCACCCCCGTCCTGGCTATGCCGACCACGTACTGGCCGTCGCGCAGCCGCGAGTACTGCATGCCGCCGGAGCGCGTGACAGCCAGGACCCGCATCAGTTCGCCGGTCCTCAGCTGCCGCATGGTGTCGTCCGCCTCCAGGGCCCAGCGCACGAACCGCTGCGCGGGCTGTCCCTCGACCTCGACCTCGTCGTCCCAGGGCAGCGCGCCCGGGAACGGAACGGCGCTGGCGGCCCGGACGGTGAAATCGACGGTGTTGTCGGTGAGATGGGTCAGCGACCGGATGCCGGAACAGGCCGCCGCGGTGTCCCGGCATGCCTCGATCACCTGGTCGTAGCCCCGGCCGGCATGCGGCGCGACCAGGGTCTTCAGACCGCTCGCCGCTTCGTCGGCGTCCTGCTTCATCTTTTCGCACGCTCCTTTCGGCCCGCGACGGACCGGTGCGCCACGGCCTCGTTCACAGCAGTTCGAGGTCGATGTCCTTGCGGACCCGGGGAAGTTCACCGCCGGGCGGTGCTCCGCCCTTCTCGGCACGGGTCATGGCGAGGTTGTCGGCGACGACCACCCGGTCCGGGTGGCGACCGAGGCCGGTGCGGTCGTATCCCTGCACCGCGGCCTCCTCCAGTTCTCCGGCCGCGTCGAGGTCGCCGAGGGCCACGAGGGTGTTCGCCAGGCTCGACGCCGCCGCCAACACCCACGGGTGGTGGCGGGCCAGCCGTCGCTCCAGTCCCGCCTGCGCGTCCCGGCCCGCCTCGGCGGCGGCCTCCGGGCGGCCCGCACCGCGCAGGTGCACACCGACCCGGACCCGGCACAGGTGCGTGGTGGGGTGCTCGTCGCCGAGCGTGTCCCGCAGGACGCCCAGGCAGGCTTCCGCCTCCCGTACGGCCCCGTCGTGGTCACCGACCAGATGGTGGTCGGCGGCGAGGCTGAACCGGCAGCACAGCGTGAACAGGCTGCGCTCCCCGAGGACGGCCGCGGCCAGGCCCAGGGTGCGGGTGTCGCGCTCCCGGGCCCGGTCGTGGCGGCCGAACCGGCGTTCGCTGACCGCGAGGCCGTTCTCCGCCTTGACGCGCAGCGGTACGCCGGTGCTCCACGGCTCGGGCGGGTGGCTGAGGATGCGGGACGTCTTCAGCAGGTGGTAGGACTCGCTGTTCTGGCCCAGCAGCCGGTGCATCTGCGCCAGGTCGGGCACCATGTCCTGGACGTCGCCGTGGTGGTCGCCGTGGATGGCGCGCAGGAGTTCGTACAGCCGGCGCAGGACGCGCAGCCCCTCGGTCGCGTTGCCGACCAGCGCATACCGTTCGGCGAGGTTGCGCCGGGCCTGTACGCAGGCCCAGTGCCGCGGTCCGAGCAGCCGCATCATGCTGCGCGCGACGTGCACCGACTCGTTCAGGGCGTTGCCGAAGTGGCCGGCGGCGACCAGATTGGCGGCGTACGCGTCGGCCATCAGCTGCGAGCGCGGGTGGGTGAGGCCGAGCTGTGTGCGGTAGGCCTGCAGGACACTGCGGGCGAGCCGGGCGGAGTCGCCGTACTCCTGCATCAGGCGCAGTGTCTGGGACATCATCGAGCGCACGCGCAGTCCCTCGAACGACTCGGGCTGCCAGTGCTCCTCGGCGAGCCGGGTCAGGCGCAGGGCCTCGTCCAGGGCCTGCTTCTCCTGGCTGACGATGAGGTCGGAGACGTGCCCGAGCAGGGCGGACTGCACCTCGGGCCGCTCGTCCTCCCACAGGCGCAGCGAATCGATCTGCCGGCCGCGGCGCAGCAGCTCCACGGGGGTGGGGGTGGGGCGGTCGTCCTCGTCCGCCTCCAGCCGGGCGGCGGCGACGGCGGCGCGCAGTTCGTTCTCCCGGACGGCGAGCACGTCGTCGCTCATGCCGGCGAGGACGAGGCCGCGCAGGACGCGGTGCTGGCGGACGGGCTGCCGGGGCCGGGCGAAGTCGAAGTCGATCAGTCCGTGGCGGTTCAGGGCCCACAGCGTGGCGTCGACCAGGGGCTGGTCGCAGGGGCGTACAGCGGTGCTGCCCGTGGCGGGGCCGGGGCTGCTGCGGGCCAGGGCCAGGGCCAGGGGCCTGGAGCGCAGCAGGTGGAGGTCGGAACCGGCGGAGGTGAGCAGGGCACAGGCCTGCAGGAGCCAGACCAGTGCCTCGCTGCCCACGTCCTCGCGGGCCCAGGCAGCGGCCGCGGGGCTCCTGAGGAGGGAGGCGCGGGTCAGATGGAGCAGGACCTCCACGCTGGGCAGCGGCGCCGCCGCATGGGCCTGTTGCCGGTCGTCGTAGGCGCGGCTGAAGTCGTTGACGGCCAGGGACAGCGCCTCCTGGTCGAACTTGTTGCGTGCCTCGGCCCGGACGGTGGCCACACGCAGCCAGCAGGCGGCCAGGCGGACGGCCAGCGGCAGCGAGCCGACCCGTTTGGCGACGTCCTGGGCGTCCGTCGGGGTCAGCCCGCGGACCATCGTGGTGAGCAGTGCCTCGCTCTCCTGGCGGGTGAACGGCGGCACCTCCACGGCGGTGGCGGCGGAGGTGTGGCTGCCGCGCACACCGAGCAGGACGTGGCAGCGTTCGGAGGGCCGGGGCAGTTGCTCGGCGACCGCCGCGGCCCGGCCGGTGTCGTCGATCTCGTCGCAGACCAGCAGCCAGCGCCGCCCCTCGGCGTCGGCCCGTGCCCGCAGTGCCCGGACATGGGCGGCGGGGTCCTGGGTGGTGGGCTCGCCGAGGGCGTCGCCGAGCGCTCCGAGTCCGGCGAGGGCCTCACCGGGAGTGTCGGCCTGCATCCACCAGACCAGGTCGTAGGAGCCGCCGAAGCGATGGCAGAACTCGAGCAGGGTCTCGCTCTTGCCGACCCCGGGTGCGCCGACGACCAGGCAGGGCCGTGCCCGGCCCGCGAGGTCGGTCAGGGTGGTGCGGAGGTCTCCGAGGAGCCCTTCGCGGCCGACGAAGGCGGTGTTGCGGGCGACGATGTTGGTGCGGCCGGGCAGGCTGGGGAAGCGGCGGCCGCGGGGGGCGGTGGTGCTGGGCATCTGCAGGCCGAGGCTGTGGCTCAGCCGGACAGCGGCCTGCTGCTCGGACAGCCGGCGCAGGTCGATCTGCTGGTGGTGGGCGAACGCGCGGGGCAGGGCCTCGTCGTCGACGAGGACGATGCGGATGCCGGGGTCGGACAGCCAGCGCAATGCCTGCTCGTCCTCGGGGCCGGGCGCGGTCGGCGGCAGCAGGAGCACCACCTCCTCGTCGGCCGGGGGTTCGGGCCGCCAGTCGGCGTAGGAGCGGAGGGTGACGTCGACTCCCGCCCCCCACAGCAGGTCCCGGATCCACTCCGCCCAGACCGCGTGCCGTGGGCTGTGGACGAGGACGGCGCGCGACGGCGGTACGAAGCGGGGCCGGTCCAGGGTCCTGACGAGCCGTTCCAGCGCGGGCCGCACCCGCTCGTCGAAGCCGTTGCCCGGCTCGGTCTCCGTGCCCAGGCGCGTACTGCGCTCGGACAGGGCGTGGTACGGGATCTCCAGGTGCCGCACGGGCCGGTCGGCGCCCAGCGGGGCGAACTGCTCGTGCACCCGCTCGCGGGCCAGCCGCAGCTGGTCCTCGTGGGCCGGGTCGGTCTGCAGCGCGAGGGCGACGACGTCGAAGGGCCGGCCGGCAGCCCGGCGCAGCCGCCCGGCGAGCTCGACCGCGGACTCGATGAACGCGGAGGCGGCGGTGAAACAGACGACGAGCACCGACGGCAGCCGGGCCAGGTCGGCGGCCTGCCGGTCGGTGCGGACCAGCGGTGCGTCGACGAGGACGTCGTCGTAGCGCCGGAAGGCGGGGTCCTCGGGTGCCGGGAGCCCGGCCAGTGCCTCCGGGCCCTTCAGGGTGACGATGCCGATGGGCCGGGCCGCGCCGGCCGGCAGCCACTCCTCCACGGCGGGGCCGTCCTCGGTGCCCGGCAGCAGGGCCGGGCCGGGGACGGCCGAGCGGACGTAGGTGCGGGTGCGGGTGTCGGCCTGGCGCCCGTCGAGGACGAGCACCCGGCGACCCGACCGGGCCAGGAGCACGGCGGTGTTGAGCAGGGTCGTGGTCTGGCCGATGTTCTCCGCCGTGGAACAGAACACCGTCACGCGGGGGCTTGGCATGCGGCCGTCCGCCTCGGACATCTCGGCTCCGCTTCGCTTCGTCGGTGAGGCGCGGTCCCGCCCCGTGGCTGCGGGCGGCTGCGGCGCCCGCTCGGGTCACTCCCCCGCAGACCCGGCAGGGTCGATGCTGGGTTTCTGCGTGAAGTCCGTGGTGAACAGCGCATCGGGGTGGTCGGCTTCGGCCCGCACCCGGCGCAACGCGTGAACGAGTGCGGATTCCGGAAGTACGGCGATTTCCTCGAAGGGAAATTCGGACAGGTCGATCAACGGCGATTCCAGCGTGTTCCGCGCCTCGCCCTGCGCATCCATATACCAGCCCCGTCGTCCCGAGTGAGTCGAGAATCCGCCACGGTGTGGAGGACTGCCGGACAGTTGTGGTTTGGCCGATCAACCCGGCTGCCAAACAACCGACTTGCTGCCACACTTCGAAGTCTACCGGCATCGGCGGCGCCCGGAGCGTTCGGTGACGCGGCGCGTCACCGAAGACCGGCCCGCAGGATCGCGAATACGCGGCACGCAGGAACCGACGAGAGGTCCGACGGGAGTTCCATGGGCGCTGAAACGGAGGGGTTGGAAAGCCCCGCGTCAATTCCGTTCCACACCTTCGTCCTCAAGCTGCACAGTCGTTGCGATCTCGCTTGTGACCACTGCTACATGTACCGTGCCGCGGACCGGAGCTGGCGCGATCAGCCGCGTGCCATGTCCCCGGCGGTGATCGCGTGGACGGCGCGCCGGATCGCCGAACACGTCGGCACGCACGGCCTGCGGGCCGTGACCGTCGCCCTGCACGGCGGGGAGCCGCTGCTGGCGGGTCAGGCGCGGGTGCGCCGGGCGGTGACGGAGATCGCAGGCGCGGTGGGCCCCGATGTCCGGCTGGATCTGTGCGTGCAGACCAACGGGATGCAGCTGGACGAGGCGTGGCTGGAGCTGCTGGACGAGCTGGACGTGCGGATCGGGGTGAGCCTGGACGGTGACCGGGCCGCCCACGACCGGCACCGGGTGCGGCCTGGCGGGCAGGGCAGCCACCAGCGGGTCGCCGACGCGGTGCGGCGGCTGGCCGAGGGCCCGCACCGCAGGCTGTTCGCCGGCCTGCTGTGCACCGTGGACCTGCGCAACGATCCGGTGGCCACCTATGAGGAACTGCTGCGGTACCGGCCGCCGATGGTCGACTTCCTGCTGCCGCTGGGCACCTGGGCGGCGCCGCCGCCCGGCCGTGTGCCGGGGCGGGCGGACACGCCGTACGGCGACTGGCTGGCGGCGGTCTTCGAGCGCTGGTACGCGGCGCCGGTCCAGGAGACCGACGTGCGGGTGCTGCACAACCTGCTCTCGCTGACGTTGGGCGGACGCCCGCGCACCGAGGGACTGGGCCTGGAGCCGGTGCGGTACGTCGTGGTCGAGACGGACGGTTCCGTCGCCCTCGACGACACGCTGCGCGTGACGTACCACGGGGCGACCGCCACGGGCCTGCACGTGGCGCGGGACCCCTTCGACCGGGCGCTGAGCCACCCGGAGGTGGCGGTCCGTCAGGCGGGGGCGGCGGCGCTGTCCGCGGTCTGCCGGGGGTGCACGCTGATGCAGGTGTGCGGCGGGGGCCACTATGTGCACCGCTACCGCGCCGACGGCTCCGGTCACCGCAACCCGAGTGTGTACTGCCCCGACCTCGCGGCGCTCATCCGGCATGTGCACCGGCGGGTGGCCGCCGACACCGTGCGGTTGGGGCGGCGGGAGCGGGAGGTGTGCCCGTGACGCTGCGCCCGTTCCGGATCGGGGGCCCGCTCCTCGATGCACTGGCCCGGGGCGGCGGCGGAGCCGGGGCGGTGCTGCTGCTCGCCGACGCCGAGTACGGCAGACGGCTGCTGCTGCTGCGCGCGGTGCTGGATCGCGCGCGGGAGCACGGTGGCGCCGTGGCGGCGGGCGCGGCCGGCCTGTTCGGGGTGCTGGCCGAGGCCCGGCGAACCGCGCCGGACGCCACGCGCCGGGTGCTGGGCCATCCGTCGGTGGGGCCGCGGCTGGTGATGTCGTGGCGGGCGCTGGCGGAGCCGGGACCGGTGGCGTCGCTGCCGCTGTCCGACGTGGCGGCTGCCGTCGCGGTCGCCGCCGGACAGGATGCCGAGGTGACACTGACGGCGTCGGGGCCCGGGGCGGTCCTGCCCGGTGTGGGCACCGCGGTGCTGCCCGGGGCCACCCGCGGATCGGCGGTGGTGCTGCGCGGCGGGGTGCTGGAGACCGAGGGCGGGGCACGGCTGCGGGTCACGGCGCCGGGGCCCCGGTGCGAGGGCGGTGCGCCGGTGGGGGCTCCGGATGCGGAGGGGGCCCGGTGGTGGTCGCTGCGGGGGGTGGAGGGCACCCGGGCGGTGCTGGACGACGTGGATCCTGTGGCCGCGGCCGGGGCGAAGCGGACCCGGCTCGCCTGCGAGGAGGTGCGGGCGTGGCGGTCGGGGACGGCGGGTGCGCTGTGGCTGCTGCGGGCGCGGCACCCCGTGCACGCCGCCGAGGTCGCAGCGGGACTGCGTGCGCTGGTGCCGCTGGCGGCGGCCGGCGGCAGCGTGCACCGCAGCGGCAGCGCGGCGGAGATGTTCGGCGGCGTGGCCCTGACCCTGCCGGCGTCGGCGCCGGCCTTCGCCGAGACACTGGTGCACGAGTTGCAGCACAGCAAGCTGGTCGCCGTGATGCATCTGGTCGACCTGCTGGACACCGCGCCGCAGGCGCAGCAGCAGCGGCTGTACGCGCCGTGGCGGGACGACCCGCGCCCCCTGTCGGGGCTGCTGCACGGCACCTACGCCTTCCTCTCGGTCGCCCGGTTCTGGTTCGTGGAGGCGCAGTCCGCCCGGACCGCGCCGGAACGGCACCGGGCGCAGGTGTGGTGCGCGCGCTGGCGGGAGGCGGCGGCGGAGGCGGCCGCCACGCTCCTCGCCCATGAGGACGGCCTGACGCACACCGGGCACCGTTTCGTCGCCGTCATGCACGCCGCCCTCGCCGAGTTGAGGGGCGTGCCGCTGCCGGCGGCGGCCGTCCGGGAGGCACGCCGGTACGCGGAGGGCCACCGGGTGCGCTGGATGGCCCGCAACGCGGCCGACCCGGCATCGGTCTGATGCCCACAACCACCATGCGAACAGGCGTTCTTGATGGGACATCAGGTACGGGTTGCGGCGAACCGCGCGCGGGGTAGGAGTCCCGGCACATCCGGTGGGGACCTCGGGGGGTGGTCGGAGTGGGGCCGGTCGTACTCGTGCACGGCATCTGGAACGCGGAGCCCGGACTGGCGCCGGAGCAGGCGGCCCGGGAGAAGGCCGAGGACGCCGCGAAACGCATGCGCGAGGGGCTCTCCGCGGCGCGCCTGTCACACATCGGGGTGCCACCCCTGGTGATGGCCTACTACGCCCACCAGCTCACCGACGACTACCGCCCCGAACAGCAGTCCACGGGGCAGGAACGGCTGGAGGACCTGTCGGACGACCAGCTGACGGAGGCATGGGAGTGGCTGCGGGCGGCCGGGGTGGAGCCCGTCGAGTCGCAGGCAGCCCTGCTGGCCCCCCTGCGGTGGGGCATCTCACGGCTGGTGGCGCGACGGACCCGCGGTACGGCGCCCGGTGCCCGGGAGCGGCTGGCGGAGCTGGTGTCGCGCCTGGTGGTCGCCACGCTGCAGGACACCGACGCCTACACCTCCCGGCCCGCGCGGCGCCGCGCGGTGCGGGCGACGGTCGCGGACGCGGTCCGCCACAGCGGGGCACGGGTGCTGGTGGCGCACTCGCTGGGCAGCGTGGTGGCGTACGAGACCCTGCACGCCCACCCGGACCTGGAACTGGACCTGCTGCTGACGGTGGGCTCCCCGCTGGGCCTGCCGGCTCTGATGCGCAAGCTGGAGCCGGAACCGGTGGCCGGTCGCGGCGCCCGGCCGAGCGGTGTCCGGCACTGGGTGAACATCGCCGACGTGGGGGACCTGGTGGCCGTACCGCCGCGACTCGGCGACGCCTTCCCGGTGGACCTGCACGAGACCACGGACATCGGCCTGTTCGATCCGCACACGCTCGGCGGCTATCTCTCCAGTGGGCTCACGGCCGCCGCGCTCGCCCCCTATCTGGCGGACTGACCCACCGGCCCGGCGGAAGGTGGACGCGTTGGCGAGGGGGGCCCGCAGGTGACGGTGCACGCGCTCGTGGTGGGCGCCGGGGGCTTTCCTCGGCGTCCCTCGGACGAGGGGAGCCGCGCGAGGGGGGAGCCCGTGCTCCGGCCCCTGCCGAGCGTACGGAACGCGGTCCTGGACGTGGCCCGGGCCGTCGACGCGCTCGGCATCCGGGTCTCGGACGTGCTGCACGACCCGACGCTGGAACGGTGGACCGCCGCCTGGAAGGCGGTGTGCGAGCGGGCCGGCGACGAACCCCTGATCGTGCACTTCAGCGGGCACGGACTGTCCGTCGACAAGGACCTGTACCTGGCCGTGTACGACACGGACCCGCGGCCCGGGCACGTCCACGGCTCGGCGGTCGAGGTCGCGGCACTGCTGAGGGCCGTCGACCGGGGTACCGGCGGGCCGGTGCTGTTCCTGCTCGACGTGTGCGGCGCCGGCGCGGCACTGCGTCCGCAGCTCGTCGCTCAGCTGGCCGAGGTGAGGAAGCGCAGGGCCTGGGTGATCGCGGCCTGCCCGGCCGACGAGATCACCTACGGTGCACGGTTCAGCGCGGCGGCGGCGACCGTGCTGGAGGAGATCGCGCGCCGCGAGCTGTTCGTGCCGACCTCGCGGCCGTACGTCCCGGTCGAGTTGCTGGCTGCGAGGATCGACGAGGTGATGGCCCGCGCAGACGCCGAGCAGGGCCGGCCCAAACAGGACGTGGTGCGCACCTCGTACGACGAGGCGGTGCTGCCGACGGCACCTTTCCTGGCCAACCCGTGGTTCCGCGAACGCCCGTCGGACGCCTACCTCGCCCATCTCGACGAGGGGCTGCACCACTTCGTCGGCGCCCTCGATCCACGGTTCGACGTGGTCCACTTCGCCACCCGGGCCGCCGGCACCGCGGACGGGGAGCTGTTCCACTTCAGCGGCCGGGCACGGCAACTGACGCGCGTGAAGGAGTGGCTGGACGACCCGTCGGGCGTACAGGACCGGCTGCTGGTGGTCACCGGGAGCCCGGGGGCGGGCAAGTCGGCACTGCTCGGGGCGGCCGTGTGCAGTGTGCACCCCACGCTCGTGGCGCTGCGGGCCCGCCTGGACCTCAGGGGGTTCCGCCCCGAGCCAGACCCCCGGCTGCTGGCGGTCCACGCCCGGCGGCTGACGGTCCGCCAGGTCGTCGCGTCGCTCCACCGTCAGGCCCGTGCGGTGGGTGCGCCGCCGGGCGACGATCTGCCGTACGGGCCGGACGAGGCCGTGAGCCCGCAGGAGTTGTTCGCCGCCCTCGCGGAGGGCGGCGGGGCGACCGTCGTGGTGGACGCCCTGGACGAGGCGGACGACCCCGAGGAACTGCTGCGGGAGGTGGTCCTGCCGCTGGCGGGACGTCCGCAGACCCGGACGACGCCGGGCTGCCGGGTGCTGCTCGGCACTCGGATGTGGCCGGATGCCCTCCTCGACCTGCACTCCGTCCTCGACGAACGCCCCGACCTGCGGCTCGACCTCGACCGCGAGGAACCCGAGGTGCTCGCCGACGATCTCGGGGTCTACCTGGAGAAGCTCCTGGACCCCCACTACAGCGCCGCGACGGCACAGGCGATCGCCGGCCGCCTGGCGGAGTCGGCGCAGGAGGGGCACTTCCTGACGGCTTTCCTGTACGCCACCCATCTGCAGGCGCGGCACGCCGCCGGCTCACCGCCCGCACCCGCGGAGATCGTCGCCGGTCTGCCGTCCGATCTGCCCGGCGTGCTCGACCTGAACCTGCGGACCCTGACGGCCGAGGACCCCTGGACGGGGCCGGTCCTCGCCGCCGTCGGCCGAGCGGCCGGTGCCGGTATGCCGCTGGAGCTGGTCCACGCGGTGGCGCTGGAACTCGCCCCCGAGACTCGGGACCGGCTGCTGCCGCCCCGGCCCGAGGACACCCGCCGGGCGCTGGAGGGCGCCCGTTTCCACCTCCGCACCACGACGGACGGCGACCGGCAGCTGTACCGGTTCTTCCACCAGGCGCTCGCCGAGCACATGGCTCCCCGGGCCGCCCCCGCGGCGGTCCTCGACGCACTGCTGGCGAAGGTGCCGGCCGAAGGCGGCGTCCGCGACTGGTCGGCGGCCGACCGGTACCTGCGGCGGCATGCGGCCGACCATGCGGCGGAGGCAGGCGCACGGGAGCTGGACGCGCTGCTGGCGGACCCGGGCCATCTGCTGCACGCCGAGCCGGACCGCCTGGTGCCGCACCTGCACCGAGCGCAGCGGCCACGGGCCCGCCGCAACGCCGACGTCTACCGGCAGACCACGGCCCACCATCCGCTGCGGGACAGCCCGACCGCCCGGCGAGATCTGCTGGTTCTGGACGCTGTCGTGTGGCAGGACGCGGATCTGGCGGCGGCCGTCGCCGCCTCGGCCGGGCCGCCCCCGTCGTTCGTGCGGCCCCGCTGGGCGCTCAGCCGTACGGCGGCTGCGGCCCGGCTGCACGTGCTGGGCGCGCATGCCGGGCCCCTGACCCGGGTGCTGCTCGCCGAGCCGTCCGACGCGGTCCACGGGGTCGCCGTCACGGCCGGGGCGGACGGCCGGGTGTGTCTGTGGGACCCGCTGAGCGGCCGGGCGCTGGGCGACCTCGACGCGGCCGCCGGGGCGGTGCGCGCCGTGGCCGCGACCCGGCTGGCGGACGGCCGGGAGGTGCTGGCCCTCTTCGGCGGCAGCGGTCTCCGGGAGCAGGACTGGCTCCTCGGCAGCGCCGGCGGCCGGCTGTTCGTGCACGACCTGGGCACGGGTGACCTCCTGGGCGCTCTGGAACCGGAGGTCCCCCGGCCGACCCTGCTGAGCACGCTCACCCTGCCGGACGTCGGTGCCCGCGCCGTCTCGGCGGGCAGCGGCAGGAAGGTGCAGTTCTGGGACCTGGAGGCCGGCCGCCTGCTGTTCGAGCGGGACAGCCCCCTGCCGCTCGTGCGGGCCCTCGCGACGGGCGTACGGCGCGACGGCAGGGCCGTGGCGATCGCCGCCGGGGACGAGTACGCGGCGATGGTGTGGGACCTTCGGACGGGGCGCAGGCTGCACCGGCTCGGTCCGCACGGGGACTTCGTGTCGGCCGTGGCCGTCGCCCACCGCGCGCGCGGCAGCGTGGTGGCCGTCACCGGCGGCGTGGACGCGACGCTCCGCGTGTGGGACCTGGACGACGGCGGTGGCCTGCTGCACACCCTGTGCGGCCACCGGGCCTGGGTGACGACGGTCGTCTCGGGCACCGACGGCGGTCGCTCACTGGCGGTGAGCGGAGACCGTCAGGGGCGGGTGCTGGTGTGGGACCTGGACCGGGGGCACCTCCTGCACGACCTGCGCGGCCGACACGGGGTGATCACCTGTGCGGCCGTGCTCGGGGACCCTCGTGCGGGCCTGGCGGTCACCGGGTGCGCCGACGGACGGGTGGCCGTCTGGAACCTGCGCACCGGCGCCCGCACCCACTGGTTCGCCGCACATGCCGAGGGGGTGCAGGACGTCGCCGTCCGCCGGATCGGCGACCGGGTGCTGGTGCTCAGCGGCGGCATGGACGGGCGCGCTGTGGTGTGGGAGGTGACGCCCGAGGACGTCGGCGGCACGGCGGAGCCCCCCGACGACCGTGCCGACGGGCCGTCGGGCGGCCGTTGCGCGAGCCCCTCCGCCGACCCGTCCGGTGGCCCCTCCGCCGACCCACCCGGCGATCGGTCCACCGACCGCGGCGTCGGGCCGTCCGGCGACCTGCGGGTCGACCGTCCCGACGGCGGGCGGGCCGGGGGATCTGATGCGGATTCCGCCGGAGGGGCGAACGAGGCGGCGGCTGTGGGGACGGTGGGAGGACCGGCCGGAGCGGCCGTCGGAGCGGGCACGGTCCGGGGGGCGGAGGGAGCCGACCGGGGGGTCGGCGATGCGCCGCCCGAGGCCTCGGCCGGTGCGGCGGGTGCGCAGGCGGTGCCGAAGGCGCTCGCTGCGGCGGACGGAGCGGGCGATGCGGGTGCGGAAGCGGCCCCGGACGGGGGCAGCCGGGGCCGTGCGGAGGTGGCCGGGGCCGGTCGAGTGCCCGCGGTGCGGGGCGAACCGGTCGACTCCGTCGCGCTCGCCCTGCCGGGGGCGGGGCCCGCCCTGCTGGTCGTCGGAGGCGGAAGCGCCCTGGAGGTGCGGGAGTTCGCCACCGGCCGGCACCGGCACCGGCTGGCGGCCGCGGACCGGCGGCGGGTGCGGGCCGTGGCCACGGCCGAACTGCCGGGCGTGGGCCCGGTCGCCGTGACGGGGGGTCGGGACGGGCTGCTGCGGACCTGGGACCTGACGAGCGGGGCGCACCTCTCCTCGTTCGACGGGCCACGCCGGATCCGCGCCCTGGACTGCGGGCGGACCATGGACGGCCGTCCCGTGGTGGTCGCGGGCGGCGACGACGGCACGGCTGAGGTCCGGGACCTGGCGACGGGGGCCTTGGTGAGCCGATTCCTCGGGCATGCCGGCGCCCGGATCCTCTCCCTCGCTGTGGCCGAACCGCCCGGCGCCCCCGGTGTCGTGGTCAGCGGGGACGCGCTCGGCGGGCTGCTGGTGTGGGATCTGTCCTCCGGGCACGGTGCGGGCACCCCGGCGGTCCGGGCGACGCCGGTCCATGCCCTGGCCACCGCGGTGCTGCCGGGCGGCCGGGCTGTGGCCGTCGCAGGCGGTGAGGCCGGCGAGGTGCGGGTGTGGGACCTTCCGGCGCCGGAGGCCCCGCATCATCTGACCGGCCTGGAACGCCGGGTGACGGCCCTGTCGACGGCGCGGCTCGCGGACGGCACCGTCGTGGCCGCAGGTGGCGGTGACGACCGCTGGGTGGCCTTCTGGGACCTGCGGACGCGCCGGGAACTGCGGCCCGCGTATCACGTCCCCGCGGACGTGTCGGCGCTCGCGGCCTGCCCGGCGGGGCTCGCCGTCGCCCATGCCGAGGGCACGGCAGCCCTGCGCTGGGCACCCCCGCGCACGACCTCGCATCACCCAGGGGGTTCGGAGCGGCCCTCGCGGTGACCGGGCGGCACATGGGGCGCCACCGTCCCTGCCGCACACCGGGGGCGTCCCTCCGGCAGCCGTCGGCGCACACGCTCCGGCGGCTGCCGGGGAACCGGGGGCGCGCCGGTGCCCCCGGTGTGCCCCGACCCGCGGTCGGGTGCCGGGCCGGCGGCCCCGGCCGGCCCGGCGCGTGGCCCCGGTGCGTCTCGGGGTGCGCGGCATCCCGTACCATCCGCTGTCGAACGGGAACGGACGATCATCGGGGGGGGCCCCTGTGAACGGTGCGGAACGAACGGCGACGGGCAGCGGGGAAGCGGTGGGCGGACGCAACCGGGCGGCGAAGGTCAGCGCCTTCTTCGCCCTGGGCTGCGTCGGAGCACTGGGCAACTTCGTCACCGGCATCGCCTGGCTCAACCCGGGCGTCTTCGTCCTGATGGCGATGCTGTGCGCACTGGTCGCGGTCGCCGCCGGGCACGTGGGCCGGTTCCGGGGACGCCGGTTGGGCGGCGAGGGGCGCGGGCTCGCGCTGGCCGGGCTGCTCGTCGGCTGGCTCACCCTGCTGGTCTGCGTGCTGGCGGGGCTGGCCCTGGCCGGGCTCGCCGCGGGGCTGGCAGTGCTCGTCGACCACGCCTGACGGTTCGTCAGCCGGTGGTGCCGGGCGCGCCGCGCAGGTCCGCGCCAGGAGTGACGACCCGGTGGTCGGCGCGCAGAGGCGAGGTCCGCCGCCGCCTGAGCGGCGTCCCGGCGGACCTTGGCGGCGATGCCCTCCCTCGGCAGCGGGCCGCCCGGTTCGGCCGTCATCACCGGATCGCATCGCATCCGGACGAAGGCATCGACGTCGTTCTCCGTCACGTCACGCAGCCCCACCGGGGCAGCCTCCTGGTCGTCACCGCCGCGGTGGACCGTACGCGCGGCATGGGACCGCCGACGATACGGCGTCGGCCCGCCCGGGAAGCCCGCCCGTCACGCGGTGCACGGTGCCCTGCCGGGGCGGGTCGGCCCGCCCGGCCCTCGCCTCCACCGTGCCGACGGCCGAGGGTGGTTCCGGGCCGCCGCCCGGAGCGCCGCCGCCTCCCCCTGCCTGCCGGGGACGGGGCCGCCGACGGCCGTTCACACCGCGCGGGCCCTCACTCGTGCGGGACCAGGGCAACCGGGCACCGCACGTGGTGGATCAGGGCGTGGGCGACCGGGCCTGTGTGCCCGCCGACGGGGCGGCCGCGCCTGCGGGTGCCGATCACGAGCAGCCCGGCGCCGCCGGCGGCCCGCACCAGGGCGTGGGCAGGACGTCCCTCGTGGAGGGCCTCCCGGACGACCACGGTGGGGTACTTGCGGCGCCACGGGTCGAGACGGCCGGCGAGCTCGCGCTGCGCCGCCGCTCTCATCCGGCCGCGCTGCTCGGCGTCCGGCAGCGCGTGGGTGACGGGCACGTGCCAGGCGTGCAGGGCACGCAGCGGGGCGTGCCGGAACTCCGCGGCGCGGAAGGCGAAGTCCAGGACGTCGTCGGCGGACGGTTCCGCGACGTCCACGGCGACCGCCACGTCACGGAACGGCGTGTGCAGCGACGGTCCGGCGTGGGCGTCGGGAAGGTGGTCGGCCTCGGCGGTCCGGCCGGCCCGCACGAGGACGACGGGCCGCCGGCTGCGGGCGGCGACGGCCGGGGCGACCGCCCCGGACACGAATCCGCCGAGGCCGCTGCGCCCCTGACTGCCGATGACCAGCAGGTCTGCGTCCGCCGCCTGCGCGAGCAGCGCGGCGACGGGATCCCCGGCCACCTGCTCCGCGGTGATGGTGAGTTGCGGGTAGCGCTCGTCGAGCCGATCGAGCGCGTGGTGCAGCAGCAGGCGGGCGTGCTGTTCGGGGGCCGTCGGTTCGGACAGGTCGGCGTCGGGCGTGCCCCGCGGCGGGCCGGGCTTCCGGGCGTGCACGAGCCGCAGCGGCAGTCCTCGGCGCAGTGCCTCGCGCGCGGCCCAGTCGGCTGCGTCGAAGCCCTCGGCCGAGCCGTCCACACCGGCCACGACCGACCTGTTCACGGCGGACACCTCCCGGTCCCTGATACGTGCGCGGGGCCGGCCGCCGCGGCCGGCCCCGCCGGGGTCATGCGTGGGGTACGACGGCCACCGGGCAGCCGACGTGGTGGATGGCGGCGTGGGTGACGGGACCGGTCCTCGGGCCCACGGGCCGGTCGGGGACACGGCGGCCGACGACGAGGAGACTCGCTCCGGTCGCGGCCCGCACCAGCGCGGTACCCGGCCGGTCCTTCACGACCGTCTCCGTGACGGGGACGTCCGGGTACTTGTCCCGCCAGGGGCTCAGGACCGCGGAGAGGAACCCGAGCCACTCCTCGGCCCGGTCGGGCTCGTCCACCAGAGCGATGTCGCCCTGACCGAGGCTCAGCGGCCCGGGGGCCCGCCAGGCGTGCACGGCACGCAGGGCCGCCCCACGCTGCCGGGCCGCCTCGAAGGCGAATTCGACGACCTCGTCGCAGGGCCGCGAGAGGTCGATGCCGAGCACGACGTCCCGGTAGCCGGTGTGCACGGAGAGACTGCCGTCGCCCGCCGGGAGGTGCTCGTCGGCCGCCTCCTCCCCCGCGCGGACGAGGACGACGGGGCCGAGGGCCCGCGCGACGACGCCGAGCGCGACCGATCCGACGAGGAACCCGGTGAAGCCGCTGAGCCCGCGTGAGCCGAGCACCAGCAGTTCGGCCTGCTCGGCCGCCTTCGCCAGGGCCTCGGTCGCGGGGCCCGGCACCTGTTCGTCGGAGAGCCGGACGTCGGGGCATGCGGCGCGGACCGCGTCCTCCGCCTCGCGCAGGCAGCGCCGCGCCAGATGCCGCTGCACGGCGTCGCCGGGCTCGCCGTCCCGCTGGCCGGGGTGCCAGTTCCAGACGTGCAGCAGGTGGAGCGGCCGGTCGCGGCGTACGGCCTCGCGGGCCGCCCACTGCGCGGCGGTCAGACTTTCGGCGGATCCGTCGATTCCGGCGACAACGGGCTGCACCATGACGCACACCTCCTGAAAGCTCGGTCGGCTTCCGCTTCCCAGCCTCCGGCGGACCGGGCGGCCCGAGGAGGGGCCATGGGGCCCGGCCCTCCGCCATCCGGCCCTGGATCCCGCGCCGGACCCGGCAGTGCCCCCGGACGCTGCCTCCCGCCCCCGGCCCCGTCGCGCCTCCTCCCGGCCCCGCCAGGCGCCGGCACCTCCGGGACCCCGCCCGCCCGACGCCCGGGTAACCGCCGCCCCGAGATCCCCCGCACCCCGGGTGGACGCGTCCTGGGCCTCCGTGCGGTGGCCCCGACCGTCGACTCGCCGAAGGACCAGCGGCCCCCGGACCACGGCGCCGGCCCGGCGGCCGCACCCGGGGACCCCACCCCGGGCTTCCTCCGCACCCGGCGCCCCGAGGGACCACCGGCCCCGGGCTCCGGCGGCACACCGGGCGGACGATCCCGGGAACCCCGGCGCTCTTCCCGCCCGGCCCGCCGAACCCACCGCCCCGTGGCACCCGGCCTCCCTCACCGCAGGGGGTCAGCGCGACCGCCCCGCGGTCCCGGCCCTCCCCCCGCTCACGGTGCGTGCGGGATCACCGCCACCGGGGCCTCGGCGTGGTGCAGCAGGGCGTGGGCCACTCGGCCGAGCCGGGGTCCGAGGGCGCCCGGCCGCCGGTGGGCGCCGATCACCACGAGGTCGGCGGCGGCCGACCGCTGCACCAGCACCTTGCGGGCCGGACCCTCCACGGCCGTGCGGCGCACCCGTACCCCGGGGTGCTCGGCACTTGCGGGGCCGAGCAGTTCGGCCAGCCGGGCACGGGCCTCCTCCTCGTGGGGGCGGCCGGGTGCCCCGCCGGGGCGTCGGTGGCCGCCGCCGTCGTGTGCCGGGCGGCGCCAGGCGCGCACCGCGTCGAGCTCGCATCCGCGGACCTCGGCCTCCCGGAAGGCGAACCGCGCCGCCTCCCCGCCGTCCGCCGGCTCCCCGGCGCCGAGGAGGATCCGGTCGTGGCGGCCGGCCAGTCCGGCCGGGTCGCCCCGCACCACGATCACCGGGCAGCGCGCGCGGGCCGCTACCGCGGGGCCGACCGGGCCGAGCAGCAGCCCGGCCGCCTCACCGAGCCCGCGCGCGCCGGTGACCAGGATGAAGGCGTGGTCGCCCGCGGCGAGCAGCGCCTCCACGGGATCCGCAGGGACGATGTCGGTGGACACCTCCACCGTGGGGTTGCGCCGCCGGGCGCGTTCCGCGGCCGGGGCGACGATCCGGTCGGCGGGCTCGTGCCGGGCCGGGCTCGCCGGGTCCGCCGGCCGGGTGACCCGCGCGTGGTGTGCGTCGTGGGTGCCGTGGACCAGGCGCAGCGGCGCGCCGTGCCGGGCGGCCTCGCCGACCGCCCAGTCGACGGCCGTGAGGCTGCCGGGCGATCCGTCGACGCCCACGACGAGGGGAAGTACCGTCGTCATCGTTCCCACCGCCTCCGGCCGGGCGGCACCCCCGACCGGTTCCACCGTGGTCGGTGCGGTGGCGGGCCGGGAAGGGCGGTTCGGCCCCCGCCGGGGCCCATCGGCCCCTCCTCGGGCCGGTGCGGCCGGCCGAGGATGATCGGGTGGCCGCAGTGGCCCGTCCGCCGGAACGAGGGAGCGGAAAGATGTCCGTGGCCTCCCGGATCGTCGTCATCGGGGTCGGCAACGAGTTCCGTCATGACGACGGCGTGGGCTGGGCGGTGATCGCGTGCCTGCGGGAGCGGGCGCGCGGCAGGCCCCTGCCGCCCGGAACCGTCCTGGAGACCTGCGACGGCGATCCGGGGCGGCTGCTCGCGCTGTGGGAGAACGCCGCCCTGGCCGTCGTCGTCGACGCGGCGCAAGCCGACCCGCCACGTCCCGGGCGCGTCCACCGGCTGGCGCTGGACGGCACGCCGCCCGGCCCCACGGCCACCAGTTCGACCAGTTCGCACGGGCTGGGCCTCGGCGAGGCCGTCGAGTTGTCCCGGATCCTCGGCCGGCTGCCGGGCCGGCTCGTGGTGTACGCCGTGGAGGGCGCCGACCATGCGCTGGGCCGGGGCCTGTCCGCGCCGGTGGCGGCCTGCGTCGAGACGGTGGCCGACGCCGTCGCGGCCGACGTCGCCGGGCACGTGGCGGGGCACGGGGCGGGCGGTGAGCGGCCATGAGCGAGCGGCGCACCCAGCGCATCGAGGTCTTCGGCCGGGTCCAGGGCGTGGGATTCCGCCCGTACGTGCACCGGACGGCGACCGAGCTCGGCCTCGACGGGTGGGTGTGCAACGTCGACGGCCATGTCGAGCTGACCGCCTCGGGGCGTCCGGGAGACCTGCGCGAACTGGTCGACCGGCTGCGCGGGCAGGCGCCACCGCTGGCCGCGGTGCGCCGCGTCGAGGTGCGCGACGTGCCGCCCGAGGCGGCCCCCGCAGGCGCGGGCTTCTGCGTGGTCGCGAGCCGGGAGGCCCCGGCGGCGGCGCCGCGGGAGGTCCCGCCGGACGCCGCGATCTGCGCGGCGTGCCTGCACGAGCTGTTCGACCCCGCGGACCGCCGCCACCGGTACCCGTTCGTCACCTGCTCCGACTGCGGGCCGCGGGCCACCGTCATCGAGGACCTGCCCTACGACCGCGCGCGCACCACGATGCGCCGGTTCCCGCTGTGCCCCGCGTGCGCGGCCGAGTACGCCGATCCGGCGGACCGGCGCTTCCACGCGGAGCCGCTCGCCTGCCCGGCGTGCGGTCCCAGGCTGGCCTGGGAGACCAAGACCGGCGAGGAGGCACTGCGGGCGGCGGTGCGGACGGTGGCGGGCGGCGGCATCGTCGCCGTGAAGGGGCTCGGCGGCTACCAGCTGGTGTGCGACGCCGCCGCCGCGGCGGCGGTGGCCGAGCTGAGACGGCGCAAGCGCCGCCCCGCCAAACCGCTCGCGGTCATGGTGGGCGATCTCACCGCGGTGCGGCGGCTGGCGTACGCCGGCCGCACGGAGGCGGCCGTCCTCGGCTCGCCGCAGCGGCCCGTCGTGCTGCTCCGCGCCCGCCGTCACGGAGAGCTCCTCGCCCCGCAGGTGCATCCCGGCACCGACCGCGTGGGGCTGTTCCTGCCGACCACCGGGCTGCACCACCTGCTGCTGGCCGAACTCGCCCGGCCCCTGGTGGTGACCAGCGGCAACCTCGCCGGCGAGCCCATCGCCACCGACGACGCCGACGCCCGCCGGGCGCTCGGCGCGGTCGCGGACGGCTTCCTCACCCACGACCGGCCCGTCCACGCCCGCTACGACGACTCCGTCGTGCAGGTCGTGCAGCGCGGCGTGCACGTGCTGCGGCGGGCTCGGGGCTACGCCCCGGCGCCACTGACGCTGCCGGTGCCCGCCCGGCAGCCCGTGGTGGGGGCCGGTGCCCAGCTCAAGCACTCCTTCACGCTGGCGGAGCGGGGGCGGGCGCACACCGGGACGCACACCGGGGACCTGGCGGACGCGGCGACGCTCGACGCCTTCGAGGCCGGCTACGCCGACCTGACCCGCCTGACCGGCATCACGCCGCGCACCGTCGCCCACGACCTGCATCCCGGGTATCTGTCGACGCAGTGGGCGCGCAGCGGGCGCTTCGCCCGGCGGATCCCCGTCCAGCACCATCACGCCCACGTCGCGGCGGTCGCCGCCGAGCACGGGCTGACCGAGCCGTTCGTCGGCGTCGCCTACGACGGACTGGGCCTGGGCGACGACGGCACCCTGTGGGGCGGCGAGGTACTGGTCGCGGGCCTCACGGGGTACCGCCGCACGGGCCGCTTCGCGCGGGCGCCGCTGCCCGGCGGGGAGGCCGCGGTGCGGCATCCCGCCCGCATGGCCCTCGGCTACCTGTACGGCGGGGAGCCGCTGGGCGTGCCGCGGCCCGCGCCCTGGCTGACCCGTCCGTTCACACAGCGGCTCGACGACCCGGTGACGCGCCTGGTGCGGGCGATGGTGGAGCGCGGCGTGAACTGCCCGCAGGCGTCCAGCGCGGGCCGGCTGTTCGACGCGGTGGCGAGCCTGCTCGGGCTCGGGGACACGGTGTCCTACGAAGGACAGGCGGCCCTCGCCCTGGAGGGCGCCGCGGGCGCGCTGCGGGCCGGTGCGCTGCCGTGGCGGCTGGTGCGGGTGGAGGGCCTGTGGGTGTACGACCCCGCCCCGACGCTCACCGCCCTGCTGGAGCGGCTCGCCGACGGTGTCGCCGTGCCCCCGCTGGCGGCCGCCTGGCACACCACCGTCGCCGAGGTGACCGCTGCCCTGGTCGAGCGGGCGGTGACCGCTGGGGCCCCGCGCACGGTGTGCCTGGGCGGCGGCTGCTTCCAGAACCGCCGGCTGCTCGCGGAGGTCGACCGGCTGCTGCGCGGGCAGGGCCTGCGCGTCCTGACGGGCTGTCGCGTCCCGGTCAACGACGGCGGTATCGGCTTCGGGCAGGCGGCGGTGGCGTCCGCGCTGCTCGCGGATGAGGAGTGAGCGCGATGTGCCTGGGCATCCCCGGCCGGATCACCGAGGTCCATGAGGAGGCGGGCGTGCGGATGGGGACGGTCGACTTCGGCGGCGTCCGCCGGGAGGTGTGCCTCGCCTACACGCCGGAGGCGGGTGTCGGCGCCTATGTCGTGGTCCATGTCGGCTTCGCCATCACCCGGGTGGACGAGGCCGAGGCGGAACGCACCCTGGAGGTGCTGCGGGCCATGGCGGACGCGGTGGCGGGCGAGCTGGGAGAGCCGCTGCCGGGCACGCCGGACGCGGACGGCCGTCCGCGCTGACTCCCGCCGGCCCGCGGGGACGGAGCCTTCCGGCGCTCGCGCACCAGCCGCTCCGCCGGGGCGTGAGGGACCGGCCCCGCGGGGCGTCCGGGCACGCCCGCCGGAGCGCGGGCCGGTGTGGGCCGAAGGGCCCTCGCCCGGGCCCGGGCGGCCCGTGGCGGCCCGGGCCCGGGCGGGACAGTCTGGACTCAGCAGTCCCACCGCGCCTGGGAGGGCACGATGCCAGACCGCCGTACGACCGCCGTCCTGGACCTCAGCGGGCTCGACGCCCTGGTCGAGGTGCTGCGCGGGCAGGGACGCACGGTCGTCGGACCGACGGTGCGGGACGGGGCCGTCGTCCTGGCCGAGCTGGACTCGGCCCGCCGGCTGCCGTTCGGCTGGGGCACCGAGGTCGAGGCCGGCCGCTACCGGCTGGTCCCGCGCGCGGACGGCGCCGCCTTCGCGCACACCACGGGACCACAGTCGTGGAAGGCGTTCCTGCACCCGGAGCGGGAGAAGCTGTGGAGCGTCGACCGCGGTGCGGACGGGGAACTGTCGGTGACCGAGGAGCGGCCACCCCAGCCGTCGTACGCCTTCCTCGGGGTGCGGCCCTGCGACCTGCGGGCCATCGCGGTGCAGGACCGTGTGCTGGCCGGGGGCAGGTACCCGGACAGCGGATACCGGGAGCGGCGCGTGGGCGCGTTCCTGATCGCGGCCGAGTGCACCGAACCGGGAGCCACCTGCTTCTGCGTGTCCATGGGCGGCGGCCCGGGCGCCGACGCCGGTTTCGATCTCGCGCTGACCGAAGTGGTCGACGCCGACGGTCACCGCTTCCGCGTACGCAGCGGCAGCGACGCCGGCGAGGAGGTCCTCGCGGCGGTCCCGCACCACCCGGACGATCCGGCGACCGGGACTGCCGCCCGGTCCGCGGTGGACGCCGCGCGGGAGCGGATGGGCCGGGCCATGCCCCCCGTGGACCTGCGCGCCCTGCTGGCCGGGAGTCTGGAGGCCGAGCGCTGGGACGACGTGGCCGCCCGCTGTCTGACCTGCGGAAACTGCACCATGGTGTGCCCCACCTGCTTCTGCACCACCACCGAGGAGGTCACCGACCTCACCGGCGACCACGCCGAGCGGTGGCAGCGCTGGGACTCCTGCTTCGACCTCGACTTCTCCCTCCTGCACGGCGGCCCGGTGCGGGCCTCGGGGCGCAGCCGGTACCGGCAGTGGCTCACCCACAAGCTCTCCACCTGGTACGACCAGTTCGGCAGTTCGGGCTGCGTCGGCTGCGGGCGCTGCATCACCTGGTGCCCGGTCGGGATCGACATCACCGAGGAGGCAGCGGCGCTCCAGGCGGAGACGTCCGCGGGCCTGCCGCACGACGACCGTGAGGAGCCGCGACGATGACCTCGACCGCCTGGGACTCGGCGCTGGGAGCGGAGCACCGAGCGCGGCTGACACGGATCGCCCGCGAGGTGTCCTTCCCCGCGGGCACCCGCCTGTTCGAGGAGGGCCGGCGCGCGGACCGGTTCTGGATCGTGCGCGCCGGGACGGTCGCCCTCGACATCCATGTCCCGGGGCGGCGGGCCGCCGTGGTGGAGACGCTGGGCCGCGGCGAACTCGTCGGCTGGTCCTGGTACTTCCCGCCCTACGAGTGGCACCTGGGCGCGGAGACGACGAGCACGGTGCAGGCCTACGAGTTCGACGCGGCGACCGTGCGGCTGCTGTGCGAGGAGGACGCCGGGTTCGGCCGGGCGGTGGCGAGCTGGGTGGGCGGAGTGGTCGCCGACCGGCTGCGCGCGACCCGCATCCGGCTGCTCGACCTGTACGCCCCCTATGGCAGCGGGGACCTGACATGACCGGGGTGCCCGTGCCCTACCGGGTGGTCCGGACGAGGCCCGAGACCGCCGACACCGTCAGCATCACGCTGGCGCCGGCGGGCACGGCGGCGCTCGCGCCCTTCACACCGGGCCGGTTCGCCATGGTGTACGCGTTCGGGGTCGGGGAGATCCCCGTCTCGGTGTCCCGCATCGGCGCGGGCGAGCTGGTCCACACGGTGCGCTCGGTCGGCGCGGTGTCGGCGGCGCTGTGCGCGCTGCGACCGGGCGACCGGGTCGGGCTGCGCGGCCCCTTCGGCACCGGCTGGGAGCTGCCGAGGGCGGCCGGCCGGGACGTGCTCGTGGTCGCCGGCGGCATCGGCCTGGCCCCGCTGCGGCCCCTGGTCCTGGCCGCGCTCGCCGCCCCCGACGCCCACGGGCGACCGAACCTGCTCGTCGGTGCCCGCACCCCCGGCGACGTGCTGTACGCGAAGCAGCTCTCCGACTGGGCGGCGGGGGGCGGCCCGCTGCACTGCGCGGTCACCGTCGACCGCCCCTCCCCCACCTGGCGCGGCCGGGTCGGCCTCGTCACCGAACTGCTGAACGAGGCCTGGTTCGATCCGGCGAACACCACGGCATTCGTCTGCGGGCCCGAGGCGATGATCCGCGCGACCGCCCGAGAACTGGTGCGCCGGGGGCTGGCGCCGGACCGGGTCCGGGTGTCGCTGGAGCGGAACATGCGCTGCGGCACCGCGCACTGCGGCCACTGCCAGCTCGGCGGTGCGCTGCTGTGCCGGGACGGGCCGGTGATCGGCTGGGACCTGGCCCGCGACCTGCTGACGGTGAGGGAGTTGTGACCGTGTCCGCACCCACCCTCGCGGTGTTCAAACTGGCCTCCTGCGACGGCTGCCAGCTCACGCTGCTCGACTGCGAGGACGAGCTCCTCACCCTCGCCGGCCGGGTGCGCATCGCCCACTTCCTGGAGGCGTCGAGCGCGGTGGAGCCCGGACCGTACGACCTCGGGCTCGTCGAGGGCTCGGTGACCACCCCGGACGACGCCCGGCGCATCCGGGAGATCCGCGCGCAGTGCCGGGTGCTGGTGACGATCGGCGCGTGCGCCACCGCCGGCGGCATCCAGGCACTGCGTGACTTCGCCGACGTCGAGGAGTTCCGGCGCACCGTCTACGCCCGGCCCGAGTACGTGGAGACGCTGGCGACCTCCACACCCGTGTCCGCGCACGTGGACGTGGACTTCGAACTGCGCGGCTGCCCCATCGACCGGGGCCAGTTGCTGGAGGTCGTCACCGCGTTCCTGGCCGGGCGCAGGCCGGACGTGCCGAACCACAGCGTGTGTTTCGCGTGCAAGCGCCGGGGCACGGTGTGCGTCACGGTCGCCCACGGCACCCCCTGCCTCGGGCCGGTCACACACGCCGGCTGCGGGGCGATCTGCCCGGCGTTCGGCCGTGGCTGCTACGGCTGCTTCGGACCGTCGGGCTCGGTGAACCTTCCCGCCCTGATCCCGCTGCTGCGCCGCGACGGGCTCGACGAGCGGGACGTGCGGCGTCTGCTGCGCACGTTCAACGCCACCGCCTTCGACCCGCCCGGCCGGGACACGGGGGCGGACGCCACGGACGAGGAGGTACGGCCGTGACCCACCGCGGTTCCCGTGTCCTGCGCGTCGGCTCGCTGGCCCGGGTGGAGGGCGAGGGCGCCCTGCACCTGCGGGTCGCCGCCAGCCGTGTCGAGGAGGCACGGTTGCGCATCTACGAGCCGCCGCGATTCTTCGAGGCGTTCCTGCGCGGCCGGGGGCACACCGAGCCGCCCGACATCACCGCCCGGGTGTGCGGCATCTGCCCGGTGGCCTACCAGATGAGTGCCTGCCAGGCCGTCGAGGACGCCTGCGGCGTCACGGTCGACCCGGCGGTGCAGGACCTGCGCCGGCTGCTGTACTGCGGCGAGTGGATCGAGAGCCACGCCCTGCACATCCACCTCCTGCACGCGCCGGACTTCCTCGGCTGCGACGGCGCGATCGATCTGGCGCGCACGCAGCGGGCCGCCGTGGAGCGGGGACTGCGGCTGAAGCAGGCCGGCAACGCGCTGCTCGAACAGCTCGGGGGCCGCGCCGTCCACCCCGTGAACGTCCGGCTCGGCGGCTTCCACCGCGTGCCCGCGCAGGGCGAGTTGAGGCCGCTCCGGGAGCGGTTGCGGCGCGCCGCCGACGACGCCCGCGCAACGGTGCGCTGGGTGGCGGGCTTCGACTTCCCGGACGCCGTCACCGACGCCGACTTCCTGGCCCTGGCCGCTCCGGACCGGTACGCCGTGGAGCGGGGCACCCCGACGGTGCTGCGCGCGGACGGCGTCCGGAGCAGCTTCGCGCTGCCCGGCTTCCTCGACCACGTCCGCGAGGAGCAGGTGCCGCACTCGACGGCGCTGCACTCCCGGCTCGACGGGCGGAACCACCTCACCGGCGCCCTGGCCCGGTTCGCGGTGGGCGGCGCGCAGCTGTCGGCCGGGGCACGCGAGGCCGCCCGCGAGGCGGGGCTCGGCGACCCGGCGGAGGGTGCGGTGTGCCGCAACCCCTACCGGTCGATCCTCGTGCGGGCCGTGGAGGTGGTGTACGCCGTCGACGAGGCGCTGCGACTGATCGACGCGTACGAGCCGCCCTCCCGTCCGTACGTGGAGGTGCCGCCGGCCGCCGGTACCGGTCACGGTGCGACGGAGGCGCCGCGCGGACTGCTCTACCACCGCTACCGGCTGGCCGCGGACGGCACCGTCACCGACGCCCGGATCGTGCCGCCCACCGCGCAGAACCAGGGGGCCATCGAGGACGATCTCGCACGGACCGCGCAGGCGGCCCTCGCTGCGGGTGACCCGGGCGACGAGGAGCTGACCCGGCTGTGCGAGCGGGCCGTCCGCAACCACGACCCGTGCATCTCCTGCTCCACCCACTTCCTCGACCTCACCGTCGAACGCACCTGACCATCCGAGGAGAACGACCATGCACGGCAGCCCGCACATCGTGAGTGACGTCATGACACGCGAGGTCGTGGCGGTGGGCCGCGACGCCCCGTTCAAGGACATCGTCACGCTCATGGAGCAGTGGAAGGTCAGCGCGGTTCCGGTACTGGAGGGCGAGGGCCGGGTCATCGGGGTCGTCTCCGAGGCCGACCTGCTGCCGAAGGAGGAGTTCCGCGACTCCGACCCGGACCGGTTCGTCCAGCTCAGCCGGCTCACCGACCTGGCGAAGGCGGGCGGAGTGCGGGCCGAGGAGCTGATGAGCGCTCCGGCCGTCACCGTCCACTCCGACGCCACGCTCGCGGAGGCGTCGCGCATCTTGGCCCGGCGCGGTCTGAAGCGGCTTCCGGTCGTCAACGGCGAGGGGCTGCTGGAGGGGATCGTGAGCCGGGCGGACCTGCTGAAGGTGTTCCTGCGGTCCGACGAGGACATCGCCGAGGAGGTCCGCCGCGAGGTCGTGTCCTACCTGTTCCCCGTGCCCCTGGAGCCCGTGCGGGTGGCGGTGGACGACGGGGTGGTCACGCTCACCGGCCGGATCCGGGACACGTCCCTGGTGCCCGTGGCGACCCGTCTGATCCGCGCGATCGAGGGCGTGGTGGGGGTCGAGTGCGACCTGGTCGCGGGGTCCGCGCGGGGTGAGCCGCGGTGAAGTATCTCGACGAGTACCGCGATCCCGCCCTCGCCCGGCGGCTGCTGGAGGAGCTGCGCCGCACCGCGACCACACCCTGGCGGATCATGGAGGTGTGCGGCGGGCAGACGCACACCCTGGTCCGGCAGGGCATCGACGAGCTGCTGCCCGCCGGGATCCGCATGATCCACGGGCCGGGCTGCCCGGTGTGCGTCACCCCGCTGGAGACCCTGGACCGGGCCATGGCGATCGCCGCGACGCCCGGCGTGATCTTCACGAGCTTCGGCGACATGCTGAGGGTGCCCGGCACGGACACGGACCTGCTGGCCTTGCGCGCCCGAGGCGCGGACGTCCGGGTCGTGTACACGCCGATGGACGCCGTGCGCCTGGCCGCCGTGCATCCGCGGCGCGAGGTGGTGTTCCTGGCGGTCGGCTTCGAGACCACGGCGCCCGCGGCCGCCATGGCGGTCCTGCACGCCGACCGGCTGGGTCTGGACAACTTCTCCATGCTGGTCAGCCATGTGCTGGTGCCGCCCGCCATGACCGCGCTGCTCGACGACCCGCACTGCGAGGTGCAGGCGTTCCTCGCGGCCGGGCACGTGTGCGCGGTGATGGGCTGGCGCGAGTACGAGCCGATCGCCGCCCGCTACCGGGTGCCCGTCGTGGTGACCGGCTTCGAGCCGCTGGACCTGCTGGAGGGCATCCTGATGACGGTACGGCAGCTGGAGTCCGGCCGGCACGAGGTGGAGAACCAGTACGTGCGGGCCGTGCGCCGCAGCGGCAACACCGAGGCGCAGGACGCCGTCCGCGAAGTGTTCGAGGTCACCGATCGGGCCTGGCGAGGCATCGGCGCGCTGCCCGGCAGCGGGTTCGAACTCGCCGCGCGGTACGCCCGCTTCGACGCCGCCCACCGGTTCGCCGTGGACGGGCTGCGCCCGGTGGAGGACGCCGCGTGCATCGCCGGCGCCGTGCTCACCGGCGCCCGGCTGCCCACCGACTGCGCCGCCTACGGCAGCCGCTGCACGCCCCGCCATCCGCTGGGTGCCCCGATGGTGTCCGCGGAGGGCACCTGCGCCGCCTTCCACGCGGCGGGCCGCACGAAGGAAGGGTCGCTGTCATGACTGCCGTATGCCCCAGCCCGCACCACGAGGACGATGTCGTCCTGCTCGGTCACGGCGCGGGCGGCCGGCTCACCGCCGAGCTGCTGGACGCCCTGGTGCTGCCGGCGCTGGACGGCCAGAGCGGGCCGCTGGAGGACGCGGCGCTGCTGCCCGGCCACCCCGACCTGGTGGTGAGCACGGACAGCTTCGTCGTCAGCCCGCTGTTCTTCCCCGGCGGGGACATCGGCTCGCTGGCCGTCAACGGCACGGTGAACGACCTCGCGATGCGCGGTGCCCGCCCGATCGCCCTGTCGGTGGCGCTGGTCGTGGAGGAGGGCCTGCCGCTCGCGCAACTGCGCGCCGTCGTGGAGTCGATGGGCAAGGCGGCGCGCGAGGCCGGGGTGCCCGTCGTCACCGGCGACACCAAGGTGGTGGGCCGCGGCGCCGCCGACCGGGTCTTCGTCACCACGACCGGCGTCGGGCAGCGCCGCCTGGGGCTGCGTCCGTCGGCCGCGCTGGCGCGGCCCGGCGACGCGGTGCTGCTGTCGGGGCCGATCGGGCTGCACGGCACCACGGTGCTGTCCACGCGCGAGGGACTCGGTTTCGAGAGCGACATCGCCTCCGACAGCCGTCCCCTGCACGGGCTGGTGGCGGCGCTGGGGCCGCTCGGCGAGCAGGTGCACACCCTGCGGGACCCGACCCGGGGCGGCCTGGCCGCCGCGCTCAACGAGATCGCCCGTGACTCGCGGATCGCCGTCGAGATCGACGAGGACGCCGTACCCGTGCCCCGGGCCGTCGCCGCCGCATGCGATCTGCTGGGACTTGATCCCCTCGTCGTCGCCAACGAGGGCTGCCTGGTCGCGTTCGTGGCGCAGGAGGCGGCGGACGCGGCGCTGACGGCGCTGCGCTCGCGGCCGGAGGGCCGGGACGCGGTCCGGATCGGCGAGGTGTCCGCGGACGGTCCAGCGGGCCGGGTCGTCCTGCGCACGCTGGTCGGGGCCCGCCGCGTGGTGGACCTGCCGATCGGCGAGCTGCTGCCCCGCATCTGCTGACCGGGTCAGGGGCCGACCGGCCCCACCGCGGGGGTCGGGCGGCATCTGCCTCCGCCCCGGCGGTGGCCCGACGCTGGAGGGGACGGAGCCAGCAGCCACGGAGCCGAGGAGCAAGGTGTCATGGTGCCTTACGTGTACGACTTCAGCGCGGGTGGCCGGGAGCTGGCCGACCTGCTCGGCGGCAAGGGCGCGAACCTCGCCGAGATGACCCGGCTGGGACTGCCGGTCCCGCCGGGTTTCATCGTCTCCACCGAGGCCTGCCGGGAGTTCCTGCGCACCGGAACCGAACCGGAGGGTCTGTTCCAGGAGGTCTCGCGGCACCTGTCGGCGATCGAGGCCGGCGCCGGACGCCGCCTGGGGCAGCCCGACGACCCGCTGCTGGTGTCCGTCCGGTCCGGTGCCCGTTTCTCCATGCCCGGCATGATGGAGACGGTCCTGGACATCGGCCTCAACGACGACTCCGTGACCGGCCTGGCCAAGGTCTCCGGCAGCGAGCGTTTCGCCTGGGACTCCTACCGGCGGCTGGTGCAGATGTTCGGCAGCACGGTCATGGGCGTCGACGGGGAGCTGTTCGACCGGCTGCTGACCGAGCTCAAGGAGCGGCGGGGCGCCCCCGACGACGTGCATCTGGAGGCCGCCGATCTCACCGACCTCGTCGAGGCGTACAAGCGGCTCATCCACGAGCGGACCGGCGACCACTTCCCGCAGTCCCCCGCCGAGCAGCTGCGCCGGGCGGTCCTCGCGGTCTTCCGTTCCTGGAACGGCGAACGCGCCCGCCTGTACCGGCGGCGCGAGCACATTCCCGACGACCTGGGCACCGCGGTGACGGTGCAGCGGATGGTCTACGGAAACCTCGGCACCGACTCCGGCAGCGGGGTCGCGTTCACCCGCGACCCGGCCACCGGCCTGCCCGGCCTCTACGGCGACTACCTGCCCAACGCTCAGGGCGAGGACGTGGTGGCCGGTATCCGCAACACCGTGCCGCTGGCCGAGCTGGAGCAGCTGGACCCGGAGTCGTACCACCGGCTGCGCGACCACATGGACACGCTGGAGCGGCACTACCGGGACCTGTGCGACATCGAGTTCACCATCGAGCGCGGCACGCTGTGGATGCTGCAGACCCGGGTGGGCAAGCGGACCGCCGAGGCCGCGTTCGTGATCGCCGCCCAGCTGGCGGACGAGAAGCTGATCACGGAGCGGGAGGGCCTCGCGCGGGTCGGCGGCGACGGGCTCGCGCGGCTGATGTTCCCCCGTTTCGACGCCGCGGCCACCGGTGCGCCCCTCGCCCGCGGCATCGCGGCCTCTCCGGGTGCCGCGGTCGGCGCGGTGGTCTTCGACTCCGCCGAGGCGGCCCGGCGGGCCGCAGCCGGCGAGAAGGTGGTCCTGGTCCGCCAGGAGACCACCCCCGACGACCTGCCCGGCATGGTCGCCGCGCAGGCGGTGCTGACCAGCCGCGGCGGCAAGACCTCGCACGCGGCCGTCGTGGCCCGCGGGATGGGCAAGGTCTGCGTGTGCGGGGCCGAGGAGCTCGCCGTGGACACCGCGGCCCGACGCTTCACCACCCGCACGGGGACCGTGGTGGAGGAGGGCACGGTGATCTCCGTCGACGGCTCCGCGGGCGCCGTGTACGCCGGAGCGGCGCCGCTGGTGGACTCCGAGGTCATGCGATACCTGGAGACCGGGGAGCGCTCCACCGGTGCGGTGGACGCGGTCGCCTCGGCCCTGCGGCTCGCCGACGAGGTACGCCGGCTGGAGGTGCGCGCCAATGCCGACACGCCGGAGGATGCGGCTCGGGCCCGCCGGTTCGGCGCGCAGGGCATCGGGCTGTGCCGTACCGAGCACATGTTCCTCGGGGAGCGGCGCGCGCTGGTCGAGGAGATGATCCTGGCCGGTGACGACGTCGCTCGCGACCGTGCGCTCGGGGCGCTGCTCCCCCTCCAGCGGCAGGACTTCGCGGGCATCCTCGCGGCGATGGACGGACTGCCGGTCACCATCCGGCTGCTGGACCCGCCGCTGCACGAGTTCCTGCCGGACGCCACGGAGCTGGCCGTGCGCGTCGGTGCCGCCGAGGCCCGCGGGGAACGGCCGGACCCGCACGACGCCGCGGTGCTCGCCGCGGTGCGGCGCATGCACGAGGAGAACCCCATGCTCGGCCTGCGGGGCGTCCGCCTCGGCCTGGTGGTGCCCGGTCTGGTCGCCATGCAGGTGCGCGCGATCGCCGAGGCGGTCGTGGAGCGCAGGCGGGCCGGCGGCACGCCCGAGGCGGAGATCATGGTGCCGCTGGTCGGCGACGTCAGGGAACTGCGGCTGGTGCGCGACGAGGTGGAGCGGGTGCTGGCCGCCGTCTCGGAGGAGTCCGGGATCGACGTGCGCTGCCCGGTCGGCACGATGATCGAGCTGCCGCGGGCGGCGCTGACGGCGGGACGGATCGCCGAGGTGGCCGAGTTCTTCTCCTTCGGCACGAACGATCTCACCCAGACCACCTGGGGATTCTCCCGTGACGACGTCGAGGCGGCCTTCTTCTCGGCCTACCTCGACAAAGGCGTCTTCGCCACGTCGCCGTTCGAGACGCTGGACCGCGAGGGCGTCGGCCGCCTGGTCGGCATCGCCGTCGCCGAGGGCCGGGCGGCACGCCCCGGCCTGAAGATCGGTGTCTGCGGCGAGCACGGCGGCGACCCCGACTCGGTGCACTTCTTCCACGGCGCCGGCCTGGACTACGTGTCCTGCTCGCCGTTCCGGGTGCCGGTCGCCCGTCTGGAGGCCGGGCGCGCCGCACTCGCCGGGGAGTCGGTGAGCGACACCAGGTGAGATCCCCTCACCCGGTTCGGCCCGCTTCAGGGGCGGGCGCCAGGGCGGCGAGCCCCACGAGGGGTTCGCCGCTCAGGCGGCAGACCGTCCACTCGTCGAGGAGTTCCGCCCCGAGCGCCTTGTAGAAGCCGATCGCCGGGTCGTTCCAGTCCAGCACCCACCACTCGAAACGCTCGTAACCGTGACGCAGGCACAGGCCCGCGAGGGCGGCGAGCAGGGCCTTGCCGTGTCCGCCGCCGCGGGCGTGCGGCCGCACGTAGAGGTCCTCCAAGTGCATGCCGCGGGTGCCGGTCCAGGTGGAGAAGCGCGGGAACCACAGGGCGTAGCCCACGGTGTCGCCGGTGGTGTCGTCCTCGGCGACGAGCGCGTGGGCGGCGGGGTGCGCACCGAAGAGCGCGTCATGGAGCTGCTCGTCGGTGGCGCGGGCCTGGTCGGCGGCCCGTTCGTACGCGGCGAGTTCACGGATCATCGCGCGGATGTCGCGGATGTCGTCGACGGTGGCGGCCCTGATCATGCGGCTGATCCTCGTTCACCGAAGCGGGAGGTGTCCACCGGGGCGGATGACGGCCCCACCTCGGCTGCCGCTGGGTGTCGGGGGCTGGAGCGCGCCCGGCGGGACGGCGGGCAGCGCGCCGGAACGCCTCCAGGCCAGGGCGGGGGCGATGGATGTCGGGGGTGATGGTGCATCCGTGCACGCGGGAGCGGGTGACGGCTGGCCGGTGTGGCACCGAGCAGGTGGCGTCCCGCCGGCATCGGCTCGGGTCCGAGGCCGTGCGCCGTCCTGCCCCCGGATGTGGGCCCGCCGGATCCGGTCCGGGGGCAGGAGCCCGGTGCCGGGAGCCGGAGCGCGCCCGGCGGGACGGCGGGCAGCTCGCCGGGCCGCCGGAACGCCCCTCGGCCGGGGGCGGGGGCGATGGCCCGGGCGGCGGCACCGGCTCCGGGGCCGTGGCGCGGCGGCGCGGGCCCCGGCCGGTGGTGGTGCCGGGGTCCGCGTCGCGCCGTGGTCCGCCTCAGTCCGTCAGTGCGTGGCCGATGCCGGCCGCCCACGTCTCGATCTGCCCGAAGTCGCGGAAGTCGCCACCCTTTCCGTTGCGCACGATCATCCGGGCGATCCAGCCCTTGGCACCCTCCTCCAGGCAGCCGCCGAAGGTGACGTGGCCCCGGGCCTCCAGCCGGTCCATGGTCCTCTTCACGCCGGGCACCGGGGGGATGTCCCGCTCGCCGGCCGAGGCGTCGAGCGGGCCGCTGCTGAAGAGCCACAGCGGGCGCCGGGACAGTGCCTCGCCGTGGCGCCGCACGAAGCGGCGGGCGTCGCGGTGCCAGCGGCCGCCGTACAGGCCGCCGCCGACCACGACGGCGTCGTAGGGGTCCGTGTCGCGCACGGAGCCGGCCGGACGCGCCTCGGCCGTCAGGCCCTCCTTGCGCAGCACCTCGGCGATGGTCTCGGCGATCTCCGCCGTCGACCCGTTGGTCGTTCCGTAGGCGACCAGCACGTTCGCGGTCATGGCGGTCCGCCTCCTCTCACAGTTTGCGCAGCCACTCGTCGGCCACCCCGTGCAGGGCCTGGGCCTCGGGCTGCAGCCGGCTGTCGTCCAGGCGCCAGGTGAGGTCGCCGACGACGCCGACCACGCCGTCGATCTGCCGGGTCATGGAGACGGCGATCTCCGTCTCGCTCCGCCGTTCCAGCTGACCGGAGAGCGTGACCACGCCCTCGGTGACGGAGACGTCGATGCTGCGCGGCGCCAGCCACAGCGTGCCCACCAGGACCTCCTCGAGGACCTCGTCGCGGATGTCCGCGTCGGGCCGCAGGAAGACCTGCAGCAGGTCCCGCCGCGTGACGATGCCGACCAGCCGGTCCTCCTCGTCGAGCACGGGAAGCCGCTCGACGTGCCGCTGGGCCATGGTCCGCGCGGCCTCGACGATGGTGTCGGAGGCGTGCACGGTGACCGGCGGCTCGCTCATCAGCTGGCCGGCGGTGCGGGCCTCGGCCTTGGCGTTCCGGCGCCGCCCGGCGGGCGTGAGCGCGGCCAGACGGTGGTGGCGCTCGGGCTCGTAGGGGTCGGGGACCGCGGCCTGGTGGATCATCAGATCGGTCTCGGAGATCACTCCGATCACCCGGTCGTCCTCGTCCACCACGGGCAGTCCGCTGATCCGGTGGTCCGCCAGCAGCCGGGCGACCTCTTTGAACGGGGTTCCGTAATCGGCGCGCACCACGTCCGTGGTCATCACGGAGCCGACCTTGTTGTGTTTCACGGTTCCTCCTGGGGCTGCCTCGGCCGGCTAGCGGAGCCGGCGCAGATAGGGGTCCTGGGCCCGGCGCGGCAGCAGCCGCAGCCGGGAGTCGAGCACGGTGACCGCTCCGGGCGTGGCGAGGACCGGGTTGACGTCGGCCTCCGCCAGCTGCGGCAGGTCGCTCGCCATGCGCGACAGGCGCAGCAGCACCTGTTCCAGCCCGGCGAGGTCGACGGGCCCGCTGCCGTGCGCGCCGAACAGCAGCGGCGCACAGCGCGGGGACGTGATCAGGTCGTGCACGTCCTGATCGGTGAGCGGGGCGAGCCGGGCGGCGTGGTCCGCGAGCACCTCGGTGGCCGTGCCGCCGAAGCCGAACAGGACGAGCGGCCCGAAGACCTGGTCCTGGACGACGCCGGCGAACAGCTCGGTGCCGCGTGCGGCGAGCGGCTGGATCACCACGCCGGTCAGCAGGCCGTCGAAACGGGTCTCGAAGTCCCGGAAGGCGGCCCGCACCTGGGCGTCGCCCTGCAGGTCGAGGTGGACGGCGTGCGCCTCGCTCTTGTGCACCAGACCCGGCCAGTGCGCCTTCATGACCACCCGGCCGTCCGCGCCGCGCAGCCGCCGGGCGGCGCGCACGGCGTCGTCCTCGGTGTCGGCGAAGGCCCAGGGGATCTGCGGGATGCCGTAGGCGTCGAGGAGTTCGGCGCACGTGCCCGGGTCGAGCCAGCCGCCGTCCGGATGGGCTTCGAGGAAGGTCTCGGCGACGGCGTGGGCGCGGGCGGTGTCGATGCCGGACGGGTCCGGCACGGTGCCGGCCGGCCGGCTCAGCCAGGCCGCTCGGCGTGCCGCGTGGGCCAGGGCCCGCGCCGCCGCCTGCGGTTCGGCGTACGAGGGGACGGATCCGCCGCCGGCGGCGGGCAGCAGCGTCACCGGGACGTCCTGCTCCAGCCGTACGAGGGCGACCGGGCGGGTCCCGGGGGCGGGAGCCCGGGTGACCGCCCGGACCAGGTCGTCCCCGGTCGCGGCGGCGACGGCGGTCGGGACCAGGGCGACGACGACGGCGTCGATGGCGCCGTGCTCCGTGAGCCGGTCCACGCACCGCGCGAGCTGCTCCTCCGTGACCGAGGCGGTGGCGTCCACCGGGTTGCCGACGGTGGCGCCGGCGGGCAGCACGGCGTGCAGGGCGTCCGCCGCCTCCGTGCCGAGCGGGGGGAGGACGAGCCCTGCCTCCGCGCAGGCGTCGGCGGTCAGGACGCCGGCGCCGCCCGCGTTCGTCACGACGGCGACGCGGGTGCCGGCGGGCAGCGGCTGGGTGTGCAGCAGGGCCGCGGTCTCCAGCAGTTCGCCGACGGAGCGGGTGGCGGTGACGCCGGCCTGGGTGAACAGTGCCTGCCGGGTCATGGTGCGGGTGGCGGCGGCCGCGGTGTGGGAGGCGGCGGCCTGCCTTCCGGCCTCGGTGCGGCCGGCGTCGACGGTCAGCACGGGCATGCGGCGCGTCACGCGCCGGGCCGTGCGGGAGAAGGCGCGCGGGTTGCCGAAGGACTCCAGGTGCAGCAGCGCCAGGTCGGTGCGGCCGTCACTCTCCCACCACTGGAGCATGTCGTTGCCGCTGACGTCGTACTTGTCGCCGAGGGAGACGAAGGAGGAGATGCCGATGCCCAGCCGGGACAGCCCGTCGAGCAGCGCGATGCCGACGCCACCGGACTGCACGGCGACACCGGCGGTGCCGGGCCGCGGGTGGCCGGCGGCGAACGTGGCGTCGAGGCGCAGTTCGGGGTCGGTGTGGGCGATGCCGAGGCAGTTCGGCCCGACCAGGCGCATGCCGTGGGTGCGGCAGGCGGCCAGGAGGGCCCGCGCCTGCTCGGCATCGAGCCCGGCGGTGACGACGAGCAGGGCCCGCACGCCCGCCGTACCGCATTCCTCGGCGGTGGCCGGCACGGCGGCGGCGGGTACGGCGAGGACGGCCAGGTCGGGCGTCCGGGGCAGGGCGCCGACGGACGGGAAGCAGGGCACGCCGAGGATCGAGGTCGCGGCGGGGTTGACGGCGAACAGCCGCCGGGTGAAGCCGCCGGCCTTCAGGTGGTGCAGGACGGCCCGGCCCACCGACCCGGGCCTGCGCCCGGCTCCGACGACGGCCACGCCGTCCGGCCGCAGCAGGGGCCGCAGGCTGGCCACGGCGGCGGCCCGGCCCCGCGCCTCCACGGCCGACAGGTAGGTGTCGTCCTGGTCCAGCCGGATGGTGCAGTGGACCTCGGGGCCGTCGAAGTGGCGGGCGGTCCGCAGGCCGAGGTCGGCGAAGAGCCGCAGGATGTCGCGGTTCTCGCTCAGGGCGTCGGCGGTGAACGCGGTGACGCCGTCGGCGCGCGCCGCGGAGACCAGGTGTTCGACGAGGAGGGTGCCGACGCCGCGGTGGTGCAGGCCGTCGGCGACGGCTACGGAGATGTCGGCCGTGTCGCCCTTGCCGCCGGTGTCGTACTCGGCGAGGCCGATCACCCGTCCCTGTGTCTCCGCGAGGAGGGCGCGGTAGCCCGGCCGGGCCGGGGCGCAGGCCCGGTCCGCGGCACGGAGACCGGACCGCCGGCTGATGCTGAAGAACCGCAACCGCAGGTTGTCCGCGGACATCGTGTCGTACAGCGCCCGCAGCCGCTCGTGGTCCTCGGGCCGAACGGTCCGGATGCACACGGTGGTGCCGTCCGCGAGCAGCGCGTGGACGGGGGGCCGTTCGAGCACGTGGTGCGTCATGGTGGTCTCCTCCGGCCCTGCGGCCTGCGCGTCTCCCGACGTTCCGAGCATCCGGCGGATCAGGCTCCGGTCCCATGGGCTGACCGGGGTCGGGCCGGGACCGATCGGCCCTACGGTGCGGCGGACGGGCCCGGCGCATCCTGGAGGCCGACGGCGGAGGGCGGCTGATGGACCGGGGCGCGGCGGGTGGACACACGGGGCGCCGTCCCCTGCCCGGTGCCGCCCGGCTGTGGAGCCGGGCACGCACCCGTGCCCCCGCTGCCGCGCTGCGGGCCGTCCCCGGGCTCACCACTCTCGCCGGCTACCGCAGGGAGTGGCTGAAGGGCGATCTGCTGGCCGGTGTCACGGTGGCCGCGTACCTGGTGCCGCAGGTGATGGCGTACGCGGGTGTGGCCGGGCTTCCACCGGTGGCGGGGCTGTGGGCGATCCTGCCCGCGCTCGGGCTGTACGCCCTGTTCGGTTCGTCGCGGCTGCTGTCGGTGGGGCCGGAGTCGACGACCGCCCTGATGACGGCGACGGTGGTCGCTCCGCTCGCCGCAGGGGACCCGGGCCGCTACGCCGCGCTGGCGGCGGCCCTCGCGGGGACGGTCGGTCTGCTGTGCCTGGTCGCGCGGGCGGTGCGGCTGGGGTTCCTCGCGGATCTGCTCTCCCGCCCGGTCCTGACCGGCTATCTCGCGGGCGTGGCAATGATCATGACGGTGGACCAGCTGCCGAACCTGACCGGGGTGGACACCTCGGGCGACGGGTTCCTCCCGAAGCTGTGGTCCTTCGTGCGCGGCGTGTCCGACGCCGACGCGGCGACGGTCGTGCTGTCCGCCGCCGCCCTCGCGTTCCTGTTCGCGGTGGCCCGGTATCCGCGGGCGCTGCCCGGACCACTGCTCGCCGTGGTGCTGGGCACCGCGGCCACGGTGGTGTTCGGCCTGGACGACCGGTACGGCGTTCAGGTGATCGGCGCGGTACCGGCGGGGCTGCCCGGCATCGCGGTGCCGGATCCGGGCGAGCTGCCGCGGCTGGTGCTGCCGGCGCTCGGTGTCCTGCTCGTGGCGTACACCGACTGCATCTTCACCGGGCGGGCGTTCGCCGGGCCCGGCGGTGAGGGGCCGGAGCTCGACGCCGACCAGGAGTTCACGGCCCTGGGCACGGCGAATCTCGGCTCCGCGCTGCTGCACGGCTTTCCCGTCAGCAGCAGCGCCAGCCGTACCGCCCTCGCCTGCTCGACCGGGGCCCGCAGTCAGGGGTACTCACTGGTCGCCGGCGCCGCGGTGCTCGCCGTGCTGCTCGTGCTGGGGTCGCTGCTGGCCCGCACCCCCTCCGCCGTGCTCGGCGCGATCGTGGTGTACGCGGCGGTGCGCATGGTGGACTTCGCCGGGTTCCGGCGGCTGGCCGACTTCCGGCGCCGCGAACTGCTCCTCGCGCTCGGCTGCCTGGCCGGTGTGCTCGCCCTGGACGTGCTGTACGGCGTGCTGGTGGCGGTCGGCCTGTCGGTGGCCGAGTTGCTGCTGCGGGTGGCCCGCCCGCACGACGCGGTCGAGGGGCTGGTGCCGGGGGTGGCGGGCATGCACGACATCGACGACTATCCGCAGGCCCGGACGATCCCCGGCCTGCTGGTCTACCGGTACGACTCACCGCTGTTCTTCGCCAACGCGGAGGACTTCCGGCGGCGGGCCCTGGCGGCCGTGGAGGAACAGACCGGGCCCGTGCGCTGGTTCCTGCTGAACATGGAGGCCAATGTCGAGGTCGACATCACCGCCCTGGATGCGGTGGACGCGCTGCGCCGCGAACTCGCCGACCGCGGCATCGTGTTCGCCCTGGCCCGGGTCAAGCAGGACCTGCTCGACGACCTGGTGGCCTACGGCCTGGCGGACACGGTCGGCACGGACCTGATCTTCCCGACCCTGCCGACCGCCGTGGCGGCGTACCGCCGACGAACGGGCGCCCGACCGGACTGAACGGGCGGCCTGACGGACCGGGGCGGGCAGGGCGGGGCGGCTACCCGCCTGAGGTTTTCGGCCTGGGGTGACGGTGATCCCGCTGGTGGGTGTATCCCGGTGTCATGTGGTGTCCCGAGGGAGGTGGCCTGACCACGAAGCAGCGGGCTCAGCGGGAGCAAGTACGGTTCGAGACCGCCGAGTCGTTCACGCAAAGGGTGGTGCCTTCGCGGCTTCGCGGGTCGCGCGGCGATCACGGGTCTCCCGCGAGTCCGCGTATGCCGGGCACGCTCGCCGGCGGGAGGCGGCGTTGAGGCCCTGCGGTCCAAGGGACCGTCCGGACGGTGCCACCGCAAGAGAACGGCGGGAAGTGGGGGCGGCATCCACGGCTTCGGCCTGGGGCTGGTCGGTGCACCCCCGCACCGGTCTCACCCGGTCGGCCCAGCCGAACCGGGCCACCCCGGCCCCGCGGCTGACGAACTCACCGGGCGGGCAGGACGCCCGTCCGTCGCACACCTCGCCGAAAATCCGCAACCCGGTGCGAGCCCCGACTGCCTTCCGCACCCAGCCCCGCCGAACTACGGCAAACGACTCGATCTACGGCTGAAGGGTCAGCAATCGAGGATGAACGAGTCCACATATCACTTCGGAACGCTCACCTTGTGGAAGTAGATCTCTGTCACAGGTGACCCGTCGATTCTGGTGAGGGTCTCCCGCATCAATCCACGGTCGATCAGGACGTAGTCGGCACGCAGAGTGACGGCGTCACCGTTGTTGAAGCAGGTGATGACGAACTTGTCGGAGGTCATCCTGGGGCCTGCCACAACACCGTCGGAGAAGGAGAACAGGGCACGGTCCGTGCCGCCGCACAACGTCACGTAGGAGTCGCGACCTGCCAGCGAAATCTCGCCGTCGGCGTTGCGCCTGAAGCCTCGCCGCGAGTCGCCGCCATCGAGCGGATCCGTACCCATCCAGTAGCCGACCGGCCAGTTGCTCGCCCTGGTCGGTCTTTGCGCTGGCGCATCATCGGTCGCGGCCGACACCAACCCACCTGACGCAAGCCCCAGCACGCTGACCAATGCAACCGTGACAACCGGCAGGCGTCGCATGATCGAACCTTTCTGCTTCACCGGGCTATCGACCCTTCACACGCTGGACCTTAATGCCCGATTCCCGGGGGAACGGGACGACCCGCCGAAGCGAGGCACATGTTCAGCAGGCAATCGGACCCTTCAGTCGTAGATCACGGGAATCGCTGTATTTTCGTCGATCTGATTTCACGGGCCGCTGCCCGATATGAAGGCGGAGTTGCTCGATCTCTCGACGGCCGTGACGGACGCGGAGTGCGCTGAGGGTGTCGCCGACCGGCTCGACGACGTGCTGCTCGACATCGCCGGGACGTTCCGGCCCGCACGCCCGGAACGCTCGGTGCCGCGTGGTGCCTCGGCCACGGCGTGCCCCGTGCGGGCAGTGCCGGTGTTTCGGGGTGACCGTCCGGGCGACGCGGCGGTGGTTCCGGGGGCCGTCGCGCAGCGCGGGGGCACCGGCCGCCGGTCCGGAGGGCGCGGGCCGGACGGCCCACGGGCCGGGCCCGGGCGGGCCCTGTGCAGGCGGGCGCGCACCGACCAGGCTCAGCGGCAGAGGCCTTCCGTGAGGCCACCGGCCCGGCGGGCCGGGGGTCCGTCGAGGAGATGTCATGAACGATGCCGCGCCGCAGCCCGTGCTCGACTGCGCGCACCTGGTTCGGCGGTTCGGCGATCGCACCGCCGTCGACGACGTGAGCCTGCGCATCGCGCCGGGCGAGACCTACGGTCTGCTCGGGCCGAACGGCGCGGGCAAGACCACCGCCATCCGCATGGTGTGCGGGCTGCTGCGGCCCGACGCGGGCACGGTACGCGTCGCGGGCCTTCCGGTGAGCACGGCCGCCGGACCGGCGAAGCGGCTCATCGGCTTCGTGCCCCAGGAGGTCGCCCTGTACCCGGACCTGAGCGTCCGGGAGAACCTGCGATTCTTCGGCCGGCTGTACCGGCTGCCGCGCCGCCGGCTGGAGGCGCGGGTGGCGGAGGTGCTGGACCTGATCGGCCTCACCGCGCGCGCCCGGGACCGGGTGGACTCCCTGTCGGGCGGCATGCGGCGGCGGCTCAACATCGGCGCCGGGCTGGTGCACGCGCCGACCCTGCTGGTCCTGGACGAGCCGACGGTCGGGGTCGATCCGCAGAGCCGGCACGCGATTCTGGAGAGCGTCACACGCTTCGGCGAGCAGGGCATGGCCGTCCTCTACACCACGCACTACATGGAGGAGGCGGAGCGGCTGTGCGACCGGGTCGGCATCATCGACCGGGGGCGGCTGATCGCCGAGGGCACCCCGCGGGAGCTGGTGTCGCTGGTCGCCGAGCGCGACCGGGTGCGGCTCACCGCCGTCGGCGACCTCGATGCCTTCGCGCGGGCGTGTCGCCGCTTCACGCGCGTGGAGGGCGCGGCACGCGGCGGGGACCGGGACGACGTGGTGGAGGTGGTCGTCAAGGACGCGCGCAGCCTGCTGCCGGAGCTGCTGGACCTGGCACACCGGCAGGGTGTCCACGTCAGGAGCGTCGAGATCGACGAGCCCGACCTGGAGACGGTCTTCCTGCATCTGACCGGCACCGCCCTGAGGGAGTGAGCCGTCGTGCGTGTCGTTCTGTCCATCGCGGCCAAGGACCTGCGGCAGCGTCTGCGCGACCGGTCGGCCTGGGTCATCGTGTTCGTGGCGCCGGTGCTGATCGCGGGCCTGATGGCCCTGGCGTTCGGCGGCGACACGGAGTTCCGTGCCGACATCGGCGTCGTCGATCTGGACCACGGGCCGGCCGCCGCCGGGCTCACCCAGGTCCTCACCGGCCCGGAGTTGCGCGGCACCGTGCGCGTGCGGGAGTACGGCGACGCGGCGACCGCACGGCGGGCGGTGGACTCCGGGCGCGCCCACGCCGCGATCGTCGTCCCGGCGGGGTTCACCCGGGCGTTGCGCGGCGGCAGCCCCTCCCCCGTCGTCGTCCTGGACAGCGTCGACCACGGGCTGGAGGCGCAGCTCGCGCGCGCCGTCGCCGAGTCGTACGTGGCGCAGGTCAACGCCGACCGGCTGTCGGTCGCCACGGCGGTTGCGGCGGGGGTGCCGCAGGAGGACGTCCCCCGGCTCGCCGCGCGGGCGGCGCTGCTGCGTCTGCCGGAACAGGTGCGCCCGGAGGGCATGGCCGACGACCCGCTGGAGGTCATCAGCTACTTCGGACCCAGCATGGGCATCTTCTTCGTGCTGTTCACGGTCGGTTTCGGGGCGCGCGGCTACTTCGCGGAGCAGCAGCAGGGCACCCTGGACCGGATCGCGGCGGCCCCGGTGGGACGGGGTGCGCTGCTGCTCGGCAAGTCGCTGTCCACGTTCGGCTACAGCCTGGCCGGGCTCGCCACCGTCACGCTCGTGTCCTGGCTGGCCCTCGGCGCCCGCTGGGCGGACCCGGTGGGCGTGGCCGTCCTCGGACTGGGCATGGCGGTCGCCGTGGTCTGTCTGACCGCCCTGGTGATCGCGGTCGCGCGGACCGAACGGCAGGCCGAGGGGCTGGCGTCGGTCGTGGTGTTCGGACTGGCCCTGGCAGGCGGCAACTTCGTCTTCGCCTCCGGCACGTCGTTCATGCACCGGCTGGCGTTGTTCACTCCCAACGGGTGGGCGCTGCGCGGCTTCACCGATCTGGGCACCGGGGTGCGGGGCTGGGCGGCGGTCGGCGCTCCCCTGCTCGGCATCGCCGGCTTCTGCGCGGCCGTGACCGCGGTGACGGTCCTGCTGCTCCGGCTGAGGAGGACACCATGACCGCACTCGCCGTGGCCCGGGCCACCGTGCTGCGGGCGCTGCGCGACCGGACGGCCCTGTTCTTCATGGTGCTGCTGCCGGTCGCCATCATCGTCGTCATCGGGATCACGGTCAGCGGGTTCGACCGGTTCCGGGTGGGTGTCGTGCCCGCTCCGCGGCAGGGCCCCGTCGCCCGGGAGCTGGTGGCCGACCTGCGGTCCGACACCGGGCTGCGCACGCGGGTGTTCGGCAGCGCGGGGGACGCTCGGAACGCGCTGCGCCGTGCCGAGCTGGACGCCGTGGTCGTGATGCCGGCGGGTCTGGACGAGGACGTGCGCTCGGGACGGTCCGTCGCGGTGCCGGTGCTCGTGGAGCCGTCGGGCAACGCCGGGCACTCCGCGGTGTCGACCGTGTCGGCGGTGGTCGCCGGTCACGCGGCGAAGCTCCAGGCGGCGCGCTTCGCCGCGCAGGAGGCCGGCGGCACCTTCGAGACGAACCTGGACCGGGCGCGGGGCGTCGAACGGGCCGCCTCCCCCATCGCCGTTCGCGCCGAGACCGTCGACGGTGTCAGCGAGTTCCTGCCGCTCGGCTACAGCTACAGCACGCCGACGATGCTGGTGCTGTTCGTCTTCGTGAACGCGCTGGCGGGTGGTGCCGCCATCGTGCAGACACGGCGCACGGGGGTGTACACCCGGGTGCTGGCGGCTCCCGTTCCGTCCCGTGCCCTGGTGCTCGGCGAGACGGCGGCCTATCTGCTGCTGGCGCTGGTGCAGTCGGTGCTGATCGTGGGCATCGGCGCCCTCGCGTTCGGCGTGTCCTGGGGTGATCCGCTCGCCGCCGCCGCCCTGGTGGGTGTGTGGGCGCTGGTCGGGACCGGTGCCGGGGTGCTGGCGGGTGCGCTGTTCCGGACGCCGGAGCAGGTGCACGCCCTCGGTCCGTCCCTCGGCATCACCCTGGGCATGCTCGGGGGCTGTATGTGGCCGCTGGCACTGGTCCCGGGCTGGCTGAGGACGGTGGGCCATGCCGTACCGCACGCCTGGGCCGTGGACGCGTGGACGGAGCTGCTGTCCAGGGGCGGCGATCTGGGCGCGATCCTCACCGATCTCCTGGTCCTCCTGGGCTTCGCGGTGGTGCTCCTCACCCTCGCGTCCCTGGCGTTGCGTCACCGTCTCACCACGTCCGACCGGACCTGATGGCACGTCAACTGCACTGGTTCTACGTGCACCTGACCGACCCCGGGCAGGCGGGTCGCCAGGACCCGCGCGGATGCCGTGCTCGGGGCCGTACGGTCCCTGGCGGGCGGCCCGGGGCGGTGCTTGTCTGGACGTGTGGGAGGAGGTCGCCATGAACAGCAGATCCCCCGCTCCCCGCCCGCGCGGGCGCCGTTCGTGGACGTGCGCCGCCGCACTGGTGCTGCCGCTGGCCGTCGTCGTCGCGTGCGACACCGCGGGCAGGTCTCCGGCGCCCGGCACCGGCGGCCGGCCGTCGGGCTCCCCGACGGCCGAGGGAACGCCGGGAGGGGCGTCGCCGGGCTCCTCGGGGACCGCGCCGCCGACCGGCACGGCGGGAGTGCCGGGCACGGCGACCGTGCCCGGGTCGTCGCCGGACCCGTCCGCGGGAGGCGGGGCCCGCAGCGTCCGCACGGCGGTGTACTTCCTGCACGGCGAGTACGTCTCCCCCGCCCCGCGCACCGTGGCCGCTCCGGGCACGGCCGCCGGCGCGGTCCGCGCGCTGCTGGCCGGCCCGAACGGCTACGAACGGGCCCACGGGCGCGGCACGGCCATCCCGTCCGGGACGGCCCTGCGGTCGCTGGTGATCCGCGACCGGGTCGCGACCGTGGACCTGTCGGGGCGGTACGACGACGGCGGCGGCAGCCTCTCCCTGCGGGAGCGGCTCGCCCAGGTCGTGTTCACGGTCACCCGGTTCCCCTCCGTCGACAGGGTGCGCTTCGCCCTCGACGGCACGCCGGTGGAGCATTTCGGCGGGGAGGGCATCGTCCTCGACCGGCCGGTGGGCCGGGCGGACTTCGAGGACGTCGCCCCGGCCGTTCTGGTGGATTCGCCCCTGCTCGGCGACACCGTCGGCTCGCCTCTGCGGGTGCGGGGCAGCGCCGACACCTTCGAGGCCGTGTTCCGGCTGAAGGTCACCGACGTCACCGGCCGCACCGCGGCCGACGTGCAGGTCCGGGCGACCTCCGGCACCGGGACCCGCGGCACCTTCGACGTGACGTTCCCCTGCAAGCCCCGCAGGAGCGGTCCTGGACTGCTGACGGCGTACTTCGACTCGCCGGCGGACGGCCGTCCCGTGACCGTGGACACCGTCCCGCTGACCGTGCGGCGCTGACGGGGCCGCACGGCTCCGAGGGGGCCGTGCGGCTCCGGCGTGGCACGCGGCGCGGGCGCAGGGTGGAGTGCGCACGGGGTCACGTCGCGGGGAAGTGGTCGCGATGGACGCCGAGGAACGGACCGTGCGGATCCACATCACCGAGGACGGTGACGACACGCGTGCGCGTGCCGTGCTCACCACCCGCGACACCGCGGACCTCACCGGCCGCGGCAGGGCACGCAGCAACCCGGTCGACCGCCCCGTTCCCGAGATCGGCGACGAGTTCGCCGCGAGCCGGGACCTGGAAGATCTCGCCGTACGGCTGCACGACGTGGCCGCCGGCGACATCGTCACCCCGGCGGGGCCGGTCCAGGCCTGACGGGCACCTGCCGGGGCCACTCGGCCCGGCGTCTGCCCCGCTCAGCCCATGGGCCCGTGGGTCCCTTCCGGCGGACGCTGGAGGAAAGGCGGAGGCCGCGGCCCGCGGGCGCACCGCTCGCGGGGCGCGGCCGGAATCCGAAGGGACCGGTTCCATGAGCACGAACAAAACGCCTGCCTCGCCGTCCGACCAGGTGCCGCCGCCCCATCCGGCACGGCTGACCGCGGTCCTCGACGCGCCGCTGTCCCGCTGGCTGTGGCTGGTGAAGTGGCTGCTCGCCCTTCCGCACTACGTCGTCCTGTTCTTCCTGTGGGTGGCGCTCACGGTCACGAGCGTCGTGGCGTTCTTCGCGATCCTGTTCACCGGCCGCTACCCGCGCCCGCTGTTCGACTTCAACACCGGTGTCCTGCGCTGGACCTGGCGTGTGGCCTACTACGCCTACGGTGCCCTGGGCACCGACCGGTACCCGCCGTTCACGCTCGCCGACGTTCCCGACTACCCGGCGCGCTGGCAGCTGGAGTATCCGGAGGAGCTCTCCCGCGGCCTGGTGCTGGTGAAGTGGTGGCTGCTGGCCATCCCGCAGTACCTGGTCGTGGCGTTCCTCGTGGGCGGCGTGCGCGCGGGCTGGTACGGGGGCGGGCTCATCGGTCTGCTCACCCTCTTCGCGGGCGTCTCGCTGGCGGCGAAGAGCGTCTATCCGCGCGGGCTGTTCGACCTGGTGATCGGCCTGAACCGGTGGGTGCTGCGCGTGGCCGCCTACGCCGCGCTGCTCACCGACGTCTACCCGCCGTTCCGGCTCGACCAGGGCCCCGACGAGCCGGTGTCGGCGCCGTGAGCCCGGCGCGGAGCAGCACGACGCGAGCGAGGTGAAGATCATGGACATCCTCGTGGGGCACGCGTCCGTGCACGGCTCGACGCGGGAGATCGCCGAACGGATCGCCGCGGTGCTGGGCGAGCGGGGGTGGGCCACGGAGGCCCGGCCGATGGCGGAGGTGGAGGACGCCGACGCCTACCGGGCCTTCGTCCTCGGCAGTGCGGTGCACGGGCAGCGGTGGCTGCCCTCGGCGAGCGACTTCGTCCAGGAGAACCTGGACGTGCTCGTGCCGCGGCCCGTATGGGTGTTCAGCGTCGGGATGCCGGATGCCCTGCGGGGTCCCTGGCGGCGTCTGGCTCCCACGGAGGCGGGGGTGATCGAACAGGCTCTGCCCGCCGGGCCGGCCTATCGGGAGCATCGCCTCTTCACCGGTGTGGTCACCGCGGACCAGCTGCCGCGCAGCGGGCGCCTGTTCTTCCGTCTGGCGGGCGGCAGGTTCGGGGACCACCGTGACTGGGCGGCCGTCGAGGCGTGGGCGGACGGGATCGCCGAGGACCTGCACGGCGGCTCCGACGGCGCGCGGTCGTCGGCCGGCCGGCCCGGCGCGGGGGACGGCCCCGGCCGGTGATCCGACCGGCCCGTCACGGGTCCCGGCTCGGTGTGTCCGAGGCGCCCGGTCCCGTACAGAGCGTCCGGGGGCCGGATCCGTGCACATCGTCCGGGGCGCCGGATCCCGTGCAGAGCATCCGGGCGCCGACACCCCCCGCCGGCTCCGGTCGCAGCCCGCTTCCGGCGCGCCCCCCGGCTCCCGTGCCGCCCGGAGTCGCGGACGCGGCGCCGCCCGCGCCCCGCGCCGCGGTCGCGGCTCCGGCTCGTGTGCCGGTCGCTGCTCCGATTTCGGCTCCGGCTCGCGCCCCGATCCCGGTGGGACAGCCCGGGATGCAGCGGATCCCGCAGGGCGCCGGGCAACGGGCGCAGAGGGCGGTGGGCACGGAGGGCGGTGGGCACGGAGGAGTGCGCGGCCGGTGCGTCCACCGGCCGCGCACTCCTTACGCGATGCGGCTGCGCCTCTCCGTCCGCTCAGGCGTGCCGCACCTTGATGGTCCTGGCCTCCGTCGTCTTCTCCTCCGGAACCGGAACCGTGACCGTCAGCACGCCGTCCCTGTACTCGGCGCTCGCCTCGTCGCCCTTGGCGCCGGCGGGCAGCCGCACCGAGCGGACGAAGGTGCCGTAGCGGAACTCCGTGCGGTGCTTCTCCGTGGTCTCCTCACTGCGTTCGGCCCGCAGTGTCAGGATCCCTTCCTCGACGGTGATGTCGACGTCCTTCTCCGGGTCGATGCCCGGGAGTTCGGCCCGAAGGACGTACGCGCCGTCACCGATCTGCTCCTCGATCCGGATGCCGTGCAGCCCGGGAACGTGCGTCCCCGGGAGTCCCGACTCGACCCAGCCGAACAGGTCCGGGAGTGTCGGCCAACCCGGCAGCCGCTCCAGCACGCTGGTCATCTCGGCCTCCTCTCCTCGCACTTCCATCGTCCCGCCCGGTCCCGTCCCGTGCCAGGGCCGGCCGGCCCCCGTCCGGGACCGGCCGGCCCTGGGCGCCCGTGCGCCACCGGTGCCGTCACCCGCCTCACGGTGTCCGGTGCGGGCCCGGGGTTCCCGGGTCGTCGTCGGGCGGCACGAGGTCGGGTTCGAGAGCCGGACGGTGACGGGGCCCGGCGAGCGCGCAGCGCACGTCCACCACGCCCTCGACGGAGCGCACCAGCCACACCGCCAGCGGCACCACGGAGGTGTCGCGGACCCGGCCGGTGAGGGTGACGACGCCCTCGTGGACGTCGACCCGGACCGCGTCGATCTGCTCGGGGAACCGTCCGACGACGATCTCCCGGCGGATCTCCTCCGCGATGTCCTCGTCGGACCGGAGGAACACCCGCAGCAGGTCGGACCGGCTGACGATGCCCTTGAGCACGCCGTCGTCGTCGACCACGGGCAGGCGCTTGACCCCTCGGTGGGCCATGACGCGCGCCGCACGGGCGAGGGTCGCGTCCGGGTGGACGGTGACGGCGGGCGAGGTCATCAGGTCCTGCGCCGTCACGCCCTCCGCCTTCTCCCGCCCGGACGGACCGGGGGCGCCGGGCGGACCGGTCGGCGCGGTGTCGCGGAACTCCTCCTTGCGCAGCAGGTCCGCCTCCGAGACGACACCGATCACGCGGCCGTGCGCATCCAGCACGGGCAGGGCGCTGACGCCCCACTGCTCGACGGTCCTGACGATCTCCTTGAACTCCGCCCCGCCGGCCAGGGCGACCACGGTGCGGGTCATGACGTCGTTCACGGTGTACGGAGAACCGGGCATGGCGCCCTCCCAACTGCTCGGTGTGTTCGGGGCCGTCAGGCTTCGCCCACGGGGACGACCTCACGTTGCGGCCCGCCCAGCACGACCTTCAGCGCCCCCGTCTCGGCGGCGCCGGCGAAGACGTCGTAGGCCTCCTGCATCCGCTCCATCGGGAAGGTGTGGGTCACCAGCTGGGCGGTGGGAAGCCGGTCCGCCGCGGCCATCCGCAGCAGGGTGGGCGTGGTGCGGGTGTCGACCAGGCCGGTGGTCAGGGTGATGTTCCTGCTCCAGAGCTCCTCCAGGTGCAGCGTCGCCGGCCTGCCGTGCACGCCGACGTTGGCCACCCGTCCGCCGGGCCGCACCATGCGCGTGCACATCTCGAAGGTCTCCGGCAGGCCCACGGCCTCGATGACCACGTCCGCCCCGAGTCCGTCGGTGAGGTCCGCGATCAGCTGCTCGGGGGTCTCCCGGGCGTCGGCCACGGCCTCGGCGCCGAGCTTGCGGGCGGCCTCCAGGCGGGCGGTGGCCACGTCCACGGCGACGATCCGCTCGGGCGCGAACAGCCGGGCCGTCGCGACGGCGGCCAGGCCGACGGGCCCGGCGCCGACCACGACGACGGTGTCGCCGGGGCGTACCCGGCCGTTGAGCACGCCCACCTCGTAGGCGGTCGGGAAGATGTCGGCCAGCAGTACGGCGTCCTCGTCGGCGACCGAGGCGGGCAGGGGATGCACGGAGAGGTCGGCGTGGGGCACCCGCACGTACTCGGCCTGGGTGCCGTCGACGGTGTGCCCGAGGATCCATCCCCCGCCGCCCCGGCACTGGCCGTACATGCCCTCACGGCAGTAGGAGCACCGTCCGCAGGCGCTGATGCAGGAGACCAGGACCCGGTCCCCCGGCCGCACGCTGCGCACGTCGGCGCCGATCTCGACGATCTCGCCGACCGCCTCGTGCCCAAGTACCGTTCCGGGGCGCACGTCGGGAACGTCGCCCCCCAGGATGTGCAGATCGGTTCCGCAGATCGTCACCGCGTCGACCCGTACGATCGCGTCGCCCGGCTCCATGACGCCGGGGTCGGGGACCTCCTCCCAGGCGGCTTCTCCGGGGCCGTGGAAGACGTAGCCTTTCATGCCGTTACCTCGCCCTCTTGCGCTGCGGCGGACCCCGGTCGCGGGCATCCGCGTGCGGGCCGGGTCCGGGCACCGGCAGGAGTCCGCGGGCCCGCAGCTCCAGCCTGTCCGCCGGGCCCGGAATCCGCATGGGCCGGTCGGTCCCCCGGTCCGCCTGGTGGGCCCCATTGCGGTGCCGTGCACGCCTGCGGCACCCCCCGGCTGGCGTCGGGGGCCGGAGGCGGGCAGCGTGGAGGCGGGGACAGCTTCTGCCGAGTGAGGTGACCATGGAATCCACTGAGCCGGAGCGCCGGGTGGTCGTGGGCGTGGACGGATCCCCGTCGTCGTACGAGGCGCTGCAGTGGGCGGCACGCTACGCCCGGGACGTCGGCGGCGTCGTGGACGCCGTGCACGCCTGGGACACCCCCTCGGCGGCCGGCTGGGCCGGACCGGCGATCGACCCGGAGCTCGACCTGGAACAGGCCCGGGAGCGCTTCGCGGCGGAACTCCAAGCGGTGTTCCCGTCCGGGCCTCCCGCCGCCGTACGGGAGCACCTGATCGAGGGCGACCCCTCGGAGGTGCTGATCAGGGCCTCCGAGGGGGCCGATCTGCTCGTCGTGGGCCACCGCGGCCGGGGCGGATTCGCGCGGTCCATGCTCGGTTCCGTCAGTCACCGCTGCGCCCAGCACGCGGCCTGCCCGGTCGTCGTGGTGCGGCACGAGGGGCACCGCCGGCATCACGCGCACTGACCGGTGACGGCGTTCCCGGGCGGCGGTCGGCAGCCGGGGTCCGGCGGGCCGCGCCCGCCGGCCGGGGGTCCCGTCGGCCGCGCCGCGGCCGACGTGTGGACCGTCCGGCCCTACGCCGCGGCGCCGGGTCGGCGGAGGGTGGTGGTGGGGAGGGGACCGCGACGACCACGGGAGGCCGCTGTGAACGAGCGCGAGAGCCACTCCGCCGCGTCCGAGGCACGACACGGCGGACCGGGCAGGCGGCCACGCCCGTCCGGAGAGCCGCACGAGGATCTGCTGCTGCGCTATCTGAGCGCGATGTCGGCCCTGTCGTCACGGCAGACGGCGGCCAGAGCCCCCGGGGGGCACGTGGCCGCCGGAAGGCCGGACCGGGCGGCCGAACCGCCCCCGGCAGTGGGGCCGGCACAGGAGCCGGGACCGGCGGGGGCGCCGGTGCTGGTCCGGGACGTCATGCAGGTCCCCGCACCCTCCGTCGCCTGGGATCTGGCGTTCCAGGAGGTCGCACGGGTGCTGGCGAGGGAACACGCCGGATCCGTCGCCGTGGTGGACGACGACGACCGCGTGCTCGGCGTGGTGTCGGAGTCCGACCTGCTGGCCAAGGCGGCCGTCGAGGCGTCGCAGGAGCGTCCCGGTGCGCTGCGGCGCATCCGGGGGCACCGGATCATGGAGAAGGCGGGCGGGGACACGGCGGAGGCGCTGATGACCAGCCCCGCGATCACCGTCCTGCCCGGTGCGACCGCCGCCGAGGCGGCGTGGCTCGTGGCCCTGTCACGTCTGAAGCGCGTGCCGGTCACGGACCATCAGGGGCGCCTGGTGGGCACCGTCGACCGCACCGTGCTGCTGCAGGCGCTCATCCGGGACGACGCGGGCCTCGAGAAGGAGGTCCGCCGTCTGGTGACCGTGGTCGCCGGCCCGGTCGCGGCGGACGACGTGCACGTCGCCGTCCACGCCGGTGTGGTCGACCTGCGGGGCCGGCTGCCCGGTGCCGCCGCGGAACGGCTGCTCGCGGAGGTCCGGGGCCTGGAGGACGTCACCGAGGTGCACGCCGACCTGGGTTCGGCCTGACGGTCACGGCGGTGCGGCCCACCACGCACGCGGTCGCCCAGTGCCGCGGCAGGAAACGTTCGCGCGTCGAGGAGCGGGGTCCGGTGCGTGCGCCCGGTGCGCCGGCCGGAAGTCCTCGTACCGGGCGTACTCGGGCTTCCGCCCGGTGCGCCGGGTGGGGACACCTCCCACCCCTTGGGCAGACGGGGGAGCGTGCCGGGCGTCGTGACCGGGCGGACGTCGCCTGCTGCGGCACCAGGTGCGGCCCGAGTCCCGCGGCCCGGGCCGCACCGCGCTGTGCGCGTTCCGGCCTCGCCGCACCGTCGCGCCCCGCCTGCCCGCCCGCCACACCCTCGCGGATCCTCCGCACCCACGCGGTTCCCTGCGTACCCGCGTGCCCGTCGCATCCCCGTCGTGCCTTCGAGGTCCCTCACGTCCCTGCCGATCTCCGCCGAGCCCCGCGCGCCTGTCGCGCATCTGTCCCCTCCAGCCGGTCCGGCCGGTTCACCCCTCCACCGAGGTGATCCGGCGTCCGGTGATGCGCTCGGGGCGGAGCTCCACCCACAGGCCCCGTTCGCCTCCCGCCCAGGGGTCGCTGTGCGCGTACTCCCCCAGCCGTGCCATCGCGTCGGGGTTCGTGACGGCCCGGGCGGGGCCTACGACGAGCACACTCCAGCCCTGGCTCATGGCGTCGTCGATGTGGTCGGCCTCGAAGGCGACCGTCTCTCCGACGACGGCGGCGAGGGCCGAGCCGGGCGCGGTGCGGTAGACGATGGTGCCGTCGATGACGTCGTAGTTGACCGGGAGGACGGCGGGACCGTCGGCGGTGGTGACGGCGATGCGCCCCACCCCGTGTGTGGAGAGCCGGGTCCAGCATTCCTGCGGTGGCAGATCCTCCAGACGGGGGTGGAGGAGTGCGCGTCCCTGCCCCGGTGGCCGGTCCTGGTCGGCGCCCTGCAGTTCGATCAGGGTCGTCCCCAGGGCGTCGGCCAGCCGGACGAGGGTCGCCATACCGGGATCGGCGGCATGGCTCTCCAGATAGGCGAGGTAGTCGGGGGACATGCGGGCCCTGCGCGCGGTCTCCGCCAGGCCGAGGCCACGCCTGCCGCGGGCGGCGGCGAGGCGCCGCCCGATGTCGCCGGGCTGCGCGGCACGACCGCCGGGCTCCGGGGTGCCGAGCGGGGGTGGGGGCGCGGACGCCGTGGCCCTTGCCCGCTCCGTCTCCGGCCCCTCGGGGTGCTGGATGCGGGCGTCCGGGCCCGGGAACACCAGGGTGGTCTCGCCCGTGTCCGCCCATTGGACGTCGTAGGGGGGCGTGCCGTCCTCGTGGTGCAGGCCGACGATCTCGCCGTCGCGCCGCATCGCGCCGGTGACGGGGCTTTCCACGATCAGTCGGTCGCCGAGATGAGCCTGCATGATCGTGCCTCTCTTCGCGTGTCCCCCTCCTCTCACCATCACGCGCGACGAAGGGCGCCGAACGGGCCGAAGGTCCCGCCCGTCGGGGTCGAACGGCTCGTTGTGCTGCGCGTTGGCCCCATGCGGATGACGGGCTCCGCTGCCACCCTGGCAGTGCGGCATCCTCGGGCGGCCTGCCGCCCGGCACGCCGCTTCCGGTCGGGAACCGAAGGGTCGGGGGACCGAAGGGAGAAGTGTCATGCAGCACCGAACGGTCGGCGACCTGATGACCCGTGACGTGGTCCGGGTCCACCGGGACGCACCCTTCAAGACGATCATCCGGCTGATGGCCGAGAGCGAGGTGACCGCCCTGCCGGTGGTCGACGACCTGGACCATCCCGTCGGAGTGGTGTCTGAGGCCGATCTGCTGCGCACGGTGGCCTCGCACCCCGATCCGGCCGGGCTTCCACTCTCGCCGCACCTGCTGCACGAGGAGCGGCCCGAGGCCGAAGGCGTCACGGCCGGGGAGCTGATGACGGCTCCGCCGGTGTGCGCGCGGCCGGGTTGGACGGTCGTGGAGGCGGCGCGCCTGATGGACGCCGAACGCGTCAAGCGACTTCCGGTGGTCGACGAGACCGACACGCTGGTGGGCATCGTCAGCCGCGCCGACCTGCTGCGGATCTTCCTGCGCCGGGACGAGGCGGTGCGCGACGAGATCGTCGTCGACGTCCTGACCCGGACCCTGGGTCTCGCGCCCACCGACGTGGTCGTCGCCGTCCAGGACGGCAGGGTGACGCTCAAGGGGAGCGTGGACGCGCCCAGTCTCGTCCCGGTGATCGAGCGGTTGTGCCGGGGTGTGGACGGCGTCGTGTCCGTGTCCCTGGACCTGAGCCTTCGCGCGCAGGGCGCCGGGACGCACGGGGGCGTCTCCTGATCCGTACGCCTCGATGGCGCAGGCGGGGACGTCCGGGTGACGGACCCGGGGTCCCGGGCCCCTCGTCAGTCGTCCTGCGGAGTCTCCGGCCGTGCGGCCGCCTGCCGCACGGGGGCGTGCCACACCAGTCGGGTGCCGCCGCCGTGCGGGCTGTCCACCTCCAGGGCTCCGCCGAGCCTCCGCGCCCGCTCGACCATGTTGAGCAGGCCGCTGCGGCGGCCCTCGGGCGGGATGCCCACGCCGTCGTCGGTGACGGTGAGCCGGACCTCTGTGCCGTCGGTCTCCAGGACGACGTCGGCGCGTCCGGCGCGGGCGTGCCGGGCGACGTTGGCGAGTGCTTCCGACAGCACCGCCACGACATCACCGGCGGTCTCCTCGGGCACGTCGGTGTCGAGCAGGCCCTGCATGCGGAGACCGGGGACGAAGCCGAGCACGGGCGCGGCGTCGCCGACGGCCTGCGCCACCCGGGCCCGCAGGCCGGAGGCGGAGACGTCCTCGCGCGAGCGCAGGCCGAAGATGGTCGAGCGGATGATCTTGATGGTCTCGTCGAGGTCGCCCACCGCGCGCAGCACCCGCCGCGCCGCCTCCTCGTGCTCGATGAGCCGGCCGGCGCTCTGCAGGGTCATACCGGCCGCGAACAGCCGCTGGATGGCCAGGTCGTGCAGGTCGCGGGCGATGCGGTCGCGGTCCTGCAGAAGGACGATCTGCTCGGCGTCCCGGCGGCGTTCGGCCAGTTCCATGGCGACGGCCGCCTGCGCGGCGAAGACCTGGAGCGGCTCCGTGTCCTCCTCGGTGAACAGCCCGTGCCCCGCCCGCCGGACCAGCAGCACCACCCCGCGCACCCGGTCGCCCGTCCCGATCGGCACCGCCACGGCCGGGCCGATTCCCCCCGGCCGCGGCGGGCTCGCCGTGACGGGCTCGTCCACACGGACGTCCGCGCTGCAGACCGGTGCGGCCCGCAGGAACGCCTCCCCCACCAGCGTTCCTTCCACGGGCAGCACCACCCCGCGCAGGGACTCGGCCTCCGCCCCGAGGGCCAGCTCCACGGTCAGGGCGTCGGCGCCCTCCATCGGGATGGCCACCAGGGTCAGGACGGCTCCGGTGATCTCGCGGGCCCGCCGGGCGATCAGGCCCAGTACCTCGACCTGGCCGCTGCCGGACATCAGGCTGTGGGTGATCTCCGCGTTGGCCCGCAGCCACCGCTCGCGCAGCCGCGACTCCTCGTACAGGCGGGCGTTGTCGATCGCGACACCCGCCGCCACGGCGAGCGTGGACAGGACCGACTCGTCCTCCTCGTCGAACTCCGCCCCGCCGCGCTTCTCCGTCAGGTACAGATTCCCGAACACCTGCTCGCGCACCCGGATGGGAACACCGAGGAAGCTGTTCATCGGCGGATGGTGCGGCGGGAACCCGTACGACGCCGGGTGCTGCGACAGCTTCGCCAGCCGCAACGGCTCCGGATGCCGGATCAGCTCGCCCAGGATGCCGTGCCCCTCCGGATACGGCCCGATCCGCGCGATCTGCTCCTCGCTCACCCCCACCGTGTGGAACGCCGACAGCCGCTTGCCGTCCGGGCCGATCACACCCAGCGCCGCGTACTCGGCGTCCACCAGCACCGCCGCCGCCTCCACGATGCCGTGCAGGGCCTGCTCCAGGTCCAGCTCACGCCCGACCGACAGCACCGCCTCCAGCAGACTGAGCACCCGGTCCCGGGTACCGCGCGCCGCGTCGATCCGGGCCTGGAGCTCCTCCAGCAACTCGTCCAACCGCAGCTGCGGCAGAGGTACGCGGACCTCCGCCGGGTCGTCCGAGCCTGCCATCGCTCGTCCTCCAGCCACACGTGGGCGCCGGCCATCGCTTTCCCTGCCACGGTAACGGCACGGCAGGCAGCACGACACGCGACAGCGCCGGGCCAGCCCGGCCGGCCTTCGGCGCGGGCCCTTCGGCCCAGTGCGCGCCCCGTCCCGGGAGCGGACCGTGGGAACAGGCCGGCGAAAGGGGACGGACATGCCCTGGGAGACCATCCACAAGGACGCCGCTCCTCGCGTGCCGCCGCATCTGGACGACTACGGCAAGGCACGGGCGGCCTTCTCCTGGTCCGCGGCGCGTGCCGCGCTCGACGGGCTGCCCGACGGCCGGGGGCTGAACATCGCCCACGAGGCCGTGGACCGGCACGCCGCCTCGGCGCACCGGACGGCCGTGGCCCTGCGCTGCGTGGGCCGCGACGACTCCGTCACCTCGGTGACGTACGAGGAACTGGCACGGTCCACGTCCCGCTTCGCGAACGTGCTGCGCGCCCTCGGAGTCGGCCCCGGCGAGCGGGTGATGACGCTCCTGGGGCGCTGCCCGCAGCTGTACACCGTGGTCCTCGGCACGTTGAAGAGCAAGGGTGTGCTGTGCCCGCTGTTCTCGGCGTTCGGTCCGGACCCGGTGGCGCAGCGGCTGCGGCTGGGCGACGCGCGGGTGCTGGTCACCACCGCCGACCTGTACCGCAGGAAGGTCGCCGGGCAGCGGGACCGGCTCCCGGGCCTGGATCATGTGCTCGTCGTCGGCGAAGGCGCCGACGACCTGCCCGGCACGCTCTCCTACGACGCGCTGACGGCCGCCGCGCCCGACACGTTCACGATTCCCCCGACCTCGCCCGACGACATGGCTCTGCTGCACTTCACCAGCGGCACCACCGGCACCCCCAAGGGGGCCGTCCACGTCCACGAGGCGGCCGTGGCCCACCACGCCACCGCGCTGTACGCGCTCGACCTGCATCGGGACGACGTGTTCTGGTGCACCGCCGACCCCGGATGGGTGACCGGCATGTCCTACGGCGTCATCGCGCCGCTGATGCACGGTGTGACGGTCGTGGTGGACGAGGGCGACTTCGACGCCCGCCGCTGGTACCGGATCCTCGCCGAGCAGCGCGTCGGTGTCTGGTACACGGCGCCGACGGCGCTGCGGATGCTGATGCGGACGACCCCGCGGACGGGACCGTACGACCTGCCCGCCTCCTTCGACCTGAGCGCGCTGCGGTTCATCGCCTCGGTCGGTGAACCACTGAACCCGGAGGCAGTGCTGTGGGGGCGGGACGTGCTCGGTCTCCCGGTGCACGACAACTGGTGGCAGACCGAGACCGGCGCCATCATGATCGCCAATTTCGCCGGCTGCGACATCCGCCCCGGCTCGATGGGCCGTCCGCTGCCCGGTGTGGAGGCCGCGGTGCTGCGGCGCGGGGAGGACGGCCGGGCGGACGTCACCGACGGCCGGGTCACCGTACTGGACGAGCCCGGCGCCGAGGGCGAACTGGCGCTGCGGCCCGGCTGGCCGTCCATGTTCCGCGGCTATCTGCACGACGAGGAGCGGACCGCGGCGGCCTTCGCGGGCGGCTGGTACCTCACCGGTGACCTGGTCCGGCGGGACGCGGACGGCTGGTACTGGTTCGTCGGGCGTGCCGACGACGTCATCAAGTCGGCGGGGCACCTCATCGGGCCCTTCGAGGTGGAGAGCGCCCTGATGGAGCATCCCGCCGTCGCGGAGGCCGGGGTGATCGGGCGGCCCGACGCGGTCGCCGGGAACATCGTCAAGGCGTTCGTGTCGCTGCGGCCCGGTTTCGAGCCGAGCACCGCGACCCGGCGGGAGCTGCTGGCGTTCGCCCGGCGCCGGCTCGGCCCGGCCGTCGCCCCGCGCGAGATCGCGTTCGACCCGCATCTGCCGCACACCCGCAGTGGCAAGGTGATGCGCCGCCTGCTGCGGGCCCGGGAGACCGGCCTGCCCGAGGGCGACATCTCCACCCTGGAGGGAACGGAGGGGTCCGCATGAGCACGACCCGCACCCCGCGCGCGAGCGCGTCCCGGTCACGGTCCCGGTCGCGGCCGGACCGGCAAGCGGCGCACCGGCGGGACCTGCTGCACGGCATGCTGCGCGTCCGCCGGTTCGAGGAACGCTGCGTGGAGTTGTACAGCGAGGCGCGCATCCGCGGCTTCATGCACCTGTGCATCGGGGAGGAGGCGGTGGCCGTCGGCGTCACTGAGGCGTTGACCGCGGACGACGCCGTCGTGTCGACGTACCGCGAACACGGCCACGCGCTCGCCCGGGGCGTTCCGGCCGACGCGGTCATGGCGGAGATGTTCGGCAAGGTGACCGGGTGCAGTCGCGGGCGCGGCGGCTCCATGCACCTGTTCGACGCGGGCCGCCGCTTCTACGGGGGCAACGCCATCGTCGGCGGCGGTCTGCCGCTCGCCGCCGGTCTGGCCCTCGCGGACCGCATGACCGGCCGCCCGCGCGTCACCTGCTGCTTCTTCGGCGACGGCGCGTTCGCCGAGGGCGAGTTCCACGAGACCGCGAACCTGGCCGCCCTGTGGGGGCTTCCGGTGCTGTTCGTGTGCGAGAACAACCTGTACGCGATGGGCACCGCGTTGTCCCGCCACCAGGCGCAGACCGATCTGGCGCTGCGGGCCGCCGCGTACGGCATGGTGTCCTGGGCGGTGGACGGCATGGACGCGGCGGCCGTCGAGGACGCGGCCCGCCGGGCCGTCGAGGGGGTGCGTGCCGGGAGCGGTCCGCACTTCCTGGAGATGCGGACCTACCGCTTCCGTGCCCACTCCATGTACGACTCCGACCGCTACCGCGACAAGGCCGAGATCGAGCGCTGGCGGGAACGCGACCCCGTCGAGCTGCTCGCCCGGCTGATGCGGGAGCGGGGGGAACTGCCCGACGAGACGCTCACGGGCCTGGAGGACGAGGTCCGCGCGGAGATCGACGACGCCGTCCGGGCCGCCGAGCAGGCACCGGAGGAGCCCGTCGAGGATCTGCTGACCTACGTCACCAGCCCGCCGGCGGAGGTGAACCGGCCATGACCGCGACGAAGACGCCGCACGCCGATCCCGCCGAGCGGAAGACGACCTACCGGGAGGCGCTGCGCGAGGCCCTCAGGGACGCGCTGCGCGCCGACGACCGGGTGTTCCTGATGGGCGAGGACGTCGGCCGCTACGGCGGCTGCTTCGGCGTCAGCCTCGGTCTGCTGGAGGAGTTCGGCCCGGACCGGATCCGTGACACGCCGTTGTCGGAGTCCGCGTTCGTGGGCGCGGGCATCGGTGCGGCCCTGGGGGGCCTGCGGCCGATCGTGGAGATCATGACCGTGAACTTCAGCCTGCTCGCCCTGGACCAGATCCTGAACAACGCGGCGACGCTGCTGCACATGTCGGGCGGGCAGCTCCCGGTCCCGATCGTCATCCGGATGACCACGGGCGCCGGCCGGCAGCTCGGCGCCCAGCACTCGCACAGTCTGGAGGGCTGGTACGCGCACATCCCGGGCCTGCGGGTACTGGCCCCGGCGACCATCGCCGACGCCCGCCACCTGCTGGCGCCCGCGCTCGCCGATCCCGACCCCGTGCTGATCTTCGAGCACGGCGGGCTGTACAACACCTCCGGCGATCTGCCGGCCGACGCGGGCCCCGTCGGCCTCGGGCAGGCGGCGGTGCGCAGGCCCGGCACGGACGTCTCCCTGATCACGTACGGCGGTTCGCTGCCGAAGGCACTGACCGCCGCCGACGAGCTGGCCGGCGGCGGCATCAGCGCCGAGGTGGTGGACCTGCGCAGCCTGCGGCCCCTGGACGACGCGACGATCAGCGATTCGGTGGCGCGCACGCACCACGCCGTCGTCGTGGACGAGGCCTGGCGCAGCGGCAGCCTGTCCGCCGAGATCTCCGCCCGCCTCACCGAGCACAACTTCTACGACCTGGACGCCCCCGTCGAGCGGGTGTGCAGTGCGGAGGTGCCCATGCCCTACGCGCGCAGGCTGGAGGAGGCGGCGCTGCCGCAGCCCGGCACCATCGTCGCCGCGGCCCGGCGCGCGGTCGGCGACGCACCCGACGACGGGAGGGCGGACTGAGATGGCCGAGTTCACCATGCCCTCGCTCGGCGCCGACATGGACGAAGGGGTGCTGCAGGAATGGCTGGTGGCCCCCGGCGACCGGGTCGGCAAGGGCGACGCGGTCGCCGTGGTGGAGACCGACAAGGCGGCCATCGAGGTCGAGTGCTTCACCTCGGGCACCGTGGGGCGGCTGCTCGTCGAGCCCGGCACGCGGGTACCCGTGGGGACGCCGCTGGCGCTGATCGACACCGCGCAGGCGCCGGCGGCGCAGGCCGCCGAGAAACCCACGGCCGAGGCGCGGGCGCCGGGTGCCCGGACGACGCGCACGCGCGGTACCGGTGGCGCGGGGGCCGCCCGGAAGGGCCGTGCGGAGACACCCGCGGGCCGGGCCGCCGTCCACGCGCGCGTCCGCGCGCCGAAGGCCGCGGCCGTGCCGGAGGGGCTGCCCGCGCCGGAGCCCACCGAAAAGGCAGCGCCACCGCCCCCGTCGGCCCCACCGAGCCCGCCGCCCGCGCCGGCTCCGCCCAGCCCACCGTCCGCCGCCGGGGAGCCGGCCGCCGCCGTCGGTCCGCTGGTGCGCCACCTGGCGGACGGGTTGGGCGTCGACCTGGGATCCGTGCACGGCAGCGGGCCCGGCGGTCGGGTCACCCGCGCCGATGTCGCGCAGGCCGCCCGTCCGGCCCCGGCGCGGCGGCGCGTCACGCCGTACGCTCGTCGTCTCGCCCGTGATCTCGGTGTGGACCTGGAGGGCGTGCACGGCACCGGTGACGGCGGTGCCGTGCGGGCCGCCGACGTGCGCGCCGCCGCGCGGGCCGCGCAGGCCGCACCGGAGCGCTCCCGTCCCGCGGTGCCGGTCCGCGCGCGGGACGGCGGGCATGTCCCCGCAGCCGAGGCCGCAGCCGTGTCCGGCGAGGGCGCGCGAGACGACGGCCGGCAGCGCGAGGACGCGATGCGCCGTGCCATCGGTGAGTTGATGAGCCGTTCCAAGCGGGAGATCCCGCACTACTACCTGTCCACGGTCATCGACCTGGCGCCGGCCCAGGAGTGGATGCACCGGCGCAACCGGGGACGGCCGCCCTCCGCACGGCTCGTGACGGCGGCCCTGCTGCTGAAGGCCGCGGCCCTGGCGGCGCGCGAGGTGCCGCAGCTCAACGGTCACTGGCAGGACGGCGCATTCACGCCGGGCACCGGGGTGCACCTGGGTGTGGCGGTGTCGCTGCGCGGCGGAGGGCTGCTCACGCCGGTGATCCACGACGCCGACACGCTGACGCCGGAGGACCTGATGGCCACCCTGAAGGACCTGGTCCGGCGGGCTCGCCAGGGCCGGTTGCGTGGCAGTGAGCTGTCCGGGGCGACCCTGACCGTCACCAGCCTGGGCGAGCAGGGGGTGGAGGCCGTGTTCGGTGTCATCCACCCGCCGCAGGTGGCCCTGGTGGGCTTCGGCGCGGTCGTGGAGCGCCCGTGGGCCGTGGGCGGGCTGCTCGGTGTGCACCCGGTGGTGACGGCCACCCTGTCGGGCGACCACCGCGCCACCGACGGCGCGATCGGGGCGCGCTACCTCACGGCGGTCGACCGGCTGCTGCACGAACCCGGGGACATGCCCGGGTCGACGATCGAGGAACGCGAGTGAGCGACGAGGAAGTGCCCGAGGAAATGGAGGAGCCATGAGTGGGACGAGGTCCTTGGACAGCGCCGAGGCGCTGACCGTCGTCCGGGAGTCCATCACCGCGGTCGTCCCGGACGCCGACTTCACGCGGGTGCGCCCGCACGACAGGTTCCGCGACGTGCTGGAACTCGACTCGCTGGACTTCCTGAGCCTGGTGGAGATCCTCTCCGAGCAGGCGGGCGTACCGATCGACGAGGACGACTATCCGCGGCTGACCACCCTCGCCGACTCGGTGGAGTTCCTGGTGGAACGGACGAAGCAGTACGAACAGAGCCGCCGGTAGCCGTGGCGGTGCGTTTCGCGGGCAGGGCCGCGCGCCGGGGGACGGGGAAGCGCGGCCGGGGGACGGGGAAGCGCGGCGGAACGGGCGGCGGCCGTCACGGGCGCGGGCGGAGAGGGAAGGGCCGGCGCGGGAGGCGACCGGGGCGGGTGGGCCGAGAGCGGGGAAGGGCGCGGAGGCGCGGGAGGCAGTGGTGCCGCGGGCACGGGCAGGGCGGCGCCCGGACACGCGGGTCGCCCGCCCCGCCGACGAGCGGAGCGGGCGATCGTGGGCCCGGCCCGGAAGGTTCCGTCCCGGCCGTCCCGGGTCCCGGCCCGGCACGCGCCCGCGGGTCACACCGCGGTCAACCGGTCCTCCACCCCGGTCACGTCCGGAATGTCGGCCACGGCCCGCGTCAACCGCGGGATCAGTGCCTCGTCCAGCGAGCCGGTGAGCGTGACGGTGCCGTTGCGGACACCGACGGTCACCCGCGCGGGGTCGATGAGCAGTTCGTCGCGCAGGACGCGCGAGCGGATCTCCGCCCGGATCGCCGCGTCGTCGCGGACGAGCGCCTGGAGCAGCTCGTTGCGGCTGACGACCCCGGCCAGCCGGCCCTTGTGGTCGACCACGAACACCTGCCTGACCCGGCGGCGGGCGGCCATGCGCGCCGCGTCGACCACGCCGGTCCAGGGGTGGACGGTGAGGGGCGGTGTGGTCATCAGGGACGCGGCCGTCGTGCCCTCCGCGCCGGGGTGCTGCCGCCGGCCGAGCAGCCTGCCGAACAGGCCGGGCTCCTCCTCGGGGCCCGCGAGGGATGCGACCCGGGCGAGGAGATCGGACTCGGCGACGACACCGACGACGCGCCGGTCGTCGTCGACCACCGGCACGGCGCCGGTCCTGCGGCGGGCCAGCATCCGGGCGATGTCCGGCAGCGGAGTGTCCGCGGTCACCGTGACCACCGAGCGCCGCATCAGATGGTCGACCTGGAGTGCCGTGCCCGTCCGCGCCCCTTCGGCGGCGCGACGCGCCGCGCCGGCACCGGGCTGCCCGGCGGGCGTCGGTGTCGCGGTGTCCGCCGTGTGCGACGCCATCGCCTGGAGGTAGCGCACCATCAGCTCCTGGCGGAACTCGTCGGCCGGTCCCGGCGTGAAGGAGGGAAGCGCCCGGCGGGCCTCGACCGCCGCCGTGCCCCGTTCCCGTGTGTCTCGGTCGTCCATGGCAGCCTCCCTCGAAGCGGGCCGCTCCGGGCCCACCTCCACCATGGCGCCGCCCCGGGGACGCGGACAGGGCCGCCCGGCCCCGCCGCCAGGTCGACCGGCCCTTACCCGCTGCTCGGCGCCCTCCGTACGGTGAGAGGACGCCACCGCGGACACGTCGTCGCGCCGGGAGGTCCCATGCCTCGGTTCCGCGAGTTCCTCTCCCGCTTCCGGCCGGCCGGCTCGCCCGGCGCAGCCGTCGCGGGAGCCGTTCCCGCCGACCGGTCCGCCGAGCTCGCCGCGGAACTGCAGCCGGTGCTCGCCACGCTGGACGACGCCGTGCGGGAGGCGGCGGACCTCCGCGAGACGGCGGCCCGCGAGGCCACCGCGCGGACCCGGGCCGCCGCGGAGGAGGCGGACCGCATGGTGCGCACCGCACGGGCACGGGCTCCCCGGGTCCGGGAGGAGACCGCGGCCCGCCTCGCCCGGGCAGCGGAGGAGGAGACCCTGCGGGCGGAAGCCGCCGCCCGGACGGCCGTGCGGGAGCTGCGCGAGCGGGCCCGCGAGCGGACCCCCGACCTGGCGGCCCGGCTGGTGGCGCGGGTGGCCGGCGATCCGGCCGGTGACCGGACACCGCCCCCGAGCACCCCGGTGGACGCGCCGACCGACACGCCGCCCCACCCGGCGGACGGTCCGCCGGGCGACACGCCTCCCCACCCGGCCGACGGCCCACCGGCCGGCACGGCACACGACGCGCACGACGAGGTGGGGGACGTGGGCGGCGCCCGGGCGGCGGACGCACCGGGCGTCCCGCCGGCCGGCCATCGGGCGGACCCGGCGAGCGGCGCCCCGACAGATGCGGCCGGCTCGCCTCCGGACACACCTTCGGACCCGCCGCCGGACACGGCGGCCGACCCGCCGCCGGACCCGCCGTCGGACCCCGCCGCCGACCCGCCCGGCCACGGGTCGGCCGGGTCCCCGTCCCGGGAGGCGCCGTGGGCGCACGATGGGCCGCCGGAGTGACCCGGGCCAGGGCGATGGCGGCCGGGCGGGCCGGGGCCGAGGCAGCGCGGCGGATGGCTGACGGCCCGGCCCTGGCGGACTCCCTGCGCGCCCTGGCCGGCACCCCCTACCGTCGGGATCTGGACGTGCGGGCGGAGGCCGGCGAGGCCGCGCGGGCGGTCACCGCGTCCCTGGTGTGGCAGCTGCGGGTACTCGCCGGCTGGCAGCCCCGTCCCGGTGCCGCCGCCGTACGCCTGCTGGCCTCCCGGTTCGAGATCGACAACACCCGGGACCATCTGCGGACGCTGGACGGAACGCCGCAGCCGCCGCCGCTCCGGCTCGGAGCACTGTCGACGGCCTGGCCGCGGCTGTCCCGGACGACGTCCGCGGCGCAGGTGCGGGGCGTACTGGCGTCCTCCGTGTGGGGGGACCCCGGCGGCGAGAGCCCGGCGGCGCTCCTGACCGGGATGCGGCTGTCGGCTGCCGCGCGCACCGCGGCGAACGTACCGCCGGCCGCCCGCTGGGCGGCGGGTGAGGCGGCCCTGCTGACGGCGCGGGAGGTCTTCGTGAGCGGGGGCGTGCTGACCGCGGCGGCCTCCGCGCACGCCTCCCGGCTGCTGGGCCGCGCCGCGGTGCGCGCCGCGGACTTCGACGGCTTCCGCGGCCGGCTGCCGTCGGCGGCCCGCTGGGCGCTGGCGTCCGTCGACCGGCCCGAGGACCTGTGGCGGGCCGAGGCCCGCTGGTGGACGGAGGTCGAGCGGGACGGGCTGCGGCTGCTGCACGGGGCCGGCCTGGACCCGTCACCGGTGGTGGGAGCCACTGCCGTGCTGAGCGCCGACGCCTGGCGGGTGCGCGCCGCTCTGGAGTGCGCCGCACACGGCGGCCGGGCGCGGGAGGCGTTCGATGAACTCCTGGGCTGACTCCTGGACACCGACGCGGATGCGGCGGGTGGCGGTCGTCGCCCCGCGCGGCTCCCTCCGGGACGTGCTGGTGCGCGTCGCCGACGCGGGCTGCGTCGAACTGGACGGCGCCGGGGCCACCGAACGGGAGGGGCAGGGCCCTGCCGCCCGCCGCCTCCGCTCGCTGGGCACCGCGGCCGCCGGACCGCTGCTGTCCCCCGCGGCGCCCGACCTGGACGCCCTCGGAGCGGACGGCCGCGCCGATCTGCTGGCGGGCGAGGCCGAACTGGAGGCCTACCGGGACGCCGCGGTGGAGCGCGGCCCCCTGACGGCGCTGGCCGGCTGGTGCCCCGCGGCGGAGCTGCCGCGGCTGCGCGCCGTGTTGGCGGGCACCGAGGGCGCCGTCGTCACGCTGCGGGCGCCGCGCGGCATCGACCCGCCGACCCGTCTGCAGGACCGGGGCCCGGTCCGGCGCTCCCTGGTGCCTCTGGTGCGGACCTACGGGACCGTGCCGTACACCGACCTCGACCCCACGCTGCCCGCCGGTCTCGCCTACGTCGTGATGTTCGGGTTGATGTTCGGCGACGCGGGGCACGGCATCCTGCTGCTGCTCGGCGCGCTGCTGCTCCGCTCGGGGCGCCTCGCCCGATGGCCCGGCTTGCGTCCTGCCTGGCCGTTCCTCGCCGGTGCGGGCGTGGCGAGCATGCTGGCGGGTGTGGCGTACGGCGAGTTCTTCGGCCCGACCGGTGTCCTGCCGGTGCTGTGGCTCTCCCCGCTGGACGAGCCGCTGCGGCTGCTGGGCAGTGCCGTCGCGTTCGGGGCGGTGCTGCTGGCCCTGTCGTATGCGGCGGGCATCGCCAACCGGTGGCGCGAGGGCGGACCGGGCCGGGCACTGTACGCGGCCTCCGGCATCGCCGGTGCCGCGGTCTTCCTCGGGCTCGCGGCCCTCGCGGGCGGACTGGCGCTGCGCGCCCCGGTGCTCGCCGTGGCGGGCGCGGTGCTCACGCTGACCGGACTGGCGCTGGCGGGGACCGGACTGTACGCGGCATCGGGCGGCGGCGGGGCCGGGGTCATGCAGACCGGCGTCCAGCTGTTCGACGTGGTGGTGCGGATCGGTTCGAACACCGTGTCCTTCGCCCGGCTCGCAGCCTTCGGGCTCACCCATGCGGCGCTCGGCGGCATCGTCTGGCAGGGCACCACGGCCCTGGCCGCACACGGTCCCGCGGCGGTCGTCGCGGCGGGGGCCGTGTTCCTCCTCGGCAACGCGCTCGCGTTCGCGCTGGAGGCGCTGGTGGCCGGGGTGCAGGCACTGCGCCTGGAGTTCTACGAGCTGTTCTCCCGGGTCTTCGACGCCGAGGGCCGACCGTTCCGGCCCTGGCACGTGCCCACCTTCCACGGCACAGAGGTGACAACATGACCACTTGGCTGATCGCGCTGCCGATACTCGTCGCGGTCTTCGCCGCCACCCGCCTGCTTCTGCGGCGCCGCAGCCGGGCCGTGCTGCGGTCGGTCCTCGCAGTGGACGGCGTCCTGTTCGCCGGGGCCCTGGCCCTGCTGCTCGTCGCCCTCGACGGCGGCCCGGCCCAGGCCGACGCCACGGTCGCCGCCGCACAGAGTTCGGGGTCGAACTCGGCGGCCCTCATCGGCGCCGCCATCGCGGTGGCCGGGGCGTCCATCGGCGCGGCCATCGCCGTGGCCTACACGGGCGCGGCGGCGCTGGCGGCGCTCAGCGAGCGTCCCGAACTGTTCGGCCGGGCGATGGTCATCGTCGGTCTGGCCGAGGGCATCGCCATCTACGGTCTGGTGGTCGCCATCATCCTGATCGGGAAGGCCTGACCGTGGCCGGTGTGGCGGCGATCGGCGAACGGCTTCGCGTCCTCGGCCTGACGACGGCCGGTGTGCTGGTGCTGCCGGCCGAGGACCCGGACGCGGTGCGCGCGGCGTGGCGGGGGCTGCCCGGGGACACCGGGCTGGTCCTTCTCACCCCGGCGGCGGCCGATGCCCTCGGCCCGGAGCTGGTGGACGCCGGGCCCGTGCTGACCGCGGTGATGCCGTCATGAGGACCGCCCTGCCACCGCAAGCCGCCGCGGCGCTCGGCCCGGTGCGGGCCGGGCTGGTCCGGGACGCCCGCGCCGACGCCGAGGCACGGCTGGCCGCGGCGGACGAGGAGTCGGCGGCGCTGCTGCGCGAGGCGGAGTCCCGGGCGGCGGAGATCCTCGCCGAGGCACGGCGGCAGGGCGCGGCCGATGCCGACGCCGCCCGCGCCGCCGCACGGGTGCGCGCCCGCCGGGCCGCCCGGGCCGGGGAACTGGCGGCGCGCCGGGAGTGCTGGGAGGAACTGTGCCGGCAGGTCGTGCAGGGTGTGCAGGCGCTGCGCGGCACCGAGGCCTACCCGGCGCTGCGGGACCGGCTCGCCGAGCACGTGCGGCGCGAGCTGGGCGACCGGGCGCAGATCGTCGAGGCGCCCGGAGGAGGGGTGACCGGCCGGGCGCCCGGCCGCCGCATCGACTGCAGCCTGGCCGCGGTGGCCCGCCGGGCGCTGGAGCACGCCGGGGTGGAGGTGGAGGAGCTGTGGGCGCCTTGACGCACACGCCGCACGGCACGGGCCGCATCCTGCGGGTCGCGGGCCCGCTGGTGGAGGCGGAGGACGTGGGCGGCACCGCGATGCACGACCTGGTGGCCCTGGGCGAGGCGGAGCTGCCCGGGGAGGTCGTGGCCATCCGCGACGCGCAGGTCACCGTCCAGGCCTACGAGTACACCGGGGGCCTGGTGCCGGGGATGCCGGTACGGCCGCTGGGCAGGCCGCTGTCGGCCCCGCTGGGGCCCGGCCTGCTGGGCGGGATCTTCGACGGGCTGCTGCGTCCCCTGTCGAACGCGGGAACGTGGCTGGAACCGCGACCGGTCGGCGGGGACGCCGCCCCGGCGGACGACTTCGCGTACGTGCCCGTGGCCGCCGCGGGAGCGGTCGTGGAGCCGGGCGACGTGCTGGGCGAGGTCCGCGGCGCCGGCCCCGTACCGGTGCGGATCCTGGTGCCGCCGGGGTGCGCCGGGCCCGTCGGGAGGGTGGCCGGCGCCGGACGGCACCCGGCGGACGCGGTGGTGGCGACGGTGGCGGGCACCGAGGTCCGGATGACCGCGCACTGGCCGGTCCGCACGCCGCGGCCGGTCCGGGAGCGCCAGGGCGCCGGGCGGGCGCTGCACACCGGGCAGCGGGCCATCGACCTGCTCTTCCCGGTGGCCCTGGGCAGCACGGTCGCCGTGCCGGGCGGCTTCGGCACCGGCAAGACGATGCTGCTGCAGCAGATCGCGAAGTGGTGCGACGCCGACGTCATCGTGTACGTCGGCTGCGGCGAGCGCGGCAACGAGATGGCCGACGTGATCGACGAGTTCGGGGCGCTGACCGATCCGCGGACCGGCGGGCGGCTCGCCGACCGCACGGTGATCATCGCGAACACGTCGAACATGCCGATGATGGCGCGGGAGGCCGGCATCCACACCGGGGTGACCGTCGCCGAGTACTTCCGGGACATGGGGCTGGACGTCGTCGTCATCGCAGACTCCACCTCCCGCTGGGCGGAGGCGTTGCGGGAGTTCGCCTCCCGTACCGGCGACCTGCCCGCCGAGGAGGGCTACCCGGCGGGCCTGGCCTCGGCCGTCGCGGCGTTCTACGAGCGGGCGGGCGTGGTGACCACGCTCGGCGGACGCCGGGGTTCGGTCACCGTGATCGGTGCCGTGTCCCCGCCCGGCGGCGACATGGCGGAGCCGGTCACCGCGCACACCCAGCGCTTCGTGCGGTGCCTGTGGACGCTCGACCGCGACCTCGCCTACGCCCGGCACTATCCGGCCGTCTCCTGGGCGGAGTCGTTCTCCCGCGACGCGGAGAACCTGGGCACCCACCTGGCCGCCCACGGCGACCCCGCCTGGCCGGGCCGGCGGGCCCGGGTCGCGGCCCTGCTCGCCGAGGCCGACCGGCTCGCGGACCTGGTGGACCTCCTCGGCATCACCGCCCTGCCCGACCAGGAACGCGTCAGTGTGCTGGGCGGTCGGCTGGTCCGGGAGGGAGTGCTGCAGCAGAGCGCCCTGTCGGCCCGCGACGCGCACAGCGGGGCGGGCAAGACGGCGGCGCTGGCGGAGGCGGCGCTGGCGGTGGTCGACCGCTGCCGGGAGCTGGCGGACGCGGGCGTCCCGGCGGCCCGCATCGAGGAGGTCGACTTCTCGCCCGTGCTGCGGGCCCGCGAGGAGGCGGGCCCGGACGATGCGGCGGCGGTGGTGGCGCTCGGCGAGACCATGCTGGCCCGTCTCGGGGAGGTGGCATGAACGCGGACGGCGGGACCGGGGCCGTGGATCCGGGCCGGGTGGAGTTCACGTCGGTGCGTGAGCTGCGCGGCCCGCTCGCGGTCGTCGACAAGGTGGAGGGCGTGGGATGGGACGAGTTCGTGGTCCTCACCTGCGAAGGGGCCGGGCAGCGGCACGGCGTGGTGCTGGAGGTCGACCGCGGCACCGCCGTCGTGCAGGTCCTCCAGGGCACCGCGGGGATGGACCCGGCCCGCACCCGGGCCGCGTTCACCGGGTCGCCGCTGCGCATCCCGGTGGGCACCGGCTGGCTGGGGCGGGTGTGCAACGGGCGCGGCGAGCCCCTGGACGGCGGTCCGCCCGTCTTCGGGGCGGTCACCTCCGCGGTCGGCGGGAACCCCCTCAACCCGGTGCGCCGGGAGCCGCCGGCCGAGCCGGTGCTGACGGGCGTCAGCGCGATCGACGCGCTCACCACGCTGGTGCGCGGGCAGAAGCTCCCCGTGTTCTCGGCCGCGGGCCTGCCGCACCTGGAGCTCGCCGCCCAGATCGCGGCGCAGTCCACAGCGGGCGGGGAACCGTTCTGCGTGGTGTTCGCCGCCATGGGCGTCACCCACGCCGACGCCGGGTTCGTCCGCGACGCGCTGGAGGAGCGGTCGGCCGCAGGCGAGCTGGTGCTGCTGCTCAACACCGCCGACGACCCGGTGATCGAGCGCATCCTCACGCCGCGGATCGCACTGACCGTCGCCGAACACCTGGCCTTCGCCCTGGGCCGCCACGTCCTCGTCGTGATGACCGACATGACGAGCTACGCCGAGGCCCTGCGGGAGGTGTCCGCCGCGCGCGGCGAGATCCCCGCCCGCCGCGCCTACCCCGGCTACCTGTACAGCGACCTGGCATCGCTGTACGAGCGCTGCGGCCGGGTCCGCGGACTGCCGGGGTCGGTGACGGTGCTGCCGGTGCTGACCATGCCGGCCGGCGACATCACCCATCCCGTGCCGGACCTCACGGGCTACATCACCGAGGGCCAGGTGGTCCTCTCCCGCCCTCTGCACGCGCGGGGCGTGTATCCGCCGGTCGACGCGCTGTCGTCGCTGTCCCGTCTGATGCGCAAGGGCGCGGGGCCCGGCCGGACCCGCGCGGACCATCTCGACGTGGCGGCCCAGCTGCTGTCCGCTCTGGCACGGGCCCGCCAGGTCAGGGAACTGGCCGACCTGGTCGGGCTGGCGGCGCTCAGCGCCACCGACCGCCGCTACCTCGACCTCGACGAGGCGTTCGGCAGCCGGCTCGTGGACCAGCGGCGCGACGAGTCACGCACGCTGGAGGAGACCCTGGAACGCGCCTGGCAGGTGCTGCTGACGCTGCCGCGCAGCCAGCTGACCATGCTGCCGGCCGGGCTGCTGGACGCGCACGACGCACCGGAGAGCGGGTGATCCCATGGCGGACCTGCGGGTCACGCCCGGCCGGGCCGGCCGGATGCGGCTGCGCCGCAGCCTCGACGCCGCCACCCGCGGCGCGGATCTGCTCGACCGGAAGCTGCGCATCCTGCGTGCCCGTCACGAGGAGCTGCTGCGCGCCGAGCGCGACTGCGCGGAGCGGTGGCGGCGGCGGTTGCGGGAGGCGGAGGTCTGGCTGCGGCGGGGCCTGCTGCTGAGTGGGGAGGACGCGCTGGACGTGCCGGAGGCAGGACAGCATGCCACGGTCGACGTGGCCTGGACGTCCACGATGGGTGTGCGGCATCCGCTCTCCGCCGTGTGTGTGGTGCCGGAGCGGGACTCCGCGGCACCGGCACCCGCGAACACCGCGCTGGCCCGCGCCGAGTCCGCCTACGCCGACGCGGTGCGGGCCGCCGCGGAGTACGCCGCGGCCCGGGCCGCGGCCCGGGCGCTCGGTGAGGAGATCCTCACGACCCGGCGCCGGACGCGCGCCCTGCGGCGCCAGTGGATCCCCCGTCTGGAGAACGCCCTCGACCGCACCGACGCCCTGCTGGAGCAGGCCGAGCACGAGGACGCGGTCCGCCGACGCTGGGCCGCGGGGCTCTCCGACACGGACGGGACCTGAGGGTCCCGGGGGCGCTGCGCCGCCCGTGGCGGCGGCCTCGGGAGAGCGGGGTCGGGGGTGCTGCCGACCCGGAACCGGGGGCCGTCCCGGGTGACACGGGACGTGCCGGGAGACACGAGGAAGTGCCGGGAGACAAGGGGATCTCCCGCGGCCCCGGGAACAAGACGGCCTTCGCCGGCGCTGTCCCTGATACCCCGTCGGGTATGCCGGTCGCCGGTCGCCCACCGGGGACCACGATCGACCGGTACAGGAGCGTGAGAGTGATGACTGCCCGCGGACATGACCGGATCCCCTCGGACGGGGACGGCTCCCTCGTGACCACGTGCGGACGCAGGATCGCCGTGCGCTGCCTACGGCTCGCCCCCGCGGAGCGACCCATCGGGCGGGTCGCCCTCGACGTGGGCCGGGACCAGGGCGACGAGCCGGGCGTGTGGGCGTCGCTCACCGCCGGTGAGGCCCGTGACCTGGCGCGACTGCTCCTGGTGCAGGCAGGCTTGGCCGAGCGCGGCCCCGAACCTCCGGGACCGGCGCGGGACGGCGCTCCCGCCGACACCGACGGCTGACCCCCGCAGGCCGCGCCATGCGACGTCCGGCGCCCGACCCCCACCGGCCGCCGCGCGCGGGTTCCCCAGGAGGTTCGACCCCCACCGCCCGCGGCATGCGGTTGCCGCAGCCCCCGCCCTGGACCGCCCGCAGCATGCGGGCCTCCGGGACCGGCGCGGGACGGCGCTCCCGCCGACACCGACGGCTGACCCCCGCAGGCCGCGCCATGCGACGTCCGGCGCCCGACCCCCACCGGCCGCCGCGCGCGGGTTCCCCAGGAGGCTCGACCCCCACCGCCCGCGGCATGCGGTTGCCGCAGCCCCCGCCCTGGACCGCCCGCAGCATGCGGTTGCCGCCCCGGCCCCGGGCTGTGCCGAACGCCGTGTTCGACGCCATCGATCCGGGCGCCCGACGGCGGGCCGTCGAACAGCGGCCCGTCGTACGGCACCACGCCGCCCGTCCGGCCGCGGCGCCTCGCGTGCGGATCTCCCCCTCGGCCGTCCGGCCCCGCGCGGATGCGCCCCGGCACCCGGGCGGAACAAACCCGGCCACGCGGCGGTTGAACCGAGCAGATACCCCACCGGGTATAGGGAAGGAGAGGGAGCGCCATGCCGACCGTGGAACTGACCAAGGAGAACTTCGAGGAGACCGTGACCGGCTCCGAGATCGTGCTCATCGATTTCTGGGCCGCCTGGTGCGGGCCCTGCCGGATGTTCGGCCCGATCTACGAGAAGGCGGCCGAGGGCCACCCGGACATCGTGTTCGGCAAGGTCGACACCGAGGTCCAGCCGGAACTCGCCGGGGCGTTCCAGATCTCGTCCATCCCCACCCTCATGGCGATCCGCGACCGGACGGTGCTGTACGCGCAGCCGGGCGCCCTGCCACCGCAGGCGCTGGAGGATCTCATCGCCCGGATCCGGTCGGTCGACATGGACGACCTCCGCCGGCAGGCCGCCGCGGGAGCGGCGGGGCGGGGCTGACGCTCCGGCCACACGCGTCAGGGCACCCACGCGCATCGCGTGGGTGCCCTGACGCGTGCGTCGGACGCCGGGGTCAGCGGTCGCGCAGAGCGGCGAGCACCGTCTGGAGGTCGGCCGCGCGGGGGCGGTTGTGGGGCAGCTTGCCGAGGACGGCCGCCATGCCGCAGGTGTCGGTGAGGGCCGAGAAGACCAGGCCGCCCGCCACTCCTGCCGACAGCAGCTGGAACGCCGGATGCACGAGCAGGCCGAGCACGAGCCCGAGGATCACCAGGGCGCCGGCGGTGAAACGCACCTGGCGTTCCATGCTCCAGCCGGCCCGGGTGTCACAGGCCACGGGCCGGTGCAGGTCGTGGCCCGCGGCAGCCCAGGCTCCGGTGCCGCCGGTGAGGGTGGCGGTGGCGATGCCCTGCCCCGCCAGGACCCGGCAGGCGTTCTCCGAGCGGGCGCCGGAGGCGCAGACGACGAGGACGTCACCGAGCCCGGCGGCGTGCCGGATCTCCGGCAGGGCCCGGCGGAGGCTGTCGAGGGGGATGTTCAGAGCGCCGGGCAGGTGCCCGGAGGCATACTCGGCAGGCGTGCGCACGTCGATGACGGTGAGTTCGTGCAGTCGCGTACGGGCCTGGTCGGCACCGAAGGCGACAGGGGTGGGTGCGGGGGTCATGGCAGGTGTGATCCTTGTTGGTCGACGGCGTCCCGAACCGGGACGTAGAGTACCCCTCGGGGTATTTTCGGAGGAGTGGTCGTGGAACTGGAGCTCGAAGGCGCGAACCTGAAGGCCGTGCTGAACCGTTTGCGCCGCGCGCAGGGTCAGATCTCCGGCGTGATCCGGATGATCGAGGAGGGGCGTGACTGCGAGGACGTCGTCACGCAGCTCGCCGCCGCCTCCCGTGCGCTGGACCGGGCCGGTTTCGCGATCATCGCGACGGGGCTCCAGCAGTGTGTGGCGGACATCGAGTCCGGCCGCAAGAACGGCGAGGACAGCGAGGAGATGCGGGCACGCCTGGAGAAGCTGTTCCTGTCCCTGGCGTGAATCATGCGGGGCGGGTCCCTCAGGCCACCGCGTCGACGAGCATGAAGGCCGCCACGGCGAGCAGCACCAGGGCGAAGATCCGCTGGAGTGCGCGCCCGGACAGCTTGGTCGCCAGCCGCTTGCCGTCCCAGGCGCCGAGGATCGCGGCGCCGACGAAGGGGGCGACGACCGCCCAGTCGACGCCGTCGGCCGCCCCGGCGCGAGTCGCCAGCGCGGCCAGCGAGTTGACGGTGATGACGAGCAGGCTGGTGCCCACCGCCTCACGCATCCGCATGCCGAGGACGTTCACCAGCGCCGGTACGGCGAGGAAGCCGCCGCCGACGCCGAGGACGCCGGTGACGGCGCCGAGTCCGGCGCCCGCCGCCGCCGCGCGACCCGGCCGCACGGTCACGGGTTCCTCGGCGACGGGGCCGGATCGCAGCATGCGCAGCGCGGCGACTCCGGCGAGCAGGGCGAAGGCGGCCGTCAGGATGCCCGCCGGGATGCGGCCGGCGAGCGCGCCGCCCAGCATCGCCGGGCCGATGCCGGCCGCGGCGAACAGCAGCCCCGTACGCCATCGCACGTTCCCGTCGCGGGCGTGCGCGGCGAGGGCGGTGACCGAGGTGGCGGTGACGATGAGCAGGCTCGCGGTGGTGGCCGCGACCGGGGTGAAGCCGAGCAGGTAGATCAGGGCGGGGACGGCCAGGACACTGCCGCCGCCCCCGAGAGCGCCGAGGGCGAGGCCCACGACGGCTCCGGCGGCCAGGGCGAGGAGAAGCACGCTCACGCTATGGTGCCCGTCCCGCCGCGCCCGTCGACCACCGGCAGTCCCGCCGCGGCCCAGTCGCGCATGCCGCCGATCACGTCGACGGCGTCCGCGCCGCGCGCCACGAGCAGCTCCGCGGCTCGCTTGGAGCGGTTGCCCGAACGGCAGATGACCACGACGGGGCGCGCCTGCGCCTCACCGGGCAGTCCCGTCCCCGCCGCCAGTGCCGCGAGCGGCAGGTGGACGGCACCGGGAACGTGACCCGCCTGCCATTCGTACGCTTCCCGGACGTCGAGCAGGACGGCGTCCGCCCCCTCGACTGCGGGCTGCCCGTGGCCGGTGCGCGCGGCGGCCTCCTGGACGGTCACCCGCCCCGTTCCGCCCGTACGGCGTCGGAAGATGCTCATGGTGTTTCTCGCTCCTGTCGTTGTTGTCGTCGGGTGAGCCGCGGTGGGCGCCTCACGGGGTGCGGAGGGCGAGGCCCGCCTCGGCGGCGGCGTCGAAGGAGTCGTCCACGGCGACGACGTCGCGGGCCGCGGCGTCCAGGAGGCCGGCTGCGACGGCGGCGCGCATGCCGCCCGCGCAGTGCACCCACACCTCGCCGTCGGGGATCTCGTGCAGCCGCCGGGGCAGGGCGTGGATCGGGATGTGCACCGAGCCCTCCACGTATCCGCCCGCGCGCTCCGAGTCACGGCGGACGTCGAGCACGACGACGTCCTCGGCCTGCTGCCGGCGGGCGAGGTCGGCGAAGGTGCCGCGCGGGAAGGAGGCCGGGCTCTCGCCCGCCGGTACCCAGTCGGCCGGACCTCCGGTGGCCGCGGCGGCCGGGCGGTCGATGCCGACGCGCACCAGCTCGCGCTGAGCGGCGGCGAGCTGCTCGGGCGACTCGGCGAGCAGGGTGACCGGCCGGCCCCAGGGAATGAGCCAGGCCAGGTACGTCGCGAGTTGTCCCTCCGCCTCGAAGTTGAAGGACCCGGCCACGTGGCCCTCGGCGAAGGCGACGCGGTTGCGCAGGTCCACCACCCACTCCCCCGCGGCCAGCCGGGCGGCGATCTCCTCGGCGTCGGCGACCGCGGGCGGGGTGAGGTCCACGGGGCGGGGTCCGGCGGCGTTGACCGGGCCCATGTGGGCGTAGTAGGCGGGGATGTCGTCCAGACCGGCCAGCAGGTCGGCGACGAAGGTGTCCACGTCCCGGGTGAGGGCCTCGTTGGACACCTTCTCCTTGCCGATGGTCGTGGCGCTGCCCTCGGCCTGGGCAGAGGAGCAGAAGCTGCCGAAGCCGTGCGTGGGCAGCACCGCGGTCTCCTCGGGCAGTTCGTCTGCCAGCCGGTGGGCGGAGGCGTGCTGGGCCCGGGCCAGCTGCCGCGTCAGCCGCGGCTCGACGAGGTCGGGGCGGCCGACGGTACCGATCAGCAGCGAACCGCCGGTGAACACCGCGACCGCCGCGCCGCGCTCCTCCAGGACGTAGGACGTGTGGTGCGGGGTGTGGCCGGGCGTGGCCACCGCCCGCAGCTCCAGTCCGGCGCCGGTGTCGATGTCGGCGCGGTCTCCGTCGTGCACCGGCACGCGCGCGAAACCCACTCGGGCCCCGGCAGGGACGAGGTAGTCGGCGCCGGTGACGCGGGCCAGCTCCAGTCCGCCGGTGACGTAGTCGTTGTGCACGTGGGTCTCGACGACGTGGGAGATGCGCACACCGCGCCGGGCCGCCGCCGCGATCACCTGGTCGATGTCGCGGGGCGGGTCGACCGCCACGGCCGTCCGCTCGCCGCCCGCCAGATAGCTGCGGTTGCCGAGGCCCGGCACCTCGATCGTGTCGATGAAGAACACGGAGTACTCCCTTCCACTGAAAGATTACCCCGGGGGGTATGTCTTCGACGGTAACATGATTACCCCGGGGGGTATTTTTGCGGTCCGGGAGAGCCCCGGAGCACCTGTGAGAAAGGCCGTCACCATGCGTTACGACCGCACCGTCCGCCTCGACGCCGACTTCGCCACCGCCGTGGCCCGCACCCGCGACGCCCTGGCCGCTCAGGGCTTCGGGATCCTCACCGAGATCGACGTGACGGCCACGCTGAAGGCCAAGCTCGACCACGACATGGAGGACTACGTCATCCTGGGCGCCTGCAACCCGCCGCTCGCCCACCGGGCGCTGGAGGCCGACCGTTCCGTCGGCCTGCTGCTGCCGTGCAACGTCGTCGTCCGTGCCGACGGCGCCCGGACCGTCGTCCAGGCCCTCGACCCGGACACAATGGTCGCCCTGACCGGGATCGAGGCGCTCCGCCCGGTCGCCGAGGAGGCCACCCGCCGCCTCGACGCCGCCCTGGCCGCGCTCACCGCCGCGGACACGCAGGACTGAGACCGCGCCGGGCGGCCTCGGGCGCCCGGCACGCCGCCCCGGCACCCGCACCCGCCTGCGCACGGTCTCTGCCCGCGGGCCCGCCACTCGTCAGCGGTGGGCCGTCAGGAGGGGCTTGACGTCCAGGACGGGGGTGGCGTCCAGGGCCTCGAGGCTGCGGACGTGGACGCGGGTGCCGGCGATGTCGAGGATGTGGACGGTGTGCAGGCCGATCGGGTTGGGGCGGTCGGGCGCCCGGGTCGCGAGGACACCGGTGAGCGGCCGGCCGGTGTCACCGCGCGGGTGCACGGTGAGCGTGTCGCGGTCGGCGCGGTCGAGCCAGGTCAACACCAGGACGTCGGTGCCCGCGGCCAGACCGTCCAGGGCGGGCGCGTAGCGGTCGTCGAAGACGAGCCAGGCGTCGGGTGCCCCCTCGTCGGGCTGCCGGGGCGCCGCGGCGCGCTCGGTCAGCGGCGACTCGACGCGCCCGATCGGGCGCAGCATGTATGCGGTCATGGTGTCCGGCCCCTTTCCGGATCCGCGTCCGGTCACGTGTCGGCGGCGACGACGCACTCGTGGCCGGCGTCCGTGACCACGGCACACCTGTCGGCGGCGCCCGGAACCCCGTCGTCGGCCTCTCCCACCACCGTGCCCCCGATCCCCGCCCCGTGTCACCACCGTCGGCCCGCCATGTCCCGCGTCCCCGACACCACATCTGCGGCCACCGCCGACCGGGCCACCCGGTCACCGAGGCACCGTCGACGTCGCACGGCCGGTCGGCGAAGGGGGCCAGGTCGGATCGACGCGCCGGACGCCGCTGAGGAGGCTCCCCGTCACGGCTCGTCCCGGGCCACCGGCCCCACGCTGTGGTCCCCCGGCCTGCGCAGCCGTGCCGAGCCACCCGTAAGGTAACCGGCGAGACGTCCGCAGGCCGTGTCGAGGGGGGCTTCGCATGGGAACGACCGGGGCAGTGTGCGCCATCGCCACCGCGGTGCGGTTCCGCGCCGGGCTGCCGCGATGCCCGGACCGGAATCCGGACACCAGGACGCGGCGCACGTGACGGTGCCGCACGGCGGCCCGGAGCCACGGGACCGCCGTGTCCGCCCCGCAGCCTTGCGCCCACGCCATGCACCGAGAAGGGGAATGACGCACGCATGATCACGCTCACCAAGGAAGACGGTCCTGCGGACCTCGACGGAGTGACCCATCTGTCCATCGGAGTGTCCTGGGATCCCACCGCGGGCAGCAGCGGCGGGGTGCTCGGCAAGCTGCGCCAGAGGACCGGTACCGACCTCGACCTGATCGGCATCGCCATGCAGGGCGGGGATCCGGTGCGGCTCGCGGGCCTCGACTCGCTCGACCCCATGGGCAACGGCTCGCTGGTCCACAGCGGCGACAACCAGACCGGGCACGGGGACGGGGACGACGAGACGATCACCGTCGAATTCGCCCGCATCCCGGCGCACATCACGTCGATCGTGTTCGTCGCCGCCGCGTACAAGAAGGGCAGTTCCTTCCAGAAGGCGCGCAACATCAGCTTCAAGGTCTACGACGCGACCGGGGGAAGCACGCAGCAGGTCGCCGACATCTGGCCCAGCCTGCTCACCCAGGACAACGGCTGCGCGGTGGCCAAGGCGGTCCGCGTCGGCGGGTCGTGGAAGCTCGAGGTCATCAATGTGACGGGCCGTATCAAGCAGGGCGACGAGCACGCCCTGATGCGCTTCGCCGTCAGCAAGTAGGTTCCCGGGCTCCGTCGGGCCTCCCAAAGGCTCGCCGGAGCCCGACGCGCCCGCCGGCCGAGAGGGCGACGGTGCCGCGGGCGCGGCGGAAGGGGCCGGTTGGGGCCGGCTGCCCGCACCCCGGCTCCCGTGACCCGGATCCAACGCTGCGGACCGGCGCGCGGGCACGCCCGCTCCGCCGGCCGGTCGCCGGTCGCCGGTCAGGAGGGCGTACTGTGCGCGGTCTCCCGCGGCACGCCGACGACGACCGCGTAGCCTCCGACACCGAGAATGTCGGCACCCGGGATCTGCTCCTCGTCCGTCAGGAGGTGGCGGACGTCCCCCGACTGCTCGTCGAACTCGACGTCGATGACGGTGCCCCTGCGCAGGCCCGTCTCGGTGAACACCGCCTTGCCGAGGGGATCGTGGTCCGTGTGGGTGGCGTCGCCGCGGTCGGTGTCCTTGGCGTCACGGATGTGCCCGGCCTCCTCGACGGCGACGGCGTCCGGTCCGAAGGACGCGACGTGCGCCCAGTCCAGCGTGTCGTGTCCGCGGCCCCGGGTCTTCAGCCGCAACGCCGTGATGCGGGCCGGGGACGGCGCCACGGTGACCGCGGCGACCGTACCCACCGTCTCGGCGGACGTCAGCTCCATGACGGCCCGGCCCCGGGCCTCGCTGAACAGCATCGCCGTCAGTCCTCCTCGGGCTCGTGCCGTAGGCGGTCGCGCAGGCCTTCCGCGGCGGCTCCGAACCCTTCCAGATCGCCCGCGGTGTAGCGGGCGGCGGCGTCCGGAACCAGCATCCGATCCCGGGAGACGGTGACAGGACCGGCCACCGGCAGCAATACGCGGCGGTGCTCGGCGGTCTCGATCTCGTAGCCGGCCACCACCGGCGTCCTGCCCGTCTCCACGACCGCGTCGGTGACGGTGCCCAGCGTGGTGCCGCTGCGGGTGGTGACCTCGATGCCCAGGACGTTGCCCCCGCCCCGCTCGTCCGCCTCGGGCTGGGCGGCCGTGTCGTCGTCCTCCAGCGCGGACGCGTCGCGCACCATGACCGCGTCCGGCCCCAGGGCGTGGACGTTCCGCCACAGCAGGGCGCGGTGCAGCGGTCCCGCGAGCAGTCCCCGGCCGGCCAGCGTGAAGCATCCGATGCTGCCCGTCGACGGATCGAAGACGATGTCCTTGACCTGGCCCAGGTCCTCGCCCGCCAGGGTCACCACCGGCTTGCCGGTGATCTCGCCGGATCGCATACGGCCCGTCACGACTGCCGCCCTCCTCCCCCGCGAGGCCGACGGCCCTGCGCGATGACGCCGCCGGAGCGGCGCCGTGCCTGCACGGACATCAGGGAGGCGGCGACGCCCACGACGATCGCGACAGCGATGACGAGCCAGATCCACCAAGCCATCTCCGTGCCCCTTTGCTCACGCCGCCCCCTCTTCAGCTCCCGGAGTTCCCTGACTCGCCCCGGGTATGCACGGCACGTGCCGGCGAACCCGTCGCCCGGGCCGACACCGGACCACCGGTGCGCCGGATGTGCCGGGTCACCGTGCCGAGTCGGGCAGCGCCTGCTGGTCGGCGAGCGCGATGGCCAGTGCCCCGGCGGCCGTCGGATGCAGCGGTGCCCGGCCCGCCGACCCCTGCACGTACGGCTGCGCGCTGCACAGCCCGTGCCCGGAGAAGTCCGGGCGCGCGGTGGTGAACCCGGCCTCCTCGGCCCCCTGCCGCAGCACGGTGTTGAGCGCCGTGAGCCGCGAGCGCAGGACCTCCGCCTTCTGGCGGGTGATTCCTTCCTTGCGGAGGCAGTCCACGTCGGGGCCGAAGGGGTCGTAGTACTCGTTGACGAGGACGGTCGGATGCTGCGGAAGGTCGGACAGCTGCCGCAGGAGTTCCCGGTAGTCGAGGGCGAATCCGGCGAGACGGTGCTGGAAGAACGCGGTCGAGGCGCGGTCGTCGCAGGTCGGGGAGGCCGCGCAGAGCTTGACCAGGTCGGCCCAGCGCACGTCGTTCGCCCCGACGCCGACCACGACGACCGACGCCTGCGTGGCCCGCTGCGCCTGGGCCAGCTGCGGCGGGGCCACCTGGTCCCCGAGGATCTGCACACCCAGCAGGCCGTCGTGGACCGTGGCTCCCGCGCACGCGAGATCGAGCACCCGCCAGTCGTTGGTGCGGGCCAGGATCTGCGGGTAGGAGTCGGCGCTGCGCCGGCACGCCGTGTCGAGCGGGGTAGGGTCGGCCAGGGGACGGTTCCCGGTGCCCGCGGCGGTGGAGTCGCCCAGGAACACGGCCCGCACGTCGCCGAGGGCGGGCCCCTCCGCGCGGGGCACCGGGGCCAGGGTGCTGTGGCCGAGCAGGTCCTGCAACGACCGGACGTCGCTCAGTACCCGGGGCGTGTCGAAGGCCAGGAGATAGAAGCCCACGGCGTTGATCGAGGCGACCAGCACGACGCCTCCGGTCAGCACGAGCACGGTCCGGCGCACCGGCATGCGGCGCCAGCCCGTCCAGGCGGCCAGCGGCAGCAGGACCAGTCCGGCCGCCACAGCGGTCTCCCACGCGCCGTAGCGTGCCCAGCCCACCGCCAGCTTCCGGCCGACCTCCAGGGTGAGCCGGTCGTGTTCCCCGGACCGCAGCAGGCCGGCCACCTCGGCGTCCTCCTGGATGTGGGTCAGTTCCAGCCGGGGCCGGATCGGACCGTCGAAGAGGGGCCGGGTGGGGATCCGCTGACCGAACAGGTCGAGCTGCCCGGGACCGGAAAGGCTCCACTTCAACGGCGCGGCGCCCACCCGCATGGTCTGCCCGGCCGCCGACACCGATTGCAGCGGAGTGATCTGCACGGCCAGCGCGATCGCCGCCAGCGCCAGGGCCAGGAGCCCGAGGACGTAGGCGGCGGCGACCGCCAGCCTGCGCCGTAGATCTCCGGGTTCTCCTCGCAGCGGCCCCGTCCACCTCACCTTCGGCTCCCGTCGCTCGGCCCGTCCCGGGGCACGGCCGTCACCACCGGCCCCTGGTATGCATCATCCGCCCACATCACCGTCCACGGCGCGCGCCCCGCACGGCGGCGTACGCCGGACACCACCGGCGCGCTCACCCCTCCAGGCGCGGACAGAGGGACAGCAGGGCACCCGTCCGCCACGATGGAAGGGTCGGCCCCCGTCGCACCGGCCGACCGGTGCCGCCCGGCGTGACGCATGCCTGCCCATGCCCGTATCCCCCCTCACAAGGGAGAGGTATGACCCAGACCGACCCCGACGGGACCAGCAACGGCCATCGCCCGGAACGACGGGAGCGCGGCCCCGGCGTCGCCGACCTCAGGCGGGTCGGGGTGCACCCCGATTTCTGGTACCCGGTCGCGCTGTCCCGGAACGTCCGCGGCGGACGGGTGATCGCGGCCGCGTTCGCCGGTGAGCGCATCGCCCTGTACCGCGGCCGGAGCGGTGCCGTGCACGCGCTGGAGGACCGGTGCGCCCACCGCCAGGTCCCGTTGAGCATGGGCGTCGTGGAAGGCGACACGCTCCGTTGCTGCTACCACGCCTGGGCCTACCGCGGCGACGGACGCATCTCGCAGATCCCCTACCTGTCCAAGGGCGACGCCCGGCCGCCCCGGGGCGTGCGCGGCTACCCCGTCCGCGAGGCCTACGGCATGGTGTTCGTCTTCCCCGGCGACCCGGAGAAGGCGGCGGCGACCGCGCTGCCCGACCTGCCCGCCTTCGGCTCACCGCGCTACCGGACCATGACGTTCTCCCGGACGGTCCACTGCCACTACTCGTTCATGCACGAGAACCTGCTCGACATGAACCACCAGTTCCTGCATCGCGGCGTCGTCGGCAAGCTCCACCCCGAGCTGCTGGAGTACCGGACGAGCCCGCAGTCGGTGGAAGCGCGGTACCTGTTCACCCACACCGGGGGGAAGCGGAACCGCGGCGCCGGACTGCTGGCGTCCGAAGGCCTCACCGGCCGCGACAGCGCGGACGTCATGACCATCCGCACGGAGTACCCCTACCAGACCCTGGACCTCGTCCCGGAGCAGGCCGAGCGCCCGGCCTTCCGCCTCTGGGTCGCGTACGTGCCGGAGGACGCCGAGCAGCGCCGGTGCCACGCGTACGGCCTCCTCATGATCGAGAAGCCGCGGTTCGCGGGCGCCCTGCACCTGGCGTGGCCCCTCATCAGGCGCTTCACGGAGCGGGTGTTCGCCGAGGACCGCATGGCCGTCGAGGCGGAGCAGCGGGCGTGGGACGAGCAGGGCGAGGACCGCAACCACGAGGTCTTCCCGCTGATCCTGGACGTGCGCGAAGTCCTTCGCTCCAACGGCGTCCCGATCCGCCCCCGGGCGGCCGCCTGCGGCCCGTTCCCCGGCGTCGACGGCGTGGCGCCGCGCCACGCGTCCGCGGGAGCGGCCGCCCCCACCGGTGTCGAGGCCTCCGCCGAGCCGCCGGACGGGTGACCACCGGACGCGGAGCCGCGCCGCACGCGGCACAGGTGCACGCGGTACGGCCGGCTTGCACCGGCCGCGGCGGGCGGCGTCCCGCGGCCGTCACCGCTGGCGGCAGGACGCCCCCGGTACGCGCGAGGTGGAGCGGCGTCGCGCTCCTACTCCTCCGGTTCCCATGCCTGGAGCAGGTCGAACAGCCGCCGGTCGCCGTCGAGTTCCAGCGAGTCCAGCGGAACACGGCCGTACAGGGCGAGGACCAGCTCACCGGCTGTGCCCCGGACGGAGGCGTCGGCCGGGCCCGGGTCCTCGCCGGGAGCGGCGGTGGACACGGTGCCGGCCGCGGGGAGACGGGTGACCCGAGCGCCCTCGGCGGAGACCGAGAGGCGCCAGGAGCGGCCGTCGGTGGCGTGGAAGCCGACGGTCGCGGGATCGTGCGGCCAGGGACTCGTCGTGCAGCAGGTGGACAGGAACTCGTCGATGCCGTCGAACGCCACCTCGTCCGGCAGCGGTTGCGGGAGTCCCAGGGTGAGGTGGGCGTCGTAGGTGTGCACCGCGATCTCCTGCAGTTGGTGCCGGGCGACGGCACCGGCCGTCCGCGGTGACTGCGAGGTCCCCCACCACGTCCAGCAGCCGCGGTCCGGACCGGACTCCCGCAGTGCGCCGAGCAGGTGCTCCGTCGACTCGGCCAGCCAGGCCGACAGGGCCTCGCGCTCTCGGGGCGCGGCGGGCGTGTCCTCGCCTCCGGCCTCGGGCGGAGGCGCGCCAGCAGGCCCCGCTGCGACGGTCGCGGCCCAGAAACGGCGCACCTCGCCCAGATGGTGCACCAGGTCGAGCAGCGTCCACTCGGGGCAGGTCGGCACCTGGACGTCGAGGCTGGGTGCCGCGGTGACCGCGTCGCGGAACGCGATCGACCGTTCCTCGATCAGCCGCAGCAGGGCAGGGAAGTCAAGGGCGTTCTCCACCCCGGCTGTGTATCACCGGGCTCCGGTCACAGGACAGCGATTTTCACCGCCGCCGTGGCGGACGCGGAGCGGGCCCCGGCGACCCGAGTCGGTACAGGGGCAGAGGAACGAACGCTCGTCGCGGCAGGCACGGCCCGTGGGGGCACCGTGTCACGCCCCGTTCACGACGACACCCGTCGCGTCGGCTCCGTCCGCGTGCCCCGAAGGACTGCCGGCGGCGTACCCGCGCCCTTCGACGTCGCGGCCCGGCTCCCCACGGCGCCCGCGCCGACGTCCCCCCGCGGGGCATCGAGAGGCGGGGCGGTCCCGCCGTGACCGTGCGGTGGGACCGGGCCCGTGGCGGCACGGCGTGTTTGCGCCGCCGCTCGGGGGTGACCCCGGCTGGGAGAGGCCGCACCCTGACGGAGGAGTTCCCGCCATGGCCCGGTCCGCCCGTACCGCCCGCGCCTTCGGCACCAGGTCCGCAGGCCGTGCCGCACGGCTGATGGCCCCGTGGCTGGCGACGCTGCTCCTGGCGGGCTGCTTCGTCGACACGGGGGGCGCGTCGGGCGGCTCGGCGAGCCCGTCGTCCACGACGCAGGGACGACAGGTCCGGCTCACGGTCGTGGAGAGCGACGGGCAGGTCCTGGCGTTCGTGCCGGTGACCATCGACGGGCAGGGCCCCTTCCGGTTCGTGCTGGACACCGGTGCCGCCTCCAGCGTCGTCACCACCGACGTCGCGCGGTCGCTGGACCTGCCCCGTACGGGCGAGCGCCGGCTCGTCACCGGCGTCGTCGGCACGGAGAGGGTGCCTGTGGTGACGATCGACGACTGGAAGATCGACAAGGTCGCTCTCGACCCCGCCGACGCCGCGGTCGTCACCCTGCAGAACTCCGGGAGCGACCCGAACATCCAGGGGCTGCTCGGCTCCGACGTGCTGAGCCGGTTCGGGCAGATCTCCCTGGACTACGACCACGAGCTCCTGCGGCTGCCGTCCGGCTGACCCCCCGCTGCCGCCGCAGCCCGGCGCACCCCGCGGACTCCCTGCCGGTCGGCCGGTGCCTGACACGGGGGCCGCAGGCGGCCGGGGGCCCCGGCAGCCCGGTGCCGACCGGCGGCGCCCGGTCCCCGGCCGTTCCCTGCCGCCGACGGCAGCACGACGACGGCAGGCGGGTGAGCGGCCGGTCCCGTGGAACCCGGAGCCCAGTGGCGGAAGGGAAAGAGGCGTATCCGCGGTGAAGGCGACCTTCTCGCTCGGACACGTGGCCGGCATCCGGATCGGGGTCCACTGGAGCGCCCTGGTCATCACCGTCGTGGTCGCCGTCGGGCTCACGGACCGGCTCCCCGGCGCCCTGCCGGGGAGCCCGGCCTGGGAGTACTGGCTCATCGGCGCACTGAGCGCGGTGGCCTTCGTGCTGTCGCTGCTGGTCCACGAGCTCAGCCACGCGCTCGTGGCACGCCGCAACGGTGTGACCGTGGACGACATCACCCTGTGGCTCCTGGGAGGCATCGCCCGGCTGCGGGGCGAGGCTCCGACCCCCGCCGTCGAGACCCGGATCGCCGCGGTCGGCCCGCTGGTCAGCCTGCTGCTCGGCGGTCTCTTCGCGGCCCTGGCGGCAGTACTCGACACCCGGGCCCCGGGAGCACTCGCCGTCGACGCGCTCGCGTCCCTCGCGGGCCTCAACGTGCTCCTGGCCGTCTTCAACGCGCTGCCCGCCGCCCCGCTGGACGGCGGGCGGTTGCTGCGGGCGCTGGTGTGGCGCAGGACGGGCAGCCCGCTGCGCGGGACCGCGGCGGCGATCCGCGCCGGACGGGCGCTGGGATGGGTCCTGATCGGCGCCGGGCTGCTGCTCTTCGTGGTCGGTGCGTTCTTCAGCGGCTTCTGGCTCGCCGTCGTCGGCTGGTTCCTCGTCGCGATGGCCGGTGCGGAGGCCGGCCCGGCGCGGACGCGGAGGCTGCTGAGCGGGGTACCTGTGCGTCAGGCGATGACGCCCGACCCCGTCACCGTGCCGGCCTCCCTCACCGTGGCCCGGTTCCTCGCGGCGCCCGAGTTCCGCCACCGGCACTCCGCCTTCCCCGTCGTGGACGAGGAACTGCGCCCCGTGGGGCTGGTGCGGACGGCGACCGCGGCCGACGCCCCGAGCACGCGGCGGGACCTGCCCGTCACCTCGGTGATGATCCCGATCGACGAGATCCCCACCCCGCACCCCGACGATCCGTTGACGGGCCTGCCGGCCGCGCTGGACGGCAGCCCGGCGCACCGCGCCCTGGTCGTGGAGGACGGCCGGCTCGCGGGCATGGTCACTCCCTCGGACATCAGCCGGGTCTCCTCCTGGCTGGCGTCCTCGGCCCCATGGCGCCACCGGGCCTTCTGAACCCCCACGACCTGGGCTTCGTCTCCCCCCGCGGGGAGAGGGAGCGGTACGGACAGGACGGACGAGGGGTGTCCGGTCAGACGACGGTCTCGGGCCGCGCCGGATCGAGGTGGTGCACGGCGGTGCGGTCGGCGTGCGGGGCGAGCAGGCCTCGCAGTTCACCCGCCGCCGCGTCGAGAAGGTGCCCGTCGCGGGAGGCGATGACGGTTTCGAGCAGGAACAGGACGCGGGTGGAGTCCTCGGTGACACGCGTGCGGTGGGCGTCGCGGTGGTTCCAGTGGCGCGTGAGGACACCGGTCGTGTCGCTGTAGACGATCTCGCCGATCCCGGGAGTCTCGACGGTGCCGGGCTCGCCGAGCGGGGTGAAGGACTCGGTACCGTCCGCGCGGTGGATGACGACGTCGCCGGTGACCCGGTCCAGGTCGAAGGCGCCGGCGGGCAGGGCGTGGCGAACGGAGACGGCGTTGTACGAGTCGACGGCCGGGTTGATACGGGGCAGGGTGCCCTTCTTGGCCATCCGGCGGCCGAGCGCGTCGACGCTGGGGCGGACGCGGCGGGGGTTGGTCCCGAAGGAACGATAGGCGGAGTGCCACGCCTCGATCCGCGGGTCGGTCTCGTCGGCCGGCTGCCAACTGCCCTCCGCCAGGCACCGTTCCAGGTCCGCCAGGGCGGCAGCGGTGTGCGGCCAGGGTTCGCGGCCGCGCAGCCCGGTGGCGGTGACCAGGGCGATCAGCGTGTCGGGGAAGGCGTCGGCGACGGCCGGCGCGAGGCTGAGGGCGGGCATGGGCGGGACTCCGTTTCCGGTCGGCGGGTGCGGGTGCGGGTGCGAGTGCCGAGAGTACGTCCGAGCCGGATCGTGATCCCGGACCCCCTCGCACAGCGCCTTGACCCACGTCCGTGTCCCGGGCCCCGGAGGCGGCGCGGCGGCAGGCCCCGTCCGGCCGTCGGGCGGCCGGACTCCGGTCGCCGGATCAGCTTCGGGGCCGCAGCGGGACAGGAACGGCGTCGGCCGGAGCAGCCGCGGACCGGCCGTGAAGTCGCCGGTCGGCCGGACGTCCTAGAGGTCCAGGACGGCTTCCGTGACCGGTTCGCTGCAACAGACGAGGACGGTGCCGGCTTCGGGGGGCTGGAGGGGTGGTGTGGTGTACGTGACGGCGCCGGACACGAGAGGGGTGATGCAGGTGTGGCAGACGCCGGTGCGACAGGCCCAGCGGGTGGGGACGTCACAGGCCTCGGCCAGTTCGAGGAGTGAGCCGTGAGCCGGTGACCAGGGGGTGGTGATGCCGCTCCGGGCGAAGGTGACGAGGGGGCCGGTGCCCTGGGGTCCCGGGGGTTGGTGCGGCCGTGTCACGGCGGCGGGTGCGACGCCGGGGTTGATGGCGGGCAGGGCGCTGAACCGTTCTGTACGGATCTGCTCGGGGCGCAGGCCCTGATCGCGCAGGAGGCCCCCGAGGTCGTCCATGAAGGCGAGGGGCCCGCAGAGGTAGGCGTCGGCGTCGGCGGGGATGCGCATCGCCCGGACCGATGTCGCCGTCGGGCGGCCCCGGGTGATGTGGGGCTCGTCGGGACGTGGGGTCTCGGAGGTGTAGTAGATGTGCTCATGTGCGTGGGGGAGCTGCGCAAGAAGTGCGTGGGTCTCCCCCGCGAAGGCGTGGTGGGCGCGGTCGTGGGCCGTGTGGATCCACCAGACGGGGCGTGGGTCCCGTGTGGCGGCGAGTCGGTGCAGCATGGCGAGCAGGGGCGTGGCACCGATCCCCGCGGAGACGAGGGCGATCGGCCGGGTGCTCTCCTCGAGCACGAACGTTCCGTGGGGGCCGGCGATGTCGACGAGGTCCCCGGGGCGCAGCGCGGTGTGGATCCGGCTGCTGACCTTTCCGTGGGGCTCGTGCTTGACGCTGATGCGGTAGCCGCCGGCGGTGGGTACGGAGGACAGGGAGTAGGAGCGTACTGCCGGGGCGGCCTCGCCGACGGCGAGGCGGAGGGCGAGGTTCTGGCCGGGGAGGGCCTCGGGCAGGGGTGTGCCGTCGATGGTGTCGAGGTGGATCGACGAGACGGTGGGGGTCTCGGGGACGATGCGGGCGACGCGCATCGGTTTGAAGCCCGGCCATGCCGGTTCCGGCCCCGGCTGCTGGGTGCCGGGCCGTCCCGGTTCCTGTACGGGCAGGCGGGCGGCGGCGAGTTCGCGGAAGGACTGCTGCCATCCGGGGCTGAGGGCGGGGATGTTCAGTGCCTTGCGCAGCTTCGCGGGGTCGCCGTCGGGGAGGTAGAGCAGGGCGTCGGCCTCGGCGACGCTGAGCCCTTCCGGGCCCTTGCGGGTCAGGACGATCGCGTCGCCGGCCCGGACCCGCCCCTCGGTGATCACGCGCAGGTAGAAGCCGGGGCGGTGGTGGGCGACCAGGAGGGAGGCCATGGTGGGTTCGCCCAGGCGCATGCCGACGCGGTAGCAGGTGACGCGGGGCTGGGTGACCTCGAATTCGGCCTCGCCGATGCGGTACCGGTCGCCGATGCACACCTCGTCGTCGGGCAGGCCGTCGACGGTGAAGTTCTCCCCGAAGATCCCGAAACTCAGGTCGTCGCGGCCCAGCTGCTTCCGCCAGTACCGGTAGGACTGCAGCTGGTAGACGAGGACGGCTCGGATCTCGCCGCCGTGCCCGGCCAGATCCCCTTGACCGTCGCCCTCGACGTTCAGCCGCCCGACCAGGCGCGGACCCTGGACGGGGGACTTCCAGATTCCGGTGTGGACGGTCCTGCCCTGCCAGGGGACGTCCTTGGGCATTCCCACGTTGACGGACAGCAGCGTCGCCATTGCGGACCTCCTGCGGGACGGTCGGCCGGGGGCAGCCCCTCATGGCTCTGTGCTCTGTGCTCTGTGCTCTGTGCTCTGTGACTGAGCCTAGTTCTGCGCGGGCACCGGCGCATTCCGTGATCACGAAGCGGGGCGGAGGTGCGGCAGGAGCGCCGCCACAGGTGCCCGCAGTCATCCGGCCCCCGGGGACGCCGGTACGGCGAACGCGCATGCGGCCCCGCCCGGCCGCACGCGGGCGGCCGGGCGGGGCCGCTTCCGGACGGCACGTCACCCGGGCGGCACGGATGATCAGTTGTTCCCCCCGGTCAGCGAACCCTTCCCCGCGGCTTCAGGGGTGTCGCCGGCAGCGCGGGGGCGGGCAGCGGATCGCCGTCGTAGCCCTTCACCTCTCCGAACCGCGAGCCCTCCGTCCAGTCCCGGCGGGCCTGCTCGATCTCGTCTTGGGAGCGTCCGATCCAGTTCCAGAACATGACCAGTTCCTCCTCGAACGGCTCTCCGCCCAGAAGCATCAGGCCCGTGTCCGACTCGGCACGCAGGGGGAGTTCGGTGCGTCCGCAACCGAGGTAGAGCATCGATCCGGGCAGGACCGGGACGCCGTCGACGTGGGCCTCGCCGGACATGGAGAGGACGGCATACTCGAAGTCCGGCTCCAGCGGCAGGCGGACGTCCGCGCCGCGGGTGAGGGCCAGGTCGGCGCCGACGATCGGGGTGTAGGCGGTGCCGGGGGAGGTCGCTCCGTCGAGGGTGCCGAGGATCAGCGTCGCCGTCAGGCCGGGCGCGGTCACCGCGGGCAGGGCGGCGTGGTGTTCGAAGCGGGGCTCGGTGTGCCGGTGGCTGTCGGGCAGGGCGACCCACAGCTGGGCGCCGTGCAGGAAGCGCGCGTGGGAGCGGGGGCTCTCCTCGGAGTGGCTGATCGCCCGGCCGGAGGTCATCAGGCCCAGCTCGCGCGGGCGGATCAGCTGGAGGCTGCCGGTGGAGTCTCGGTGCAGCACCTCGCCCTCGTGCAGCCAGCTCACCGTCTGCAGGCCCATGTGCGGGTGCGGCGGCACCTGCATGCCGGGCTCGTCGGCGATGTCGTCGGGACCGTAGTGGTCGACGAAGCACCAGGCGCCCACCATCCGGCGGCCCAGGTTGGGCAGCAGGCGGCGCACCTCGGTGGACTCTCCGAGCGGGACGCGGCGGGGGCTGAGGAGTTCGCGGACCGGTTCCGCCACGACGAAGCCGCGGCCTCCGCACACGCTGGGCACCGCCTGGCGGTCAAGGTTGCTCATACTGCTCAACCTAGCGCCGCCCCCTTGCCCATGGCAGGCCAACTCCCCGGCCGTTCCTCCGGGCCGTCCACGGGCCGTCGGCCCCCGGACAGGTGCTGGAATATTCAACTGAGCTGCCGGGTTGCCGCACGCGAAGGAGGTTCCCCCCAGTGGAGACGACACACGAGACCGGCTACTACGCGCAGGGCACGCTCGCCGAGCGGTGGGACCGTGCGCGGCTCTTCTTCGCGGCCAAGGACTACGCCGGCGCGGCCCGGGTGCTGGACGGCCTGGTCGAGGAGGTGCCCGAGCAGACGGGACCGCGGCTGCTGCTGGCGCGTTCCTCCTACCACTCGGCGCAGTTGCGGCGGGCCGAGGCGCAGTTGCGTCTCATCGTCGAGCGTGACCCGGTGGAGCACCACGCGCGGCTGATGCTGGGCCGCACCCTCGAACGCCAGGGCCGCAAGGAGGAGGCCGGGACGCATCTGCGGATCGCCGCGGCACTCGCCGGGGACTTCGATCAGGACTGACGCACGACCGCGGCGACCGCGGCGACGGCCGGGCCCGGTCCCCTTCCGGGACCGGGCCCGGCCGTCTGCCCGCCCGTCGCCCGGTGGTGTCCCGGTCTCCCCCGCACCCCGCACCGGTCGCCCCACCGCCCCTTCGACCCGTGGGCCCCGCGGACCTCGTGGGCCCCATGGCCCCGTGACCCCGTGGCCCCGGTCGTCACGCCGCCCCGCCGCCCCGCCGTTGCCGTCCCGCCGGCCTGTTGCCCCGGTGCCCCCGCGCCCCGGTGGCGGAGTCCGTCCCGCGAGGTGGTCGCCGGTGGGCGGCGTGGCATGCCGGCGCGATGGCATCTCCCCCTGATCGTGCGCCGCTGACCGACCGGGTCGAGGAACTCCTCGCCGACGGCGGCCCGCTGGCGATCGTCGCGGCCGGCGATCCGGTGCCGCGTCGCGGCACCGAGCGCTACGACGGGCAACTGGGCCCGGACCTGCTGGCCCGCTTCGTGGCGGCCCTGCGGCTCACGATGCGCACGGCGCCCGGCGTGGGCCTGGCCGCCGTCCAGGTGGGTGTGCCGCTGCGGATCGCGGTGCTGGAGGATCCGGCGCCGGTGCCGCCGGAGGTGCGTTCGGCCCGGACGCGGGTGCCGCAGCCGTTCCGGGTGCTGGTCAACCCGTCGTACGAGCCCGTCGGGACGGCCCGTACCGGCTTCTTCGAGGGCTGCCTGAGCGTCCCCGGGTGGCAGGCGGTGGTGGCGCGTCACGCCGAGGTGCGGCTGCGGGGCGAGGACGAGCACGGCCGTCCGCTCGACGAGGTGTTCTCGGGGTGGCCCGCCCGTATCGTGCAGCACGAGACGGACCACCTCGACGGCCTGCTCCACCTCGACCGTGCGGAACTGCGTTCCCTCTCCTCGAGTGAGGCGATGACCGACCGCTGGAACCGGCCCACGCCCCGTGCGGCGGCCGGGGAACTGGGCTTCGACCTGCCGGAGTGAGCCCCTGCCGGCGTTCTGCGCAGGTCAGCCGCGGTAGGCCTCCAGCAGCCGCAGCCACACCTCGCTGATCGTCGGGTAGGACGGGACCGCGTGCCACAGCCGGTCGATCGGGACCTGTCCGGCGACGGCGACGGTGGCCGAGTGGATCAGTTCACCGACGCCGGGGCCGACGAAGGTCACCCCGCGCAGGATCCCGTCGTCCAGGTCGACGACCATCCGGGCCTGTCCCCGGTATCCGTCGGCGTACAGGCCCGCGCCGGATACGGAGGACAGGTCGACGTCGACGGCCCGCACGCGGTGTCCGGCCTCCTCCGCCTCCGCCAGGGACAGGCCCACCGCCGCGGCCTCGGGGTCGGTGAAGACGACTTGGGGGACGGCGTGGTGGTCGGCGGTGGCGGCGTGCGCGCCCCACGGGTCGGTCTCCAGCAGCGGCACCCCGGCGGCCCGGGCGGAGATGGCGGCACCGGCGATGCGGGCCTGGTACTTGCCCTGGTGGGTGAGGAGGGCCCGGTGGTTGACGTCGCCGACGGCGTACAGCCAGTCGGTGCCCGGTACGCGCAGGCTGTCGTCGCTCTCCAGCCAGGAGCCGGGTTCCAGGCCGATGGTGTCGAGGCCGATGTCGTCGGTGCGCGGGGCGCGGCCGGTGGCGAAGAGGATCTCGTCCGCCTCCACGGTGTCGCCGCGGTCGGTGACGGCCACCACGGTGCCGTCGACGCGTCGTACGGACTCGACGACGGTGCCGGTGCGGACGTCGGCTCCGGCCTCGGTGAGCCCGTCGGCGACCAGTTCACCGGCGAACGGCTCCATGCGGTTGAGCAGGCCCTTGCCGCGGACCAGGACGGTGACCCGGCTGCCGAGGGCCTGCCAGACGGTGGCCATCTCGGTGGCGACGACCCCACCGCCGACGACGATCAGGCGTGCGGGTACGTGCTGGGCGCTGGTGGCCTCCCTGCTGGTCCAGGGCCGTACGTCGGCGAGGCCGGGCAGGTCGGGCAGGCGGGCGCGGCTGCCGGTGCAGACGGCCACGGCGTGGCGGGCGGTCAGCACGTGCCGAACGCCGTCGGCGTCGGTGACGGCGACGGTGCGCGGGCCGGTGAGGCGGCCCTGGCCCCGGTAGAGGTCGGCGCCGATGCTCTCCAGCCAGCGGACCTGGCCGTCGTCCTGCCAGTGGGAGGTGTAGTCGTTGCGGTGAGCGAGGACCGCGGCCGCGTCGAGGGGGCCCTGGACCGCCTGACGCAGCCCCGGTACGCGGCGGGCGTCGGCGCGGGCGACGACCGGACGCAGCAGGGCCTTGCTGGGCATGCAGGCCCAGTACGAGCACTCGCCACCGACCAGTTCGCTCTCCACGACCGCGGTGGACAGGCCGGCCGCGCGGGTGCGGTCGGCGACGTTCTCCCCCACAGGCCCGGCTCCGAGCACCACGACGTCGTACGCGATGGATTCCGTTTCCGTCATGGGGTCAGTCTTCCGGGTGGTGTGCCGTGAGGGCCACATGGGTACGCGCGCCGGATATCGACGGAATAGCCGGTGGCCGGGCCGTGTTGTGCGGACGGCTACACCCCCTAGCCAGGAATGAGGATGCATCCGATGAGCAGCACCGTGGAGCTCACCAAGGAGAACTTCGACCAGACGGTCACGGACAACGGGTTCGTCCTGATCGACTTCTGGGCGTCCTGGTGCGGGCCGTGCCGCCAGTTCGCGCCGGTCTACGAGAAGGCCGCGCAGGACAACCCCGATCTGGTGTTCGGCAAGGTGGACACGGAGGCGCAGCCGGAGCTGGCGGCGGCCTTCGGCATCCAGTCCATCCCGACTCTGATGATCGTCCGCGACCAGGTCGCCGTGTTCGCCCAGCCGGGTGCGCTGCCCGCGGAGGCGCTCACGGACGTCATCGGCCAGGCTCGCAAGCTGGACATGGACGAGGTGCGGCGGACCATCGCCGAGCAGCAGGCAGCGTCCGGGCAGGACGGCCAGTAGTCGAAGCGTCCGACGGGCCCGCTCCCCTGCGCCGCGGGGAGCGGGCCCGTTCGTGTCCGCGACCGGGTTCGGCTCTCTTCCCCGCGGCCCGTGCCGGTGAGGCGGTTCGTGCGGGCGGGTGAGCCGTCCCGCGCGCCGGAGAGCCTGGCGGGTCGGCCCGTTTCTCAGCTGGATTCCCGGTGCACCACCGAGGCTCCCAGGACCGCGTGCGTCTCGGGTTCGGCGCCGGGGTTGCGGACCGCGCGGTCGACCAGTTCGGCGAGGTCGCGCCCGGAGGGCAGATCGATGTGGACGGTGCTCAGCCGCGGGCGCAGGAGCCGGCCGAGCACGAGGTCGTCGGCGCCGATGACGGCGGTGTCCTCGGGGATGCGGACGCCCGCGTCCTGGAGGGCGCGCATCAGGAGCATCGCGTACTCGTCGTTGTAGGCGAACACGGCGTCGAGGCCGAGGTCGGGCCACTGGGCGGCGAGCCGGGTGGCGGACTCCTCCTCGTAGGCGAGGGGCAGCGCGGTCACCTCGGCGCCGGTGCCGCGCAGAGCCGCGCGGGCGCCTTCGAGGCGGGGCCGGGAGAAGGTCTCCAGGCCCGCCTCCTCGGGGACCACGACCCCGATGCGGCGGCGGCCGCGGATGTGCAGGTGGGAAGCCGCGGCGTGGCCGACGGCGGTGTGGTCCATGAGCAGGGCGTGCGCGCCCTCGACGGACTCGGGGCCGAGGGTGACCACGGCGCGGGCGCCGGACCGCTTGAGGACGTCCACGCCCTGCGGGCCGAGCCCGGCGCCGGGCACCAGGACGGCCACCGGCCGCAGTTCGGCCCAGGCGCGGGCCGCCTCGTCGCCCCGGAGAGCGACGGTGCCGTACTGGACGACGGTGTAGTCGAGGCGGCCGAGGGCCCACTGGAGTTCGTTGATGAACGCGCTGTACAGCGGGCCGACGGGGATGGCCGGCGCGGGCATCAGCACCATGCGGCTGTGCCCGGCGCGCAGGCTGCGGGCGGCGGCGTGCGGGACGTAGCCGAGTTCACGGGCGGCCTCGTGGACACGGCGGCGGGTGGCCTCGCTGATCCGGACCGCGCTGGTGTTGTTCAGCACGTAGGAGACCGTCGCGCGCGAGACGCCGGCCAGGCGGGCGACATCGGCGCTCGTGGGCACGGAGCGGGGTGCGGGCGACGCGGACGGCGGCGTGTTCGGTATCTGCACCATGACACTGCGCATCTTGGCAGAAGCGAGGGACGGAATTCCGGTCGGGTGGGACAGCAAGCGCGCACTGTGGCGGACGAGATTTTCACGAACCCGTTCGCAAGCCGCGGTCCCTCTCGGGCAAGCCGGCTGCGGCGCGCCGGGCACGTGCCGGGCGACCTCGCCATGACGAACATGTTCGCCACGTACTTGTTCGTGACGAACATGTTCGCTACGGTCGACGCATGACCGCACAGCCCGATTCCCCGCGCAGCCGCCGTGAGCGGCCCGCCAAGCCGGCCCTGACCAGAGAGGGCATCGTGGCCGCCGCGCTGGGCGTGCTGCGCGCCGAGGGACTGCGCAAGGTGACCATGCGGCGCCTGGCGCAGGAGCTCGACACCGGTCCGGCCTCCCTGTACGTCTACGTCCGCAACACCGACGAACTGCACGCCGCCGTCCTGGACGAACTGCTCGGCACGGTCGCCCCGGCCCCGGCCGAGGGCACCTGGCGGGAGCGGCTGGAGCAGGTGCTCACCTCGTACACCGCGATGCTCTTCGCGCATCCGGAACTGGCCCGCTCCGCACTCACCGCCCGCCCCAGCGGCCCGCACTACCTGGACCTCGTCGAGACCCTGCTGGCGCTGCTCGACGAGGGCGGGGTGCCGTCCGCGCAGGCGGCGTGGGGCGTGGATCTGCTGCTGCAGCACGCCACGGCGACGGCCGCCGAGCACAGCGGCCCAGAGGCGGATCGCCCGGACGACCGGGACGCCCTCGCCCGCGCCCTGCACGACGCCCGCGAGCAGACCCACCCGCACATCGCCGCCCTCGCCGGCCCCCTGCTGTCCGGCCCGGCCGATACCCGCCTGTCGTGGGGGTTCCGGGTGCTGATCAGCGGCATCGGACAGACCGCCGTACCCGCCGGGGACGATGCCCCCGGGGCCGGGCCGGCGGAACCAGCGCAAGGAGACACGCCATGACAGCCCCTGCGGCACCCCCGCACCACCCCGTCGCCGTCGTCGGCGCCGGACTCGGCGGACTCGCCCTCGCCCGTGTCCTGCACGTGCACGCCGTCGAGGCGGCCCTGTTCGACCTGGACCCCTCCTCCTCCGCACGCACGCAGGGCGGCATGCTCGACATCCACGACGACTCCGGCCAGGAGGCACTGCGCGCCGCAGGACTGCACGACGCGTTCCGGGAGCGGGTGCACACCGGCGGCGAGGCACTGCGGGTCCTGGACCGGGAGGGCAGGGTGCACCGCGAGGAGACCGACGACGGGACCGGCGGGCGGCCCGAGATCGACCGCGGCGATCTGCGCGACCTGCTCCTCGGCTCCCTTCCCGCCGACGCGGTCCGATGGGGCGCGAAGGTGACCGGCGCCCGGCCGCTGGGCGGCGGACGGCACGAGGTGTCGCTCGCGGACGGCTCGTCGTTCACCACGGACCTCCTGGTGGGCGCCGACGGCGCGTGGTCGCGGATCAGGCCCCTGCTGTCCGACGCCGAGCCCGCGTACACGGGAGTGTCGTTCGTCGAGGCCGACCTGTTGGACGCGGACGTCCGGCATCCGGTGAGCGCCGAGGTGGTCGGCCCCGGGATGCTGTTCGCACTCGGGGCTGGTCGCGGCTTCCTCGCACACCGGGAGAGCGACGGGAGCCTGCACGTGTACACCGCCGTGGAGGCCGCCGAGAGCTGGCTCGACGGCATCGACTTCACGGACCCCCGGACAGCCGGGGCGGCCGTGCTGGAGCAGTTCGCGGACTGGGACAAGAGCTTGCGGGCGCTGATCGCCGACGCCGACGGCCCGCTGGTGCCGCGCCGCATCCACGCGCTGCCGGTCGGTCATCGCTGGCCGCGCGTGCCCGGGGTGACGCTGCTGGGCGACGCGGCCCATCTGATGTCGCCGTTCGCGGGCGAGGGTGCCAACCTCGCGCTGCTCGACGGCGCGGAACTGGGACTCGCTCTCGCCGCGCACCCGGGCGACACCGAGGCGGCCCTCACGGCGTACGAGGCGCGGCTCTTCCCGCGGAGCGAGGCCGCGGCGGCAGAGTCCGCCCGCGGCGGCGCGCTGCTGTTCCGGGACGACGCTCCGCGGGGACTGCTGGAGATGTTCGCCGCCCACGACTGACGGCGTCCGCCCCGCAGTCGCCCGGCGGAGCGCCTCAGCGCCGACCCGGGTGTGGTCGGCTCAGGTGCAGCCGGCCGGGCCGCGCGGTCCGGTCCCCGTGATCCGTGCGACGAGGTCCGCCCAGTTCGCCTCCAGCCGTTCGAGAGGCATCCCGCACTGACGGACGAGGTGGTGGACCAGGGCGGGGCCGAGCTGGGCCATCAGCACATGGGCGAGCAGGTCGCAGTCCGCGTCCGGGAGAGCCTGCCGCAGCAGGAGCACGACATGGCGGTGCTGGACCCGCCAGGCCGGCACGCCGAACCGGCGGTCCGGCCCCGGCTCGGCCGCCAGCTGCAGGTCCAGTTCCTCCACGGTGCGACGCAGCAGCGCGCAGCCGAAGGCGTGCAGCCGCTCCACCGGTGGAGCACCGGGCCCGAGCGGGGGCGGGCCGCCGAGGTAGGCGGCCTGGAACTTCCGCTCGGAGTGGTCGAGCAACGCCGTCAGCAGTCCGGTTCGGTCGCCGAAACGACGGAACACTGTGCCCTTGCCCACCTCGGCCGCGGCCGCCACGGCCTCCATCGTCACGCCGTCGGCGCCGTGCTCGGCGATCAGGCGGGCCGCGGCCTCCAGCAGCTTCGCCCGGTTGCGGGCGGCGTCGGCGCGCAGGCAGGAATCGTCCCCGGCGGTGCCGAGCTGGATCAGATCGGGGCCGAAGAGCTCGCTGTCGGGGGGCGGGAACGGCGGCTGGGCGGCGGGCATGAGGCCAGCGTAGAGCATCGGGAACAAAACTGGACCGCGGTCCGGTTACCTGGTACAAACTTAAACGGACCTCGGTCCGGATCGTATCGGCCCTGTTTCAGCCCTTGGAGTTCTCATGTCTGCTCGTATCCTCGCGCTCGTCGGCAGCCTTCGCGCCGGATCGCACAACCGCCAGCTCGCCGAGGCGGCCGCCAAGCTCGCCCCCGAGGGCGCGGAGGTCGTGCTCCACGAGGGCCTGGCCGACGTTCCCTTCTACAACGAGGACATCGACGTCGAGGGCAGCGTCCCGGCCGCCGCGGCGCGGCTGCGCGAGGCCGCTTCGGCCGCCGACGCCTTCCTGCTCTTCGCGCCCGAGTACAACGGCACCATTCCGGCCGTGCTGAAGAACGCCATCGACTGGCTGTCCCGCCCCTACGGCGCCGGCGCCATCGCGGGCAAGCCCGTAGCCGTCGTCGGCACCGCGTTCGGCCAGCACGGCGGCATCTGGGCGCAGGACGACGCCCGCAAGGCCGTCGGCGTGGCCGGCGGCAAGGTGATCGAGGACATCAAGCTCGCGATCCCCGGCTCGGTGACCCGTTTCGCCGAGAGCCACCCGGCGGACGACGCCGAGGTCGCCGCGCAGCTGACCGAGGTCGTCTCCCGCCTCAAGGGGCACGCCGGCGAGGCTGTGGCCGCCTGAGCCGTCCGGCCCGGCAGTCCGCCCGTGCACGAGGGGGCGGAGCGTTCGCGCTCCGCCCCCTCCCGGCTGTTCGCGGCCCTGGACGACGGCGGTACGGAAGCGACGCGCCCCGTCCGCCCGCGCCGTACTACCGGGCGCCCATCCGCAGGGCGCCGTCCATGCGGATCGTCTCGCCGTTGAGGTAGTCGTGCTCGGCGATCATGGTGACCAGGCGGGCGTACTCGGCCGGCCGGGCCAGGCGCTGCGGGAAGGGCACGCTCGCGCCGAGGCCGGCCCTGACCTCCTCGCTGAACCCCGCCATCATCGGCGTGTCCACGATGCCGGGGGCGATGGTGACGACGCGGATGCCGTGCTGGGCGAGGTCCCGGGCGGCGGTGACGGTCATGCCGGCGACGCCGGCCTTGGAGGCGGCGTAGGCGATCTGGCCGATCTGGCCCTCGAAGGCGGCGATGGAGGCCGTGTTCACGATGACGCCGCGCTGCCCTCCGTCGTCCGGCTCGTTGCGGGTCATGGTCGCAGCAGCGAGCCGCATGATGTTGAAGGTGCCGACCAGGTTGACGTCGACGACTGCGCGGAACAGGTCGAGGTCGTGCGGGCCGCGACGGCCGACGACCCGAGCGGAGGGCGCGATGCCGGCGCAGCTGACGGCGAGGCGGAGCCGGGCTCCGTCGGCCTCGATGCGGGCCAGCGCCTCCTCGACGGGCTCCTCACGGGTGACGTCGGCGGGCAGCAGCGTGACGCCGTCGGGCTGCGGGCCGGCCTCGGCGACGGCTTTCTCCAGGTCCAGGCCGTAGACGGTGGCGCCGCGGGCGGCGAGTGCGGCGGCGGTGGCGGCACCGAGTCCGGAGGCGGCGCCGGTGACGAGGGCGGCGGATCCTGCGATGTCCATGGAACTCCTCGGCGGTGAGGGGGCCGATAGGGCAAGGGTGGGTGGTCGGGCGCGGGGGCTCGTCAGGCGGCGAGGCCGCGGCTGATGACCAGCCGCTGGATCTGGTTGGTCCCCTCGAAGATCTGCATGATCTTGGCCTCCCGCATGTAGCGCTCGACCGGGAAGTCCCGGGTGTAGCCGTACCCGCCGAGCACCTGCACGGCGTCGGTGGTCACCCGCATCGCGGCGTCGGTGCACACCAGCTTGGCCACGCTGGCCTGCCGGCTGAAGGGCCGGCCGAGGTCGCGGCGGCGGGCGGCGTCCAGGTAGGTGGCGCGGGCGGAATCGACGGCGGCGGCCATGTCGGCGAGGAGGAAGCCGAGACCCTGGTGGTCGATGATGCGCCGGCCGAAGGTGGTGCGCTCGTTGGCGTAGGCGACGGCGGTGTTCAGGGCCGCCTGGGCCAGGCCGGTGGCACAGGCGGCGATCCCGAGGCGCCCGCAGTCGAGCGCGCTGAAGGCGATCTGCAGGCCCTGCCCCTCGTCGCCGATGCGCCGGTCCGCGTCGAGGAACGCCCCGTCCCAGTAGGCGGCGGCGGTGGGCACGGCGTGCAGGCCCATCTTGCGCTCGGGGGCGCCGAAGCCGAGCCCGTCGACGGCACCGGGGGCCAGGAAGCAGGAGATGCCGCGGCTGCCCGGGGCGGTGCGGGCGAACAGGGCGTAGAAGTCGGCCTTGCCGCCGTGGGTGACCCAGGCCTTGGTCCCGGTCACCCGGTAGCCGCCCTCGACGGGTTCGGCCTTGCAGGACAGGGACGCGGCGTCCGAGCCGGCCTGCGGCTCGGACAGGCTGTACCCGCCGATCTGCTCGCCCGCCAGCATCGCGGGGAGCCAGCGGTCCTTCTGCTCGTCCGTGCCGAAGGCGTTCAGGGGGTGGCAGGCGAGGGTGTGCACGCTCGTGGCGACGGCGACGGCGGCCCAGCGGGTGGCGAGCTCCTCCAGGACCTGGAGGTACACCTCGTACGGCTGGCCACCGCCGCCGTACTCCTCCGGGTAGACCAGGCCGAGCAGGCCGGCCCGGCCGAGGGTGGCGAAGAGCCCCTCGGGATAGGTCTCCGCGTTCTCGTGCTGCTCGACGCGGGTGGCGAGCTCCTTGTCGGCGATCTCCCGGGTGAGGGCGATCAGATCCGCGGCCTCCGGGGTGGGGAGCAGGCGGTCGACGTCCACGGTGACTCCAAGTGGTACTCAAAGAGGTACGTCAGTACCGCTTAGCGTAGCGCAAAGGTGGGCCTTGGAATACTGGCCGGGTGATCGAGACGTCAGCCGCCGAGAGCCCGAAGCCCACCGGTCGGGGCGCAGCACGCCGCTCCGAGCTGTTCGAGGAGTTGGTGGGCCTTCTGGTACGAGACGGTTTCGCCCATCTGACGCTGGACGGTCTCGCCGCCCGGCTGCACTGCTCCAAGCGCACCCTGTACGGCCTGGCGGGCAGCAAGGAGCAGTTGGTGCGGGCGGCCGTGGTGCACTTCTTCCGGCGGGCGACCGAGCACGTGGAAGCGGCCCTGGCGGCGGAGACCGAGCCCGCCCGGCGGCTCGCCGCCTACCTGCGCGCCGTGTCGGCGGAGCTGGCACCCGCCTCCGCCCGGTTCTTCGACGACGTGGCGGCCTTCGAACCGGCCGCCGAGGTCTACGACCGCAACACGCGGGCGGCGGCACGGCGCGTCCAGCAGCTCATCGAGGAGGGCACGGCGGCCGGCGCCTTCCGCGAGGTGCATGTCGCCTTCGCCGCCGACGTCATCACCTCGGTGATGGTCCGCATCCAGCGCCGGCAGGTGGCCTCCACGACCGGCCTGACCGACGCCCAGGCCTACGCCCACCTCGCGGAACTGCTGCTGCACGGGCTGACCCGCTGAACCGGACGCGCACGCCGGAGCGGGCAGCCGGAGCCCGCGCTCACCTCGGGTCGACGAGGGCAAGGCCGAGATCGGGACGGTAGGGGGCGGCGTACACGCCGGGCACCGGGGCAGGCACCGACGGCCGGGGCTGCCGGCGGGGGCGGTGGGGTGGGGCGGGACCGGGCCCCGCTGAGAAGCCCAGGGGAAGGACGGCGGGCGCACGCCGAGGAACGCGGGCCGGCGTGCGCGGACCGGCGCTGGCGGACCGGCGCTGGCGGACCGGTCGCTCAGCGCGCCGTGCACTGCAGGACGAGCAGGGCGACGTCGTCGACGCGCGGGCCCCGGGTCCCCGTGTTCGCCACGAGGGAGTCGATGAGCGCGTCCAGGTCCCGTTCGCTGGTGCGGGCCAGTTGCCGTGCCAGGTCGGCGATCGAGTCGTCGAGGTCGACGCCCGGCCTCTCGATCAGGCCGTCGGTGTAGAGGGCGAGCATGAGGCCGGGGGTGAGCGGGATCCCGGTCAGCGGGAAGTCGGCGTCCGTCTCGATGCCGAGAAGCGGCCCGGGCGGCATGTCGACGGGACGGGCCTCCCCTTCGAGTCGGCGCAGGATCGGCGGCGGGTGGCCGGCACCGGCCAGGGTCATGCGGCCGGCGGCGAAGTCGAGGCGGGCGTAGAGGCAGCTGACGAAGAGGTCCGCGCCCAGGTCGGTGAGGAGCCGGTTGGTCCGGGCCAGCACCTGGTCCGGAGTGGCGTCGAGGGCCGAGTGGGCGCGCACCGCGGTGCGGACCTGCCCCATCAGAGCGGCTGCGGCGACGTCGTGCCCCTGGACGTCGCCGATGACGGCGGCGACCGCGGTGTCCCCGAGGGGGATGAGGTCGTAGAAGTCGCCGCCGATGTCCATGCCCCGGGTGGCGGGCAGGTAGCGCGCGGCGACCCGAAGCCCGGGGACGGGGGGCAGGTTCCGCGGGAGCAGCGCCTGCTGGAGGCCGTGGGCCAGACCGAGTTTGGTGTCGTAGAGGCGGGCTCGGTCCAGGGCGTGGGCGACGAGGCCGGCCAGCGAGGTCAGCACGGCGCGTTCCTCTGCCGGGAAGGGGTGGGGGCGGTCGTACGACAGGATGCAGCAGCCGACGGGCCGGCCGGAGACGATCAGCGGCAGGAACGCCCAGGCCTGCTTGCCGCTGACCAGGGCCGCCTCGGGGTAGAGGCGCCGCATCTCCTCCAGGGTGGCGAAGAACGCGGGGATGCCGCTGGCGAGGACACGTCCGGCCGGGGTGAATCCGGTGTCGAGCGGCAGGCCGTCCAGGCGCTCGATGGCTGCGGGGGTGTAGCCGCGGTGGCCGGTGATCCGCAGCCGCCCGGCCTCGGCGGTGGACAGGACCAGGCCGTGGGCGCCGAAGGCGGGCATGATCTGGTCGGCCACCAGGTCGATGACGTCCTGGACGCCGACCACCTCGGTCAGGGCGGCGGCCAGGTGCGTGAGCTGGTAGAGACGGCCGGCGCGGGCCGGCGCCCCGGCGCCCGAGGTCCCGCGGGACACGGGTCCGGACGGGAGGCGGTCGCCGCTGGGCACGATCCGGACGCTGATGCCGCTGGCGTCGGGATACAGGTGGAAGTCGAGCCAGGTGTCGGGCGGGCGGCAGGCGGTGAAGACGACGTGCTGCCGGCTGATCACGGCGGCGCGGTAGCGGTCCTCGTAGGCGGGGTCGTCGAGCCAGCGCAGGGACTGCCACGGCAGGGTGCCCACGAGCCGGTCGGCCGCGCGGCCGAGCAGCTCGCAGGCGCCCGAGCTGAGGTAGGTGAAGCGTCCTGCCAGGTCGAGGGCGCAGCTGCCGCCCGGCAGCCGCTCGGCGAAGTCGGCGGCGGCCGACATCGGTCCCGCGGACGGGCCGCTCGGTCCGGCGGGCAGCACACGGGGCCGGTCGCCCGGTGCCGGGAGCGCGCCGTGGTCGGCGGACTCCTCCAGGAGCCGGGCCAGCCGCCCGCAGCTGGAGGCGATGTGTCCCCGCTCCCGCCGGGTCATGTGCGGCGGGCGGGTGGCCGGCCACACCAGCAGCAGGGCGCCCCAGCTGCGAACGCCGGTGATCGGTGCGGCGGCGAGCGCCAGCGGGTACGGCAGTGCCACCGCGGTGCGCGGATAGGCGGCGGCCAGCTCCTCGTGACTGCCCACCCACACGATGCGGTCCTCGCGGGCGGCGTCGGCCACCGGTGCCGGGGCGTCCACCGCGACCTCGGTCCACGGCGCGGCGAGTTCGGACGGCACCCCGTACAGGGCCTCCAGGGTCAGATGCCGTCCGTCGGGCGCGAAGAGGTAGAGCGCGCCGGTGGACGCGCCCGTCCGGCGCACTGTCTCCGCGAACGCGGTGTCCAGTGCTTCCACGTCCGTCGCCCCCTCGTGCACACCGGTCACGCTGCCGCTCCTCGTGCCGCGTACGTTGCCGGGTTCCCGCCGAACGAATTCGGCCACACCAGGACGGTACGCCCGTGCGCGGAGTGCGGCGCCCCCTGCGCCCAGCCGGTCGCCGAGGCCGCCGGACGCGGACCGGGGCGGATCACGCGCGACCGCCCTGCCCGCCGGCCCCGGGACCTACGGGGGTTCCGGTAGCCGAGGGACCACTGGGACCTCCGCCCCCCAGGACCTCCGGGGTCTCCAGGACCTCCGGAAACCCCGGGAGGACGCACCTGCCGACGCACACCCCAGGACGCGGCCCGGCGCCGTGTGGCCCCGTACCACCGGCGCGGCGTGTGCAGCCGGCCTTGTGCAGCGGTGGGACGGGCCGGGTCGCCCCGGGGACCGCCAGGTCCTCCGGGGGCCGGGATCGATTCCGGACCCCGGGCTCTCTCCGGCCCGGGCAGGGCGGCCCGCTACGGCTGCGGCTGCCGGCCGAGGAGCTCGGCGAGGCCGCGGCGGGTCGCGGCCAGGACGACACGGTCCTCGGGCTTGAGGACGTAGCCGGGGTGCAGGTCCCACACGAGGTTCGGGGTGCGACCCCCCGCACCGCGCACGGCAGCGGCCAGGTCGGGCAGCCGTTCCCCGGGGGCGGCGGTGTCCAGGGCGATGACGCGCCAGGACCCGGGCCGGAACGCCTCCGCGACGGTACGGCCCTGCAGCTGCGGGTGCCCGGCCACGTCCAGCGCGGCGAACAGCAGGACCTTCCGCTCGACGGGAACGGCCCCGAGGACCTGGCGCCCCATCATCGCCCCGGCGAAGGCGGGCGCCGCCAGGTGGGAGACGCTGCGGCTGCGGGTGAGGGCGTCGGGGTGCGCGGTGCGCAGGGTGCGGAAGACGGCGGTCGCGAACTCGTCGTCGTACAGACGCAGGGAGACCCGCAGGGCCGGGCCGAGCGAGCGGGCGTAGAGGGTCGCCTCCAGGTTGGTGGTGTCGGAGCTGGTGAGGGCGAGCAGCGCCTGGGCCCGGTGCACGCGCGCCGACTCCAGCACGCCCTCCTGGGTCACGTCCCCGAGGACGACCGGCACCCGCAGGCGGCGGGCGAGGGAGATGCCGCGCGCCTCGGGGCTCTCCTCCACGCACACGACCGGGATGTCCAGCTCGTGCAGGCGGGCCAGGACGCGGGTGCCGACCTTGCCCAGGCCGAGCAGCACCACGTGTCCGGACATGCGGCGGGAGACCCGTCCCAGGGCGGAGGCGGAGCGGAAGGTGCCGAGAGCCTCCAGCAGTCCGGCCACGAGCACCGGCAGCAGCAGGAGACCGGCGAGGCCGGCCAGTATCTGGAGGACCTTGCGGGTCGCGGGCTCGCCGATCGCGGGGTCGTTGATGGCGAAGATGTCGAGCAGGATCGTGTAGGCGGCGTGCAGCGGGTGGTCGTCGAGGGTGAGCATCGAGGCCACCGTCAGGGCCAGCACCGCGCCCACGACTCCGCCGATCGACCACCACAGGCGGCGGGAGAAGAGCGAGACGAGCGGTGTGAGGGCGGTGTCGAGTCGGCTGACGCGCGGTGGCGGCCCGGCGTACGTGACCGTCTCCAGCGCGATGGTGCCGCGGTCGCCGGCCGCCGCGACCTCCTCGTCGTCGGGCAGCAGCTGCGGCCCCTCCGGCCCGCTGTCGTCCGAGCCCTCCATCCCGGCCGGATTGCTGGCGGTGGAGGACAGCAGGGCGAGCGTGCACAGCCCGGGGTCCGGAACGCGTCCGTCGCCGGGCGGCGGGTGCTCGACCGCGCGCAGCAGCATGCCGTCCGCCTGAACGACCTTGCTGGTGCCCGCGACGGCCGTGGCGGCGAGCGCCGGCGCGGCCGTGTCCGCGTCCGACAGGACGGTGGTGGAGGTGTCCAGCGCGGCGGGGTCGACACCGGGTGTGGCCTGGTCGAGCAGTTGGGCGAGGTGCTGGCCCAGCTTGCGGTTGTAGAGCCGGATGACCAGCCGGAGCCGCGGGTTGAGCCGGCGGGCGGCCAGGGCGGCGCGGACGTTGGTCGCGTCGTCCTCGTACACCAGCGCCAGTGCGCTGGCCCGGCCCACGCCGGCCGCGTCGAGCGCCGTTTCGTCGGGGACCGGCGCCGACACCACGTCCAGGTCGTCCCCCGCGGCAAGGCCTTGGGTGCCGGGCGCGCGCTGCGCCGCGAAGGGGACACGCCCCAGAAGGGCCGAGGCGAGGGCGGCCGCGCGGGTGGGAGCGCCCGCGCCCTGTGTCTCGGGGACGACGAGGACGACCCGTTCCCGGTACACGTCGCGCAGCTCCGCGGCCAGGCGGCGCGCCAGGGCGTCGTCACCACAGACGACCATGTGGCCACCGGGGAACGGGGGTTGAGGCTGATGAGGGATGAAAGACACGTGTCACAGCCTGCCGCACGCCGCGCGACGGGTCGTCACCGGCGCCCGTCCCGCACCGGATCCGTTCCGCCGCTCCCACCACGGACGTCCCACAGGGCCGTCCCACGCTGCTACTGCCGCCGGGGGCACGACCATCCGGTGGAACTTGCGGGCAGCGGCCGTTGCGCTGCGCCGCCCGGGCCGTGGCGGCGACCATCCTGCTGTCTCGTCCGGGGCGCCGCCCGCCCTCCGCTTCGCCGTCGGGAAGAGGCCCAATGGACATCCTCCTCGTCGCCAGCGCCTTCAACAGCCTGTCCCAACGGGTGTACGCCGAACTCTCCGACCGCGGGCACCGCGTGGAGGCCGTGCTGGCCTCGCACGGTGACGACGCCGTCCGCACGGCGGTGCGGGAGACCGCTCCGGATCTGATCGTGGCGCCGATGCTGAGGACGGCGGTGCCCGAGGACGTGTGGCGCGAGCACACCTGCCTGATCGTCCATCCGGGTCCGCCGGGCGATCGCGGTCCGTCCTCCCTCGACCGGGCGGTCACCGACGGTGCCCGGCGCTGGGGAGTGACGGTCCTTCAGGCGGAGGCGGGCCTGGACGCCGGGGACATCTGGACCTCCGTCCCGTGCGCGCTGCCGCCCGTCGGCAAGAGCGACCTGTACCGGGGCGAGGTGGCCGACGCGGCGGCGGCCGCCGTCCTGATGGCGGTGCAGCGCTTCGCCGACGGCTCGTTCAAACCGCAGCCGCAGAGCGACCCTTCGGTCGAGGTGGTCTGGCGGGGCGCCTTCCGGCAGGAGTCGCGCCGCATCGACTGGCGGGCGGACTCCACCGAGACGGTCCTGCGCAAGCTGCGTGGCGCCGACTCCCGTCCCGGGGTCCTCGACACGGTGCTGGGCCGGGAGGTCTTCCTGCACGGCGGGCATCCCGAGGACACCCTGCGGGGCCGCCCCGGGGAGGTGCTGGCCACCCGGAACGGCGCGGTCTGCCGGGCAACCCCGGACGGCGCGGTGTGGATCCCGGAGCTCCGGCCGCGCCGCGGTTCCGGTGATCCCGCACCTTTCCGGCGGCCCGCGGCCGATGTGCTGGGCGGGCTGCTCCGGGACGTGCCGGAGGCGTCCGTGCCCGTCGATCTGCCCGCCGAACGGCGCACCTGGGCGGACGTCCGCTACCGGGAGCGCGGTGACGTCGGCTTCCTGGACTTCTCCTTCCCCGGCGGGGCGATGAGCTCCGCCCAGTGCCGCCGCCTGCTGGTCGGCTACCGCCACGCCCTCACCAGGCCGACGTCCGTGCTGGTCCTGGGCGGCGGGCGGGACTTCTTCTCCAACGGCATCCACCTCAACGTCATCGAGGCCGCGTCCGACCCGGCCGGCGAGGCGTGGACCAACCTCAGTGCCATGAACGACCTGGTCGAGGCCGTGCTGCGGACGACCGACCGGCTGGTGGTGGCCGCGCTGGGAGGGAACGCGGCGGCGGGCGGCGTGATGCTCGCCCTCGCCGCCGACGAGGTGTGGTGCCGAACCGGGGTCGTGCTGAACCCGCACTACATCCGCATGGGCCTGTACGGGTCGGAGTTCTGGACGTACAGCCTGCCCCGGCGGGCCGGGGAGGAGACCGCCGCGCGGCTGACCCGGCAGGCCCTGCCGGTGAGCGCGCACGCGGCCCACCGGACGGGGCTGGTCGACCGCCTCGTGCCGGCCTCCCCCGGCTGCTTCTCCCACGACGTCGACCGTCTGTCGGCGGCACTGGCCGGGGTGCCGGATCTGCACGAGCGGATCGCGGTCAAGCAGGCCGCCCGGGAGCGGGACGAGGCGCGGCAGCCGCTGGCGGTGTACCGGCGCGACGAGCAGGCCCGGATGCGCCGCATCCTCTTCGACCCCGCCGCCCCGTTCCACGCACTGCGGTCGGCCTTCGTACGAGGGCTTCCGGCCGGTTCCCCCCGACCGCTGGCGCCGCCCATGCCCTAGGTGCCGGCGGGCGAGCGCACCGTGCCCGCGCCCGGTTGTCGGGGCCCGCCGAGGCGGCCGGCCGCGCGCGGGCGCCGGACCGGCCGCAGCCCCGTCACCCGCCCGGCCGCCCGAACCGGCCCCCCGTCCGTGCGCGAACCGCCCCGCGCCGCGTCCGTCCCGACCCTGCCGCAGGAGAGTCCGTTGGCATCCACCCGTCTGCTCGTGGCCGGTATCGGCAACATCTTCCTCGCCGACGACGCCTTCGGCCCCGAGGTGATCTCGGCACTGCGCGAGGATCCGCTGCCCGCCGCCGTCGAGGTGCGGGACTTCGGTATCCGCGGCCTGGATCTGGCCTACCAGCTCCTCGACGGCTACGACGCGGTGGTGTTCGTCGACGCCGCGGCGCGCGGCCACCGCCCCGGCACGCTGTCCCTGGTCGACCCGGAGCTGCCCGATGCCTCGCGCGCCGCGCCGGAGGCGCACGGCATGGACCCGGTGAAGGTGCTGGCGCTGGCCGCGCGGCTGGCCGAGGGACCGCTGCCCCGCATCGTGCTGCTGGCGTGCGAGCCGGAGCACCTGCCCGAGGACGACACCGAACTCGTCGGCGGTCTCAGCGCCCCGGTGTGCCGGGCCGTGGCGGCGGCCGTGCCGCTGCTGCACACGGTGGTGCGGCAGCTGCTCGCCGACCCCGCCGCCCCGCTCGCGCTGGGCCGGCCGGAGGAATCCGCGGAACACGGCCCGGCCGGTCCCCCGGGGAACGCTCCCGCGTCCGACGAGGATCACCGCAATCGCCCCTACGCCAGCAAGGAGCACACATGATGTGCCGGTCCGTGGACGTGCAACAGGCCGTCATGGCGAAGAACGACTCACTGGCGGCGGCCCTGCGCTCCGACCTCGGCCGGCGGGGAGTCACCACCGTCAACCTGCTCTCCAGCCCCGGCAGCGGCAAGACGGAGCTGCTGACCGAGGTGCTCGGCCTGGCCGTGCGGCGCGGTGTCGCGGCGGCGGCGCTCACCGCGGACCTCGCGACGGAGAACGACGCCCGCCGCCTGGCCCGCTCGGGCGCACCCGTCAAGCAGCTGCTGACGGGAGGGCTGTGCCATCTGGAGGCCCGTCAGGTGCGCGGGCACCTGGAGGGATGGATGCCGCGGGACACCGCGCTGCTGTTCGTGGAGAACGTGGGCAACCTGGTCTGCCCGGCCGCCTACGACCTCGGCGAGACCCTGCGCGTGGTCCTGATGGCCGTGACGGAGGGCGAGGACAAACCGCTGAAGTACCCCACCGCGTTCGGCTCCGCCCACCTGGTGGTCGTCACCAAGACCGACCTGGCCGAGGCGGCGGGCTTCGACGCGGCCGTCTTCGCGGAGAACGTCGAGCGGATCAACCCGGGCGTCGACGTGGTGGGCACCAGCGCCCGCCGCGGCGAGGGCGCCGGCGACCTGCTGGACCGTGTGCTCGCCGTCCGGAACGGCACACCTCCGCACCGACCGGCCCTGACGGCATCGGCACACCACGAGCACACGGCGTCATGACGGCCCCCGCCACAGCCGCGGTCCGGCGCCGGATCGGCGTGCGCGGTGTGGTGCAGGGGGTGGGGTTCCGGCCGTTCGTGCACCGGCTGGCCACCGAGGAGGGGCTGTCCGGCTTCGTCACCAACCACTCCGGCGGTGTACTGGTCGAGGTGGAGGGCCCGCCGGACGGCGTGGAACGGTTCTGCGCGAGGCTCACCCGGGAGACGCCCGCCCTGGCCGCCGTCACCGGTGTCGACAGCACCGACCTGCCCGTCACGGGCGCGGCGGACGGCTTCACCATCCGCGCCTCGACGACGGGCGGCGGACGCACGGTGCTCCCGCCGGACACCGCCACCTGCGTCGACTGCCTGCGCGAACTCGCCGACCCCGGCGACCGCCGCCACCGGCACCCGTTCATCACGTGCACGCACTGCGGCCCCCGCTTCACGATCGTGACGGCACTGCCGTACGACCGCGCGAGCACCACCATGGACACCTTCCCGATGTGCCGGGCGTGCGCGGCGGAGTACACCGATCCGGGTGACCGGCGCTTCCACGCGCAGCCGGTGGCGTGCCCCGCCTGCGGCCCCCGGCTGCGTCTGGTGCCCGCGGCCGGCTCCGGAGTGCGGCCGGCGCGGGACGCCGAGGCTCTGGCCGCTGCGCGCGGTCTGCTGGCAGCGGGGCGGATCGTCGCCGTCAAAGGCGTCGGCGGCTACCACCTGGCCTGCGACGCGACCGACGCCGAGGCCGTGACGCGGCTGCGGTCCCGCAAACTGCGCGGGGGCAAGCCGTTCGCGGTGATGGCGGCCGATCTCGCGGCCGTCGACCGGATCGGCGAGGCCGGCCCCGCGGAGCGGGCGGAACTGACCGGCTCGCGCCGCCCCATCGTGCTGCTGCCCCGCCGCGACGGCGGCCCGCTCGCAGCCGGGGTGTGCCCCGGAAGCCCGCACGTCGGCGTCATGCTGCCCTACACGCCCGTGCACACGCTGCTGTTCGGGCTGCCCGGCGACCCGCCCGGACCGCGCCTGCTGGTGATGACCAGCGGCAACCGCTCCGGCGAGCCCATCGTCACCGACGACGGCGAGGCCGTGGCCCGGCTGGCCGGGCTGGCGGACGCCTGGCTGGCCCACGACCGCGCGATCTCCTCGCCCTGCGACGACTCCGTGCTGCGGGTCCGCCCGGACGGCTCCCGGCAGGTGCTGCGCCGCTCCCGCGGGTACGTCCCCCGGCCGCTGGCGCTGCCGTTCGAGGTGCCGCCGACGCTCGCGGTGGGCGGCGACCTGAAGAACGCGCCCTGCCTCGGCGCCGGCAGAGAGGCGTGGTTCGGGCCGCACATCGGGGACCTGGGCGACCTGGCCTCGCTGGACGCCCTGGAGTGCGCCGAGGCCACCCTGCGGCGTCTGACCGGCATCGGGCCCGAACGGATCGCGGCCGACCGGCACCCCGGCTACCACTCGGCGCGCTGGGCGCGGCGCCGGGCCGGCGGACGGGACCTGCACCTGGTGCAGCACCACCACGCGCACGTGGCGTCCGCCATGGCCGAGCACGCGCTGCCCGACGGCGCCCGCGTCATCGGGGTCGCCTTCGACGGCACCGGGTACGGCGACGACGGCACCGTGTGGGGCGGAGAGGTGCTGCTCGCAGGCTACGACGGCTTCCACCGCTACGCCCATCTGTCCCCCGCTCCCCTTCCGGGCGGGGACGCCGGCGTGGCCAACCCCTGCCGCCTGGCCCTGGCCCGGCTCCGTGCCGCCGGGCTGCCCTGGGACGCCGACCTGCCGAGCACGGCCGCCTGCACCGCTTCGGAACGCGCCCTGCTGGCCCGTCAGCTGGAGCGGAACGTGGCCTGCGTGCCGGCCTCCGGCATGGGGCGCCTGTTCGACGCCGTCTCCTCCCTGGCGGGCGTGTGCCACCGGGCCGGCTACGAGGCGCAGGCGGCGCTGGAGCTGGAGGCGCAGGCGGCACGGGCGTGGGGCGCCGACACGGGCGCGTACTCCTTCGGCACGGCCCGTGGCGACGGGGACGCCCTGCTGCTCGACCCGACTCCCGTGCTGCGCTCGCTCATCACGGACCTGCGCCGCGGCACACCCCGCCCGGTGCTGGCGGCCCGCTTCCACCGGGCCGTGGCGGCGGCGGTCGCCGAGGTGTGCCGCCGGGCACGCCGCGACACCGGCGCCGGCACGGTCGCCCTCACCGGCGGGGTGTTCGCCAACGCGCTGCTGGAGGGGGCCTGTTCGGCCCTGCTGGCGGCCGACGGGTTCACGGTGCTGCGGCACACGGAGGTCCCGCCGGGCGACGGCGGGCTCGCCCTGGGCCAGCTCGTGGTCGCGGCCCGCCGCCCATCCCCCGCCCACAACCCGGAGTGACCCATGTGTCTGGCAGTGCCCGGCCGCGTCCTGGCCATCGAGGACGGCACCGACCCCCTGACGGGACTGATCGACTTCGGCGGCGTGCACAAGCGCGTCTGCCTGGAGTACGTCCCCGACACGCAGGTCGGTGAGTACGTCATCGTCCATGTCGGCTTCGCCCTCCAGCGGCTGGACGAGGAATCCGCGCAGGCCTCCCTCAAGCTCTTCGAGGAACTGGGCCTGCTGGAGGAGGAGTTCGGTGACGCCTGGGGACGGGCGGCGCAGGAGGCGGGAATGCCCGAGCCCGCCGGCCGGGAAGGCGTGACCGCCGCGGAGGAAGGAGCCCGATGAAGTACATCGACGAGTTCAACGACCCCGAGCTGGCGCGGAAGCTGCTGGAGGACATCCGGGCCACCGTCACCCGGCCCTGGGCGCTGATGGAGGTGTGCGGCGGTCAGACGCACTCCATCATCCGGCACGGCATCGACCAGCTCCTGCCGGACGAGGTCGAGCTGATCCACGGCCCCGGCTGCCCGGTGTGCGTGACACCGCTGGAGGTCATCGACAAGGCGCTGGCGATCGCCGCGCGCCCGGGGGTGATCTTCTGCTCGTTCGGGGACATGCTGCGGGTGCCGGGCACGGACCGGGACCTGTTCCGGGTCCGGAGCGAGGGCGGCGACGTCCGCGTGGTCTACTCCCCCATGGACGCGCTGGAACTGGCGCGCCGTCACCCCGACCGCGAGGTCGTGTTCTTCGGCATCGGCTTCGAGACCACGGCGCCGGCGAACGCCATGGCGGTGCACCAGGCGCGCCGCCTGGGCCTGGCCAACTTCAGCCTGCTGGTGTCGCACGTGCGGGTGCCGCCGGCGATCGAGGCCGTCATGACCGCCCCGACCTGCCGGGTGCAGGGCTTCCTGGCGGCCGGTCACGTGTGCAGCGTGATGGGCACCGCCGAGTACCCGGACCTGGCCGAACGGCACCGTGTGCCCCTCGTGGTGACCGGCTTCGAGCCCCTGGACATCCTGGAGGGCATCCGGCGGGCGGTGCGCCAGCTGGAGCGCGGCGAGCACCGGGTGGAGAACGCCTACGCCCGTGCGGTGCAGGAGGACGGCAACCCGGCCGCGCGCCGCATGATCGAGGAGGTGTTCGAGGTCACCGACCGGTCCTGGCGCGGCATCGGGCGCATCCCGGACAGCGGCTGGCGGCTGACCGAGGCCTTCCGGGCCCACGACGCCGAGCACCGTTTCGACGTCACCGGCATCCGCACCGAGGAGCCCGCGGTCTGCCGGAGCGGCGAGGTCCTCCAGGGCCTGATCAAACCGACCGAGTGCCCGGCGTTCGGTACGAGCTGCACCCCGCGCACCCCGCTGGGCGCCACGATGGTCTCCAGCGAGGGCGCCTGCGCCGCGTACTACCTCTACCGGCGGATGGACACCACCACGCGCAAGGAGATGAGCCCCGTTGGCTGACTCGACCGCCACCGCACCCGTCGACCCGGCGAACTGGTCCTGCCCCGCCCCGCTGCGCGACCGGCCGGTCGTCGTGATGGGCCACGGGGGCGGCGGCGCCCTGTCGGCGGAGCTCGTCGACGGCGTCTTCGCGCCGGCGTTCGGCAATCCGGTCCTGGCGCAGCTGGCCGACTCGGCGGTGGTCCGGCTCGGCGCGGCGCGTCTGGCGTTCTCCACCGACTCCTACGTGGTGCGTCCGCTGTTCTTCCCCGGCGGCTGCATCGGCGACCTCGCCGTCAACGGCACCGTCAACGACCTCGCCATGAGCGGTGCGGTGCCCGCGTTCCTGTCCACGGCCTTCGTGCTGGAGGAAGGCGTGGCGATGGATGTCGTCGAGCGGGTCGCCGGGGCGGTCGGCGCGGCGGCGCGGGCGGCCGGTGTCACCGTCGCCACCGGCGACACCAAGGTCGTCGAGAGCGGCCACGGCGACGGCGTGTACATCACCACCTCCGGCATCGGCCTGGTCCCGGACGGGGTCGACATCCGGCCGCAGCGGGCCAGACCGGGCGACGCCGTCCTGGTGAGCGGGCCGATCGGCCTGCACGGTGTGGCCATCATGAGTGTCCGGGAGGGCCTGGAGTTCGGGGTGGACGTCGCGAGCGACACCGCGCCGCTGGCCGGACTGGTCGAGGCGATGCTGCGGGTCACCCCGGACATCCACGTGCTGCGCGACCCCACGCGGGGCGGGCTGGCGGCGTCGCTGAACGAGATCGCCCGCGCGTCGGGCACCGGGGTGCGGTTGACGGAGCGGGCGGTCCCGGTACCGGACGCCGTCGCCAACGCCTGCGCCTTCCTCGGCCTGGACCCGCTGTACGTCGCCAACGAGGGCCGGCTGGTGGCGTTCGTGGCCCGCGAGCACGCCGACGCCGTGCTCGCGGCGATGCGGGAGCATCCGCAGGGGGCGGGGGCCGCGCTCGTCGGTGAGTGCGTCGAGGACCATCCCGGCATGGTGGTGGTGTCGACCGGGCTCGGCGGCACCCGCGTCGTGGACATGCCGCTCGGGGAGCAACTGCCGCGCATCTGCTGACGGCGAGGGGCCCGCGGCGTCCGCCCTCCCCGGGGCGGACACCGCGGGCCGTTGCGTGTCCGGATGCCGTGCACGAGCTGCGGATCAGGCGGCGAGCAAGCCGCCCGTCGCTTCTGGTCGAGGAGTCCCCTCGCCGAGCTGCCCGGCCGCGGTGCCGGCGTCTCCTCCCTCCACGGCGTCCCGACCCGGCCTGAGGGGCGATCTTGTCCGGGCGCGCGGAGAATGGGCGCGAGGGATCCTGTCGCGGCTGCGGTGGGACACGTGGTTCTGCGGTCCGCAGGTCATGGGACGTGGGATGGGTGCGGTCATGACGATCGAAGAGCGGACTTCTCCCGTCGCAGGCCTTCCCGTCGAGGGCTTGTGTCACCGCCCGGAACCGGTGGAGCGCACTCATCCGGCCGTGCCGCCGGACCTCCCGTCACATGGCTCGCAGGACGAACTCGTGTCCGTCCGGATCATGATGGCGCGGCTGCGTGCCGCCTGTCCCTCGGTCGACGCGGTCACCGTCGAGGCGACGGTCAGGACCGCGTACGACTCGTTCCACGGGGCCAGGGCCAGGGCCTACGTCCCGATCCTGGTCGAACGCCGGTCCCGCAGGGTGCTCCATGCCGCCTGCCGCACCGCCCCGGGTCAGGCCGTCGACGGCGGCACGGCACCCGGGACGCGCCGTGCTCACGCCGGAGCAGCGGAGGGCTGATCGTGATGTCGGACGAGAGAGCCGAAAGAATTGCGGATTTCGTCGCGCCCCTCCGGGTGAAGCCAGGGTCGAAGGTGCGCCTGGACCGCGGCTTCGATCCCCGTTTCAAGGCCGGTCTGAAGAAGCGGGACGGGAAGGAACTGCTGCGGGCCGGAGTGTCGCTGCTGGCCGAGTACCAGGAGCGGCTGGCCGCCCAGGACACGTACGGGGTGCTGCTCTGCCTGCAGGCGCTCGACGCCGGAGGCAAGGACGGGACGATCCGTCATGTGATGAGCGGCGTCAATCCTCAGGGCGTACGGGTCAGCAGCTTCAAGGTGCCCTCCGCCGAGGAACTCGACCACGACTACCTGTGGCGGTACGCCCGGCGGCTGCCCGAGCGCGGCGAGATCGCCATCTTCAACCGCTCGCACTACGAGGAGGTTCTCGTCGTGCGGGTCCACCCCGAGAACCTGGCCCGGCAGCGACTTCCGGCCGACGCGCGCGGACCAGGCATATGGCAGCGGCGCTACCGGGAGATCAACCGCTGGGAGCGCTACCTCACGGACAACGGGTTCAAGGTGGTGAAGATCTTCCTGAACCTGTCCGAGGAGGAGCAGCGCACCCGCTTCCTGAAGCGGATCGACCGGCCGCAGAAGAACTGGAAGTTCTCCGCGGCCGACGTCCGGGAGCGGCGCCACTGGGACGAGTACCAGGACGCGTTCTCCGAGATGCTGTCGGCCACGAGCACGACGTGGGCGCCGTGGTACGTCGTGCCGGCGGACCGGAAGTGGTTCGCGCGGATCTGCGCGGCCGCGATCCTCGCGCACACCCTGATGGACATCGATCCGCAGTACCCCGACGTGGGGAATGCCGCACGGAGGGAACTGCTCGTCACCAGACGGGAGCTGGAGCGGGAGGCCCCCGCCGGGGCATCGGCCGATCCGTACGCCGACCGGCATCCGTCGGCCAGGAAGAAGCGCGGCTGAGACCCGTCGAACGAGCGCGCGACCGGCCGGGACGCATCCGCGGCCACGGCGCGGGGCACGGGGCGCGAGGCACGGACCGGAGGCAGAGAGATGACGGTGCGTTCGAGTTCCGCGGGAGACCGGCCCCGGGCTTCGCAGGACGAGTGGTACGCGCACGCCCCCGAGGAGGTCCTGGCGGCGTTCGACGTGGATCCGGCGGTCGGTCTCTCCACGGCACGGGCCGAGCAACTCTTGGCCTCGCACGGCCCGAACGCGCTGCCCGAGGAGAAGCGGCCTCCGGCCTGGCGCCGGTTCCTCGCGCAGTACCGCAGTTACATGCAGATCGTCCTCGTGGCCGCGGCGGTCGTGTCGCTGTTCGTCCAGGAGTGGGCCACCGCGATCCTGCTGTTCGTCCTGACCCTGCTGAACGCGGTCGTGGGTCTGCGCCAGGAGGGCAAGGCCGAGAGCGCGATGAACGCGCTGCAGTCGATGATGAAGGCGACGGCGCGGGTGCGCAGGGACGGCGCGGAGGCCGAGATCCCCGCCGAACGGATCGCCGTCGGCGACATCGTGCTCATCGCCGCCGGGGACCAGGTCGCGGCCGACGGACGCATCATCGAGGCCAGTGCCCTGCAGATCGACGAGTCGGCGCTCACCGGCGAGAGCGTCCCCGCCACGAAGGACGCCGGCACGTCGGCGGGCCCCCTCCCCTCGCCCGGCGACCGGACGAACATGGCGTTCAAGAACACCCCGGTCACCCACGGCAGCGGCGTACTCGTCGTCACCGCGACCGGCGCCACGACCGAACTCGGCAAGATCTCCGGGATGCTGTCGGCCACCGAGAAGGAAGTACCGCCGCTCACCAAGGAGCTCGACACCCTGACGCTGTGGATCATCGGGGCTGCGGTCCTGACCATGATCGTGATGTTCGCCCTGGGACGGCAACGGGACCAGGCTTGGGACGTCCTGTTCGTCAGCGCGGTCTCGCTGGCCATCGCGGCCATCCCCGAGGCCCTGCCGACCGTGACGCAGGCGATCCTGTCCGTCGGCAGCCTCAACCTGGCGGAGCGGAACGCCATCGTCAAGGAGTTGCCGTCGGTCGAGACCCTGGCCTTCACCTCGGCGATCAACTCGGACAAGACCGGCACCCTGACCATGAACCAGATGACCGCCGTCGAAGTCGTCAGTCCCACAGACCGGTACACCGTCTCGGGTACGGGCTACGGGCTCGGCGGGAGGATCCACCACGCCGCGGGCACGTCGGGTTCCGCCGCGGGCGTCGAGGACGCGATCTTGCCGTACGTGATGGCCAGCGACGCGAAGTTGGTGGACGGAGAGGTGGTGGGCGATCCCACCGAGGGCGCCCTGCTGGTGCTCGCGCACAAGGCCGGGCTGGACATCGACGCCACCCGCGAAGCCCTCCCCCGGCTCGCCACGCTGCCGTTCGACCCGGACTACAAGCTGATGGCCACCTTCAACCGAACGATCGGCGCCTCCGGACGGCCGGTCGTCCGGTGCTTCGTCAAAGGCGCGGTCCCGGCCGTGGTGGCACGGGCAGCCACCGCGCTCGCGGCAGGCGAGACCGTCCCGTGGAACGCCGAACTGATCGCGCGCGCCGACGCACAGACCCGGCGAATGGGCGGCGAGGGACGCCGGGTGATGGCCGCGGCCGTCCGTGATCTGGACCCGTCCGGCTTCGACCCGGACGGCGACCTGCTCGCGTACGTCACCGAGCTGCGGATGACCAGTCTCGTCGGCATGGTCGATCCGCCCCGCGAGGACGCCAAGGCAGCCGTGGCCGGCGCGCAGGCGGGACACATCCGGGTCCGCATGGTGACCGGTGACGACGTCACCACCGGTGCGGCGATCGCCCGGCAGCTCGGCATCCCCGGCGAGGCGGTCCTCGGCGCCGACTTCGCCGCCATGAGCGAGGGCGAGCGACTCGCCCGCATCGACGGCATCGGTGTGGTGGGCCGCGTCGCGCCGGAGCACAAGGTGCTGCTCGCCGACACCCTCAAGAAGAAGGGGGACGTCGTGGCGATGACCGGGGACGGCGTCAACGACGCGCCCGCCATCAAAGCCGCCGACATCGGCATCGCCATGGGCAGCGGCACGGACGTGGCGAAGAACGCCGGTCGCATGATCCTCTCCGACGACCGCTTCGCCACCATCGTCTACGCCGTCGAACAGGGCCGGCGAATCTACGACAACCTCACCAAGTACATCCGATTCGTCCTGCTCCTGCTCGTCGCCTTCGTCCTGACCTTCCTCGGGGCCACCGTCCTGAACATCGCCGCCGGTGAGCCCTTCACCCCACCGCAGGTGCTGTGGATCCACTTCGTGGTCAATGCCTCCTTCGGCTTCGCGCTCGGCTTCGACCGGGAGAGCCCCGGGCTCATGCGACGCAGGCCGCGTCCGCGCGGGGAGTCCGTCCTCACCCGGCCCGTACTGGTCACGGTCGGACTCGGCGGGCCGGCGATCACCGCCCTCCTGCTCGGACTGGTCAGGCTCGGTCAGGCCCGCTTCGACAGCGTCGAGACCGGTCGGTCGATCGCCTTCACCGCGTTCGCCCTCTGCCTGATCGTGGCCGCGTTCGAATGCCGCAGCGAGACGGACTCGGTGCTGACGACGTCCACCTTCGACAGCAGGCAGATGAACCGGGTGGCGCTGACCCAGTTCGTACTCGCGGTGCTGGTCACCCAGATGGACGCCTTCCGCCGCATCCTCGGCACGACCGCGATCAACGCGCGGCAGTTCGGCTGGGCCCTGCTGGCCGCCCTCGCGCTCCTGCTGCTGTGGGAACTGGGCAAGTTCCTGGCCCGTCGCTCAAGAGACACCTGAAGCCGAGAGACACCTGAAGCGTCGGCCCTTCACAGCCCGGTAGCGGAGGGGGCTGCGGCCCGGTCAGCCCGGTGCGTCGGCGGGCGCCGCGCCGAGGGGGCCGGGGCAGGCCGGTGCGTCGGCGAGTTCGACTCCCGTGATCTGCAGTTCCCGTCCGCTGCGGAGCCCTTCGGAAGGCCGGTCGCAGCGCGGGCACCAGAAGAACGGAGGGCTTCCCACCGGGAAGTCCTCGTCGCAGGGGCCGCAGTGGGCCACGGCGGGGATCTCCTCGACGACCAGTTCGGCCGCCGCGAGCGCCGTCCCGTCCCGGGCCACCTCGAAGGCGAAGGCCAGGGCGTCGGGGACGACCCCCGACAGTTCCCCGATGCGTACGTGCACGGCGGAGACGGGACCCGGGCCGTGGGCCCGGGCCACCTCGTCCGCCTGGTCCACGATGGCCGTGGCGATCGACAACTCGTGCACGGGCGTCACCGGGGGTGGCCGGAGCGGGACCGCACTCCGACCATCCGCCAGATCCTGATCTCCCGTACCAGCCCCGGCATCTCCCTGATCAACAGGGCCAGGGCCGCTCCTGCCAGGAGGGCCGCCTGAGCGGTCAGAACGCTCCGGCCCGTCAGCTGTGCCATCTGTGCTCCTCGTCTGCCTCATCCCGGAGGGATGTTCGGCATCACCTTCAGGATCGCGTTGTGCTTCTTGCTGTGGATACCGGTGGAGCGGCGCGCGTCGGCGGTGCCGTCCTCGTGGTGCCCGGCCTGGCATGCGTAAGGCCCCTTGTTGCCCTGGTGCAGGCCGAAGACGTGGGTGGGGGTGTCCGGCTTCACATCCGGGTGTCCGACCCTGATGGTTCCCATGGAGTGCTCCCTGTGCTGGTCAGGTCCGCGAAGAACCCGTCGACTGCGGGCCACACACGCGTGCCGCCCGACAGGCCGCGCCATTCCCGCCGTACGAGGGCCACCAGGCGGAAGCAGTCGTCGACGGGGACGATCCAGTGGTGCCGGGCGTCGCGTGCGGTGTTCATCAGCAGTGCCTCGACATCGGGGGTCACGCTCTCCACCAGTGGACACCCTGCGGCTACCTCCCGCCAGGCGGAGGCCTCCACCTGCCAGCGGACCGCACCGGCCGGCCCCGGGTAGTGGGCCGTGACGGTGCCGTCGGGATGGGGCACGAAGAAGGCCAGGCCGACGGGCACGCCCAGGGGCGCGGTGTCCAGGGGCGGCAGCCGCAGGCGGCGCTCGGGGACGAGCCGGTAGTGGCCCTCGCTCGCCTCGTCGCGCACGAACAGCAGCGCGCAGGGGCGGCACGCGCAGAGCACCTCCTGTCGCTCGCCGTCGTACACATGGCGGTGCTCCCCGGCGACGGGCGCCGCACACAGGTCGCAGCGCTCCTCGTCCGCGGCGCGCCGGTCGGCGGTCGAGCGGATGACCCGGGCGAGGGCGCCGCCCCCGGTCACGGCGCCCCCTGGGGCTGCGCCGCGGGCCGGGTGAGGGCGTCCAGGGGCACGAACGCCACCCCTTGCCCGGCGTCGGGTTCGCGCCGGACGTCGTCGAGTTCGGGGGCCACCGCGAGCAGCCTCTCGCGGACGGCGTCCAGCACGCCGGAGGCGGCGGAGCCGCAGCCGCCGGCGGTCAGGCGGACCCGGGCCACGCCCTCGTCCACGCCGGCCAGCTCGATGTCGCCGCCGTGCCGCCGCAGTTCGTCGCGCAGCCGTCCCACCGCGCGTTCCAGCCGGGGCAGCAGCGGCTCGGGGTGCACGTCGTGCAGGATCAGCAGGTGGCCGATGAGATCGTCGTCGGCGAGGGCCTCCGCCAGTGCCGGATCGGCGCGGTCGACGACGCGGGCCAGCGCCTCGCCGTAGACGTCGGTGAGGTCCCGTACCGCCTGCACGGCGTCCCGGGCCGTGGGTCCGGGGCTGTTCTCCAGGCGTTCCAGCAGGTCGTCGATGCGGGCCAGCCGCGCGCTGACCGCGGTGTCGTCGAGCCGCTCCGCGTCAGCCATTGCCGGCACCGTAGGTCGGCGTGTGCATCGTGGTGATCTCCTTGCCCTTGCCGAGGTACATGTGGACACCGCACGGCAGGCAGGGGTCGAAGCTGCGCACGGTGCGCATGATGTCCACGCCCTTGAAGTCGTCGGGGCCGTTCTCCTCGAAGATCGGCTGGCCCTGGACGGCGTCCTCGTAGGGGCCGGGCGTGCCGAAGCTGTCGCGGGGGCTGGCGTTCCACGGGGTCGGCGGGTAGGGGTGGTAGTTCGCGATCTTCTTGTCCTTGATCACCAGGTGGTGGGAGAGGACGCCGCGCACGGCCTCGTGGAAGCCGCAGCCGATCGCCTCGTCGGGCACCTCGAAGTTCTCGAACGTCTTGACCTCGCCCGCCCGGACCAGCCCCATCGCCTTCTCCACGAAGTCGAAGGCCATCGCCGCCGCGTAGGCGACGAAGTACGGGCGGGCCCGGTCGCGCTCGATGGTGTTGCTCCAACGGGGGATCTTCCACTCCAGCGTCTGCTCGGGCAGCTTCTCGCTCCTGGGCAGAGTGATGCGGACGCTGTTCCCGGTGGCCTTGACGTACGGCGTGTCGACCAGGCCGCTCAGCGCGGTCGACCACAGCCGGGCCAGGGGGCCTCCGCCGGTGTCCAGGGCGAGGTGCTGGTCGCTCTGCTGGTGGTACCAGCGCGGGCTCATCACCCAGCTGTACTTGTCGTCGAGCTTCCGCTTCTGCGGCACCGGGACGGTGGTCTGGTTCCACGGGTGGCGCATGTCGACGGGGTTGCCCAGCGGGTCGTGGGTGACGAACGGCTCCTCGTTCGCCCAGTCCTCGTAGTAGGAGCTGCCGAGCATGATGCGCATGCCGAGGTTGATGTCGACGAGGTTGTTGGTGACGAGCTCGCCGTCGACGACGATGCCGGGCGTGACGAACATCGCCTTGCCCCAGTCGTTCATCGTCTCGTAGCGGTAGTCGCAGACCTCGGGGTCCTGGAAGGCGCCCCAGCAGCCGAGCAGGACCCGGCGGCGGCCGACCTCCTCGTATCCGGGCAGGGCCTCGTAGAAGAAGTCGAAGACGTCGTCGTTCATGGCGACGGCCTGCTTGATGAAGTCCAGGGTCTTCATCAGCCCGGACAGGTAGTCGGTGAAGAGGGTCGGGGTCGGCACGGTGCCGACGCCTCCGGGGTACAGGGTCGACGGGTGGACGTGCCGCCCCTCCATCTTGCAGAACATCTCCCGGGTCAGCCGGCTGACCTTGAGGGCCTCCTTGTAGACCTCTCCCTCGAAGGGGTTGAACGCCCGCATGATGTCGGCGATCGTCCGGTAGCCGTGGATCTCCCCCCGGGGCGCGTCCGTGCGCTCGGCGCGGGCGAGCACGCCCGGGTTGGTCGCCTTGACCATGGCCTCGCAGAAGTCCACGAAGACCAGGTTGTCCTGGAAGATGGTGTGGTCGAACATGTACTCGGCCGCTTCGCCGAGGTTGACGATGTGCTCGGCCAGCATCGGCGGCTTGATGCCGTAGGCCATCTGCTGCGCGTAGTTGGAGCAGGTGGTGTGGTTGTCGCCGCAGATGCCGCAGATCCGCGAGGTGATGAACCCGGCGTCACGGGGGTCCTTGCCCTTCATGAACACCGAGTAGCCCCGGAAGATGGACGAGGTGCTGTGGCACTCGACCACCTCCCGGTTGGCGAAGTCGATCTTCGTGTAGATGCCCAGGTTGCCGACGATCCGGGTGATCGGGTCCCAGGACATCTCCACGAGCTGCCCGGGTTGGCGTGTCCCGGCCCGGTCCTCGGTCTGTGTCATGTCACTTCCTGCCCTAGCTCGTTGGGGGTGTGATGCGCCTCAGGCGCGCCAGTGCGGGTCGTATCCGCTGCTCAGTGCGGGCTCGTTGTGCCGCCACTTCGGTTCCCGGTTGACGGCGGCGCTGGTGATGCCGCGCATCCGCCGGATGAACGACCCGTAGGGCTTGATGAGGATCGACGACAGGCTGCCGCCCGTGGGCTCGTCCATGAACGGCATGAAGGCGTCGGGGAAGCCCGGCATGGTGCAGCCGATGCAGATGCCTCCCACGTTGGGGCATCCGCCGACGCCGTTCATCCAGCCCCGCTTGGGGACGTTGCAGTTGACCACCGGGCCCCAGCAGCCCACCTTCACCTGGCACTTGGGGGCGTTGTAGTCCTTGGCGAAGTCGGCCTGCTCGTAGTAGGCGGCCCGGTCGCACCCCTCGTGGACGGTCCTCCCGAACAGCCACTGGGGGCGCAGCATGTGGTCGAGCGGGGGCGGCGGGGCGGCGCCGGCGGCGTGGTAGAGGACCCAGACCAGGGTCTCCATGAAGTTCTCCGGCTGGATCGGGCAGCCGGGGACGTTGACCACGGGCAGCGCGCCCTGGCTCTTGTAGTCCCAGCCCAGGTAGTCGCACAGGCCCATGGAGCCGGTGGGGTTGCCGGCCATGGCGTGGATGCCGCCGTAGGCGGCGCAGGTGCCGGCCGCGACGACCGCCCACGCCCTGGGGGCGAGCTGGTCGATCCACCAGTTGAGGGTGTGGGGTTCGCCGGTCTCGGGGTCGTTGCCGAACGACGTCCAGTAGCCGTCGCCCTCGATGATGTTCTGGTTGGGGACGGAACCCTCGATGACGAGGATGAAGGGCCCCAGTTCGCCGCGGGCCGCGGCCCGGTAGGGGGCGAGGAAGTCCTCGCCGCCCAGGCTGGGCGAGAGCACCTTGTTGTGCAGGTTCACCTTGGGCAGGCCCGGCACGAGGCCCAGGACGAGGTCCTCGATCGAGGGCTGTCCGGCGGCGGTGAGCGAGACGGTGTCGCCGTCGCAGCTCATGCCCTCCGAGATCCAGAGGATGTGGACCTCGTCGAACCCGTCGCGCTGCTCGGCGCTGCCGGTGTCCTGGCTGACGTCGGTGGTGCCGCTGTCGGTGGTCATGTCATCGGCCTCCGTTGGATGCGGTCCCGGAAGCGGTCGTAGGCCGCGGCCAGCGGTCCGGCCAGGGTGAGTGCGGGGGGCTGTTCCGGGGCGTTGGGATGGGGGCGGGTCGGGGCGCCGTGCCCGGCCTTCGCCAGGTGCTGCCCGAGCCGGTCCAGTTCCTCCTGGGACACGGCCGCGCGCAACCGGGGCATGAACTCCTCTTCCTCCTCGCGCACGTGGTCCTCGACCTCGGCCCGTAGTTCGGCCACGAGGTCGTCGGTCCGCTCGTCGCCCGCGGGCAGCCGGTCCAGGGCGAGGAGGGTCTTCTTCAGAGCCATGTGGTCGGCGAGGTGCCGGTCGATCTCCTGTTCCCCTTCGGGGATCGCCTCCCTGGCCAGCGGATAGACGAGCATCTCCTCCAGGGCGGCGTGCCGGGACAGCTCACGGATCATCAGCTCCACGACGGCCCGCCGCTGCTGGTCGGACGCCGCGGCACGGTAGTTGCGGAAGAGCTGCTCCGCCCTGCGGTGGTCGTTGACCAGCAGGTCAAGGCCGTCCATCGCGCCCTCCGTCGTGGGTCGGGGTCAGGGGGACGAGTTCGTTTGGGCGGAAGTAGTGGAAGCGGCCGTACCAGCCGTTGAGTTCGGCCGCGGGGTCGTCGTCGAGGGTGACGGCGACGTGCATGCTGCCGTCCACGTCGTGCAGGACGGCCGCGACGCGGGCGGTGCGCCCGTCCAGGAACATGTCCTGGGCGTCGGCGCCCCGCGCGGCGGGGCGCAGTCGTACGGCACTGCCGGCGGCCACCGGGACACCGTCCACGAGGACGGTGTCGGTGGTCGGGGACAGCCCGTCGTCGGCGCCGTCCCCCCACCAGGGCACGCCGGCGGCGGGCCCGGGGGACGCCGAGTCGGCGGCTTCGGGGAAGGGCCCGCCGGGACCGTGCGCGGCGGACCACGCCGGTGCCCGCGCGGCAGGTCGGCCGAGTGGCTGGGCGGCCGGTTGCGCCAGTGGCTGTGCGGCGGGTCGACCAAGTGGCTGTGGTGCGGGGCGCCCGGGCGGCTGCGCCGCGGGTTCCAGGGAGCGGATGGCGCCGTGCAGCCGGGCGAAGATCTCCGGCGGCATCGACTCGACGCGGTCGAGGATGTCGGCGGCGCGCCGGTCGGTGGCCCGTGCCTCGCGTTTCTCCTCGTCGGTCAGGAGGAGGGTGCGCAGGGTGAGGATCTCGTCGATCTCGGCGGCGTCGTGGAGGTCGCCGGGACTCTCGGGAGCCACCTGCGGATGGTCGGGCAGGAGGATCGGCGACGACAGCACCACTTCGCCGCACCCGGGTTCGCCTCCGAGGACGGGGAAGGTGTGCACGTTCCGGCACGCGCGGGCGTGCTCCTCGCAGTCGTCCGGCGGGTCGGTGAGGGAGACGAACTCGACTCCCTCACCGCCGATCAGCGTGTGGGTGGCCATCAGCGCATGGGCCAGCGCCTCGCCGCGGGGTGCGGTGGCGCCGCAGCGCGCGGGCCCGGTGTTCTCCGTGCGCACCCGGAGCCGGTGGAGCGCGGGGGCACCCGGCGGGCCGTCCCGCAAGGGCTCGGCCCGAACGGTCGTCACGGCGTCCACCTGCTCGCGGCGGCGCACCACGCGTCCGGCTCCACCGGCCACGCTCTCGTGCTCCTCCCCCGGTGCCGACCCGGCCGGCAGGCACAGATCGCCGGTGAGGAGCCGGTCCAGGGCGACGGTGGCCTCGACCTCGCGGGGCACGGCCTCGTCGAAGGCGAGATGGACGTCGTCGCCGTCCGCCAACGACTCGACCTGCCGATGGGCCCCGTCGGGCAGCAACTCCTCGACCTGCTTGCGCTGGAGGTGGAGGTAGCGCACCCGCACCCGCAGCACGGCCCCCGGCACGGCGCGCACCAGGCATTCCGTCTGCTGGTACCAGGCGTCCACCGCCCCGGACAGGCCTTCGGCCACGGGGCCGTCGTGTTCGGCCCATTCGCGCGGGGCGAGGACGCCGAACTGCCAGCGCACCCGGTTCTTGGCGGAGGAGCGACGGTAGGGGTAGAGGAGGTATCCCTCGTAGAGGACGGCGTCGGCAACCGCGCGCAAACGCTCGAAGACGTCGTCGGGGAGCACCGTCCCGTTGGCGCATCCCTCGTGGGCACCGACCGCCATCTCGCCTCCTCGTCCGGCTGGCAAGGCCTACGTCCGCCATCCGTTCCACCACGCTCACACGGTTCACACCGCGGCGCCTCTTGTGGCGGAACGGGGATGCGCCGACCGGGGGTTCCGCTCAGGGCCCGGCGGCGGGAGGCGCGCGGGCCCGGTGAGGGGCAAGCAGGGGCCCGGGACGTGGAGCGGGGGTGGCGGCTCCGGCCGGGGGCGGCAACTCAGGCCGGGGCGGAGGCCTCGGGGCGTCGTCGTGCGTGTGCCGTCAGGCCGTCGGCGGCGAGCCGAGGCACTCCAGGGCGGCGGTGACCGTCCTGCTGAGCTCCTGCGCGTCGGCCCCGGCGCGTGAGCGCAGGTTCACACCGTGGGCGAGCAGCGCCAACACGTCCGCCGCCGTCGCGGGAACGGTCCCCGGGCCCAACTGGCCGCGGGCCTCGGCCGTCACGAGCGCGGCGTGCATCGCGTCGCGCAACTCCCGGTGCTGCGCGTCGAGGACGGCACGCACGTCGGCGTCGCCGGCCTCCGCGCCCGCCTGCGCGTTGGAGACCATGCAGCCCCAGCGGGCGTGAGCTCCCGAGCAGCGGTCCCGGATCAGGCCGTCGAAGAACTCGGCGACGGCGGGCAGACCCCGCTCGTCCTCGGCGAGTCGGCGCAGGACCGGCCGGGAGCGCTGCTCGACGTAGTGGCGCAGGGCGGCCCGGTAGAGCTCCTGTTTGCCACCGAAGGTGGCATACAGGCTGGAGCGGTTGAGGCCGGTCTCGCTCACGATGTCCTGGATCCCTGTCGCGGCCAGGCCCTGCCGCCAGAAGAGCCCGACCACCGTGTCCAGGGCCGCGTCCGGATCGAAGTGCTTGATGTCCGGCATGCCTCGTCCCGCTGTCTTGGAATCCCTGTTCCAAGATACCTCCGACCCGGTTAACCTGGAACGATCGTTTCAAGATAGTGGAGGGGGAACACCCCCCACGCCTGTCGCCATCAGGAGGAACCGCGGCATGACCAGCCTCAACGCCGAACTGCGCGCCTTCCACGAAGCCCGCGGCCAGGAGATACCCGCCGAGATCCGGCAGATCATGCAGCGCGCCGGCCGGGAGCTCGCCGACTCCGGGCAGGCCGAGCGCGCCCTCGCCGCCGGCGACTCGGCGCCCCGCTTCCGGCTGCCGTCGGCGACGGGCCGCACGGTGGCCCTGGACGACCTGCTGCACGACGGCCCCGTCGTGCTGACGTTCTACCGCGGTGCCTGGTGCCCGTACTGCAACCTCGCCCTGCACGCCCTCCAGCAGCACCATGCCGCCGTCACCGCCCGCGGCGCCCGTCTCGTCGCCGTGTCCCCGCAGGTCCCCGACGAGTCCCTCACACTCACCGAGAAGCACGGACTCGCCTTCGACGTCCTCAGTGACGTCGGCTCCGACACCGCCCGCCAGTACGGCCTGGCCTTCGACCTGCCCGACGATCTCGCCGCCGTCTACGACACGCTCGGCTTCGAGCTCCAGCGCGTCAACGGCGGCCACCCGCGCACCCTGCCGCTGCCCGCGACCTACGTGCTCGACGGGGCGGGCACCGTCCGCTGGGCGTTCGTCGACGCCGACTACACCGCCCGCGCCGAACCCGCCGACATCCTCGACGCCCTCGACGCCCTCGGCTGAACCGCCCGAACCCGCGGCCCGGTCGACACGGCGGGGCCCGGACCGCAGGCCGGACCCGGAGTGCCCGGACCGACGCCCTGGCCCTGCCGTCGGGCACCCCGGCACAGGTCAGGGCATCGACGACGCCGACCGGCCGGGCGAGCGGCGCGGGCCCCTGCCGGGGACGGCAGCGCAGCCGGGCCGCGGCCGGGCCCGCCCGGCGGCCGCGTCACGGGGCGGGTTCGATCACGGTCTTGACGTCGTCCGGCCGCCGATCGAAGGCCTCGGCCGCCCGCGCGAGGGGCAGGCGGCGGGTGAGGAGGCGGTGCAGCCAGGCGTGGTCGGCGCGGGCGAGGGCGTCGGCGGCCTGCCGGTAGTGCCGCAGGTTGGCGTTGACGGAGCCCACCACGACGTCGTTCTCCAGGACGATCTCGCGGTTCACCGTGCCCGCGTCCACGGTCAGCCGGCGGCCGCCGGGCGACACGCCGGTGAGGCAGACCACCCCGTAGGAGGCGGTGCCGCGGATCGCGTCGACCACCACCCGGCCTGCTCCCGTCGTCTCGACAACGACATCGGGTCGTACGGCGTCCAGCACCTCGTCCACAGAGTCGCTGTGGTAGGCCGCCCCCAGCTCCCTGACCAGGTCGGGCTTCGGCCCGTCCGTGACGCGGTCGAGGACGTGGACGTCGAGGCCGCGCTGACGGCCGAGCAGCGCGGCCAGCAGCCCGATGGGGCCGGCGCCCGTGACCAGGACCCGCTGCGGCTCGAACCAGGACCGGGAGCCCACGCGCTCGATCTGCTCCCAGGCCTTCGCGACGACGCTCGTCGGCTCCGTGAGGACGCCCGCGACGCCCAGTGCGGCATCGACCCGGACGGCGTATCCGGGGTCGACGCACCACAGCTCGGAGCCGTAGCCGTCGAGTTCCTTGATGCCGCGCTCCCGGTACCGGCCGTTGCGGCACATGTCGAATTCGCCGCGCGCGCACGCACCGCACGGCTCGGGATCGGGTCGCCGCACGACACCCGCGATCAGGTCGCCGGCCTCGAAGCCGCTGCCCTCGGGGGCCTCCTCCACCCGGCCCAGCGACTCGTGGCCCAGGATCAGCCGGTCGCTCCCCGTCGGAGCCCGGCCGTATCCGCCGGAGGCGATCTCGCGGTCCGTACCGCACACCCCGACGGCCAGGCCGCGGACGAGGAGGTCGGTGGCGGCCTGTTTCGGCTCCTCGACCTCACGCACGTCGAGGGAACCCTCGTGCCCGGGGCGGACGTTCAGTGCGCGCATACCTCATCCTCTCCATGGGTCGACGGGCGGCACGCCGCTCCCCTGCGGCGCGACCGCCGGGTGTGGAGTACCGCGGGACGGCGCGGTCACACCGGGCGCTGCACGGGCGAGCGGCGCCGAAGGGGAGCACAGGCCGGTGGGACGGCCGGAAACGCGTGCCGACTCGGCCCAACCCGTGAACCCCTGAATCGAAAGCCCACCGCGGGGACCGGGGCGCCACGGGGTTCCGGGGCCGGCGGGGAGCGGGGACGTCCGGCCGGGAACGCGCCCGATGCCGGGCCGGAACCGCACGGGGTTCGGGGCGGTGGACGGGCCGCGTGCCGAGTGCGCGCCGGTCGCTGCGCGGCGAGCGGGGAGCGCGACATCAAATTGGACAAAATGCCCGAAAAGTGAATAAAGGACACGTGAAGGGGACTCGTTGCACAAGGCACAAATCACTCCCGGAGAGGAGACGACGGCCATGTCGTATCCGCAACACACCGGCGAGATGGCTTCACATCCCGAGATCGCCGAGATGCGAGAGCGTCTCGAACGCACCGCTTCCAGCGGCCAGGCCATCGCCGTGGAGGGTTTGATCCTCCTCGCGGGTGTCTACATCGCGATCTCGCCGTGGGTCGTGCATTTCACCAACGAACCGAACATCACCGTCAACAACCTCGTCGTCGGCATCACCGTCGGCCTGATCGGCCTCGCCCTGACCCTCGCACCGGAGCGGATGTTCCGGCTGGCCTGGGTCGTGGCGCCGCTCGGCCTCTGGCTGCTGCTCTCGCCGTGGGTGGTGACGGCGAGCCACAGCGCGCGGGCCGGCATCGTCTGGAACAACTGCTGGGTGGGCGGTGCCACCATCGTTCTGGGCCTGGCCGCCATGGGACTGACCATCGGGGTCACCCGGCGCAGCGGCCAGCGCTGAACCGGGCCGGCCCCCACCGGGCCGGCACCAGCGCGGGCGCGCCTCGCCGCCTCGCCGGAGCGGGGCGAGGGGCGCCCGCAGGATCCGCGGTGAGCACGATGTCCGACGGCGGCCGAGAAGCGGTCGGCGTCATGAACGTCGATCCGACGGCCAGGATCCGTGTGCACCACCGTCCGCGCGGACGGCTGCCGTGCCCGGCTCCGCCGGCCGGCAGGCGCCCCCACCCCTTGCCACCCGAACCGACCCGGAGCCGGTCCTCACGCCGCCCCGGGCATACCGATCGGTATGCTCGGGGCGGCCGGCCCTCCGCCGAGGGCGAGGATCTCCGTGAAAGGGGTGTTACGTGGCCGTCGACCCCACGGGCGCCGATCTCAAGCGCCTGCTCGCCGAGGACCCCGGTGGCCCGGTGGTCATGCTCAACCTGCTGCGCTTCGCACCGGGCGGCAGGAGTCTGTATCAGGAGTACGCCGGTCACCTGGAGAAGACGTTCCTCCCCCGCTACGGCGGGCAGGTCCTGTACGCAGGTTCCGGCGCCACCGCGCTGGTGGCCGGGGACGGACAGGCCTGGGACGCGGTGATCCTCGTGCGGTACCCGAGCCGCGAGGCGTTCAGCAGGATGGTGGCCGATCCCGAGTACCAGAAGGTCACCGAACTGCGCACCAGGGCGCTGGAGGAAGCCGTGCTCCAGCCCACGACGCAGTGGCATCCGAGCACCGAGGCCTGACCGGCGGGCGCGCCGCAGCCCGGACGCGCACACAACTGCGCCCGGCACCGCGCGATCACCACGCGCGCGATCATCACGCCCCCCGGCGGAACGCCCGGGGGCGTCGCCGTTTCCGTCGAGCGCTGCCACCGGGTAGGCGCAGCGCACCCATCGGCCGAACGCCCGGACCCGTCCCGGGGCCCGGGCGCCCCGTCCCCGGCCTCGCCGCACTCGGCGTACATCGGCCCGGGCACCGGCCGGTGCGGTCGCCTCGACGGACTCCGTGCTCTCGGTGGGTTCGGGCGGCACGACGGTGGGGCCTGGTTCGGGAATCGAGAGACCCCCGCCGATCACCCGGACGGCTCCGACAGCGGGACCGTCCGGGTGATCGGGCCCCCGGTCGACGTTTCACCTCGGCGCAGCGGGTGACTTCACCACCCGAATCGGTGACCGGGGCCCGTCCCGGCCAACGGCTCGACGCCACACCGGCAACCGTGTGCGGACCGTGCGCACGGAAACGGCAGCCGCCCACCCCGAAAGGGCCCTGCGACCGGAACGGTCGCACGTCGACGAAGGGTCTGCTCGCAGGTGTGTTCTGCCGGTCCTCCGCCCCGCCGACACACCCGAGGTCATGTATCCCGCAGCCACCCCCACCGAGCCGCCGCCCGACCGCGCCGCGCCCCCGGCGCCGTCCTCGGATCACATCGACGCGTTGATGCGCAACCTCGCCGCACTCCCCCCGGGCCCGCACCGCCGGGCGGAGCGGGAGCGGGCGATCGGCCTGCTCGTACCGCTGGCCCGCCGTCTGGCCCGTCGTTTCCACGGCCGCAGTGAGGACGCCGACGACCTCGTGCAGGTCGCCTCCGTCGGGCTCATCAAGGCAGTCGACGGGTACGACCCCGGTCTCGGGCACGCCTTCCTGTCGTACGCGGTGCCCACGGTGGTCGGCGAGATCAAGCGGCACCTCAGGGACCGGGCGGGAGTCCTGCGGCTGCCCCGGCGGTACCAGGAGGCCCGCGGCCCCGTCCTGCAGGCCGTCGAGGAGCTCCAGCAGCGCAACGGGGGGCACTCGCCCACGCCTCAGGAGATCGCGGAGCACACCGGGCTGGAGCCGGACCGCGTCACCGGCACACTGCAGGCCGTCCACGCGTGCCGTCCGCGGTCCCTCGACGCGAAGAGCGACGTGGGCGGCGACCGTCCGCTGCTGTCCCTGATCGGCACCGAGGACCGGGAACTCGACCGGGTCCTGGACTCCCTGGCTCTGGCCTCCGCCCTGGAGCGGCTGTCGGAGCGGGACCGGCTCGTTCTGCATCTCAGGTTCTACCAGGACCGGACCCAGCAGCAGATCGCCGACGTCATCGGCGTCTCGCAGATGCAGGTCTCCCGCATCCTGGCGCGCTGCCTGCGGCAGCTGCGCGAGATGCTCGTGGCGACCGAACCCGAGCAGGAACGCGCGGCGCCGAAGACCGCGGACGCCGACGTCCTCCGGCCACCGGAGCCCGCCGAGCGGGTACCGCCCGAGGAGCCCGCCGACGGGGCGCAGACGCGCCGAGCGGCGCCCACGGGGAGCGGGGCCCGTGGGCGCCCGGCCCGCGTCCGGCGCCCGCCTCGCGCCCTCACCGCCGGGCGGGAGGCCCGGCGGCCCGGCGGGTCGGCTCCCTCCCGCCGCGGTGGCCCGGGCCGGTTCCGGGCCTCGGTGGGGAACCGCCGACCGCTCGGCACCCCGCCCCCGCGGCGGCGTGCGTGCCGCGCGGGGGCGTGCAGGCCCGGCCGGACCCTGCGCGCCCCCTGCTCCACGGGGTGCGGCGACCATGAACGGCACATGTCGCAGCCACGTCCGCCGCCCCCTCACCTCGCCGCACAACACCCCACCTCCCCGGTGAACTTCGCGCGCCCGCACGCCATGAACGCGGCCATCTCCTCATACCCCACCTGCACGAACTCCGGCTCTCCCCCGCAGCCCGATCGAACGCGCCCAGGAACCCGTTGATCCCGTCCCCCGGGTAGCCGTACACCCGCTCCACACCCCACTCGGTCAATCGCTGCAGCACATAGTCGGCGACGTCGGTCATGGGAGCCTCCCCAACGGTGGTCGCGAATCGGCGGACGGGTGCTGGGTAGCCAGGGTGGGGGCGGGGTGAACAGGCCGGTCCCCGTCGGACGAGGCGACCCGGGCGGTGAGGGCGCGGGCCTGCCGGCCGTCGGAGGCACGTTCACCCGGCGCCCGGCCGGCCGGTGCCGCAGCGCCGGACGTGCACGCCGGGCGGGGAGCGCGGCGAGGCTTCCTCCGGCGGCAGGCGGGCACGCCCCGGCGCCCCGGCGCAACGCGCGGGAGGCTTCGCCGTCGAGGGGGACCGAGTCCCGCTGCGGGCGTCAGTGCGGGACGCCGCGCAGTTGACGGGCCAGGTCGGTGAGGTCCGTCGCATCCCGGTCCGCGGCGTGCATCGAAGTGGGCCGGGGCAGGTCCGTGCGGTGCACCCAGGCGGTGCCGAGACCGGCCCGCGCGGCGCCGTCGACGTCCCATGGGTGGGCCGAGACCAGCATCGCGTCCGCGGCGTCGACCTCCGCGGTGCGCAGGGCGTGCGCGTAGGCGTCCGGTGCGGGTTTCCAGCGCCCTCCCGCACCCCGCACGTCGAGGTGCGTCTCGAAGTGTCGGGCGACGTCCGCGCGGGCCAGGGCCGCGCGCGTGGTGCCGGACGAGCCGTTGGTCAGGGTGAGCAGGCGGAGGCCCGCCTCGTGCAGGGCCCGGACGCCGTCGGGGACGTCGGGGTGGACGGGCAGGGCGGGGAGCGCGCCGAGGACGTGCCGGACGGCCCGTTCGGGGTCCGGCCCGTCCGGCTGCCCGACGGCCAGCAGCGCGCGCAGGCCGTCGCCGGCCACAGCGGCGAAGGGGGCGGGCGCGCCGGCCAGGGTCAGGGCGATGCCGTCGCGCAGGACGCCGGCGAACCAGACGGGCAGCAGGCGGGCGTGCAGTCCGACCTCCTCCAGACAGGCGCCGAGCGGCGCCAGGTCGATGAGCGTCTCGTTGACGTCGAAGATCAGCACCCGTGGGGTGTCGGCGGGCATGGGGTCCTCCTGTCCGCCCCGGCGTGCCGAGGACGCCGGTGGGCCGTGCGTTGCTCCACCTCCCGGAGTGCCCCCAGGTCCCCCGGCCACGCGTGTGCCGAAGCGCCCTGTGCGGGTGCTCCCCGGGCGATCGGCGACGGCCGGGCCGCACTCCCGTCGGACGTCCCCGCCGGGCCCGGGCGGCGGAGAGCGGCGCCGGCGAACGGCGGCCGACCGGTCGTTCCGTGTTTCCCGGGGGCCACATGCGGATACCCCGGTTGCTGCCCGAACCGCCTGTGAGGTGATCATGCGTCTGCTGCTCGTCCACCCCAGCGCCCTGATGTACTCGGAGATCTTCCTCCGGCTGGAGCCGCTCGGGCTCGAACGGGTTGCCGGTGCCGCCCGGGAGGCGGGGCACGAGGTCCGGATCGTCGATCTCCAGGTGCTCGACCGGCGCGAGCTCGACACGGAGATCGGCGCCTTCCGTCCCGAGGCCCTCGGGATCTCCCTCAACTACCTGGCCAACATCCCGGAGGCCATCGAGATCGCCCGCCGGGTCAAGGCGGCCGTGCCGGGCTGTTTCGTCTTCTTCGGCGGGCACAGCGTGTCCTTCGTCGCCCCGGACGTGCTGGAGCAGGCCGAGGGCGCAGTCGACGCGGTGGTCCGGGGCGAGGGGGAACCCGCCGTCGTCCCCCTGCTGGAGGCCGTCCGGGACGGCGGTGTGGACGACGTCCCCGGCGTCGTCACCCCGCACGGGCGCGGCCCCGCACCGCTGCTGATGCACGGCATCGACGCCCCCCGCCCGGCCCGGGACCTCATGCGGCGCCGCAACCGGTACTTCATCGGGGAGCTGGATCCGTGCGCCTCGATCGAGTTCACCCGCGGCTGCCCGTGGGACTGCTCCTTCTGCTCGGCCTGGACGTTCTACGGCCGCAACTACCGCAAGGCGTCCCCGGAGGCCGCCGCGGAGGAACTGGCGGGCATCCGCGAGCCCAACGTGTTCGTCGTCGACGACGTGGCGTTCATCCGCCCCGAGCACGGGAACGCGATCGCCGCCGAACTGGAGCGGCGGCGCATCCGCAAGCGCTACTACCTGGAGACGCGCAGCGACGTCCTGCTGCGCAACTCCGAGGTCTTCGAGCGCTGGGCGCGGCTGGGGCTGTCGTACATGTTCCTCGGCATGGAGGCGCTGGACGAGGAGGGGCTGGACCAGTTCCGCAAGCGGGTCAGCCCGGACGACAACTTCCACGCCCTGGAGGCCGCCCGCCGGCTCGGCATCAACGTGGCGATCAACCTCATCGTGGATCCGGACTGGGACGCCGACCGGTTCCGCCTGGTGCGGGATTTCGCCCTGTCGGTGCCGGAGATCGTGCATCTGACGGTGATGACGCCGTATCCGGGCACGGAGATCTGGCACACCGAGTCCCGCCGTCTGACCACCCGCGACTACCGGCTCTTCGACATCCAGCACGCCGTGGTGCCCACCCGGCTGCCGCTGGAGGAGTTCTACCGGGAGCTGGTGCGCACCCAGGCCGTGATCAACCGCAAGCACCTCGGGCTGCGCAACGCGATCGGGGCGGGCCGGGTGCTCGGCCGCAATCTGCTGCGCGGGCAGACCAACTTCGCGCGGATGCTCTGGAAGTTCAACGACGTCTACAACCCGCGCCGTCAGCTGGCCGACCACCGGCGCCCGGTCCGCTACGAGCTGCCACTCCCCCAGCCGATCGACGTCGGGGACCGGCAGCAGCTGTACATCCACGCCCGGCCGTCCCGCGACCGCGGCTGACCCGCCTCGGCCGTCCGCCGGGCCCGCGGCGAGCCCGACCGGGCGCGACGGGCATCCCGGGCGCTCCGGGTGGTACCCGGGGGATGTCCGGCGGCTCCCGCCGGGCTCGGTCATCGGGAGGCGCCATGGAGGCGCTGCGTCGGCTCGACGCGTTCCAGAGACGGCACCACTGGCTGGGCATGCCGCTGGGTGTGCTGTACAAGTTCGCCGACGACCAGGGCCTGTTCCTGGCCGCCCTGATCGCCTACTACGGCTTCGTGTCCCTCTTCCCCCTCCTGCTGCTGCTCGTCTCCGCCCTGGCGGTGCTGCTCCAGAACGACCCGGCGCTTCAGGAGCAGGTCCTGAACTCGGCGCTGCGGAAGTTCCCGGTGCTGGGCGACCAGCTGAGGGAGAACATCCACTCCCTGCGCGGCAACGGAGTGGCCCTGACCGTGGGGGTGCTGGGCAGCCTGTACGGCGGTCTGGGCGTGGCGCAGGCGGTCCAGCACGCGCTGAACAAGATCTGGGGCGTGCCCCGCCACGCGCGGCCCAATCCGCTGCACTCCCGGGTGCGCGGGCTGATGTTCATCGGGCTGCTGGCGGTCGGCCTGTTCGTGACCAGCGGGGTGCTGGCCACGGCCTCCTTCGACGAGGTGTTCGGACTGCGGGTCGGGAGCATACTCCGGCTGGTCGCGGTCCTGGCCGTGATCGTGGTGAACGCCGCCCTGCTGGTGCTCACGGTGCGGATCCTCACCCGCGCCCAGGTCACCCTGCGGTACGTGTGGGTACCCGCGCTGGGCGGGGCCTGCGCCTGGCAGTTGCTGCAGTGGGGCGGCACGTACTACGTGCGGAACTACGTGAGCGGTGCGGGCGCCACGTACGGCATGTTCGCCATCGTGCTCGGGCTGCTGGCCTGGCTGTACCTGGGAGCCCTGGTGTTCGTGCTGACGGTGGAGACCGCGGCGGTCCACTCGCACCGGCTGTGGCCGCGCAGCCTGCTCACACCGTTCACCGACGACGTCCGGCTCAGCCACGCCGACCGCCGCGCCTACCGGTCGTACGCCATGGCGGAGAGTTTCAAGGGCTTCCAGAAGGTCACCGTCGAGTTCCACACCGAGCCGTTCCCGGGTACCAACACCACGGACGGGCCTCCCGCCGTCGACGGCACGGGTCCGCCGGACGACCCCGCACGGCCCGACGCCGGTTGAACCGGCCACCGCACACCCACTGGAGCCGAGATGTGGAAGCCGTGGAAGCGCTTCAAGGGCGCCGCCCAGCAGCGGCCCGTCCCGCTGGAGCTGTGCGATCTGTGCGGCACGGCCTTCCCCGAGGCCGAAGCGGTGACCGCGGACGTCCCGGACTCCTCCTGCGCGCATCCCGCACACGACGGGTACGACGGGCTGCGGCGGATCACCGCCTGCGGTACGGAGCACGTCGAGGTCCTCCGGGAGGAGTACCTCCGGCGCCCGTTCGTGCAGGAGGAACTCTGGGCCGCCAAGATCGTCCGCGCGTTCGGTTCCGGTCCGCCCGTGCGCGGCCTGGAGGAGCTCGGCCGCCGGACGGGCCTGCACGGGCCGGAGATCCGCCGTGCGATCGCCTGGCACAACGAGCGGCTGCGGCGCATCGGCCCCGGCGGCCCGGAGGGCACGGCCGGGAGGAGGGGCTGCGGACGCTGAGGGTTCCGGGCACTGTCCCGGGTGGCCGCGGTGCGGGCGCCCGGGTGTTGCTGCCGGCGGCGGCGAATCCCCCACTGGACACCGCCCGCCTCGACGTCGTCCCGGCGGGCCTGTGGGGCAGGTCGGAGGCCGCGCGCACGCCGGTACGGTCCGGCTCCGAGTCGAGTGCTCCCCTGCTGTTCGGGGTCCTCGCCGCACACGTGCTCGGGGGAGACGGGCCGGCCGGAGGGCTGCAGGACGCGTTCCTGGTGTGCCTGGTGCCGCTGGCCGCCGCAGGGCTGCTGACCCTGGTGGCCCTGCGGACGTACCCGAGGGACGTGCACACGGCACTGGCGTCGAACCGGTACGCACGGCGCTTCGGGGAGAGCGAAGCCTCTTCCCGGCGCTGAGGGAAGCGGAGGGACAGCCGGGCACAGGACGGGTGACCGGATGCCGTTTGGGGAGGCGGGGGCCGGGTCACTCAGCCGGATGTGCGCGAACCCGGGACCAGCACCGTCGGGCGCCGCCTGCTGCGCGCCGTGCGCAACGGGGCCGGCTGGATCGGTGCCCACCCTCTCGTCAGGCGTGGCCGTGACCTGGAACTGATGCACCGGGCCACGGGCTTCGCCACCCTGGCCCTGGTCACCCTGGCGCCGCTGCTGATCGTGGTGGCGGCGGCCGACCCGTTGGGCCGCGGTGGCTTCGCGGCGTGGCTGGCGGACGGGATGGGGGCGTCCGGGAAGTCGGCGCAGAACCTGACCGGCATCATCAGCCCGCCGCCCGACGTGGTCGGCACCACCAGTGTCTGGGGCGGCATCGCGCTGGCGGTGTTCGGCGTGGCCCTCGGCGGCGGCGTGCAGAACGGCTACGAGCGGATCTGGGAAGTGCCCCCGGGGCCGTGGCACCGCGTCTGGCGGCAGGCCACCTGGCTGGTGATGCTCACCGGGTACCTGTACCAGGAGGTCCAGACCCGCAGCGCGCTCGCCGGACCGCCGCGGATCGCCCTGTCGTCCGCGACGGGCGTGCTGTTCTTCTGGTGGGGCCAGCGCTTCCTGCTGGGCGGCCAGGTCCGCTGGCGGCGGCTGTTTCCCGGCGCGGTCGCCACCATGGCAGGCCTGGTGGGCCTTCGGGGCTTCTCGTCCCTGTTCTTCACCCCGCTCATCGTCGACAACGCCATCAGCTACGGAACGGTGGGCATCGTGCTGGTCGTCGAGTCGTGGCTGATCGGCGTGGGATTCGTCGTCTTCGGCGGGTCCATGCTCGGCCGGTGGATCAGCGAGCACCATCTGCATCGGCACGAGGACGACCGACGGTGACGATGCTCGTGGTGACGCCGCCGGCGGGCCTGGCCCATCGACTGACTGACGTCTCGGACTGTGCCCGCTCCTGCGACTCGGCGTCCATCGGAGCATCCCCCCGAAGGGCCGCCCGGCAGCGCGGTTCCGGGCCGCCCGGGCCGGCCGCTCGGACCGTCCGGTCCGTGGGCACCAGGGGGCGTGTTCGGGTCCGGGCGGGCCAGGTGGGCGGGCCGGCCCGGGTGCGCCCCGGGGCACACCCGGGGTGTCGCTCCCCTGCTCCCAAGTGAGGCCCGGCGGCCCTGCGGCCCCGGGAGGACCGTCGCCCGCGCGCACGCGGGACAGGGCGGTTTCAGCCGGTGGCCCTGGCGGCCCGGGCGGCCTGCTCGACGACACGGAGCACGGCGTCGTCGTCCCGGAAGGCCGCGTGTCCCCGTGCGACGGCGCGGTCCCGGTCCGGCCCGGGCGCGGTGAGCCGGTGCAGGACGGAGAGCAGACCTGCCGTGTCCCGGGCGGGCCGGGTCAGACCGAGCGCGGCCATGGCGGCCACGCCCTCGGCGCCGTGGCCGGGCAGCGGGCGGTACGCCACCACCGGCAGTCCCGCGGCCAGGGCCTGGACGGCGGTCTGCCCGGCCGCGTTGTCCACCAGGGCACCGGCCGCCGCCATCAGCCCGGGCATGTCCTCGACCCAGGCCGGCGCGAGGACGCCGGGCACCGTCGACAGACGGCGGCGCAGGCGCTCGTTGCGGCCGCAGAGCGCCACGGGGAGGAAGCCGCCGTGCTCCGCCAGCAGCCGCGCGGTCTCGACGGGGCGCGAGGCCGCGCCCCAGGCCCCGGACGACAGCAGGACGGCCGTCCGCCCGGGAGCCCGCCCGTCGAAGAGCTCCCGCCAGCGCGGAGCGCCCCTTGCAGGGCGGAGGAACCCGGGGGCGACGAGCGGGCCGGTGACGTCGGCGGGCACACCGAGGTCCTGGCGCACCACGCGGGCGGCGTCCTCGGTGAGGCAGACGTAGTGGTCGTTGCCGGCGTGCAGCCACTGGCGGTGCACGGCGAAGTCGATCACGAACACGACGCTCGGGACCGTCAGCCGACCCCGTTCCCGCAGGTGTCCGGTCAGCTGCGCGGCGAGATGGAACACGGGCACCACCACGTCCGCGCCCGTGCGGTCGGCGATCTCCGTCAGGGCGTCGGCGGCGAGCCGGGCCAGCGGGACGCCGCTGGGGCGGTTGCCGGTGCCGCGGCGCAGGAAAGCGCGGTACAGGCCGCCGTAGGCCCAGGGGAAGTGCCGCACGGACGCCCGGTAGAAGTCGTGCAGTGCGCTGCCCAGGCCGTACGGCAGCAGTTGCAGGACGTCCGCGACGTGGGCCCGGTGGCCCGCTTCCCGGGCCCGGCGGGCGAGTTCGGCGGCCACCGTGTCGTGGCCGGCTCCCATGCTCGCACTGACGATCAGGACGCGCACGGGGCCGCCGGCACGGCCGGGCCGGGGGCGGTGCGAGGAGGAGGGGGCAGCCACGCACGCCCAGGTGTCCGTCCACGAAACCGCCCAAACGTGCGTCACCTCGCGTTTCGGGCGCATGCTGCAGGGATACTCCGTGCCTGCCCCGTCCTCACGATCCGGAAGGCGTCGCGCATCTGCTCGTTCCCGGAGTCCGCCGTCGCAGCCGAGGTCACCCACCATGTCGCACGCCCCGTTCTCCGCCCGGTCCGCGCTCGCACCCGGTTCGGCAGCGCCCGCCCCCGTCGCCGTCTCCCGCCGGGAGGCGGACGGCTCGGTTCCCCCGAGGACCGCCCTCGTCACCGGCGCCTCCTCCGGCATCGGCGCCGCCGTCGCCCGCCGGCTGGCGGCCGAGGGCCGCTGGCATCTGGTGCTCACCGGGCGCGATGCGGACCGACTGGAGCAGGTCGCGCCCCCGGGCCGAACCGCGCTGTTCCCGGCGGACCTCGCCCGGCGCGGCGCCGAGCAGGAACTGGTGGACTTCGCCCTGGACCGTGCGGGCGGGCTGGACGTGCTGGTGGCGGGCGCCGGCGTGGGCTGGGCCGGCGACTTCACCGCCATGCCGGGGCCCGCGATCGAGGAACTCGTCGACGTCGACCTGCTCGCCACGCTGCGCCTGGTGCGTTCGGCCGTGCCGCACATGGTGGCGGCGGGATCCGGGCGCGTGGTGCTGATCGGTTCCCTCGCGGGCTCCGTCGGGGTGCGCGGGGAAGCGGTGTACTCGGCCGTGAAGGCTGCACTCGGGCCGTTCGCCGATGCCCTGCGCTACGAGCTGCGCGGCACCGGCGTGGGCGTCACCCATGTGGTCCCGGGTGTGGTGGACACGCCGTTCTTCGAGCACCGCGGGGTGCCCTACCACCGGTCGAGGCCCCGCCCGATGCCGCCCGAGCGGGTGGCGGAGGCGGTCCGGGACGCGGTGCTGCGGGGCAAGGACGAGGTCTACGTACCCGGCTGGCTGCGGCTGCCCGTCCGGGTGCGCGGGGCGGCTCCCGGACTGTACCGGCGGCTCGCCGGCGTGTTCGGATAGGCGCCGCGTGCCCGGCCCCACCGTCGTCCTGGCCCTGCTGGCCGCGCTGTCGAACGCCTCCGCCTCGGTGCTGCAGCGCCGGGCCGCCACGGACGGGCCCGCTGGGGGCAGGGGGGCGCGCTCCGCACTGCGCCGGCCGGCACACGTGCCGGCCGGGCCGGCGTGGCCGGCCGGTGCCGCGCTGCTGGCCGTGTCGGCCGTGCTGCAGGCGTCGGCGCTCGCCGTCGGCGGTCTGTCACTGGTCCAGCCACTGCCGGCGAGCGAGCTTCTGTTCACCCTCGCGGTGGGCAGCGTGGTCTTCCGCCGGCGGCCGGGCGGACACACCTGGTACGCGTTCACTGCGCTGGCCGTGGGCATGGCGCTGTTCCTGGCGACGGCGGCGCCCGCCGAGGGCCGCTCCACGGCGCTGCCCGAACGCTGGCTGCCGGCGGGCGGGGCCCTGCTGGGGGCCGTGGTGCTGCTGCTCGTGGCCGCCCGCCTCGTGCGGGGCCCGCCGCGCGCCGCGCTGCTCGGGCCGGCGTCCGCGGTGCTCTTCGCGGGCACGGCTGCGCTGCTCAAGGAGGTCATGGGCAGGCTGCCCCAGGGCGTGGGGACGGTGCTGTCCCCGTGGCCGCCGTACGCCACCGCGGCCGTCGGGCTGCCGGCCTTCCTGCTGCTGCAGAGCGCGTTCCACGCCGGGAGCCTGACGGTGTCGCAGCCCGCGCTCACCCTCGGGGACGCGCTCACCGGCGTCGCTCTGGGGTGGGCGCTGTTCGACGAGCACGTGATGCTGGGGGCGCGGCTGGTGCCCGAGACGATCGGGGTGGCGCTCATCGGCCTGGGCAGCGTCGGTCTGGCCCGGGCCCCCTCGGTGGGCGGCGGGTGGGACGCCGCGCCGGCCGGGCCGCTGGATCCGTACACGGGTACGGCACGGGCGGCTTTCCCGGAACCGTGACGGCACAGCGGAGAGGCAGGGTGATGGCGAGGAGGTCCGGCCCGTCGGCGACGCGGCGTGCGGGGGCGGTGCTGGTGCCGTGCGCGGCGCTGGCCGCCGCCCACATCGGACCGGCGGCCACCTGGCTGCCGGCGGTGCGCCGCTGCTGCTTCCCGCGTCTGGCCGGGACGGGACGCCCGGACCACGTCGCGCTCACCTTCGACGACGGGCCCGACCCGGTGTCCACGCCGCTGTTCCTGGACGCACTGGACGAGCTCGGGGTGCGGGCGACCTTCTTCCTCCTCGGCGAGGCCGTCGTACGCCATCCGGCCGTCGCCCGGGAGACCGTCCGGCGCGGGCACGAACTCGCGGTGCACGGCTGGAGTCACGACCGCCCGTGGCTGCCGGCGCCGGCCCGGGAGCTGCGCGGCGTCGCGCGGACGGCCGATGCCGTGCACGACCTGACCGGCCGGCGCCCGTGCTGGTACCGCCCGCCCTACGGCATCCTGACGTCCGCCCGCTGGGCAGCCGCCCACCGGGTGGGGCTGCGGCCGGTGCTGTGGACGGCATGGGGCCGGGACTGGCGGGCGGACGCCACGCCTGCCACGGTGGAGGCCACGGCCGCGGCGGATCTGCGGGGCGGGGGGACGCTCCTGCTGCACGACACCGACCGCACCTCCGCGCCCGGCAGTTGGCGTGCCGCGCTCGGAGCGCTGCCCGGCCTCGTCGCGCACTGCCGCGCCGCGGGTCTGTCGGTCGGCCCGCTGGCCGAGCACGGGATTGCACGGATCCCCGACACACCTAGTTTGCACTGTGCAATGATGCCTCCGGGGGAGTCGGGCCGACGGTCGGCCGGACCGCTCGGCGTCCAGGAGTGAACGCGGCAGGGATCACCGGAGCGAGCGGCACGCCGGCCGTCGGCCGCTTCCACCGCCCGCCCGCGCCTCGCTGCCGACGACCGCCGCGCCGGGGGCCGTCGTGGCGGAGCGGGCCGTCGGCCCGGCAGCGGATCCTGCGAGGACCGGTGCCCCGCCGCGCAGGCCGCACACCGCCACCGCACCCACCTCTGACGCAACGCCCGGACGCAGCCCGGGCCGCCTCCCCCGTCGGGCGTCACCACCGCCGGGCGTTCCGATGCCGGGCCGGGGCGACGGCTGCGGGCACCCATCGAGATGTGCTGCGCCGCCGGGTGGCGGAGACTGGAGGGGGCAGCGCCTCTGCGCGTCGCACGTACCGACCGAGGCGCTAACGCATACCGCACACGCCCCGCCGCCCGCCCGGACGCGCGCCCCGCTGCCCCTCCGAGACCGTCTCTCGACAGGGGTGTTCGACCATGAGCGGCATCGACGACACCGCGCTGCAGAACCTGCGCGACACCATGCGGGGCCCCGTCCTCGCCCCCCAGGACCCGGGCTACGACGAGGCCCGCAGCATCTACAACGCGATGATCGACCGACGGCCGGCGGCCGTCGCCCGGTGCGTCGACGCCGCGGACGTCCGCACCGCCGTCGCCTTCGCCCGGGAGCACGGGGTGGAGCTGTCGGTGCGGGGCGGCGGCCACAGCGGTCCGGGGCTGTGCCTGGTCGACGGCGGACTGGTGCTCGACCTGTCACCCATGCGCGGGGTCCGCGTCGACCCCGAGGCGCGGACCGCGCAGGTCGGAGGCGGCAGCCAGCTCGGCGACGTCGACCACGCGACCCACTCGTTCGGCCTCGGCGTGCCGGCCGGCATCATGTCGACGACCGGCGTGGGCGGACTCGCCCTCGGCGGCGGGCACGGGTACCTGACCCGCCGGTACGGCCTGACGATCGACCACCTGCTGTCCGCCGACGTCGTCCTCGCCGACGGCACGTTCGTCACCGCCTCCGCGGAGCGGGACGCGGACCTCTTCTGGGCGCTGCGGGGCGGCGGCGGGAACTTCGGGGTGGTCACCTCCTTCACCTTCGGGCTGGAGCCGGTGGACACCGTCGGGGTGGGGGTGACCGTGTGGCCCGTCGACCGGACCCGGGACGTGCTGCGGTGGTACCGCGAGTTCCTGCCGGCCGCGCCCGAGGAGCTCTACGGCTTCTTCGCGTTGCTGGTCGTCCCGCCCGGGCCGCCCTTCCCGGAGCCCATCCACGGGCAGAAGATGTGCGGCGTGGTCTGGTGCTACACCGGTGACCCCGAGCAGAAGCCCCTGGAGGACGTGCTGACCGTGGTGAACGAGCCGGGGCCGCCCGCCTTCCACTTCACCACCCCCATGCCCTACCCGGCCCTGCAGAGCATGTTCGACGCCCTGATCCCCAAGGGCCTCCAGTGGTACTGGCGCGGAGACTTCTTCGACGCGATCCCCGACGAGGCCGTCGCGGTGCACGAGAAGTACGGCGAGAACCTGCCGACCGACCTGTCGACCATGCACCTGTACCCGGTGGACGGCGCCGTCCACCGGGTGGGCGCGGACGAGACGGCCTGGGCCTACCGGGACGCCGTCTGGTCGGGCGTGATCGGAGGCATCGACCCCGATCCCGCGAACGCGGACCTGATCCGCCGGTGGTGCGTCGACTACTGGACCGACCTGCACCCCACCTCCATGGGCGGCTCCTACATCAACTTCCTGGGCGAGCAGGAGGGCCCGGAGCGCGTCCAGGGCACCTACCGCGGCAACTACGAGCGGCTGGCCGCCGTCAAGCGCGCCTACGACCCGGACAACTTCTTCCACGCCAACCAGAACATCCCGCCGGCCGCGTCCTGAGCCCGGCCGCCCCGGACCCGGCCCGCGTGGAACGGGCGGCGGCGCGGGCCGGACCCGGGCCGCCCCTGCCCCGGCGCGTGGCGAGTGGCGCGGGCGCGCCGAGGGGTCGGGTCCGTCCCGGCGGCTGCCGGGACGGACGGCGCCGGGGCGCGGTCAGGGGGGACGTACCGAGGTGCGCGGGGTGGCGCCCCGGACGCCCCCGGTCACGGCACCCGCACCCAGCGGGCGACGGACGGCGTGCCCTGGTCGTCCGTGACGAACAGCATGTACCAGCCGGCCGGGACGAGGTCGCGGTTCTTCGGCACGGTGACCCGGATGCCCTTGCCGTCGGCCGTCCTCTTCACGCCGAGGGCGATGGAACGCTGCTCGACGTCGGTGACGTGTGTGGTGGAGCTGGGGTGGATCAGGCGGGCCGTTCTGATCACCGAGGCGTGCGGGGTCGAGAAGGTGGCGGTGGATCCCAGCCGGACGGTGGTGGGACCGCCGGTCAGTGACGGGCGCGCGTCCCGGTACAGGTAGGGCGGGGTGTAGATCTCCAGGCGCTGTTCGAACGTCCCGGGGCGGGTCTTGGCCCGGTCGGCGAAGAGCGAGTCGCCGCCGAAGGTGATGACCCGGCCGTCGGGCAGGAGGATCGAACCGGAGTGGTAGTTGCGGCCGACCTCCGGATCCGCCACCCGGCGCATGCGACCGGACCGCGCGTCGTAGATGCGCGCCTGGAGGATGTTCTCGGCGGCGGGGCCCCGGTAGTCCTGGGAACCGCCCGTGATCAGCACGGTGTCGTCGGGCAGGATCGACAGCTCCGGGTAGCGGGTGCCCTTGTCCAGTTCCGGGCCGTCCACGAAGGAGGGGCGGGCCTGTGAGAGGTCGATGACGCGGGTCTTCCTCGACGCCTTCGTCGATTCCCCGACCCCTCCGCCGCCGACGACCATGAACCGCTCGTCCTGGGCGGGCGGCAGCATCACCGTGCCGGAGGTCTCCATGAGGTCGGCGTCGTCCAGGCCGGGCAGTTCGGTGAACGTGTTGGTGTCGAGGTGCCAGATCCCCGGCGTGCGGCCCACGTCGTCCGGTCCGTATCCGGCGTTGGAGCCCGAGTAGAAGAACGAGCCGTCGGGCAGCTGGAAGACCGCCGGGTAGGTGGGGAACTGGCGGACCCTGCCGCTGTACGTCCAGGTCCGGGTCGCCGGGTCGTAGATCTCGCTCTTGCCCGGCACCACCTGGCCGATGTCGTCGAGGCCGGACAGGGCGAGCACCCGGCCGTCCGGGAGCCGCGTCAGGGTCGGGTACCAGCGGGCCTCGTGCATCGACCGGACCTTGGTGAACCGCTCGGTGGCCGGGTCGAACTCGTAGGCGTCGCGGATGCCCTGGAAATCCTTCTTGTCCAGGCCGAGCTTGTTGGCGATGCCGTAGACGTTGCGGGCGTCGGTGCCGGTCAGGCCCTTGACGCGGTAGTTCTCCTGGGTGCCGGTCTCGTACCGCTTCCCCCGTCGGGCGGCCTCGACGTAGACGCGGTCGACACTTGCCTCGGTGCGCAGGAACCGCCCGGTCCCCTTGTCGAAGACCTTCTTGGCCGGCGGGACGTGGGCGGCGTCCTTGGCGATGAACGTCTTGTGGTTGTCCCGGCCGACGAAGGCGGTGCCCGCGGGCAGGTCCACCGCCTTGTCGGGGTCCTCGTTGTGGACGATCATCAGGCCGCCGGCCTTGGTCACGTCACCCTTGAGCTTCTCGTAGCGCTTGGTGCCGCCCGCGAAGAGCAGCCTGCCGTCGGCCAGGTGGATGTGACCGGTGCAGAACAGGTCGTTCGGGGTGTGGATCTTCTTGAAGGTGTTCTTCACGGGATCCCACACCACGCTGGTGAAGCGCTTGGCGTCGAAGTTGTCGAGGTTGTTTCCCGACCCCGCCACCAGCAGCACCTTGCCCGTGTTCAGCAGGGCCCCGTGGATGGTGTTCTGCCGGAACTCCTCGGGGACGTCGACGACGTCCCAGTGACCGTTCGCGGCCTTGTACTCCGATCTGTTGATCTCGTACTGGTGGTACTTCTCACTGCCGAAGCGGTACAGCCACGGCCCGTTCGTCCCCGCCAACGCAAGGACGACGACCCCTGCGACGGCGAGACGTCGTGCGCGACGGCGCGCGACACGGTCACTCATGCCCCAGATCCCCCCGGATCGATTGCGTCATGCGCCGCCATCGTATTTTGCATGATGCAAAGATGGGTTCAAGTCCCGGTAAGAACAGGGAACTCACCCCTCGAACACCCTCTCGTCGAAGACCTCTTCGCCTCCCCGGCTCACTCGTGTGGCCCAGCCCCGGCGGGCCCCCGACTTGACTCGTTTTGCATAATGCAAAAGTAAGGGAGGAGAACCGATGACTGCCACACCGGCAACCGAGGACACGACCCGTGGGTTCACCACAGCGAGCGACAACGACATCCCACCCCGCCGCCGACTCATGGATTCACTGCGCGGTGCGCCCTGGGGACTGATGGTCTTCGCCGTGGTGATCGGCGCCGGAGCAGGCGCGGGGTCGATCGTCTTCCGCTGGTGCATCCAGACGTTCACACGCGTCTTCTCCGGCCACGAGGACTACGCCGCAGCCCCGGGCTCCGCCCATCCGAGCGTGCCGTGGCTCGGGCCGTACTTCGTACTGATCGTGCCCGTGCTCGGTGGCCTGCTGTACGGGCCGCTGGTGCAACGGTTCGCCAAGGAGGCCCGCGGACACGGCGTGCCCGAGGTGATGCTCGCGGTCGCCCAGCGCGGCGGCCGGATCAGCCCCAAGGTGGCGGTGGTCAAGACGCTGGCCTCCGCGCTCACCATCGGCTCGGGCGGCTCCGTCGGCCGCGAGGGCCCCATCGTGCAGATCGGCTCGGCGCTCGGCTCGACGCTCGGCCGGATGGCCCGGGTGACCGAGACGCGGATGAAGCTGCTGGTCGCGTGCGGCGCGGCGGGCGGCATCGCCGCCACGTTCAACGCGCCGCTGGCGGGGGTCTTCTTCGCCATGGAACTGATCCTCGGCACCTTCTCCGCCGAAGCCTTCGGCGCGACGGTGCTGGCCAGTGTGACCGCGAGCGTCATCGGCCGCGCGGCCTTCGGCGACACCGCCTTCCTCGAACTGCCCGACTTCCACGTCGACCACATCGCCCAGTTCGGCCTGTTCGCGCTGCTCGGTGTGATCGCCGCAGGCGTCGGCGTCGGCTTCACCCGCCTGCTGTACCTGATCGAGGACGCCTGCGACTGGGCCTGGCGCGGCCCCGAGTGGCTGCGTCCCGCGGTCGGCGGACTGGCCCTGGGCGTGGTGCTGCTCCTCCTGCCGGAGATGTACGGCGTCGGCTACCCCGTCCTGCAGAAGGCCACCGAGGGTGGGTACGCGGTGGCCTTCCTGCTGCTCCTCCTGGTGGGCAAGGTGGTGGCGACCAGCCTGACGATCGGCATCGGCGGCTCGGGCGGCGTCTTCGCACCCGGCCTGTTCATCGGGGCGATGCTCGGCGCCGCCTACGGCGCGGGCGTGCAGGAGGTGCTGCCCCAGCAGGCCGGCCCGGTCGGGGCGTACGCCCTGGTCGGCATGGGTGCCGTCTTCGCCGGCGCCTCCCGGGCACCCATCACTGCCGTGGTCATCCTCTTCGAGCTGACCGGCGAGTACTCCATCATTCTGCCGCTGATGCTGGCCATCGTGCTGGCCACCGCCACCAGCCGCCTGCTGTCCCGGGACACGATCTACACGCTGAAGCTGCGGCGCCGCGGCATCGACCTGGAGGGCCCGGCCCCCGGCGCCCGCATCGGCGGTCAGCGTGTCGAGGCGGTCATGGAACCGCTCCCCTCCCCCCTGTCCTCCACCACCCCGCTGACCGACGCCGCCGACCTGCTGAGCCTGTCCGGGCACGGTGCGCTCCCCGTGCTCGACGCGTCCGGCCGCTACCGCGGCGTCGTCACGGCGCAGGCGGTCGCGGAGAGCCTCGCCGAGCAGCCGGACGGTGCTCCGCTGGACGTCGGGCGGCTCGCCGACGTCCCCCAGCCCGTCACCGCGGACGAGCCGCTGGCCCAGGCCCTGCGCCAGCTGGTCACGGCGCCCGGAACCGGTGTACCCGTCCTGGACGGCCCCGGCGGGAAGCCCGTCGGCTGGCTCAGTCACCAGGCGGCGCTGCGCGCCCTGCACACGACAGGGTCGGAGCCGTACCGCAGGCCGTCCGTCCGCCGGACCCCCGCCCGGCAGGTGCACGGCACCGTCTGACGTCCCGGGGGACGCGACCCGCGCTCCGCTCCGGCCCCTCGGACCGCTGCCTCCCCGGGCGCAGCACGACGCCGCGCCCGGGGAGGCAGCGCTCTTCGGGCACCACCGGCACGCCGAAGGCGTGGGCACGGGAGGCCGGCGATGCCGCGCGGAGGCAGGCGCGGCAGGGGCAGCAAGGGCAGGAGGTCGGCGAGCCGGCGGGTGCCACGGGAGGGCCGCCCAGGCGCGGCGGCACGGAACGGCACGCGCCGCGCACGGGGCGGAGGCCGGGGTGACACACGCCGAACGCCCCCGGGCGGCGCAGGAACGCCGGTGGGCGCACCCTGCGGGCGGCGCAGGAACGCCGGTGGGCGCACCCTGCGGGCGGCGCAGGGGACCGGCGCCGCAGGAGGCCGCCAGGGCAGACGCCGCGGGCGGGCCCGGACCGCGAGGGACGCGGGCGCCCGTGGACGGCGGGCTGAGGTGCGTCAGAGGGCTGCGCACGAGACGCGGACGGCACACGCAGGCACAGAAGGCGGCCGACACACCCGACGGGCCGTACGGGCGCCACCGGCCGCCGGTCGCTCAGCCCGGCTCGGCCGGTGTGATCCGGCAGGATCGGACGACCGCGAGCACGCAGGCGGCGACCAGAGCGCCGGTCGTACCCGCCAGGCCCCTCAGCGGCCCCCGCCAGGACAGGTCCCCGCCCACTCCGCGCGGCGGGATCCGGCCCTTGGGGTCGTAGACCACGGCGACGGTGTCTCCGGGCCGTGTGGCGTCGTCGCAGCCGCGCCAGATGTGGACGTCCAGGGCGACTCCGCCGTCGGACACGGAGCAGAAGGTGCGTCCGTGTGCCGCCGTCACGCCGGGGCCACGCTGCACGGAGGTCACCTCGACCGCCTGCACGCGTCCACGTTCGGCCAGGACCACCCCGGCGGCGGCCTGGGGTGCCTGGAGGGCGAGGCAGACACCGAGGACCGCGGCGATACCGATCAGGGCCCGCCCCGCGCCGATCAGGGCCAGGTAGAGCACCGTCGCACCGGCACACACCAGGGCGCCCTCACCGGAGGCGAGCGACGGCAGCGCGTACCAGGCGCCCGCGACCGTCCCCCCGACGATCGCCGCCGCGCCCAGCAGTCCGGTCAGCAGCCCCTCTGCGACCAGTCGCCACGGGGGTGCCCCGACGAACTCCGCGGGTCCCCAGACGGTCTCCCTCAGGTGCGCCAGCAGATGCGGGGCGACCGTTTCCGGCCGTCGACGCCATCGGCGCATGCCCGTTCCGTCCTCACCGTCGTTCCGTCCGTGCAAGCCGCCCCGTCGTCACGACTCTCTTGCATTATGCAAAAGCCTCAGGCGGCCGCAGCGGGCGCGTCCTCGCTCCCGCCGTGGCGGTGGTAGCGCAGCAGCAGCATGGCGGCGTCGTCCCGCGGCGGTCCGCCGCAGTGCCGGACCACGTCCGCGCGCAACGCGTCCAGGGCGCTGCGCGCCTCCGGGTCCTTCAGCAGGTGGGCCCGCTCCTCCAGCGGGTAGAACACGCCCTCGGCGTCCCGGGCCTCGGTGACGCCGTCGGTGTACAGCAGGAGCTGATCGCCGGGCCGGAAGCCGACGCGGTACGGGTGCGGGGGCTCGACTCCGTGCGCGCCGAGGCCGAGCGGCAGCGCGCGGGCGGGTGGCTCGGGGTACTCCGCGGTGCCGTCCCGGTGGACGAGCAGCGGCGCCGGATGGCCGTGGTTCAGGAACACCACCTCGTGGCCCGACCGGACCTCGGCGAGGACGGCGGTGACGAACCTCTCCCCCTCCAGTTCTCGGGCGATGCTGCGCTCCAGCCGCTCGCCGACCCCCGCCAGTTCCGGTTCGTCGTGGGCGGCCTCCCGGAAGGCGCCGAGTACGACGGCGGCCGTCTCGACCGCCGCGAGACCCTTGCCCTGCACGTCACCCACGATGACGCGCACCCCGTGCGGGGAGGCGACCACCTCGTACAGATCGCCGCCGATCCTGGCATCGGCCACGGCCGAGGTGTACGACACGGCCGCGTGCAGCGGGCCGGCCGTGCGCGGGACGGGGCGCAGCAACACGCGCTGGGCGACCTCGGCGATGGAACGGACGTTGGCCAGCTCCGCCTCGCGCCGGCCCCGCATCACGGCGGCGGCGACGCCGGCGCAGGTCACCCCGGCGACCGAGGCCATGGCGGTGACCGCCCGCCGCCCCTCCAGCAGCCCGTCGTAGGCGCCGAGTGCCAGGCACAGCAGCAGGGCCGCCAGTCCGATGATCGCCGTGCGGCGCCATCCGCCGACCAGTCCGGCGAAGGCGGGGCCGAGGGACACCAGGGGAAGGAAGCCGATCTCGGGCCCGGCCAGGAGATCCACGCCGGCCACGACCGCCATGACACCGATCGGCATCCAGGACAGCACCTCGGTACTGGCCGGCTGTTTCTTCTCGGTCATGGCGTACTCCAGCACTCCTCGGGTTCCAGGAGCCGCCACCCGCTCGTCGAGCGGGCACCCCTCCCCTTCCTTTAGGCTATGCAAATGTTTCTGCAGGTCCGCGGCAGGCGCTCGGTCCGTTACTCGATCGATTCCTGCCGTCGGGGCCGGTGACCGGCGGAGGACAGATGGCGCCAACCGACACCTCGCACCACCGCCGCCCGCGGCTCCCCCGCGGCTGGCGCAGGACCGCCGCGCGCCTGCCGATCCTGGCGTTCCGGGCGGGGCTGGCGCCGCTGTTCCGGCAGCGGCTGCTGCTCCTGCACCATGTCGGACGCACGACCGGCATCGACCGGCAGGTGGTGCTGGAGGTCGTCACCAGGGATCAGGGCGGCGCGTCGTGGACCGTCGCCTCGGGGTTCGGCCCGTCGTCGGACTGGTACCTCAATCTCCGTCGGCAGCCGCACACGCTCATCCAGGTCGGCAACCGCCACATACCGGTGACGGCGCACTTCCTCTCCGCCGACGACGGCGCCGAGACCATGGCCGGCTACGCGCAGCGACATCCGGGCACGGCCCGCCGGCTGTGTGCGTTCATGGGGTTCCCGGTCGACGGCGGCGCGGCCTCGTTCCGCGAGGCGGGTCGGCGGATCCCGTTCGTGCGGTTGGCGGCGGCGGTCGGACACCGCCCGGCCTGACCGGCGCGGGACACCGACTCGGCACCCAGGAGGGGGACGGTTTGAGCACGAGAGAACCCGGCCGCGGCGACGATCCGGACAGGCGGGATCCGGTCCGAGGTCTGCCGGACGACCCGTGGGACCGGTTCCTGCGGGAGTGCGCCCACCCGCGCGGGGGCACGGCGCCCACCGAGCCGTCCGCCCGGGCCCGCACCGAAGGTGCGCCGGTGCGGCCGCCGTCCGCACCCCGGCCCGAGGTTCTGCGGCACCCGGTCGGCGACCTCTGGGAGCCGCACGAGACCCCCGTCACCGCGTGGCGCGACCTGGACGGTCCGGCCCGCCGGCGGCGTCTGGTCCGGGTCTGCGGAACGGCAGCGGCCGTGACCCTGCTGCTCGTCCTGTGGTCGGGTGCGCCCGTGGACGGGCCGGAGGAGTCGGGCACCTCCGCGGACGCCACCCCGAGGCAGTCGGAGGTGGCCCCGCCGGCTCCTCACGCGACCGGCCCCGCGGCGCTCCCCTCGGCGGACGGCTCCGCCGCCGCACCGCAGCCCGACTGAGCGGGCGTGGCACGGCGGCGCGGCGCGGGCCCGGTCGTCAGCCGTCGCGCCTGGCCGCGGCGTCCGCCCAGCCCAGCGGGAACATCTCCAGATCGTCGGCGGCCGGGACGGGCGGCTCGCCGCCGACCTCGTTGAACGCGGTCAGGGCCTCGACCAGGGCCGCCCGCCGGTCGGCGTCCAGCCGCTCCACGATCGCGGCGATCTCGGCCCGCCGCCGGGCGGTGACCTCGGCGACGGTGCTCCGCCCCTCCTCGGTCAGCTGCAGCAGCGTCTCGCGCCGGTTGTCCGGGTTGACCTGCCGGTCCGCCAGCCCGGCCGCGATCAGGCGGTCCACCATCCGCATGGCGGTCGACGGCGCCACCTGCAGCAGCTCCGCCAGCGCCACCAGCTTCGTGGCGCCCCGCGTCGACAGCACCACCAGCATCCGGAACTGCGGAAGCGTCACGCGCTCCTCGACGGCGGCCAACGACCGCGCCGACACCGCCACCAGCAGCCTGGACGCCGTCAGCACCGCACGGGTGACCGCGTCCACATCATCCACGCCCTCGGTCAGGGCCTCATGCTCCCGCATGACTCCTTTCTATCGCGCCGACGGGCCGATGCACGCGCCCCTGATGCAGCAACTGCGGGTCATGGTCATGACGCCGGCCGGATCGTCCCGGAGTGAGCGAGCTCCCGTTCGTACGAAAACGCCCGAGTCGGGCCCGATCCGCGCCGTGCGCCCATGTCTGCTCCTCCCCGCGGCAGCGGCGGGCCCGGGACGGCGAAGGCCGCCCCTCCCGGCCGTGGACGGCCGGGAGGGGCGGCCTCGCGGGTGGTCGTCAGTGGCTGCCGGCGAACCGGCCGGCCAGCTTCTCGTGCATCTGGGCGCTGGGCTCGTTCAGGCCGACGATGGTGACCTTCTTGCCGCGCTGGGCGTACTTGGTCTCGATCGCGTCCAGGGCCGCGACGGAGGAGGCGTCCCAGATGTGGGCGTCGGACAGGTCGATGACCACGTCGTCGGGGTCGTCCCGGTAGGCGAACCGGTGGACGAGGTCGTTGGAGGAGGCGAAGAAGAGCTCGCCGGTCACCGCGTAGACGACCTGGTTTCCGTCCGGGTCGACGACGCCGGAGACCTCGGCGAGGTGGGCCACACGCTTGGCGAAGATCACCATGGCGGTGACGGAGCCGACCACGACGCCGATGGCGAGGTTGTGGGTGGCGACCACGACCGCGACGGTGGTCACCATGACGACCGTCTCGCCCAGCGGCATGCGGCGCAGTGTCCTGGGCGCCACGGAGTGCCAGTCGAAGGTCGCGAAGGACACCATCACCATGACGGCGACGAGGGCAGCCATCGGGATGTCGGAGACCACCGGCCCGAAGACGATGCACAGCACCATCAGGAACGCGCCGGCGAGGAACGTCGACAGACGGGTGCGCGCCCCCGACACCTTCACGTTGATCATCGTCTGGCCGATCATGGCGCACCCGCCCATGCCGCCGAAGAAGCCGGTGACGATGTTGGCGATGCCCTGGCCGACGGCCTCGCGGGTCTTGCCGGAGCGGGTGTCGGTGATGTCGTCGACCAGCTTCGCGGTCATCATCGACTCCATCAGACCGACCAGCGCCATGGCGAGCGCGTACGGCGCGATGATCTTCAGGGTCTCCAGGGTGAACGGCACGTCGGGCAGACCCGGCACGGGCAGGGTCGAGGGCAGCGCGCCCTTGTCACCGACGGTCGGCACCGCGATCCCGGCCGCGACGGTGATCACGGTCAGGACGATGATCGAGACCAAGGGGGCCGGAACCACCTTCGTGACCTTGGGGAACAGCACCATCAGCGTCAGCCCGGCAACGACGAGCGGGTAGACCGCCCAGGGCACGTCGAGCAGCTCCGGCACCTGTGCCATGAAGATCAGCACGGCGAGGGCGTTGACGAAGCCGACCATGACGCTGCGCGGCACGAACCGCATCAGCCGGGCCACCCCCAGCGCGCCCAGGGCGACCTGGAACACGCCGGCCAGGACGACGGCCGCGACCAGGTACTGGAGCCCGTACTGGTGGTTGAGGGGGGCGATGACCAGAGCGACCGCGCCGGTCGCCGCAGAGATCATCGCCTTCCGGCCGCCCACGACGGAGATCACCACGGCCATGGTGAACGAGGCGAACAGGCCGACGCTCGGGTCGACGCCGGCGATGATGGAGAAGGAGATGGCCTCCGGGATCAGGGCCAGCGCCACCACCAGGCCGGCCAGCACCTCGGTACGGAAGACCTTCGGGGAGGAGAGCCAGTCGGGCCTGGACAGACGCAGCCCGGAGGCCGCGGACAGCGGTGAGGACATGCAACCGTTTCCGTGTGGGGCGCCCACGTCCATGCCGCTGCACGCGCGCGCGTCGTACCTGATTCCGCAGGGCGGGGAGACCGCTCCGGCGGCCCGGCCGTCTCGCCGGGAGCCGTGCCGGGCAGCGCGGCGGTCCGCGGACCGCCGATCGGGCATCATTGCCCGGAAGCCTTCGGGTGCCGTCGACCGTCGAAGGCCGGGCACGCCCCGGAACTCTACCCTGACGTAAGGGCAGAGTGCGACGTGCGGCTTGTGCTGCGCAGGCGAAGACCCAGGTCGACAGCCGTCGAGGACCTGTGATTGTTCTCACGTGGACCGAGTGCCTGCCCTGTTCGGAAAGTGTCGGAGACCCCGAGGAGACGGCCGGTGACGAGCGAGCGGCAGATGCAGATCGGCGAGGTCGCCGAACGGACCGGCCTTTCGCTGCGCACCATCCGCCACTACGAGGAGGTGGGTCTCGTGACCCCCTCCGCGCGCAGCAAGGGGGGCTTCCGCCTGTACACGGAGTCCGACGTCGAGCGCCTGATGGTGGTCCGGCGCATGAAGCCGCTGGACTTCTCCCTGGAGGAGATGCGGGACCTGCTCCAGGTCACCGACCGGCTGACCGGTGCCGACGGCCCGCCCGCCGGTGAGGAGCTCCGGCTGCTGCGCGAACGGCTGGACTCCTACCGCGCGGTGGCCGACGCCCGTTGCCGGACGCTGCGGGCCCGACTGGAGATGGCCGAGGACTTCGCCGCCACCCTGCGCCGGCTGAGGCCCGGCGCCTGACCCCGCTCCCGGCCGCAGCCACGACGACGGGGCGGGGGCTCGACGCGCACTGCGCCGCGATCGGAGCGCGAACGGGCCGCGAGAGGCGTTCCCCTGACGCACCACCAGAGGTTACCGTTCGGTAGACGACGGAGTCCCGGAGGTGCGCGCATGACCCTCGACCGCTGTGCAGGCCTGGCGGAGACCGCCCACGCGCTGGCCGTGGGCGAGGTGAGCTCCCGCCGGCTCGTCGAGGAGACCCTCGCGCGGATCGAGGCGACGCAGGGCACCCTCAACGCCTTCCGGATCGTGCGGGCGAGTGCCGCGCTGGCGGAGGCCGACGCGGCCGACACGGAGCTGGCCGCGGGGGTGCGGCGCCCGCTGCTCGGGGTGCCCGTGGCGGTCAAGGACGACATGGACGTGGCGGGCGAACCGACCGCCTTCGGCTGCGGCGGCGACCACCCGGCCGTCGCCGAGGACGGCGAGGCGGTCCGGCGGCTGCGCGCCGCCGGCGCGGTGATCGTCGGCAAGACCAACACCTGCGAGTTCGGGCAGTGGCCGTTCACCGAGGGGCCTGCCTTCGGCGCCACCCGCAACCCCTGGCACCACGGCCACACGCCCGGCGGTTCCTCGGGGGGCTCCGCCGCCGCGGTCGCCGCCGGGCTGGTTCCCGCGGCGCTCGGCTCCGACGGGGCCGGCTCGGTCCGCATCCCCGCCTCGTGGACCCACCTGGTCGGCATCAAGCCGCAGCGCGGCCGGATCTCCACCTGGCCCCTGGGCGAGTCCTTCCAGGGCATCACCGTCAACGGCACCCTCGCCCGCACCGTCGCCGACGCGGCCCTGCTGCTGGACGCCGCGAGCGGCAACGACCCCCGCGACCCGCACCGGCCCCCTCGGATCGACGCCGCCGCGGCCGCCGGCCGCGATCCCGGCCGGCTGCGCATCGCCCTGGCCCTGCGTCCGCCGTTCACCGCGGTACCCGCGCGCCTGCACCCCGCGGTGCGCGAGCGGGTGGTGCGCCTCGCCGAGCGGCTGGAGGGGCTGGGGCACGTCGTCGAGCGCGCCGACCCGCCCTACGGGCCGATCGGACTGACCTTCGTGCCCCGCGCCACCGCCGGCATCGCCGAGCGGGTGCGCGACGCGCCCCACCCGGCGCTGCTGGACCGGCGCACCCGGGACGCCGCCCGGCTCGGGCGGCTGCTCGGCGGGGCGCCGCTGCGTGCGGCACGCCGGGCGGAGGCGGTGCTGCACCGCCGTGTCGGAGGCTTCTTCGCGTCGTACGACGTGGTCCTCGCGCCCACGACGGCCGCTCCCCCGCCGCGGGTCGGAGCGCTGCGGGACCTCGGCGGGATGGCCACCGACCGGGCGATGATCGCCGCCTGTCCGTACGCCTGGCCGTGGAACGTGCTGGGCTGGCCCGGCGTCAGCGTCCCCGCCGGCTTCGTCGGTCCGGGGCTGCCGGTCGGCGCGCAGTTGCTCGGACCGGCGAACAGCGAGCCCCTGCTCATCTCGCTGGCGGCCCAGTTGGAGAGCGAGTTGCACTGGCACGAGCTGTGGCCGCCGCACCATGGGCAGGAGCCGGCGGCCGTCGCCTGACGGCGTTCGGGTACGCCGGCCCGTGACCGCCGCCGTCTGCGCCAGCGGAGGCCGGGTGCCGCCACCGCGCGCCCGACGAACGGCTCGACGGGGCCGGGGCTTCGGCGCGGGGTGGCCGGCGCCGCCGGTACCGGGAGGCCCGCGGTGGCGGCAGGCGTCGGGCAGGCCGGAGCGGACGGAACTCCCGGGAGGGGGACGAGGCCGGGGCGGGCGACTTCGACGCCGGCGCACTCACCGGGGAGCCGGCGTCGTTCCGACCGGCAACTCCGCGGCCGGAGGCGGAGATCGCCGGGCCGGTGCGCCGGGGGTCCCGGAGCGAGGGCGTTCGCGGTACCGCTCAACAAGGTTGCTTCCGGGGGGACTTCACCGCCGGACAGGCCGGCGGCACCGCCCGCGCGGGGTTCTCGGGCGGAGCGGGGCGAGGAGGCGGCACCCGACGCGGCCGACGCGGTCACGACAGGACCCTCTAAGGTGCCCCCCGTGACTGTGTTTACCGAAGAGGACAACCCCGGCCGCCACGGCCCCACCGCCACCGTCGAGGCCCACCCGCACGAGGTCGGCCAGGTGCGCACCGAGTACTCGCCCGCCCACGACGGCGACCCCGACCCCGGTGAGATCGTCTGGACCTGGGTGCCGTTCGAGGAGAACGACGGGCGCGGCAAGGACCGGCCGGTCCTGGTGGTCGCCCGCGAGGCGGCGGACACCTTCCTGGCCGTGCAGCTGTCCAGCAAGCGGCACGACGGTGACCGCGAGTGGGTGCCGATCGGCAGTGGCCCGTGGGACCGGTCGGGGCGCGACTCGTGGGTCGACGTGGACCGGGTGCTGCGACTGCACGAGGACGGCATGCGTCGCGAGGCGTGCGCGCTGGACCGAGGCCGCTTCAATCTCGTGCGCAACCGGCTCCAGGAGCGCTACGGCTGGAGCTGAGGCTGCGCGAACGCCCGGTCGAACGCCACCCGGACGGTCTGCCCGCGGGTGCGGTCCAGGATCCCGAACACCACGTGTGCGAAGGTCTCCTCGAAGCGCCCGCGGGGGCCCAGCAGGCCGCGGAACGCCTCCGCGACCTGCGCGGGGTCGTTGCGGAAGACCCCGCAGCCCCAGGCGCCCAGCACCAGGCGCCGGTATCCGTGCGCGGCGGCCGCCTCCAGCACGCGCTCGGCGCGGACCGCCAAGGCGTGCGGCAAATCGGCGGCGCGCTCCGGCGCCGTGCGCAGCACGACGCCGGCGTTCGGCGCGGCGGCCGTCAGGAATCCGACGTCGTAGGGCTCGTCGAGCAGCCGGGCCCGGTCGTCACGGAAGACCGGCACGGCCGGCGCGTGGATGACACGGTCGGTGTAGAACGGGTCGCGGTGGGCGCGGTGGTGGTCGTAGAACTCCCGGGCCCCCGCCAGGCAGGTGTACAGGGCGGAGGCCCGGCACAGGGCCTCCTCCTGGGCCTGGGCGCCGTTCAGGTAGCCCCCGCCGGGGTTGCGGGCGGAGGCGAAGTTCAGGACGGCGACGGGCTCGGCGGCGAGCCGGCGCGCGGCCTCGAGACTGCTCTCCCTCGTGACCTCGATCAGCATCGCCGCCCGGCCGGCTGGGGCGGCCGACAGGTCCGGGGGCGACGGGATCGGGTCCGGCCCGATCATGCGGGTTCCCGCCCGGGCGGCCTCGATCCGCGCGGAGAGGGACACCTGGCGGCCGTCGGCGCGCCGATAGGCGCCCGCCGCCACGATCTCCTCGGTCTCCTGTGCGATCGCACGCAGCCGGGCGCTCATGGCGTCTCCCCCGTGCACGCCATGAGCGCACCGTCCACGCGCACCCCCCGCTGTCTCCCCGTGGTGCTCATGAACACATCGTGAGCGATGCTTGACGTGCGGTGCAACGGAGTTTTCCGGTGCACGAAAAACTGGACAGCCGGTCCTGCCCGTACCGAACGCGCCGTTGTGCACTCTTGTGCGAAACGGTCGCAGCGTCTTGGGTGGGACGAGTGCCGCTCCCGGGACGACCCGTGCCGGGAGCGGTGGCATGGTGGACTCTCAGGAGGATCCCGACATGTCCGATTCATCCGCCGCCGCGGCGGGTGGCTGCCCGCAGCCCCGCACGGCAGTCACGGAACCCGAGGTGGAAGCCCTGGTCCGGGGCATCTGCTTCAAGACCGGCCCGCCGCGCACGCTCGGGGTCGAGGTGGAATGGCTGGTCCACGAGCTGCGTCAGCCGGAGCTCCCGGTGACACCGGCACGTCTCGCAGCCGCGTACGCCGACCTGCGTGCCGTGTCCCTCAGATCGGCACTCACCGTCGAACCCGGCGGGCAGCTGGAGCTCAGTTCGCCGCCCGCCGCCTCCCTGACGGAATGCGTCGGCATCGTCTCCGCCGACCTGGACACCGTCCGCGCGGTCCTGCGCGGCCACGGTCTCGGCCTGCTCGGCATCGGGCACGACCCGAGGCATCCGCCGCGCCGGTACCTGCACCAGCCGCGCTACGACGCCATGGAGGCGTATCTCGACCGCAGCGGCCCGTCCGGCCGCCGCATGATGTGCTCCTCGGCCTCCGTGCAGGTGTGCCTGGACGCCGGGTACGAGGAACCGGGCCCGCTGGGGCACGGGCGGCGCTGGTGGCTGGCGCACACCCTGGGTGCGGTCCTGGTGGCCGCCTTCGCCAACTCGCCGATCGCCCTGGACCGGGCCACGGGCTGGCGCTCCACGCGGCAGCTGATGTGGGCGCAGATCGGGCCGGGCCGGGCGGGCGCCCCCTCACCTGACGGCGACCCGCGCACCGCGTGGGCCCGGCACGTGCTGGACGCCCCGGTGATGTGCATCCGCCGGGAGAGCGGCCCCTGGGAGGTGCCGGACGACCTCACCTTCCGGGAGTGGATCCGGACGGGCGCACCGAGACCTCCGACCCACGAGGACCTGGACTACCACATCTCCACCCTGTTCCCGCCGGTCCGACCGCGCGGCCACCTGGAGCTGCGCATGATCGACGCGCAGCCGGGTGAGGACGGCTGGATCGTCCCGCTCGCCGTGACGGCAGCCCTGTTCGACGACGCACAGGCCGCGGAGACCGCCTACCGCACCGTGAAGCCGCTGGCCGAGCGGTCGCTGGGCCGGCCCGCGCCGCACAATCCGCTGTGGGCCGCGGCGGCCCGCGACGGGCTGGCCGACCCCGAGCTGCACGAGGCCGCCGTCGTCTGCTTCACCACGGCCCTGGACGCGCTGCCTCGGCTCGGCGCCGGACCGGAGGTCCGGGACGCCGTCGCGGGGTACCTGGAACGCCATGTGCTCCCGGCCCGCAGTCCCGCCGACGTACTGCTCGACCGGCTGACCGCCGAGGCCCCCTCCGCGCACGGGAAGGACATCCGCTTGTGACCGAGTCCGCCATCGACCCGAAACCCGCCGGTTCCGCGCCCGACCCGGACGCGGAGACGCTGCGCGAGCGCGCGCTGACCACCCTCACCGCCGCCCGCGAGCGCACCACCCTGCTCACCACCTGCGTGACGGACCACGACCTCACCGCGCAGCACTCCCCCCTGATGTCACCGCTGGTGTGGGACCTGGCGCACATCGGCAACCAGGAGGAGCAGTGGCTGCTGCGCACGGTCGCGGGGCAGGAGGCGATCCGGCCCGAGATAGACGGCCTCTACGACGCCTTCGAGCATCCGCGCGCCGAACGGCCGAACCTGCCGCTGCTGCCGCCGGACGAGGCCCGTGCCTACGCCGCCGACGTGCGCGGGCGGGCGCTGGACGTGCTGGAGCGGACCGCGCTGCACGGGACTCGGCTGACCGAGGCGGGCTTCGCCTTCGGGATGATCGCGCAGCACGAGCAACAGCACGACGAGACGATGCTGATCACCCATCAGCTCCGTCCGGGCCCGCAGGCCCTGACCGCGCCCGACCCCGGCCCGGCCCCGCTGCTCACCGGACCGGCCGAGGTCCTCGTCCCCGGTGGCCCGTTCACCATGGGCACCTCGGGCGAGCCGTGGGCACTCGACAACGAGCGGCCCGCGCACGTGCGCGAGGTGGCCGCGTTCCACATCGACACCACTCCCGTGACGAACGCCGCCTACCAGGCCTTCATCGAGGACGGCGGCTACGACACCGAACGCTGGTGGGCGCCGGAGGGCTGGGCCCACATCCGCCGCCGGCGCATCACCGCGCCGCTGTTCTGGCGGCGGGAGGGCGCCCAGTGGCTGCGCCGCCGGTTCGGCGTCACCGAGGTCGTCCCGGCCGACGAGCCGGTGCTGCACGTGTGCTGGTACGAGGCCGACGCCTACGCGCGCTGGGCCGGGCGCAGGCTGCCCAGCGAGACGGAGTGGGAGAAGGCGGCCCGCTTCGACCCGGCGACCGGCGGCTCGATGCGCTACCCGTGGGGCGACGCCGACCCGGCACCCGAGCACGCGAACCTCGGCCAGCGGCACCTGCGCCCGGCTCCGGCCGGCAGCTATCCGGCCGGCGCGTCCCCGCTCGGGGTACGGCAGCTCATCGGCGACGTCTGGGAGTGGACGGCGAGCGACTTCCTGCCGTACCCGGGCTTCCGGGCCTTCCCGTACAAGGAGTACTCGGAGGTGTTCTTCGGGCCCGAGTACAAGGTCCTGCGCGGTGGTTCGTTCGCCGTGGACCCGGTGGCCTGCCGGGGCACCTTCCGCAACTGGGACTACCCCATCCGGCGGCAGATCTTCTCCGGCTTCCGCACCGCGCGCTCGGCCGAGGAGTCCTGATGTGCCGTCACCTCGCGTGCCTGGGGCCCGAGGAACCGCTGGGGCGGGTCCTGGTGGAGCCGCCGCACGCACTGTACCGGCAGTCGTGGGCACCCCGGCACCAGCGCCACGGAACGGTGAACGCCGACGGTTTCGGCGTGGGCTGGTACGCCGAGGGCGATCCGGTGCCGGCCCGCTACCGCAGGGCCGGACCGATCTGGGCCGACGGGTCCTTCGCCGATCTCGCCAGGGTCGTCCGGACGGGCGCGCTGCTGGCCGCCGTGCGGGACGCGACGCTGGCGGGTGCCGACGCGGAGGCCGCCGCCGCCCCGTTCGCGGGCGACCGGTGGCTGTTCAGCCACAACGGCGCCGTCACGGGCTGGCCGAGCTCCCTGGCCGCGGTCTCCCGCACCCTGCCGCCCCAGGACCTGCTGGAACTGGAGGCCCGCAACGACTCGGCGCTGGTGTGGGCGCTGGTCCTGGCCCGGCTGCGGGCCGGGGACGGCGAGGGGCAGGCGCTGGCGGACACGGTCGCCGAGGTCGCCGCCGCGGCCCCCGGCTCCCGGCTCAACCTGCTGCTCACCGACGGCACGTCGATCGCCGCGACCGCCTGGGGCGACACGCTCTGGTACCTGCACGAGCCCGGCCACCGCATCGTCGTGGCCTCCGAACCGTACGACGACGATCCGCGCTGGCGACCGGTCGCCGACCGCACCCTGCTCACGGCGAACCGGACCGACCTGCTGCTCACCCCGCTGAAGGACCCGCACGCCGACGCGGCGCCCCACCCCCCTCTCGGCTCCGGCCGAGCGGGGGCGCCCCCATCCCCCGAGGAGTCCCGTACGTGAGCCCGTTCCAGATCACCCGCACCCTGCCGGAGCACGCCACGGACGCCGCCCTGCGCGACGACGTGCTGCACGGCCTGACCGCGACGCCCAGGACGCTGCCGCCGAAGTGGTTCTACGACGCCCGGGGCAGCGAACTGTTCGAGCAGATCACCGAGTTGCCCGAGTACTACCCCACCCGCGCCGAGCGCGAGATCCTCGTCGACCGGGCGGTCGACATCGCCGCGGCGGCGGGCGCCCGCACTCTGGTCGAGCTGGGCTCGGGCTCCTCCGAGAAGACCCGGTACCTCATCGACGCCCTGTCCGGCCTGCACACCTACGTCCCCGTGGACGTGAGCGAGAGCGCCCTCACCCAGGCCGGCAAGGCGCTGGCGGCCGAACGGCCCGGACTGGCCGTGCACGCCCTGATCGCCGACTTCACCGGCGACCTGGTGCTGCCGGACACCCCCGGCCCGCGGCTGGTGGCGTTCCTCGGCGGCACGATCGGCAATCTGCTGCCCGCCGAGCGGGCCGCGTTCCTGTCCTCCCTGCGGGCGCTGCTGGCGCCGGGCGACATGCTCCTGCTCGGCACGGACCTCGTCAAGGACGAGGAGGTGCTGGTACGGGCGTACGACGACGCGGCCGGGGTGACGGCCGCGTTCAACAAGAACGTCCTGGCCGTCATCGACCGCGAGCTCGGCGCCGACTTCGATGCGGACGCCTTCGACCACGTGGCCCTGTGGGACGCCGAGCGCGAGTGGATCGAGATGCGGCTGCGCTCCCGCACGGCGCAGACCGTCAAGGTCCCCGCGCTCGGCCTGGCCGTGGACTTCGCGGCCGGCGAGGACCTTCGCACCGAGGTGTCGGCGAAGTTCCGCAAGGAGGGCGTGCGCCGCGAACTGGCGTCGGCCGGGCTGGAACTGACGCACTGGTGGACCGACGCCGCGGGCCGCTTCGCGGTGTCGCTGAGCACGGCCGGCTGACCGGGGACCGTCAGGCGAGCGGGATCTGGAGCTGCTCGGTGATGCGGCGCGAGGCCCGGCCGGCCGCGGTCTCGGGGTCGGTTCCGGCGAGGACCTCGGTCATGTAGGTCTTGATCGGGTTGTCCGCCTCGACGACCGCCCACTCCGGTGTACTGGGGGTCGCCCGTCCCTGGGCGGCCCCCGCCGCCATCGCGGCCACGCCCTCCTCGCCGGAGACGGCCCGGGCGAGTTCCGCCTTGTTGGGCACGTAGTCCATCGTCCGGGCGAGGTCACTGTCCCACCGGGCGCCGGTGAGCGCGCCGACGACGGCCACGGCGCCCGCGCGGTCGTCGGTGTTCTGCGGGACGACGAGGTCCGAGCCGCCGGTGAAGACGGCACCGGGCTTGTCGGCGGTGGGACCGGGCACGGGGAAGAAGCCCAGCTTGCCCTCCAGGTCGGGATTCGTCTCCAGAACGGCGCGGACGAGTCCGGGCACGGCGATGATCTGCGCCACCTTGCCGCCGGCGAAGACGCCCGCCTGGGGCGGGTGTTCCTCGTCGGCGTCGGCCGGTCCGTCGCCGAGGGCCTGGAGCCGGCGGTAGAAGTCCATGCCGCGCAGCGCGGCCGGGGTGTCGAGGGTGCCCTTCCAGGCGCCGTCGTCCTCGCGGGCGAGGTCGCCGCCCTCGTCCCAGATGAAGCCGGAGAGGGTGTACCAGTCCTGACCGGCGAGGTAGATGCCCTGGTTGCCGCCGGAGTCGAGCTTCTCGGTGGCGTCCAGCCACGCGTCGCGCGTGCGCGGCGGCTTCGTGATGCCGGCCTCGGCGAAGAGGTCCTTGCGGTAGATGACGACACGGTTGGCGGCGTACCAGGGGATGCCGTACTGAGTACCGCGCTGCCGGCCCGGTTCGGCGAGGCCGGGCAGCCAGTCGTCGGAGCCCCAGTCCCGCATCGACTCCAGCGTCAGGTCGAGCAGCCCGCCCCGGTCGACGTACTGCGGGACCTGGGTGTTGCCGACCTCGATGACGTCCGGGAGGTCCTCCTCGCCGGCCTTGCCTGCTTCGCTCTTCAGCGCGGCCTGGACCTTCGGGCCGATGCCCGTCCACTCCTGGATGCGGACGTCCAGATCGAGGTCGGTGTGGGTGCGTTCGAAATCCTCGGTGAACCGGCGCAGGAACGCCGGGGAGGCGCTGTCCTTCATCAGCCACACGGTGACGGTGCGCCGTGCGCCGCCACCGCCCTGCGGCATCAGGCCGCAGCCGGTGAGCAGAGAGGCGGACACGCAGACGAGGGCGAGCAGACGGCGGCGCACGAAGGGTCTCCCGGGGTCCTGAACTGGTCCTGCGGACAGGGGCGTAGGGCCCGACATGGGGGGACGAGCACAGGGCTCGAACGGGTGTGCTGGATTTTGGTATGGACCAATGCCGAGGTCAAGGGGTTCCCGGCAGGAGCGCCGACGCCTCGCGCTCCGCCGCAGCTTGGGGCACGGTGGAGTGACGCGTACCACACGCACCGTGACCGTCCCCGCGGAGAGGAGCACCCGCATGTCGAATCACACCTACCGGGTCACCGAGATCGTCGGCAGCTCGCACGACGGCGTCGACCAAGCCGTCCGCAACGCCATCAGCAGGGCCTCGCAGACACTGCGCAACCTGGACTGGTTCGAGGTGACCCAGGTCCGCGGCCAGCTGGAGGACGGGCAGATCGCGCACTGGCAGGTGGGAGTGAAGGTCGGGTTCCGCCTGGAGGAGTCGGACTGACGCTCCGTCCCGACGCACCGCCCAGACTCGGGCGCGCCCTCCACGGTACGACGCCCCGATCGGGCACCCCGTACCGGCCGACGCCCCGTCCGGGAGCGCGACGCGGGCTGCACCCGGGTCCGGTCGCACCGTTCCGGCCGAGCCCCGTCCGGGAACACCGCACGGGACGACCCCCGTACCGGCACACCGTTCCGGTCGGGGCAGGGCCCGGGCGCAAGTGCGCGGCCCGGGCGCCGGCGACGGCTCAGGTGCGCCCCTCCCGCTCCTGCGCGTCCCGCAGATCGGGGGACGGGGCGGACCAGCGCGCCCGGACGACGGTGAATCCCGCCCGCTCGGCGTCCACGCACACCAGTTCGTCGTCGTCGACCAGCATCCGCACCTCCCTCGTACGGGCGAGCCGGCGCAGGACGGCCAGCTTGGTGAAGCGGGCGGGGCGCCGGTCGTCGTTGCGGCGCATGTGCAGTCGTCCCTCGGGCAGCCCGTGCGCGGCGAGCCATTCCAGGGTGTCGTTCCGGCAGCGCTCGGGCCGCCCGGTCAGGTAGACCACCTCGCACTCGCGGGCACTGTCCACGGCGAGCGCCACGCCCTCGGGGATCGGCGGATCGTGCGGCGCCGCCGCGAAGAACGCGTCCCAGTCGCGCGGCCTGCGCTCCAGGAACCGCTGCCGGTGGGCGGTGTCGGCAAGGGTGTTGTCGAGGTCGAACACGGCGAGCGGGGGCCGGCTGTTGTCGGTCACGTCGCCCACCCTAGGGCGTGTTCGCCTGGCTTCACGGCAAAGGGGCGGGCACCGTCCGGCACGGCACGGGAGCCTGCCGCGACCTGGTGGCACGCGCCTCCGCGCCCCTCGCTCCCCGGGTCGGGAAATGCCGTGGTGCCGGGGCGGAGCGACGTGCTTGCATGACCGGCATGGTGTCCCCCGACCGGCTGACCGCCTTCGCCGCGCTGTCCCTGCTGCTGATCGTCGTGCCCGGCCCGAGCGTGCTGTTCGTCGTCGGGCGGGCGCTGTCGCAGGGCCGTCGCGCCGCGCTCACCACGGTCGCCGGCAACACCTCGGGCGCGTACGTCCTCGTGGCGGCCGTGGCGCTCGGCATCGGGTCGGTCCTGGAACGCTCGGCCCTCGTCTTCACCCTCCTCAAGCTCGCGGGCGCCGCCTTTCTCGTGCACCTGGGGGTCCGGGCGTGGCGGGAACGGAGCGGGCTGCGGGCGGCGTTCACCGCGGCGGAAGGCGCGCGCGGCGGCCGGCGCACCTTCTGGGAGGGGTTCGCGGTCGGTGTCTCCAATCCCAAGACCATCGTGTTCTTCGCCGCGGTCCTGCCGCAGTTCGTCGACCGCGGGCAGGGCGGCGCGGCCACCCAGATGCTGGTGCTCGGCCTGGTGTTCAACCTGATCGCGCTCGTCTGCGACAGCGCGTGGGGACTGGCAGCCGCGACCGCGCGCGACTGGTTCGCCCGCTCCCCGCGCCGGCTCTCCCTGATCGGCGGGGCCGGCGGACTGACGATGATCGGCCTCGGGGTGACGGTGGCCGCGACCGGCGGCAGGGACCGACCCTGACGACGGCTGCGGCTCCGCCCGGGACCGCCCATTACCTTCCAGGTAGGGCCCGAACCGGGCTCGTGGCCTTTGGGGCCGGTATGGCTCTTTGCCCCTGTCGTTGATGATCCGGGGGGTGCTGCCGCCGGACCTGGCGGCACCGGGCCTTTGGACGTCCCGACGCCGGCAACCGGTCCCCCGGGGGCCTGCCGGTCACCCGAATGGATCATGCTGCCTCCATGAGAAGCACCTCGCCCGTCGCGCCCACCCCTGCCTCCGCCTCCGCCGCCGGCGCCGGCGCCGGCGCCCCGACGCCGTGCACGCTGGTCGTGTGCCGCGGCTGCTGCTGCGGTGATGCCCGCAAGAATCCCGGCACGGACCACGCGGGGCAGCTCGACCGGCTGCGGTCGGCCGCGGCGGAGCACGGGTTCCGGGTCCGTACGAGCGACTGCCTCGGCCCCTGCGACCAGGCGAACGTCGTCGTCGTCCAGCCCTCCCCCGCGGGCCGCCGGGCCGGCGGGCGTCCCGTGTGGGTGGGCTTCGCCACCGACGACGACAGCACCGAGGAGGTCGTCGCCTGGGCGGTGGCGGGCGGGCCGGGCGTGGCCCCGCCGCCGGTGACGCTGGAACTGCAGTTCGTCGGCCCGCGCCCGCCCCGCGCCTGAGCCGTCCCGGGTCCACGGGGGCGGGCGGAATCCCTGGGCGCGCGGGGTGTTGAACGGTGTATGGGCTCCCTGATCGCGCAGACACGTTTCTCGATCCTCGACCGCTCACGCATCCGCGAGGGCCGCACGGCCGGCGAGGCGCTGCGCGACACCGTGGCGCTGGCCCAGGAGGCCGAACGGCTCGGCTACCACCGGTTCTGGGTGTCGGAGCACCACGGGGTGCCCGGCGTGGCGGGCTCGGCGCCGACCGTGCTGGCCGCCGCAGTCGCCGGGGCGACGCGCACCCTGCGCGTCGGCACCGGCGGGGTGATGCTGCCCAACCACCGGCCGCTGGTCGTCGCCGAGCAGTTCGGGGTCTTGGAGTCGCTCTTCCCGGGGCGGATCGACATGGGCCTGGGCCGCTCGGTCGGCTTCACCGACGGGGTGCGCAGGGCACTAGGCCGGGACCGGGACGACGCGGAGGACTTCGCGGACCAGCTCCGGGAGCTGCTCGGCTGGTTCCGGGGCACCTCCCCGACCGGCGTCCACGCGCGGCCCGCCGAGGGGCTGACGGTCCCGCCGTTCGTCCTCGCCATGGGCGAGGGTGCCTCGATCGCCGCCCGCGCGGGGCTGCCGATGGTCATCGGCGATCTGCGGAACCGGGAACGGATGCGCCGCGGCGTGGACCGCTACCGGGCGCTCTTCCGTCCCTCCGAGTGGGCGCGGGAGCCCTACGTGGTCGTCTCCGGCACGGTCGCGGTGGCCGGCACCCCCGAGGCCGCGGGCAGGCTGCTGATGTCCGAGGCCTGGTCGATGGCGCATTCCCGCACCCGCGGCACCTTCCCGCCCCTGCCGCCCGCCGAGGACGTCGAGGCCCGCGTGATGACGGCCAAGGAGCGCGCCCTGTACGAGTCCGGGCTCGCGGGACACATCGCCGGCACCGAGGAGCAGGTGGCCCACGCGGTGGAGACGGTGCTGAAGGAGACCGGTGCGCAGGAGGTGCTGGTGACGACGAGCGCCTACGACCGTGAGGCGCTCACGGACTCCTACCGGCGGCTCGCCTCTGTCGTGTCCGGGCGCGTCGACGCGCCCTGAGCCGGAGCCCTCGGCCGGTGGGGCCGGACACCCGTGCCTCCGCAAGGCCGGTCCGGGACGCGGTGCGCGTGCGGTGGCGCCCTTCCGGCCGGGCCCGGTCCGCCGCGGCGCCGCCGGTCACATCGCCGACGCCGCCCGGGGCCCGACCGGTGGTTCCCCCTTCCCCCGGGCGCGGGTCAGGTGTTCTGCACGGCGTCGACGGGAAGGACCGTGATCGTCCCGTCCGTGGCGTCGACGCGTGCCCGGTCACCGGGGCGCAGCTGACCGGCGAGCAGCAGATCGGCGAGGCGGTCGTCGACCTCGCGCTGGATGGTGCGGCGCAGCGGGCGGGCGCCGAAGTCGGGCTGGTGACCGATGGCGGCGAGCAGGTCGGCGGCGGCGTCGGTGACCTCCAGCGAGACGTCCTGGGCGTGCAGGCGGCGCCGGGTGTGCTCCAGCAGCAGGTCGACGATCTGCCGCAGCTGGACGCGGTCCAGGCCGCGGAAGACGATGATCTCGTCGATGCGGTTGAGGAACTCGGGCCGGAAGTGCTGCTGAAGCACCGGCATGACCGACGCGCGCACGGCCGCGTAGTCCTCGACGCCGGCGGCCAGGATCCGGTCGGCGCCGATGTTCGACGTCATGATGACGACGGTGTTCTTGAAGTCGACGGTGCGGCCCTGGGAGTCGGTGAGGCGCCCGTCGTCCAGGATCTGCAGCAACGCGTTGAACACGTCCGGGTGCGCCTTCTCGATCTCGTCGAACAGGACGACCGAGTAGGGCTGGCGGCGCACCGCCTCGGTGAGCTGCCCGGCCTCCTCGTGACCGACGTATCCGGGGGGCGCGCCGACGAGGCGGGAAACGGTGTGCCGCTCCTGGAACTCGCTCATGTCCAGGCGGATCATGCGGGCCTCGTCGCCGAACAGGGTGGTGGCCAGGGCGCGGGCCAGCTCCGTCTTGCCGACGCCGGTGGGACCGAGGAAGAGGAAGCTGCCGAGCGGCCGGTTCGGGTCGCTCATGCCCGCCCGGGCACGGCGGACGGCCCGGGCCACGGCGGTGATGGCCTCGTCCTGGCCTACGACCCGCTCGTGCAGGTGCCCCTCCAGCTTGATCAGCCGGTCCCGCTCCTCCTCGGTGAGCTGGGCGACGGGGATGCCGGTGGTGCGGGAGACCACCTGGGCGATGTCGTCGGCGGTGACCTCCGGCGTCCGCTCCTCGCGCGTGCCGCCCTCGGCGAGTTCGGACTCGGCCTCCTGGATCCGGTCGCGCAGGTCGCGGGCGCGCTCGTACTCCTCGTCGGCGACCGCTTGGTCCTTCTCCCTGTTCAGTGCGGCGATGCGGTCCTCGATCTCGCGGGTGTCGGCCGGCGAGGTCCTGGCGCGCAGCCGCACGCGGGCGGCGGCCTGGTCCATCAGGTCGATCGCCTTGTCGGGCAGGAAGCGGGAGGTGATGTAGCGGTCGGACAGTTCGGCCGCGGCGACGACCGCCTCGTCGGTGATGCGGACCTGATGGTGCGCCTCGTACCGGTCGCGCAGTCCGCGCAGGATCTCCACGGTGTCGTCGACGGTCGGCTCACCCACCAGGATCGGCGCGAAGCGGCGCTCCAGGGCGGCGTCCCTCTCGATGTGCCGGCGGTACTCGTCGACGGCGGTCGCGCCGATGAGGTGCAGTTCGCCGCGGGCCAGCGCCGGCTTGAGCATGTTGCCGGCGTCCAGCGCGCCGGCGCCGCCCCCGCCGGCGCCGACGACCGTGTGCAACTCGTCCAGGAAGAGCACCAGTTCGTCGCCGTGCTCGCGGACCTCGTCGAGCAGCTTCTTCAGCCGTTCCTCGAACTCCCCCCGGTACTTGGTACCGGCGACCATACCGGCGAGGTCCAGGGAGACCAGCCGTTTGCCCTTCAGCGTGGCGGGCACGTCGTCGGAGGCGATGCGCTGGGCGATGCCCTCGACGACGGCGGTCTTGCCGACGCCGGGATCGCCGATGAGGACCGGATTGTTCTTGCTGCGCCGGGAGAGCACCTCGATGGTCTGCTCGACCTCCTCGTCCCGCCCGATGACGGGGTCGAGGCGCCCGGAGCGGGCGTCCTCGGTGAGGTCGCGGCCGTACTCGTCGACGGTGGGCGTGGTGCTGTGCCGGTTGCGCTCGGGTGCGCTGTCGGCGGGCAGCTTCGCGCCCTCCCATCCGCTGCCGGCGAGCGCCTGCCCGGCGGACGACTCGGGGTGGGCGGCGAGGGCCCGCAGCAGGTGCTGAGGGCCGATGTAGGAGGCACCGTCGGCGCGGGAGACCTGGTAGGCGTCGAGGAAGGCCCGTTTGGCGGCGGGGGTGAGTGTGGTCGGCTCCGACGTCTCGCCCCCGCCGGCCGCGCCGAGCCGTTCGCGGACGCGGTCGGGGTCGACGCCGGCCTCGGCGAGCAGGCGCCGGGTGGAATCCTGCTCGGTGGCGGCGGCGAGCAGGTGGCGGGCGTCCAGTTCCTCGCTGCCCTCGACGGCGGCGATGTCCCTGGCCCGGCCCACCAGTTCCCGGGCACGCTCCGACAGCAGGCTGCCGATGTCGACGCGCTGCACCCGCCGGGAGGGCGAAGCCGGCGCCTCGCCGAGGAAGCGGGACATCAGGGCGTCGAACTCCTCGAACGGGCTGCGCCCGAAACCGAAACCGGGAGAACTCATGTGCGGGCGCCTTCCTGAACCGACCGGCCGAGCTTCCCTCCAAACTGACACAGGTCGGTCACTCGTGCATCCGCCCCGGTCACCGAGCGTGACACTCGGCTCTCGCATAGGATCGCGGGGTTTGCCCCCGAGAGCGAAGAGCGGTGCCAAGGCCCCATGCACAGCCCCCACGACCCGTACGTGCGGGTCCGCGGCGCCCGCGAGCACAACCTCAAGAACGTGGACGTGGACATCCCCAGGGACGTCGTGGCCGTCTTCACGGGCGTGTCCGGATCGGGCAAGTCGTCGCTGGCGTTCGGCACGATCTACGCCGAGGCGCAGCGGCGCTATTTCGAGTCGGTCGCACCGTACGCACGGCGTCTGATCCACCAGGTCGGTGCGCCGAAGGTCGGCGAGATCACGGGCCTGCCGCCCGCGGTCTCCCTGGAGCAGCGCCGGTCGGCGCCGACCTCACGCTCGTCGGTCGGGACGATGACGCATCTGTTCTCCTCCCTGCGGATGCTGTTCTCCCGTGCCGGGGACCGTCCGCCGGGCGCACCGCGTCTGGACTCCGACGCCTTCTCCCCCAACACGGCCGCCGGGGCCTGCCCCGAGTGCCACGGGCTGGGCCGGGTGCACCGCACGGCCGAGGAACTGCTGGTGCCCGACCCGTCGTTGTCGATCCGCGGGGGTGCGATCGCCGCGTGGCCGGGGGCTTGGCAGGGCAAGAACCTGCGGGACGTCCTGGAGGCGCTCGGCCACGACGTGGACCGGCCCTGGTGCGAGCTTCCCGCCGCAGAGCGGGAGTGGATCCTGTTCACGGACGAGCAGCCGGTGGTCACCGTGCACCCGGTGCGTGACGCGGACCGGATCCAGCGGCCCTACCAGGGCACGTACACGAGCGCCCGGCGCTGGGTGATGAAGACGTTCGCGGAGTCGAAGAGCGCCGCCCTGCGGGCGAAGGCGGAGCGCTTCCTGACCAGCGCGCCCTGCCCGGCGTGCCGCGGCAGCAGGCTGCGGCCCGAGGCGCTCGCCGTCACGTTCGCGGGCCGCACGATCGCCGAGCTGGGAGCGCTGCCACTGGCGGAGCTGGCCGGGGTCCTGACGGGCGGGGACGCGGTGGCACGGGTGCTCACCGACGACCTGAAGGCACGTATCGCGCCGGTCGTCGAACTCGGTCTCGGCTACCTGAGCCTGGACCGCGCCACGCCGACCCTGTCGGCGGGTGAACTGCAGCGCCTGCGCCTGGCGACCCAGTTGAGGTCCGGACTGTTCGGCGTGGTGTACGTCCTCGACGAACCGTCGGCGGGACTGCACCCGGCGGACACGGAAGCGCTGCTGGCGGTGCTGGCGCGGCTGAAGGCCGCCGGGAACACGGTGTTCGTGGTCGAACACCACCTGGAGGTCGTGCGCGGCGCCGACTGGCTGGTGGACGTGGGCCCGCACGCGGGCGAGCACGGCGGACGGGTCCTGCACAGCGGCCCGGTGGCACAGCTCGCGGGCGTCGCGGAGTCGGCGACGGCCCGTCACCTGTTCGACGTCTCCCCCGCTCCCGCCCGCGAGGTGCGCACAGCGTACGGGCATCTGCGGGTCGGCCCGGTCACCCGTCACAATCTGCGGGGAGTGACGGCGGACGTCCCTCTCGGTGTGCTCACGGCGGTCACCGGGGTGTCCGGCTCCGGCAAGTCGACGCTGATCGGCGAGATCACCGAGGACCTCGACGGGGTGAGCCGCCTGGTGGTGGTCGACCAGAGGCCGATCGGCCGCACCCCGCGCTCCAACCTCGCCACCTACACGGGCCTGTTCGACGTCGTGCGGAAGCTCTTCGCGGCCACCGGGGAGGCACGGCGGCGCGGCTACGGCGCGGGCCGCTTCTCCTTCAACGTGGCCGGGGGCCGCTGCGAGACCTGCCAGGGCGAGGGCTTCGTCAGCGTGGAGCTGCTCTTCCTGCCCAGCACGTACGCTCCCTGCCCCGACTGCGGCGGGGCGCGCTACGATCCGCGGACGCTGGAGGTGGCGTACCGGGGCCGGACCGTGGCCGAGGTCCTGGACCTGACCGTCGAGGCCGCGGCGGACTTCTTCGCGGACACCCCGGCCGCCGCCCGGCCCCTCGGCGCCCTGCTCGACGTCGGCCTCGGGTACCTGCGGCTCGGCCAGCCCGCCACCGAGCTCTCCGGTGGCGAGGCCCAGCGCATCAAGCTCGCCGCCGAACTGCAGCGCGGCCGGCGCGGGGACACCCTCTACCTTCTCGACGAACCGACCACCGGCCTCCACCCCGCCGACGTGGAGGTCCTGATGCGGCACCTGCACGGTCTGGTGGACGGCGGGCACACGGTCGTCGTCGTCGAGCACGACATGTCGGTGGTGGCGGGCTCGGACTGGGTGATCGACCTGGGCCCCGGGGGCGGCGCGGCGGGCGGCCGGATCGTGGCGGCGGGGGTACCCGCTCACGTGGCCCGGGCGGAGGGGAGCGCGACGGCGGCGTATCTGGCCCGGGCACTGCGCCCGCGTCCGGCGGCCTGAGCAGGGCAGGCGGCAGAACCGGTGACGTCGGCCGAACGGCATCCGCCCCGTCGGCCGCCCGCCCCGCCGACGCGTGCACCGGCGGATGCGTGACCCGCCGATTGCCTGCGCCTCCGGGCACGGTCGCGGGTCCGTGTGCCCCGGTCGCGGCACCGCGGACCCGGCCATGGCCGCCGTCCAGGGACCGACAGCGGTGGCCGACAGCCGCCTGCCCGGCCTTGTGCCCGGCCACAGCGGATTCGGCGGATGCGGCGGATGCGGCGGCCAGGGGACGTCGCGTCGGGAGCGCCTCGCTCGGCGGAACCCCGGCCGGGCCGCCTGGGGCACGGACGACCGTCGCTCACCGCTGGCACGGGCCAGACGCCGCACACCGCCTCACGGACCGACCGCGGCCGCGGCGGGGTGTCCTGACCCGTGGCACGGACGACCGTCGCTCACCGCTGGCACGGGCCAGACGCCGCACACCGCCTCACGGACCGGCCGCGGCCGGCCGCGGCGGGGTGTCCTGACCCGGGTGGGACAGCACCCGGGCGACCGGGACCGGATGCGCCGGGGCGAGGTACGGCGGGGCGGATTGTGCGGCGCGGGCCAGGGAGCGTCGGTCGGCGTGGGTGCCCGGAGTGATCACCGTACACACCTCCACGTCGGCCACCAGCCCGCGCGCCGACACCACCCGCCACACCGACGCCGGCAGCGAGTCGTCACCGACGAAGGCCGCGGCCGTGCTGCCGGCGCCGCCGGTGAGCCGGTAGCGGAGTCGGACCGGCTGCACGGGCGCACCGGCGTCCAGTGCCGCCTGGAACACGGCGCTTCGGAAGCGGCCCTGGGCCCGGCCGCACCAGGTACTGCCCTCGGGGAAGACGGCGACCGCGCCACCGGAGCGCAGCACGGCGGCGACTCGGGCGACCGTGTCGGGCAGCGCGCGCAGGCGGTCGCGGTCGATGAAGAGCGCGCCGCCGCGGGCGGCCAGCGGGCCGGCGACCGGCCAGTGCCGGATCTCGGCCTTGGCCAGCATGCGGGCGGGGCGTACGGCGGCCAGCAGCGGGATGTCCAGCCAGGAGATGTGGTTGGCGACCAGCAGCAGTCCGCCGTTCCGGGCGGCGGCGCCGGTGATGCGGACGCGTACGCCCGCCGCTCGGACGATCCACCGGCACCAGTGGCGGGTGGCGACGGCCGGGATCCGGTGGCCCAGCGGGGACAGGGCGATCCCCGTGAGCAGCAGGGCCAGCACCGCCGTCAGCCGCAGCAGCGCCCCCGGGGCGGTCCGGGCGGAGCCTGCGGGTTCCACGCACGCCCCGGGGGTGCAGGGCGCGGCGGGCAGCCAGGCGCTCATCAGGCCGGGACGAGGGAGAGGAAGTGGCGCAGGTAGCGGGGGTCGACCCGGCGCATCGACAGAAGCACGTAGAGGTCGGCGACCCCGAAGTCCGGGTCGTGGGCGGGCTCGCCGCAGACCCAGGCGCCCAGGCGGAGGTAGCCGCGCAGCAGGGCGGGCAGTTCGGTGCGGGAGGCCGCGGGGCCGGGACGGGACGGGATCCAGGGGAGCAGCGGCCGCACCCGGAACTCCTCCGGGGCCAGGTGCTTGGCCTGCACCCGGCTCCAGGTGGCGCTCGCCAGGGTGCCGCCGTCGGCGAGCGGGAGGGAGCAGCAGCCGGCCAGCCACTCGTGGCCGCGGTCGACCATGTAGCGGGCGATGCCTGCCCAGATCAGGCCGATCACCGCGCCGTCGCGGTGGCCGGGGTGCACGCAGGAGCGGCCGACCTCGACCAGACCGGGGCGGATCGGGTCCAGCGCGGCGAGGTCGAACTCGCCCTCGGAGTAGAGGCGTTTGGCGATCGCGGCGCGCTGCGGCGGCAGCAGGCGGTAGGTGCCCACCACCTCGCCGGTGGCCTCCTGGCGGACCAGCAGGTGGTCGCAGTGGGCGTCGAAGGCGTCGACGTCGAGGCCGGGCTGCGGAGTGTCGAGCAGAGCCCCCATCTCGCCGGCGAACACGTCGTGCCGCAGACGCTGCGCGGCCCGCACGTCGTCCTCGTCCCGGGCCAGGGTGACGGTGTAGCGGGTGGGGGCGAGGCCGAGCGGGGGACGGTCGAGGGTGGAAACACCGGTCATGGCACTCTCCAGGTCACGGGCCGGTTCGGGGACGGCACCCGGTGGGCCGGTCCGGCCCACCGCCTCTGTTCTTCCGATCGCGGTTGGCGTGTACGTGACGGGTTCCGGGAGTACGGGTGTGCGGCGGCTGAACGGCTCACGCCGGGTGTCCGACGTCCCCGGCCCCGTGGACGAGCCGGTGTCGGACGGGTGACGGTCAGGAGGCGACCGGGGGGAAGAGGCCGCCTCCCCTGGGGGAGCGATCACCGGGTCCGGGGTGGGGGCGTGGGGCGGCCGTCGGCGGAAGGCGCTGGGCGCGGCGCCGTGGGAGCGGCTGGAGTCGGCGGAGACGTACCGCGGAACGAGGAGCGCCGGGTGCCGCGGCGGGCAGTTCCGGACGGGCCGGGAGCCGGCGATGCGCCGGGAGGCGGTCATGGGCGGGGGGCCTTGGCGGGACCGGGGTTGAGCACCGCCCCCGGTCCCGCCCGTCCGCACCTGTCGGCGAACGTTCCGCTACCGCCTGGCGACCTTGCGGGTCGCCCGCAGCCACTCCTTGTTCATGCCGGTGATGGACTCGAGCGGGATGCCCTTGGGGCAGGCGGTCGCACACTCGCCGGCGAGGGTGCAGCCGCCGAACCCCTCCTCGTCCATCTGGGTCACCATGTCCAGCACGCGGGTCTCCCGTTCGGGCGCCCCCTGCGGCAACACGTTGAGGTGGTTGACCTTCGCCGAGGTGAACAGCATCGCCGCGCCGTTCGGGCAGGCGGCCACGCAGGCGCCGCAGCCGATGCACTCGGCGTGCTCGAAGGCCTGGTCGGCGTCCGGCTTGGGGACCGGCGTGGCGTGGGCCTCCGGCGCCGAGCCGGTGGGCGCGGTGATGTAGCCGCCGGCCTGGACGATCCGGTCGAACGCGGAGCGGTCGACCACCAGGTCCTTGATCACGGGGAAGGCCGCGGCGCGCCACGGCTCGACGTCGATGATGTCGCCGTCCCGGAAGGACCGCATGTGCAGCTGGCAGGTGGTGGTGCGTTCCGGTCCGTGCGCATCGCCGTTGATCACCAGGCTGCACGCGCCGCAGATCCCCTCGCGGCAGTCGTGGTCGAACGCGACCGGGTCCTCGCCCCTGACGATGAGTTCCTCGTTGAGGGTGTCGAGCATCTCCAGGAAGGACATGTCCGGCGAGATGCCGTCCACCTCGTACGTGGACATGGCGCCGTCGGCGTCGGCGTTCTTCTGCCGCCAGACGCGCAGGGTGAGCTTCATGCGTAGCTCCGCTGGGTGGGGTGGACGTACTCGAAGACGAGGTCTTCCTTGTGCAGGACGGGGGCGCTGCCCGTGCCGGTGAACTCCCAGGCCGCCGCGTAGGCGAACGCATCGTCGTCGCGGGCCGCCTCGCCCTCCGGTGTCTGCGACTCCTCGCGGAAGTGGCCGCCGCAGGACTCGGTACGGTGCAGGGCGTCGAGGCACATGAGCTCGGCGAGCTCCAGGTAGTCGACGACGCGGTTGGCCTTCTCCAGGGACTGGTTGAACTCCTCTCCCGCGCCGGGGACCTTGATGCGCCTCCAGAACTCGTCGCGGATCTGCGGAATGCGCTCCAGCGCCTTGCGCAGTCCGGCGTCGGTGCGGGCCATGCCGCAGAACTCCCACATGAGCTCGCCGAGTTCGCGGTGGAAGGAGTCGGGGGTGCGGTCGCCGTCGACGGACAGCAGCCGGTCCAGGCGGTCCCGGGTCCCGGCCAGCACGTCCCGGACGTCGGGGTGCTCGTCGGTGACCTCGTCCTGGTGCGGGTTGCGGGCGAGGTAGTCGTTGATGGTGGCCGGCAGCACGAAGTAGCCGTCGGCGAGGCCCTGCATCAGGGCGGACGCGCCGAGCCGGTTGGCGCCGTGGTCGGAGAAGTTGGCCTCGCCGATCGCGAACAGGCCGGGCACGGTGGTCCGGAGGTCGTAGTCGACCCACAGGCCGCCCATCGTGTAGTGGACGGCCGGGTAGATCCGCATCGGCACCTCGTACGGGTCCTCGTCGGTGATCCGCTGGTACATGTCGAAGAGGTTGCCGTACTTGGCCTCCACCGCCGCGCGGCCCATTCGCTCGATGGCGTCGGCGAAGTCGAGGTACACGCCCTGTCCGCCGGGGCCGACGCCGCGGCCCTCGTCGCAGACGTTCTTCGCGGCACGGGAGGCGATGTCGCGCGGGACCAGGTTGCCGAAGGAGGGGTAGATCCGCTCCAGGTAGTAGTCGCGCTCGTCCTCGGGGATCCGGTGCGGCGGGCGGGTGTCGCCCTTGGCCCTGGGCACCCAGATCCGTCCGTCGTTGCGCAGCGACTCGCTCATCAGGGTGAGCTTGGACTGGTGGTCGCCGGTGCGGGGGATGCAGGTGGGGTGGATCTGCGTGAAGCAGGGGTTGGCGAAGAGGGCGCCGCGCCGGTGCGCCCGCCACACGGCGGTGGCATTGGAGTTCATGGCGTTGGTCGACAGGTAGAAGACGTTGCCGTAGCCGCCGGAGGCGAGCACGACCGCGTCCGCGTAGTACGTGTCGATCCTGCCGGTGATCAGGTCACGGGCGACGATGCCGCGGGCCCGTCCGTCGACGACGATCAGGTCGAGCATCTCGGTCCGCGGGTGCATCTCGACGTTGCCGGCCGCGATCTGCCGGCTGAGCGCCTGGTAGGCGCCGAGCAGCAGCTGCTGGCCCGTCTGGCCGCGGGCGTAGAAGGTGCGGGAGACCTGGACGCCGCCGAAGGAGCGGGTGTCGAGCAGGCCGCCGTACTCGCGGGCGAAGGGCACGCCCTGCGCCACGCACTGGTCGATGATCTCGACGGAGATCTGGGCGAGCCGGTGGACGTTGGACTCGCGGGCGCGGAAGTCGCCGCCCTTGACGGTGTCGTAGAACAGCCGGTGGACGGAGTCGCCGTCGTTGCGATAGTTCTTCGCCGCGTTGATCCCGCCCTGCGCCGCGATGGAGTGGGCGCGGCGCGGGGAGTCCTGGTAGCAGAACTGGACGACGTGGTAGCCCTGTTCGGCGAGGGTGGCGCCCGCGGACCCGCCCGCCAGGCCGGTGCCGACGACGATCACGGTGTGCTTGCGCCGGTTGGCCGGGTTGACGAGTTTGGCCTCGAAGCGGCGCTTGTCCCAGCGCTCGTGGACGGGGCCGGACGGCGCCCTGGTGTCGGCGACCGGCTCGCCGGTCGTGTAGCTGGTGTATGCAGCGGTCATGTCAGCTCACCACTCCGGTCATGACGCCCACGGGTACGGCGACGAAGCCGGCCGTGAGCAGCAGCGCGAGGACGTCGGCGACGGTCTTCAGGACACGGTCCCGGGTGCGGCTGCCGACGCCGAGGGTCTGGGCGGCGCTCCAGAAGCCGTGCCGGACGTGCAGGCCGAGGGCGAGCATCGCGACGATGTAGATGACGTTGCCGTACCAGGTGGAGAAGGTGTCCACGACGTTCTGGTACGGGTGGCCCTCCTGGAAGTCGCCGGAGTGCACGGTGCCGGTGGTCAGGTCCAGGATGTGCCAGACGATGAACAGGCCGAGGATGATGCCGCCCCAGCGCATGGTGCGCGTGGCGTAGCTCGCCCGGGGCCTACGGTGGACGTAGCGGGTGGGACGCGCCCGGATGTCGCGGCGGCTGAGCTGGTACGCGGAGACGGCGTGTGCGACGACCGCGACCACGAGCACCGCGCGGACCAGCCACAGCGTCCACTCGTAGTGCATGAAGGGCTCGCCGACGGTGCGCAGCCAGTGCGCGTAGTGGTTGAACTCCCCCGCCCCGAAGAAGATCTTCAGGTTTCCGATGACGTGTGCGACCAGGTACAGCAGCATGATCACGCCACTCACGGCCATCACCGTCTTCTTTCCGACGGTGGAGTTCCACACAGTGCGCGCCATGGACGGCCGCCGGTCCGTCCGCGTTGCCAGAGCCATGGGACAGAACGCTAGGGCCGAAGGTCCTCATCGGTCCAAGACATGGTGCACCTCGTTTCGATAGGCAACGCCTATGTCACTGCCTATGCTGGGACGATGCAGTTCCAGCAGCTCCAGTACTTCGTGGCGGTCGCCGAGACCCGGCATTTCACCCGGGCCGCGGAGACGGTCCATGTCGCGCAGCCGTCACTGTCCCAGCAGATCAGGGCGCTGGAGCGGGAGCTGGGCGCCGACCTGTTCCTGCGGGCGCGGGGCAACATCACGCTCACCGACGCGGGCGAGGCGCTGCTTCCGCTGGCCCGACGGATCCTGGCGGACACCGAGACGGCCCGCCAGGAGGTGCAGGAGCTGGTGCAACTGCGCCGCGGCCGGGTACGGCTCGGCGCGACCCCGAGTCTGTGCACGGGCCTGCTGCCCGATGTGCTGCGCGCCTTCCACGACCGCTACCCGGGCATCCGGCTGCTGATCGAGGAGGGCGGTTCGCTCGACCTGGTCCGCCAGCTGGCCCGCGGCGCCCTCGACCTCGCGCTGGTCGTGCTGCCGCTGCCGACGCCGTCCCCGGCGCTGACGACGGTGGAACTGCTGCGCGAGGACCTGGTCGTGGTGTCCTCACCGGAGGTGCCGAGCCCGGGCGGCGGTCGCCGCAGCGTGCGGATCGCGGACCTGGCGGGCGAGCGCCTGGTGATGTTCCGGCACGGCTACGACCTGCGGGAGCTGACGGTTGCCGCGTGCCGTTCGGCCGGCTTCGAGCCGGAGTTCGCCGTGGAGGGCGGCGAGATGGACGCGGTCCTGGGGTTCGTGCGGGCGGGACTGGGGGTGGCGGTCGTTCCGCGCATGGTCGCCGCCCGGTCGGGCCACGGCCTCCGCGTCACCGCGCTGACCCGGCCGGGCCTGCACCGGACGATCGCCCTCGCCCATCGCAGTGACGTCGCGCCGCCGCGGGCCGCCCGGGAGCTGCAACGGATGCTGCTGGAGCGGTGAGGACGACCGCCGCGCACGGGGGCACGCGCCCTTCCGGGCGCGATCGGCACGGACCGCCCTGACTGGAAGGGGCAGGACCGGCGCGGAAGGGACACAGGACCGCGGGGGAAGGCCGCCGGTCCGGCCGCCCGGGTCCGGAGGGCGCCCCGGGAGAAGCCCCTCGGTGGGGCCGCTCCTCACCCCGTCGCGTCGGCCAGGGCCAGTTGGTGCAGCCGCTCCGGCGGGCCCGGGCGGGCGTAGTACCAGCCCTGCGCGGTGTCGCAGCCCAGTATCCGCAGTTGCTCGGCCTGTGCGCCGGTCTCCACCCCCTCCACGGTGACCGCGAGGTCGAGGCTGTGAGCCAGTGAGACGATGCCCTCGACGATCTTCAGGTCGACGGGGTCGGCCGGGAACTGCTGCATGCTCTGGGTGAAGGAGCGGTCCAGTTTGAGGATGCTCACCGGCAGTCTGCGCAGGTTCGCCAGGTTCGAGTACCCGGTGCCGAAGTCGTCCAGGGCGATGTCCACGCCCATCTCGGCCAGCCGGCGCAGGGGTTTGAGGAGGTCGTCGTCGGCGCCGATCAGGGCGGACTCGGTGACCTCCAGGCACAGCGCGTCCGGCTCGACGCCCGCCCGCTCCAGGATGTCGACGGTGTCCTGGACGAGCGCGGGGTGGGTGAGCTGGCAGGGCGAGAGGTTGACGTTGATGCGGAACCGCTCGGCGTCCGCGTGCCGGGCCCGCCACTCCCGGGCCTGCCTCACCGACTGCTCCAGCACCCAGCGGCCCAGCGGGACGATCAGGCCCGTGTGCTCGGCGAGCGGGATGAACCGGTCCGGGCCGAGCACGCCGTGCTGCGGATGGAGCCAGCGCACCAGGGCCTCCGCGCCGCGCACGCTGCCGTCGCCGAGGTGGACCAGCGGCTGGTACTCGATGAAGAACTCACCGCGGTCCAGGGCGGCCGGCAGCGCCGTGGTGAGCCCGTGCCGGGTGATGGCACGCGCGTCCGCCTCCGGGTCGGCGAGCTCGAAGCGGTTGCCGCCCGCCGACTTGGCCCGGTACATGGTGATGTCGGCGCTGCGCAGCACCTCCGCCGCGTTGCGCTCGCCCGCCGCGCCCTCGACGATGCCGATGCTGCCGCGCACGGTCAGCTCACGGCCGTCGATCCGGACCGGTGCGAGCAGCGCGTTCATGATGCGGGCGGCCAGTTCGTCCACCTCGCGCTGCGCGTTCGGTCCGGTGGTCAGCGCCACGAACTCGTCGCCACCGAGGCGGGCGACCATCTCGCCGGGCGCGGTCGCACACGACTGCAGACGGTCGGCGACCTCCACCAGCAACCGGTCGCCCGCGGCGTGGCCGAGGCTGTCGTTGATGGTCTTGAAACCGTCCAGGTCGAGGTAGCACAGGCCGAAGCGCTGATCCTCGCCCGCGCCGAGGACCTTCTCCAGCCGCTCGAAGAACAGCGTGCGGTTCGGCAGTCCGGTGAGGGCGTCGTGCGTGGCCTCGTAGCGCAGCCGCAGGTTGAGCAGGCGGCGCTCGGTGGTGTCCTCCATCAGCGCCAGCTGGTACTGGGGGTCGCCGTCGGCGTCGCGCAGCAGGGAGACCGTCAGATTGGTCCACAGGACGGTGCCGTCGGGCCGGTAGAACGCCTTTTCCACGTGGTAGTGCTCGCGTTCGCCCTGCACCAGCTCGTCGTACAGGCGCCACACCTGCGGGGCGTCGTCGACGTGCGTCCAGTCCTTGACGTTCCGGCCGCGCACGAGCTGTTCACCGCCGCCGAACATGCGCATCAGGGCTCCGTTGACCTGCAGTATGTTGCCCTCCAGATCGGCGATGCCGATCCCTATGGCGGCACCCTCGAAGACCGCGCGGAAGCGGGCCTCGGTGGCGTGCAGCGCCTGGGCGACCACGCCTTGGGCGCGCAGGGCGGCCTGCGCGACGGCCTCCTGCTCGGCGAGGGTCCGCTCGCGCAGCGCCTGCGCGTACCCCGCGGACATCGCGTGCTGCAACCGTGCGCTGCGCGAGCGCAGGGCCTCCCGGTCGCCGTCGCCGCCGCAGTACAGCACGAGGTAGGCGTCGACGCAGTCGAGGCTGCGGCTGAGTGCCTCGGGGTCGGTGCAGTGCGCGGCGACCAGGGCGGCGCCGACCGCCCGGCCCTCGGCCGCCTGGAACGCGGGGGCCCGCAGGGCGCGGCTCAACCGTTCCGCCAGCGGCAGCAGTTGCGCCTCGAACTCGGTCCGGGTCGACGACGTCGGTGTGAGCGGGAACACTGCCCGGCTCCAGATGGCTGCGAACCGTCGCAGTCTGTCCTCGAGCCCGTCCGGTTCCCCGCTCACGCCGTACGCCCCACGCCGGCGAAACCGGAGAAGGCATAAGGATCCTCGTCCTCGGGCGCCGTCTCCGGCCGCCACCGCGGCATCGGCACCAGTCCCGGTTCCACCATCTCGTACCCCTCGAAGAACCGCGCGATCTCGTCACGCGAGCGCATGATCAGCGGGTTGCGAATGTCCTTGTACACATCCACCGCACCCTCCGCCCGCCCGGGCGGCAGCGGGATTCCCTCGTACGAGGCATGCGTGAGCAGCAGCAGGCTGCCGGGCGCGAGCGCGTCGCGCAGTTCGGCCACCGCCCCGTACGGGTCGTCCGCGTCCTCCACGAAGTGCAGTATGGCAACGAGAAGCAGCGCCACTGGCCGATTCAGGTCGATCAGCCGCTGCACCTGAGGGCTCGCCAGGATCTCCTGGGGCTTGCGGAGGTCTGCGGCGAGCACGTCGGCGGCGTCGTTGCCCTCCAGCACCGCCCGGCTGTGCGCGACGGCCACCGGGTCGTGGTCGACGTAGACGACACGGGCGCCGGGGGTCGCCTTCTGGGCCACCTCGTGGGCGTTGCCGAAGGTGGGGATGCCGGAGCCGATGTCGAGGAACTGGGTGATGCCCTGGTCCGCGGCGAACCGCACGGCGCGGCGCATGAACGCGCGGTTCGCCTGCATGATCTTCGGCAGCCCCGGCAGGTGTTCCATGGCCTTGCGGGCGGCTTCCCGGTCGACCTCGAAGTTGTGCGAACCGCCCAGGTAGTAGTCGTAGATGCGCGAGACGCTCGGCACCGAGATGTCGATGCTCCGTGGAGCCCAAGCGGGACGCTCCATCTGCTCTCTCCAAGGCGTAGGCGATCCGGTGTTCGAGCTGAGGCTACTGATCGCCCGGCAAAGGAGCGAGCAGAAACGGAAATTGACCGTCCGTTCCCGGTCACTGCCACCGGCACGTGCCGCTCGGGGGACGACACGCGCACGCACACAGGTCCGCCCCCTCCGTGCGGTGCGGAGGGGGCGGACGTTCGGCCGGGCACGCCACCGCGGCGGGGGCGATCGACCCTGGGGCGGTGATCTTCTACTGCTTCGGCGCGCCGACCGGCTTTCCTTCAGGGGTCACGGCGTACCAGGTGCCGCCGACGCCCTGACCGTTGATGTCCCCGGGGGTCTTGTCACCGGAGAAGGTGTAGATGGGCCAGCAGTTGACCGTCTGCTGCTTGACGCCGTCGGGCCGGGTGAAGCTCATCAGGCCCTTCTTCTGCACGTCCTTGGTGTCGTCCGTGGCGACGGGCGACACGGCCGGCCACTTCTCCAGGCAGCCGCCGGTGCAGGCGGAGACCGGCTTGGGCCAGGCCTTGTCCTTGAGGAAGCGGTAGACGGTCATGCCGTTCCTGTCGACGATGATGTCACCGAGGTTGGTGTCGTGCCGGACGGACAGCCCGGGCATGTTGCTCAGCTTCGCCTTCTTCCCGTCGGGGGCGAGCGCGTACCACTTGTCGCCGACACCCTGGCCGCGCACGTCACCGGCGGCGGTGTCCTTGGCGTAGCGGTACGCGGGCCAGCCGCCGATGGTGAGCTGCTTGGTGCCGTCGGACCGGGTGATCTCGCCGAGCAGCTTCTTGTCGACGCCGTCGCCGGCCGTGGCGTCGTCCGCGGGCACCGGAGGCCAGGCCTTGGCGCAGTCGCCGTCGCAGTTGGACTTGGGCGGCTCGGCGGTGTCGGAGTCGAAGCGGTAGAGCGTCATGCCGGCGCTGTCGGTGAGCACCTTGCCCAGTTCGGGATTGTCGGCGACGGCCAGTTCGCCCGCGGTCTGGGCCGCGGTGTCCTGTCCTTCCTTCGCGGCGGCGTCGGATCCCGGGTTGCCGAGCCCGCTGTAGTCGCCACCGGCCGGGGCGGTGGCGCCCACGTTCTGGCTCGCGGCCCGGGTGCCGCCGCCGTCCTGACCGCACGCCGTCGTCAGTGCCAGCACAGCCACGGCGCCCACCGCGAGCGAGGCGCTCCGCCAGGAGGTCTTCATCGTCCAACTCCCCATGTCAGCAAGGGTGTTGCAGCGCCCTGCTGCGCCGCCGCACGGCCATGGGTACGCATGGGGACGGGTGATGTGTTCAATGTCCGCGCGGATTTCTTTCCGGGACCTGTGGCACACCCGCCGCACGGACGTACGCCTCGCCGGACACACGAGCGTCACCGCGCCCGGTCCACCGGGCCCGCTGTCCCTCCTTCGGGGGCAATCCCCCGGCGGTGGGCGTCACCGGCCGGATCAGGCCTCAAGATCTTCTTCGTGCATGGACCCGAACCGACCCGATCACCCGCCGCCGTAAGGGCATTGGCCATGACGGCGCTGATATGGCTCCTGGTGGGGGTGCCGGCCGGGACGGCGTCGGCCGACGCGTGCGCCTACGCCTCCACCGGCCCGGACGGTGTCGACGCGGTGGCGGTGGCCGGGAGCGTCCCCTGGCCGACGGCGTGCCCGCCACCCAGCCCGACGCCCACGCCGACGCCCACGCCGACGCCCACGCCGACCCCCTCCCCCACCCCGACGCCTCACCCGGCTCCCCCGCCTCCGCCCGCCCCCTCGAAGCCCCCCGCGCCCCCGAGTCCCGTGCCCGAGCCGGTGCCGCCGCAGCGCGCTCCGGTACCGGAACCGCCCGCGCCGCCCCGGCCCGCGCCCCCGCCGAGCCCGACACCCACGCCACCCCCCGCACCGACCCCGTCGCCCGCACCGCGACCGTCCGCGAGCCCGGTCGGCTACCCGCGCCACCATGCGACGCCACCCCGGCGGCGGGTGCGGCGCACCGTCTCGCCCGTCATGTACGTGCTCCTGATCACGGCTCCCGCGGTGATCGCCGTGGCCGCGCTCCGTCCGCGCTGACCCGCCGGCCCGCCCCACCACATCCCTCTTGTCCCATACCTGGAGGTATCTCCTTTGCCGGAATGGCTTGTTCTCACCCTCGCGATGCTGGCCGCCTGTGTCGTCGTGGTCGTCATCACCCTCGTGCGGCACCGCAGGGCCGCCGTCGACGAGGACCCCAGTGAGACTCCGGACGTCATCGAGTACATGACCATGTGGATCGGGGTGGTGTACGCCATCGTCCTCGGCCTGGCCATCGCCGGTGTCTGGGAGGCCCGCAGCGCGGCCCAGGACCATGTGCAGGCGGAGGCGCAGGCGCTGCACGAGATCGACGAGCGGGTCCGGGTCTACCCCGTCGACGTCCGCGACCGCGTGCGCGCGGATGTCAACGCCTACGTCGGACATGTCGTCACCGCCGAGTGGAGGACGATGAGGGACCACGGCAGCGTCACCGCCCGCGGCACCCAACTCCTCCAGCGCGTCCGCGAGGACGTCACCGACTACGAACCGGCGAACGACTTCGAGGCCCAGGCCTACCAGCCGCTCCTCGACCAGGTGGCGGCGGCCGACCAGGCGCGCACCGCGCGCGCGGACGCCACCGGTCCGACGATGCCGGGCGTGGTGTGGTTCGGACTGATCACCGGGGCGGTCATCACCATCGGCATGGTCTTCGCGCTGCAGATCCGGCGCACGCCGCGCGAACTGGTCCTCGCCGGGCTGTTCTCGGCGCTCATCGCCTTTCTGCTGTTCCTCATCTGGGACTTCGACGCGCCCTACAGCCGGGGTATCACGGCGTCGATGGAACCGTTCGTGCGGCTCTTCCCGCACGCCGGCGGCTGAGCGACGGGGCGGGGCCGGAAGAGGGCGCTCGCCGCACCACCCCCTTCGCCACGGTTCCCCGCGTCGTCCCGGCGCCCGTGCCCCCGGTGTGCCGAGGCCGTGGGGCCGGCGGCGCAGACGGACCCAGCAGCGGGCCGACGGGCGTCCCGACGGCGCTCTTCCGCTCGTCGAAATCCCGGCCGGCGGGAGCACCCGCCCGATCGGACGTCTCACGCACGGAGCGTGGAGTGCGTCGCACTCGTCCCGCAGGACCGATGCCCCCAAGCGCTCATCGCGTCCCTCCCCCGTCCGGCGGACGCCGTGGGGCGCGCTGTCGCACCGCACCCGCACCGCGGACCCCGAACGGCCGGCGGCCACCCGGGACGGTCTCCCCCGGGTGGCGCACAGCGGTGACCCGTTCGCGCGACTGCGATCGCGGGGACGCACACGTGTTCCTAGCGTGTCGCTCATCGAGGTGCATTTCTGGCGCAAGCGGAAACAGGTCCGCAGCTGCTCCTCGTGGACCCGGAGGATTCACATGCACGCGATACGCGTTGCCACGGCCGCGCTGCTGGGCGCCGGCGCTCTCGCCCTGTCCGCGCCGGTCGCCGTCGCGACGGGCGACTCGGACATCACCCCGTTCGGCTTCTCCGTCACCCCCTCGACCGTCGCGGCCGGAGGGAAGGTCAGGCTTCAGGTGGAGCGCGACCACGGCGGCTGCAAGGGCGCCGTCACCGTCACGTCGGGTGTCTTCGACACGGTCACGATCCGGCGGGGCCACTCGTCCGCCACGGCCACCGTCGACCGGGACGCCCGGCCCGGCGCGGAGTACCGCGTCACCTTCACCTGTGACGGCGTCAGCGGATCCACCGCCCTGACGATCGCCGGCGGGCGGACCGGTCCGACACCGGAGCCCCTGGTGCCGCGGGGCGTGCACGCGGGTGAGGGCGGCAGCATCGCCGGGTTCGACCTCAAGCAGATCGGGCTGGGCGCCGCGCTCATCGCGGGCTCGCTCGGCACCGCCTACCACTTCGCGCGGCGCCGCACCGGCGAGGACGGCGCCTGACGCACGCCGCACGGAAGCCGGCCCCGGAACCCGAGGAGAGGGTTCGGGGGCCGGCTTCCGTGCGGCGTGCGAAGGGGAAGCGGGAAGGTCAGACCCGCCGCTCGGCCCGGCGGCGCATCCAGAACAGGCCGCCGCCGACCAGGGCCGCGGCGACCAGACCGCCGCCGATGGCCATGTCGGTGGGCGTCGCCCCGCTGGAGCTGCTGCCGCCCAGGCCGCCTCGGACGCCGCCGATGACGGTGAAGGCGGACGGGTTGGTCAGGGTCCGGCCGTTGCAGTTCACGGTGATGCTGTGGGTGCCGGGCCGGGCGTTGGAGTTGACGGTGGCGGTGCCCTTGGACGTCCGGTTGGCGCCGTTGATCGGCGTCAGTGGCGTGCTCGGGAAGACGTCCGAGGTCGCCGTGCCGCCGGCCGGGCAGCCGTCGACGGTGATGGTCAGCTGACCGCCGCGGGCGATGACGCTCGGCAGGGCGACGATGTTGCTGGGGTTGACCCCCATGCCGTCCCGGGCGACGGCCGCGGGGGCGGCGAGGCCGAGGAGGGCGACCGCGGCGGCCGAGACCGCAAGGCCACGAGAATTGCGCATGTGATCCTCCGCGGAAGGCGCCCCGGGACCCGTCCCCGGTCGATCGGCGAGAAAGCACCTCCCGGAAAGACACTCAGATGATCAGCACGCCCCCGCATGTCGGGAATGGTCCGTCCCGGTGAGCCGACACGCCCGCACGCCGCCGCGCGTCGCGACATCTGCGCAGGTCACGCACCGTCAGAAAATTCCTGGCAGCGGCGACCCCGGATGGCGCACTCCCCGTGGCACGGGCCACCCGTTCGCCGCTGCCTTGTCGCCGGTTGCGCGCGCCGGACTTAGCGTTCTGCGTATGCGCGAAGTGACACGGCGACGGCCGTGTCGAGAGGGGATGGCGAATGTCTGCGTCCGAGCTGTCCGAGCTGGCCGAAGAGGAGGAGCGCCGGAAGAGGCGCGCCCCCTGGGGGGTGATAGCGCTCGTCCTGCTGACCGGTCTCGCGCTCATCCGGAACGGATCGGGAGAGTTCGACATCGGGCCGCCGCAACCCGCCTCGGCGGCAGCGGCGGACAGCGGAAGTGCCGCGGGCGCCCTGCACCGGGCCCCGGCGCCGATGCCGTTCTCGGTGGCCGACCGGGTGCGGATCCCGGCGATCCAGGTCGACGCGCCGCTCATGCCGGTCGGACTGGACGCGGACGGCTGGGTCGACGCTCCGCCGCCCGAGGACCCGAACCTGGCCGGGTGGTTCACCGGCGCCGTCGCCCCCGGCGAGAAGGGCACCGCGGTCGTCGTCGGCCATGTCGACAACCTGAGCGGCCCGGCCGTGTTCTACGGCCTCGGGGCGCTGAAGAAGGGCAACCACGTCGAGGTCCGGCGCGAGGACGGCAAGACCGCCGTCTTCGAGATCTACGGCGTCGAGGTCTTCGCGAAGAACGACTTCCCGGGCGACCGCGTCTACGCCTCCAAGGGCAGCCCGGAGCTGAGGGTGATCACCTGCGGGGGCGGTTTCTCCAAGCAGAACGGCTACAACGGCAACGTCGTGGTCTTCGCCCGCCTGGCCGAGGTCCGCTGACGGATCCCCGGCCGGGCGGGCCCTCCCCGGTCAGGCGTACCGCCGCCGGGGGACGGTGAGGTGGTAACCGGAGTCCAGCAGCTGCGGCAGGTAGGTACGCAGGGCCTGGACGCTCTGGGAGCGGTCGCCCCCGGCGTCGTGCGACAGGACCACGACGCCGGGGCCGGCGCCGCTCTCCACGCTGCGGACGATGCTGCGGGTGCCGGGGGTGGTCCAGTCGAGGGTGTCGACGGTCCAGGCCAGCGAGTCCATGCCGAGGTCGGCGCAGATCTGGAAGGTGGCGCGGTTCCAGGCTCCGTAGGGTGCGCGGAACCACTGCGGGGGCTCGCCGTAGGCGTCCTCGATGATGTCGCTGGTGCGTTCGATCTCGGAGCGGATGCGGGAGCGGCTCAGCCGGGTCAGCAGCGGATGCGTCCAGGTGTGGTTGCCGACGATGTGGCCCTCGTCGGCCATCCGGGCCAGCAGGCCCTTGTTCCATTCGGCCTGCTCCCCGCACACGAAGAACGTGGCGCGCACGTCGTACTCGCGCAGGGTGTCGAGGATGTCGGGGGTGTAGCGGGGGTCCGGGCCGTCGTCGAAGGTCAGCAGCATGGTGCGGCCGCGGCCGGACATCTTCAGCAGCGGCTTGCTCCGGACGGGGGTCCGGCGCTGGACCGTGGGCGGCGGACCGTATCCGGTGACCGGACGCAGGCGGTAGGTGGAGGGCTTCTGCGGGACGCGGTGCGGCGCGGCTCCCGCGGCGGGGCCCGCAGAGCGGGCGGTTTCCCCTCCGGTACCCAGCGCGAACACCCCGGCGGTGCCGGCGGCACCCACGGCGACGGCCCCGGCGACCAGGAGGCGGCGCCGGGTGAGCAACTGATCCTTCGTCATGAGTCATCCCTCGCCCCCCGGGGAGGCGACGCACCACGGCGACACCGGTGTGGCGGCCGGAAACCACCCGCGCGGGCCAAGCAGTCGGGTCGTCCCACCGGCGTTCGAGGGACGCCCCGCGGGCGGCCACCGGGCCCCGCGGAGGGCCGCAGGGGCCCGCGGAGGACCGGTCAGCGGCGGCGCACCAGCGGGAACGGCAGGGTCTCGCGGATCGTCAGGCCGGTGAGGAACATGACGAGGCGGTCGACGCCGACGCCGAGGCCGCCGGTGGGCGGCATGGCGTACTCGAGGGCGTCGAGGAAGTCCTCGTCGAGTTCCATCGCCTCCGGGTCCCCGCCGGCCGCGAGCAGCGACTGGGCGGTGAGGCGGCGGCGCTGCTCCACCGGGTCGGTCAGCTCGGAGTAGGCCGTGCCGAGCTCCGTACCGAAGGCGACCAGGTCCCAGCGCTCGGCGAGCCGCGGGTCGCGCCGGTGCTGCCGGGTGAGCGGGGAGACGTCGGTGGGGAAGTCCTTGTAGAAGGTGGGCAGCAGGGTCTTCTCCTCGACCAGGCGCTCGTACATCTCCAGGACGACGTCACCGCGGCCGTCGTCCGCGGTGTACGGCACCGAGGCGCGGTCGCACAGCAGGTGCAGCCGCAGCAGTTCGGTGCCGGCGTCGATCTCCTCGCCGAGCGCCTCGGAGAGGGCGCCGTACACGGTCTTGACCGGCCAGGGCCCGGAGATGTCGTGCTCGGCGCCGTCCTTGCGGGCCACGGGGCTGCCGAAGGCGGCCGTGGCGGCGCCCTGGATCAGTTCGCGGGTGAGGTCGAGCATCACGTCGTAGTCGGCGTGGGCCTGGTAGGCCTCCAGCATCGTGAACTCGGGGTTGTGCTTGTGGGAGACGCCCTCGTTGCGGAAGGTGCGGCCCATCTCGAAGACCTTCTCCAGTCCCCCGACGCAGAGCCGCTTGAGGTACAGCTCGGGGGCGATGCGCAGGTACAGGTCGAGGTCGTAGGCGTTGATGTGGGTGGTGAAGGGCCGGGCGTTGGCGCCGCCGTGGATCTGCTGGAGCATCGGCGTCTCGACCTCCAGGAAGCCGCGGTCCAGCAGTCCCTGGCGCAGGGCCTGGACAGCGGTGGAGCGCGCGCGGACCACGTCGCGGGCGGCCGGGCTGGTGACCAGGTCCAGGGAGCGCATGCGGACCTTGGCCTCGGGGTCGGTCAAGCCGCGCCGTTTGTCGGGCAGCGGGCGCAGGCACTTGCCGGTGAGCTGCCAGTCGGTGACGAAGACGGTCGGTTCGCCCCGGTCGCTGACGTCCGCCCGGCCGGTCGCGAGGATGTGGTCGCCGATGTCGGTGTCGGCGCGGAAGCGGGGCAGCGCCGGTCCGGAGCCGCTGCGGGTGAGGGCGAGCTGGCGATCGCCGGACCAGTCGCGCAGGACGACGAAGACGATGCCGCCGAAGTCGCGGACCAGCATGATCCGTCCGGCGACGGTGACCAGGTCGCCCGTGCGGACCTCGGCGAGGGTGTGGCTGCGGGACGGGACGCCGACCGGGTAGGGGTCGACGCCGTCGGCCCGCAGGCGCTCCAGCTTGCGGTGCCGCACGCGGACCTGCTCGGGGCGGCCCGCGCCCGGGCCGGCCGCCCCGGCCTCGTGCCCTCTGTCGAGGCCGAGCGCCGCGAGCGGCGGCAGTCCCTCCGTGGTGGCGGGCCGCCGTGCGCCCTTGGAGTGCCCTCGGCCCCAGAGCGTGCGCAGCGAGGGTACGGAGACGAAGCCCTCGGCGATGGCGGAGGCGAGGCCGGTGCGGGCGAGGGCGGCGGCGTCGCCGTAGCACAGGAACCGCGGGTACCACTCGGGGTGGTACTTGGCGTTGGACCGGTACAGGGCCTCCAGCTGCCACCATCTGGACAGGAACAGCAGCAGGCGGCGCCAGAGCCGGAGGACCGGTCCGGCGCCGATGCGGGCGCCCTCCTCGAAGGCCGAGCGGAAGACGGCGAAGTTCAGCGAGACCCGGCGTACGCCGAGTTTGGGGGCGGCGGCGCACAGTTCGGCGACCATGAACTCCATCACGCCGTTGGGGGCGCTGCGGTCCCGGCGCATCAGGTCCAGGGAGATGCCGTCCCGGCCCCAGGGCACGAAGGAGAGCAGGGCGAGCATGCGGCCGTCCGCGTCGGAGGCCTCCACGAGCAGGCAGTCTCCGTCGGCGGGGTCGCCGAGCCGGTCCAGTGCCATCGAGAAGCCGCGTTCGGTCTCGGTGTCGCGCCAGGCGTCGGCCTTGTCGACGATCTCCTCCATCTCGGCGTCGCTCAGGGTCGCGTGGCGGCGGATGCGGCAGGTCGCACCGGTGCGGCGCACCCGGTGCACAGCCTGCCGGGTGACGCGCATGTCGCGTCCGTCCAGGTCGAAGGCCATCACGTGCAGGATCGCCTCGTCGCCGAGTTGGAGGGCGCCGAGTCCGGCGCGGGCGTAGGCGGTGGCGCCGTCCTCGGAGGCGCCCATCACGGCGGGGGCCCAGGCGTGCCGGCGGGCGATGCCCAGCCACGCCGCGATGGCGTGCGGCCAGGCCTCCCGGTCGCCGACCGGGTCGCCGCTGGCGAGGCAGACACCGGCTTCGACGCGGTAGGTGACGGCCGCCTTGCCGCTGGGCGAGAAGACGACGGCCTTGTCGCGGCGGGTGGCGAAGTAGCCGAGGGAGTCCTGCTCGCCGTAGCGGCCGAGCAGGGCGCGGATGCGCAGTTCCTCGTCGTCGTGGAGGGCGGCCTCCAGGCGCTGGGAGCGGAAGAGGGTGGCGGCGGCGTTCAGCAGGGCGAGCGCGCCGAACAGGCCGAGCAGGAAGTACAGGGCGCGCGGCGGGCGGCCGTCGAAGGAACCGCCCGAGACGAGGCCGCCGAGGACGCGGTTGGCGGCCCAGGCCAGGTGTTGGCCGGACGGCAGGGTGCCGGGGAACAGTTCCACCAGGCCCCATCCGAACAGGACCGCGAGGGCCAGCCCGCCCACCAGTACGCCGACCGCGCGCCGTACGGCGCCGCGGCGGGACGCGGCGTAGAACTCGCCCCGGGCCGCGATCAGCAGCGCCAGGGCGAGCAGGCAGACGACGAGTGACGGCAGGGACTCGGCGTACAGCCCGAGCGCCACGCCGAGGACGTCCGTGAGGACGAGCAGTCCCAGATAGACCACGACCAGCCACCAGGCGACCTTCTTGCGGGCGGCGGTGGCGCCGGCCAGCAGGAACAGGAAGACCGCGTAGGCGAGGTTGGCGCTGACCGGGACGATGAGCAGGTCCAGGACGCGCACCACCGGGCGCAGCAGCCTGCGCAACGGCGGGATCAGCGCGAGCAGCAGGCACAGCAGGCCGAGGGCGCCGAAGAAGGCGCCGAACCCCTCGGGCACCCGGCTGAGGAAGCCGCGCCCGGGCGCGGGTATCGCCCCGCGGCCGTCCCGTTCCGCGGGGGCTTCCACCGTGGCACTCATGGTTCCGACTGTAGGAACACACCGGCGGCCCCGCCCGTCGAGCGTCCGGGGGCGGCGCCTTGGCCGCGCCCGGGCGGTGGGCGGCCGCGGCGGTTCGATAGCCTCGGTCCGTGACGCAGGAGCATTCCCAGGGGTTCGAGCGGGGTACGGACGGCCCGAAGGTCATCGTCGTCGGGGTGGACGGCTCCGAGTCGTCGCTGCGTGCGGCGGCCTACGCGGGCGGCCTGGCCCGGCGCCAGCACGCGCTGCTCGCCGTCGTGTACGTGCAGCCGGTGATGGCGGCCGGCGCCGCACTCGGTGCGCCCGTGGCCGAGACGACCGACGAGATCGCCAAGGACCTCGTCCGGCAGATCCGGGAGGCGGCCGAGCGGGTCAAGGGGATGTTCGAGGTGCGCTGGGAGTTCCACACGCTGCGCGGCGACCCCTACAGCGGCCTGGTCGAGGCCGCCGACGAACTGCGCGCCGACGCCGTGGTGGTGGGCGCGTCCGAGCAGGCCGGACACCGGCTCATCGGCTCGGTGGCGGTCCGTCTGGTGAAGGCGGGGCGCTGGCCGGTGACCGTGGTGCCGTAGCCACCGGACCGCACGGGCCCCGTCCCGCGCCGCTCCCCCACCGGTCACTTCCCCATCACCAGCCCGTCCTTCGCCGCGCCCCGGCTGAGCACCACGTCGCGGATGCGGTCGCGCACCCCCCGCACCTCGGCGCCCCGGGCGAGCGCGCGATTGAGGTTCATCACGCGGCCGGCGTCGATGTCGAACAGCTGCGGGACGAACTCGGCCTTGGCCACCTCCCACCGGCCGCCGGGCCGGCGCGGCGGGGCGAAGGTGAAGCGCGCCACGGTGGACTGGTTGCCGCGCGGGTCCTGGGCTCCCTGGTGGTTGAACATCGCGCCGGCGATCTGGTCGCCCATGCCGTACACCACCCAGGTCCCGTTGACCTTCTCGTACGCCTGCGGTACGTGGGCGTGGGTGCCGAGGATCAGGTCGATGTCGGGCCGGTCGCCGGTGCGGGAGGCGGTCAGGCGGCGGGCCAGATCGAGCTGCTGCTGGTCGGGGGCGTCCTGCCACTCGGTGCCCCAGTGCACGGAGACGACGACCACGTCCGCGCCGGCGCGGCGGGCGGCCCGGGCGTCGGCGACGATCCGGCCCTCGTCGATCAGGTTGACGGCCCAGGGCTGCCCGGGCGGCAGTGGGTAGCCGTTGGTGCCGTAGGTGTAGGCCAGGTGGGCGACGACGGCGGGGCCGGCCCGCATGATGGTGACGGAGTCGCCCTCGGCCTGGGTGCGCGCCGATCCGGCGTGCCGTACACCGGCGCCGTCGAGGGCGTCCAGGGTGCGGCGGATGCCGTCGGCGCCGTCGTCGAGGGTGTGGTTGGAGGCGGTGGAGCAGCCGTCGTAGCCGGTGGCGGCGAGCCCGGCGGCGATCTCGGGCGGGGACTTGAAGACGGGATAGCCGGTGTAGTCGCCGTTCGCGCCGTAGACGGTCTCCATGTGACAGAGCGCCAGATCGGCATGGGAGACGACGGGTTCGATACCGGCGAGCATCGGCCGGAAGTCGTAGCCCGTCCCGCCCGCGTCGAAGCGGGCGCGCTCGATGATCGAGGTGTGCGGCAGGACGTCGCCGGAGGCGACGAGGGTGAAGCCTCGTCCGGCGCCCGAGGGGGCCGGCCGGCCCGGTTCGCCGGATGCCGCGTGGTCGTGGGCCTGGCAGGCGGCGGCCGCGGCGAGCACTGCCGTCAGGGCCAGGGCCACCTGGTGTCTGCGTGCGATCATCACTCACCCCACTGTGGTCATATTTACCCACGAATAGGTACGAGCTTGGGTCGCTCCGCAAACGGTCTCCGCCCGCCTTTGACCCGTCCGGTGTGCGCCAACGGGAGGTCCCGGCCGGATCACGACCGTTCGTCGAACCGTTCGTCGACGCGATCGACCGTCCGCCGCACGACCGCGCGCCCGCCCTGTCCGAAACCCGGGCTCTGCGCTGCCATACGGGCATGACGGCCGGAACCACCCTCACCACCGTGACGACGACCGCCGAGCACGAGCTCGCCGCGCTCCAGCGGGAGCACGGCAGGCCTCTGTTCGCACTGCTGCTCAGGCTCTGTGACGGCGACCGGCAGCGCGCCGAGGACCTCGTCCAGGAGACGCTGGTGCGTGCCTGGCAGCATCCCGAGGCACTGCGCGCCGACGCCTTCGACTCCGTACGGCCCTGGCTGATGACCGTGGGGCGTCGCCTCGCGATCGACGCGCGGCGGGCCCGGCAGGCCCGCCCCGCGGAAGTCGGCGACGCGGTCCTCGACGGGGCGCACGCGCCGGTGTGCGCCGACCACGCCGAACAGTCCGCCGCCGCCCTCGACGTCCGCAGGGCTGTGAAGACTCTCACTCCGCAGCACCGTGAAGTCCTGGTGCTCGTGTACTTCCAGGGGGCGAGCGTGGCGGAAGCGGCGCAGACCCTCGGCATCCCGCCCGGTACCGTGAAGTCCCGCGCATACTACGCACTGCGCGCCCTGCGCAGGGTTCTGCCGGGATACGCGGCCGACCTGCGATGAAACCGGCAGCACGGTCAAGCCTTCGCAAAGCGCCTTGCTGAGGACCATGGTTGAGTAATCGGCTGTCCTCATCCGTGTTCCGGATGGGGTCCGGCGATCGGTCCCCCCGGCCCGGCATCGGGCGACGCGCACGCACCGGAGGAAGGCAGGAAGGGATGCTGCACAGAGGTCATCAGAGCACGGACGGCACCGGCGGCGGGGAGCTCACGGTCCCCATGGCCTGGCTGTACGCCGAGTACATCGCGGACGAACTCCTGCGCACCGGCGACCTCATGCCGCCGACGTCCTTCGAGTTCCGGGCCGGCCGGGACGCGCTGGCCCTGACCGTCTTCCTGTCGGACACCGACGGCGAGCTGTCCGGGATACGGGTCGTGACCCAGCTGGAGAACTGGCTGTCGCTGACCGCGTACGACCAGCCCTGGCAGGACTGGGTGTGCGAGCGGCTGGCCGAGATCGCCGCCGAGGCGGCCTCGGCGGGCCGCCCCTCGCCCGACCTCGCACTGGCCGAGGCGGCCTGGCGCTGGCTGGAGGAGACCGAACTCCTCGCGCCCGACCTCGACGCGGTACCGGGCGGCACCGCGGCGTTCGGCGAGGACGACGGCCCGAAGGTGTGGACGCCGGCGTGGCGGCTCGGCCTGCCCCTGGGGCACCTGGCCATCCACCTCTTCTGACCCGCTCCGGCCGCCACCGGCCGCCTCCTGCGGCCGGGCCGCCCGCCTCGTCCAGCCGTACCGTCACGCCGTCCGGCCGTCCCGTCACGCCGCCACTTCCGGCCGTTCCGAAAAAAGTCTCCCGGAGACCAAACCGCCGGCCGCTCCGCTCCGAATCCGTTGGTTGGGATTCTCTGCGGGACTTGAGTGATTCGGCTGTCTGCTGCGTACGGGTGGGAGCAAGGAGTAACCCCACCCCCACTCAACGGCACGAGGATGCGCATGAGGTCCCTGGAAAGGCATCGCGATGTCGCCGCGTACGCGCTCGGCGTGCTGGACGAAGCGGACACGTTCCGCTTCGAGGACCACCTCATGGAGTGTGCCGGCTGCTCGGCGCAGGTGACCGAGTTCGGGCCTGCGGCGCGGCAGTTGATGCTCTACCGGCAGGCCACGCCCCGCCCGGTGCACCCCATGGCTCAGCCGGGGCCCCGGCTGCTGGACCGGCTGCTGGAGGCGACGGCGGCCCGGCACCTCAGGGCGCGCCGGCGGATGCTGTACGCCGTGGCGGCGTCGGCCGTCGCCGCGCTCGCCGGGCCCGCGCTGGTCCTGATGGCGGGCGGTGGCCACGGAGCTGTCCGGGTCGCGGCGACCGACGAGCGCTCAGGGGTGTGGGCGCAGATCACGACCGAGGACGAGGCATGGGGCAGCCGGGTCGAGCTCACCGTCAAGGACGGCGCCGGGCCGCGCGTCTGCCGGCTCGTCGTGGTCGGCCGCGACGGCTCGGAGCAGACGGTGACCAGCTGGCGGGCCCAGGTGCACGACGCCCGCCCCGACACCGTGCAGGGCGGCGCCGCCCTGCACCCGAAGGAGATCGCGCGCTACGAGGTGCGCACGTCGGACGGCGAGCATCTGGTCACGCTCCAGCCGTAGGACCCTCCGGCTGCCCCCGCCCTACCCGCGGGTGGACGGCGGCAGGCACCCGGTGCCGCGGCGGCCCCGGCCGGCAGGTGCCGCTGCCCGCCACCGAGGGGGCGGAAGGTGCCCGGGGGCGCCTCACTTCAGCAGGCGCGACATCCTCCGGTCCGCCAGCGGCTTGCCACCCGTCTGGCAGGTCGGGCAGTACTGGAGGGAGGAGTCGCTGAAGGAGACCTCGCGGATGGTGTCGCCGCAGACCGGGCACGGCTCGCCGGTGCGGCCGTGGACGCGCAGGCCCGACTTCTTCTCGGCCTTCAGCCGGCCGGCGGCGATCCCCCGTGAGCGTTCGACGGCCTCGGAGAGGGTGCCGCGCAGGGCCTCGTAGAGGCGATGGGTCTCCTCCGGGGACAGCGCCGAGGCCAGTTTGAACGGGGACATCCGCGCGGCGTGCAGAATCTCGTCGCTGTAGGCGTTGCCGACGCCGGCGAGAAGACTCTGGTCCCGCAGTGCACCCTTGATCCGGCGGCGTTCACCGGACAGCAGGTCCGCCAGGCGCCGTTCGTCGAAGTCCTCCGCCAGGGGGTCGGGGCCGAGCCGGGCGACCCCCTCGATCTGCCGGGGGTCGTCGACGACGTACACCGCGAGGCGTTTCTGCGTGCCGGCCTCGGTCAGGTCGAAGCCGGCGCCCGTCTCCAGGGCCACCCGCAGGGCGAGCGGGCCCTTGCCGGGCCGCGGCGGGCCGTCGGGCAGGCGGTCCCGCCAGTGCAGCCAGCCCGCGCGGGCCAGATGGGTGACCAGGTGCCGGCCGTCGCCGGTCGCGACGTCGAGGAACTTGCCGTGCCGCCGCACGGCGGTGACCTCGCCGCCCTCCAGGGCGGTGACCGGCGGGTCGTACGTCTTCAGGACGCTGACCGCGACCGGCAGCACCCGGACGATCTCATGGCCGACCAGGTGCTCGGTGAGGAAGTCCTTGAGGGCCTCGACCTCGGGAAGTTCCGGCATACGACCAGAGTGCCCGCTCGGCGCTCCCGCCGCAGGGGTGGGCCGGGGTTCAGCCGTGGCCCGGCACGATGAACTCGCACCACACGCACTTGCCGCCGCCCCGCGCCTCGACCCCCCACACGTCCGAGAGCAGGTCGACCAGGAGCAGGCCGCGCCCGGAGACCCCCGACTCGCCCGCCTCACGGCGGCGCGGCAGGGCGCTGGAGGTGTCCTCGACCTCGACCCGCAGCCGTCGGTCGGAGTCCGTCAGGACCCGCAGGGTGACGATCGCGGCGCCCTCGGTGTGCATGAGGGCGTTGGTGATCAGTTCGTCGGCGACGAGTTCGATCTCGTCGGCGCGGTCCCGGGCACCCCAGGCGCGCACGGCGGCACGGATCATGTGCCGGGCGCCGGTGAGGGCCTCGGGGTCGCCGGGTGCCACGTGCTGCTGGAGCCGGCCGCCGGCCCGTGCGGCGTGCGCGCTGCGGCGGCGCAGCAGGAGCAGGGCCACGTCGTCGTCGCCGCCGCGCTCCTCGAAGACCTCGATCAGCTGGTCGGCGAGTCCTCGGACGTCCTCGGGGCCGGCCGCGACCAGGGCGGTCAGGGCCCGCATGCCGTCGTCCAGGTCGAAGCCGGGCTGTTCGACCAGGCCGTCGGTGCACAGCAGCAGTGTGTCGCCCGGGTCGAGTTCGACGGTGGCGGCCGGGTAGTCCAGACTGCCGAACTCTGCGGACAGCCCCAGCGGCAGCCCGCCGGGGACGGGAGCGCGGCGGCAGGTGCCGTCGGCCGAGCGCACCAGCGGGTCGATGTGCCCGGCCCGGACCACCTGGACGACGCCGGTGGCCAGGTCGGCCTCGGCGTACAGGCAGGTGGCGAAGCGGTCGGTGTCCAGCTCGTGCAGGAAGACGGAGGCGCGGGCCATCACCGTGGCCGGGGTGTGCCCCTCGGCGGCGTAGGCCCGCAGCACGATCCGCAGCTGGCCCATGACGGCGGCGGCGTGGGTGTCGTGGCCCTGGACGTCACCGATGACGGCGCCGACCCGGCCCCCGGGCAGCGGGATCAGGTCGTACCAGTCGCCGCCGATGTCGCGGCCCTGCGATCCGCCGATGGTGGCGGCCCGGTAGCGGACGGCGACGTCGGCGCCGGAGACGCTGGGGATGGTGCGCGGCAGCATCGCCTGCTGGAGGCCCTGGGCGATGTCCTTCTCCTGCTCGTAGAACATCGCCCGCTGCAGGCTCTGCGCGATGCTGCTGCCCAGGGCGAGGAGGATGTTCCGCTCCTCGGTGGTGAATCCGCGCCGGTCGCTGTAGAGCAGGCCCATGGCACCGATCGGGCGGGCCTGGACGATGAGGGGCAGGTAGGCCGCGGCGGTGATGTTCAGGTCGGTGAGGTGCGGCCACAGGATCGGGTAGCCGGCGGCGAACTCCTGCGGGGACTCGATGAAACGGGGGGTGAGGGTGCGGACGACCTCACTCATCGGGTACGGCTCGTCGATCCGGGTGACTCGGGTGCCGGGTACGAAGCTGCCTTCGGGGCCCTCGGCGATCAGCCGGATCCGCCCCGCCTCGACCAGGCCCATGACGAGGCTGGTCGCACCCAGGTGGGTGAGGCCGTGGGTGTCCTTCAGGACGTCGATGACGTCCCTGACGGTGCGGGCGTGGGCGAGGGCGGCCGTGGCGAGCTGGACGACGTTGGTCTGCTGCCGGCGGAGGTCGTCCGGGGCAGCCTCCTCGCGGCGAGCGGCGAGTTCGTCGAGTTCCTCGGTGGCGTCGCGGACGATGCCGACGATGCGGCGGGGGCGGCCGGTCTCGTCGCGCCGGATGTAGCCCTGGGTGTGGGTCCAGCGAAGGTTGCCGTCACGGCACCGGATGCGGAAGTAGGCGCCGTAGTTCTCGCTGCCGTCCTTGATGGCACGGGCCACGAGGGCGTCGAGGCGGTGGGCCTCGTCGGGCGGGACCCGGACGGCGAGGCCCTCGGGGCTGCCGTCGTACTCGTCCGGGCGCATGTCGAAGGCCTCGTGGGCCTGGTCATCCATGTGGAACAGACCGGCGTCCAGGTCCCAGTCGAAGCTTCCCATGCGGTTGAGCGCCAGGATCGGCTCCGGATGGGCGGGCCAGTCGTCCGGGAGTGACAGGGCGCTCGCTCCCCGATCAACCATGGGGACACCTTGCCAGGGTTTGTCCGATTATTCGACCCGTGAGGCGGGCGGAACCGGGCTCCGGGGGTCCTGCGCGAGGGCCGGTCCGCCTTCCGGGGTATCGCGCCCGCGACCCCTCTCGCCTCGTCACGCACCGGAGCGGAGGCGTACGTTCTGCGACGGCGGGGGCGGCGTCAGAATGGAGGAGAGGAGCGCACGGCCGTGGACTGGTTCACCGCACCCGGGTACTGGCTGAGCCGGCTGGTCTTCCAGCGGGCCCTGGCCGGCGTGTACCTGGTGGCGTTCCTGACCGCGGCCCTGCAGTTCCGGGCTCTGCTGGGCGAGCGGGGCATGCTGCCCGTCCCGCGTTTCGTGGCGCAGGTGCCCGCCCGGCGCGCGCCGAGTCTTTTCCGGTTCCACTACACGGACCGCTTCTTCGCGGCCTGCGCCTGGACCGGGTGCGCGGTGTCGGCCGCGCTGCTGGCGGGCCTGGACGGGCATCTTCCGCTGTGGGGCGGAATGCTGCTGTGGCTGGTGCCGTGGGTGCTGTACCTGTCGATCGTCAACGTGGGGCAGACCTGGTATGCGTTCGGCTGGGAGTCGCTGCTGCTGGAGACCGGCTTCCTGGCCGTGTTCCTCGGCAACGACGAGGTGGCGCCGCCGGTCGTCGTGCTGTTCCTGCTGCGCTGGATCCTGTTCCGGGTGGAGTTCGGCGCGGGGCTGATCAAGATGCGCGGGGACGTCTGCTGGCGCAGGCTCACGTGTCTGGAACACCACCACGAGACCCAGCCGATGCCGGGGCCGCTGAGCTGGTTCTTCCACCACCTGCCCCGGGGTCTGCACCGTGTGGAGGCGGCGGCGAACCACGTGACGCAACTCGCCGTTCCCGTTCTGCTGTTCGCGCCGCAGCCGATCGCGACGGCCGCCGCGTCCCTGATGATCCTCACCCAGCTGTGGCTGGTGCTCTCGGGCAATTTCTCCTGGCTGAACTGGATCACCGTCGTGCTGGCCCTGTCCGCGATCGGGTTCCCGGGCGGCGGAGCCCCGGCGTCCGTCGCGGACACCGCCCCGGTGTGGTTCGAGGTCGTGGTCCTCGCGGTCGCCGCCCTGCTGGTGTTCCTCAGCCATCACCCGGTGGTCAACATGGTCTCCCGCCGCCAGGTGATGAACCGCACCTTCGACCCGCTCCACCTCGTCAACACCTACGGCGCGTTCGGCAGCGTCAGCCGCGTGCGGTACGAGGTGGTGCTGGAGGGAACGGCGGACGACGTGCCGCGCGAGGACTCCGACTGGCGGGAGTACGAGTTCAAGGGCAAGCCGGGTGCTCCGCGACGGTGGCCGCGCCAGTTCGCGCCGTACCACCTGCGGCTGGACTGGCTGATGTGGTTCGCCGCTCTGTCGCCCGCCTACGCGGAGCCGTGGTTCGGCGCCCTGGTGGAACGACTCCTGGAGGGCGACAGGGACACCCTGAGGCTGCTGCGCCGCTCGCCGTTCCCGCCCGGCGCGCCACCGCGCCACATCCGCGCCCGCCTGTACCGCTACCGCTTCACCACCTGGCGGGAACTGCGCGAGACGGGCGCGTGCTGGCAGCGGGCGTACGTCCGCGAGTACCTGCCGCCGATCCGGCTGGCGGACGACGTCCACCGGGCCTGACGGCGGCGCCCTCGCGCCTGCGGGCACCGCGCGCCACGGGGAGCGGCCGGGCCGTGGGCACGGCCGGCCCCGCACCGGAGCCGCAGCCCCCGGCGTGCCCGCCCGGCCAGGCGGCGCCCGCCGGGCCGCCTGGCCGGAAGCGCCCCGGCGCGGGCATCCGTGCGGGGCCGGCCGGCCATACTGCTCGGCCTCCCGTCCTCCTCGGCCGCGGGCGCCACTCGGCCGTGCCCCGCCGCGTTCGGCCGGACGCCGGCGCCGGACGGGTGACAGTGCGGCGCCGGGTCGGTGGCGGGCGGCTGGACCGTGCCTCAGGCGCGCCGCAGCCGCAGCGTCACCAGCTCGAACGGCCGGAGCCGCACGTCGATCCGGTCACCGTCCACGGTCGGGGCGGCGGCCTCCGGCAGGGCGCGTTCCAGCAGGTCGGTGGGGGTCGCCCCGGCGAGTGGGAACCCGGCCGCCAGGGTGGCCCGGGCGCGACCGCCGTGGGCCTCGTGGAAGCGGACGACGACGTCCCCGCTGCCGTCGTCGGCCAGCTTCACGGCGGTGATCACCACCGCGTCGTCGTCCACGGTGACCAACGGGGCCACCTCGGTCCCGCCGGTCACCCGCCGACGCGGCAGGTTGATCCGCCAGCCCTCGCGCACCGCGTCGCCGATCCCGGCCCCGGGCACCAGGGCGTGCCGGAAGCGGTGCACGCCCTGGTCGGTCTCGGGGTCGGGGAAGCGGGGGGCGCGCAGCAGGGACACCCGGACCGTGGTGGTCGTGCCCCGGCCGCCGTCGGTGCGAACGGCGCGGGTCACGTCATGGCCGTAGGTCGAGTCGTTCACCAGTGCGACGCCGAAGCCGGGCTCCTCCAGGTGCACGAAGCGGTGGTTGCAGGCCTCGAACTTGGCCGCCTCCCAGGAGGTGTTGGTGTGGGTGGGGCGGTGGAAGTGCCCGAACTGGGTCTCCGAGGCGTACCGCTCGGCGTGCAGGTCCAGCGGGAAGGCCAGCTTCAGGAACTTCTCCGTCTCGTGCCAGTCGACCTCCGTGTCGATCTCCAGCCGCCGCTCCCCGGGCGGCAGCGACAGCACCTGGGTGACGCGCGAGGCGCCGAAGGACCGGACGACCCGCACGGACGCACCGTCCTGCCCCGCGGTGACCGAGTCCGCGCCGGTGAGGTCGGTGACGGTGTTCCGGTAGAACGCGTCGACGTCCCAGGCGTCCCACATGTTCGGGAAGTCGGGGTGCAGCTGGAGCAGGTTGGCGGCGTGGCCCGGCGCGACCGTCTCGCGGTCGGCGGTGAGGTCGTGGGCCGAGCGGACGAGTCCGTCCGCGTCGATGCCGACCCGCAGCAGCCCGTTGTCCAGCACGAATCCGCCGCCCTCACGCGGGGTGAGCGTGGTGCGGCCGGAGGCGGTGGGCGCTCCGGCGCCGCCCGCGGCGATCCCGGCGCGCGCGTGCGGGGCCGCGTTGAACTCCAGCTCGGTGTCGCCGTCCCCGGCCAGGGCGTGCTGCGCGGCGTCGATGATGCCGGTGAGCTCGGCGGCGATCCGGTCGTAGGTGGCCCTGGCCTCGCGGTGCACCCAGGCGATGGAGGAGCCGGGCAGGATGTCGTGGAACTGGTGCAGCAGCACCGTCTTCCAGATCCGGTCCAGTTCCTCGTGCGGGTAGGGCGCGCCGGTGCGCACCGCGGCGGTGGCGGCCCACAGCTCGGCCTCGCGCAGCAGGTGCTCGCTGCGCCGGTTGCCCTGCTTGGTCCTGGCCTGGCTGGTCAGTGTGGCGCGGTGGAGTTCGAGGTACAGCTCGCCGACCCAGACCGGCGGCTCGGGGTTCTCGGCCTCGGCCCGGGCGAAGAACGCCGAGGGCGTCTCCCACACCACCGTCGGGGAGCCCTCCAGGTCGTGGACCCGGGCCGCCTTGGCGACCATCTCGCGGGTGGTTCCCCCACCGCCGTCGCCCCAGCCCGTGGGGGCCAGGGAGTGCCGGGCTACCCCCTTGTCCTTGAAGTTGCGTGCCGCGTGGGCGAGTTCGCTGACCTTCATGGAGCAGTTGTAGGTGTCGACGGGTGGGAAGTGGGTGAAGACGCGCGTACCGTCGATGCCCTCCCAGCGGAAGGTGTGGTGCGGGAACGTGTTCGTCCGCGACCAGGAGATCTTCTGCGTCAGCAGGTACTTCGATCCGGCCGCGCGGATGATCTGCGGCAGGCCCGCGGCGAACCCGAAGGTGTCGGGCAGCCACGCCTCGTCGTTGTCGATGCCGAACTCGTCGAGGAAGAACCGCTTGCCGTGGACGAACTGCCGGGCCATCGCCTCCGAGCCCGGCATGTTGGTGTCCGACTCCACCCACATACCACCGGCGGGCACGAACCGCCCCTCGGCGACCGCCTCCTTCACCCGCGCCCACACCTCGGGCCGGTGCTCCTTGACCCATGCCCACTGCTGGGCCTGCGACATGGCGAAGACGAACTCCGGCTCGTCCTTGAGCAGCGCGGTCATGTTGGACGTGGTGCGCGCGACCTTGCGCACCGTCTCCCGCAGCGGCCACAGCCAGGCCGAGTCGATGTGCGCGTGCCCGACCGCGCTGATGCGGTGCGCGGAGGGGACGGCCGGGGCGGCGAGGACCCGCTCCAGCCGGGCACGGGCGGGGGCCGCGGTGCCGTTCACGTCCTGGAGGTCGACGGCGTCCAGGGCCCGCTCCACCGCCCGCAGGATCTCCCACCGGCGCGGGGAGTCGACCGGTAGCTCGGCCATCAGCTCGCCCAGCACCTCCAGGTCGATCACCAGCTGCCACACGGTCTCGTCGAAGACGGCCAGATCCATCCGGGTGAGCGTGTACTGCGGCTCGCTGCCGGCGGTCTCCTTGTCACCCAGTCGGGTCGGGCGGAAGGGGTGGTAGTCGAGGATGACGGGGTTGGAGGCGGCCTCGATGTGCAGGCGGACCTCCTCCCCGCCCGCCGCGGGGGCACCGACGCGCACCCACTGGTTGCGCGGGTTGAGGCCCTTCACCGGAGTGCCGTCGGGCCGGTAGACCAGGCCCTCGCACTGGAAGCCGGGCATGTTCTCGTCGAAGCCGAGGTCGAGGACGGCCTCGACGGTCCGCCCGGCCCACTCCTCAGGGACGGTCCCGGTCACACGGAACCAGCTGGTGCCCCAGGGGGCGCCCCAGCGGGTGCCCACCGCGATCGGCTCGGGCTCGGCCGACAGGCCCTCGTCGACCGGTACGGGCTCGCCGGGCGCGTGCCACACCGCCACGTCCAGCGGCACGGACGCGGGATGGACGGCTGGCCGGATGCGCTCCTCCAGGACGCGCTCGAGGCGGGCCTCGACCAGGGTGCGGTCGTCATGCATGCGGGGTGCTCCGTTGTCGTCCGGGGTGGGTGGTGGTCAGGGGTGCCGGCGGGTCTTGTGTCGGGCGGGGCGGGGTCGGGTGGTCACCAGCGGTGGGTGACGGTCGCGAGGGTGGGCGCGATGTACAGCTCCCCCACCGCGCGCTTCTCGAACCACGCCGCCTGCTCGCCCCGTTGGGGACGCAGTCAGCCGGTGAGGCGGACGCGCTGCCCGGTGGCGTCCGGGCGGCGCCGGGTGCCGTCGGTCCGATGGGTGAGCTCGACAACCGTGTCGGCGGCGATCGGCAGCGGGGCGCGTACGGCTCCGGCGCGACGGGGGCGTCCGGTTCACCGTCGACGAGCGCTGCCGCCTCGGGTGGGGTTCACGTGCGGGCGCCTCCTCGTCGTCCGTGCGGGGTGAGGACCTGGTCGGGGTGGACGACCTCGGTGATGCCGCGCGCGGCGAGGTGGGCCGGGTCGTGCGCGCGGGTGGCGAGGACGGCGGTGGGGCGGGCCCCGACGGCGACGAGCCGGAAGAAGGCGTCGTAGACGGGCCCGCCGGGGGCGCAGCGCGAGCGTGCGCGGAGGTCGGAGGGGACGGCCAGCGCCGTCGTACGGGGCGCGGGCGCCGGACGCGGGGCGCGCGCGGCGCGGGCCAGTGCCCGGGCGGTGTCCTTGGGTCGGCGGTCGTTGGTCAGCAGGCCGAGCCCGTACTCGAGTTCGGGGAAGTCGGCCAGGTCCCGCGACACGTCGTGCGAGCACCACCACGTGACGCCCCACAGGCCGGGGCAGTCCAGGGCGTGCGCGACGGTGGCCTCGGTGAAGGCGGCGGCGTGTCCGGGCGGGATCAGGGGTGCCGGGGCGCCGACCTCCTGGAGCCATACCGGCCGGTGCGGGTCGTCGGCCCAGGCCTTGCTGAGCTCGATCAGGTAGGCGGCGTGGTGCTCGGTGGGCACACCGGTGGGGCCGTGGCGCTGGGCGGTGCCGTTGAAGACCCAGGAGTGCACGGCCGTGACGGCGCCGTGCCGGGCGGCCTGGGCCGGGGTGAAGGGCTGGTCGTCCTGGTACCAGGTGGCGTCGTACTCGGCGTGCAGGTGGATCCGGCCGGGGGCACCCGCCTCGCAGGCGGCGAGCATGCGTTCCAGCCAGGCGTCGATCTGGCCCTCGGTGGCGCGGTCGGGGTCGGGATGGGGGCCGGTGGAGAACTGGTTGATCTCGTTGCCGAGGGTCATGCCGAGGAAGTTGGGGCGGTCGGCGAGCGCGGCGGCCAGGGTGCGCAGGTAGGCGGCCTGGCCGTGCACGAGGTCGGGGTCGGTGAACAGGTTGCGCCGGTGCCAGGTCCGGGTCCAGGCCGGCAGGAAGTCGAAGCTGCTCAGGTGGCCCTGGAGGCCGTCCACGTTGACGTCCAGGCCGCGTTCGGCGGCCGTGTCGACGAGGGCGCCCAGCTGCTCCACCGCGCGGGGTCGGATCAGGGCGCGGTCGGGCTGGAAGTAGGGCCACAGTGCGAAGACGCGGATGTGGTCCAGCCCGAGTGCGGCGACGGAGTCGAGGTCGGCGCGGACGGAGTCGAGGTCGAAGTCGAGCCAGTGGTGGAACCACCTCTCGCTGGGGGTGTAGTTGACGCCGAAGCGGGGGGCGGCGGGAGGCGGGGCAAAGGAGCCGGAGGCGGACAGGTCGGCAGGGTGCATGGAGGAGGTCCTTGACAGGGGTCAGCCCTTCACCGCTCCCTCGCCCACCCCGCGGAAGAAGTACCGCTGGAGGCAGGCGAAGAGGGCGATGAGCGGGGCGACGGCGACGACCGTGCCGGCGGCGACGAGACGTTCGTCGTTGGCGAAGGTGCCGTGCAGGTAGTTGAGGCCGATGGTCAGGGTGAACCTGGAGGGGTCGCTGAGGACGATGAGCGGCCACAGGAAGTCGTCCCAGGCGCCCATGAAGGAGAGGATGGCCACGACCGCGAGGGTGCCCTTGACCGACGGCAGCGCGATCCGGCGGAACCGCTGCCAGACGTCGGCTCCGTCGACGTAGGCGGCCTCCTCGATCTCGTAGGGCAGGTTGCGGAAGGCGTTGCGCATCAGCAGGACGTTCATGGCGCCGACGGAGCCCGGCAGGAGGACGCCGACGAGGGTGTTGTTCAGGCCGAGCTCCCGCATGGTGGTGAACTGGGCGATGACGATGCCCTCGACGGGCACGAGCATGGCCAGGACGAAGGCCAGGGTGGCCGCGCGCCGGCCCCGGTAGCGCAGCCGGGCCAGGGCGTAGCCGGCGAGCGCGGAGCCCGCGCAGTTGGTGACGACGTTGGCGGTGGCGACCTGCAGCGAGTTCAGGGCGTAGTCCCAGACGGGGATGGTGTCCGCGACCCGTGTGTAGTTGTGCAGGGTGGGGTGTTCGGGCAGGAACGAGGGCGGGGAACTGAAGATGTCCTCGGTGGGGCCCTTGAGCGAGGTCGACAGCTGCCACAGGAACGGGCCGACGGTGAGGGCGAGGACGGCGAGCAGCAGCAGGTAGCGCCAGACCAGCTCCCCGGCGCGGAGGCGGCGGCCGGGCCGCTCGGTGCCCCGGGGCGCGCGGGCGACGGCCGCCTGCGGGTCGCGGACCTTCTCGGCGAGGCTCACGTGTCCTCCCTCCGGTCGGCGCGCAGCACGAGGAGCATCAGGGCGACGGTGACGGCGAAGACGACCAGGGAGAGGGCGGAGGCGTAGCCGACGCGGCCGGTGAGGCCGGTGCCGGTGCGCTGGACGAGCATGACGAGGGTGGTGTCCTCGCCGGCCGGGCCACCGCTGGGTCCGGCCATCAGGTAGACCTCGGAGAACACCTTGAACGCGGCGACCGAGGACAGGGCCCCGACCAGGACCATCGTGGAGCGCACGGCGGGCACCGTGACACTCAGGAAGCGGCGCAGCGCACCCGCTCCGTCGACGGCGGCGGCCTCGTGCAGCTCGCGCGGCACGTTCGCCAGCGCCGCCAGGTAGATGATCATGTAGTAGCCGAGGCCTTTCCACACGGTGACCGCCATGGCGCTCAGCAGGAGCAGCCACTGGTCGCTGAGGAAGCCGATCCGGCCGATTCCGGCGCTCTCCAGCAGGGAGTTGATCAGTCCGCGCTCGTCCAGCAGCCACACCCAGATCAGTCCGACGACGACGATCGAGGCGACGACCGGGGTGTAGAAGGCTGAGCGGAAGAAGGTGATGCCGGGGATGTTCTTCTGCACCAGCAGGGCGAGCAGCAGCGGCAGCACGACGAGTGCGGGCACGACGCCGGCGACGTAGAGGGCGCTGTTGCGCAGCCCGGTCCAGAACATGTCGTCGTGCAGCAGCTCGCGGAAGTTGGCGAGGCCGACGAACCGCCCGGCCACGAGGGTGCGGCGGTCGGTGAAGGCGTTCGCGACGGTCGAGGCGAAGGGGTACAGCACGAAGGTGCCCGTGATCAGCAGTCCGGGGGCGGCGAACAGCCAGGGGCTGGTGGGCAGTTGCCGTCGCACCCGGGCGACGGGGGTGGAGGGGGCCATCGACGCCTACCCCTGCTGCCGTAGGAGGGTGTTGCACTCCCTGACAGCGTTGTCGAGAGCTTCCTGCGGGCTCTCCTTGCCCTGGAGCGCCTTGGCGACCTCGTTGCGCAGCGCGGTCTTCATCTGCTCGCTGAACAGCACGGGGGTGTAGTTCACCGCGGTCTTCAGCGACTTGGCGGCCGCGACCCGCACCCGGGTCTCGTCGGTGCCGTCCTCCTTGGTGAAGTAGGGGTCGTCGAGCGATCCGGCGGTGCTCGGGAAGATGGCGACCTGCCGGGCGAACGCCATCTGGTGCGCGGCGTCGGTGACGTAGTGGGCGAAGGCGACGGCGGCGGGCTTCCTCGCGGTGCGCGCGTTGACCATCACGCCCATCACGTACATGTTGACGTGCCCGGTGCTGGTGATCTGGTCGGTGATGCCGATGTTGCGGTACAGGTCGGGGGCCTGCTTCTTGAAGTTGCCGAGGTCGAGGGCGCTGCCGGGGTTCATGGCGACGGCACCGGTGAGGAACTTGCGGCCGGACGACTCCGGGGTGGCGGTCAGCGCCTGCGGGTCGAGGGCCCGCGCGTCGTACAGCTCCTTGTACTTGGCGAGCAGTTCGACCCCCTTGCCGTCGTCGAAGGTGAAGGCGGTGCCCTTGTCGTCCATCAGGGGGACGCCGTAGCGGCCGAAGTCCTCGATGGTGGGGACGTTGGCGAGGGTGGCGACCTTGCCGCCGCTGCGGTCGGCCATCCGCAGGGCGTCGGTGAAGAGTTCGCCGTACGTGCGGGGAGGCTGCTCCGGGTCCAGCCCGGCCTCGGTGAACAGGGACTTGTTGTAGAAGAGCGGCCCGGTGTTGAGGTACCAGGGGAAGGCGTAGGTCCCGCTCATGCCCGGTATTCGGTGCGCGTCCCAGGCGCCTTCCAGATACTCGCCCCGGTACCGGGAGGCCGCCTTGTCGAGGTCGAGGGCGAGGCCGGCCCCGGCCAGCGGGGCGACGAGGTCGGGCGAGACGTTGACGACGTCGGGGAGGGTGCCGCCGGCCGCGTCGGCGCTGATCTTGTCGGCGTAGCCCTCGGCGGGCTGGTCGATCCACTTCACATGGGTGCCGGGGTACTTCTTCTCGAAGTCGGCCACGAGGCCCTCGAAGTACGGCTTGAAGTTGGCCCTCAGGTTCCAGGTCTGGAAGGTGATGTCGCCCTCGATCCTGCCCGAGGCGCCGGCGGAGGCGTCGCCGCCGCCGGAGCCGCAGGCGCTGAGCGGCAGCAGGACGACGGCGGCGGCAGCGGCGAAGGTTCTGCGGGACATGCGCACGGCGGTGTGCTCCTTTGCGGGGACGGCGGCCGATGGTGCCGCGCCGACCTTGCCCGCCGTTCTTCGACAAAGTCAATCGATGAACGGCGACTAATGACATTAGTTCGACGAAATCGCAGGTCAACACCTCACGTCCACCCTCTTGCAGCAGACCGCTAATGCGCTTTAGTGTTTTACTGCTCAAGCGCATTAGTCGTCTGTGTCGACCGAAGGGCGGGACGCCGTGACGGGAAAGCGGTCGCCGGCGCGCCGGCCGACGATGAAGGACATCGCGCGCCGCGCCGGTGTCTCGGAGAGCGCGGTCTCCTTCGCGCTGAACGGCCGGCCCGGCGTCTCCGAGGTCACCCGGGACCGCGTGCGCCGGGTCGCCGAACAACTCGGCTGGCGGCCGAACACGGCGGCGCGCGCGCTGTCCGGGGAGGGCGCGGCGACGGTCGGCTTCGTGCTCGCCCGGCCGGCGCACACGCTGGGGGTGGACTCCTTCTTCCTCCATCTGGTCTCCGGCATCCAGGAGGTGCTGGCCGAGCGGCACCTCGGGCTGCTGTTCCAGATCGCACAGGACATCCCCGACGAGTGCGCGGTCTACCGCCGGTGGTGGGCCGAGCACCGGGTGGACGGCGTCCTCGTCGTCGATCCGCGCACCGACGACCCACGGCCCGCGCTGCTCGACGAACTCGGCCTGCCCGCCGTGGTGATCGGCGGCGCGCCCGACGCACGGCATCCGGGACAGTCCACGGTGTGGGCGGACGATGCCGGGGCGATGGCGTCGGTGGTGGATCGGCTGCACGCGCTCGGGCACCGGCGCATCGTGCACATCGCCGGGCTGCCCGGCCTCGCCCACACCGAGCGCCGGATCCGCACCCTGCGGGCCGAGGCCGGACGCCGCGGCCTGGCGCAGGTGGAATCGGTGACGACGGACTACTCCGACGCGGAGGGCGCGGCCGTCACCCGCCGGGTGCTCGGCGGTGCCGTTCCCCCGACCGCCCTGATCTACGACAACGACGTGATGGCCGTGGCCGGCATGGCTGCCGCCGCCGAGTCGGGCCACGCGGTGCCGGGGGACGTGTCGGTGGTCGCCTGGGAGGACTCCGCCCTGTGCCGGATGGTCACCCCGCGACTGTCGGCCCTGTCCCGGGACAGCGTCGAGTTCGGCCGGACCGCCGCCCGCGAACTGGTCGCGCTCGTGGACGGCGGGCCGCCCCGCTCGGTGCGGGTTCCGGTGCCGGAGTTGATCGAGCGGCACAGCACCGGGTCGGCGCACCCAGGACGACCGGCACGCGGGCCACTACCCTGAGCGTGTCCGGCCGGACCCCTGGAGGCGCAGAATGCCCGTACGCCGTGTCGTCCCCGACATCCGCACCGAGGCGCTGGAGCAGAGCACGGAGTTCTACGCCGCGCTGGGCTTCGAGGTGGTGATGAACCACGGCTGGATCAGGACGCTCGCCGCCCCCGGGAACCCCGCCGCGCAGATCAGCCTGATGTCCGAGGACCGCACCGCGCCGGTCACCCCCGATCTGAGCATCGAGGTCGAGGACGTCGACGCCGCCCACACGGCCCTGCGGGAGTGCGGTGCGGAGATCGTCCACCCGCTGACCGACGAGGAGTGGGGCGTGCGCCGGTTCTTCGTCCGCGACCCTTCGGGCCGCGTGGTGAACATCCTCGGCCACCGTTGACGTCCCGCCTGCCTCTCGACGCGGCGGCGGCCCGCGGTGCACAGTTCTCCCTGCGCACTACTCACCGGTAATCGCCGCAGCCGCACCACTTCCGAGGAGCGCCCGTGACCAGCTGGGTCGGTTCTACCGCCACCGAGATCGCCGCCGCCGTCCGCGAGGGCCGGGCCACGCCGCGCGAGGTGGTGGCCGGCCACCTCGCCCGGATCGAGCGGCTGGACGGGCGGGTCGGCGCCTTCCGCGCGGTGCGGGCCCGGGCGGCTCTGGCCGAGGCCGACGCCGTGGGTTCGCGGGCCGATCTCGCCGACCTTCCGCTCGCCGGGGTGCCGGTGGGGGTGAAGGACAACCTCGCCGTGCGCGGCGAGTCGATGCGCGTCGGCTCCGCGGCCACCCCGGACACGCCCGTGCGCGCCGACCATGTGACGGTGGCCCGGCTGCGGGCGGCAGGCGCGGTGGTCGTCGGCCTGACCAACGTCCCCGAGCTGTGCGTCTTCGGCACCACCGAGGGCGTGCACGGCACCGCCCGCAACCCGTGGGACCTGTCCCGCTCGGCGGGCGGCTCCTCCGGCGGCAGTGCGGCCGCCGTGGCCGCGGGCTTCGTGCCGCTGGCCCTCGGCAACGACGGCATGGGTTCACTGCGCATCCCCGCGGCCAACTGCGGGCTGGTCACGATCAAGCCGGGCCACGGGCTCGTGCCCGCGGGGATCGGCGACGGCGACTGGTTCGGCATGTCCGAGAACGGCCCGCTGGCGACGACGGTGGAGGACGCGCGGCTGATGCTGTCGGTCCTCGCGGACGCCAAGGTGCCCCGGGGCCGGGAGCCGGCCGTGCGCACCGTGGCCGTCTCGCTGCGCAGTCCACTGGCCGGGGTGCGGATCAGCAGGCCGTACGCGACCGCTGCGCGGCAGGCGGCCGGTGTGCTCGCCGAGGCCGGGCACCGGGTGCGGCACGCGGAGCCGCCGTATCCGCTGTCGCTGGGGGTCACGGCGCTCACGCACTGGACGGCGGGCACGGCGGTCGACGCGCGCGGCCTGGACAGGCGGCTGCTGACCCGCCGGACCCGGGTCCACGCCGCCCTCGGACAGCGCTTCGTGTCCGGGGTGCGATCGGGCCACGGCCGTGAGCAGTTGCGCCGGCGTCTGGAGCCGTTCTTCGCCCAGTACGACGTCCTGCTCACACCGGCGTTGGCGCGCCGCTCCCCCAAGGCCGCGCCCTGGCACGAACGGGGCTGGTTGCGCAACATGGCCGCCGACTCGGCCTACTCGCCGCTGACCCCGCCCTGGAACCTGACGGGCTGGCCGGCGATGGCGGTGCCGTTCGGCAGGCTGGCGTCGGGCGCCCCTTGTGCGGTGCAGCTGGTCGGTCGGCCCGGCTCCGAAGCGCAACTGCTCGACATGGCCGCCCAGTTGGAGGAAATGCGGCCGTGGACTCGGACGGCGCCGCTGGACTGACCGGACCACCGTCGCGGGCCCGTGGACGGAGCCGGGCCCACCGGACGCAACCGCGGGCGCCCCGGCGGGCCACCCGCCGGTGCCGCGGCACGGGCGACTCCCGTCGCCCTGCGCAGGCGGCTCCCGTCGGACGGTGCGGGCGGCTCCCGGCACGTTCCCCGCCGCCCCGCGTATCGCGGCACCGGCGGAGGCGATACGGGGGCCCGGCGCCCCCTCGGACGGGCGCTGCCGCCGTTTCAGGGAAGAGGCGCGGGCGGGGGTGTTCCGGGATACCGGCGCAGGATGTGCCGCGCCACCGGGCGGCGCCGGGGAGGATCGCGGACCGCGGGGAGGGGAACGCTCCTCGGGACGACGCACGCGAGGGACGGACACAGCCGCGGGCCCGGATCCGCCACGAGGACGGCGTCGGCGATGCGGAGGCGGGCGCAGAGGCAGCCGGCCCGTGGCAACGGGGCACCGGGCGCGCGGAGGTGGGCCCATGAGGAGGAGGACGGCCCTGTGAGGATGTCGGGGCGGTCGGGTCGGCGTGCACCGGTTCGACCGAGCACCGCCACCGGTTCGCCCGAGCATGTTCACCGGGCGCGGGTCACTTCCCCGGAGGGGTCCAGCGTCTCCTGAGCGGGTCGCGGCGGCGACGGGGCGGTGCCGGAGCGGCGGGGCGGTGCCGGAGCGGCGGGGCGGGCGGCCAGCGGTCGGCTGCGGTCCGGCTGAGCGGCATGGGCGTGAGTCCGGCACGCCCATGCGTCCGGCGATCGCGGCAGTGGGGCCCGCGGGTCAGTCCACGCTGGGCAGGATGTGGGGTTCGGCGAGGTCGTCCTCGTAGCCGGCCAGGCGGATGGGGGCGGACCGGGCCCACACGTCGAGGCTGCCGATCTCCCCGGGCCGGCGGCCCGCGCCCTCCGTGCGTTCCTTGGGGCGCTGCTCGCGATTCGTCTTCTCTGGTGTCACCGCGCACTCCTTATGTGTCGGTCACCCTCGGGACGTCGCGGTCCGCTGTGCGGCCCTGAGGTCGACGCCCGCTCGGGTCTGTCTCGAAGCGGTTCGGACGCGGTGGCGCCGGCAACTGGTGTGGAGAGCAGGCCGTGGTGGACCGGCTTGTCCCATGACGGACCGTGGGTGTGGGTGGGACCCCGTGCTGCTGTCCGTCGGACACAGATTAACCAAATGAGCGGGGGTGCGCTCGATGGGGCTGCAAGATTTAGGGAAACCATGGCAAGTCACCCGTATACCCTGCTAGGGAATTGAACCCTTTCATGGCGTCATGCGCCTTTTCGACATCACCCCAACGGCCTACACGCCTGCACGGCCCTTGGACGAGAGCTACGTCACGGGCGGCACATCGTCGCCTCGTTCAAGCGCCGTTGGCCGACTCGCAAGCTCGTCATGATCTGCTGGTGCACCGCAACGGCTGTCTCGCGGGAGGACCGACGCATGGAGCTGCGCAGCGTCGAGGAGCTGATGGACCTGCTGTACGCCTGCCGGGGCGTCACGGACACGCCCGTGCCCGGCGGCGCCGCCGTCGACCTGCACGACCACGCGCTCCGGAGTGCCGCGCTGCTGCGCCGAAGCCGCCCTGCGGACAAGGAGCTCCAGGTGACGGCGCTGGTGCAGCCGATCGGGCGGCTGCTGCGGCCCGGGGATGCGCACGGGCGGGCCGACCGGGCGGCGGACGCGCTGCGGGGCCTGCTCGGTGAACGGGTCGCGGGCCTGGTGCGCCGTTACCCCTGGCGCGGCGGGCCGGCCGACGACGACGTCCTCAGCCTCCGGCACGCCGAGGAGGAGAGCCGCTCGGCCGGGTTCGACGCCGGGGTACTGGAGGACTGGCGCACGGTGCTGGAGCTGCTGGCGGCACGCAACTCCCGGCTGGGCGCCGTCGATTGACGCCCGCGCCCCGTGCGCTCAGGCGTCCCCGCCGCCCCATGCACCCCTGCGTCACCATCTGCCCGGCGCGTAGTCCTTCAGGAAGACGCCGTACAGGTCCTCGCCCGCCTCGCCGCGCACGATCGGGTCGTAGACGCGGGCCGCGCCGTCGACCAGGTCGAGCGGGGCGTGGAAGCCGGCCTCGGCGAGGCGCAGCTTGTCGTAGTGGGGGCGCTCGTCGGTGATCCAGCCGGTGTCGACCGAGGTCATGAGGATACGGTCGGTGTCGAACATCTCCTGCGCGCTGGTCCGCGTCACCATGTTCATGGCGGCCTTGGCGGCGTTGGTGTTGGGGTGGCCCGCGCCCTTGTAGCCACGGTCGAAGACGCCCTCCATGGCGGAGACGTTCACGACGTAGGCCCGCTTGCTCTCCGCCCTGCGGGCTGCCTCGGCCATGGCCGGGCGGAGCTTGCTGATCAGGATGAACGGAGCGGTGTAGTTGCAGAGCTGGGTCTCCAGCAGCTCCACCGGCGAGATCTGCTCGATGGTCTGGACCCAGGTGTTGGTCTCGACGACGTCGGGAACGAGACCTCCCGCGTCGATGGCGGTGCCGTCCAGGTGCCGGGCGACGCTGGCGTGGCCGGCGACCAGGGCGAGGTCGGCGACCTTCTGCGCGTCGAGGCCGCTGGCGCCCACCGGCAGTGCGGCCAGGCCGTCGACGGCACCGGAGTTGAAGGCGCCGATGACCTGGTGGGCGGGCAGCTCCCCGGCGGGCAGGGGCGCGCTCTCGCCCTCGACCAGGGCGGCGTAGGCGGAGGGCAGGCGGCGCACGGTCTGCGTCGCGTTGTTGACGAGGATGTCGAGCGGGCCCGCCTCGGCGACCCGCTCGGCGAGGGCGACGGCCTGGGCGGGGTCGCGCAGGTCGATGCCGACGACCTCCAGGCGGTGCAGCCAGTCCGCCGAGTCGTCCATGGCCTTGAAGCGGCGGATGGCGTCCTTGGGGAAACGGGTGGTGACCGTCGTGTGGGCGCCGTCGCGCAGCAGCCGCAGCGCGATGTACATGCCGATCTTGGCGCGCCCGCCGGTGAGCAGGGCGCGCTTGCCGGTGAGGTCGGCGCGTACGTCGCGCTTGGCGCGGTTCTCGGCGGCGCAGTTCTGGCAGAGCTGGTGGTAGAAGTAGTCGACCTCGACGTAGCGGGTCTTGCACGTGTAGCAGGAGCGCGGGCGCTGGAGTATGCCGGCGATGTGCCCGGCCCGGACCTGCGAGGTGGGCAGCAGTCCCTCGGTCTCGTCGTCGATGCGCTGCGCGGAGCCCGTGGCGGTGGCCTCGGTGACGGCGCGGTCGTGCGCGGTCTTGGCGGCGCGGCGCTCCTGCCGGCGACGCTGCTTGACCGCGCGGTAGATGTGCGAGGTGGCCCGGCGGACCCGGACGGCGTCCGGGTGGTCGACGTCCAGCTCGTCCAGTTCCTCCAGCACGCCGAGGCACACGGCCAGGCGCTCGGGATCGATGCCGGGGCCGTACGACTCCTCGGGCGCGTCACTCGTCGTCGCCGAGCCGTCCTCAGTCACCGTCATCGCGCTGCCGTTCCCTGGAATCCCGTCGCGGCGCTCCGACCGCGCCCGCTCGAACGCGGCATTCTACGAAGCGCCGCGCCCGGCGTCCAAACCGGTGGCGGTCAGTCGGCGCACACTGTGAGCAGGGTCTCCACCTCCCGTTCCAGGGCCGCCGCCAGCCGGTCGAGGTCGGGCACGGCCCGGGCGTCGGCGACGAGGCCGTAGTGCACGCGGCCGCGGTAGGTCGAGACGGCGACCGCCAGGGACTGGCCGCGGGCGAGCGGGGCGAGCGGGTAGACGGCCGTGAGGGGGTTGCCGCCGAGCTTCAGGCCGAGACTGGGCAGCGGCACGCTGGTGACGAGGATGTCGAACCAGAGCCGGGCAGCCTGCCCGACCAGCGGCCCGCCGAGCCGGTGGCCGAGGGCGGGCACGTGGTCGGCGAGCAGGGCGACGGCACCGGCACCCCGGTTGGGCCCGGCGTCCTTGTTGCGGTCCATCGCGACGCGCACCGCGGCGAGGCGGCCGCGCGGGTCGGGGTCGCCGACGGGCAGCTGTATCAAGTAGCCGGACAGCCGGTTGCCCTGCGGGTGCGCGGTGCGCGGGCGGCGTTTGGAGACCGGGATCAGGGCACGGGGTGTGACGCCCTCGCTGCCGTCGCCGCGCTCGTCCAGCCAGCGGCGCAGGGCACCGGCGACGACCGCGATCAGGACGTCGTTGACGGTGCCGCCGACGGCCTTGCGGACCATGTGCACGTCGTCGAGGTCCAGGACGACGCCGGCGGTACGGCGGGTGCCGGTGGGTTCGGCGGTGAGCGCCGGGATGGTGCGCGTGCCGAGCGTGGACACGGCGACGGAGGTGCCGATGTCCAGGGCCCGGCCTGCGTCCGACAACACACCGCGCACCAGATCGGGCAACCGCCGCACCTCGGGCAGCAGGCCGCGCCGCGGCTCCTCGGGGCGGGGGCGCGAGGCGGGCAGATCCACCGGGTCGAGGATCGCGGCGGCCAGGCCGAGCGCGCGCAGCCCGTCGGCGAGGGCGTGGTGGAACTTGAACAGCACGGCGAAGCACTCGCCGTCCGCACCGGGCAGTACATGTGCCTCCCAGGGCGGCCGGGCACGGTTCAGCGGTCCTTCCATGAGCCGGCCCGCGGCGGCGTGGAAGTCGGCGGTGGGGGCGTGCAGGCGGACGTGCCTCAGGGGGTCGAAGGCGGGATCCGTTTCCCGGGCGGCGCCGCCGAAGCCGAGTGGCCGCCGCAGCGGCTGCCAGGTGTCGCGGATCCGCATGCGCAGTCCGGGCACGACGGCGGCACGAGCGGCCAGGAGGTCTGCGGCATGGGCACCGGCCGAGGGCGAGGAGGCCGAGAAGACGCCGAGGGCACCGAGGTGCATGGGGTGCTCGGCGGACTCGATGTTCCAGAACGCCAGATCGAGCGGTGCGAGCAGGTCAGAAGTCAAGGGCTTGCCTCGCGTCGGCGACGGGTGAGCCAGCAGTCAACCGCCTCTCGGCGATTACGGTCAAGTACGATCAGACCACGCACAGTTAACATCAGATTAAGTCCGGCCGCATCGGCAGGGGTGAGGCACGGGGCGGCTCGGGGTACGGCAGGGGGCAGCGGGCGGGGAGTGACGCAAGGGCCGCACGTGGCCTCTCGGTGGCCGTGAGCAGCGAGAATCCCGTCCGCCCGGCTTCCCGGGCGGACGCCGGGAGTCGGGCCACGAGCACGCCGGCGACCCGTCGGACCGCCACTCGGGGTAGCCCGTACGCACCAGGGCGCGGCTGCCGCGCCCCGGACGGTGTGTCACCTGAGCGGACGCGTGCCGCCGGTGCCCGGCCACGGCCGGAGGGACCCCGAAGGCGCGTCTCACCGGCGCCCTCGTACCGCGCGGCGCGACCGGGCACGTCGAACGCCGGGGCCCGGCGCGCCGGGGGCGGGGCGAGGCGGCGCCTACGACACCCGCTGGCCCTTGCCCAGCGCGATCACACCGTTCTTGGAGACCGTGTACAACGCGCCGTCGCGCTCCGGATTGACGCCGATCGTCGCTCCCGGGGGCACCTCGACGTTCTTGTCCAGGACGGCACCGCGGACGACCGCGCCGCGGCCGACGTGGACGTTGTCGTGCAGGACCGAGCCCTGGACCACGGCGCCGGGATCGACGACGACGCCCGGCGAGAGGACCGAGCGGGTGACCTGGCCCCGGATCAGGCAGCCCGCGCTGATGATCGACTCGCTGGCGATGCCGCCGGCGTTGAAGCGGGCCGGTGAGAGCTGCCCGGAGTGGGTGTAGATGGGCCAGCCGCGGTTGTAGAGGTTGAAGACGGGACGCTCGGCGATGAGGTCCATGTGGGCGTCGTAGTAGGTGTCGAGGGTGCCGACGTCCCGCCAGTAGCCCTGGTCGCGGCTGGTCTCGCCGGGCACGTGGTTGTCGCTGAAGTCGTACAGCGCCGCCTCGCCCCGCTCGGTGAGCTGGGGCAGGATCGAGCCGCCCATGTCGTGGACGGAATCGGCGTCCTCCGCGTCCCGCTGGAGGGCCTCGACCAGGGCCTTGGTGCTGAAGACGTAGTTGCCCATCGAGGCGAACACCCGTTCCGGGTCGTCGGCGAGGCCGGGCGGATCCGCCGGCTTCTCCAGGAACCCCTTCACGGCCCGCCCGTCCGAGCCCGGCGTGATCACTCCGAAGGCCGCGGACTCGGTGCGCGGCACCCGGATGCCGGCCACCGTCACACCGGCGCCGCTGTCGATGTGCTGGGCGAGCATCTGGCGCGGGTCCATGCGGTACACGTGGTCGGCGCCGAAGACGGCGACGTACTCGGGCTGCTCGTCGTGGATCAGGTTCAGCGACTGCAGGATGGCGTCGGCGCTGCCCAGGTACCAGCGCGGGCCCAGCCGCTGCTGGGCCGGGACCGGGGTGATGTAGTTGCCGAGCAGGCTGGACATGCGCCAGGTGGTGGTGATGTGGCGGTCCAGCGAGTGCGACTTGTACTGGGTGAGCACACAGATGCGCCGGATGTCGCCGTTGACGAGGTTCGACAGGACGAAGTCGACCAGACGATAGGTGCCGCCGAAGGTGACCGCCGGTTTCGCGCGGTCCGTCGTGAGGGGCATCAGACGCTTGCCCTCTCCGCCCGCCAGCACGATGCCCAGCACCGAAGGTCCGCCACGCCGCATGGCTGCTCCCCTCACCGCGATTGCCCCATGCCTGCCCCTGAGCAGGGCCGACTAAGCCTGTTTGAGGATCTCCTCGTAGAGCCGCACGGTGCGCCGGGCCACGGCGTCCCAGCCGAACTCGCCCACCGCTCTCTCACGCCCGGCCTCACCCATCCGCCGGGCGGTCCCCGGTTCGCCGATCACCGTGTCCAGCGCCCGGGCGAGACCTGTCTCGAAGTCGTCGTCCACGGGGACGAGTACCCCGGTGCGCCCGTCCTCGACGACCTCGGGGATGCCGCCGACCCGGGAGGCCACGACGGGGGTCCCGCACGCCATCGCCTCCAGATTGACGATGCCGAGGGGTTCGTACACGGAGGGGCAGACGAACACCGCCGCGTGCGTGAGCAACTGGATCACCTCGGGGCGCGGCAGCATCCGCGGGATCCAGAAGACGCCGTCGCGGGTGTGGCTGAGCTCCTCGAACAGGGCGCGGAACTCGCGGTCGATCTCGGGGGTGTCCGGCGCGCCCGCGCACAGCACGACCTGGGCCGCCGGGTCGATGCCGCGCACCGCGCGCAGCAGGTGGTCCACGCCCTTCTGGCGGGTGATGCGGCCGACGAACAGCACGTAGGGACGGTCCGGGTCGATACCGGTGCGGGCCAGGGCCTCGGTGCCGGGGTCGGGACGGTACAAGGCGGTGTCGATGCCGTTGTGCACGATGTGCACGCGATCGGGGTCCAGCGACGGGTAGCACGAGAGGATGTCCTCGCGCATCGCGCCGGAGACGGCGATCACCGCGTCCGCCGCCTCGATCGCGGTGCGCTCGGCCCACCCGGAGAGCGCGTAGCCTCCGCCGAGTTGCTCGGCCTTCCACGGGCGCAGCGGCTCCAGCGAGTGGGCGGTCATCACGTGCGGGATGCCGTGCAGGAGCTTGGCGAGGTGGCCGCCCAGGTTGGCGTACCAGGTGTGCGAGTGGACCAGGTCGCGGCCCTGGAGCGCGGCGGCCATGGCGAGGTCGACGGAGAAGGTGCGCAGGGCGTCGTTGGCGCCGTCGAGACTGGACCAGGGGCGGTGGCGCAGCACGCCGTCGGTGCGGCCCTCGCCCCAGCAGTGCACGTCGAGGTCGACCAGGGGCCGCAGCTCGCGGGCGAGGAACTCGACGTGCACGCCCGCCCCGCCGTACACGTCCGGGGGGTACTCCCGGGTCAGCAGTCCCACTCGCACCCGCAACCCCTTGCGCTCGGCGGCCGTTCCCCCTCATGGTCACCCAGATGAGGCGCCCGGGGAAGACTGCGGGGGACTGACGAGGCAACAGTCGCCGCACACGCCACCCCCGGGCACCCGGTAGTACAGGCAGCAGCTGCGGCGCCGGAAGGCCGTGCCGGTGAGGGTGCCCGCCCCCGCGAGACGGGGGTGGCGGAGCAGGCCGGCGGTCAGGGCCCGGGCCCGCTCCGCGGCGTCGGTGCGGCCTGCGGCCCGCGCCCACCGGTCCAGTTGCCCGGCGGCGCCCGCGAGCGCGGAGGCGGCGTTGCCGCGCAACAGGCCCGGTGCGATGCGGTACCGGGCCCGCAGGGCGTCCTCCAGGGGGGCGAGGTGCTCGTCGACGATCTGGGACGACAGGCTGTCCGCGGGCCGCGGGCGCACGGCCGCCGGCCGCAGCTCGTCGGGGGCGCTGCCGTCGGGGTCCCAGTGCAGCAGCCGCGGGTCGAGGTCGGGGATGCAGTCGTAGAGCACGGCGCAGGCAAGGGCGACCGACCACAGCCGCGCGGCGAGACCGAGGTGGGCCACCGACGCGGCGACCCGCACCTCGGTGGCCTGGATTCCCACGGCCACCTTGGCGACGCGGAAATTCAGCGGATCTCCGTAAACATCAGTTCTTTTCCCCTCGTACGCCTGAGCGAGGGTGGGCAGCCGCACGGGCGGAGCTCCGGTCGTGCGCAGGAGGAAGAACCCGCCGAGCGGGCGGAGGGCTGCGAGATCGGGGTCGAGGTCCACGACGGGCAGTAGTACCAAGCCCGGTCCGGGGCCCGAACAGGGACCCCCTACGGGTGTCGCCCGCCGGGGGGAGGACGGCCCGCAGGGCGTACTCCATCGGCAGTAGGACCTATTGCGTGCTCAGGTACGACGACGGGAACAGCGCGAGAGGGCATCGTGTTGCCTATGAGAGCCGACCGTTCGACGCGCCGGGCCCTTGGCCCCCGCCTGACGCAGAGGAGCCGCCGATGAGCGCCCTCGCGTTGTCCGTGCTGCTGTCGCTGATCTCCGCCGTCGCCTACGCGGCCGGGGCGATCGTGCAGGAGCAGGTCGCGCTGTCCTCCCCCGGTGCGCAGTTCGCACCGGTGCGCCGGCCCGGCTGGTGGGCGGCGGTGGCGCTGAACGGACTCGGCGGGCTGCTCCACGTGGTGGCCCTGGCGTACGGCCCTCTCAGTCTGGTCCAGCCGCTCGGCGCGCTGACCATCGTCTTCGCGTTGCCCATGGCGGCCCTGTTCGTGCGCCGCCGGGCCGGGGCCGCCGCCTGGCGGGGCGCCGTCATGGCGACGGTGGGCCTCGCCGGTCTGCTGTCACTCGTCGGCGCGGCCGACGCGCAGTCCCTGAGCACCTCGCAGCGGGTGGGCGCGGCCCTGGCCACCGGTGCCGCGGTCGCGGCCCTGATGGCCGCCGGCCGGGCCGCACACCGGCATCCGGCGGTACGCAGCGTGCTTCTGGCCACCGCATCCGGCATCGCGTTCGGCATGGCCTCGGTCTTCACCAAGACCGTCGCCGTCGACTGGACCGGCGGTACGGCGGTCGCGGACCTGCCCTCACTGGCCGTGATCGGCGTGTTCGCCTCGGCGGGCGTGCTGCTGTCGCAGGCCTCCTACCGGGGCGGCGGGCTGGCGGCCCCGCTGGCGACACTGACGGTCGTCAATCCCGTCGTCGCGGCGGCGGTGGGCATCACGATGTTCGGCGAAACCTTCCGCTACGGCCCGACGGGCACCGTCCTCGCCCTCGGTTGCGGGGTCGTCGCGGCGGGCGGCCTGATCCTGCTGACCACCGAGCGCATCGAGCGGGCGCCGGCACCCGGGACGCGCCCGTCGCCCGGGATCCCGGCGGGCGCGGCCCCCGAAGGGCTTCCGCCGGAGCTCGACGACGCCGGGCTCGCACACCTCGGGGGACTGCCGGCGGCGGGACGCCGCGCGGGGCTGTCGCTCGCGGCCGCCGCCACGCAGGCGGGCCCCGGAGGGCAACCGGCCCTGCCCGCCCTCCCCCGGCAGCCCGTCACGCCGCGGGGCGCGCAGGCCCTCGTCCCGGCCGCCGCGCAGGCGCCCGCACCCGACCGCTCCCCGCCCTCCGGCGGCCCGGAGTCCGCCGGGGGCGACGACACTGCGCCGACCCTGATCTTCGGCCCCTTCTACGGTGGGCCGTTCGTGGCGGTGGCCGTCCTGGACCGCCACCGCACGCGTGTCAAATCCTGACCCCGCCGGCACGCAGGTAGGCCAGCGGGTCGACGTCGGAACCGAAGCCGGGCCCCGTCCGCACCTCGAAGTGCAGATGCGGGCCTGTGCTGTTGCCCGTGGAGCCCGAGCGCCCGATGCGCTGCCCGCCGCCCACCGCCTGCCCTTCCCGCACCGAGATCGCGGACAGGTGCGCGTACTGCGTGTAGCGCCCGTCCGCGTGCCGGATCACCACCTGGTAGCCGAACGAGCCGCCCCAGCCGGCGTCGACGACCGTGCCGGGCGCGACAGCCTTCACCGAGGTGCCGGTGGGCACGGGGAAGTCGACTCCGGTGTGGTAGCCCTTCGACCACGACGAGCCCGCGGCGTGGTACGGCGTACCGACGGCGCCGGCGGTCACCGGCGCGACGAGCGCGTGCCCGCCGGTCGCGGCCTTCCGCGTGCTGCTGTCGCTCTCCTTCTTCGAAGCGGACGTGCCGCCCCTCGGTGAGCTCTTCCCGGTGCGCGACGGCGAGGTCTTCCCCGGGTGGGACCTGGTGGCACGGTCCGCCGCGGGCGCCGGCGCGGTCCGGCCCGCCAGATTAAGCCGCTGCCCCGGCAGGATCAGGTCGGGGTCGGCCCCGATCGTCTCCCGATTGGCGTCGTACAGCCGCTGCCAGCCGCCGCGGACGTGCTGGGTGGAGGCGATACCGGACAGCGTGTCGCCGTGGACGACCGTGTACATCTCCGTCCGGCCGGCGCGCGACTGGGGCGTGGTCTGCGGCTGGACGTCGCGCACAGAACTCGCGGTCGCGCCGGCCGCCCCGCCGGGCGCCCCGTCGAGGTGGACACCGGAAGTGTCGCCGTCCCGGGCCAGTCCGGTGCGCACCGAGCAGGCCGGCCAGGCCCCGGGCCCCTGCCCGTCCAGGACCTGCTCGGCGACGGCGATCTGCTCGTCCCTGGTCGCCAGGTCGGCGCGGGGCGCGTACCGGGTACCGCCGTACTCCTCCCAGGTGGACCGGGTGAACTGGAGTCCGCCGTAGAAGCCGTTGCCGGTGTTGATGCCCCAGTCGCCGCTGGACTCGCAGGCGGCGACCTTCTCCCAGGTTCCGGCGTCCGCGGCGTGGGCGGCACCGGCGCCGATGAGGGGCAGCGCCATTCCGGCACCGCCCGCGGTGACGGTGAGTGAGGCGCGGTTGATCCTGTTCGGCTGGTACCGGCGGTGCCGGCCGCGTACGGCCATGTCCGAAGTCCCCTCGCCATGCGTCAGAGGGGCCAAAAGTAAGTGCCGCGAACAGGCCATGACAAGAAGACAATCGGACGCACACGCACACCAAGTGGCCTGTAGTCGGCGCTTCTTGGCCGGAACCTCGGCCCGGCTTGAGGCACTGGGCCGTTCCGGTGCGTACTGAGATCCGGCGGGTCCGCTGTGCGCTCGCCGTAGCCGCACGTCAGGATGGTCGCCGGAGGACCGCCACAGGGCGCACGGCCGACGACGCCGGCGCGCGACGGGCAGCACAGGCGCACTACCGGGCACGACCGGCACCATCGATGCACAACCGGCAGGACACCGATCCACGACGGGACACCAGGACGAGCGACCAGGACGAGGACCACCGACAGCCCGACCGGCGCCACCGGCACCCGACCGGCGCCACCGGCACCGGCCCCGCAGCCCGGGCACTCCGCGGCGGCAGCCGGCACGGAACCACCTTCCAAGATCCATATTCCAAGATCCACCTTCGATCACAGGATCCACGGGATCCTCTAGGAGCAGGCGGTATGAGCACTTCAGCGCAGATCGGCGTCACAGGTCTGGCGGTCATGGGCCGCAACCTCGCCCGCAACTTCGCCCGCAACGGCTACACCGTGGCGGTGCACAACCGCACCGCCGCGCGCACGCACGCGCTCGTCGAGGAGTTCGGGCAGGAGGGGACCTTCGTCCCGGCCGAGACCGCCAAGGAGTTCGTGGCGGCGCTGGAGCGCCCCCGGCGACTGGTGATCATGGTCAAGGCCGGTGAGCCGACGGACGCCGTGATCCAGGAGTTCGCCCCCCTCCTGGAACCCGGCGACATGATCATCGACGGCGGCAACGCACACTTCGCCGACACCCGGCGCCGGGAGCGGGAACTGCGCGAGCAGGGCATCCACTTCGTCGGCACCGGGATCTCCGGCGGCGAGGAGGGCGCGCTGCACGGGCCGAGCATCATGCCCGGCGGCTCGACGGAGTCGTACGACTCGCTGGGCCCGATGCTGGAGAAGATCTCCGCGAAGGCGGCGGACGGGGCACCCTGCGTGACCCACGTCGGCCCCGACGGCGCCGGGCACTTCGTGAAGATGGTGCACAACGGCATCGAGTACGCCGACATGCAGCTGATCGGCGAGGCGTACCAGCTGCTGCGCGACGTCGCCGGGTACTCCCCCGCGCAGATCGCCGAGATCTTCCGGACGTGGAACACCGGCCGGCTGGACTCGTACCTCATCGAGATCACGGCCGAGGTGCTGTCGCACGTGGACGCGGCCACGGGCCGGCCGTTCGTGGACGTGGTGGTCGACCAGGCCGAGCAGAAGGGCACGGGCCGCTGGACCGTGCAGATCGCCCTCGACCTCGGCGTCCCCGTGTCGGGCATCGCGGAGGCGGTGTTCGCCCGCTCGCTCTCCGGGCATGCGGCGCTGCGGGAGGCGTCCCGCGGCCTGGCGGGTCCGCGGGCCTCCGCGCTCGGCGGCGACGAGGCCGCGGCGTTCGCGGACCGGGTGGAGCAGGCGCTGTACGCCTCGAAGATCGTGTCGTACACGCAGGGCTTCCACGAGATCGCCGCGGGCAGCGAGGAGTACGGCTGGGACATCGACCTGGGCGCCGTCTCGTCGATCTGGCGCGGCGGCTGCATCATCCGCGCCGCGTTCCTGGACCGCATCCGCGCCGCGTACGACACGCGCCCGGACCTGCCGAGCCTGCTGTCGGACGAGACCTTCGCGCGGGAGATCGCCGACGCCCAGGACGACTGGCGCGAGGTGCTGGTCGCCGCGACCCGCCAGGGCGTGCCCACCCCCGGTTTCGCGGCGGCCCTGGCCTACTACGACGCCCTGCGCGCCGAGCGCCTGCCCGCCGCCCTCACCCAGGGGCAGCGGGACTTCTTCGGAGCCCACACGTACCGGCGTGTCGACCGCGACGGCTCGTTCCACACGCTGTGGGGCGGTGACCGGTCGGAGGTCTCGGCCTGAGACGCTCCACCGGAGGCCCCGCGACGCGCTGACGATCGCCCACCGCGCGCTTGGGGCGGGCGCGCAGATCCCCCGCACCGTCCGAGGGGCCGCCGACCCGCAGCGGGCTTCCCCCGCCCCACCGGGTGCCGTGACCGGCTCGGCGGGCGGCTCGTCCAGGGCCGCCCGCCGAGCACCGCGGCCGCGCCGACCGGCCGCCGTACGCGCGGGGCGCGGCCCGGCGTACGGCGGCGCAGGCCCAAGCCCCTGGCACGACCCGCCTCAGGGCGACGCTGCCGTGGGCCCCGGGGCTCAGGACCCGGCACAGGGCGACTACGGCACAGGCCCCGGGTACGACCTGGCCGGCTCATCTGCGGCCCCCGGGCATGCCCGGCGTACGGCGACCCAGGTGCGGGCCCGGTGCACGCCGCTCAGCTGAGCGGCGGCCCGGGCTCCGGGTTCGGCACCGGCTCCGGACCCGGAGGGATCGGGGAGGGGTCGGGCTCGGGAACGGGACCGGGACCGGGACCGGGCGGAGGCTGCGGCACGGGGCTGGGCGGAGTGGGACTCGGCGGAGGCTGCGGCACGGGGCTGGGCGGAGTGGGACTCGGCGGAGGCTGCGGCACGGGACCCGGCGGACCGGGTGCCGGCGGGGGCTGCGGCACCGGTCCGGGTGGTTCCGGGGCCGGGGGCGGGGGCGGGGGCTCCGGGGGCGGTTCCGGGGGCACGGGATCCGGGCCGGGCGTGGGGCCCGGCTGGACGGGGTCCGGGAAGGGGTGCGTCATGGTGTCCTCCAGCCGGCGGGGCGACCTTGGCTCTGGACTACTCCCCCACCTACCCGGGTGCCGTGCGGCCAGTCACCCGGGGGAGGCACCGCACCCGGCCGGGTGGGCGCAGGTCCGGCCCCCTCCCGGACTGCTCCGGGTCCTCTCAGAACCGACCGGGATGAGCGACGAGCCACGCCTTCGCCGCCCGCAGCAGCTCGGGGTCCGCCTGAGGGGCCTCCTCGGGGTGACGGGCGGCCCACTCGACGACATACGGGCACAGCGGCGCGACCGGGACCTGCTCATGGGCCGACATGGCGTACAGCTCCCGGGCCAGCGAGCCCGCGATGCCCCGGCCCTCGTGGGCGGGCTCGACGATGGTGTGCACCGGGACCAGGGCACGCCGCGGGGACTCCAGGACGAAGTACTCGATGTGGCCGACGACCTCGCCCTGCCCACCCAGCGCCTCGAGCCTGCCGCCCGCCCGGTCGTCGCGGATCTCGATGTCGCTCACGGGCACGCTCCTGGTCCGTCGGTGCTGTCAGGCCGAGACGGCCTGCGGGCTGCGCTCCTGGTCCGAGCCGGGCACCGGCTCGGACGGGTCGGCGCCGAGGGCCACGATCCGGTTGTCGCCGTCCACGTGCACGACCCTCGGCTTCAGCGCCCGCGCCTCGGCGTCGGTGACCTGGGCGTAGCTGATGATGATCACGAGGTCGCCGGGGTGGACGAGGTGGGCGGCGGCACCGTTGATGCCGATGACACCCGAGCCGCGCTCGCCCTCGATGACGTACGTCTCCAGGCGGGCACCGTTGGTGATGTCCACGATGTGCACCAGCTCACCGGGCAGCAGATCGGCGGCGTCCAACAGGTCGGCGTCGATGGTCACCGATCCCACGTAGTGCAGGTCGGCCTGGGTGACCGTGGCGCGGTGGATCTTGGACTTGAACAGAGTACGCAGCACTTTGGACTCCTGGGAAGACGGCTCCCTGCCTGCTTTTTGCAGGTCAAGGGCGGTCTTCACTGTACACCGGCACGCGTCGGAGTCGATGATTGTGTGGAACATCGCTTCTCGTTGGGGATAGGACTCCCTGCCTGGGTTTCGGCGCCGGCCAGGCTGTTGTGACGCCATCGACCAAGCGCCTGCCGGACAGCCGTATCAGGCTGTTCGGGAACTGATGCCGACTTACCTGACGTTGCGTCAGGCACGCGCTTCGTCGAGCCCGGAGCCACTCTCCGCATCGACCTGGAAGTCGTTCAACGCGCCCGGCAGCCCGGGGCTTCATCCGGTCCCGGAACAACAGGCGGTCGAATAGACCTACGACTGATGCCCCACCGGCACCTGTGGAGCATACGATCCGGGCAGCCCTGCGGTTCGAACCAAGTCGGGCTCCCCACCGTGACCGATCGATCGCGACCACTACCACCTGGTGGGCAGTTGCGTTCCGGCCGCCTGCCCAGACTGCTACTCCAAGCCGCAAGGCGACGAAAAGCCCGCCACCAGCAGCCCGGGCCCGCCGGGATCCGCCGGGAGTGGCAGTGATGCCCGGTCCGGCCTGACTCCGCCCCCACCGTGCAGCCACCGCACTCGCTCGGAGGTTGCCCGAGGCCCGCACGCCGGACGTCACCGTCAGCGGACATCGATCACGATCTTGCCGTCTGTGTCGCCGCTCTCCACTGCCGCGTGGGCGGCGGCGACGTCGGTGAGGGTGAAGTGCCGGGGGTCGACGACGGGCTCGAGCGCTCCCGCGTCGGCGAGCGCTGCTGCCGCCCCCATGATCTCGCCGTGGTGTTCCCGTCCGCGCCCGGTCAGCAGGGGCAGCAGAGTGAAGACACCGGAGTAGGTCGCGCCGCGGAAAGAGAGCGGCGCGAGGCTGTGCGTCCCCCAGCCCAGAGCACTCACGACGTGGCCCGTGTAGGTGCGGACCGCCGTGAAAGAGGCATCGAGCACGGCGCCGCCGACGGTGTCGAAGACGACATCGAAGCCCTCGCCGCCGGTGTGCTCGGCGACGTACTGGTCCGCGGGGGTGGTGGTGTAGTCGATCGGGGTGGCCCCCAGACGCCGGACGGACTCCAGCCGGGCGGGCGACGCTGTGGCGAAGACCTCGGCGCCTCGGGCCCGGGCGATCTGCAGGGCCACATGGCCGATCCCGCCCGCTCCGCCGTGGATGAGGACCTTCTGCCCCGCGCGGACCTGCGCACGGTCGACCAGTCCCTCCCAGGCCGTGATGACGACCAGGGGCAGGGCCGCGGCCTCGCGGTGGGTGAGCGAGCGCGGCTTGTGGGCGAGCAGGCGGGCGTCGACGGCCGCGTACTCGGCGAGCGAGCCCTGTACGTCGCCGACGCCGCCGGTCATGCCGAAGACCTCGTCGCCCGTGGCGAAGCCGCGGACGTCCGCGCCGACCTCTTCGACGACGCCGGCCAGATCCAGGCCGAGGACGGCCGGCAGTGTGCGCTTGGCGTGGGCCGCCTTCCCGGCCCGGATCTTGGTGTCCAGCGGGTTGACACCGCTGGACACCACCCTGACCAGAACCTGGTCGGGAGCGACGGCCGGCTTGTCGATCTCACGGGGGACCAGCGGGGTGCCGAACTCCTCGAGGACCACTGCGCGCATGACGGTCTCCTTGCTGTCTTGCCTGGTGGACAAAGGCTCTGTCTTGCCTGGTGAACACGGGGCCGGAAGCCGCGGCGCCGGGCCTGCGCATGTGCTCGAACGCGGTCAGGTGCGGTCGGCGACGAGCCGGCGTGCCGCGGACTTCGCCTCCTCCACGACGGCACGGTCCTGGAGCAGCCGCCCCGATGCCAGTGCGCCGTCGATCAGGAGACCGATCTGCCGTGCGAGTGCGTCGGGTTCAGCGGCGCCGGCCCTCTCGCCCAGCTCGGTCAGCCACGACTGACGGCGCCGCGTGTGACGCACGGTGACGGCCCTGGCCTCCGAGTCCAGGTCGGCCTCGACCGCCGCACTGACGAACGGGCATCCGAAGAAGCCGTGCCGGTCGAAGGCGTCCGTCAGCGCGTCGAACAGCCCGACGAGCTGCTCGCGGGGGCCGCCCCCGGTGCGTGCGGCAGCGTCCTGCAGCTGCGCCATCCAGGAGTCGTCGGTCCGCCGCAGGTATGTCGCGACGAGTTCCTCCTTGGTGCGGAAGTGCGCGTAGAGCGTCGACTTGGCGACACCGGACGCTGCGATGACCTGATCGATGCCGACTCCGCGCAGCCCGTTCGCATAGAACAATTCGGCTGCCGCCTTGAGGATCCTCTCCTCCGATTTCGTCTTCCTGATCCGCGTCACCATGACCGCACCTCCTTAATCGAACAGACTAGTCCGTCTGATTAAGAAGGGCAATCGTGAGCGCGGTGGAACGGCGTCGCGTCCTCCTCCGAGGCGCCGGGCCGCCCCCGCCTCCGCTCGGTCCACCAGGTGCGCTGCGGCACCGCGCTCCTCTCCGGAGCCGACGGGTGGAAGGGAACGCCCGGACCGGACCGATGGCCGCGCGGAGCGCCGGCCACACCTGCCGGCGTCGATCCGGCGGGTGTACGGGCACGCCGCGACCGGCTGAGCTGCACAGCGACGGGCTCCGGCGCGGGGGAACCGCAGGCGTCAGGGAGCGGTCACGGATCTGCGCTGCTATGGCCGGAGAACCGCATGATCGCCATCGCACTCGGCGAGGTCACGGCCCTGCCGCCGGCCCCGTCCCGGAGCCGGCGGCGTACGGTGGCGCGGATTCCCGCTCGCTGCCGCAGCCTTCCGAGGTCCTTCACGCCCCCGTCCTCGCGAGCAGGGTCCCGACCTCGAGTTCGATGTCCCGCGCGAACGCATCGACATCGGAGACGGCTCCCGGATCGGCACACAGCCCGGTGAAGAGCGTGCCGGTGAGCGAGACGGCGGCGACCCTCAAGGCGTGCCGCGGCGCGATCTCCGCGATCGAGCAGAGGCTGTCCACCCGGCGGCCCAGCACGTGCACCGGCACGGACGGGCCCGGCACGTTGGACACGTTCAGCGAGTACTCGTGGGGACTGTGCACCAGGTGCTGAACCATCCGGCGCACCGGCGACGGCGTCCGGGCGGCGGCTCGCCCGAGCGCGTAGACCGCCCGTGCATCGTGCCGGTTCTTGCGCAGGCCGGTCGCGGCGGACACCGCGTGCAGGCGGGTGAGCGGATCGGGCTCCGCGACGGGCAGGCTCACCAGCAGGAAGGAGTCCCGGTTCCCGGCCGCTTCGGCAGTGACCGGACCACGGTGCATGCTCACCGGGACCTCGGCCTTGATCGCCGCGCCGGGGGCGCACGTGAGCAGCCAGGTCCGCAGCGCACCGGCAACGGCGGCGAGCAGCACGTCGTTGACGGTGGCGTGCGGCGCGACAGCCCGGCCGATGCGGTGGAGATCGGCGAGTTCGCAGCGGGCGAACGCGACGACACGTCGGCCACCCACGGGTGCAGCCAACGGAGACAGCCGGCCCAGCGGCCCGAACTCGCGCAGCAGCAGCCCTCGGTACCCCACCGCCCGGGCGAGGCGGGCACCTGCCCGTACCTGCGCGGGCAGGCCCGGCGCGGACCGCCGGCCCGGTTCCGCGCCCCCGGGCAGGGGTGCTTCGGGTGCGCCTCGGACGGCGGACTGCGGCGCCTCGGGCGGGTCCGATGTCCAGATCAGGCGGCTTCCCGCGTGCATCGTCGTGACGCCATCCGCCAGGCAGTGGTGCACCTTCCAGATCAGCGCCCATCGTCCGTCGGCCAGGCGGGGCACGACGTCGAGGGTCCACAGGGGTTCGGACCGGTCCAGGGCTTCGGTCATGACGGCGGCCACGATCCGGCGCAGACCGGCCTCATCCACCGGGCTGCCGCCGCCCACCTCGCGCACATGCCGGTCGATGCGGAACCGCGCTTCGCCCTGCCAGGCCAGACCGGCCGGAGACCCGGGGGAGGACACCAGGTGCTGCCGCCAGCGCGGCAGGCTCTCCAGGCCGGATCCGACCCTGTCCCGCAGAGCGGGGAGGAGCGAGCGGCCCGGTGCGTCCCGGATCAGGAGGACTTTGAGGGTGTGACCTCGGATCGGCCCGGATTCCAGCGCCAGGACCTGTGCGTCCTCCAGCGTCATCGGTTCCGGGGTGGCAGTGAGCGCGCCGCCCATCGGGGCTCTCCTTCGTGGATACCCCGGCTCCGGGGCCGGGCGGGAACGAAGCTCCTGCGGAGCATCGTGAGGGCGCCGGTCGGCCGCAGGGGCATGTCGGCAACCACCACACGAACGCCCAGCAAGTCGCAGACGGACGGGGCGGCCCGTGAGTGGTGATCGCTCACGTGAGACTGCTCCTGTCCCGACCGGTATGCGGCCCGCCGGGCTGTCGCGCACGTTCGGGTGCGTGCGGAAGGTCCACAACCAGCCTCCTCCTTCACGCGCCGGGGGCCAACTCGATCACGGCCCCTTCGCCTTCGCCGGCGCGGGGCGGCCGCCTCCGCTCCCCCGGAACCCTGGACCGGCTCATGAGGCCCTCGGACGCGGCAGGGTGTGCGGGGCGAGGTCCCGGTCAGGTTTCGCGCAGTGCCTGCAGGGCGCGTACACGTTGCCGTTGCACCATCGTGCCGGTGTGGTTCACGGCCCCCTCCTGGCGCGCAGCACCTTCCGCTGACGCACGGTCCGGTCGCCCCCGACGCCGACGTCCTGTTGGACCTGAAGTCAACACCGTTGCATTAGGGATCTTGAGTCGTTCGCAACCCCTGCCTGAGCAGCAGGAACGGGGCTCCTGGCAGATCAGCTTGTGTCGAGCAAGGTGATCATCGAGTCCGGGAGCCCCGTTGCAGGAGAAGTCTGTCATTACGCGCACAGTCGAGGCGGCCGGGGGTGTGTACGCGCCCGGCCACCTGGGCGAGTTGACCCAGATCGTGGACTTCGCGCCGGTGGACGCGGTGCTGGAGGAGACCGGGACACTCGAGCCGCGGCTGCGGCTGCTGCCGTCCCGGGTCATGGTCTGTTTCGTCCTCGCGCTGGCTCTGTTCGAGAACTGTTCCTATCGGGGTGTGTGGGGCAAGGCGACGGCGGGGCTGGAAGGGCTGCCGCTGGTGCGTCCGGCGGTCTCCTCACGGTCCCGGGCCCGACGGCGCATAGGAGCGGCACCGCTGCGGCGGCCGTTCGAGATCCTCGCCGGACCCGTCGCCCACCTCGGGCAGATGGGTTCGTTCTCTCGAGGGCTTCGGACCGTGGCCGTGGACGGCACCTTGCTGCACGTGCCCGACGAGGAGGCGCTCACCTGGCGCTACGCCAAGCGGGTGGGCGAGCGTGTGGAGTTCGGTTACCCGCTGCTGCGACTCGTGGTCCTGGTCGAGTGTGGCACCCGTGCCGTCCTGGCCGCCGACTTCGGCCCGGAGAGTGACGGCGAACTCACCTACGCAGGCCGCCTGTTGAGTGTCCTGGACCGCACGATGCCCCTGCTGGCCGATACCGGCTTCGACGGAGCCGGGTTCGCCCGGGATGTTCACGCCACCGGCGCGCAGTTCCTGGTGCGCTCCTCCGCCCGCCGGATACCCACCCCCTTCCGGCACCTGGGCGACGGCTCCCACCTGGCCCGGATCGGTCCGGCGGGGGTCGGCTTCCACACCTTCAGTCGGTCCTACGTTGTTGATGGGTCGATCAAGGCCGGTCCTATGGTCTTGGAGATCCAGAGACGCCGGGTATGACTTTCAGTCTGTTGCACAGCAGCGGCTTGACAACCTCATGAGGAGGTGGGTGAGGCCCGCCACCGGCATCGTCACGAACATCGCCACGGTCAGCAGTCGATGGCGCTTTGTCGTCTGGAACCGCGGGCCGTTCCGACCACCAGGCTCTTCGGCGTGATACGACTACACGCTATGGGGGATTTGCGTACACATGTAACGTCATGGCCGGGTCAAGGTTCCCCGGCGTCCGTCCTGAGGGGAGTCGGATCCTGTTTGCCGCCACGCCGAGTGGAGAATCAGGAACTGGCGGAGCGCCTGGGCCGGTCGCCGGAATGGATCTTCCAACGTTCCGGCATCCGGTACCGGCACGTCGTGGAGCCGGGTACCACCAGCGGGGATCTGGCGGTCGCTGCCGGCCGCGAGGCACTGGCCCGGTCGGCGCTCAGCGATGTCGGAGCCGTGGTCGTCGCCACGACATCACCCGACAGACCGTGCCCCGGCACCGCCCCGAGCGTCGCCTCACGCCTGGGAATGACCGGGGTGACCGCGCTCGACGTCCAGGCCGTGTGCGCCGGCTTCGTCTACGCGCTAGGGGTTGCGCAGGGCCTGATCGCCGCGGGCACGGTCGACAGCGCCCTGGTCATCGGTACCGACACGCTGTCGCTGAGCGTCGCACCGGACGACCCCACCAGCATGCTCTTCGGTGACGGGGCCGGTGCCGTCGTCCTGCGTTCGGGCGACCGCGGGGACCCCGGCGCCCTTGGGCCCTGCGTGCTGGGCAGTGACGGCGGTGGCCGTGACCTGATCACCGTACGCGGTGGTGGATCCGAGGAACGCTCTGGAGCCGGTGCCGGTGGTGCTCCGGCGGACCCGTATCTGCGGCTGGAGGGGCGGGAAGTGTTCTGGCGAGCCGTGGAGTACATGGCTTCCGCCTCCCGTGAGGCGTTGGACGCCGCGCGGTGGAAGCCGCAGGAAGTGGACCGGATCGTCGCGCACCAGGCGAACGCACGGATCCTGGCCATGCTCGCGCAGCGGCTGGGCACCACGGCCGACCGTACGCTGTCCAATATCGACCGGGTCGGCAACACCTCGGCCGCTTCCATTCCGATTTTGCTTGATCACGCCGCTCGCACAGGGAGCCTCGAGCCCGGACACCGCATCCTGCTCACGGCCTTCGGTGGCGGTTTGACCTGGGGTGCCATGACCTTCGTGTGGCCACACTTCGCATCTTCGTCCTGACCCGTCCCGGAGAAACCGCATGTACGACACTTTGGTGAGCATCCTGATCGACAGGTTCCGGGTCGAGCCCGAGGCGGTGTCGCCCGCGGCCACCCCAGCTGCCCTGGGACTGGACTCCTTGTTCGTGGTGGAACTCTCCTTCGTACTGGAAGAGGAGTCAGGACTGAAGATCAGCTTCGATGAACTCTCGGAGGCGCGCACGCTTGCCGACGTCGCGCGGTTGATGCAGGAAAGGCAGAGCGCGTCGATCTGAGGTCCGTGAGGGAGCGGACCGAGCCGAGTGGGCCTTCGTCGAGGCCGCCGGGTACGGGCCTGGGGCGTCCGCCATGCGGCGGGCGCCCCGTTCCGTTGGTACGGGACGGTGTCGGGAAGCCCTCAGCGGCTGACGGGACCCGGTGGGCGCCGGAACAGCAGGGCGTGCACCGCGAAGCGCGATCCGTCGAATTCGGCCCGCCCCGCCGCTCGCAGTTCCTTGAGACGGGTCTGCAGGGTCTCCATGTGCTCGGCGTACGCCAGCAGCGGGATGTCCATCTCGAAGATCTCGATCGTCTCGGTCTCATAGCCACGCGAGGTGAGTTCCGCGACGGTCCGCGGGATGTCGGCGAGAGAGGAGTGCGCCATGAGCAGGGAGCCGCCCGGCGCCAGGAACCTGTCCACGCGGTCGATGACGGCGTCGTACACGGCTCGGCCGCCTCCCCGGGCGACGAGGGCCGTTTCCAGTCCGTCCCCTCTGGCATAAGTCGGATCGTAGGGAAGGTGCGGCGGATTCGTGATCACCAGGTCGAACCGCTCATCCGGCGTGTACTCCTCCAGCGGTGCAGTCACACACGTCAGCCGTGTGCCGTCGAGCCCGTTGGCCGTCACGTTGGCAACGGTCTGGGCCACGGAAGCGGGGTTGACGTCCAAAGCGGTCACCCGCTCGGCGCCGGCCGCGAGCAGGGCGACGCTGTAGATGCCGGATCCGGCTCCGAGGTCCAGGGCGTTGACACCCTCCAGTACGGGGGCGTCGTCGCCGTTGAGCGCACTGAGCAGGCTCAGTCCGCAGTCGGTGGGGAACAGGATCTCCGCGGGGTCCTCCACCATGAGCCGCAGACGCACGCCACGGAACTCGAAGATTCCGCACGAGGGCCGGGTCTCCCACAACGAGCCGTTTTCGCCGGCGGGCAGGACACGGCGCCGTTTCGGCGTGCGGTCAGGAGCACTGGTCATCGGAACGAAACCTTTCAAACGGGAGGGAGACAGCCGACAGGGTCCGAGAAGCGGAAACCACGAGGGGTCCGCCACGTCCGGCGCGCGTCCGGCCCGGCCGGTCATTCGGCGAGGGCGGACAGCACGATGCGCACGGAGTCGTCGGCGATGCGCTGTGCGCGCGACGCCGGAACCAGGCCCTCGACATAGCCGAAGTTCCATGAGAGCCGGCCGTGGCAGGTGGTCGCCGCCGCCACGATGGCGCCCATCACCGAGACACCGGTGAGGAACTGGGCGCCGTCGACCCGCCAGGGACCCGTCTGCTCGGGAAAGTCGTAGCGGCCGACGTTGGACAGGCACAGGTTGACCGGCCCTTCCTCGTCCATGAACCGCATGAACGACTCGCTGTCGGCCAGCGACCTGGGGCCTGCAACGCGCGGCAGGCTGATCGTGGCCAGGTGCTCCTTCCTCTTCCGGCGCCGTACCAGGTCCTGGCTGATGGCCCGGGCCATGGGCCACAACGGTCGGCCCGGCTCGTATCGGACGCGGGAGGGAACCGTGGCCACGTAGGTGCCGACTTCGTCGGGGAAGACGGGTGGTTCGAGGTCGGCGCGGAAATCGACCGGCGAACCGATCGAGAAGCGTGCGGCGGCCGGGGTGCCCTCGTCCCGGGCGATCGCCGACACGATCGCGGCGGCCAGGGCCCCGTGGACCGTGGTGCCCTGCCGCTTGGCAGTCCGCACCAGGAGATCCAACTGGCCGGCGGTGAGGGACCGGTATGTCATCCGGGTACGCCGCTGTTCGAACGGGACGGGTTCGCTGGGGACGACCCGCTGCGCGGGGCGGCTTCGGGACGTCTGTTCTTCCCGTCGCATCATGGCTCTGAAAGCGGCGACACCCGCCGCACCCCGGTGACGGCGCGGGAGCAGGTCGTCCGTCGCGGGAAGGACCCGCCGTGGAGCGGCCTGCGGCGATGCGCCGCGATCGAGCTGTGCCGCGATCTCGATCCACTCACGGACCAGGGACAGACACGTCTTGCCGTCGGCGATGACGTGCGAGACCGTCAGCAGCAGGTCGTGGACGTCGCCTCCGTCCGCGTCCCCCGTCCCGCCCGATGTGATCACCACCGCGCGCAGCAGTGGCCCGGTGCGCCAGTCCAGGCCCTCCGCGAGCTCGCGACCGTCGATCTCGTGCTGCCACCGGGCGTCGGCCGTGGGATCGTCCGGTCGCGCACGGACGTGCCGAAGCGGAATCTGCCGCCCGTCCAGGGGGACGAAGGCGGGATGTGCACCGGTGCCGTCATCGATGATCGCGACGTGCAGCAGGGGGTGCCGTAGCTGGAGGATGTCCAGGGCGCGGCGGTGCAGCGACGGGGACAGGCGCCCGTGGACCCGGGCGCGGGCGATGACGTTGAGCGGCGAGGTCCGGTCGGCGATCCAGTAAAGGCGTTCCAAGGGGCTCAGGTCCCGTCGGACGCTGCCGGGTACGGCGGCCGGCCCGTCCGGGTAGGCGAGGGCTTGGACGGTCTGCCGGACGAGGACGCGGCGGGGCACCAGCCGGAAATAGGTGTCGCGGATCAGTCGCCGGTGCGGGCGGGCACCCTGGGTCAGTCTGTTCATGCTGCGGGATCCGGCCACCATCGCCCGTGTGCGGTCGCGGCGCCGTTCCTCGTATGCACGCAGGGCCTGTACGGGATCGTCGGCCGTCGGCTCGGTCAGCGTCCGGGCCAGCACGACGGCGTCCTCCATTGCCATGCCGGCCCCTTGGGCGAGCGTGGTCAGCATGGGATGGGCGGCGTCACCGAGAAGGGTGATGGGACCGTCGCCCCACCGTTCCAGGAAGGCCCGGTCGCGTGAGGGAGCGGTGAGGATGTCCGCCTCGGGGGTGGCGTCGATCACCGCTCGCACCTCGTCGGCCCACCCCTCGTACGCCTGGCGGACGGCTTCCTTGACGTGGCTTGGGACAGGCGACCCGGAGGTGGTACTCATGGCGGCCCACCAGTAGCACCGGCCGTGGCCGATGTCGATGAGGCCGAAACGCTGTCCGCGGCCCCAGTAGTGGCGTACGGCGCCCCTGGTGAGGCACGGGTGCCGGAAGGGGACGACACCGAGTCGGAACAGGTGGCCACAGTCCTGTGGCTGCTCGGGGCCGACGAGGTGGCGCCGTACGGCCGAGTTGAACCCGTCGGCACCGATGAGGACGTCCCCCTTCGCCGAGCGGCCGTCCCTGAAGCGGACGGTGACCCCCGGGCCCTGTGTCTCCAAGCCGACTGCGGTAGCCCCCAGGTGGACCGGGCAGTCGCCGGCCTCCGCCGACAGGGCCTCCTGGAGATCAGTGCGGCTGAGGCAGAAGCTCGGCGCGCCCACCTGCTCACAGGCGTCCTGGAACGGCAGGTCCCTGATGAGCCGTCCGCACTGGTCCATGATCCTGAACGACTCCACGGCCTGACCGCGCTTGTCCAGGCCCAGGTCGATACCGAGGCCGGCGAGGGCGGTGACGGCGTTGCTCATGACCGACAGGCCCGAGCCGGCCTGACGCAGCTCGGTGGCGCGTTCGTACACCTCGACATCGACGCCGACGCGCCTGAGCGCAACCGCGCACGTCAAGCCGCCGATACCGGCGCCGATGACGAGGGCTTTCACAGGGTGTCCCGATGACATCGCGTCAGCCCACCCGCGCGCTGAGGGCGGAATCGTCGGTCAGTTCGGCGACTGTGCTCGCCAGCTGGGCCACGTGCGGCTGTTCCATCATCGTCAGGTGGTCTCCAGGGACATGGACCGTGTGGATCCGCCCGCTGGTCATGGCACTCCATCCGTTGCAGGGGTCCTGGTGACGGGTCCGGGCGGCGCCGTGCATGGCGGACAGGACGGCGGGCAGTGGTTCCGCGGCGCGGATCAGTGTGAGGTCCTGGTCCTCGCGCGCAGGGCGGTAGGCCAGTGTCGCGCGCCAGTTCGCCCGGTAGACATCGAACAGACGTCGGATGACGGCCCCGGAGCTGCCGGACGGCAGGACGCCCCGCTCGCTCGCGACGCGGGCCATGTGGGTGAACCTCTCCTCCGGCGACGCGAGTCCGCCCGGGACGGTCCGGGCGGGTGCCGTGCCGCCGTCGCGCGGCCGGAGCAGTTCGTGGAAGAACCAGTCGAGCATGGACTCGTCGTCGTGAGGGGAGCGCGGTCCCTGGTCCAGGGCGGTGGTGTCCACCACCAGCAGCGTCACCTGTTCGCCCTCCGCCCGCAGCCGGCGGGCGATCTCGAAGGCGACGAACCCGCCGAAGGACCATCCGCCGATGGTGTACGGGCCGTGCGGCCGCACCGTCCGCAGCGCGGCGATGTAGCTGTCCGCGAGGTCCTCCACGCTGCTCAGCGGCGTGGTGCCGGGGTCGGCTCCGGCGGCCTGGAGTGCGTACAGCGGCAGGTCGGCCGGGAGGTGCCGGGCGAACGCGACGTAGCACAGCACCGTGCCGCCCATCGGGTGGACCATGAACAGCGGCGGGCGGGAGCCCTGCGGACGGATCGGCACCAGGGGGTCGAACGCGGCCTGCGCCCCGCCGTCGCGCAGCCGTGCCGCGATGCCGGCGGGGGTGGGCGTCGCGACGAACTCGGCCAAGGGGATGTTCACCTGGTAGCGCTGTTCGATCCGGACCACCAGCCGCATGGCGGTCAGGGAGGTGCCACCGAGGTCGAACAAGCTGTCGTGCACCCCCACGGTGTCCAGCCCCAGCATGTCCGCCACCATCTCGGCGAGTGTCCGCTCGTACGCGTCACGCGGTCCGCGCTCCGGAGCACGGCCGGGGGCGGTCAGCGGGGCGCGGCGCAGTGCGGCGTCGTCGCGCTTGCCGCTGGGAGTCAGGGGCCACGTGGAGACCCATTGCCAGCGCGAGGGAACCATGTGGGCGGGCAGGGTGGCACGCAGTCGTTCACGGATGCCGGCCAGGTCCTCGTCCGTGCCTTCGCCGAGAAGGAACGCGGCGAGGAAGGTCTCGCCGTCCGCCCGCTCGCGGGCCACGACCGCGGCATCGCGCACGCCGGGACAGCTCTGTGCCAGGCCGGTGACGGCCAGTTCCACCTCGGCCGGCTCCACCCGGAAGCCCCGTACCTTGACCTGTGCGTCGTCACGTCCGAGGAAGACGACGTCGCCGTCCGGAAGCACCATGCCGACGTCGCCGGTGTAGTAGAGCCGGTGGTCCCCGTCCCCGAAGGGATGCGCGAGGAAACGCTCCTTGGTCAGGTCCGGCCGGCCTTCGTATCCGTCGGCCAGGAAGTTGCCGCCCAGGTAGATGTCGCCCCGCGCACCGGCCGGCACCGGGCGCATCCGCTTGTCCAGGACGTGTACCTCGGCCCCGTCGACGGCGCGGCCGATCGGCGGCAGCGCGGGGAAGGCCGCGGGGTCTCCGGTCATGGGGAAGGCGGTGACCACGTGGGTCTCGGTGGGGCCGTACTGGTTCTCCAGGACGACGTGCGGGAGCTTGGCGCAGAACGCGCGGATCTCCGGGGTGACACGCAGCTGCTCGCCACAGGTGATCACCACCCGCAGGGCCGGCGGTGTGATGTCCAGCGTGCCGGCCGCTTCAGCGAGTTGCTGAAGGGCCACCGGGGGAAGGAAGACCTGCTCGACGCGTTCACGGTCGAGCAGGTGCAGCAGTGCGGGCATGTCACGCCGCTGTGCGTCGCCGGCCAGGCACAGGGTGCCGCCGAAGGACAGCGTGGAGAAGATCTCCTGGAAAGAGATGTCGAAGCTCAGCGGGGCGAATTGCAGGGTGACGCCACCCGGCACCGCGCTGGGCGCCACTGCCTGCCAGGCCACCAGGGCGGCCAGGGTGCGGTGCGGCATGGCGACGCCCTTGGGGCTCCCGGTGGAGCCCGAGGTGAACAGGACGTAAGCGGTGCTCGCCCCGTCCGTTCCGCCCCCTGCCGGACACCTCGGTGCGGGCGCGGCCACCGTCTCGGCGGGCAGCAGCAGCGCCGGGTCACCGGCGAGATGGGCGTAGGACGCCTCGGCCACGACGCGGAAGGGCCGGGCCTGCTCCACCATCGTGGCCAGCCGGGCAGCGGGGTAGCCGAGGTCCATCGGGACGACCGCGCATCCGGCGCGCATGACACCCAGGAGCACCGCCATGGTCAGTGGGGACCGGTTCATGGCGATCCCGATGCGGGCGCCGGCCGGGGCCCCCAGCGCGTGCAGCCGCCCGACCACGTTCTCCGCGGCCTCGGCCAGCCGGGCGTAGCTCCACCGTTCCTCGCCCATCACCACGGCGGTCGCGTCCGGGGTGCGCGCCGCCTGTTCGAAGAAGCGGGAGACGACCGTCGGGTGCTGCGCGCGTGGCGCGAGGACGGGGCAGGGGGCCAGGAACGCGAAGTCCGGCGCTTCGTCCGGTTGTTCGACCAGGCGGCGCAGGATGCTCAGGTAGCCGGCCATGTAGAGGTCGCCCTGCTCGGCCGGGAATGTCGTTCCGTCGCAGTCGACCCGCAGCCACATTCCGGTGCCGTCCGGTTCCGTGACCACGTTCACCAGGAGGCGGAAGTCGTTCTCCTCCCAGGTGCGGAACTCGACGAGGCGCAGGCCGGGCAGATCGAGTACGCGGGAGAGCTGGTGGAAGTGCACGTAGTTGAAGGCGGTGTCCAGGACGGGACCGCCGTGGTCCTCGTGGATGGCGCTCAGCGGGTAGCAGCGGTGCGGGTGGCCGTCCTGCTCCTGGTGAAAGGCTTCGCGTGCCACGTCCAGCCACGTGTCCCGCGCGGTGTCGAGCCGCACGGGCACGGTGTTCAGGAAGAGCCCGGCGATGCGGTCCGCCCCGGCTGCTTCGGGCCTGCCATGGGTGATCAGACCCGTGGTGACGTCATGGGCGCCGGCGAGCGCGGCCAGTGTCAGGCCGTGCGCCGCGAAGAGTACGGACTTGACCGGCAGGGTGTGTTCGGCCGCGAAGTGCCGTACCTGTTCGACGAGGGCGGCGGGCAGGTCGACCCTCCGGGAGGCCGGGCGGTGGCTGGCGGCGGGCAGGTGGGGCGCGAACGACTGGATCGGCGTGGGCTCGCAGCCGGCCAGCTTTTCGTGCCAGTAACGACGGGCCTCACGCGAACGCAGGGCGGCCTGCTCCAGTCGTACGTGGGCCGCCGGGGACGCGAGCGCCGCGTCCTCGACGGGATCGGTGTCCAGCCCGAGGCCGTGTGCGTAGTCCTGGAGCAGTTCCTTGAGCAGGGTGGCAACACTGCCGCCGTCGAGGAGTGCGTGATGGAAGCTGAGGACCAGGTCGACGGCGCTGGGCCGCACATGGACGCGGAACAGGTACAGCGGCGGCCGGTCGAAGACGTACGGATGGTGGCGGCGTTCCTCGATGTGCGCGCACACCTCGGCCTCGGCCACCGTGTCGTCCAGCGGACGCAGGTCGGCGATGTCCAGGCCGCCGTGCACGTAGGGCCGGACGACCTGCAGCGGTTCGGCACCGTTCAGGTCGAAGGCCGACCGCAGCGCCGGATGCCGTCCCGTCAGCCGGTCGAAGGCGCGGCGGAACTCCTTCTCCTTCCACGGCATTTCCAGGGTGTACCGGAAGACGTCCCGGTAGGTGGCCGAGGATTCGTGCCTGCGGCTGTGGTAGAGCAGGCCGAGCTGGAGCCGGTTGAGGGGGTAGGCGTCCTCGGCGTCCCGCAGCCGGGCCCGGTCCACATCGGCCACGAGGGCGAAAGGGGCCGGGGCGGCCTCGGCGTCGGGCGTGTCGCACTCCTCGGCACATGAGCCGAGACCGGCTACCGTCGGGTTGCGCAGGAGATCGGTGAGCGAGAAGCGCAGGCCCCTGGCCTCCGCCTCGGCGCGCACCCTGAGCATGGTGATCGAGTCACCGCCGAGGGCGAAGTAGTCGTCGTGCACCCCCACGGCGTCATGGCCGAGGACACGGGCCCAGACCTCGGCGAGGACCGCCTCGGTACGGTTGCGCGGCTGCCCGCCCCCGGTCGCCCTCAGGGTGTCGCCCGGCGGGGGAAGGGCACGGCGGTCGGTCTTGCCGTTCGGGGACAGCGGAACCTCGTCGATCCGAGTGAAAGACGCCGGAACCATGAACGCCGGCAGGGTCCGCCCGAGCGCCTCGCGCAGCACTGCCGTGTCGATCGGAGTCTCGGCGACGTAGTAGCCGGCCAGGGCGGTTCCCCGATCGGTGGTGTCACGTCCCACCACGACGGCGTCCCGCACCCCGGGGACCGCGCGCAGCGCGGCCGCCACCTCCCCGGGCTCGACACGTTGGCCGCGGATCTTGACCTGGTCGTCGATCCGGCCCAGGTACTCCAGGGTGCCGTCCGCGAGCCACCGGGTCAGGTCCCCGCTGCGGTAGAGGCGACCGCCCGGCACGAACGGGTCGTCGCCGAACTTCTCGGCGGTCAGCTCCGGACTGCCGAGGTACCCCCGGGCGACACCGGCCCCGCCGATGCACAGCTCACCGGCGACGCCGACGGGCTGCGGCAGGTCGTCGGCGCCCAGCACGTACAGGCTGGTGTTGTCGATCGGTCGCCCGATGGGAACCCGTGCGACAGCGCCCGCGGGGTCGGGCGGGCAGTCGTAGGACGATACGTCGACCGTCGCCTCGGTCGGACCGTACAGGTTCACGAGCCGGGTCGGCTGTTCACCGCCGCTCTCACGGCGGGACCGGTCCGCGAGGCGGATGAACCGCTCGGCCTGCGGCCCGGACAGGGCCTCGCCGCTGCAGAAGACGTACCGCAGGGAGGCGATGCCCCGGCGTGCCTGAGCCGACTCCTCCAGCAGGTCGAGGAACGGGCCGAGCATCGAGGGGACGAAGTGCACGGCGGTGACCCGGTGCTCGCCGATCGCCTGGAGCACCTCCTTCGGGTCCCGCTGGCCGCCTGGCGGCAGCAGGGCCACGGTCGCGCCCTCGACGGCCCACCAGAACAGCTCCCACACCGAGACGTCGAAGGAGACCGGCGTCTTCTGCAGGAGCACATCCCCTTCTCCGAGCGGGTGGCGGCGCTGCATCCACGCGAGGCGGTTGACCACGCTGTGGTGCTCGACCATGACGCCCTTGGGCTGCCCGGTGGAACCGGAGGTGTAGATGACGTAGGCGAGATCACGGGAGGTGGCGACCGGCTCGACCGGCGCTGCGCTGCCGGTCAGCAGTCCGTCGATGTGCCGGACCGTTGCGTCCGGCGGGAGGCCGGCGGGGGCGTCGTCGACGATCACCAGCCTGGCGCGGCTGTCGCGCAGCAGGAAGTCCACCCGCCCGGCCGGGTGGCCGCGGTCCACGGGTACGTAGGCGCCGCCGGACTTCAGGATGCCGAACAGCGCGACCAGCAACCGCGGTCCCCGCTCCATCATCACCGCGACGCGGTCGTTCGGGCCGATGCCCTCCGCCCGCAGGGCCCGGGCGGCGCGGTTGGCCTGCTCGTCGAGCTCGGCGTAGGTCAGGATCTCGCCGGACGCCGTGAGGACGGCGGTCCGCTCCGGGTGGCGGGCGGCCCGGGCCTCGAACAGCTCGTGCAGCGTCGCCCGGTCCGCGTAGGGCACCCGGGATCCATGTGCACGTCCGGCGGTGAGGTCCTGGTACTCGGCCGGCGTCAGCATGGGGACGTCGCGAAGCGGCCGGTCCAACAGGTCCAGACCGTGCTCCAGAAGCGTCGTGAGGTGACCGGCCACGGCGTCGATGGGGAAGTCCCCGTCGAAGACGTCGCGGGCGTAGTCCAGGTCGACGCGGATGCCGGTGGTGTCGTCGAAGGAGGAGACCAGGACGCCCAGTGCCTCCTGGTCGTGTGAGCGTGCCATCAGGGCGCTGCGCCGGACGACTCCCGGAATGTCCGGCCGGGACCAGTTCATGTAGGACAGCGTCACGTCGAAGAGCTGCCGCGGGGTCCCGGCCGCCGGGGAGGTCTCGCGCAGGATGTCGCCGAGGGCGAGCCGCTCATGGCGTCGGAGCCGGCGGGTCGCGCCGTGGATCTCGGCGAGGAGTTCCCGGACGGTCAGCCCGCCCGGCGCCGCGACCCGCAACGGAAGGGTGTTGGCGAACTGGCCGAGGACGTCCCTGTGCCGCTTCGTCGGACGGTTCAGGAAGGGGACGCCGAGGATCACCTCCTCGCTCCGGTGCAGACGCGTCAGGCAGGTGCCGAGCACGGCCGCGACGTAGGTGAAGGGCCAGTGGCCCGCATCGCGGACCCGGTCGACCAGGGAGCCGTCGATCGTGAACGAGTGGCGGCCTCGCTCGCGCGGGCCGCCGCCCGTCGTACGGGTGAACAGCGCGGGTGTCACGTCCGCGAGGTAGTCCCGGTAGAAGGCGCGGTCCTGGTCGCTGTCGGCTCCCGTGCGGTAGGCCGCGTCCTCCTCGACGAATGCCAGGTAGGAGGGAGCCTCGCCGGTGATGCTCCGCTGATCGCTCTCCGACGCCCGGGCGTATTCACGGAGGATCCGGTGGCTCAGCTGGTCGAGGGTCCAGCCGTCAGCGACGATGTGGTGTGCCTTGACATACAGGTGCGTGACGTCCGCGCTTTCCAGGAGCACCGTGGCCTCGACCAGGGAGCCGCTGTCGAGCGGCAGGGCACCTGCCATCGATGCACGCATCCACTCGGCGCAGGCGGTGCCCGGTTCAGGCGCGTGGGAGAAGTCGACCGAGGTGACCGGAACCGTCTCCTGCGCCACCCATTGGAAGGGAACGCCGGCACTGTCGGCGAACCGCAGCCGGAACGTCTCGTGGCGGTGCAGAACGAGTCCCGCGCAGGCGGCGAGCCTTCGATGGTCGACACGGCCGTGCAGGCGCTCGTGGAGCACGCAGTTGAACTGCGGTGACTGTGGCGCACGGGATCCGATGGACCAGACGTCTCGCTGGTACGACGTCAGCTGGTGCGTTGATCCGGGGTGGGTGCTCAACTGTGCTTGTTTCCTTCGAGCCGTACCGGGATCTCCCGGTGGCCGTTGAAGATGAGTGAGGGCAGCGGAGCCAGACGGTCTGTGCCGACGGCGAGTTCGAGGGACGGGAACCGGGAGAAGAGCGCGGACAGCGCGATACGGCCTTCCAGACGGGCGAGTTCGGCTCCCAGGCAGTAGGTGGGGCCGTGGCTGAAGGCCAGGTGTTCGCGGACGGTGGGACGGGTGACGTCGAAGACCTCGGCCCGCGAGCCGTGTACCGCGGGATCGCGTCCGACTGCGGCATAGTTGACGACGAGGGCCTCGCCCCGCTCGAAGGTCAGCCCTGTCGGTTCGTCGTACACGTCCTCGGTGGGGAAGCGCATCATGAAGTTGGCCACCGGGGCCTGGTGGCGCAGCGTCTCCTCCACGACTCGGTCCCAGCCGACCCGGCCCGATACGGCCAGGTCCAGTTGATCCGGATGAGTGAGCAGGTTGACCACGGCATGGTCGATCAGGTTCGCCGTGGTCCCGTAGCCGGCGCCCAGCACCATCCAGATGTTGTCGGCCAGCTCCCGCTCGTCGAGCAGGCCCTCGCGATGTGCGTCGACCAGTGCGGTGGCGATGTCGTCGCCGGGCTGATCGGACTTGAGCACGATCAGGTCCGCTAGGAGCCGCGCGGCCTCCGCCTCGGTGTCGCTTGCCTGCTCCGGGCTCAGGTCGGTGGTGAAGACCATGTCGTTGACGCCCTGGAAAGCGTCGTGCATGGCCTCCGGTAGCCCGACCAGCGTGGTGACCGTCCGCCACGGCAGCTGTGTGGCGAACCACGTCCGCAGGTCCACGACTCCGTCGGGGGCGAGAGCGGCCTCCCGCGCGAGGTCGTCCAGCAGCGTGGCGGCGGTCTCCTCGATCCGCGGGGCGAGCGCCCGTACGCGGCGGGTGCTGAACGCGGGCACCAAGGGATGGCGCAGCCGGCTGTGGTCGGGCCCGTGAGCTGTCTGTACGGTGCGGATGTCTACCCAGATCCGCAGTGGCCAGTCGGCGGGAAGGTCACCGTTGACGAAGGCGGGCCAGTGCTGGTGGGCGTCCTTGGAGATCCAGGGGTGGACCAGTAATCGCCGGACGAGGCCCGGGTCGGTCACCGACCACGCCGGTACACCCCCGGGCAGTTCGACCCGGGCGGCGGGCCCCAGCGCACGCAGTGCCCCGGCTTCGCCGTGGACGTCCGCGGCGCTGCCGTCCAGGCGGTGGGGGCAGCGGTTCCGGAAGGGCGGGGAGGGCATGGCTGACGACCTCGGCGTCGGTAGTGGGTGCTCAGTGACGAACGGCGGTAAGGAGTCCGTAGCGCAGTTGGGGGACCTTGCAGAAGAACCACTCGCCCAGGTCGGCCGCCGTCGCCCATTCACGTGACGTCTCGTCACTGGAGTTGTCAGCGGCGTCCCGCCAGCCGCTGATCATGCCGTCGTAGCAGCGCCGGACGTTGTCGGTGATGTCGGTGTGGTCCACCACCTCCAGCCCAGCCTCCCGCAGCAACTCCCCGTACATGTCGGTGGTCAGCGAGAACTTGAAGTACGCGTACGCGTCGGCCATTCGGGCCGCGTCCGGGGCTTCGAGCTCGCCTGCGAGGCTGTGTTCGGCGATGACCAGTCGTCCGCCCGGACGCAGGACCCGCGCGATGTGCCCGACGGCCGCCTGCTTGTCCTTCATGTGCATCAGGGATTCGATGGCGTACGCGCCGTCGAAGGTCTCGTCGTCGAAGGGGTTTTCCATGGCATCGGCCAGCTGGAACGTGGCCCGTCCGGGAAGGGACGACGGCAAGGGACGGCTGTTGGCCAGGTCCACTTGGTAGTCGCTGACGCTGATGCCGGTGATCCGTACGGCGTGGTGGGCGACGATGCGCGCCGCGGTGCTGCCGTGGCCGCAGCCCACGTCGAGCAGGTGCTGTCCCTCGGCCGGGACGAGGCGTTCGGTGACGAGGTCCGTCAGCCGGTCGGTCGCCGCCTGCACGGAACTGTCGTCCTTGTCGTCGTCCCAGTAACCGACGTGGATGTTGCCGCCGAGGGCCTGGTCGTACACATCTGTATGGCGGTTGTAGAAGGTCCCCACGTCGCCGGACGTATGACGGGGTTGCGTCAGCATGAAGGTGATCCTTGGTGGTTCGTCGGGCCACACGCTGTGGCTTCGGAAAGGGGGGCCGGCCTGCACGGCCGGCCCTGTGGACGCAACGGTGAGTACGTCGATGGGACCAGCACGGGGAGGCGGGCGGGACGTGTCGAACGAGCGGCGGACCAGGGCAACGCCAGGCCGGGCCGTAGAAGTCCTCGGGCTCCGCGGCTGAACGCCGCGGGATGCGCCTGCCGCCCGGTCGGGAGCCGAGATCGCATGCCCAGGTGCCACCGGGGCACGGCTCACGGCTTCCGCCCCGCGAGGCCGGGCACACGCCCTCCCTGGAGGAGGGCGCAGCGCCGGCCTGGCGGAGCAGAGGCGGAAAGTGCCGTCACGGCATCAGATGGGCCGACCAGGTCCGCTCAGACGTGACCGAAGAAGAGGCTGCCCGGCGCGTCCGGGTCGTTCGACAGGAAGTGTTCACGGACCGCGCGGATGAACTCGTGGCGGGAGATCGCACCGTCCCCGTCGGTGTCCAGCTTGGTGAACATCTCCATCGCGTCGGGTGCTTCGCTCTTCCAGACATCGCGCAGGAAACGCGCGAACTCGTCCTTGCTGATCTCGTTGTCGCCGTCGATGTCGATGACGTCGAAGATGGCGTGGCCGCCGCCCTCGGTGATGTTGAGCCGGCTGGTGTCGATGACCGCGAGGCGGTTGGCCGTGACGAACTGGTCCTTCGTGAGCCTGTCCCCGTCCACACCCGCGTGGCGCAGCAGCTCCAGCCAGTAGATCTGGCAGAAGGTCTGCAGTGCCCTGGCCCGGCGGTCGTCCTTGGAGAGGCCGTACGCCTGGATGTAGCGGTCGGCGAGCTTCTGGTAGTCCGACCAGTCCAAATAGCCGTCGCGGTTGGCATCCATGGTGTCGAAGGTACGTTCGAGCTTGGTGGTGATGACGTCCTGCGCAGCAGCAGTCACACGTCCTCCTCAGGGACGAAGGGGGATGATCACCACAAAGATTCCCCTGGGGCACCTCCGCACAGGAACACTTACCTCCGCTTCTCACCCAATCGATCCAAACGCGCCACCCGCAAGAGTGCATTCGGTGCAAGCCGCCCTGCGTACCGAGGACCCAGCTTGCCGACAACACGAACGCGCTCCAGGCTTGCCGGACACCGCCGATCATGGACTCTGCGGACAAGGACGGCACATGCCTGCCTGCCGAGTCGCCCAAGAACACGCTCTACTGTGGGACGGCCACCACCGATCCCGAGCGGGCGAAGCGACGCCGACACCGCCTCGACGGCGAGCACACGGAGCGGCACGCCGACAGATCGCCGGGGCACGGTCCTGCCCGCCTTCCTATCCTCAACTGGAGTGCATCTGTGTCGACATCGCCGGTCCCGACGTCACCTGCAGGTCGGGCTGTACTGATCACCGGTGCCTCCTCCGGTCTCGGAGAAGCCTGCGCGCTCCACATGTCCAGAGTCGGTTTCCACGCTCTGGCCGGAGTCCGCCGGCCCGAGGACGGAGAACGACTGCGAGCGGCAGCCACCGGCCGCCTCACCCCAGTGATCATCGACGTGACGGACGAGAAATCCGTCCTGGCAGCCGTGCACGAGGTCACCGAGCTGATCGGCGATGCCGGGCTGTGGGGATTGGTCAACAACGCGGGCATCGCGGTCACGGCCCCGCTGGAATGCGTTCCGGCGGAGCAGATGCGCCGGCAGCTCGACATCAACGTGATCGGTCACGTACAGGTGATTCAGGGGTTCCTGCCGCTGTTGCGAGCCGGCGCAGGGCGGATCGTCAACGTGTCTTCGGGCCTCGGAAACGTCGCCCTTCCCTACCTCGGCGCCTACGCCGCCTCCCAGTTCGCCAAGGAGGCGCTCAGCGATGCGCTCCGCCGCGAGCTCGCCCCACAGCGCATCCCCGTCGTGGTAATCCAGCCGGGCGCCGTCCTGACCCCGCTCTGGTCCAAGATGTCCGATACAGGCCACCAGGTTCTGATGGGTGCCCCGGAGCCGGTTCAGGAGCTCTACCGTCGCCCGTTCCTCGGGTTCATGGAGGCCAACGAGACCTCGGCCCGGAGCAGCCGCACAACCCCCGACGACGTCGCCCGGGTGATCTTCCGCGCGCTGGTCGCCAAGCGACCCAGAACCCGGTACACGATCGGCCGGGACGCGACCGGCAGCCGCGTGCTGTCCCGGCTGCTGCCCGACCGGGCTCTGGACCGGATTTTCGGCGGGACATCGGTATGGACGAACCTCAGGAACTGAAGCGCAGGACGGCGCCGTCCGTTGCCGAGGCCCGACGCGCCGGCCCGTTGTCGAACTCGCGGCCAGTGCACCGGTAGCGGTTCCATCGGCGGTCGAACGCCCCCTTCGGGCCGTCTGTCCATGTTCCGGACGATCCACCGGCGGCGGGCCCATGGGGAGCGGCCTGCCGGGGCGCTCGCCATCACGGCCACCCCTGTCCTAGTCTTCTGAAGCATGACGCTGATCCGGGCAAGGGGCCCGGTGGCAAGGGGTTGGTGGGCATGGTTACCGGTCGTGTGGTGCGGTTCGACAGTGTGCGGGGATTTGGTTTCATCGCTCCCGACCATGGAGGGGACGACGTCTTCCTGCACGTGAACGATCTCCTGATCCCCGAGCACTACCTCCGCTCGGGCCTCGCGGTCCAGTTCGAGGTGGAGGAGGGTGACCGGGGACTCAAGGCCTCGGCGGTCCGGCTGACGGAAGGGGCCGACGCCAAACCTCCGGCCTACCAGACGCCCGCCGGCGCCGCCGCGGCCCTGGCGTCGGAGTCAGCCAGGCAGGCGGACAGTGACGACTCCCTGTGCGACGTGCTGTCCGCGAACGAGTACCTGCACGAGGTGACCGAGGTGCTCCTGTCGACGACTCCGTCACTGACGGGGGATCAGATCGTGCAGATCCGGGCGGGATTGCTCCAGTCCGCCAAGAATCACGGCTGGACCGAGGGCTGATCGGCTGTGAGGAGGGCGCTCCGGCTCCGGCCCCTTGGAGCTCCGGCACGCACGTGAGGCCAGAGAAAGGCAGGCAGGCAGTTGGCGGTGCGGGCGGAGAGCGACATGTGACGCAGGCTTGTCGACTCTGTGCGGTCATGACCGAAGCGCAGCGACCTCTCTCTCCGAGCGCGGCACCCTGCCCGGGGCGCCGGTCGAACCATCAGCAGAGTCCGGATGGACGGTTCGTCCGGTATCGATCGGGGCGACCGCACGATGCATCGTGGATGTCACCGTCTTCTCCTCATGGAATGCTTCGCCGGCAAGGCCGCCAAGTCCGCGACCTGGCGGTCGAGTTGGGCGTCCGGGGTCGGTTGCCGCCCATCATCGTCACCATCCTCACGAGGGTGGGGTGAGCAGGGCCGTCAGGGAACGCGACCCCGGGCTCCAGCCCGAACGGACGCGGCTCCAGCCCTTCCACGGAGGTCTCTCGCCTCCACCCTGCTTCGAGGGGTTTCGTCCCGTGGCAGCGAATGACGCTGCCACGGGACGGAGATTCGGCCGCTCGTCCGGTGCGTCTCTGCACCGCCCGGTCCGTCCCCCTCAAAGCTGCCACGCCCCCGACGGACTCCGGAACGGAGCCGTCCAGTTCGCCCCTGAACACGCTGCGTCGTGACCGTCTTGCCATCCCGCGGAGAACCGCGCACTCCAAGGAGCCGCCGTGAACGCCGGTCCGGCCGGCCGGAGGGCGACCGGATACAGTGCGCGGGACGGCAGCATGGTCTGTGAGGGGAAGCGTGACCGACACCAGCGACACCCGACCAGCCGACAGTGAAGCGCCAGCGCCACGGCGGAGCCGGAGCCGGAGCCGGCTGCACCGGCTGATGCGCTACATCCCCCTGATCGCCCCCGTCCTGCTGTGGGCCGTGCCCTGCTGGATGCTCCTGTACGCCGGCCAGCACTGGACACTGCCCGTCACGCTCGCCGGCACCGCCCTGCCCGCCCTCGGCCTCGTCGGCATGCCGCTCGCCATGGCGCGCGGCCACGGTCGGCGCCAGCAGGACCGCGCGGCGGTCGTCGGTGACATCTTGCTGGGCATCAGTTGGGTTCTGTTCACCTGGTCGGTCCTACTCGGCGTCTTCCTGCGGCTCGGGCTGACCGTGGCCGGCGTCGGCGAGAGCCAGGACCGGGCCCGAATCGTCACTTGGGCCGTCCTCGGCGTCTCCGCCGTACTGCTCGCCCGGGGGCACGCCGAAGCCCGCCGCGTACCACGCGTGCGCAGCCTCGACGTGGAACTCCCCCGACTGGGCGCCGGGCTGGACGGCACCCGCGTGGTCCTCATCACCGACACCCACTACGGCCCACTCGATCGCGCCCGCTGGTCGGCACGGGTATGCGAGACGGTGAACACTCTGGAAGCCGACCTGGTCTGCCACACCGGCGACATCGCGGACGGCACGGCCGAACGTCGCCGCGCCCAGGCCGCCCCACTCGGAACCGTGCGGGCCACCCATGCCCGGATCTACGTCACCGGCAACCACGAGTACTACAGCGAGGCCCAGGGCTGGGTCGACCTGATGGACGAGCTGGGCTGGGAGCCGCTGCGCAACCGCCATCTGCTGCTCGAACGCGGAGGCGACACCCTCGTGGTCGCCGGCGTGGACGACGTCACGGCCGAGTCCTCCGGCCTGGCAGGTCACCGCGCCCACCTCGCCGGGGCCCTGGCCGGCGCCGACCCCGACCTACCCGTCCTGCTTCTGGCACACCAGCCCAGATTCGTCGACCGGGCGGCAGCCGCCGGCATCGACCTCCAACTTTCCGGCCACACCCACGGCGGCCAGATCTGGCCCTTCCACCACCTGGTCCGGATCGACCAGCCCGCCCTCGCCGGCCTCAGCCACCACGGCACCCGCACCCTGCTCTACACCAGCCGCGGCACCGGCTTCTGGGGCCCGCCGTTCCGCGTCTTCGCCCCCAGCGAGATCACCCTCCTCGTGCTCCGCAGCCCGCACCTGCCCAGCTCGCCGTAGCATCGGGCGGGCCAACACATCCGCTTGGAGCAGTCCGCAGGCCGAGGGCTGCGGCGTCGACAGATGACCAGGCCCGTCTCACCGGCGACAAGATCCGGGCCGTTCCCGGGCAACGGCTCCGACACACCGTACGCGGCCACGCCCTCGCAGCTCAGCGACGTTCGGCGCCCGCACCACCAGCAGACGAGGAATCTGCCGGCCCCAGCGGCATCGCATCAGGCCTTCTCGTGGCGTGGGAGCCGCTGGAGGCGACGCGGGTCGGCAGTGAAGCGTGAGGACGGTGAGCACCTCGGGCGGTCCGTCCACCGGGGCGAGACCGAGATGTACGGCGCCGGGGTGGCGCCGGAGCAGCCGCTTGCACGCAGCCGGTTCCACCAGAGCGCGGCAGTCCGGGCCCCGAGCCGACCGGCGAGCTGTGCGGCGATCGACGCCTGGCAACGCCCGATGAGGCGTCGGGTCACCTCGTCTGCGGTGAGCGGCCGACCCGGCTCTGCCTCAAGGGCGGTCCGGAGACGCAGAGCGAGGCGTTCGGTCGACCGGGGCGCCGCCGCAGCCGGAGGTGACGGGTTCCCGGCTTCTTTCGCGCGGTCGGGTGCCGGGATGCGAGGGGATCACGGCTGGTCGGCCGCGAGCGGTGACGGGGGGCGCTCGAAGAAGGTCTCCAGGACCACGGTCGCCTGTGTTCCGCTGACCCCGTCGATGGCGTAGATCCGGCGCAGCACGTCCTGCAGCTGCTCGGTGGTAGCCGTCCTGACCTTCACCAGCACCGAGGCACTGCCGGCGATGACGTGCGCCTCAAGGACCTCGGGGAGCGCGGCGAAGTCCGGCGCCGAATCACCCATCCAGGACGTCGAGTCGACCATCACGTAGGCCAGGACGGCGCTGCCCACGGCGGCCGGGTCCACGTCGACGGACGTACGCCGGATGACCCCGCGCTCCCGCAGCTTCCGCACCCGCTCGTGGGCGGCACCGGCGGACAGGCCGACGGCCTGTCCGAGCGCGGCGTAGGGCTGGGTGGCGTCCCGCTGGAGCTCCGCCAGCAACACACGATCGATGTGATCCACAACTCTCCATTCGGAACTCACTGGCTATGACCATATCTCATCTTGCAACATGAGCTGCAGGCCGATCCACATTCGACGAATGATGAGTTGTGTAAGGAGTGGACTCCATGAGCGGCGACCGCCCGGGGCTGTACGAGGCGTTTGACGACCGGTTCCGTACCGGGCGATGCATGAACGGCGATGACGCGCTGGAGGTCCTGTTCACCGGCTGTCGTTGGGCCGAGGGGCCGATCTACGTGCCCGCCTGGCGCCAGGTGGTCTGGAGCGACATCCCCAACGACCGGATGCTGCGGTGGGACGAGGAGACCGGCTCGGTCACCGTCTTCCGCCGCTCCGCCGGGCACACCAACGGCAACACCCTCGACCGCGAGGGCCGGCTGATCACCTGTGAGCAGGGCAACCGCCGGGTGAGCCGGACCGAACACGACGGCACCGTCACCGTCCTGGCCGACCAGTGGGAGGGAAAGCGCCTGAACAGCCCGAACGACGCGGCTGTGAAGTCCGACGGTTCGATCTGGTTCTCCGACCCGGACTTCGGCATCACCAGCGATTACGAGGGGTACCGCGCGCAGAGCGAGATCGGCTCCCACAACGTCTACCGCATCGATCCGCGCACAGGTGACGTGCGACGGGTCGCGGACTGCTTCGGCGCGCCGAACGGGCTGGTCTTCTCGGCCGACGAGCGGCAGTTGTTCGTCTCCGACACCCGGGCGGGCTGCATCCGGGTCTTCGACGTGCGCGACGACGGCACCCTGTCCGACGGCAAGGTCTTCGCCGAAGCGGGGGCCCGCGAGAAGGCCCGCTTCGACAACCTCCGCTTCGACGACGGCGGTCGGCTCTGGGTCGCCGCGATGGACGACGGCGTGCACTGCTACGACCCCGACGGCACCCTGATCGGCCGGCTGAACGTTCCCGAGGCCGTCTCCAACATCTCCTGGGGCGGCGCCAAGCGCAATCGTCTCTTCATCACCGCGGAGACCAGCCTCTACTCGGTGGTCATGAGCAACACCGGCACCCACCCGACCGGACCGGGACACCGGCCCTGGCTGGCCCCGTCGCCTCGGTGACCCACGGCGAGCTCTGAAGCGTGTTCCTGAAGCGCGTTGCAGAAGGCTGTGATCGGGCCGCTCAGCGCCCCGCTCTCAGGTGTGGGAGACCGCGCAGCGTGCCCGGGACCGCCAGGCCGGGTGAGCAGCCGTTCCAGGGCGCTGTGGCGCCCTTGCCCGGCCGGATTCAAGCGAGGCAAGGGCGCCAGCGTGTCACATGCCTGCTGACATGCACTGCCGCAGCAGCGGCTCAAGACACAGCTGTGCCTCGTCCGTCCGGTCGAACACCTGAAGAGCATCGAGGCAGCTGACGATCCACCGTGCCTCGTCCTCGTCCTCGATCTTGAGTGCCACGGCGGTCACCGCGCCCTCGACGTCGAACGAGCCGTCCTTGAACCCGTCGTCCAGAGCCCGGTATCCGGTGGCGAGCAGCGGGTCCGTGTACACGCCGGTCGCCTCGGCGAAGGCGCGGGCCTCGCCCCGGTCCGCGCGCAGGCCGGCCAGACGGTGCAGCGCCTCATCGGGGTCGCCGAGTTCATTGTGCAGGCGGTGGGCACGGCCGACCAGGAGCGGCCAACCGCCGGTCAGCGCGTGAAGTCGGTCCAGGCGGTCGTCCGTGTGGAACACGTTGACCCGCTGGGCCCAGCCACGCAGGCTGCGTCGGTCGTGGCGGCGCAGCACCACAGGGGCCGCCGAGGTGGGCTCCGCCCCCGTCAGCAGGGAGCGCCAGAGGCTCAGCTGGGTCGGGTCGGTGACGAGGACGACGGCACGGGTGACCCCCGGTGTGGCGGGCAGCAGTGTCTCGGCGAGGTCGACGGCCTCCCGGCAAGCCTCCGGACGCACCGGGTATCGGGCGAAGTCGCTGATGACGACACGCCGTTCACGCGGCACCCCGCCCGTGAGCTCCTGCCGGTAGACGCCGACCTTTCCGACCGGCGGCAGCTTCCAGTCGGCGATGCGCCCGGCAACCGTACGCAGGGTGTCGCCGACGTCGGTCACGCAGGTGGCGGTCGCACCGAGGACGACCCTCGTCTGGTTGGACCGCTCGCCGAGGAGATCGTCGAGCTGAGTGATGGTGAGCGGCGCGGGCTGGCCGTCGGGCAGCTCGGGCCGACCCTCCTGCACGATGCTCTCCTGGAGTTCGCAATCCTGTTCGGCCCTGAGCAGGCGGGCGTCCACCTCGTGTGAGGTGCCGATCATGCGCAGGGCGTTCGGGCCGCGCAGATGCCAGCCCTGACCGTCGTGGTTGGGGGCGAGGATGCCGAGGCCCACCATCTCGGAGAGATAGGCGCGAAAGCCCTCGGTGTCGAGCTGCTCGAAGCCCTTGCGCCAGAACGTCTCGCACTCCTCGCGCAGTTCGGCGTCGCTCAGCCGGACCTCCAGGCCGCGGTGGCGGGCCTGGTACGCCAGCACGTTGGCGATCACGTCGTAGCGGTGATCGAGGCTCAGCGTGTCCTTGAAGGCCGCCGAGATGCCGTCCCTGAGTGCGGCATCCGACTCCACCACCTCGATGTCGGATACCTCCACCCGGTACGGCGGCCCCTCCGGGCCGCGCCGCGCCCGCTTGCGGTGCATGAGTTCGACCAGCCGGTGCCCGAACATCTGCAAGAGGAACGGCTGGTAGGAGCAGTAGCCGAGTACCCGGTTGACGAGATCGAGGTCCAGGAACTCGAAGCCGAGCGCACGCATCGGCTCGACCAGCAACTCGGCGGCGTACTGGGGAGCCAGCGGGCCGATCACCTTCGGGGTCTGGGCGAGGTGGCCGAAGGGTCCATTGCTCGCGAGTCTGGAGAAGCGCTGCACGGAGTGGAGTCCGGCGAAGACGACCTTGGCGCGGTCCTTGGTGTCGGACCCGAGGCCCTTGAGCTTCTTGGTCTGGTCGAAGCGGGGAGCGTCCGCCTCGAAGAACTGGTCGCACTCGTCGAGCAGGATCAGCAGACGGCGGCGTGAGTCCCCGTCGAGCCAGGTCCGGATGCCGGCGCGCACCCGACCGGAGATCTCCTGCCGCGCCTTGCGCCCCTGCAGCCGGTCGAGTACCTGTGCCTCGATCAGTTCCCTCTCCAGCACGCTCCACAGTGCCTCGGGCCCGAGTGAGCTGCCCTTACCGATGTTCTCCTGGTCGAGATTGACGTACACCGCATGGTGGTAGCCGGGGCGCTGCTCCGCGAACTGTTCCCCCGCATCGGCGAGCAGGGCCGACTTGCCCAGACCCCTGCCGCCGAAGATGACCTGGGTCCCGCGCGGGTCGAGGATGCTCTTGCGCTCGGCGTCGCGGCCGTAGAACATCTCGCCGCCGATTCGACCGCGTTTCTCCCTGATGTACGGGTTGACGCCGGAGAAGGGCAGCAGTGTCTGCGTGGCAGTGCTCACCTGACGGTTTCCACGGGCGGCGAGATAGGCGAGGGCGGCGTCGTCGACGACCAGCAGCGGCTGCAACCGGCCGGATCCGACGGCGAGTTCGACACGGGCCTCACGGCTGAGGGTGCCGAAGTAGACGACGAGGAGGCTCGCTCCGCTGGTGTCGCGCTCCGCCCAACTCATGACGACCTTGGCGGGCGGCTTGCCCCAGACCATCATCACCCGCAGATTGCCGCCCTGCTCCCTGATCTGCGAGCCGAACGCGGGCGCCTTCGCCCTGCCGTTGATCTCTACCCCGGTTGCCTCGAAGAGACGGTATTCCCGCCGGTGCTGGGACCGGTCGTCGAGCGGCCTGGCGCTCTTGGCGTCGTAACCGAGGAGCTTGAGAAGCGGCGGCACCTGCCGCGTCGGCGCCACCTGGAGCCGGTCCTTGCGCTCGGCGGCGGCCAGCGCACGCCACTCGTCGAGGACGTCGGCCGCCAACGCCGCCTCGTCGGTGGAGAGACCGCCATAGTCCAGGACAGGGAGCGTGGGGTGTTTGCCGCCGGACCGGGCCAGATGGACGAGATCACGGTCGATGCCTCCCGGGAGGCCGTCGGGCACGGCCGGGAAGAACTCGGTCAGGTGGGACTCGCCGGTCTCGATCTCCGGGACCGGCTCACCGATCTCCAGGAAGTAGACCAGGTCGGCGGCGGTGGCCAGACCTCCGGTGTCCAGGTGCCGCAGCACCTGGGCGCGCTCCTCCGCGGTGGGGTCCAGGACGTCGAGCCGGGCGCGGATCCGGTCGGCTGCCTGCCGGCGGAAGGCGGGCAGGCCGCTCCGTACCGTGTCGTGCGCGCGCCGGACCCCCAGCAGGTCGTGCAGGTCGGCGTCTTCGAGGCGGTCATGGGCGTCGGCCAGCAGTTCCTGAAGACGCAGGTCCTGATCGTCGGTCACGGCGCCGTCGGCCTGAGCGCGATGCAGCTCGGCGACGAGTTCGCTGTGCTCCTTCCGCAGCTCCCTGCGCCGGGCGGTCTCCCGGTCATCGATCTCGGCGACCGTGGGTGGGTCGAACTCCCCGTCCCGGGCGGCGGGCAGCAGCCCCCGCCCGGCCAACTCGACGATGTCGCGGGCCGCGGTGAAGGCGTCGTGGGAGAGCCGTCTGTCGAGGGCGTCCTGCCAGCGCCCGTCGACGGCGGTCAGCAGTTCGTCGAGCGAGGGCCAGTCGTCGTGGGTATCGCGCACCTTCAACAGTTCCGCGTCCAGCACCAGTTCGGGGTCGAGCGCCCCGCCGGAGCGGATGCTCCCGGCGTCTCCGGCCAGCAGAGCGAACAGCTCCTCCATCGAGGCGTGGGCCGCCCAGGCCGCCGCCGCCGAGACGGCATCCGAGCGCCGTGCGAGCTGCCGCAGTTCGGCCAGGGCCGCCTCCTTGCCGTCCAGGAGGGACTGGCGCAGGGCGGAGATCTCCTTGGCTGCGCGGTTCCCGTCGGACCGGTCGGCGCGACGGGCACCGTCGACCGCCAGGCACCACTCCCTCACCGGAGCGACGGCTCGCTCCACGAGATGCACCAGGTCCTGCCGTCCGGCCCCCTGGAGGGGCTTGCCGCTGGACGAGCGGTGCCTGCGGTCCATGCGGTCGATCTCATTGTTGATCTCGGCCGGCTTCAACAGCCGCTCCGCCTGCTCCCGGGTCCGCTGCACCGCGTCGCGGTCGTCGCGGACCACAGCCCAGAGCAGCGTTCCGAGCATCCCGTCGTCGGTCGCGAGCCACAGCTTGGCGATCTGTGTGGCCCGTGCGAACCGCAGCTTCTGTGGCGCGAGCAGGGCACGGCACTGCTCGCCCAGCTCCCGCAACCGGGCTTCCGTGTCGAAGACGTCGGCGACCAGCGGAGAGGCGGTCATCAGGGCGCCGCTGAGAGCGCGGTTGGCGACGGCGGCCGCCGCTTCCCCAAGCCGGTCCGGGAGGCGGGGCACCAGTACCTTGAGCTGAGCGCCCGCCGAGTGGTCGCCGGTGATCAGCGCGGTGCGCAGCAGGGCAGGCACCAGAAGGAGCTCGCTGCCCTCGGTGTCCGGGCCCGCGTACCCGCCGTACTCCTGGAGCAGGTCCACGGTCAGCCGGGCGACCTGGCTGTCACCGGAGGTGAGCAGCGTGGCGGCACCGGCCAGGCGGAGCGCCGCCACCTGCGGCTCGGGGTGACCGGCGGCGCGCGCGACATGGTGGGCGAGTCCGAACCGCCGCTCCGCGACCAACTGCGCCAGGGCCCGCTCGGCCGCGGACTCGCCGGGGAGGTCGCCCACGGCCGTGTCCCGGGCCGGCGCATCCCCGTCGTTCGGTGCCGTGGGAGTGAGCACCCGGGCAGGGGCGACCGGCTGCGTCCGGGGCGCCGGCTCGCTGTCGGTCCGTGTCGCGGTCGGTGCGTCGGGGCCGTTGGCCGACTCGGGGGCCGTCTGCCCAGCGGGGGCAGCAAGCAGGGAGACCGCCTCGGACGTGGAGTCTTCCGTGGGCCGACCGACGGTCTCCCCCGTCCGCTGGGTCGACTGTGCGTTGCGTTGTTCCGTGGTCGCCTCGGGGCCGGAGGGCCCGGCGGTGCTGTTCGCCCCGACCCCCGCGGTTTCGCGGCTGGTGTCCTCCTGCTGGGCCAACGTCAGTTCGGGCGCCATGATCGCCGCCATGGCACACGCCGGCAACACCCGCACCACCTGCTCCTGCAGCACCAGGATCTCAGCCGCGGCGTCCGGCTGCCGCCTCAGCCCGACGAGCCGGAGCAGGGCGGCGAGCGCTGCGCTCTCCTCCCGTTGCGACTGATCCCACACGGGTGCGTCCAGCAGGCGGCGGGCCGCGTCTCGCACAGCCTCGGCGGCAGCGGCGGCCGGGCTGTCCGGGCGGCAGGTGACGTGCAGGAGTTCTCGGAGCGGCTCCCGTGCCCGGACGGCACGTTCGTACTCCGTCCGGTGCGTGCGGGCCGCGCGCCTCATGTCCTCCAGACGGCGGGGCACGCCCTCGATCCCCGCCGCGATGAACACCGTGTCGACGCTGTCGAAGACGGCGGCCAGCGTCGACAGCGCGGCGAGGTCCGCGTCCTGCGGCGGGCGGCCGTCCGCCACCGAGCCGGTCACCCTCTGCGCAGCTTGCCGGGCCTGCGCGAGGGCCGATCCCAGCTCTCGGCAGGCAACCTCCGGTTCCGTCCCGTCCTCGTCGCCGGCACCGGCGAACACCGTAGCGGTCATGTCGTGAGAGGTGTCGACGTCACGTACCACGGTGTCGGGGGCGGGGGCCCTCGTGCCCGGCGGGCCGGCGGCGGGCCCGTGCTTCCCCTCGCCCGCGAGCAGCGGCTCATCGTCTTCCGCCGCTCCGGCGGCGAAGTCCGGGTATGCCTCTACGACGGACCGCGCCGCGACTTCGACGGCATGGAACTGTGCCTTCTCCTTGTCGTCGGCCGGCGCCGCGAACCAGTCGTGGTCCGCCGCCCAGGCGATGATGTGGGCGTCCCCGACGGAGGCGTTGCACCACGCGAGCACAGTGGCCCGGACCAGGGTCCCACCCCAGCGGGCGACGGGGTCGGGCACCGTCTCACCGCCACGGGCGAAGACGAAACGGCCGACCTGGTTCATCACGGTGACCGTGAGCCCCTTGACCCCGCGGGTGCAGGCGTGCTGCCGCGACTCACGGCGGAGCCTGGCGAGAACATCCCTGCAAAGGGTGCGGCTGACGCGTCGAGGAGCCGCCATCCGGATGCCCAGGCTGCCGAGCAGCTCCTGCCGGTCCCTGGGCGGAAGGGAGTTGAAGGCGAGCTCCACCATGTCGGCAGTGAGGTCGTTCAACGCGGCGGTCGCCGGGTGTTCCAAGGCGTTGAGCGCGGCGGCCAGGCCTTCCAGGTCCTTGGTCGAGGCGCTCGGCGGAGACAACGGTGGCTCCGTGACGACGCGGTAGCGGTCCTGCATGGACGCGTACTCCGTTTCTGATGCTGGTCGGGTTGCGGTGCGGGGATCGGCTCACTCGACGCGGAGGAGCCTTGGAGGAGGAGACCGGAGGAGAAGAGGCACAGGGGACGAACGGACCGAGCTCGTCGGAGCGGCGAACGATCAGCGGCCGCGCGTGTGCTCGGTGACGAACGTGTAGCCCTGGGGCAGTTCCCAGCCATCCGCCTTGCCGAGTCCGCTGCAGTGCTCTCGGAAAGCCGCCCGCTGTGCGTCACTGGGCGAGCATCCCGGCCGCAGCCGGCGCAGATGACCGGGGACGAACTGGACGGCGAGCAGCCCTTCACCGCCCGGTTCCGTGCCGCCCCAGGGGCGGATCACCCGCCGTCGTGCCGGGCGGTAGCCGATGAGCGGGATGGTCAGCTCCCTGTCGCGCGCCGGGAAGTGCGGCTGCCCCCACGGGTCCCGGCTGCCGAGGGCCGGTTGCAGAAGCCGTTCGGCGAGCAGTTCCGCAACCGCCGATTCCAGGGCGGCGGCCTGCGACCGCGCCGGCCGGCACCCGTAGACGGCACTCGGCAGGACCGAACGGTCCATCAACGCGTGACCGTCCAGAGTGAGCAGACCGCACCGGCGCACCGTGCGCATCACCAGCTGCCGGGGGCCGAGCCCGCCCGCACTGTCACCGTGACGGTCACTGCCCGGCGTGTCCTCCCTGGTGAGCACACGAGGGTCGTAACGGTGTCCGGTCTCACGGTCGCCGACCTGGACCCGCTCCGTGAGTAGGGTCGTGACCAGGCGGATCACCGTATCGCCGCGCAGCTGTCGCAGTTCGAGCAGAAGGCCGGGAAAGAAGTCGCGGGGCCAGGTGATGCCCACCAAACGGCCGGCTTCGTCACCGAGTTCGGCGGTGACGTCCTGTGTCGCCTCCTTCTCGTCCAGCACCTCCCCGGCGTGGTCGATGTCGAGGCGCACCGTGGGGTGAGCGCGGTGGGACGGGCGAAGATCCTCTACCACCAAGGGATGCAAGGGGAACCAGCCGTCCCTGAGATGGGCCAGCCGCAGGGGCGTCCGCCAGACGATCTCCATCACGTCGTCGCGCAGAAGTTCGCCGGTGTCGAGGGAGGCGTCATCGGTCAGGGGGAGATCGACCGGGTCCAGTTCCGCTTCCGGCTCCGACGACGCGGGCAAGGTGGACACCCAGCCGAGTCCGGCCGGGATCAGGGGGTCTCCGGGTGGCTCCGCGTCACCGGGATGACGGGACCGCCACACGCCTCCCCCCTCGAACGCGTCGTCGAGGGTGATCCGGGAGCCGTTCTCGAAAAGGCCCTGCTCGCTGTCTCCTTGGACGACGTCGGCGAGCGCCACGTTCGCCCGGCACACCGCGGATGCGTACCCCACGCCCGTCAGCTGTGCCGACGCTCCGGGGAAGGCGCGCAACCGCGGTCCCACCGCTGTGTAGACGGTGAGGGGTGCGGCGAGCCCGTAGCGCCGCCTGGCCGGGGTGGCCGCGCGCTCCACCGCCGCTGCCAGGGATTTCAGGTCGCCTCCGCCCAGGGGTCCGGTGTCCCGCCAGCAGTCCGCCAGAGACGTCCGGGTCATGGCGTAGTGACCCCAGAGGCGCAGCGCGGTGCTGGAGTGGAGGACGCCTCGTACCGTATCGAGAAGACCGGCCAGACCCGCCCGCAGGCCGTCTTCGTCCGTGCTGCCCACCAGCGCGGCGAGGGACACGGGGACGACGGGACTGAGCAGCTGCTCGCGTGCCGTCGTCAGGAGATGCCGGGCGTAGGCGTTCAGTTCGTCGCGCTGGGCCGCTTCCCCGGACGGGTAGCACACGTCGACCACGAGATGCCCGTCCTCATTGATCCAACGACGGCGCGTGCGTAAGCGATGATGCTGGGCCGGCGACAGGCTCAAGGCCGGGCCGAAGGCGTGCAGGTCCGGGACCAGCAGCTCCCTACGCCGGGGCGCGGCGCCGCTTCCCGGCCTCGCCGGCCCCTCGGCACCCGCGGGCGCCCCCGACAGCCAGGCCGGCACGTCACCGAGCGCACCTGTCTCCGGGTGGGCGCCCTCCCGGTAGACGATCTCGGCGTAGAGCGGATCCGACCCGGTGGCGACGCACACCATGGCACCGACCGGGAGCACCGGAGCGCACTCTCCGAACGTGATCACAGGAAAGTCGTCGAGACGCAGCGGGCTGCCACCGTAGCCCTCGCCACCCAGGTCGTACCCGAAGTAGACGGCGTTGAAGGCGACGGCGGTATGCACCGGGGCCGTTCGGGCTGCGACAACCGCTTCGAGGTAACGCCGCAGCCGGTCCCGTTCCTCGTCGGGTACGGACTCGTACCCCCTGGCCATGGCGGACGTCAGCAGGGCCCTGTCACCGTACGGATCCGGTACCCCCGTTCCATCGTTGTCACCGGCCGTTGCCTGCACATACGGGTCCCCACCCATGACACCTCCGCCGCACACGGGTCACCCCGGCCCGACTGCGGTAATTCCGCAGACTATGCCCGCGCCTGGGGTTCCTGCGGCACTTTCGTCACTTTGCGACGGCTGGCAGCGGTGGGCGCCGAGCACTACGTGTCGGCGCCACCTGGTCACAGCACGTGGAGATGCCGCACAAGCAGGAGCCGCCCACGCCGAGGACAGGCCCACGCCGGGCAGCAGCCCCGTGGCCTCGGGCCCGCCGCCGTACCCGGGTCGGCTGCGCGGATCACGTGCTGCCGTTCCGGGCCCGGGTCAGCTGCTTCAGTTCGATGATGGTCGCGACGGCGCGCAGCCAGGTGGCCGCGGTGTCGTCGACGGCGATCCCACCGGCGAGTTCGGCGCCGGCCCGCAGCCACTCCCGTACGAGGACGGCCGCCTCCCGGCGGGGCAGGGGCTCGGGCAGTTCCGCGGCACGGACGAGTCCGCCGGCGCGCACGGTGTCGGCGAGGAAGGCGACCGAGCGCGGCTCGGTACCGAGGCGGTCGAGGACGACGGCTGCGGCCGCGGCGCCGTCGCCGAACAGGGCGGTGCGCCGTGGGCCGGGCTCGGCGGCGAGGCCGTAGCGCAGCAGGACGGTGATGTCGAGCCGGGCCAACTCGTCGTCCGTGCGGTCCGGCGGGTACGGGGCGTCGTCGTTCATGGCGGGGCCTCGGGTGTCTCGTCTGGTCTGTCTGGTCCGCTGCGGCTCAGTCGACGGTGACGGTGTAGGTGATGCGCTCGGGGGCCGGGGAGGGGCTGGCCGTCCCCGTGGCGGGGGTGGTGGGGGTGGCGGAGGGGCCGGTCGTCTCGGGGGGCCGGGAGGAGGTGTTGCCCTGGCAGGTGGTGAACGTGCAGTGCAGCAGGGTGAACCGGGTGGTCCCCCTGCCCTTGGCCTCGAAGGTGAAGGTGAGCCGCCCGCCGGAGCCGGGCGCCGGCTCGTCGCCGGAGTCCGGCGCGTAGTCCCGGCCGCGGCTGACCAGCACCGCGCTGTCGGGCCGGGGGTCGACCAGGTACCAGTACTCGCGGGTGGAGGCGTTCTGGTCGACGGTGAGGGTGAAGCGCTCGCCCGGCTCGGCGGTGATGCTGGTGTCCTGCAGCGAGTGGCTCGTCGGTCGGCTCGCGGTGTTCGTGGAGCCGGCGGCCGGTTCGTCGGTGCCGGAGCCGCAGCCCGTGGTGAGAGCGAGGAGCGCGGCCGCCGCGATCGCGGCACCGCCCCGGCTACCGCGGAAGATAGACGCTGTACGCGTTGGGGAGTTCACTGTTGGATGCCTTGCCCATGTGGCCGTTGATGAAGTCGTCCTCGCTGACCCAGGTGGTCGAGCCCCAGGGGTTGTACACCTGAAGCATGTCACCCTCCTGGGCGATGATGGTCATCGCGTGGGCGCCCTCCTTGCCCGAGACGTCGACCGGCACCGGCCGCCCCTGCGCCACCGACTTCTCGACCTCGGTGAGGACCGCCCTGCGGTCGGCGGCGCTGTTCAGGTCCTGCCGCTCGTAGTCACTGCCGGTGGCGCTGCCGACGGTGCTGTCGTAGATCCGTTCCTGCCCCTCGGGCCCCATGCCGCTCCATTTCTCACCGCCGTCGCCCGCGGTGTGCAGCCGGTGCTGTTCGGCCACCAGGCGCTGCTTGAATGCCTCGGGGTCGTCCTGCTGCCCGTCGGGGCCGCCGGTGAGGTCGAGCGCGTACAAGGGGTCGACCATGGCGCGGGACGTGACGGTGGACGAGGCCACACACGTGCCCTCGGAGCCGTCGCCGCCCTGGATCCACCGCTGGCCGTCGAACGTGACGTAGTCCGTGTTGTAGTTCGAGCCGTTCGGCGCCAGACCCTCGTCCCTCATGCTGTCCGCGTCGGTGACGACCGGAGTGAGGTGACGGCGCAGCCAGTCGGGATCCTTGCCGTGGATCTTGTCCTGGAACCTACCGATCTCGGCGACGCTGTGGCCGGCGGCCAGGGCCTTCATCAGGTAGGCCCGCTCCTGCGGACTGTCCGACCTCGCCAGCATCCGCTCCATGGCCGTCTCGTCGTCGAGGCTCAGCAGGTCCATGCGGGTCGAGGCGCGCTTCAGGTCGTCGGCCGTGAGGATCTCGTTCAGCTCGGTGTCGGCGCCCGCGACGCCGGTGTCGGCGAGCATCAGCTTGTCGACGGCCGCGAGTTCGCTGGTCTCCATCTTCCCGGCCCGCGCCTCGGAGGCCCACTTGTTCAGGTCCCGGGCCGCGACGCGGGTGGCCTCCTGCGCGTCGGAGACGGCTTCGTGCATCAGGTCGACCGCGTGGGAGCCGTAGTGGGCGGCGTTCTTGCGGTCCCACTCCTCGTCGCCGTTCTCGTACAGGTCGTCGAAGAAGCCGTCCTTGCCACCGAGCATCGTCTTCTGTTCGAGCAGCAGTCCGCGGCCCTGCTCGTCCTTGCGCTGCGCGGCGCCGATCGCGTCGGCCAGCGTCAGCAGCACCGACGTGCACCCCTGGAACGCCTCGCTCATCCGGGTCACGGAACGCCCGGCGGCGTTCACCACGTCGGAGGCGAGGACGCTCGTGTCGCCGACCCACACCTCCGGAAGGCCCTTGCGGCCGACCCGGTCGACCTGGTCGAAGACGCTGCCGACCTGGTTCACCTGGCCGCGGTAGAGCTGTGCCAGGCCCTCCAGCACACCCTGGTCGCCGCCCGGAGCGGGTACCGAGAGGGCGTCGTCGATCAGGTCGAGGAGGTCGTTCTTGCTGCCGGCGCCGAGCATCTTCTTGGACAGCCCGGCGAGCCAGTCGAGGCGGAGGGAAGGAGAGTCGAGGGGAGAGGAGAAGAAGGACACCGGCCCGTTCCTCAGTAGCTCGACAGGGCCGAGGTGCGCCCGCCGTGCGTCGATGTGTCGGTGAGGGCGCTCGTGCCGCCGGTGCGGACGCTACCCGCGTGCGTCTTCACCAGCCCGTCGGTGCCGTGGTACGTCTTCTTGGCCAACTGCACCTCGTCACCGAGCTCGTGCAACGCCGACGCCAGTGTCTTGGCCTCCGACTCCCAGGCCGTGACGAACGCGTTCAGCGCCGACGCGGCGTCGTGTCCGCCGACTTCGCCGTACGAGTAGCTCGTGCGGTGCTTGACGGCCGAGCTGACGCCGTCCATGTCCGTTCCGGCGTCGTCGAGTTGCTGGGCCTGGCCTGTCATGCCGGCCTTGACCTGGTAGCCGTCCGAGCGCACCGTGCCTCCCCCGTATGCATTCGATCATGACCGGCAGCAGGCTAACACGCGGCGTTCATATGGAGGATCACATGTCGTCCGCCACACACGCCCCCTCCACATCACCGCTCATGCCAGGTCAGGACTGGGTGCCTGTGGCCCCCAGGGTCTCGGCTGCAGCTCCCCGCAGGCGTGCGGTGTGCAGGATGCCGTGCGCAGGAAAGGACGTCGCACCGCTGCCGTTCCGGCTCTTCCTCGGCCTCCCCGAACGTCGCGGGCGCCGGTGTTCACGCCGGCGCCGCTCGCCCGAAGCCACACGGCTGTCCGCAGGGCTCGGGGCGAGTTCGCGTGACCGGAGCTCGCCCGCCAGGGCGTGACGCGGAAAGCCGGCGAGAGCTCAGGCCGCCGGCGTGCGGAAGCCGGTCGCCGCTGCGGTGGGGCCCGGCCCCGCGTCGGCGTGGACCTCCCAGCGGGCATGCCTGCCCGTGCGCAGGCACTGAGGTGGTGCCGCCCGGGCCTGTTCACGCCCTGTGCTGCAGGGAGCGCCGTGCGGGGTTGCCCTGTTCGGCGGCCTTGGGGTCCTTCTCGTCGGCCTTCGCCCGGATCTCGCCGTCGGCCGTCCAGCTGGGCGGGGAACCGTAGCGCTCGGGATCGGCCGAGGGGCCGCCCCTGGAGTGCGGGGCGCAGACCGGGTCGGTCGTGTTCCGGTAGGCCATCGCGCCGCCCTTGGAGTACGTGTGGACGTCGACGACGGGAGCGTTCACCGGCAGCTGCTGGTGGTTGGTGCCGATCGGTGGCGGAGGGCGTCCGCGTAGGAGAACAGCCGGGCGAGCAGCATGCGGTCCGGGCTCGGTCCGATGCCGGGGACGAAGTTGTCGGGCTGGAAGGCCGCCTGTTCGATCTTTCTACGTCGTCACTTGCCCAGTGCCTGGCGCAGTTCGTCCTTGTTCATGGTGGACCGGCCGTCGATGTTCTTCCTCTTGGCTTCCTCGTACAGTTGGTCCCTGGTCGGTCCCTGAGCGCCGCGGTGTGAGCGCTCGCCCCCGCGCTGCGGGGCCGACTTGGGGTCCTGGGTCGAGACCTTGCCGGCGCGCTCCGACTCACCGGACCGCGCGCGCTGCTTGTTGACGGTGCGGGCCGCGATTTCCTTCGCCCTCTCGGTGGGGGTGCCGCGTTTCTCGGCCTCCTCCTTGATGTGCTCGTACTGCCGCTCCCGCTTGCGTGAGGATCCGGCCGGCATGGCGATCTCCTTGTTCGTGGTGTGCATGCGCCGTCCGGGAAGCGGCGGCGCCGAGCCCTCAGCGCCCGGCGGACGGGGTGCGGGGCCGGGTGTGTCCACGCGGCGATCGTCCCGCGTGCCCCCGAGGGCGTGACCGGAGGCGGTCCGGACGGCTCTTCCCACCCGCCCGCTGCCGGACCTCACCGCCGTGTCCCATGGCCCTTCGCCTTTCCGAGAATGCTGCACGCCGTCCAGGGTCACGCCACGGGTTCCCGGCACGTCGTGGGCCTAACGTCTCGGCCGCCTCTCTCCGGCCTTCGGCCGAGTGGGGCTCGCCCGCACCCTCACACACCTCGAAGCCCGGGCAGCAGTCCCGCGCCGGCCCATTCCAGGACGTCGTGTCGGGTGTCGCCTCCGATCTGGACGAGTGCGACATCGGTGAAGCCCGCGTCGGCGAACTCCCTCATCGCCTCGACGACGGCTTGACGGTCGTCGCCGCACGGGATCGTGGTGGCCATGTCCTCGGGGCGCACGAGTCGTGGGGCCACCTCGAAGGAGAAGGAGTCGGGATGCGGCAGCTGCGCGTTCACCTTCCAGCCGCCTCAGAACCAGCGGGGCTCCTCGTGTGCCCGCTCGACGGCACGGTCGCGGTCCGTGTCGCAGCAGAGGGGAAGCTGCCCGGAGCGGGGCCTGCCCGCTCCGCCGGCCCCGTCGAATTCGTCGAGCAGGCCGCGCCGGGGCTCGGCCCGGACGCGGAAATCGGCTCGTTCGCCCGCGAGTCGGCAGGACCGGGCGCCGGAGACGTCGGCACCGAGGGGCGGGGACCGGTCGCGACGACGAACGGGCAGACAGGACGGGCCGAGTTCCCCGTGGCGGGCTGCGACGCTCTGTGGCCGGGGGAACTGCAGCGCCGCATGCCCGGCCTGCGCCGCTCGGACGTGTGAGCTGCCTCACCCGGCGCTGCCGGATCGACGGACGAAGTGCCTTGCCGGCGCCCTCCCGCCCTCCGGGCGCCGCATGCTTGGCCGGATACGTCAGTAATCCGTCATTGCAGCCAGTGCGAGGTTCGATACAGGCTGTGACCGTGTTGGAGCGACGTGTTGTTGTGGTGGTGTACGCAGGCGCGATGGCCCTGGACATCACCGGACCGATTGAAGTGTTCGATACGGCGAATCGGCTCCTGGGCCCTTCGGGCACCCCCTACCGGGCCGACTTCGTCTCGGCCGACGCACCACTGGTGCGCACGAGTTCGGGGGTCGTGGTGGGGGCTTCGCCGCTGGAGGCGGGACAGGGGCCGATCGACACGCTCCTCGTTCCGGGCGGCTGGAGTCTCGACCACGCGCTCCGGGACCGGGCACTGGTGTCCTGGATCGGCCAGGCCGCGTCCCGGTCCCGCAGAGTCGCCTCCGTCTGCGGCGGATCCTTTCTGCTGGCCGAGGCCGGCCTCTTGGACGGCAGGCGTGCCACCACGCACTGGGCGTACAGCGAGGCGATGGCGTGCCGCTATCCGAAGGTGACGGTGGACGCCGAGCCGATCTTCGTCTGGGACGGCCCCTTCGTGACCTCCGCGGGCGTGTCGACGGGCATCGACATGGCTCTGGCCCTGGTGGAGGCCGATCACGGGTCGGCGCTCGCTCTGGAGACGGCACGGTTCCTGGTGCTGTTCCTCAAGCGGCACGGAGGGCAGTCCCAGTACAGCGCCGTCCTCGACGCCCAGTTGGCCGACCATCCGCCGATCCGGGCGGCGCAGGAGTGGATTCACGACCACCTGGACCTCCGGCTACCGGTGGCCGAGATCGCGCGGCAGGCCAACATGAGCCAGCGCAACTTCGCCCGGGTCTTCCGGCGCGAGGTGGGCATGACGCCGGGCCAGTACGTCGAGCGGACGCGCATCGCCCGCGCACGCGACCTGCTGGAGAGCACGGACCTGACGATCGGGCAGATAGCCGGCCGCTGCGGGTTTCCCGCCACCGAGACGTTCTTCCGGTCCTTCGGACGCACGCTGGGTCTCACCCCCACCGAGTACCGGCACCGCTTTCAGGTCATCTCGCCCTCCGGCCTCATCGACCGGCACCACCAGAGGGAGGGGAGCCCCGCATGACCACCACGGCTCCGGAACCACGCACAGCGGAACCGTTACGCCTGGTCGACCATCTGGCCTCGGAGCTCGCCAGGGCCGGCGTCACCCACCTGTTCGGCGTGGGCGGCGCGAACATCGAGGACCTGTACGACGCCGTGCACCGCGGTGGCGCCGTCCGGGGCGTCGTCGCCAAGCACGAGTTCTCCGCCGTCACCATGGCCGACGGATACGCGCGTACCACCGGGCGCCTCGGCGTCGTCGCCGCCACCTCGGGCGGCGGGGCGATGAACCTCGTGCCGGGCCTGGCGGAGGCCCATGCCTCGCGGGTGCCCGTGCTGGCCCTGGTGGGCCAGCCACCGACGGGTCAGGAGGGTCTCGGGGCGTTCCAGGACTCCAGCGGAAAGTCGGGCTCCTTCGACGCGAAGGAGATCTTCGCGCCCCTCTCCCGGTTCTGCGCGCGGGTCGACGACCCGCACTCGTTCGCGGAGTTGCTGCCCCGGGCAGTCCGGGCGGCACAGACCGATCCGCGCGGTCCGGCCGTGCTGCTGCTGCCCAAGGACGTGCAGCAGGCACGGATCCAGGTACCTGCCCGCGCCGCCGCCCCGCCCCCGGACGAGCCCTCGACGGCATCCGCGGCGCGACTCGACCCCGTTGCCGTGAGCGCCGTGTCGAACGCCCTCCGCCGGGCCGGTCGCGTCCTCGTCATCGCCGGTGAGGGCGTCGCCGCCGCCGACGCGCGGGGAGATCTGGCCGAACTGGCCCGGCGCCTCGGGGCATGGGTGGCGGTCACTCCGGACGCCAAGGACGTCTTCGACAACCGTGATCCCCGGTTCGCCGGAGTGGCCGGTGTGATGGGCCACGCCAACGTCGAGGACTGCCTGCGGCAGGCCGACCTGTGCCTGCTCGCCGGTACCCGGCTTCCGCTCCTGGCCCGCGGCGGCCTCGACGGGGCCCTGGCCGGCACCGACGTCGTCTGTCTCGGACCCGAACCGCCGTTCGTGCCGGGCACCGCACTCGGTGGGAACCTGCGGGACGCGCTGCGCGCGGTGGCCTCCGGGCTGCCGTCGTGTTTCCGTCCCTGCCCGCCGCACTCCGGCCCCCTTCCCACCCCCACGCCCGCTCCGCCCGTTCGGTCCCTCGGGCGAACCGTCCCCCATGCCCGGGCAGTGGCCGCGGTGGAGGCGGCGCTCCCCGAGGACGCACACGTCTTCGTGGACGCCGGCAACGCGGGGGCCAGCGCGATCCATCTGCTTCCGGCACCGCGCCAGGGCCGCTTCGTGGTGGCGGTCGGCATGGGCGGCATGGGCTACACCTTCGGTGCCGGTATCGGTGCCGCGCTCGCCACCGGCCGACGCACCTACGTCCTCGCCGGCGACGGGTCCTTCTTCATGCACGGGATGGAGGTGCACACGGCCGTGGAGTACGGCGCACCCGTCACGTTCGTGATCTTCAACAACAACGCCCACGCCATGTGCGCGCTGCGCGAGGAGTTTCTGCAGGGCGGGGTCCGCGACGACGACGTGTTCGCCCGGACCGACCTCGCCGCCGGACTCGCCGCCGCCTTCCCGTCCCTGCGGGCCACGGAAGCCACCGACGCGGCACACCTGCGCACGGCGCTGCTGCGCAGCAACGCGGGCGGCGGGCCGGCGCTGGTCTCGGTGGCCTGCGACCCGCGGGAGGTTCCCCCGTTCCTTCCCTTCCAGTCCTTCACCGAAGCCGTCAAGAGCAAGGAGGGTTCAGATGAGCGACACGTCGTCCACGTTGGCTGACATTCCCGGTCTGGTCCGGATCGAGAACGCCGGCAAGGAGGAACTGACCGCCCACTGCATGGAGCTCACCCACGCGGTCTACCCCCACCATCAGGTCTACGGGCAGTACTGCACCATCCACGAGTACGTCGACTGCCCCCCGGAACAGGCCTACGACTACCTCCGCCGGGGACACCACCTGGAGGAGTGGACCTGCAGCCTGCGGGACTTCGCCCCCACGGACACACCGGGGCTGTGGGTGGGGCACGACCGGCTGGAGGACGACACCAGGATCTACTGCAAGGTGGTCGCGAACCCCGAGGCCATGACCGTGGACTACCACTGCTCCTGGGACCAGGGCGAGAAGCTGTGGATGATCTACCTGATGCGTGTCGTCCCGGCCCCGCTGGTGCTCGACAAGCCGGGTTCCGTGATCACCTGGACCAACTGCCGGCACCCGTACTACGACGACAACCCGCACCCCGATCTGGCTCCACGCCCGGACCGCCCCTGGGTGGGCGACTACTGGGACCTCTTCTACGCCGGGCACACGGTGGAGATGCGCAACCTCAAGGCCATCCTGGAGCACCGCCACCGGCGCGGTCTGCCGATCGGTTCGGCTCCGGCGAGGGCGGTGGCGCGGTGACGACGGTCAGCCTCACCGACGTCGCCGCCTACCTGCCCGGCGAGCCGGTCCCCGCGGAGTACTACACGGACTACCCCGGAGCCGAGGACAAGCTCCGCGACAACCCCATGTTCAAGGTCCCGCCGTTACGGCACCACGTGGCCGGCGACGAGACCAACGCGGACATGGTGGAACGCGCCGTGCAGCCCCTGATCGACCGGCACGGCGCGGCGGAGATCCGGGGCGTCGACGTGCTGTTGGTGCACAGTCAGCTGCCGGACCTGCCGTTCGTGGGAGCCGGAACCGAGGTCGCGCGCCGGCTGGGCCTGCATCCGGAGTGGCTCGTCGACGTGGCCAACGCGGGCTGCGCGTCCTTCGTGCACATGGTGAAGCTGGCGCGGCAGATCCTCACCTCCACCGACGCGAGGACGGCGCTGATCTGCAACGCGCAGAGCGCCGCCGGGCAGTGGTTCACCCAGTCCGAGGTGCGCAGGCTCGCCCAGGCGGCGATCCCGGGCGACGGGTGCGGTGTGGGGTACGTGACGACGTCGGCGCGGTCGCCGATCCTCGATGTGGAGACCCGGCACATCGGGGAGTACGCCGGTGACATGACCGTGGCCGTCGACGACGGGCGCAAGTACTGGGAGCCGGGCGAGTCCCAGCTGCGGATCGGGTTCACCGACGCCAGTGTCGCCAAGGTCCTGGCGCGCGGTAACCGCCTGGTTCCCGAGGTGGTCACGGATCTGTGCCGCCGACTGGGCGTGGCGAGCTCCGACATCGACGTCCTCATCACCAACCAGCCCAACCGCACCTTTCTGCGGAACTGGCGGGAGGCGCTGCAGCTGCCCGAGGAGCGGCACCTGAACACCTTCGACGAGTACGGGAATCTGTTCGGAGCTGCGATCCCGGTCACCCTGGACCGCGCGATCGGGTCCGGTGAGGTGGAGGACGGGGACCTGGTGGTGCTCGGGGGGTTCGCCCACGCGGGCGACTTCGCCGGTGCCGTCGCGGTCCGCTGGCACGGTGGACGGGACTGAGCCATGGACGTCCCCGTACTCCACCGGCTCGCCCTCAACGAGAGCCCGTATCCCCCGCTGCCCACGGTCCGCGCGGCCATGCGGCAGGCCGTCGCGCAGGCCCACCGCTATCCGCAGTTCCGTCCCGACGACCTCACCGAGACGATCGCCGCGTGGTGCGGGGTTCCCTCGGAGCAGGTCGCGGTCGGCAGCGGCTCGGTCGGCGTGGCCCTGCAACTGCTCCGGGCGGTGGTCCGGCCCGGCGACACGGTGGCCTACGCCTGGCGCACGTTCGACGCCTACCCCCTCCTGGCCTCCATGGTCGGTGCCAGGTCCGCCCCCGTACCCCTGGCGCCGGACGGGCACCAGGACCTGGACGCCCTCCTCGCCGCGGTCGACGACCGTACGCGCGTCGTGGTGCTGTGCAGTCCCCACAACCCCACCGGAAGCCTCGTCACCGCCGATGCGCTGTCGGCGTTCCTGCGCCAGGTGCCCCACCGCACCACCGTGCTCCTGGACGAGGCGTACGTGGAGTTCGCCCGCGACACCCACCTGCCCGACGCGCCCTCGCTCCTGGACGCGCACCCCAACCTGCTGGTCCTGCGCACCTTCTCCAAGGCATACGGCCTCGCCGCGCTGCGGGTGGGCTACGGACTGGGGTCCCCCGGGTTGGTGGAGCGGATCCGGCGGCAGCAGCTGCCCTTCGGGATCAACGCGGTGGCGACGGCGGCGGTGAAGGCCTCGCTGCGGGCCGAGAGCGAGCTGCGCCTGCGGGTGGACTCCGTCGTCTCCGAACGCGAACGCCTCGGGGGTGAACTCGCCGCCGCCGGCTGGTGCGTGCGCCCCGGCCACGCCAACTCCGTCTGGCTCGCCGCCCCCGATCCGGTCGACGAGGGCGCCGCTGCGCTCGCCGACGCCGGTGTCCAGGCCCGCCACTTCCCCGGCGAGGGAATCCGACTCACGGTGGGCAACCGCGAGGCCAACGACGCGGTGCTGACGGCGCTGGTGGGACTGCGCGCCCGGCGGAGCGCGTCGCGGGCGTGAAGCGCGCCCCTGCGGCGGCCGGGCAGGTGGTCGACCGCCGGGCCCCCTCTGGGCGAGTTGGTGCAGAGGCGCGCCGCGGAGCCGGTCGACGGGGCGCCTGAGGACACGCCCTGGGGCGCTCGCACTGGTCCTCCTCCGCCTCTTCGGAGGCGGCGCTTCCAGGGGACGCAGGAAGGCCGCCGAGGACCCGGGGCCTCCGAGGGCCTGAGGGTCCGGCGCCCCGCCGGCGCGGCGCCGATGGATCCGGCATCCTGCCGAAGGGGCTACCGCCCCATCCCGGCACCCGGATGTCCGGCACCCTCGCCGAGGATCGACACGACCGCCCGTGCCACCTGGCGCGGGCGGTTGCGCATGACCGGTTCGACGGTGCCGGGCCGGTGCACGCGGCCCGGCTGCGCTGCCCGGCACCGGACGGAACGGTCCGGACGACGGTCCTTGCCTCGCTGTCTCCGACGCGGCCGACGCGGCCGACGCGGCCTGCGCAGGTGCCGCTTCCCCGCGACCGGGCGGGTCGCGGCACGCCCCTCCGCCCCGCCCGCCGGGCGACGGGGCCCCGCGCGTCGGGCGGGGCCCCGGAGCGGCCCGCCCTTCCCGTATCCCTCGCTCGGGTGGGCGCTCGGAGGGCCGCTGTCGCGGACCCTCACCGGTCATCCGTCACGGTCGGCTCGGCGGATGGGTCGAGCCGTGTCCGCCGTGGTGGACGGGTGGGACGCGGCTGCTCCCGCCTGCGGCTGCAACCGTGGGTGGCATGCGGACGGAAGCATGCACACAGAGGTGCGGCGCGTCGGACGTGCGGCGGGCGAAGGGAGTGCGGGTCATGGGCCGGTGGAGAGTGGCACCCGACGGTGGACGGCCCGAGGGCCGCGACTGCGCGCATGTCGACGGGATCGGTCCGGCCCCCGAGGTGGGGGAACCTCTGTGCCGGGAGTGTGCGCGCAGGGGGTGGGCGTGGGTCGGGCTGCGGCTCTGCCTGACCTGCGGGCACCTCGGCTGCTGCGACAGTTCACGCGGAGCGCATGCGACCGCGCACTACGAGTCCACCGGGCATCCGATCGCCCGCTGCCTCGGAACGGGGTGCGCGCGGCCGGGCCGGAGGTGGGCGTGGTGCTATGCCGACGAGGTGTACCTGTGGCCGCGGTGAGGAAACCGGACCCGGCCCCCGGGCGTGCGGGCTCGGTCCCCGGCTGCCCGGACGCGGTCCCGGGGTGTGCGACCACGGTCCCTGTCCGGGCCGGAGTTCCCCGGTCGCGCCGGTGCCTCGCCTTCGAGGCCACGGCGAGGAACGCGCAGGGTCATCGGCGGCGGCGCGGGGCGGACAGAGCGGCGGTGAAGTCGTCCAGGGCGGCGAGGCTGTGTGCGCTGACGACGGCGTCGCAGTAGGGCAGGGCCGCGGCCATGCCGCCCACGAGGGGACGGTAGCGCGGGCTGGCCGTGCGCGGGTTGACCCAAACGACGCGGTAGGCGACCCGGGACAGCCGTGCCATGTGCGTGGCGAGGTCGGCGGGCGCACCGGTGTCCCAGCCGTCGGAGATGATGGCGATCACGGCGCCGTGCGCCATGCCGCGCCGGCCGAACCGCTCGTTGAACTCCGCCAGGCAGTCCGCGATCCGGGTGCCCCCGGACCAGTCCGGGGCCGCCCGTCCCGCCTGGGCCAGGGCGTCGTCCGGCCCGGACCTGCGCAGGACGGGGGTGAGGCGGGTGAGCCGGGTGGCGAAGGTGAAGACCTCGGCGCGGGAGGCACGGGAGGCGCAGTAGAGCAGTTGCAGCATCGCACGCGCGTAGGGCTCCATCGACCCTGAGATGTCGCAGAGCACGACGAGGTCGCGGGGGCGGGTGCGGGGGACGAAGCGGCGCAGCCGCAGCGGGTAGCCGCCGGTGCGCCTGCTGGCGGAGAGGGTGCGGCGCACGTCGATGCGCGCACCGCGCTGGGCTGTGCGGTGTCGCCGGGACGGCCGGGTCGGGGTGCGCAGGACGAGGGTGTGCATCGCCTGGGAGAGCCGGGTGAGTTCTTCCGGGGACAACTCCGCGAAGTCGCGGCCCGCGAGCCGGTCGAGCGGACTGGCCGCGAGGGGGACCGGCGCCTTCCCGGACTGTGGGCCGGCCTCCCGGTGTCTGTCCGCGGTGCCGGGCCGGGTGCCGGGGACTCGGCCGGGCACGGTGTTCAGCAGATCGCGGGTCGGATCGCCGGGCTGCCCGCGCTGTACCGGAGAGTCGGCCCGGGCGCCGAAGACCTGGCGGAAGACCGCGTCGAACGGCTCGATCTGCTCACGCTCGGACACCAGGGTGGCGAGCGCGCAGTGCCGCAGTTCCCGCGTCGTCGACGGCGCCAGCACGGTGACGGCCCGGGCGAAGCTCCGGGTGCGGTCGGGGCCCACCGCGATGCCCGCGTCCTGCAGGGCGGCGGTGAAGGAGGCGGCCAGTTCCGGCAGGTCAGGCATCGGTCCCCGGCTCCGCGTCGACCAGCTCCGCCAGCCCGTCCCGGCGTACGGCCTGAAGGTCCTCGGCGTACTTGAGCACCGCCCCCAGGGTGCGGTCGGCGGTGTCGGCGTCGAGCACGTCGAGCCCCAGGGCGTGCAGCGCGCCCGCCCAGTCGATCGCCTCGGCGATGCCGGGCGGCTTGGTGAGTCCCTGCCGGGCGCGCAGGCGCGTCACTCCGCGGGCCACGCGCGCGGCGAGCCATTCGGCCGTCTCCGGCACCCGCCTGCGGATGATCGCGGCGACCCGCGCGGTGTCCGGGTAGTCGATCCAGTGGTAGAGGCAGCGGCGTTTGAGCGCGTCGTGCAGATCGCGGGTGCGATTGGAGGTCAGGACGGCCACCGGCGGCACGGCCGCCGTGCGGGTGCCTAGTTCCGGGATGGTGACCGCGGCATCGGCCAGCAGTTCCAGCAGGAACGCCTCGAACTCGTCGTCGGCGCGGTCCACCTCGTCGATGAGCAGCACCGCCGGCCGCGGACCCGGGTGGCAGAGCGCGGCGAGCAGCGGTCGCGGCAGCAGATAGTCCTCGGTGAACAGGTCGGCGTCCCGCAGCGGCTCGCCGCGGGACTCGGCCAGCCGGATCGCCAGGAGCTGCCGCGGGTAGTTCCACTCGTAGAGCGCCTCGGCCGAGGACAGTCCCTCGTAGCACTGCAGCCGGATCAGGGGGGTGTCGAGCACGGCGGCGAGCGAGCGGGCCGCCTCGGTCTTGCCGACGCCGGGCTCGCCCTCCAGCAGGATCGGCTGCCGCATACGCACGGCCAGCAGCAGTGCCGTGGTCAGCGCGTCGTCGGCCAGGTAGCCCGTCGTCTCCAGACGCGACCGCAGGGCGGGGACATCGGGGACGAGGGCGTCGGGGTCAGGCATGCGCGTAGCGGGAGGGGTCGTCGGCGTAGGCGTGCTGGCATCCCGGCCCGCAGAAGTAGACCCTGCCGTCGGCGCGGTCCAGCGACAGGGTGCCGGGTGCGATCGCCACGGTCATCCCGCACACGGGATCCACGCTCTCGGCGACGGGGTGCGGTACGGCGGCCTCGGCTGCGGGGCGCCCTGCCGGGGTCGCCTGCTGCCGCAGGGCGATGATCTCGGCGAACACCGACAGGGCGATCTCCGCCGGGGTCCGTGCGCCGATGTCGAGCCCGGCCGGGGTGTGGATGCGCGCGCGTTGTTCGTCGGTGAGGTCCAGCCCGGCGAGTACCGCCGTGCCCCGCTTCGGACTGGCCACCAGCCCGATGTACGGGATCCCGGCGCGGGCGGCCTCGGTCAGCGCGTCCTCCTCGTCGCGGCCGTGCGTGGCGACGACGACGACGCCCAGATCGGGCGGCAGGGGCTGCCCGGGAGCGGCCGGCCGGGCGTCGACGCCGAGCGCACGGCCGACGTCGAGCAGTGCGCGCGCGATGGGGGCGTCTCCGTGGACGAACGCCAGCGCCGGGGGGAGGTTGGCCTCCAGGAAGATGTCGAGCGTCCCGCCCGACAGGCAGGGATTGGCCACCGTGAGGAGGCCCTCGGCGGGCTCCCCGGCGCCTTCGGCGCCGGCGTCCGCGGTGGGGGTGATCCGCAGCAGCAGCGACTCGCCCGTCTCCAGTACCCGCAGGCCCTGCAGTTGCACCGTCGTCTCGGCGCACGTGCCGCCCACGAAGCCCTCGACGGTGCCGTCGGGCAGCACCAGCGCGCTGTCCCCGGGCTTGGCGCTCGTGGGCCGTTCCGCATGGACGACGGTGGCCAGGACGAACGGCGTACGGCCGTGCCGGAGGACATCCGCGCGGGCCAGCAGTTCGGTGTCCGTCATCGTGCGACCTCAGGTGATCGCCAGGTCGGTGCGCAGCGGCCGGCCCTGGGCTGCCCGCCACACCGCGGCGGGAGTCAGCGGCATGTCGACGTGGTGGACGCCGAGCGGCTTCAGCGCGTCGACGACGGCGTTGACCACTGCGGCGGGCGAGCCCACCGTGGCGGATTCGCCGATGCCTTTGGCACCGATGGGGTGGTGCGGGGACGGGGTGACGGTTTCACCGAGCTCCCAGGACGGGCACTCGACCGAGGTCGGCAGGAGGTAGTCCATGAACGATCCGCCGAGGCAGTTGCCTTCCTCGTCGAAGGCGATCACCTGCATGAGCGCCATGCCGAGGCCGTCGGCGAGTCCGCCGTGCACCTGGCCCTCGACGATCGTGGGGTTGATCCGGTTGCCGCAGTCGTCCACGGCGACGAACCGGCGGACCTTCACCACCCCGGTGTCCGGGTCCACGTCGGCGACGCAGATGTACGCGCCGAAGGGGAAGGTGAGGTTCGGCGGGTTGTAGACGCACGTCGCGTCCAGCTGTCCCTCGACGCCCTCGGGCAGCTCCAGGTCGGAGTGGGCCGCGAGCGCGATCTCGGTCATGTTCCTTCCCTGGTCGGGGTCGCCCGCGACGTGCCAGCGGCCCTTCTCCCATTCGAGGTCGTCCGGGCTCACCTCGAGCATCGCGGAGGCGACGATCTTCGCGCGTTCCCGTACCTTGCGGGCGACCATCGCGGTCGCCGCGCCGGACACCGGCGTGGAGCGGGATCCGTAGGTGCCGAGCCCGAACGGGGTCTGGTCGGTGTCGCCGTGCACCACTTCCACGTCCTCGGCCGGGATGCCCAGTTCCTCGGAGACGATCTGTGCGAACGTCGTCTCGTGGCCCTGCCCCTGGGACTGCACGGAGATCCGCAGGACGGCCTTGCCCGTCGGGTGCACGCGGAGCTCCGCGCCGTCGGCCATGCCCAGTCCCAGGATGTCCATGTGCTTGCGGGGGCCCGCTCCGACGGCTTCGGTGAAGAAGCTGACGCCGATGCCCATCAGCTCGCCGCGCTCGCGCTTCTCGGCCTGCTCCCGGCGCAGGTCCTCGTAGTGCGCGATGTCCATGGCCTGCCGCAGGGCGCGTGGGTAGTCACCGGAGTCGTACTCCCACCCCGTCTGCGTGTGGTACGGGAACTGCTCGGGCCGCAGCAGGTTGCGCATGCGCAGCTCGGCCGGGTCCGTTCCGAGCCGGTCCGCGAGCAGGTCGACCATCCGCTCGACCAGGTACACGGCCTCGGTGACGCGGAACGAGCAGGCGTAGGCGACGCCTCCGGGGGCCTTGTTGGTGTAGACGCCGGTCACGGCGCAGTGCGCGGCGGACAGGTCGTAGGAGCCGGTGAAGACGCCGAAGAAGCCGGCCGGGAACTTGGTCGGTTGTGCGGTGGCGTTGAACGCGCCGTGGTCGGCGGTCACCTGGACGCGCAGGCCGAGGATCTTCCCGTCGTTGGTCGCCGCGATCCCGCCGTGCATGTGGTAGTCGCGGGCGAAGGAGGTGCTCATCAGGTTCTCCGAGCGGTCCTCCACCCACTTCACCGGCTTGCCCGTGACGATGGAGCCGACGACCGCGCACACGTACCCGGGGTAGATGCCGACCTTGTTGCCGAAGCCGCCCCCGATGTCCGGGGAGATGATCCGGATCTTGTGCTCCGGGATGCCGGCCACCATGGCGTAGATCGTGCGGTGGGCGTGCGGGGCCTGGGTGGTGGACCAGACCGTCAGTTTCCCGGTGATGGCGTCCATGTCCGCCACGGTGCCGCAGGTCTCCAGCGGCGCCGGGTGCACCCGCGGGTAGAGCATGTCCTGCTCCACCACGACGTCGGCGGCCTCGAAGACGGCGTCGGTCCGCTCCTCGTCGCCAGCGGACCAGTCGAAGATGTGGTTGTCGGTCTGGTGGTCCTTGTCGTCGCGGATCAGCGGCGCGTCCGGGTCGAGCGCCCTGCGGGCGTCCACGACCGCGGGGAGCGGTTCGTACTCCACGTCGATCAGTTCGAGGGCGTCCCGGGCGGCGTACCGGTCCTCGGCGACGACGAAGGCGACCTCCTGGCCCTGGAAGCGCACCTTGTCGGTGGCGAGCACCGCCTCCGTGTCGTACGACAGCGTGGGCATCCAGGCCAGCCCGAGACCGGCCAGGGTCTCCCCGGTGATCACGGCCTTGACCTTCGGGTGGGCCTCTGCGGCACTGGTGTCGATCGACACGATGCGGGCGTGCGCCAGCGGGCTGCGCAGGATCGCGCCGTGCAGCATCCCGGGCAGCCGGACGTCGTCGACATAGGTGCCGTGGCCGCGGACGAAACGGGCATCCTCCTTGCGGGCCATCCGTCCGAATCCGACCGGCCGTTCATGGGTGGTCGTCATGCCCGCACCTCCTCCTCGCGGGCGGGCGCCGGCTCGGTGGCCGTGTCCGTGGTGCGTGCCCCGCCGCCGTGCTCGGCGGCCCAGCGGATGGAGCGCACGATGTTCTCGTATCCGGTGCAGCGGCACATCTGTCCGGAGACGGCCTCGCGGATGTCCTCCTCGGAGGGATCCGCGTTGTGGTCGAGCAGCCAGCGGGCGGTCATCATCATCCCCGGTGTGCAGAAGCCGCACTGCAGACCGTGGCAGGCGACGAAGCCCTGCTGCACCGGGTCGAGTTCGGCACCGTGCGCCAGGCCCTCGACGGTGCTCACCTCGTGACCGTCGGCCATCACCGCCAGCACGGTGCAGGACTTCACCGGCGTCCCGTCCAGCCAGACCGTGCAGACCCCGCAGTTGGAGGTGTCACAGCCCCAGTGGGTGCCGGTGAGTCCGAGTTCGTCGCGCAGGAAGTGGACGAGCAGCAGTCTGGGTTCCACGTCCCTCGTGCACTGCTCGCCGTTCACGGTGACGGTGATCCGCATGTCACGCCTCCTGCCCCTGGGCGCGTGCGGCGGCGGTGCGCAGCGCCCGCGTCGTGAGCTCCCCGGCCAGATGCCGCTTGTAGTCGACCGGGCCGCGCTGGTCCGCGGTCGGCCTGCACTCCTGCGAGGCGATCCGGCCCGCCTCGGCGAAGACGTCTTCGTCCGGCCGCCTGCCGCGCAGGAAGTCCTCGGCGCCCTCGGCCACGAACCGCGGGGCACCGACCGCGGTCAGTCCGATCCCCGCCTCGGTGACGACACCGCCGGAGATCTCCAGCACCGCTCCCGCCGCGACGACGGCCCAGTCGCCGACCCGGCGCTCGACCTTGCGGTACGCGCTGGCGTGCGAGCGGATGGGCACGCGGATCTCGACCAGGAGTTCCGCGTCGTTCAGAGCGGTCTCGTAGGGCCCGAGGAAGAAGTCCCTGATGCCGATGGTGCGCCTGCCGCCGGGGCCCTGGGCGACCAAGGTCGCCCGCAGCGCCGAGAACGCCGCGGACAGGTCCTCCGAAGGATCGGCCTGGCACAGCGAGCCGCCCACGGTGCCCCGGTTGCGTACGAGCGGATCGGCGATGACCCGTTCCGCGTCCCGCAGGATGGGGAAGTGCTCGCCGACCACCGGCGAGGCGAGCAGCTCCGCATGGCGGACCATGGCGCCGACGGCCAGGTCGTGCCCGTCCACGCGGATCAGCGCCAGCTCGCCGAGGCCGTTGATGTCGATCAGGGCTTCGGGCTGAGCCAGACGCAGCTTCATCATGGGCAGCAGGCTGTGTCCACCCGCCACCACCCGTGCCTCGGGGCCGTACCGGGTGAGCAGCTCGATCGCCTGCTCAAGGCTTGCGGCCCTCTCGTACTGGAATGCAGCCGGAACCTGCATCGGGCCTCCTCGCACGCTGTTCCCCGTCGCTGTGCCGATGCTGCGCCTCACCGCACCGGAGAGGCAATGGGTCGATAAGCCTTCACTTATCCAGACATCAGGAGAAGAATCGGACTGTGACCGTGACGCAGCTCAGCTCCTTCGTGCTGGTCGCCCGGCTCGGTTCGGTGAGCGCCGCCGCGCGCACTCTGGACGTGAGCGAGTCCGCGGTGTCACAGGCCCTCGCCGCGCTGCGCAGCCACTTCGGCGATCCGCTCATCCGCCGCGCGCCCGGCGGTGGGATGCGTCTGACGCCTGCCGGGGCGCGGCTGCTGCCGGTCGCGTCGCGGATGGTCGCGCTGAGCGCGGACGCCGAGGTCGCCGTGCGGGCGGCACGGGGCGCGCCCGACGAGCTGCGGATCGTCGCCACGAGCACGCTGGCCGAGTTCGTCCTCCCGTCCCTCGTGGAGGCCTTCGCCTCTCGCTCGGGGCGCAGGACCGCGACCTCGTTCGGGGTGGTCTCCGGCAACGAGATGCGCGTGCTGGTGGAGAACCGGCTCGCCGACATCGCGCTCGGACCCCGCCCCGGTGCCGGCGACCGGGGCGAACCGGTCAGCGAGCCGCTGTTCCGCACCCGGCTGGTCGTGGTGATCGGCGCCGGGTCGCCGCGACCGCCCGGTCCGCCGCCGCAGTGGTCCTGGCTGGTCGACTCCTCGGGGACCGATCCGGACGCGGACTCCGGGCGGCTGCTGCGCCGGCTCGGAGTCGCCGAGGACCACGTGTGGGTGTTCCCCAACCAGGCCGCGACCTGGGCGGCCGCCGCCGAGGGCGCGGGGGTGGCGCCGGCGCCGGCCCATCTGGTGTCGCCCCGCGTACGGCGTGACGAGCTCCGCATACTGGAGACGCCGGCCACCCCGTCGGACGTCACGTGGTATGCCACCGTCCTGCAGGCCGAGCTCCGCTCCCCGGCCACCGACGCGTTCCTGCACTTCCTGCGCACGCCTGCGGCGACCCGCATCATGCGCGCACCCGGCGTGGGCGTCCCACCCTCCCGGTTCCGCCCCCCGGTGTACGTCACGCTCTGGGGGGCGTGAGGGCCGTTCCTCGCGAACGCGGAGAGAGCGGCCCCTCCCCACGGCGGCCCGGGCAGGCTCGTCGAGAGCGCGGGAGACAGGCCCGCCCCGAGGCCGGGCTCCGTGCGCCCGCCACCCGCCACCCGTCCCCCGGGCGGCGGGCCCCGGCCTCGCGCCCTGCGACCGGCCCCGACCGAGGCAGTGGCCACGGGGCGGCCCTCGACGGCCGCGCGCGGCCCTCGACGGCCCTGCTCACCCGGCCCTGCTCACCCGGCCGTGTCCGGGGCGCCGCCGGGCCCGGCGAGGCCCAGTTCACGGTCGCCGAGCGGGGCGAAGAAGCGGTCGACGTCGGCGCCGGTGACCTCGCCGAGGGTCTGCGGCGACCAGCGCGGACGGCGGTCCTTGTCGACGACCTGGGCACGGATGCCCTCCACCAGGTCGGGCGTGCCGAGCGCGGCGCAGGAGACGCGGTACTCCTGGTCGAGGACCTCCTCCAGCGACCCGAGGCGGCGGGCACGGCGCAGCGAGGCGAAGGTGACCTTCAGTGCGGTCGGTGATCGCGTGAGCAGGGTGGCCGCCGCCTCCTTGGCGGCGGGATCGCCGTGGTCGAGCAGCCGGTCCACGACGTCCTCGACCGTCCCGGCGGCGTAGCAGGTGTCGATCCACTCCCGCTGCGTCGCCGGCGCCGCCTCCGGCGCGGGCCGCACATGCCGGGCGAGGGCGTCCGGCAGTGGCAGGACGGCGAGGTCGTCGAGGAAGGCGCCGAGGGCGGCAGACGGCATGCAGTGGTCGGCCAGACCGCACATCAGGGCATCGCCGGCGCCGATCTCCGATCCGGTCAACGCCAGGTGCATGCCCACCTCGCCCGGCGCCCGGCCCAGCAGGTGGGTGCCGCCCACGTCGGGGACGAACCCGATGCCGGTCTCCGGCATCGCGATCCGGGAGCGCTCCGTGACGATCCGGACGCTGCCGTGCGCCGAGACACCGACGCCGCCGCCCATCACGATGCCGTCCATCAGGGCGACGTACGGCTTCGGGTAGCGGGCGAGACGGGCGTTGAGGCGGTACTCGTCCCGCCAGAACGCCGCGGAGGCGGTGCCGTCGCCGTCGCGGGCGTCGTCGTGGACGGCGCGGATGTCCCCGCCCGCGCACAGGCCGCGCTCCCCCGCGCCCGAGACGACGACGGCCTCCACGGCCGGGTCGTTCTCCCAGGCGGTCAGGGCCTCGTCGATGCGGCGCACCATCTCGTGGTTGAGGGCGTTGAGGGCCCTCGGCCGGTTGAGGGTGATGCGGGCGGTCCGGCCCGAGGTACCGAACAGGACGGGTTCGCCGGTGGCGGTCATCGGGATTCCTCCGTGGACACCCCGGCCTTCCGGCCGGGGAGGAAACGAACCCCTGCGGAGCAGGGCAGGGCACACCGGGTCGCCGTCGAGGCGATGACCTGCATGATCTCGTCGCTTCCTTCACTGATGGGCACATACGTCACGACCGGTCCCGCAGTCCGCTCCACGGGGCCGGCGCACTCGTCCCGCCAGGGTGACCGCGCCGCACGGGAACCGCCGATCCGGGACGGCGGGTCCGCCGCACAGCCGTGGCGGGTGGTCCGCCGTCGCGGCGGGGGCCGGTGCCATGCGTGCGGGCTCCATCCTGATGGACCGCTCGGACCGCCCCGCGGCCGGGGTCCCGGCTCCCGGTCGCCTGTGGAGCGCGCGTTGCACGGGCCTTCCTGCGCCTTCGGGGTTTCGTGGACGCCGATCCGGTGCGCCTCGTCGTCGTGGTCGACCCGGCGATAGCCTGGTACACCATGACGCGCGCCTGGATCTCGCCCTTGTTGTTCGTGCTCGGCGGCGCGACCGCTGCGGCCGGGTTGTTCTCCACGGGGAGCCCCGGTGCGGCCGGAGCGGTCCTGTTGGTGTTCCTGCTGCTCGCGGGCGTGAATTCACCGCTGATGTTCCCGAGGTCGATCGGTGCGCTGGAGGCGCGGAGCCGCAGCGCGGTCGACGGCCGCCCGATCGTCTTCTGGCGGCCGGGCTGCGCCTACTGCCTGCGTCTGCGCATCAGGTTGGGTCGCAGCGCCCGGCGGGTGCACTGGGTCGACATCTGGCGCGACCCGGCTGCTGCGGCGGCGGTGAGGGCGGTGAACGACGGCAACGAGACCGTCCCGACGGTCGTCGTGGCGGGCCGGTCGCACACCAACCCCGATCCTGAATGGGTGCGCGAGCAACTCGCTTCGTCCGCCTGATCAGGTGCGGCGCTCCGCCGGGGAGGGCGCGCAGGTGACGGCGAGGCCGGCCCGCACCTCCGCGGGCCGCCGGGCCGTCTCCGGCACAGCCACCTTCGAGAGCGCGGGATCACGGCGGTGTTCATCGCGCGTGGCCATGCTCTCACCAGCCCTGATCCGCCCCGGCCTTCGTCGTTCGGTCGCGGCGCCGGAGCCGTCGCACCGAACGTGGGCGGGCGCTGACAGATCGTCACGACACCTCGCGAACCGCTGATCGGCGTCCTCGCCATCGACCGGGGCACCTCCCTGCCCGTGCCGCTCACCGGGCGCGGGGGCCCGGTGGTTCGACCGCACAGCCGACACCACCGGGGGGAGTGAAGGGGCGGCCCCGCGCGGCCCGCCCCTTCGCACGGGCGCACGTCGCCGACACAGCAGGCACCTCTCTCGGTACTGTGCGTGGTGAGCCGGTCCGCTCGGCGCCGTCCGGACGCGCGCACCCTGCGGAGCTTGGGTACGTTTCCGGTATGGGCAGCGACGTCGACGCCTTCCTGCTCCGGCTGGCTCGGGACCTCAGACCGCGAGAGGACCAGGCGGCCGAGATGCTGCTGATGCGCCTGCGCAGCGACCTGCCCGAGCTGTGGAAGTACGACGGCCTCGCCGCCATGGCGGCGAACGAGACGGCCGTGCACGTCACCACCTTCCTGGATGTGCTCGAGAACCGCGCCGACGTGGCCGGGGTCCAGGCGCCGCCCGAGGCACTGGAGGTCGCCCGCCGCTTCGCCCAGGGCGGGGTGCCGCTCAGCGCGCTGCTGCGGGCCTACCGCCTCGGCCACATGTGCCTGCTCCAGTTCATCCTGGGCGAGGCCACCCGGCTGACCGACGACCTGGAGCTGTTCAACGCCGCGGCGACACGGCTGATCGCGGCGGCGTTCGAGTACGTCGACCGCGGCTCGGAGCAGGTCGTCGCCACGTACCAGGTGGAACGCGACCGCCGGGTGCAGCGCCGGCTCGTGGTGACCAGCGAGGCGAGTCGCCGGATCGGGACCACGCTCGACATGACGCGCACCGCGCAGGAGCTGGCGGACGTCGGCACCGACGACTTCGCCGACCTGGTCACCGTCGACCTCCTCGACTCCCTGGTGCATCCGGACGCGCGCGTCCCGGTTCCGGAGACGGACGTCCCCCTGCTGCGCCGTGTCGCCGAGTTGTCCGCCCGGGACAGCGGGGCCGCCCGCACCGTCGGCCGCGGCCGGACGCACTCCTACCCGACGGGCTCGGAGCCGGCCCGTGCCCTGGCCACCGGGCACGCCCGCGTGTACCGCAGCAGGACCTCCGCCCCGCCCGCAGGCTGGATGCCCGCGCCGGACGGCGCGAACGCCGCGGACAACCCCGATTTCCGGTCGGTCCTGCTGCTGCCGCTGCGGGCCCGGGGCGACATCCTGGGCCTCGCCCAGTTCTTCCGCCACCGCACCGCCGCCCCCTTCGACGAGGACGACCTCCTGCTGGCCCAGGAGATCGCCGGCAGAGCGGCCGTGCACATCGACAACGCCCGCCGGTACACCCGTGAGCGCTCCACCGCCCTCACCCTCCAGCGCAGCCTGCTGCCGCAGCGTCCGGCGGAGCAGTCCGCCGTCGTGGCGGCCTCCCGCTATCTGCCCAGTGGTTCCCGGGCGGGCGTGGGCGGCGACTGGTACGACGTCGTTCCGCTGTCGGGCGGCCGTGTCGCGCTCGTCGTGGGCGATGTCGTCGGCCGCGGCCTGCACGCCTCCGCCACGATGGGCCGGCTGCGCACGGCCGTGCGTGCCTTCGCCGACATCGACCTGATGCCCGACGAGTTGCTCACGCATCTGAACGATGTCGTCATCCGCCTGCAGCGCGAGGACACGCAGGGTGACGGCGAACTCGGCGCCACCTGCCTGTACACGGTCTACGACCCGGTGTCCCGGATGTGCTCACTGGCGAGCGCGGGCCATGTGCTGCCGGCCGTGGCGAGCCCCCGTCCGGCACCGGGCGACGGAGCGGTCCCGCGGACGGTCGACTTCCCGGAGCTCCCGATCGGACCGCCCCTGGGGCTCGGCGGATTCCCCTTCGAGACAGCCCAGTTCGAGTTGGCCGAGGGCAGTCTGCTCACCCTGTACACCGACGGTCTCATCCAGGGTCGTACGCGCGACGTGGACACCGCGCGGGCGGTGCTGCGGGACATCCTCACCAGGGCGCCCGACGCGCCGGACGAGATCTGCGACCGGCTGCTGGCCGCCCTGCTGCCCAGACGGCCCTCCGACGACGTGGCGCTCCTGGTGGCACGGACCCGGGCGCTGGATCCGGGCCATGTCGCCACACTGGACCTGCCGTCGGACCCGGCGGCGGTCGCCGGGGCGCGCGACTACGCGCACGAGACGCTGACGGCCTGGGAGCTGGAGGAGCTGGCCTTCGGCACCGAGCTGATCGTCAGCGAGCTGGTCACGAACGCGATCCGCTACGGCAGGAGCCCCATCCAGCTGCGGTTGATCCTCCAGTCGGCCCTGACCTGCGAGGTCTTCGACGCCGCCGGCACCGCACCGCACCTGCGCCGCGCCCGCTCCCTCGACGAGGGCGGGCGGGGTCTGCTGCTGGTGGCCCAGCTCTCCGACCGCTGGGGTACCCGGTACAGCCGCGAAGGCAAGGTCATCTGGGCCGAGCAGTCCCTCTCCTCCGACGGAGACCACCTGAGCCGGTCGTGACCGCGGCCGTCGCCCTGGCCGCCGGCCGGAGACACGACACCGACGGTGTGGTCGACGCGCGCGGCCGAGGGGGATCCGAGGTGGGCCGGGCCGCCCGCGGCCGGGCGAGGTGTCGCGGACCGTCCGCCGGAGCGGACGGGGACTGGCTGCGGTCGCGCCGGTGGGCGGGGGTGGGCCCGGTCTGTCGCGTGCGGCGCGGCAGACCGGGCGGATCAGGGGGTGCGGCGGCCTCAGGCCGGGTCGCCCGCGGGGACCGGAGCGGTGGTGGCCGTCTCCTGGTCGCGGGAGCGGGAGAGGTCGCGGCCCCGGGTCTCCCGGGTGACCGCCACGGTGACGGTGGTGACCACGGCGGCGGCGCAGAGGTAGAGGCTGACGGGGGTGGAGGAGCCGTAGTCCTTGAGGAGTTCGACGGCGATGATCGGTGCGAGGGCCCCGGCGAGGATCGAGGCGAGCTGGGCGCCCAGGGAGGCGCCGGAGTAGCGGACCTCGGTGTCGAACATCTCGGAGATGAACGCGGCCTGCGGCCCGTACATCGCGCCGTGCAGCAGCAGACCGGTGGTGACGGCCAGGGTGATCACGGGGAACGAGGTCGAGTCGACCAGGCCGAAGAAGGCGAACGCCCAGACGGCCATGCCCGCGGAGCCGATCAGGGTGACCGGCCGCCGCCCGATGCGGTCGGACAGCGCGCCCCACGCGGGGATCGTGACGAAGTGGACGGCGGAGGCGATCAGGACCGCGTTCAGTGCGGTGCTCCGGGGCAGGTCCAGGTGCACGGTGACATACACCAGGAGGAAGGAGGTCAGGATGTAGTACGAGATGTTCTCGCCGAAGCGGGTGCCGATGGCGGACAGGACCTCGCGCCAGTTGCGCCGGAACACCTCGACGACCGGCGCCTTCTCCCGCGTGCCGTGCGCCGCTGCGGCCTCGGCCCGGGCCTGCGCGGCGAGGAACACCGGGGACTCGGACACCGAGACGCGGATCCACAGGCCGATCACCACGAGCACACCGGACAGCAGGAACGGGACGCGCCAGCCCCAGGCCTGGAACGCCTCGTCCGACTGGAACGCGGCCAGCAGCGCCAGCACACCGGTGGCGAGCAGATTCCCGCCCGGTGCGCCCGCCTGCGGCCAGGACGCCCAGAAGCCGCGGTGCCGGTCGCCGCCGTGCTCGGAGACGATCAGGACGGCCCCGCCCCACTCGCCGCCCAGGGCGAAGCCCTGGATCAGGCGCAGCACGGTCAGCAGGACCGGCGCGCCGACGCCGATGCTGTCGTAGGTGGGCAGCAGGCCCATGGCGAAGGTCGCCCCGCCCATCATCAGCAGGCTGACCACCAGCAGCTTCTTGCGGCCGATCTTGTCGCCGAAGTGCCCGAAGACGATCCCGCCCAGCGGCCGTGCGGCGAAGCCGATGGCGTAGGTGACGAAGGCGATCAGGGTGCCCACGAGCGGGTCCGCGCTGGGGAAGAACAGCGTGTTGAAGACGAGGGCCGCGGCCGAGCCGTACAGGAAGAAGTCGTACCACTCGATGGTGGTGCCGATCAGGCTCGCGGCGACGATGCGGCGGATGCCGTGTCGCGGGGTGGTGTCAGACATGGGTTCACCGGTTTCACGAACGGGACGGGGACGAAGACGGTGCGGGGACGAAGGGGGCGGCGGAGAGTGGTGCGCGGGAGCGGAACGGACGGCGCCGGGGCGGGGCGGCGTGGCTGCGGGGTCAGCCCGCGGTCCAACCGCCGTCGAGCGGGAGGGAGGCGCCGGTGAGGTAGGCGGTGTGGGGGCCGCACAGCCACAGGACGGCGGCGGCGACCTCCTCGGACTCCAGCAGGCGCTTGACGGGCGTGCGGGCGAGCAGGACGTCGGAGAGGACGTCGCCGCCGCTGATGCCGTGCGCGGCGGCCTGGTCCCGCACCTGGCCCTCGACGAGCGGGGTCCGGACGTACCCGGGGTTGACGCAGTTGCCGGTGACCCCGTGGGGAGCGCCCTCGATCGCGGCGACCTTGCGCAACCCCTCCAGGGCGTGCTTGGCGGCGACGTAGGCGGACTTGTAGGCGCTGGCGCGCAGTCCGTGGACGCTGGAGACGTTGACGATCCGGCCCCAGCCCCGGCCGTACAGGTGCGGCAGGATCCGGCGCATCAGCAGGAACGGAGCCGTGGCCATCACCTTCTGGATCAGCTCGAACCGCTCCGCCGGGAACTCGATAAGGGGGGCGACGTGCTGCAGGCCGGCGTTGTTGACCAGGATGTCGGCCTTCTGGGGAAGGAGGTCGACGGCGTCCCGGTCGGCGAGGTCGGCGACGTGCGCCTCACCTCCGCAGACCTCCGCGACGGCCTTGGCGGCTTCGCCGTCCCGGTCGACCACGTGCACGACGGCCCCCGCCCGGGCCAGAGCGTGCGCGCAGGCCCGGCCGATGCCGCTGCCGCCGCCCGTCACCAGCGCCGTGCGCCCTGTCAGGTCGACCGCGGCCGTCGGCGGCGGCAGCGCGGCCGGGGTGGGAAACGTGTTCGTCATGGCCGGAAACAGTAGGCAGGACCTGTGACGCGTCCCATGTAACCGTCCACCACAAATTGCACCCGATGAGTAGTGCTCGACTCCATAGGGCCGACACGGTGCGGCCCGGCGGAACCACGAGACCGGGTCCGCCCCCTGCTGTCCCCGCCCCCGGTGGCCCGTCCGGTACGACGATGCCCCGGCACCCGGCGACGGTCCGGCGCCGCCGAGGGTCCCGCCCCCGCCGTACCCCTCCACCCCGCGCTCCTCCCCGGCGGTCCCTCCCTCTCTCCCGGGTGCCTGCTCTCGCCCCACCCCGCGCCCCTGGCCGAACCACGGCGGCGCCGGCCCCCGACCGGACCGAGAGAGCACCCGCCGGAGCGTGCCGGGGCGGCCATACTGCGGCGATCACGCACGCGGCCATGGAGAGCCCCGTGCTCGGCGCCATGCAGGTCTCCGCGGCGGGCGACCTCGCCAACTGGATGATCCCCGGCAAGACGGTCAAGGGCATGGGCGGCGCGATGGACCTGGTGCACGGTGCGGCCCGCGTCGTCGTCCTCATGGAGCACACCGCCCGGGACGGCAGCCCCGAGCTCGTCGCCACCTGCAGCCTGCCGCTCACCGGCCGCGCCGTCGTCCACCGCGTCATCACCGATCTCGCGGTCCCCGACATCACCGCGGACGGCTTCCGGCTGGCCGAACTCGCACCCGGTGCGACCGTGGAGGAGGTGCGGGCGGCCACGGCCGCGGAGCTGATCGTGCCGGCCGCAGTCGGTGCCGTGGCGGCGGATTCCTGAGGCTCCGTCAGCGCCCGCGGACGGCCCCCGGGGCACGCACCGGTGCCGCGGGGCCCGCACGGACTCGGCCGACGGCCACGCGCGGACAGCGCCCGGGCGGCCGGGTCAGCGGAACGAGGGGCGCTGACCGTCGCGGTCCTCACCCGTCCCGCCCCGCGCGCAGTCGGCGCAGAGGTGCCCGCCCGGTGTGACGGGCGGGGCGAGGCGGTCGAGCAGCCCCCGGGCGGCCCGCCCGCAGCGCCCGAGGAGCGGGCACTCGGGCATCGCGGCGTCGGCCGGGGCACCGGGGACGGAGCACCGCGCCATGGCCGCCTCCTCCAGGCGCCCCAGCAGGAAGGGGACCGCTCCGCGTTCCAGCATGGCCAGTTCCCAGGCTTCCCGGGCCCTCGTCGCGGCCGGGCCGAAGTCGGCCGGCTCCTCGCCGTCGGCGGCGGTCCCCGTCGCCCACGTCCAGAGCACGTCGCCGGCTCCCGCTCCCACGGCCAGGGCCCCCGCCATCAGACCCGCCGTCATCAGGCCGCCGCCGACGTAGGGACGGTCTCCCAGTGCGCTCACCCCGTACCCGGTCAGCAGCAGAAGGGCCGCGATCCCGCCGGACAGACCGGGCACCAGGACGGCCGGCGGCGGCATCATCCCGCCCGTTGCCGACGACCGGGCCGTGTCACCGGTCGCCTCGACCGCGCCCCCGGATCCGTCCGCGCCGGTACGGGTCCGGACGTAGGCGTCGTACTCGACGGCCGCCGCGGAGGTGATGGCCGACCGCGCCCGGCGGGCCCGTCTGCGCAGCTGCTCCCGGCCCACGGAACCCCTTGCGCGGGCCAGGGCGTCCTGCACCTGCTGGGTGTCCAGGGCCTGGTCGAGGACCCGCTCGAAGACAACACCGATCTCCCGTACCGACGGCCCGGCCTCCGTCATTCGTCCCCCGAAGAGTGCTGCGCGACGTCCCCGTACCTGCGAAACGGCCGCGCCGAACTGCGTGTGCGGACTGGCGAGTCTAACGTTTCCCGGATTGCGCCACCTCGAAAGACGCGCTCCGGTGCGGCGCCTCCTCGCCCTGTACGGCGTTCGGGCGGCGACGGCCTGCGACAATGAGATCTTTCACGTCATGCGGATCAGGAGAGCGTCACCGTGGAGCCCGAGAACCCCGCCGCCGGCCGCGCTCAGCTGCGGGCCGACTGCTCCGCCTGCTTCGGGCTGTGCTGTGTCGCCCTGCCCTTCGCGCGCTCCGCGGACTTCGCGGTCGACAAGCCCGCCGGGAAACCGTGCACGAACCTGGGGGCGGACTTCCGCTGCGGGATCCACGCCCGGCTGCGGGAGGAGGGCTACTCGGGCTGCACGGTCTTCGACTGCTTCGGCGCGGGCCAGAAGGTCTCGCAGGTGACCTTCGGCGGGACGGACTGGCGCGCCGCACCGGAGCGGGCGGGCGCCGTGTTCGCCTCGTTCGCCGTGATGCGGCAACTGCACGAACTGCTCTGGTACGTCGACGAGGCCCTCGGCCTGCGCGCGGCACGGCCGGTCCAGCGGGAGCTGCGGGAGGCCCGCGACCGGATCGACGCACTGAGCCGACAGGACGCCGACGGGCTCACGGCTGTGGACGTGAACGCGCTGCGCGGCGAGGTCAACGCGCTCCTGCTGCGCACGAGCGAGCTGTACCGGGCGGACGTGCCCGGCCGGAGGCGCAACCATCGCGGGGCCGACCTGATGGGAGCCCGCCTCCGCGGGGCGGACCTCGCCGGGGCGAGCCTGCGCGGGGCGCTGCTCGTCGCCGCCGACCTGGCCGGCGCCGACCTGCGGCGTGCCGACCTCATCGGTGCGGACCTGCGTGACGCCGACCTCCGCGGCGCCGATCTGACGGGCTGCATCTTCCTCACCCAGGCCCAGTTGGACGCGGCCCGGGGCGACACCGCGACCCGGTTGCCGAAGGGGCTGAAGCAACCCTCGCACTGGTGAGCCGTACCGCGCGCCGCCCGTTCGCCCCACCGGAGATGCGGGTGTCCCACCGGCACCGTTAACTGAAGCGCACCGGCACCCGGCGGGCGGCGTCCCCTCACCGCCCCTCGGGTGCGGCCTCCGGCCGGGCCGGATCCGGAACCCCGAGCCGGACCCGGCCCGGTCGGCCCCTTGCCGCGGCGAGGCGCCCGCGGTGCGATGCGACGGCCGTCGGCCACGTGCCGTCCCGGTCCCGGCAACCCGCCGTTGGCGCGGGGCGGAGAACCTCGACCGGTGTGACCGCAGTGCCCCTTCCCGAGTTCCCCCGAATTCCCCACCACCGCCGTCGACGGAGGCGCTCCGGCCGTCGCCTGCCGGTCCGGCAGGTGCTGTGCCTGCTTCCGCTTGCGCTCGTCGCGGTCGTCGCCGTGCAGCACCGGTCGGTGCTCTCCGACGGCGCCGGCCTGCTGCGGAACGCCCAGTGGCCCTGGCTCGTCGCGGCGGGTTGCGCGACCTGTCTCGCCTGGGTGGCCGCGGCCCTCACCCGGCAGGGCGCGGTCGTCGCACCGCTGCCCCGACGGCGCTTGCTGGCCGCTCAGTTCGCCGCGGGCGCCGCCAACCATCTGCTGCCGACCGGGCTCGGAGCCAGCGCCGTCAATCTCCGCTTCATGACGGTGTGCGGGGTGCCGCCGGCCCGCTCCTCGGCCGCCCTCGTGCTCTATCTGCTGGCGGAGAGCATGGGAAGGCTGGTCCTGCTGGCCGCGCTGCTGCTCGTCTTTCCCGGCGCGCTGCGGCTCGGCCCGCTGCTGCCCGAACGGGCGGGCGGGCCGCTGCTGCCGGCCGTCGGCGCGGTCGCGGTCGCCGCGGTCGCCGTGACGGCCGCCGTGGCGCTCGTCGGGCGGCTGCGCGGGGCGGTGTGCGGATTCCTGCGCACCGCCCTGGGCGAGGCGCGGTCGGTCCACACCCGCCCCGCACGGGCGCTGGCCCTGTGGGGCGGCTCGCTGGCCTTCCCCGCGCTGCAGGCCGCCGGACTGGTCCTGGTGGGGCGGGCGTTGGGGCTGCCGGTGCCGCCCGGGCACGTCGCGGTGGCCTACCTGGCGGCGACGGTCGCCGTGGCTCTGGTGCCGACGCCGGGCGGCATCGGCTCCGTCGAGGCGGCTCTCGTCGTCGCGCTCGTCGCGGCGGGTGGGCCGGCCGCGGTCGCGACGGCGGTGGTGCTGGCGTACCGGATCATCACCGTCTGGCTGCCGCTGGTGCCGGGGGCGGTGACGCTGGGGGCCCTGCTACGGCTGAGGGTGATCTGAGCCCCGGGGCGGCGGCACGGGCACGCGTCCCGGCCCAGGCCCGCGAGGCGGCGCCGCCGGTGCCGGTGTGCGGGGGACGCCCGGGGCCTGCCGGTCGCCGGACTCGGCCCCGGGGCAGGATGCTGCGGGTGGGACGGGCGCGTGACAAGATCGCCGACCATGGGAACGGACAGGGCGGATCGGCCCGTCGCACTGGTCACCGGCTCCACGTCGGGCATCGGTGAGGCCGTCGCGCGGAGACTGGCGGCCGACGGGATGCGGGTCGTGGTGCACTCGCGGCGCAGCACGGAGGCCGGACAGGCACTGGCGGCCGAGCTCGGCGGGACCTACGTGCAGGCGGACCTGGCGGTGGAGGACGAGGCCCGGGGGCTGGCCGAGGCGGTCGTCGACCGTCACGGACGGCTGGACGTGCTGGTCAACAACGCGGGCGTCAGCCGGCAGATCCCGCACGACGACCTGGCCGCGGCGTCGCCGGAGGAGTGGCGCCGGGTGCTGGAGGTCAATCTCATCGCGCCCTGGGTGCTGTGCACGGCGGCGCTCCCGGCGCTGCGCGCGGCGGCCGGTGGCGGCAGCATCGTCAACATCACCAGCCACGCGGGGGTGCGGCCCAAGGGCTCGTCCGTTCCGTACGCGGCGAGCAAGGCGGCGCTGAACCACGTGACCCGCCTGCTCGCGGCGGCACTCGGCCCGGGGGTGCGGGTGAACGCGGTGGCGCCGGGACTGGTGGACACACCGCTGACGAGGGACTGGGCGCAGGCCCACGCGCTGTGGCGGGAGCGGGCGCCCATGCACCGCCCGGCCCGGCCCGCGGAGGTGGCGGACCTGGTGGCGTCCGTCGTCGCCTCCGGCTATCTCACGGGCGAGGTCATCGTGCTCGACGGCGGTCTCCACCTCACCTGAGCGGCCGGCCTCGGACGGCGGGGCCGCACCGTGCCGGTAACGTGCGGGCGTCGCCGTACAGAAGGGGATCCGCCATGCCCGTCCGCGTCGAACGCCGAGGCCCCGTCACCACCGTCGTGCTCTCCCGGCCCGAGGTCCGCAATGCCGTGGACGGCCCGACCGCCGTCGAACTCGTCTCCGTGTTCCGCGAGTTCGAGGCGGACGAGGAGGCCCGGGCGGCGGTGCTGTGGGGGGAGGGCGGCACCTTCTGCGCGGGTGCGGACCTGAAGGCGATGGGCGGCGGGCGCGGCAACCGGGTCGCGGAGGACGGCGACGGCCCGATGGGGCCGACGCGGCTGCGCCTGTCCAAGCCGGTGGTCGCCGCCGTCTCCGGGCACGCCGTGGCCGGGGGGCTGGAGCTGGCGCTGTGGTGCGACCTGCGGGTCGCCGAGGAGGACGCGGTCTTCGGTGTCTTCTGCCGCCGTTGGGGAGTGCCGCTCATCGACGGCGGCACGGTACGGCTGCCCCGGCTGATCGGCACGAGCCGCGCGCTGGACATGATCCTGACGGGCCGTCCCGTTCCGGCCCGCGAGGCGTACGAGATGGGCCTGGCGAACCGCGTGGTGCCGGCGGGCACGGCCCGCACCGCCGCGGAGGAGCTGGCCGCGGCGATCGCCGCCTTCCCGCAGGCCTGCATGCGTTCGGACCGGGCCTCGGTCCTCGACCAGGAGGGCGTGCCCGAGGAGAGGGCATTGCTGCACGAACTCCGCCTCGGCGCAGGGGTGCTGGCCGAGGGGCTGGAGGGAGCCGCGCGGTTCGCGGCGGGGGCCGGGCGGCACGGCGCGTTCGGCGACGACGCCGAGGCGCCGCGACAGCCCTGAGCGGCGGCCCTGCGGCCGGTGCGGGGCCGGAAGCCGCCCCCGGCGCAAAACGGCTGGCCCTGGTGGGGACCGGCCCGGCGCGGAGGGACGCCGGCGCAGAGCGACCCCGGTGCGGGCCGACGACGCCCGGGACCCGGCGGCCGGCGGGCACCCGGCGGAGGGTCGGTGACGGCCGGCACCCGGAGGAGGGCATGCGCCCGGCCGAGGGACTGTGGCCGACCGAGGGCCTCACTCGGCCGAGGATCCGTGCCCGGCGGGCGCTCGGGCCCGGAAGCGGCCGCTGTCCGGCGAACAGCCCCTGCGCGCAGGGCAGTAGCACCCCCGGTCACGCGATCGCGGCCAAGCCGTGGGACGTCGCCCCGACGGGATCGTGCCGGTGACGGCCGGGCGGCCGAGCCGCCGGGTGATCGGGCGCGCGGGCGGGCCGGGCCGGAGTGGTGCCATGGGTCCGGCGGTCACGCGGTGGACCGGGGGCCTTCGTGCCGTGCGGTCCCCTCTTGGACGGTTCTTCAGCACAGGGGACCGCACGGGCTTCCCGATGCGGCGTCGAGTGGCGCCTTGCTGCACATGATGCGCGTTCGCCCGGCGAAGCGCGGGCAGATGCGTTGTTTCCCCCTCAAAGGGTTGAATCATCGGCCGTTACGGTCGCGGGAACGCGGGGGCGTCATGTGCGGCGCCCGGCCGCCCCAGAGGCATTGTTCCCTAACCCCGTGATCACGTGGCGTTCCGGGCGGCCGCCGGGCCATGCTGTCTGCCCGCCTTCCTGACGGCGCTTCAGCACCGCTGCCGGAGAGGGCTGTTGGTCAGCCAACCGCTCATAGAAATCCCGATGTTCATGTCGAGTAAGAAGGTGGTGACCGTTGCCGTCCTGGTGACGGTCCTCACGTGGAGCACGGTGATGACCGTGCTGGGGCAGGTCGCGGCCGTCGCCGCCCTGCTCCCGTCCCTGGGCCTGCTCGTGCAGCAGATCGTTCAGGCCCTGACCGCGCCCGACGGCTCCCGCCCGCCCGCCGGCGCCCCCGCCCCCGACGACCGCCCGACGGCCGGTCCCGGCCGCCTCACCGGCGGCGGACAGGAGCCGCCCCGATGATCTGGCCCCCCGACGCCGACCAGCCGTCCCCGCCGGACGCCCTCCCCGCCGTCGGCCGGCGGGGCCGCAAGCCGGCCCCCATCTCCGACACCGCCGGGCTGTCGCACCGGGCCTGGCTGGAGCCGGTCCGCAGCTCCCTGTTCGCCAGCGGGCTGACCCTCGACGACCTCGTCGACCGGTCCGGCTACTCCAAGACGCGGATAAGCGAGCTGCTGCGCGGCAACGGCTACTACCCGGCCTGGGAGATCACGTTCAGCGTGATCCGAGCCCTGGGCCTGCCCGGTCGCCCGATGCGCCGGCTGTGGACGGCGGCGGCCCGGGAGGCGCGCAAGGAGCCCGGCTGGATCAAGCACTGCATCCAGCAGGTCGCCCTCCAGCCGGAACGTCCGCCCCTGGCCCACCAGGCCTTCACCGAGGCGGTCACCGGCGCGTACACCGACTACGCGCGCGCCTTCCTGCTCACCGACGACCGCGCCCGCTGGGTGGTGGCGGAGACGTTCGACATCCTGTGGCTGTGCTGGCGCGACGCCGGCACCAGCGAGGACATCCGCCGCTACGCCTGGCGGCTGCTGCGCTCGCGGGTCATGGCCCGCGCCCACCGCCATCACGAGGGCCACCCCGACCTGCGGACCGCCGTCTTCTCCACGGCCGAGGTCCACGACAGCGTGCCCGGCCACGTGGTGGTCCTCAGCGAGCTGGTCGACCTCTTCGACGCGATCGGGCGCCTGCCCCACGACCAGATGGACGTGGCCGTGCTGCGCTACCTGTGCGGCACGCCCCTGGACGACGTTCCCGACGTGCTCGGCCTGAGTCCGGCGATCACGCATGCCGTCGACCACCACGCCCGCGCCACCCTCGAACGCCTGCTCCGTCCTCACAGTCCCCGGGAGTGAATCCAGCCGCCATGACCGCCGTCGACGCCCTCCTCGCCCGCGCCCGCCTGCACCGGGCCCCCGACGTGCCCGCCGACACCGTGGCCTACGAAGACTGCGCCTACCTCGATCTCTCCGCCGATCCGGTCGCCGCCCCTCCCGGCGAGCCGCCCGGTGACGGCACCGCCGCCGAGCAGCTCGACCGCCTCTGCGAGGTCGTCGTGACCGCGGTGGCCCCCGGCACCCTGGAATTCCTCACCGACCAGCTGCCCGAGCCGCCCGGCGCCTGGCTGCTGGGCTGCGCCCTGCACCTGGCGGGCGTCGACGAGGGCGCGCGGTTCTGGTGGCAGTACGCCGCCGGCGCCGGGCACTCCCCCGCCGCCTACTGCCTCTCCCTGCACCACCACGCGCGCGGGGAGGCGCACGCAGCCGCTTTCTGGCACGACCAGACCGGCCTCGACCAGGCCGTGGAGACGGACCCGCTGCCCGTCGCCGGGGTGTGCCCGTCGCTGGGCGGGTTCCGCTTCGACGCCAGTCTCCCCACGGTCCTGCGGATCCTCAGCCACCTCGCGGCTCCCGGCCGGCGGCGCCTGCCGCACCGTGCCGACGCAGTCACCAACTACGTCGCCCGCGCCGTCGCCCACGGCTACCTCCGGTACCCGGGCGTGGAGATCCCCGTGCCCGAGCCCCGGTTCGCCGATCGGATCGGGTTCCTGCTGGGGACCGACCCGCCCTGGGCCCGCCGTATCGGCCGGGTGTTCAATCCGGCCCTGCCCAGCCGGCCGCCGGGCGGTGGGGCGTCCCGGGCGGCCGCGTCCCGCGACGGGGCCGGTGGCGGCCGTGCCGCGGCCGTGCAGGCCGACGCGGCGGCAGCCTCCGCGGTGGCCTCCTGGACCCGTACGGCCTGAGCGCCGGCTGCGGGACCGGGTGCGGAGCCGGGCGGCCCCGTCGGACGAGCACGGTGGCGCCCGTTCGGAGTACGCGGGCGGGAACCTCGCGCGGGCGGCGGGTTTGCTGGGGAAGGTCGGAAACCGCACCCGATCAACGGCGAAGGAGTCCCCCATGGGTGTCATGGACAAGCTCAAGCAGCTGGTGAAAGGCCACGAGGATCAGGCCGGCCGAGCCGCGGACAAGACGGGCGACGCCGTCGACGACCGGACCGGAGGCAAGTACGCCGGCCACGTCGACACCGCCCAGGAGAAGCTGAAGGAGCAGCTCGGCGAGGACGACCGGGACCCCCGGGACCGGCCCCACCCGTAGCGGCAGGTGTCGCCGTGCGCGGCCCGCTCCCCCCGCGGGACGGGCGGCGGCCCGCGCCGCTCCCGTTTCGGTCGTGGACCGTGGATAGGGCAGGATGAGCGCTCGTGCCGGGGCCCGCGACGCCTCGCCGGGCCCGGCGCGGTCGCACACTCCGGATACCGAGCAGGTGACATTGTGACGAGAATTCCCATCCGGCCCGCGGCGGCCCTCCGCTCAGCGGACCGTCTTGCCGGAGGTGGCCGGTGACCCGTGCCCTGACCCTGGACGACTGGATCCTCGCGGGCGTCGCCGTGGCGGCCGGCCTGCTCGCGGCCTTCCTGGCTCGGATCGTGCTGCGCTGGCTCGCACGGCACGCCGAGCGGACCGCGTGGAGCGGCGACGACATCATCGTGGACGCCCTGCGGACCGTGGTGCCGTGGGCGGCGGTCGCGGGCGGAGTGGCCGCCGCGGCGGCGGTGCTGCCGCTGGCCAAGGTGGTGCACGGGAACGTGAACAAGACGCTCCAGGTGCTCCTGATCCTGGTGGTCACCCTCACAGCGGCACGGGTCGTGTCCGGGCTGGTGCGCTCGGTGACGCAGGCCCGCTCCGGCGTCGCCGGGTCGGCGTCGATCTTCGTCAACATCACCCGCGTGCTGGTGCTGGCGATCGGCTTCCTGGTGGTGCTGCAGACACTGGGCATCTCCATAGCGCCGCTGCTCACCGCCCTCGGTGTCGGTGGTCTCGCCGTCGCGCTGGCCCTGCAGGACACGCTCGCCAACCTCTTCGCGGGCATCCACATCCTGGCCGCCAAGACCGTCCAGCCGGGCGACTACATTCGGCTGAGCAGCGGTGAGGAGGGCTACGTCGTCGACGTCAACTGGCGTCAGACGACCGTCCGCCAGCTGTCGAACAACCGCATCGTGATCCCCAACGGGCAGCTCGCCAGCACCAACATGACGAACTTCTCCCGTCCGGAGCAGAAGCTGACCATCCTGGTGCAGGTCGGGGTCTCCTACGACAGCGATCTGGAGTACGTCGAGAAGGTGACCATGGAGGTCGTCGCCGAGACGATGGCCGAGGTCACCGGCGCGGTGCAGGACCACGACCCGGCGGTGCGCTTCCACACGTTCGGCGACTCCAGCATCGACTTCACGGTGATCCTGGGCGTCGGCGAGTTCAGCGACCAGTACCGGATCAAGCACGAGTTCATCAAGCGGCTGCACCGGCGCTTCCGAGCGGAGCACATCGAGATCCCCTTCCCGATGCGGACCGTGACCGTCCAGCCCGGCTCGGGCGCGATCCCGCAGCAGCGCAGCGGGCGGGGAGCGGACGAGGTGACCGCCGCAACCCTGGACTGACCGGGCGACGCACCGGACCGGGGCCGCCGCACGTGCGGCGACCCCGGTCCGCGTCGTGGACGGTCGTGGACGGGCCCCTGTCGAGTCGGCCCCGATCACGAGATATCTTGATGTCGAGCAATGTTGCAGACGTGGAGCGGAGCACCCGGTGACTGACTCGACCATCATCTATACGCACACTGACGAGGCCCCGGCCCTCGCGACGTATTCCTTCCTGCCGGTGGTCCAGGCGTACGCCGCGCAGGCGGGTGTCCCCGTGGAGACCCGCGACATCTCGCTGGCCGGCCGCATCATCAGCGTGTTCCCGGAGTACCTGGCCGAGGACCAGCGCATCCCGGACGCGCTGAGCGAGCTGGGTGAGCTGGCCAAGACGCCCGCGGCCAACATCATCAAGCTGCCGAACATCTCGGCGTCCATCCCGCAGCTGAAGACCGCGATCGCCGAGCTGCAGGCGCAGGGCTACGCCCTGCCGAACTACCCGGACGAGCCGCGCACCGACGAGGAGCGCGAGATCCGCGCCCGCTACGACAAGATCAAGGGCTCCGCCGTCAACCCGGTCCTGCGCGAGGGCAACTCCGACCGCCGAGCCCCGGCGTCGGTGAAGAACTACGCCAAGTCCCACCCGCACCGCATGGGCGCCTGGTCCGGCGAGTCCCGGACGAACGTGACGACCATGGGCGAGGACGACTTCCGCTCCACCGAGAAGTCCGTCGTCGTCGCCGAGGACGGCACGCTGAGGATCGAGCTGGTCGCCGAGGACGGCTCCACCACCGTCCTGCGCGAGTCCGTACCCGTCCTCGCCGGCGAGGTCGTCGACGCCTCCGTGATGCGCGTGGCGAAGCTCCGCGAGTTCCTGACCGCGCAGGTCGCCCGTGCCAAGGCCGAGGGCGTGCTGTTCTCCGTGCACCTGAAGGCCACGATGATGAAGGTCTCCGACCCGATCATCTTCGGTCACGTGGTGCGTGCGTTCTTCCCTAAGACGTTCGCGCGGTACGGCGCGGACCTGACCGCGGCCGGCCTGTCGCCGAACGACGGCCTGGGCGGCATCTTCAAGGGCCTGGAGGGCCTGCCGAACGGCGCCGAGATCAAGGCCTCCTTCGACGCCGAGCTGGCCGAGGGACCCGAGCTGGCCATGGTCGACTCCGACAAGGGCATCACCAACCTGCACGTCCCGTCGGACGTCATCGTCGACGCCTCCATGCCGGCCATGATCCGTACCTCGGGCCACATGTGGGGCCCGGACGGCCAGGAGCACGACACCCTGGCGGTGCTGCCGGACTCCTCCTACTCGGGCGTCTACCAGGCCGTCATCGAGGACTGCCGGGCCAACGGCGCCTACGACCCGGCCAGCATGGGCTCGGTGCCGAACGTCGGCCTGATGGCCCAGAAGGCCGAGGAGTACGGGTCGCACGACAAGACCTTCGAGATCGCGGCCGCGGGCACGGTCCGCCTCGTCGACGCGGCCGGCACGGTCCTGATCGAGCAGCCCGTCGCCGAGGGCGACATCTTCCGCGCCTGCCAGACCAAGGACGCCCCGATCCGCGACTGGGTGAAGCTCGCCGTCACCCGCGCCCGCGCCACCGGCGACCCGGCGGTGTTCTGGCTCGACGCCACCCGCGCCCACGACGCCAACCTGATCGCCAAGGTCGAGCAGTACCTGCCGGAGCACGACACCGAGGGCCTGGAGATCAAGGTCCTGTCCCCGGTCGAGGCGACGAAGCTGTCCGTGGAGCGCATCCGCCGCGGTGAGGACACCATCTCCGTCACCGGCAACGTCCTGCGTGACTACCTGACCGACCTCTTCCCCATCCTGGAGCTGGGCACCAGCGCCAAGATGCTGTCGGTCGTCCCGCTGATGGCGGGCGGCGGCCTGTTCGAGACGGGCGCCGGCGGCAGCGCGCCGAAGCACGTCCAGCAGCTGGTCAAGGAGAACTACCTGCGCTGGGACTCCCTCGGTGAGTTCTTCGCCCTGGTGCCCTCGTTGGAGCAGTACGCCACGGCCACCGGCAACACCCGCGCCACGGTCCTCGCCGACACCCTCGACCGCGCCACGGCGACCTTCCTCGACGAGGACAAGTCCCCGACCCGGCGCGTCGGCGGCATCGACAACCGCGGCAGCCACTTCTACCTGTCCCTGTACTGGGCGCAGGAGCTGGCCCGGCAGACCGAGGACGCCGAGCTCGCCAAGGCCTTCGAGCCGCTGGCCGAGACGCTGGCCGCCAACGAGCAGAAGATCGTCGACGAGCTGATCGCCGTCCAGGGCGAGCCGGCCGAGATCGGCGGGTACTACCAGCCCGACCCGGCCAAGGCCGCCGCGGTCATGCGCCCGTCGGCGACCTGGAACGAGGCCCTGGCCTCGCTGAGCTGACGCCTGCGCCCCGAACACGGGGCGGCCCGTCCGCCCCGACCCCGGGGGTCGCCCTCCGCCCCGGCCGCGCACTGCCCGGCCGGGGCGGAGGTGTGTCGCGTCCCGGCCCGGCCTCACCAGTTCCGCGTGGCGATCAGCTCCTCCACGTCCGCGTCGGCGAAACCGTAGGCCTGTGCCACGGACCAGAACGCCTCGGCCAGCTCCTCCCGCGCGACCGTCTCGATCTCGCTGCCGGCCTCCTCGAAGGCGGTCTCCAGATCGTTGAACTCCTCTGTCGCGGCCCGGGTCAGGACGTACAGAGCGTCCACGTCGGCGGGCTGCTCCGCCTCGATCCGCTCGCACAGCCGCAACAGGATCGCGCGTCCCCGGTCCAGGACGTGGTCCGGGTAGTAGTCGTCCTCGTACAGGGCCTTCAGGAACACGTGTCCGGTCACACGCGGGTTCTCGACGGGCACGGCAGGCCTCCCCCTCTGTCCACGGCGTCTCCGTGTGACACCGTGATCATGCACCAGGCCACCGACAACGCCCTTGGGAGCCGCCCCATGTCCCCTGCCGCCCCCTCCTTCGAGCTGCTGCCCGGGGCCGGAGGATCTCCGGTGCTGCTCCATGTCCCTCACTCGGCGCGGCGGATACCGGCGGCCGTGCGCACGGGCATCGTGCTCGACGACGCGGCGCTGGAGCGGGAGCTGGACCACATCACCGACGCACACACCGCCGAGATCGCCGCCCGGGCCGCCGGCGCGGCCGGTCTGACGCCCTGGCGGTTCGTCAACCGGCTGTCCCGGCTGGTCGTCGACCCCGAGCGGTTCCCGGACCAGCGGGAGGAGATGCTCGCCGCCGGGATGGGTGCCGTGTACACGCGGACCACGCACGGGGAGGCGCTGCGGCCCGGGGACACCGATGGAGAGCCGCTGCTCGCCCGCTACTTCCGGCCCTACGCGCGGGCGATGACCGAGGCGGTGGCTGAGCGGCTGGCCGCCACCGGACGGGCCGTGATCATCGATGTGCACTCCTACCCCGCTCGCGCGCTGCCCTACGAGCTGCACGGTGACGGGCCGCGGCCCGCGGTGTGCCTGGGCACGGACGCCCGCCACACCCCGCCGGAGCTGCTCGCCGCGGCGCGGGAGGCGTTCGCCGGCTGCGGCGACGTCGGCCTCGACAGCCCGTTCGCCGGGGCCTACGTGCCGCTGCGCTTCCACGACACCGACCAGCGGGTGGGCGCGCTGATGGTGGAGATCCGCCGGGACACGTACATGACCGAGCCGGGCGGTCCGGCCGGCCCCGGACTCGACCGGCTCGCCGCCGCCCTGGGGCACCTGGTGGACGCGGCCTCCGGCTGACCCACCGGGCGCGGCGCCCACCGTGCCGCACCGGGCGGGGCGGGCGTCCGTCGACAAGTCACCGCGCCGCACCGTGGTGCGGCGGACGCCGCCGTGCTCCGGCGACCGAGCCGGGTGCCGCACCCGCTCCGGGTCAGGCGCGCAGCCACTCGGTGACGACCACCGCACCGCCGGTGCGCAGCCGCAGCGCGAACGGGCCGGCGGGTGGCGCGTCGGAGGCGAAACGGCCCATCGCGTCGGCGGTCAGGGCCGTGCCGACCTGCGGTCCGCCGAGGACCTCGATGCGGGCCTGCTGCGGTGGCAACAGCTGCCCCAGCAGCCCCTCGTCCGTCACCTCCACGTCGACGGTCAGTTCACCCGCGCGGAAGGTCAGCATGCGCGGGGTGTCGGCCTCCCCACGGACCGGGAGGGCGTCGACGAGGGAGTCGAAGGCCAGTTCCGCGATGCGGGCGTCGAGGTCGTACAGCGCGTAGGCGTCAACGGCGAGTTCCCGCAGTGCGTCCGGCAGCGGGTCCAGGACGGCCGCGGCCCGGCGCAGCGCCTCCTCCACGCGCTCGCAGTCGAATGCCTCGCCTTCGAGGGCGCGGTCGGAGGCTGCCCGGTCGACGACATGCTCCACGGCGGCGTCCTCGCGGACGCCCTCGTCCCTGACGTCACGCTCGTCGCCGACGTCACCGTCGTGGTCGTTGATGGCGTTCACAGTGCTCCCCGTGCGTCGAGTCGGGCCCGCAGCCGGCGCAGGCACCGCTGGCGCAGCGGGCCGATGCTGCCGACGGCGATGCCCAGGGCGGCGGACACCTCCTGGTAGCTGGGCGGCGGCGAGGCGATCAGCACCCGAAGCAACTGGCGGCAGCGATCGCCGAGTTCCTCGAACTCCTGCCACACGTACCGGATGCGTTCGCTCTCGGCGGCGGCCTCCTCGGCGTCCAGCAGTGACTGCTCGGGCGTGCCGTCCTCGCTCACCCGGTCCAGCAGTTGCGGATCGTCGGTCGGCACGAGCCGGCTGAGGCTCCGGATCACCTTCAGGGACTCGTGCCGCGCCGTGCTCGCCAGCCAGGATCCCGCCTTCTGCGGTTCCCGGATCCGGCCCAGGTGCTGCGCGAAGCGGAACCACACCGTCTGGTACACCTCGTGCGCGTCGGCGTCGGAGAGCCGGTGGGCACGCACCACGGACCACACGAGCGGGCTGAGCCCCTCCACCAGCGCCTTCCAGGCCGCGCCGTCACCGTCGACGGCGGACCGGACGAGCGCGCCGACATCTGCACGTTCCACGGCAGTCCCACCCCTCGTGTACGGCAAGTCATCGTACGCCGTGCACGAGGGGGCCCCGGCCCTCACGCGGAGAGAGCGGGCTGCCCGACGGACACCGGGCGCCACGTGGCCGGCCGCAGCGCCGCCACGTGCGTCCCGCGGACCTCGGCGAACCCGGTGTTCTCGGCCAGCAGCCGACGCCGTGCCGCCCGGGGGTCGGACTCCTTGTGCTCACTCATACGGGCGGCGACCAGACCGGCGGCCAGCGGGGTGGCGAAAGAGGTGCCGCTCCAGCGCGCGAGCCCCTCGAACATCACCTGGTCCGGTTTGACGGTGGTGCCGTCGTCGCTCAACACGCCCGTGTGGCGCGGCGACCGGCAGGTGCAGGTGTAGTCGAAGCCGTACCGGCACGTCTCGTAGGTCGAGTGCTGGTAGATGTACGGCACCGGCGACTCGAATCCGGTGAGGGCGCCGGTGAGACGCTCGCCGGGGGCGTAGACCTTCACCCAGGGACCGTGGTTGGAGAAGCAGGCGCCGAACTCGCCGTCGCCGCGCAGCGCGCCGACCGAGAGGACCACGTCCTCGAAGCCGGGCAGGTCCGCGTAGGCGGCGGGCCAGAAGGGGGTGGCACTGGCGTTGTTGCCGGCCGCGGCGACCAGCAGGGTGCGCTGCTCCCGCAGTTCCCGCATGAAGGCCTCGACGCCGAGCAGGCCGTCGGTGCGACCGTTGGAGGTGCCGGCCGACAGGCTGATGATGTCGGGCCAGCCCTGCCGGTCGACGGCGGCGAACAGGGCGTCGCCGAAGTCGGATTCGAGGATCGTGCCGGCGTCGTCGAGCGTGTTGCGGACGGCGATGTCGGTGGCGGGCGCGACGGCCGCGACGAGCCCCGCGATGAACGTGCCGTGGCCGACGTACTGGTGCAGCACTCCCCGCCCGTCGGTCTCCTCCGTCTGCGGGTCGCCCTGGGTGCGGGCGAGCGGTGGATAGGAGCGGTAGTCGTGCATGAGCCCGGTGTCGACGACCAGGACGGAGACGGCGGCCTCGACGGCGCCGGGCGCCGAGGCGGGTGCCGGGTCGGCGCCGCCGGTGAGCGGGGCGGGCACGGGCTCGTCGCCGGGGCAGGCGTTCACCGCGATCGACACCACGTGGTTGCGGCTGATCAGAAGGCGGCCCGCGCGCCCCTCCGCCTCGCGCAGCGCGCGCAGCGCGCCCGCCACGGCCGGGTCGCCGCGTCCGTCACCCCGGCCCGGGTCGCCGACCCGGATGCGGGTGATGCCGGAGCGGTTGCTCTCCGGGCTCTCCCGCCGCACGTGGTCGGCGACGAGTCCCGGTGCTCCGGCGAAGTGACCGCGCACCGTGTCCTCGACGAGACGGGCCTCCTCTCCGTCCCGGGCGAGCACGACGCCCTTCTCGTAGATGAACTCGGCGGAGTCGTCCGGCCCCATCGCCAGGGGGACGTCGGGCAGCGAGCGCCGGATGGTGTCGAACTGCTCGCGGAATCGCTGGGGTGCCATGGCGTGTCCTCCCACAGGTGCGGTGGTCGTCAGTCTGAGCCGCCCCGCGACTGTTTGATACAGCGACGATCCTGTGTGCCGCACCGGCGCGGACCACTACCATCCGTGGGGTGACAGCGGGCAACGACGCGGTTCTCGAACTGCTGCCGATGGTGTTCGCCGCCCCGGGCGAGGCGCTGGCGCGGGCGGAGGCACTGCTGGCCGACGACCCCGCGCCGCTGCCCGCGTCCGTCGCCCACCAGGTGATCGGCATCTGGCAACGGGACTGGGGGGACCTGCGCCTGGCCCTGCGTCACCTGCGGCGCGCCCGCGACCTCGCCGCGCGCGCGGACTCCGCCGAGCGGGAGGGGGACGTGCTCGGCACACTCGGGGTGGCGCTGGTGCACGCCGGGCGCACCCGGCAGGGCCTGGCCGCGTTCGAGCGAGGGGTCGTACGCACCACGGGCCACACCCGCGCGCGCGTGCTGTACCGGCGGGCCTACGCCTGGTGGGTGCTGGGGCACCATCGCGAGGCACTGGAGGACGTACGCCGGGCGATACCGGTACTGCGGCAGGAGAACGACGTCATCTGGACCGCGCGGGCGCTGACCCTGCGCGCCACCGTGCACCTGGCGGTCGGCGCGGTGGACCGGGCGGACGCCGACTTCACCGCGGCGGAGACGCTGTGGGACACCACGGGCCAGGAGCACGACAAGGCGGACGCGGTGGAGAGCCGGGGTCTGGCCGCGTTCCGCTCCGGTGACGTGCCGGCGGCGCTGCGGCTGCTGGACGAGGCCGAGCAGCGCTATGCCCGGCTGGGCACACCGACGTTCATGCTGAACATCCGGCGCTGCGAGGTCCTGATGGCGGCCGGGCTCGCCCCCGAGGCACTGGCCGAGGCCGACGCGGCGATCAAGGTGCTGGACGGGATCGGCGGCCAGTCCACCCGCAAGGCGGAGCTGCTGTTGACGGCCGCCCGTGCGGCCCGGCGGGCCGGTGACCCGCACACGGCGATCGCCCGGGCCGCCGTCGCCGTGCGGCTGTTCGCCGCCCAGCGGCGCTCCTGGTGGGAGACCCACGCGCAGCTCGTCCTCATCGAGGCGCGGCACGCCGCGGGGCGCGGTTCGGGGCGCCTGGTCGCGGACGCGGCGGCCGTCGCCGGGAAACTGGCCTCGTCCGGGGCTCCGGTGGCACCGGAGGCCTCGCTGCTGGCCGGGCGGATCGCCCTCTCCCTGGGCTGGACGGCGGATGCGGAGCGGCATCTGGCGCAGGCGGCCCGCAGCCGCCGCAGCGGGCCTCCGCTGGCCCGTCTGACGGGCTGGGCGGCCCAGGCCCTGCGGGCGCAGGCGGCCGGGTCGGGCCGGGGCGTGCTGCAGGCCTGCCGGCACGGGCTCGACGTCCTCGACGACCACCGGATGACGCTGGGGGCCTCGGAACTGCGGGCCCGTGCCACGGAGCAGGGTGCCGAACTGGCGGCGCTCGCGCAGCGGGCCAGCCTGGCGCACGGCGGGCCCCGGCGGCTGCTGGAGTGGAGCGAGCGCTGGCGGGCGACCGCGCTGTCCGCGCCGCCCACCCGCCCCCCAGACGACCAGCGGCTGCTGGGTGAACTGACCGCGTTCCGGGAGATCGCCGCGCGTGCGGAGGAGGCCCGCGCCGAGGGCCGTCCGGTTCCGGCCCTGGAGCGTGAACAGCGGCGCCTGGAGCGGGAGATCCGCTCCCGCACGCTGCACCTGCGCGGAGAGGTGCCGGGCGGCGGGGACCGGTTCGACACGGCCCGGCTGCTGGACCGGCTCGGGACCACCCGGCTGGTGGATCTCGCCGTGGTGGACGGCCGGGTGCACGTGCTGCTGTGCGGACAGGGCCGGGTGCGGCGCTTCACAGCCGGGTCCGTCGCGGAGGCGGAGGCCGAGGCGGAGCATGTGCAGGCCGGGCTGCGCCGGCTCGCCCACCCGGGCGCGGAGGCGAGGCTTCCGGTGATGGAGGCGGCGGGGCGCCGACTGGAGGAGCTGCTGCTCGGCGGGGCCGCCGCGCACCTGGGCGGCGGCCCGGTCGTGGTGGTGCCGCCCGGTCGGCTGCACCGGGTGCCCTGGGCACTGCTGCCGTCGCTGCGGGAGCGGGTGGTGAGCGTGTCGCCGTCGGCGAGCAGTTGGCTGCGTGCCCGTGGGACCGCGCCACCCCCGGTCGGCCGGCAGGTCCTGGTGCGCGGACCGGGCCTGGCGACCGGAGGCGCGGAGGTGCCCGAACTCGCCGACCGCTACGGCACCCCTACGGTTCTGGAGGACGACGGCGCGCGCGTGCCGCGGGTGCTGGGGGAGCTGGACGGGGCGGCCCTCGCGCACATCGCCGCGCACGGCACCTTCCGCAACGACAGTCCCCTGTTCTCCTCGTTGCGGATGGCCGACGGGCCGCTCATCGTCCATGACTTCGAGCGTCTGGCCCGCAGCCCGTACCGGCTGATCCTGTCCTGCTGCGACACCGCCCGTTTCGCCTCCGTCGGCGCCGACGAGCTCCTCGGCCTCGTCACCGCCCTGCTGCCGCTGGGCACAGCGGGCGTGGTGGCCGCCAGCGCGCCGGTCAACGACGCCGCCGTGGTTCCGCTGATGCTCGCCCTGCACAAGGGCCTCGACGCCGGTCTGTCCCTGGCGGAGGCCCTGCGCGACGCCCGCGCCGCCCTCCCGGACGACGCGGTGCACCGGGCCACGGGGTGGGCGTTCACGGCCTTCGGGGCGGCCTGACCGCCGAGTGTCGGCCGGGTGCCTGCGACCGCCGGGGCGGCGTTCCGCGGCGGGTGCGGGGGCGGTGACGCCTCCCTCGACACCGCGGCGCGGCAGGAGGGCGGTCACGCCGGGCGGCCGACCGGTGGACCGAGCAGCCGCGGCAGAGCGCTGCGGTCGCCGCCGCCGAGGCGGGTGTAGGCGCTGTGGAGGTGGTTGCCGACGGTGCGGACGGACAGGGTGAGGCGCTCGGCGATCTGACGGTTGCTCAGGCCGTCCGCCGCGAGGGTGACGATCTGCCGTTGCCGGGCGGTGAGTTCGCCGAGGACCAGCGCCGACAGAGCGGGCGTGCGGGGGGCCTGGCAGCGGCCGGCCAGGGCGACGGCCCGGGTGCGTGCGGTGCGGGCTGCGCTCGGATCGCGGTGCACGCCCGCGGCCTGGGCGTGGGCCTCGGCGGCGAAGAGCAGGAATCCCCGGTCGCGCAGTGCCTCGGCGGCCCGGTCCAGGGCGGGCCCGTCGCCGCGGGCGAGCGCGTCGGCGTGCGCGGCGAAGACGCTGTCCGGCCGGAGCCCCGCCGCGCGCTCGGGGGCCCCGAGGCGTACGGCGTCGTAGGCGGCCTCGTCGCCGGTCGCGGCGAGGGCGGCGTCGAGGTCCCCGCGGGCGACCGCGGCCCACACCGCGACCGGGCCCCCGGCGTCTCCGGTCCGGCCGCAGGCCGCGAGGCCGCCCTTTCCTGCCGTTGCCGGGGGCTTGCCCGACTGCGCCGATGCCAGGGCCAGTTCGATTCGGCAGGCGGGGTCCTCCGGCGCCCGGCGGGCCCAGGACGCGGCGTCGCCCAGGTCGCCGCGCAGGCGGGCCAAGCGGGCGCGTACGGCCGCGTACGCGGGGGGCACGGGCAGGTCCTCTGCCAGGAGCCACTCCCCCGCCGGGGTCGGCAGTTCGCGTACGTCGTCCTCGTCGATCCGGTGGGCGAGTGCGGCCGTCTCGGCCTTGAGGGCGAGTTCCCGCTCCTCGGGGCCGGGGTCCAGGCGGCGGGCCCGCAGCCGGCCGGCGGTGGCACGCAGCACCGGACCGTGCAGGGCGTGGGCGAGGCGGACGGCACCGGCGGCGTCCACGTCGATCAGGCCGTCGGCCTCCAGGCACTCCAGAGTCCGCAGGTCGAACAGGTCGACGTCCAGCGGGGCCGGTTCGGCGAAGGCGAGGCGATCCAGTGTCTCGCGCTCGCCGGGGTGGGCGCGGTCGAGCTGCGGGTCCGTCCGTTCGCGGACGGCCGCCGTCACCGGCAGGGGTCCGCGCCAGGCATACGTGCCGCTGTCCGGCTCCGGGACGAGCCGCCCGCTGCCGCGCACCGCGTCCAGCAGGTCGCGCAGCAGCCGCAGGTCACCGTGTGCGAGCCGGTGCAGGCGGTGGATCGTGAGCGGTTCCGGGGCGGTGTCCAGGCTGCCGAGCAGCCGGGCGGTCTGCTGCCTGCCCAGCGGCTCCAGGGACAGGCGCGGCAGGAGCTGCCCGCTCCACAGCCGGCGGATCGCGTCGGGCGCGGGGGTGCCGACGGTGGCGACCACCAGCAGCCGGGTGCGGCCGTGTACGGCGAGGTGGTGGACCAGGGCGGCCGAGTCGTCGTCGAGGAGATGGGCGTCGTCGACCAGCAGCAGCCGGGTGCCGGACAGGCGCCGCAGCGCCTCGTGCAGGGAGACGGTGCCGGGCAGCAGATGGGCGAAGGCGGCGTACGGCGTCCACGGGGTCGCGGGGGTCCCGGTCACCTCGACGCAGGCGGTGCCGCGGACGGCCTCAGCGGCCAGGCGGGTCTTCCCGCAGCCCGCCGGGCCGGTGACCACCAGCCCGGAACGGCCGGCGGCCAGGCACCGGCGGGCGAGCTCCAGTTCCTCGTCCCGGCCGGTGAACGGCCAAGGCGTGTCGGGGACGTGCGGGTGGTCGGGGGGCGTCGGAGGCGCAGTCGTCACAGTGTCAGGAGCTCCGGTACTCATCCCTGATACAGGGCGACTTGAGTAGACCTCGACTCAGGCCCCCGGTCGCCCGCCACGGCAGCCTGGGCGCATGACCGCTCGCTACTGCTCGCTGCCGCGGCAGTCGGCCCCGGTGTTCGCGCCCGGGCTGACCGCCGAGCGGCTCGGCGCGCTGGCGGCCGGGCGGCGCATGTGGGTCAACGGCACGACGCTGCACTACCACTTCTCCGACGCCCGTACGGACGCCTCGGTGATCTGCGTACCGGGGACCGGGCGGACCCGGCGCGTACCGTGGACCGGCTCCCCGGAGCAGCAGGAGGTGGTGCGCGACTGCTTCCGCACGTGGCAGGACCTCGGCATCGGGATCGGTTTCTCCGAGGTCGCCGACCGCTCCGAGGCGGAGCTGCGGATCGGGTTCCAGCAGGGCGACGGTTCCTGGTCGGCGGTGGGCCGGGAGGCGCTGCGGATCGGGGTGAACGAGCGGACGATGAACTTCGGCTGGGATCTGACCACTGCCGGGGGGCACGGTACGGTCCTGCACGAGATCGGTCACGCGCTCGGCATGCTGCACGAGCACCAGAGCCCCTTCGCCGGCATCCACTGGGACGAGGAGGCCGTCTACGCCGATCTCGCGGGCCCGCCCAACTTCTGGAACCGGCAGACGACGTACGGCAACATCCTGCGCAAGCTGGACCCGGCCGAGGTCAACGGCTCGGTGTGGGATCCGCTGTCGATCATGGAATACTCCTTCGGCCGGGGGCTGATCCTGGAACCGGAGCAGTTCCGCGGGGGCATCCACCCGCCGGGCGCCCTGTCCGCCCTCGACAAGGAGTTCGCGCTGCGCTGGTATCCGCCGGCCGGCTCGCAACTCCTGCCGCTCGTGCCGTTCCGCTCGGCGCCGCTGGCGCTCGGCGCGGGCGAGCAGGCCGACTTCTCGTTGGAGCCGCCGGAGACCCGCGAGTACACCCTGGGCGTCTTCGGTGACGGCGACGCCGTCGTCGTGGTGTTCGAGGAGCGCGACGGGGAGCCCCGCTATCTCGCCGGCCGGGACGACGGCGGCACCCCGCGCAACGCCACGATCAGGGCCCGGCTCGTCAAGGGCCGCCGCTATGTCGTCCGGGTCCGCCTGTACTCCTGCTGGGGTTCGGGCGAGACGGCCGTCATGTGCTGGTGACGGCATGTCACAAGGCCACCCCGGGGCCGGATCGCAGTCCGGCCCCGGGGGGAAGGGGCCGCGGACGCCACCTCCGGGGGAGGGTGACGTCCGCGGCCCGCATCGCGTGCGAGGTCGCGGCCGCGGGCTCGGCCCGGTGAACGGAGCTGTCCAGGCGGTCTCCGACACCGTGACCACGCCAACTGTGGTGTGATCAGCCCACTGCGCCAGGTTCTCCCTGCTCGAATGCATCAGGTCACAGGGGAACCGGCACTGGTCTGCGCACCGCTGACGGAAACTCAGTCGGCACGAGCCCACTGTCCGGGTAGAGTCGGGCGGTGCCCGAGCTGAAACGGCTGCGTGCCGGCGACGCCTCGGCTGTCCTGGCCTTCGAGCAGGTGAACCGTGCCTACTTCGCTGCCTCGGTCTCCGACCGCGGTGACGAGTTCTTCGAACGGTTCGCCGACCGGTACGGCGCCTTGCTGACCGAACAAGAGGCCGACGTCTGCGCCTTCTACGCCCTCGTCGCCGAGGACGGCTCGGTTCTGGGCCGGTTCGATCTCTCCGACATCGAAGACGGTGCCGCCGATCTCGGGTACCGGGTTGCGCAGCGCGTCGCCGGCCGCGGCGTGGCGACCGCGGGTGTCCGGGAACTCTGTCGGCTGGCGGCGGCGCGGCACGGTTACGGATACTGCGGGCGGCCGCCGCCCGCGACAACGCCGCTTCCCGGAGGGTGCTGGCCAAGGCCGGGTTCGTCCCGGTCGGCCCGCCCGACCCAGCCGATCTCGGTGGCAGGCCCGGCACCTGGTATCAGCGCGACCTGGAGGTCCAGCCGTAGAGTTCGATGATGCCGGTGGACCGGCCACCGCGGGAGGGCTGGGGCCACCGCTGATCACCGTTCGTGCCGTACACGGGCATCCCGTGGGAGTTCCTGCTCCAGGAGTTGGGGTGCGGCTCGGGCATGACGCGCCGGCGGCGCCTGCGCGACGGAAACGGGGCGGGCGTCCGGCAGTGGCCGCACGAGTCGTTCCTGGCCGCGTCGGACGGCGCCGGCGCACGGGACTGGTCGAACTGCTCAACCGCAGAGGGCAGCCTGCCTGGTTGGAGCTGTCCACCATCCTGTTCGTGTATCCGGGGATCTTCCACGACCGACAGCGCAGGCATTCCCCGGCGGGCATGCTCAGCCCGGTGGAGTACGCATTCCGGGCCCCCGGAGGCTGGAACCAGACAACTCGACTCCCCCCGCCTCGACTCGGGACAGGCCGCGGTCTCCACCGGACCCGGGGTGGTTCAGCGGCGGCCGCAACAGAGACGTCGAACGACGGCCGGCGTGGTCAGGGCGAGCAGTGCCGCCGTCGACTCACGCCTTGCCGTAGACCACCGGGGAGCACTCCTCCCAGGTCCCCTTGACGGCGCAGATCTTGAGCGCCACGGTGGTCTCCTCGGCGATGTTGCCGCTCTTCCAGGGTGAGCAGTAGGGCGAGTTGTGGCCCCGAGTGCTGGCGACACGGTCCGTGTGCCAGGAGCCGCTCGGCTTGATGTCCATACGGACCTCGATGCCCACGCCGTCCGCCCTGGTGTCGCAGGCCCGGATCGCGTCGCCGGGGACGGAGCCCGACGGGTCGGCGTTGAAGTAGCCGGTGCCGGCCACGTAGCCGCCGTAATAGGCGGTCATCTCCACGCTGGTGGAGGCGGCGGCCTGACCGGTCAGGCCGATGACAAGTCCGGATGCAGCCGCAGCGGCCGTCATCGCCTTGGCGGTCAACTTCATGGTGCGCTTCATTGGCTCTCCTTGGTCAGGGCAGGCCGCGGCGAGGCGCTTGTGCTTGGGTCCCCCGCATGACCAACCGCTGCGTCCGGACGTCCCACTCGGACACGCGTTTGAATGCATCGAAGATCTTAGTTTGCTACTTCCCGACGGGCAACAGGTTTTCCCCGAACCGACCCGCAGTGGCCTGATCCGGCATCAAACCAGGGTGTTCTTGTAGAAGAGGTTCGAGCGCCGGTCACCCGCGGCGCCCGAGGCGAAGCCGAGGAAGAGGCGGGACTGTCCGGCGTCCGTGCGGTAGACCGCCAGGCCCTCGGGCTCGCGGAATTCGAGCGTGCTGCCCGCCTTGGTCAGGACCGGCCCCTGCGCGATCGCGCCCGTGTTCAGGTTCACGCTGACGAGGTGGGCATTGCCCGGCACGGGGTTGCTCGCAGAGTACGCATTGCCCGTCAGGTAGTAGAGGTACTGGCCATAGGCCGTGTAGCCCTGCATGGTGCCCGGAATCGACGGCTGCTCGAAGTAGGCCCTGGGGCGGCTGAAGTCTCCTGCCCGCACGTCCGCCATGGCGTAGACCGCGATGTGCTTCGCGCCGTACTTGTGGTGACGGACGACCATGTTCTCGTACACCGGGTCGATGGAGCAGGTGTACTCGACGGCTTCCGGCACGGGGCTGTACCTGGTGATGGCTGACGACGTACGGGACAGCGAACCGCCCTTCACGAACTTGAAGCACGCGAGCCGGGTGCCGTATCCGTTCGCGTTCGCATCGACCTCGGTCCACAGCCAGCTCTCGGCACCACGCGGCTCCACACCGAACGCCACGCCGTGGCCGAAGCCACTGAGGTGCATGTACGAGACGTAGTCGCCGGCGAAGTCCAACTGGGTGATGCACAGGTCGCCGGCCTTCGCGTCGGTGCCGTTCCGCCGCTGCGCCACGAACAGGCGCTTGTTGACGCTGTCGAAGGCGAAGCTCTGCTGCACGGTGACGTCGTGCAGCCGCTTGTGCCGGAACAGGTCGTACGAGGGCTTGGTCAGATCGAAGCGCGGCGAGGCGGACACCGCAGCGGAGGCCGTTCCCGCTCCGTGGCCCAGGCCGAACGCGGCGAGCGCGATCCCACCGCACCCACGCAGCACGCTGCGGCGTTTCAAAGGTTCCTGTGACAAGAGCCCTCCCCTGATCAGATGAGTGCGCAATACACTATCGATGGGGAATCCGCGCGTGGCCCGAGCCTTCCGGTTCACCACCCTGCTCGCACAAATGCCGCGCGGTCTTCGCTTCTTTCATCCCATCAAACCCCGGCGTTCCTAGGGCAACGCGTCATTCTGCCAGGAGTTCGTACAACTCCGCCGTGAATGCTCCCAGGTCCTCCGGGACCGCGGCCGCATCCGCTGGTGTCACGCCATCACAACGACACCCGCAGCCAACGGACACGCCGCTCACAAATGAAGCTGTCCAAGCCCTACCGGCCGCCCGCGATCGACTCCAGCATCGCCGCCGTCCGCTCGGGCTCGGCGAGTATGGCGTCATGTCCGCAGGCGATCTCGCGGATGTCCCAACCCGCCCGCACCGCACGGCCGTAGGACCGGTCGAGACTCGCCAGTGCCGGCCGGGTGTGCCGGATGTAGGTGGCGGGAAGGGCCGCGAGCGGCGCGGGGTCGTAGTGCGCTGCATCGGTCTGGCACCGCAGCGGAAAGGCCGTCAGCCGCTCACCCACGTGAGGACGCAGGTCGTCCGGGACGCCCCACTGTTCCAGGAACGCCGGTGCCGGTGGGAGGAACCACCCCTCGCCCCGCTCCCGGGCGATCCGCCGGTAGCCGTCGGCGACCCCGGGCGGCTCCACGTCCAGCAGGCACTCCCCCGGCTCCACGAGGAAGGCCGCGAGGAAGGTCAGCGAGGCCAGCCGTTCGGCGACGGTTTCGGCGAGCGGCCCAGCGAGCACACCGGCGTAGCTGTGCAGCACCAGATGCACATCGGTGAGGTCCTCGAACCACAACAGCTCGGTGAGGTCACGTACATGGGTCGCCAGACCGACCTCAGGAGTGAGCGCGTCGCGCCGTTCGCCCTGCCCGGTCAGGCTCGGGGTGAACACCTCGTGCCCGGCCGCGCTGAGGATCCGGCGTACCGGGGACCAGCACCAGCCTCCGTGCATCGCCCCGTGCACCAGCACAAATGTCGCCACCGACCGCACCGCCCGCCCGTCCGTCCCGCGCCACCGCGGGTCAGCATACGAAGGCTCGGCTCCGAATACTCCGCGCCACCACCGCCCGAGCCCCTACCGTGCCCCGGATGCACTTGTGGCCCCGAGGTGGCCGGTGAGCCGCCGTCGCCAGTGGACGCGTCCGGCCTGTGCCTGGTGGAGCCTGCGCCGGACAGGGCAAGGGTGATGTGGCGGTGCCAGGAGATCCAGTGGTGGACCTGGTAGGCCCACGCCACCTCCGGATTCGACGAACCACCGGCGATCGCCCCCGGCGCGGGCGTGCGACCACACGGCGACCGCCTGCCCCTCAAACGCGTGAAAGGCCGCCCTCTCACAGTTGAGAGAACGGCCTCCGACCTGCGTTTCCGCATGGTCGGGACGACAGGATTTGAACCTGCGACCCCTTGACCCCCAGTCAAGTGCGCTACCAAGCTGCGCCACGTCCCGATACGACTCGCGCGGTGCACCCCCGCGATCACGCAGACAAACCCTACCGCACGGGAACGGGTGCCCTCGCCGGGGCACCGCGACCGGGCCTTCACCGAGCGCGGAGGGGCCTGGTCGTGGCGGTGGGGCGCGTCACCGCCGGGCCCACGGCCGGGATCCGGCCGGGATCCGGCCGTCTCCGGCAGGCGACGCCCGGGGCCGGCGGCCAGGGCCGTCCGGTGAGCGGCGGGGAGTCATGTCCGCTGTACCGCGGGCGAGGGGCGCGACGGAGTGTCCGGTCCGCCGGGCCCGAACCGCACACACTGTCCACGGCGGGACCGGGTGGATCCCCGCTAGGTTCACCCCATGAACCACGCCTTCGCCCTGCACATCCCCGACGCCGCGCTCGAGGCCGAGCCGCTCGACCCGGAGCAGATCGTCTCCGGCACGCCCGAGGTGACCGGGAAGGTGGTGTGGGAGTCGGCGGACGGCCGGCAGATCCGCGGCATCTGGCAGATCACGCCCGGTGTGGTGACCGACACCGAGGCGGACGAGGTCTTCGTCGTCGTCAGCGGGTCGGCAACGGTCGAGGTCGAGGACGGGCCCACGCTGCGCGTCGGCCCCGGGGACATGGCGGTCCTGCGCGCCGGCGACCGTACGACCTGGACGGTCCACGAGACGCTCCGCAAGGCCTATGTGATCAACCAGTGACCGGCGGGGCCGTGGTGCCCCGCGCCTCCAAAGCGGGCGGGGCCACCCGGACCCGCCGCTCCCGCGCGCCTGGTCGGACCGGTCCCGCAGGCAGCGGGCAGCAGGCAGTGGCGAGGTCGGCCACGGGGGATCCCGGCCCTGTCGGCCGCGTCGCGGACCGCCGGCGGCCTTGCGCGGTCCGGACCATGACGCTCAAGGACACGCCCTGTTGGGGACGTTGACAGTGGATCAGCGGCGCATCAGGGTGGGCGGAGGTTCGGACCGGTCCGTCCACGGGGAGTCCCGGAGAGGCTGCTGCCATGATGCGCACGCTCGGCGTCGCCGTCGTCGGGTTCGGCTGGATGGGACGGGTGCACACGCGGGCCTACGCGCGCGTGGCGCACCACTACCCGGAGCTCGCGGTGCGCCCGCGGCTGGTCGCGGTCGCCGATGAGGTGCCGGGGCGGGCGGAGCGGGCCGTGGAGCTCTTCGGCTTCGCCACCGCCACCCGCGACTGGCGCGAGGTCGCCGCCGATCCGCGTGTGGAGGCCGTCAGCATCACCGCGCCGAACTTCCTGCACCGCGGGATCGGCACCGCGATGGCCGAGGCCGGCAAGCACATCTGGATCGAGAAGCCGGTGGGTCTGACTGCCGAGGACGCCCGCGCGGTCGCCGCGGCCGCGGCCGCGGCGGGAGTGCAGGGCGCGGTCGGCTTCAACTACCGCAACGCACCCGCCGTGGAGGCCGCCCGCGATCTGATCGCCTCCGGCGGCATCGGCAGGGTCGCGCACGCGCGGGTGCGGCTGTTCAGCGACTATGCGGCCGACCCTGAGGCCGCGCTGACCTGGCGGTACGAGCGCGAGCGCGGCGGCAGCGGGGTGCTGGGCGATCTCGCCTCGCACGGCGCCGACCTGGCCCGCTTCCTGCTCGGCGACATCGCCGCCCTCACCGCCGACACGGCGATCTTCCTGCCGGAGCGGGCCCGGCCGACCGGCGACACCGCCGGCCACGCCCGTGCCGCGGGCGGTGCACCCGGCCGGGTGGAGAACGAGGACTACGTCGGCTGCCTGCTGCGATTCGCCTCCGGTGCCCGTGGCGTCCTGGAGGCGTGCCGGGTCTCGGTCGGCGAGCAGAACGCGTACGGCTTCGAGGTGCACGGCACCCGGGGCGCGGTGTTCTGGGACTTCCGCCGGATGAACGAGCTCGGCGTCAGCCGGGGCACCGGCTACCGGGACCAGCCCGTCGGCACGGTGTACGTCGGCCCGGGCGACGGCGAGTACGGCGCCTTCCAGCCGGGCGCGGCCAACGCGATGGGGTACGACGACCTGAAGGTGATCGAGGCCCACCGGTTCCTGCGCTCGGTCGACGAGGGCACCCCGTACGGCACCACCCTCGACGACGCCGTGCACAGCGCCGCCGCGGTGGAGGCGATGGCGCGTTCGGCGGTCGACGGCACGTGGGTCAGTCCGCGGACCTGAGCCCGAGCAGGGGCACCCCCGCGGCCAGGGCGTCGGCGATCCGTCGCGGCGGGACGTCCAGCGGACCCGAGGTGCGGGCCAGGAGCGGGAGTTCGACCTGGACACCGCCGCCCCGGGTCAGGTTCACCGGATTTCTGGCGTGCAGGCCGCGCAGGGCCACCGGGATCGCGCCGAGGTCCGTGACCGCCCGGAACTCCGGGCGCAGTGTGCGCAGTGCGTAGGCGAGCCGGCGCGCGGCGGACCGGTTGCGGCCGCCGAGGAACACGGTGCGCGGCGCGGCGCGGCGCAGATGGCCGTGGAGCGACACGGTGACCGAGACGTGCTCCAGGAACGCCTGCAGCAGCTCGCAGTGGCCGACCGCCATGCGGGGGGAGGGAAGATGCACCGGATCCCGGACACCGGGCTGCCGGAACACCAGGCTGGTGGCTCCGCAGCGCTCGGCCACCGTCTCCGCGAGTTCGCCCGTGCCGCCCTCGTTGTCGGCGTGCAGTGCCAGCAGTCCGGTCGCGCCGCGCCGGGTCAGGGTGACCGTGAACGGCACACCCTCGATCTCCACGTACTCCGTCCGTCCGCTCATCAGGGCTTCCCCTGCCCGCCGGGTCCGCCCGGCGCCGTCCCGTCCGCCGCGCGAGGCCGCACGGTGAAGGGTGCCACCGCCCGGATCACGGACGGCGGAGCGGGCTCCACAGGTGGGCTCGCGGGCCCCGCGTACGAGGATGCGGGCTCCGCGAGCGCGGGCTCCGCGAGCGCGAGAGGCCCGTGGGCGCGGGGCCCGGTCCTGTGGACTCCGCGGACGTCCTGGCACAGGTCGCGGTGCGGAGTGGCAGACGGGCGGGGCGCGGACGGCACCGGGGCTTCGCCCATGGCGCCCACCCGGTCGGTGAGCCTCCCGGCCGGGCCCGGCCGGTGCGCGCCCTCGCGGATCGGGAAGGGGTGGCCCATGTGCCGGCTCCTCCCGGGGTTCGTGACGGGTCTCCGCCTGTTGTCCGACTGGTTTGTCAGGACAAGAATGGCAGCGCCGAGCAGGCCTGTCATCGTGCCCCCCCCGCACCGGCCCGGCTCCGCGGCGGCCCGCGGCAGCGTCCGCAGGCGGGGCAGGATCGTCCGGCCGGAGGAGATCGCCGCCCGGGGTCCCCGCCGTGCGGCCGGACCGGGACCGTCCGGTGACCGGCGGGTGATCGACTGGGGGCCGGGGGCGCCCCGGCGGTCCCGGCGCGACACCCCGTCAGCACTGTCCGCACCCGCGCGTCCAAGGAGCAGCATGCGAATCGGAATCCTCGGCCTCGGCCGTATCGGCGCCTTCCACGCCGCGACCCTCTCCGGGCTCGACGCCGTCGAGTCGCTCGTCGTCACGGACCCGTTCACCGACGCGGCCAAGGCCGCGGGCGAGCGCTTCGGTGCCGAGGTCGTGGACTCACCCGAGGCCCTGCTGGCGTCCGGGGTGGACAGCATCGTCGTGGCGGCGGCGACCGATGCGCACCCGGCGCTGATCCGGGCCGGCGTCGACGCGGGTGTCCCCGTCTTCTGCGAGAAGCCCGTGGCCCGCACCATGGCCGGGGGCACGGAGGTGCTGAAGGCCGTCCAGGACCGGGGGGTCCCGGTGCAGATCGGCTACAACCGCCGCTTCGACGCCGGGTTCCGCACCGCACGTGCCGCCGTGCGCGCCGGGGCGCTGGGCACCCTGCACACCGTGCGGTCCACGACGCTCGATCCGGCGCCGCCCCCCGCGGCGTACATCGCGGCGTCCGGCGGGATCTTCCGCGACTGCGCGGTGCACGACTTCGACATCATCCGCTGGGTGACCGGGCGCGAGGTCGCCGAGGTCTACGCCGCAGGCGGCAACCGCGGCGCGGCCTACATCGCGGAGGCGGGCGACGCCGACACCACCGCCGCGCTCCTCACCCTGGACGACGGCACCCTCGCGGTGGTGTCCAACTCGCGCCACAACGGGCGCGGTTACGACGTCCGCATGGAGCTGCACGGGTTCACCGACTCCCTCGCCGTAGGTCTCGACGACGGGCTGCCGCTGCGCTCGGCCGAAGCGGGTGTCGCGTTCCCGGCCGGCCCGCCGCACGCGTTCTTCCTGGACCGCTTCGCCGCCGCCTACCGTGCCGAACTCGCCGTCTTCACCGAGGTCGTCGCCGGCACCCGGCCGTCCCCGTGCACCGTCGAGGACGCTCTGGAGGCCGGCTGGATCGCCGAGGCCTGCACGCGGTCGCTGCACGAGCGCCGGCCGGTGGCACCGGCGGAGGTCCGGTCGCGCTGACCAGGGCGTGTTTCGACAGTGGCGTCGTCCGCCCGGAGTGCGGTGTTCGCGGCGTCCGGTGCGGTGCGTCGCGCGGTGGAGGGTCGCCCCGCGTACGGGGTGATACGCGGGCGATCCCGCCGACCGCGTCCCAGCCTCACCGGGCACTACACCTACCGCGCCGGGGCGGTGCGCGCGTGCAGATGGCCGTCGAGGGGGTGCGCGGGCGGCACGGCGGGCAGCACCGTGACGAGGTCGTACCCGCAGGCGCGGGCGACCCGGCAGGAGGCCGCGTTGTCCACCTGGTGCACCAGCTCCAGGCGGGCCGGCCCCTCGGCGCCGAACGCGTCGAAGGCCCACACGGTGAGCGCCCGCAGCGCCCGGGAGGCGACGTGCCGGCCGCGCGCGTGGGCGGCCGTCCAGTAGCCGACCTCGGCGACGGGCAGACCCGGGGTGCCGTACTTGAGGACGACGTGCCCCACCAGGTCGTCGCGCGCGCCGTCCGCCCGAGGTTCCGTCACGGCGAACGCGAACCGCCGGCGCGTCTCCCGGCCGCGGATCTGCTCCCGCAGCCAGCGCTCCGCGCTCGTCTCGTCCTCCACGGGAAAACCGGTCCAGCGGCGCAGGGCGTCGTCGCGGCCGAGCGCGGCCAGGTCGGCGGCGTCCGCGAGGCGCCAGGGACGCAGGGCGAGAGCGGGAGCGGTGGAGGTGGCTGGTGCCTCCAGGCGTACGGTGGGCAGGTCCATGGCAGGAGCGTACGCGGCTGCCGGGCGGGTGCCCTGCTCGGGACGGTCCACCGGGCAGGTCGCGCCGTCCGGTGGGGTGCGGCGCGCGGCGGAGCGCGGGGCGCGTCCCGTCGGTGGGCGGAGCGGGCGGCACCCGGCAGGGGTGGCGGAATGCGGTGAGGGCCGGTGGGGCGGTCGGGTGCCCGGGGCCTTCCGGTCACCGCGCCGGGTCACTGGAAGACGGCCAGCGGGCGCTCCACGATCGTCTCCCTGGTGTCCGGGTCCCAGCTCGTCACCTTTCCCCGGCAGTGGGCTCGGAAGACGCCCTGCAGCGGACGGGGACTTCTCGTGCGCGTCGACCATGCGTCCACCGGTCAGCGTCGCGATCCGTCGCAGTGCGGTGGCGTCGGCCTCACCGAAGTGGATCGGGTGGGTGGGAACGGCGCGGGCGGCGGCCGGGCACGCCCGGTACCGCTCGGTGAACGCGGTGGCGCCGAGGCCCGCGTTGTTTCGAGGTGTGACGGCCTTTTGCGGACCGGGCTCCTCAGGCCCCGCAGGAGCGCAGGAACCTCCTGGTGCGTTGCGCGATCGGCAGCGGCCGGTCGGGGGCGCAGGGGTACATGTCCTGCTCGACGATGGCGAACAGCTCCACCCCCAGCGCCTGGGCTGCGGTCAGAACGGGTTCCAGGGCCGGCACCCCGGAGGGCGGTTCGCACATCACTCCGCGCTGCACGGCGGGCCCGAAGGCGATGCCGTTGTTCACCACGTCGGCGAGGATCTCCGGGTCGACCTGCTTGAGGTGCAGGTAGCCGATGCGCTCGCCGTAGGTCTGGATCAGCTTGACGCTGTCGCCGCCGCAGTAGGCGTAGTGCCCGGTGTCCAGGCAGAGGTTGACCAGGTCGGAGTCGGTGGCGTCGAGGAAGTGCTCGACGTGGGTCTCGGTGTCGAGGTGGGTGTCGGCGTGCGGGTGGACGACGATGTCCAGGCCGTAGGTCTCCCTCACGCGGTGGGCGAGGCGCTCGGTGCCCCGCGTGAGGTGGGCCCACTGCTCGGCCGTCAGCTCCGGCGGCTCCAGGATCCGCGCGGTCCTGTCGTCGCGCCAGAAGGACGGGATGACGACGAGGTGCCGGGCGCCCATGGCGCGGGTGAGGGCGGCGACCTGGCGTACGTGCTCCCAGGTCGACTCCCATACCGACGGTCCGCGGTGCAGGCCGGTGAAGACCGTGCCGGCGGAGACCTTCAGGTCCCGCCGGACCACCTCGTCGGTGAGCCGGGCGGGGTCGGTGGGCAGGTAGCCGTGGGGGCCGAGTTCGATCCACTCGTAGCCGGCTTCGGCGACCTCGTCCAGGAAGCGGTCCCAGGGCACCTGCTGCGGGTCGTCCGGGAACCAGACGCCCCAGGAGTCGGGGGCGGAGCCGACGCGGATGCGGTCGAGGGCGGCGGGCATGTCAGGGCGTTCCTTCCTCGGTGCCGGTCGTCACCGGCGCGCAGGGGTCCCCCTCGGGGGGTCCCTCGGCGCCCGCGTGGTGGACCTGGGCCAGTTCGTGCTCGAGGGCGGCGAGTTCGGCGCCGCCCGCCATGTGGTGCGTCAGCTCCTGAAGGCTCACCTCGCTGCGGTCGGCGGAGAGTTCGAGGGTACCGAGGCGCAGCACGCTGAAGTGGTCCCCGACCAGGTAGGCGTGGTGCGGGTTGTGGGTGACGAGGACGACGCCGAGGCCGCGGTCGCGGGCGGCGGCGATGTACTTGAGCACCACACCGGACTGCTTGACGCCGAGGGCGGCGGTGGGCTCGTCCAGGACCAGGACGCGGGCGCCGAAATGGACGGCGCGGGCGATCGCGACGCACTGGCGCTGGCCGCCGGAGAGCGTGCCGACGGGCTGTTCGAGGTCGTCGAGGGCGATGCCCATGCTGCGCAGTTCACTGTCGGCCGTCCTCTTCATCGCCGCGATGTCCAGGCGGCGGAAGGGCCAGGGGCCCCTGGTCGTCTCGGAGCCGAGGAAGAAGTTGCGCCACACCGGCATCAGCGGGACGGTCGCCAGGTCCTGGTAGACGGCGGCGATGCCCCGGTCGAGGGCGTCGCGGGGGCTGCGGAAGCGGACCGGGGCGCCGTCGACGAGGAACTCGCCCTCGGTGTGTCGGTGCAGCCCCGAGACGATCTTGATGAGGGTGGATTTCCCGGCGCCGTTGTCGCCGAGGACGCACGTGACCCGGCCGGGGCGGACGGCGAGGTCGACGTCGTGCAGGGCGCGGACGGCGCCGTAGGACTTGCCGGCGCCCCGCAGTTCGGCCAGGGGCGTCCCACCCGGCGGGGGTGTGCCGGCGGCTGCGCCGCCGTGTGTGCCGATGGCGTCGGTGGTCATGGCGTCACCTCCGGGAGGCCGTGCGCCGGACGTACAGGTTGACGAGGACGGCGCCGAGGAGCATCACGCCGAGGAAGGCCTTGAACCAGTCGGGGTTCCAGCCGGCGTAGACGATGCCCTGGTTCACCAGGCCGAACATGAAGGCGCCGAAGACCGGGCCGACGGCCGAACCCTGGCCGCCGGTGAGCAGGCAGCCGCCGATGACGGCCGCGGCGATGTAGATCAGCTCCTGGCCGACGCCCTCGCCGGACTGCACCGTGTGGAAGGAGAACAGGTTGTGCATGCCGACGAACCAGGCGCCGAAACCGACCGCCATGAACAGGATGATCTTGGTGCGGTCCACGGGGACGCCGACGGCGCGGGCGGATTCCCGGGCGCCACCGACCGCGAAGACCCAGTTGCCGAACCGGGTGCGCAGCAGCACCCAGGTGGCCAGCGCCGCGAAGAGCAGCCACCACAGCACGGTGGTCTTCACCTGGACCCCGCCGACACCGAACGACGAGGCGAAGATCTGCCGGGCCCGGTCGAAGCCGTCCATGTCGCTGATGTCGTCGGTGGCGACGTTGCCGGTGACGCGCTTGGTCACGGCGAGGTTGACGCCCTGGAGGATCAGGAAGGTGCCGAGGGTGACGAGGAAGCTGGGCAGGCCGGTCCGCACCACCAACCAGCCGTTGAGGGCACCGATCGCCAGCGACACCAGCAGGGCGACGACGACGCCGGTCCAGACGTTCACCGTCAGCTGGTAGCTCAGCATGCTCGCGGTGAGCGCCGAGGTGATCACGGCGACGCCGGAGGACAGGTCGAACTCGCCGCCGATCATCAGCAGGGCAACGGGCAGGGCCATGATGCCGATGGTCGAGGACTGGTAGAGGATCGTGGCCGTCGAGCCGCCGTGGCGGACGGCCGGAGCCGCGACGAGGAAGAAGACGAGGACCGCCAGGGCCCCGAGGAGGACGCCCACCTCGGGCCGGGCCAGCAGGGCGACCGCCGGGGAGCGGCGCCGGGCGCGGTCGCTCCCGCCGCCGCCCGGGACCGGCGCGCCCGCTCCCGGTGCGCCCGGGGCAGGCGGGGCCTGCCGGGCCGTGCTGCTCATCGGGTGCCCTTCGCGGCGAAGGCGTCGATCCGGGCGACGTTCCCCCGGTCGACGAAGGCCGGACCGGTCAGCACCGGCTGCTCACCGCCGCCCAGGTAGTTGCCGTTGGTCCGGTACAGCCACAGGGAGTCGACCGCGAGGTAGCCCTGGAGCCAGGGCTGCTGGTCGACGGCGAACTCGATACTGCCCCCGGCGATCGCGCCGGTCAGTTCCTTGTTCAGGTCGAAGGTCACCACCTTCGCGCTGCTGCCGGCCTCGGCGACCGACTGGGTGGCGGTCAGCGCGATCGGGGCGCCCAGCGCGACGACGTGGTCGATCGAGGGGTCCTGCTCGAGCTTGGCGGTGACGGTCGCCTTCACCGACGGCATGTCGGCGCCGTTGACGTAGAGGTTCTCCACGGTGCCGGAGAACGTCCCGCGCACGCCGTCGCAGCGCTGGGTGAGGCCTATGTTGCCCTGTTCCTGGACGACGCAGACGGCGTTCTGCGCGCCGGCCTCGTTCAGCCGGCTGCCGAGGGCCCGGCCCGCCACGGTCTCGTCCTGGCCGAAGAACTCCAGCAGGCCCAGCTTCTTCCACTCGCTCAGCCCGGAGTTGAGGCCGACCACGGGGATGCCCGCCCTGCGCGCCGTGCCGACGACGTCCTTCAGGGCGTCCGGTTTGGCCAGGGTGACCGCGATGCCGTCCACCTTCTGGTCCACGGCGTTCTGGACCAGATTCGCCTGACCGCCCGCGTTCGGGTCGGCCGAGTAGACCAGCCTGATGTTGTCCTTGGCCGCGGCGGCCTCGGCGCCCTTGCGGACGATGTCCCAGAAGGTGTCGCCGGGCGACTGGTGCGTGACCAGGGCGACGGTCATGCGGGGCGTGGTGGCCTTGCCCGCGGAGGCGCCCGCGCCGCCCTCCTCGGCCTTCTTGCCGCCGGAGCCGCTGGAGCAGCCGGCGAGGATCAGGACCGCCGCGGCGGCCAGGGCGAGGGCGGGGGCGAGTCCGCGGGGGCGGGCGGGGCGGGCAGAGCGGGCAGAGCGGTCCATCTCTCCGGCACCTCACTGTGCGACGGGGGAAGGGTGGAATCGCGGCGGGAGGATCGCCGCGGCCGTGCTGATGCGCTGGGACCGGATCCAAGTCCTCGGCATGCCCAGTGTCAATACTTTGTCAGGACATCATTTCAGCGACAGGTTCGAATGTCCGTACAAAATGTTGACAGCGTCGGCCCCGGCGCCTACACCTGGGAGGCGGCAGGGCCATCGCCCCCGCATCGAGGAGCGTCGCGCATGTTCGATCTGATCGCCATGGGCTGTACCGGAGTTGATCCGTACCCCCCGCGGCGCCGCGTACCCCTGGAGCGGGTGGGGAGCTTCGACGGGTACCCCGGCAAGGTGTTCGGCTCCGAAGTCCCTGCCGCGTCCCGTCCCACCCGCCCGTCGGTGAGGACCGCACCCGCGGCGCCCGGCGGACGCCTCCCGCGGTACCGCCGGACGGAGCCGCGGTCGTGACCATCGGCATCCCCGACCTGGTGTCGGTCCGCGCCCGGCACCCCGAGGCCGTCGCCGAGGCAGCGGCCCGGCGCTCGCGCCGCCCCCTGGTGCGCGACGGCGGCCGTCTGATGATCGTCGCCGCCGACCATCCGGCGCGCGGCGTCCTCGGCGCCGGCGACCGCCCCCTGGCCATGGCGCATCGCGCCGATCTCCTTCGGCGGCTCTGCGTGGCCCTGTCCCGGCCCGGCGTCGACGGGGTCCTCGCCAGCGCCGACGTCCTGGAGGACCTGCTCCTGCTCGGCGTGCTGGAGGACAAGATCGTCATGGGCTCGATGAACCGCGGTGGACTGGCCGGGGCGGTCTTCGAGATGGACGACCGCTTCACCGGCCACCGCGCCGCCGACCTCGCCCGGCTCCGCTTCGACGCGGGCAAACTGCTGCTGCGCATCGACCACACCGACGCCGGCTCGCTCACCACCCTGGAGAGCGCCGCCCGCGCCGTCGACGACATGGCAGCGCACCGGCTGCCGGTGTTCGTCGAGCCGTTCGTCTGCCGTCGGGTCGACGGCCGCGTGTGCAACGACCTGTCGGCCGAGGCCGTCACCCGCTCCATCGCCATCGCCTCGGGCCTGGGCGGCACCTCCGCCTACACCTGGCTGAAACTCCCCGTCACCGACGACCCGGACGACATGGCCGCGGTGCTGGAGACCTCGAGCCTGCCGGCCGTGCTGCTCGGCGGGGACGTCGGGGCGGACCAGGAGGCCGCCTACGAGCGGTGGGGCAAGGCGCTGCGCCTGCCCGCCGTCCAGGGCATGGTGGTCGGCCGCTCGCTGCTCTACCCGGCCGGGGGCAGCGTCGCGGAGGCGGTCGACACGGCCGTGGGGCTGTTGTGACCCGGAGGCACCGCATGACGTACCACCTTCCCGCGGGCACGGCGGCCGCGGGCCCCTGCACCGTCGACATCACGCCCGAGAGCGCCGGCTGGGGCCACGCCCGCCTGCGGGTCCTCGACCTGCCGCCGGGCGGCAGGTACGCCTTCGACACCGGCGACAGCGAATGGATCGTGCTCCCGCTCGCCGGTGGCTGCACGGTCGCCGTCACCGACGACTTCGGCGAGAACTCGTTCGAGCTGGCCGGCCGCCGGGACGTCTTCAGCGGCGTGAGCGACTTCGCCTACGCACCGCGCGACGCCCGTACCGCCCTCACCTCGGCGGACGGAGGACGCTTCGCGCTGACGGGCGCCCGCTGCTCCCGCCGGCTGCCCACCCGGTACGGCCCCGCCTCCGAGGTGCCGGTGGAACTGCGCGGGACGGGCAGCTGCTCGCGCCAGGTGAACAACTTCGGTGCGGCCGAGGTGTTCGGGTGCGACAAGCTCATCGCGGTCGAGGTGATCACACCCGGCGGGAACTGGTCGTCGTTCCCGCCGCACAAGCACGACGAGCACCGGCCGGGCGAGGAGTCGGAGCTGGAGGAGATCTACTACTTCGAGTTCGCCGCCCACGGCTCCACACCCGGCCTCGGCTACCAGCGGGTCTCCCCCTCCGGCCGGGGCCGGGGGACGGACGTGCTGGCCGAGGTCCGCGACGGGGACGTCGTCCTGATCCCGGACGGCTGGCACGGCCCGTCCATGGCCGTGCCCGGCCACCACATGTACTACCTCAACGTCATGGCCGGCCCCGAAACCGAGCGGGCCTGGCTGATCCGCGACCACCCCGACCACGCCTGGGTGCGCGACACCTGGCCCGGCCGGCCGGTCGATCCGCGGCTGCCCCTGTACACCGCCCCGGCCGGCCCCTGACGAGGCCGCGCCGTCCGCCCTGCCGCGCGATGCCCCTCGGGCACCGCACACGCCCGGCGCCCACCACGTGCCGGTGTTCGCGTTCGTGGCCCTCGATGTGCTGTCCGCACTGCTGGCCTCGGTCCTGCTGCTCGCCCTCTTCGACCGCCGGCTCGTCCCCGCCCTGCTCCCCGCCGCCTGGGTGGTCTGCCTTTCAGTGCAAACGGGTCTGTGCACAGCCCTGCCTGCGGTCCGGGATGGACGAGTCCACCGGGTCCTGCGCTCCGCGGCCCTCGTCTCCGTGGCGGGGAGCGTGGCGTGGTGGTTCGCGCCGGGCGTCGGCCTGCTGCACGACACGCTCTTCGCACTGCCCGTCACCGTGTCGGCGACGCTGCTGCTGCGGCAGGCGAGGCGCCTGCGGATGCGGACGGCCGCCGCGGCTACCCCCTGCGCACCCGCTTCAGCCGCTTCGCCACCCCGGCGCTGATCCGCCCGGTGGCGTAGCCGGTCCCGCACACGAACCGCAGCAGCGGCCCGAAGGTGGGGGCCGCGGACAGCCCGGTGAAGAACAGGCCGGGCACCGAGGCCTCGAAGCGGGTCGAGAGCCACGGCGCCCCGGAGACGGTCACGGCGACCTCGCGACGCAGGTCCGGGCTCAGCACCCCCAAGCGGCCCAGGTCCACCCGGTATCCGGTCCCGGCGATCACGTGGTCGACCCTCAGCAGGCGGCTGGACCCGTTCGATCCCCGCAGCTCCAGACGTACACCTCCGGCCCCGTCCGGTGCCGCCGAGGCGATGCTCGTGCCGCAGCGCACCGAGACGGCCCCGTCGATCCGGTCGCGGAGCCACCACGCGCCGTGCGGCCCGAGCACGGTCCGCAGCACCTGCTCGCGGACGTCTTCGGGCAGGTGCCGGAAGACGGCGGGGCCCTTGCAACTGGCCACCAGCGGCCAGCCCTCGCCGAGGAGGGAGTTCGGGGCCCTCAGCCGCTCGCTCAGCGGTCGCTCCTCCGGCCAGTCGGTCCACGGGGCCTCGTCGAAGGCCAGCGCGGAGGTTCGGGCGAGCACCGTGGCCCGGGCACCCGCCTCGTGCAGCAGCGCCGCGCTCTCCAGCGCCGACTGCCCCGCCCCCACGACGGCCACGTGCCGCCCCGCGAACGGCGCGAAGTCGACGTGGTCGGCCGTGTGGGAGGCAAGTCCGTCCCGGGCGAGGGCGGTGAGTTCGGGCGGCATGTGGGCGAACTCCGCGGCGCCCACGGCCAGCACCACGGCACCGCTGCGGAACTCCTCGCCGGACTCCAGGACGACCCGGAAGCCGCCATCGGATGCCCGGTCCACCTGGCGCACCGTCACCCGTTCGAGTTGCGGTGCGGCGTACCGCTGGAACCAGAGCCCGTACCGGACGAACTCCGACAGCGGCACCGGGTCGCGCAGGCCGCGAGGCGCCCGCCCCTCGATCGCGGCGAAGTCCTGCAGTCGATGTCCGGGACGTGGCGAGGCGATGGACGAGGACAAGGGCGACGACTTGAGGTACATGCCTTCGGGCATGTGGCTGCGCCATCCGCCCATCGGCTCCCCGAAGACACGGAGAGGGATCCCGCGGTCGTTCAGGTGCGCCGCCGCGGCCAGGCCGTACGGTCCGGCTCCGACGACCGTGACGCGCTGCAAGGTTGCTCCTGGCGAGTCCACGATCCGCTCCCTGTCGGGCGGGCTGTCGGGCCGGTCTCCCCTCTCCGCACCCGGATGGGCGTACATTTACGCCGTATACGTACAGACTGCGCCCCGGGGGGCCTAGAGTCAACACGGCACGGCACGGCGACAGGGCCAGGCCGGCCAGCAGGAGGTGGGACATGGCCGAGGAGAGGCCCGGGCAGCATGCGCAGAGCGGCGCGGAGGCTCCCGCACGGCGCGCCAGCGATCACGGGCGCTATGGCCGACTGAGCCGGGAGCGCGTGCTGGCCACGGCGCTGGAACTGGTGGACCGGGAAGGCCTGTCGGCGCTGAGCATGCGGCGCCTCGGCGCCGAACTCGGCGTGGAGGCGATGGCCCTGTACCGGTACGCCGACAGCAAGGACGCACTGCTCGACGGCCTGGTCGAGGCGCTCTACCAGGAGCTGGAGGAGCGGCTGGCCGCCGAGGCGCCGGCCCCCGGGACGGAACCGGACTGGCGTGCCGACCTGCACCGGATCGCACGGGTCACCTACGACGTGTGCCTCACCCACCCGCAGGCGGTGCCGCTGCTGGCGACGCGCATGCTGGCGGTGCCGCTGGCGCGCAGGCCGCTCGCCGTCCTCCGCGACCACGAGCGGGTCCTGGACCTGCTGAGGCGGGCGGGGCTGGACGAGGCCGCCACGGCCGCCGCCTTCCGGGCGTTCACGGCGTGGCTGCTGGGATACGTGTCGGTGGAGCTGCGCCCGGTCGTGGACAACCCCGACGAGCCCGAGCCGTCCTTCCGGCTCGGGCTGCACAGGATGCCGGCACAGGAGCTGCCGGTCCTGCGGGAGACGACGCCGGTCCTGGCCGAACGCGGCGGGCCGGACGGCCTGGCCACCGGACTGGACGCCCTCCTCGACCGGTTGGCGGGACCTCCCCGTTCCGGCTGAGCCCCTGCCGCGGTACGCCGGAGCGCGACCGGGGGCCGCCCCGGGCGGCACGCGCGTCACGGAGCGGCAGCGGCGGCACCCCACCGGCGGGGCGCCGACCCGGCGCGGCGGTGTCAGGCGGCCGCGCGGAGCCGGTCCAGCTCGGTACCGATCGCCTCCCGCAGCGCGTCGTGCCGCGGGCCGAGCCTGTCCCGCTCCCCGGTCCACCGGTCCGGCGGGTGCAACCACACCGGCGCACCGGCCAGTTCCGCCGGCTCCCACGTGTACCGCGGCCAGACATGGGCGTGCAGGAACGGATCCCTGTTGCCCAGGATCTCCAGGTTCACCCGGCGGAAGCCGGGATCGAGACTGCGACAGGCGCGCTCGACCGCCTCACCCAGCAGGTCCATGTCGGACAGGAACGCCAGCCGCCCGGCCCTCGGCAGGTCGGACAGCCGCTCCACACCCGGCTCGTCCACCAGGAGCACCGAGTACCCCGGCAGGAACTGGACGTCCCCGATCACCGCGAAACCCGCCGAGAGCCGCCGCAGCACGGTCGGGTTCTCGCCCCGCAGGGCGGCACCGATCCGGTCCGCCCGCCAGTCCTGTGTCGTCATGGCCCGAAGCTGTCGAAACGCGACCGGCCGCCGCCCCTTCGGCTCTGCGCCCGCACCCGGGTCGCGGCCCTCGCCTTCACTCCAACTCGCCCCACACGACGAGACGATGCGTGTAGGCGCGGGTCACCGGGTCGCGGTCCGTGCACGTCGTGAGGGTGATGCGGGCCTTGTCGGGTTCGGCGCCGGGCCTGTTCGGCACCGGCAGAACGACGCCGACTTCGGTCGGCTCCACGGTCTTCGTGGCGGTGACGCGATAGGTGTACGTTCGCCCGCGCCACTCCACGACGAGCGCATCGCCGCGCACCAGTTCGTCCAATCGATTGAACGGCTGGCCCCATCCGGTGCGGTGACCGGCAACGGCGAAGTTGCCGGTGTCGCCCGGTAGCGCCGTGCCCGGATAGTGCCCCGGCCCCTTCGCCAGGTCGTCCGGAGACACGCCCTCGACGACCACGGGGTGGTATCCGGCACCGAATCGCGGAACACGCAGGACCGCGAGCGCCGCCCCCTCCTGCGGCCCCGACGCAGGCACCGGCCCGCTCCCGGAAACGGCCGGCGAGTCGTATCCGGCCCGCGGCAGGGAGAGCTGCGCGCGCAGGTCGCGCTGGGCCTGCCCGTAATCGTGGTTCCGCTGCCAGTTCCGGTACGCGGTGAAGGCCCCCAGCAGCAGACCCGCCAGGATCAGCCCCACCCCGACAGAGCGGATCAGGTTCCGCATGATGCGACACCCCCAGGCGTTCCGGCGGGATCGCTCGTCGCACGGCCCCGCCGCGATGGACGGGGGTCAGGTGTCGTCGCCGTGCGTCCGGCGGGGGACCAGCCGCAGGAGGGCGAATCCCGCCGAGACGAGAACGAACATCACGATCCAGAACCAGATGCTGTCCACACCGCCGGTGACGGGCAGCATGCCGGCACCGGCTCCCGCGGTAGCCGCCGTACCCGCGCCTGTGTAGTCCGCCATGATGTACCCCTTTCGAACGCAGCGAGCACGACGGAATGACCGGAGCACGTACGAGCCTCTGACCCCACCCCGCCGTACACTGCACGTTTACGATGTATATATACACTTTGGACCCGCTGGGCGACGAGGGCAAGCGGAGCCCCCATCCACTTCCCGAGCCACCCTCCCCCGTCGCGTTTGACGCGCCACGACACCGGCCGGATACTGGAAATCAGCGTACGTTTACATCGTAAACGCAGATGGCAGACCGGCACGGTTCGACCGAAGGACGGACGCCATGCCCCCTATCCAAGGCCCCCGCCCTGTCCTCGACGGCCGGGTCCCGCCCACCCGGACGCCTCCCCGCCCCCGGCTCGGGCCGGGGGGACCCCGGGCGACGAAGGGGCCGGGAGTCGTGGTGGCGCTCGTCCCCGCGTACAAAGAGGTGGACTCGCTGCAGCACGTCCTCGACGCGCTCAACGCCCAGACGCGCCCGCCCGACCGCATCGTCGTGACCCTCGACCCGCACAAGGAACCGGCAAGGACCGCCGAACTGGAACGGATCGGCCGCGGGGCCGGCGCCGAGGTACGGCACTCGGTCGGCAACCGGTACAAGAAGGCCGGCAACCTCAACGGGGCACTGGCCGAACTCCTGCCGTCCCTCTCGGAGGGCGACGCGATCCTCGTGCAGGACGCCGACACCTACCTCGACCCCCGCTTCATCGAGGTGGCCCTCGCGAAGCTGCTCGAGGGCCACGGTGCCGCTGGCGGCAACTTCCGCGGCCGCGGCGGCGGCGGGCTGTGCGGAGCCTTCCAGCGGAACGAGTTCGCCCGGTATGCCCGGGACACGGCCCGCAAACGCGGAAAGGTGCTGTGCCTGACGGGCACCGCCTGCCTGTTCCGGGCAGAGGCGCTCAAGGACGTGCTGGGGGCGCGCGGGAACGGCGAGCTGCCGGCCGCGGACGGTGTGTACGACACCAAGGTGCTGACCGAGGACAACGAACTCACCCTGGCCCTGAAGCACCGCGGCTGGCGCGTCGTGGCACCTGCCGGGGCCACCATGACGACCGAGGTCATGCCTACGTGGCGCGAGCTGGCGCGGCAGCGGCTCCGCTGGAAGCGCGGAGCCCTGGAGAACCTCTTCGACTACGGGCTGACGCGCCACACTCTCGAAGGATGGGTCAGGCAGCTGGTCGCCCTGCTGGGCACCGCCGTGTCGGCCTTCTACCTGGGCGCCCTGCTGTGGTTCCTGTGCAGCGGAGCCGGCGTTCGCATCGCACCGTTCTGGTTGCTGCTCTCCGCGTTCTACGCGATCGAGCGGGCGATCACCGTGAACGCCCGGGGGTGGCGGGTGGCGGCTGCCTCGATGCTGGTCCTCCCGGAATGGTGCTACGACCTGTTTCTCCAGGGGGTGCACCTGCGGGCGCTGACTGAGACGGCTCTGCGCAGGGAGCGCACCTGGTAGGGCGCGTCGGGTTGCCCCCGGTCCGCCGCAGCCGGGTCCGTGGAAGCGGGCATCGGCCGGACCAGGAGACGGGACAGGGGATGGGTGTGGACGTGACCGCGGAACGGGTGACCCGCTGCCGTGCGAGCGGGTGACGGCGTACGCCATGAACGGGCACCGCGACGCCGAGTGACCCGGGCGACGCGCTCGCCCGGCCGGGAACGCGGCCCTTCGACCTCACCGGCCGCCCGATGCGCGGCCGGCGCGTCGTCGGCGCGTCGGCCCTCGCCGAGGACGAGGACCCCGCCGACCGGATTGACCGGGGGCACGGCTTCGCGTCGGTCCTGCCCCCGAAGTAGGCCCCCTCGGTGGGGAAGGCAAGGGCCGCCCGCCCGCGCCTACCCCGCGGTCCGCTCGGCGACGAGCAGCGCGTAGCCGAGCACGCCGTCGGCGACCGCGGCCCGGGCCGCGTCCAGAACCGCCGGTGCCGACGCCAGGTCCACACCGGCCTCGGCGAGGCGGGCCGGGACAGTGACGCGCAGCAGGTCCAGTCGGGCCTGGATCCGGTCGATCATGCGGAGCATCGCGTCGTCGTGCCGCTCCGTGACGAGGGTGCGCAGCCCGACCGCGGCCAGGATCTCGGCGTACGCCTCCAGCGGACGGGCATCGGCGACGCAGGCGATGCGGGCGGCCGGGCCGCGCAGCTCGGGCGGGATGCGGTCGGTCTCGGCGGTGACGTCGCTGATGCCGAGGCGGCCCCCGGGCCGCAGGACGCGTGCGAACTCGGCGGCGGCTCGGCCCTTGTCGGGGAAGGTGCACAACGCGCACTCGCACACCACGGCGCCGAAGGTGGCGTCCCCGTACGGGAGACGCTCGGCGTCACCGGTGATGAACCGGGCGCGGCCGGCCAGCCCGGCGGCCCGGGCCGCGTCCCGCGCGCGGGCGGTGTTCGCCGCCGCGTAGTCCACGCCGTCGGCCTCGACGCCGTAGGCGTGCGCGAGGAGCAGGGCGGTGGTGCCGCGCCCGGAGGCGACGTCGAGGACCCGGGTGCCCGGGGCGAGGGCGAGGATGTCGGCGAGTCGGCGGGTCAGGGCGGTACCGCCGGGATGGTACGACTCGCCGAGGAGCAGGGCGACGGCGTCCGAGGAGTACGCGGCACCGCAGCAGGACTTCAGCGGCTCCCCGCTCGGCGGCCGGTTCACGACGGGCCCTCTCCCTGCCCGCTCGTGGCGTCCGGCGTGCGTTCGGCGCCGCCGCCCTGCGCGGCGTTCCCCGCCTCGGGGCCGGCGCTCACGGTCTTGGAACCGTACGGGGTCGGTGTCAGGCGGTCGGCGAGCGGCAGGGCGTTGGGCGCGACCGGGGCGACCGGCACGCCGGACATCTCGGCGCGTACCTGCTCGCGGTAGCCGACGGAGTTGTACGCGCAGAACGGGATCAGCCGCCCGTCGGGGGTGATCTCCTCGACGCAGCACTTCATCAGCTGCCTGACGTTGAGGGTGTACGGGTCCTGGAAGTCCTGCACGACGATCATGAACGCCTTCTCGTCGAGGTGCTTCACCGCCTCGGGCAGGTCGATGCCGCACGCTCCCCCGCTGCCGAGGGCGTCGGAGTTGCCGCCGCAGCCCAGCGCTTCGGCGGTGGCCCGCAGCCGGTCCTCGGTCACGCCCGCGCCCATGACCGCGGAGGCCGACCACAGCTTCTCCAGCGCCTCGCGGATCCCGGGGTCGGGCATGACGCGGTTGGTGACGTAGTCGAGGTGCTCCTCCACGTCCAGCAGCCGTGGGAGCGGGACGACGACGCGGTCGCCCGGTTCGCCGTCCACGAGCAGGTAGGTGACGGAGCGGCAGGTCGGGAAGCAGCAGGGCACGGGGAAGAAGTCGCCCGGTCGGAACCAGGCCGGGCGCTGCTCGTTGATCAGCCGGATGACGTCGGGGTTGGTGAGGCGGTCCAGCGGGTCGAAGGCGATGTGGCGGCCGGAGTGGGTGACGGGCTGGAACACCACGGAGCGCACCGCGGGATGGTCGATGCCGTACTCGATGATCGCCCCGAGTTCGTGCTCGTTGAGTCCGCGCTCGACGGCGGCGACCAGGGTGACGGTCAGGCCGGCCGCGGCGCAGTTGTCGAGCGCCTTCTGCTTGACCGCGCGCAGGTCCCGGCCGCGGATCTCCCGGTGGGTGCGCTCGTCGAAGCCGTCGAACTGGAGGTAGACGTTCACCGACCGGCCCGGCACCCGGTTGCGCCTGCCCAGTTCGGCGGCGAAGTTCCTGTCGCCGGCCAGCCGGATGCCGTTGGTGTTGAGGGTGACGCTGTTGATCGGGCGGGCCTGGGCGAGGTCGACGAAGTCGAGGATGTGGCGGTGGATGGTGGGCTCGCCGCCGGAGAACATCACCACCTCCGCCTCGCCCTCGCTCGCCACGAAGGCGTCGAGCATCCGCTCGCACTGCTCGTGGGTGAGCGCGTAGCCTCCCCCGCTCGCGGCGCCGCTCGATCGGGGCGACCCCCATGGCTGGTGACCGGAGTCGGCGAAGCAGATCGGGCAGTCCAGGTTGCAGCCGGTGTTGACCTCGATGATCCCCAGGCAGGCGTGCTGCTTGTGCTCCGGGCACAGCCCGCAGTCGCTCGGGCAGCCGTCCCTCACCTCGGTCTGGAAGGTGAGAGGGAGGGTGCCGGGCTTGTTGAAGCGGGCGGAGGACACATACTCCTCGGCATCCCCGTACACCAGTGCCTCGAACTCGCCGTGGTCCACACACCGTTTGCGCAGGTACACCTTGCGGTCGCGGATGTTGACCTGCGCGTCGACGGTCGTCTTGCACAGTGGGCAGACGGACTTGGTGAACTCCACGAACACCTCGTCCCTGTCGGCCCCGCGCCGCGGCGCCGGTGCCTCGGACATCACAGAACTCCTCTCGAAGGGGACGGTCGTGCCGGCCACCGGGGCGCCGCCGTCCGGGGCGCGCCCGCTGTCAGCGGTGCCGGTTGCCTCACGGCGCCGCCGCGCGCCGCTCGGCCTCCTGCCGTACGGCGGCCAGGGTCGCAGTGACGGCCGCCTCCCACCGGGGAGCGACCAGGCCTCCCCACCACTGCCCCGCACCCCACAGATCGGTGGCCAGCTCGCCCGCGTACACCAGCCGTGTCCCGGGGCCGTACTCGGTGAGGGTGAACGTCTCGGTGACTGCGGGCACCGGCCCGCGCACGAGCCGGAAGTCGATCCGGTCCGGGCGGGCGAACCGCACCGTCTCCACCGTCGTCGCCGTCAGCCGCCCCCCGGCGACCGGGGTGCGGTGGGCGGCGAGCACCATGTCGGTGCCCCGCTCCAGCACGGTCACCTTCTCCCGCATCGCCCGCGTGGCCCGGCCCAGGTACGGCTGGGTGACGACGTCGAACACGACCGTGCGCGGCGCCGCGATGTCCACGGTGCGCGGGCCGAGTGCACGGGTTCTCCGACCGGCCCGCACGTCCAGCGGCAGCGCCCCCGTCACCAGTCCCAGATATCCGGCCGCGACGGCTCCGCCCGCCATCACCGCCCCCGCCACCAGAGCGCCGATCCGCACCATTGCCCGACCTCCACGCGTGTCCGTCCGTTCCGCACACCGACGCTAATGCCGCACGGCCCGGCGACGGGTGAGCGCGTGAAGCTTCGTCACGGCGCGTCGCGCCCTACGGTGGACACCATCACCGCGTGTGTGCGGAGGCGAAGAACATGAAGTCGCTGCTCGACCGGGCGGACAGCAGAGCCGCCACGAACGCGTTGCTGGCCGAGGTCCGCGGCGGGACCTTCCGCCCGGCCGCCGTGGGGAGGTTCCTCGGGCTCGCCGTGCGCCGCTCGCTGCACCAGGCCGTCCGCCGACCGCGTGCCCTGGCCGAACTGACGGTCCTGCACGGCGCCCTGTACACGCCGGCGTCCGGCAGACGGCCAGGAAGGCGCTGGGTGGCGGTCAGCTGGGCACTCGCGGTGCTGCACCTGGGGCTGCTGGAGCACCGCACCCGCCTGACCCTCCCGGACGCCCTGACGCTGGTCCGCGCCAATCTCCCGGCCCTGCCCGTCGGCGACCACCGCGCCTGCGGGGTGGTGGCGATCGGCTTGGACGTGGCCGACGGACGACTCGCCCGCCACCAGGGCACCGAAACGCCCTTCGGCGCCTACGCCGACACCTTCGCCGACGCCGCCTTCTGGATGTGGCTCACCCTGCGCCACGAGCCCGACCGCGCCGTCCGGGCCGCGGCGGTGGCCGTATGGGCGCTTCCCGTCGTCGCCGTCACCGGTCTCGCGCTGTGCCGCGGTGCCGTGCCCGAGCGGCCCCGCCCCGTTCTGCTGCGGCCTGCCGCCGCCCTGCAGATCGTCGTCGCGCTGCGGCGTCTCACCCGTCGCTGACGCCCCGCTCGCCCCTGACCGTCCCGGGAGCCGGTCCGCTTCACGCTCCGCCCGGGCTCACCCGTTCGACGTGCCCCCATCGAGGTTCCGGCGCCCGTCGCGGAACCGGTCCGCACCCGGTCCGGACGGGCGATCCCCCGGCCTGGTGCGGAGGAATTCCCGCGGTCGGCACGGAGGGATCTCCCGCGGCGCCGCGCGGTGGGCATCCCCGCAGCCCGCGCCGTGGGCGTCCCGGCTTCGGGGGCGGGAGGCGTCACCGGCCGGTCGGGCCGCCGGTCCTCGGCGGGCGCGCCGCCTGCTCCTGCCGGCGCCGGGCCGTCGGCGCGGGGCCGCCCTGCGCGGGGCGGCGCCCGGGCTCGCTCAGGGTCTGGCGCACCGCCGGGCCGAGGTGGCGGATGATCTCCTCGTGGCTCATCGAGGCCATCGGCTCCACGCGCAGCAGATAGCGGGTGGTGATGAGCCCGGCGACCTGCGCGCAGAAGGCCATGGCGCGCCGACGGGCGGCGGTGCCGCCGAGCGAGGCGGCGACGCGGTCCACGATCTCGCGTTCGACGAGCTCCCGGAGGAGCGCCGCGAAGGTGTCGTCCTGAACGGCGTTCCGGACCAGTGCGAGCAGGACGGGGCCGGACTCCGGGTCGTCCCACGCGGCGAGCACGCGCTGCAGGGCCCGCTGGGGAAGGGTCGCGGGATCTCCCTCCAGCACCTCGGCCACGACGTCCGCCGGGTTGACGGAAAGCGCCAGCGCGGCACCGAACAGGCCCTTCTTGGAGCCGTAGAAGTAGCTGATGAGGGCCAGGTCCACACCTGCTTCGGTCGCGATGGAGCGCAGGGTCACGGCGTGGTAGCCGTCCTGGAGGAATCGGCGGCGGGCGACGTCGAGGATCTCGGCCCTGGTGTCCGGGCTGCCGGGACGCCGGCCGCGGCGCTGGGCTTTATTCATCATCATTGAAATCCTATCCCGCGGGACCGCTCGTCACCCGGCGGCGGTCACCGCGGTTCCCGGCCGACCGCCGGCCGCCGCCCCCATGTCATCGGGCGCGGCCCGGCCCCGTGCCGCGGACGTCCGGGGCCGCGCGGGGCCCGGCACCGCCGCCGACCTTATTCATCATGGTGGAATTCGCACCCGCGGCGCCTGCACCGTGGCCCTGCGGACAGCCCGCCGGCTGACCGCGTCCGCAGGCTCCGTGCACCCCGGCACCCCGTCGGGAACTCCAGGAAGAACATCACATGAGCGTCGTGCAGCCTCTCGATACCGCCCGTCCCGCGCCGCCCCCCGTCCGCCAGACCCTCGTCCTCGTCATCACCTGCCTGGCCCTGGGCGGCGTGGTCGCGGCGATGGCGTCGCTCAACGTGGCGCTGCCCAACATCGCCAGGGAGACCCACGGCAGCCAGACCCAGCTGTCGTGGATCATCGACGCCTACAGCCTGGCGTTCGCCTCGTTGCTCCTGCCGGCCGGTGCGCTGGGTGACCGGTTCGGCCGCCGCAGGGCTCTGCTCGCCGGTCTGGCGATCTTCGGGGCGGGCTCGGGGGCGGCGGCGCTCACCACCGATCCCACGACGCTGATCGCCTTGCGTGCCGTGCTCGGGGCGGGGGCCGCCCTGGTCATGCCGGCCACCCTGTCCACGATCACCAGCACGTTCTCCGGAGCGCAGCGGGCCCGCGCGGTCAGCGTGTGGGCCGCGGTCGCGGGGGCCAGCGCGGTGGTGGGGATCCTGGCCTCGGGGCTGCTGCTGGAGCTGTGGTCCTGGCCCTCCGTGTTCGTGCTGAACGTCGTCCTCGCGCTGGTCGCCCTGGTCGGCACCCTGCTGTACGTGCCGGAGTCGGCCGAGCCGGACGCCTCGCGGATCGACGTGGTCGGCGTGCTGCTGTCGGTGGTGTGCCTGGCGGCGATCGTCTACTCGGTGATCGAGGCCCCGACCCGGGGCTGGGGCGACGCGGCGACCCTCGGCGGCATCGGCCTGGGGGTGGTGCTGCTGGCGGCCTTCGTCGTCTGGGAACTACGGCAGTCGAACCCCCTGCTGGACCCTCGCCTGTTCCGCAACCGGCGCTTCACGGCCGGCTCGCTGTCGATGACGCTGGTCTTCTTCGGCTTCTTCGGCTTCATCTTCGTGATCATGCAGTACCTGCAGATGGTGCGCGGGGACAGCGCCCTGGTCGCCGCGGTGAGCATGCTGCCGCTGTCCGTGGGCATGGTGCCGTCCTCGCGGCTGAGCCCGCGCCTGACCGCCCGATTCGGAGCGAGGGGCCCGTGGGTCGTCGGGCTGCTGGCCGTCGCCGTCGGCATGGGCGCCCTCGCCCAGATCGACGCCCGGAGCTCCTACTGGCTGATCGCCACCGCGCTCTTCTGCAACGGCCTCGGAATGGGGCTGGCGATGACTCCGGCGACCACCGCCATCACCGGCGCCCTGCCGCGGGCACTGCAGAACGTCGGCTCGGCGATGAACGACCTGACGCGGGAGCTCGGCGGGGCGCTGGGGATCGCGGTTCTCGGCAGCATCCTGAGTGCCACCTACCGCGATGGGCTGGACCTGACCGGCGCGCCCCCGCAGATCGCCGAGGCGGCCCGGTCCTCCCTGGCCGCCGCGAACGCCGTCGGAGGCCCCGTGGCCGACCAGGCCCGGACGGCCTTCCTCGACGGCATGCGGTTCGCCCTGCTGGGCAGCAGCACGGTCGCCCTGCTCGCCGTGGTCGCCGTGTCCCTGCTGCTCCGGCGCCCGGAGCCGGCACCGAAGTAGCCGACGCGCCGCCCGCTCACCCGGCGCCGGGCCTCCGCGCCCGCCGGGCACCCGGCCCCGGGGAGGCCGTGGCGGGCGGGCGTCCCGTGGGCCCGGCGGGTGCGGGAGGCCGGTGCGGTCCGGCCGCCGCCCCGCCTCCACCGCGTCGCGGCAGGACACCGGCCGGCCCGGCGCCCTGCCGTGGATCCGCCGCCGACCCGCCCGGACCGCACGTGGCCGGGGGCTGCGCGGCACGCGGAGCACGTGTGAGCCGCGGGGGGTGCAACAGGGTGCCGCTCCCTCCGTGCCCGGAGGGAGCGGCACGATTCCGTGTGCCGGGCTCGCGCGGGGCCTCGGTCCGGCGAGTGGAGCAGGAGAGCGGGACGGAGAACTCGACGGGTGGGAGCCTCACGCCGGTGATGCGGCGCGCCCCTGCCCACCGGCGGCCGCGGCCCGTCGTCGGAGCCGGCGGAGGGCGGCCTCGCCCCAGCGGATGTTCTCCCGCTCGAACGCCATGCCGCGCATCAGCGTCAGGTACGGCCCGATCCGCTCGGCCTCCTCGAAGTACTCGTCCTCCGTGCGCCCCTTCAGCAGGCGCTCCCGGATGCGTTCGTACCGCGCGAGCTTGGCCGCGGCCCAGTCCGTGCGCTCGCCGATCGCCGCGCATACGGCCTCGATGTCGCCGACGTCCGCGCACTGCACCTTGACCAGGAGCTCGTCACGGATCGTCGTCGGCCGGGCGGGCGGTTCGGAGACGTAGGCGCGCACGGCTTCCGTCCCGGCCTCGGTGAGGGAGAACAGCCGCTTGTTCGGGCGGCGCTCCTGTGCGACGACCCGGGCGGTGACGAGGCCCTCGCCCGACATGCGCTCCAGCTCGCGGTAGAGCTGTTGGGGGGTGGCCATCCAGAAGTTCGCCACGGAGGCGTCGAACTGCTTGGCCAGGTCGTACCCGGACGCTTCCCCTTCGAGGAGGGCCGCCATCAGCGCGTTCCGCAGGGCCATGCGGGGACGCTAGCACAGCGTTGATCATTCGCGGATTCGACGGGTGGAGGCCGGCCGGGGGCTGGACAAGGCCCGGAAGGCGTCCATAGCCTCCGCTGCACCTAGTCAACTAATTGAGTAGAGGTGATCCCGTGCACCCCTTCCGCAAGGCCGTCGAGACCCAGGACCACGCGGCCGTCGAGGCGCTGCTCGCCGAGGACGTCGTCTTCACCAGCCCCGTCGCCTTCAAGCCGTACCCGGGCAAGGCGATCACCGCCGCGATCCTGCGCGGGGTCTCCCGGGTCTTCGAGGACTTCACCTACGTGCGTGAGATCGCGAATCCGGACGGCCGCGACCACGCGTTCGTCTTCACGGCGACCGTCGGCGGCAAGCAGATCCAGGGCTGCGACTTCCTCCACTTCGACGAGGAAGGGAAGATCGACGACTTCCTGGTCATGGTCCGGCCGCTCTCCGCGGCGACGGCGCTGTCCGAGGCCATGGGCGCGCAGTTCGACCGGATCGCCCGGGAGGCGGCCGCCGGGTGACAGGCGTCGAGAGCCCGGGTGGTACCGGACCGGCCGCCACGGCGCTCGGACGCGCCGCCTCCGCGCGCTGAACGGGCGACCCGGCGCCGCTCCGCCGCGTCCACCGCCCCGCCCCGGGAGCGGCCCGACGCGGCTCCCCCGGCCGAAAGGCCCCGGACGGCACGGGAGGAGCGGCACCGAGCATGACCGAGAGGCCGTCTCGGATCTCTCCGACACGGCCTCTGATCTGCGACTCTCACGAGTCGGGACGACAGGATTTGAACCTGCGACCCCTTGACCCCCAGTCAAGTGCGCTACCAAGCTGCGCCACGTCCCGGTCTGCGTCTCTCGCGGTGCTCCGCGTGATCGCGACGGAGAGAACTCTACCTCACACCGGGGGCCGCCCCGAAGTGGTCCCGGCCGCGGGAGAGGACAATCGAGGAATGAGCGACACGGGTCGGACGGACGCCGCAGACACCGCGCGGCCGGGCGGTGCGCGAGACCGGGACGGTGCGGGCCGCGCCCGGAACGCCCGGCCACGGGACGGGCTCGGACGCCCCCTGCCCTACGGCACCCCAGGGGTGCCGCGGCAGCCCGAGGGGGTCGTCCGCACGCCGGACGAGACCGTGGCGGAGGCGCAGGCCCTGCTGGACACGGGCCGCCCGTTCCACGCGCACGAGGTGTTCGAGGACGCCTGGAAGTCGGGGCCGCGGGGCGAACGGACCCTGTGGCGGGGGCTGGCCCAGCTCGCGGTGGGCCTCACGCACGCCGCCCGCGGGAACACCACCGGCGGGGCCCGGCTGCTGCGGCGCGGGGCGGGGGCCGTGGCGGAGTGGACCGCCGGAGCAGGCGAGGCGCGGCCGTACGGGCTGGATCTCGCGGGCCTGGTCGCCTGGGCCGGCGAACTGGCCGCGCAGGTGGAGACGGGCGGGGCCGCCGTCGACGCGCGGCAGCGGGCACCCCGGCTGCGCTGACCGGCGGGCGGTGCGGTCACGGTCCGTGGCGTACGGCAGACTCGGGGCGTGCGAACCATTCATGTCATCGGCATCGGCGCGGGCGACCCCGAGCAGCTCACCCTGCAGGCGGTCAGGGCGCTGCGGAGCACGGACGTGTTCTTCGTCCTGGACAAGGGCGAGGTGAAGAGCGACCTGACGCGGCTGCGCCGGGAGATGCTGCGGACGCACTGTCCGGACGGCGGCTACCGCGTGGTCGAGGCACGGGATCCCGAGCGGGACCGCGGGGCGGACGGAGCGTCGTACTCGCCGGCCGTGGGCGACTGGCGCAGCGCCCGCGCCGACATCTACGCGCGGCTGATCGCCGAGGAACTCGGTGAGGACGGGACCGGGGCGTTCCTGGTCTGGGGGGACCCGGCGCTGTACGACAGCACGATCGCGATCCTGGACGAGGTGCGGGAGCGCGGCCGGGTCCCCTTCGCGTACGACGTCGTTCCCGGGATCAGCAGCGTCTCCGCCCTGGTCGCCCGGCACCGCATCGGGCTGAACAGGGTGGCGCGGCCGGTGCAGATCACCACCGGCCGGCGACTCGCGGAGAGCTTCCCCGAGGGCGTGGACGACGTGGTGGTGATGCTCGACGCACATCAGGCCTTCCAGCGGTACGCGGACCAGGACTTCCACATCTACTGGGGTGCCTACATCGGCACCCCGGACGAGATCCTGGAAGCCGGCCCGATCGCCGAGGCCGCGCCGCGGATCGAGCGGCTACGCGCGGAGGCCCGCGAGCGCAAGGGCTGGATCATGGACACCTACCTGCTGCGCCGCGGCTCCGGGGACGACAGGGCATAGCCCCCCGCGCCCGCCGTGCCTCGGGCCCCGGCGCGGGTCCCGTCCCGACCGTCGCGTCCGCTGCCCGGCGCGCGTTGCGTCGTCGGCTTCGCTTCGATGTGTCAAGGCGGGCGGGGGACCGCTCGGTGTGCCGCGCGCGGTCGACCGGCCGCGTGCCTCGGTTCAGGCCACGTCGAGGCCGAGGAGGTCGAGCACGCCCGCCAGGTCGGACACGGCCGTCACCCCGTCCGGCAGCGCGGGCCTGCGGACGACCACGACGGGCAGGCCCAGGCTCCTCGCGGCGCTCAGCTTCGCGGCCGTCGCCTCTGCGCCGCTGTCCTTCGTCACGATCACGTCGATGCGGTGTTCCCGCAGCAGCGCCGTCTCGTGGGCCTCGGTGAACGGGCCGCGGGCCAGCAGGAGGTCGGTGTGCGGCGGCATCGGCGGCTCGGGCGGCTCCACGGACCGTACGACGAAGTGCAGTTGCGTCAGGTGGGCGAAGGAGGCCAGTCCCAGCCGGCCGGTCGTCAGCAGCACCCGGCGTCCGAGGGCCGGGAGCAGTTCGGCCGCGTCGTCCAGGGACGCCGCCCAGTGCCAGCGGTCCCGGGGGCCGGGGCGCCAGCCGGGCCGCCGGAGTACGACGGCCGTCACCCCGGCGGCGGCTGCCGCCCGGGCGACGTTCGCCGTGATCGTCGCGGCGAACGGGTGGGTGGCGTCGACGACCGCGTCCACCGCGTGTTCCCGCAGCCATGCGGCCAGCCCGTCCGCGCCGCCGAAGCCGCCGACGCGGACCTCCCCCGCCAGAGCGCCGGGCCTGGAGACCCGCCCGGCGAGGGACGTGGTGACGCGGACTCCCGGGCGCGCCGTCAGATCGTCGGCCAGCAGGCGCGCCTCGGTGGTTCCGCCGAGGAGCAGGACGTGCGGGGACATGGGGACGAGCGTACGGGGACGTCGCGGGCGGACGACCACCGGGACCGGGGCGGCCCGGCGGGCCTGCTACCGACGACCGAGGGGCACGCGGGCACGCCGCTCCCGGGGCCACCGCACGGGGCGGCCCGAGGGCCGGAAGGGCGAACGGGAGACCGCACGCCCCCCGGCCGAACACCCCGCACACACGCCCCGGCCCCGGGACACCGCCGGATCCGGGCCCGTCGGCACCTCGGGGTCGGGGTGGGCCGGGTCGGAGCCCACGACGACCCCGCGGCCCCCTCGGGACCGTCGGGTGCGGTGGTCCCGAGGGGGCCGCGGGGTGCCCGTAGGGGTTCGGGGGACCGGCGTGTGCCGGGCCCGCCCGGACCGTCCGGTCGTCCGCGGCTGCGGTGGCGCGGCCGGGGAGGGCGGACCGGCTCGCGACGCCCGGCCCGCGCCTGCGGCCGCCGTCTACCGCAGCAGCAGTTGGAGGCCGCCGGCCACCGTGGCCACGATCACCAACTGCTCGAACAGGCGCTGGTTGATCCTGACCACAGCCCATCTGCCGAACAGCGCCCCCGGCACCACGAACACCACGAGCGCGGCGTCCAGCAGCAGCGAGCGGCCGTCGATCAGCCCGAGTCCGGCGCTGAAGGGCACCTTGGAGACGTTCACGATCAGGAAGAAGAACGCCGACGTACCGAGGAAGCCCAGCTTCCGGAATCCTGCGGACAGCAGGTACATGGACATCACCGGGCCGCCCGCGTTGGCGACCATGGTGGTGAAACCGCCGAGGACGCCGTAGGAGCGGGCCCTGGCGCGGCCGGCCCGCGTGGTGACGGCGTCCGGTACGTCCCCCGCTCCGGCCGTGCGGCGGCGCCACACCGTCACCGCGGCCATCAGCAGCAGGATCACTCCGATCGACGTCCGGACGACCGCGTCGTCCGCCCGCATCAGGAACAGCGCGCCGAGGACCACGCCCGCCGCCACCGCCGGGAACAGCCGCCACAGTGTGGGCCAGTGGGCGTGTCGCCGGTAGGTGAGGACGGCCAGCACGTCCCCGGCGATCAGCACCGGCAGCAGCACCCCGGTCGAGGCGCGGGCGGGCAGCACCGCCGCGAAGATCGCCAGGCTGACCGTGTTGGCGCCGCTGACCGCGGTCTTGGAGAAGCCGACGAGGAGGGCCGCGAGGGCGAGGGCGGCGAACTCCGGGCCGGTCAGGTGCCACAGCGTCATCGTGTTCATGCGGACACCGATGCTATGTCCCGCCGTCCGGTCCGCGCAGGTTCCGCCCCCTGCGGGCGACCGGCTCCGGGGCCGCCGGGACGCCACCGGCGCGCAGCGTCCCGACGACCGGCGTACTGCGCCCGCGGCCCCCCGCGCGGGGCGCCGTCAGGGTGCGCTCAGTGCCGTTCGACGAGGACGGCGCTGCCCTGCCCCACGCCCACGCACATGGTCGCGAGCCCGCGCTCCGCGCCGGTGCGGCGCATGCGGTGCAGCAGCGTGGTGAGGATGCGGGCGCCGGAGCAGCCGAGCGGGTGGCCGAGCGCGATGGCGCCGCCGCTCGGGTTGACCAGGTCGGGGTCGATGCCGAGCTCGTCGACGCAGGCGAGGGCCTGCGCCGCGAACGCCTCGTTGAACTCGGCCTCCTGGACGTCGCCGATGCTCCAGCCCGCACGGCGGAGCACCTTGCGGGTGGCGGGGACCGGGCCGATGCCCATCACGTCGGGGTGGACTCCGGCAGAGCCTCCCGCGACGTACTGGCCCATGGACTCCAGGCCCAGGTCGTTCAGGGCCTCCTCGCTGACCAGGATCAGGCCCGCGGCACCGTCGTTCATCGGGGAGGCGTTGCCCGCGGTCACCGTGCCGCCGGCGCGGAAGACCGGCTTCAACCTCGCCAGCTTCTCGGGGGAGGTGTCCTCGCGGATGCACTCGTCCGCGTCCACGACGGCCCCGTCCGGGCGCTCCACGGGCAGGATTTCGTCGTCGAAGTGGCCGTTCTTGCGGGCCAGGGCGGCCAGCCGGTGGCTGCGCAGGGCGAACTCGTCCTGCCGCTCGCGTGTGACGCCGTGGCGCTCGGCGACCTCCTCGGCGGTCTCCCCCATCGACAGCAGGCCGTGCAGCTCCTGCATCGCCGGGTTGACCAGCCGCCAGCCGAGCCGGGTGTCGGCGGTCTCCATGCGGTGCGGCAGGGCCTCGTCGGGTCGGGGCAGCACGAACGGGGCGCGGCTCATCGACTCCGAGCCGCCGGCCACGACGATCTCGGCCTCGCCCGCGGCGATGGTGCGGGCGGCGGCGGTGACCGCTTCGAGGCCGGAGGCGCACAGGCGGTTCACGGTGGCGCCCGGTACGGTCTCGGGCAGCCCGGCGAGCAGCACGGCCATACGGGCGACGTTGCGGTTGTCCTCGCCGGCCTGGTTGGCTGCGCCCCAGTACACGTCGTCGATCCGCGCCGGGTCGAGTGCGGGCAGGTCGGCGACCAGGCCGCGGACGACGGCGGCGGCCAGGTCGTCGGGCCGTACGGAGGACAGGGCTCCGCGCAGTTTGCCGATGGGCGTGCGGCGGGCAGCCGCGAAGTGGACGGGACGCACGAGGAGGACTCCTGACCGACGACGCTGTGGACCAGCGAGCTCTTAATTAGCACTGCTAGTTTTGGACTATAGACCGCCCGGCGGCTCCCTGGGAAGATCCTCCGGGAACCTTCACCGCCCCAGCCGGAGGAGACGAGGAGACATGGCCGACAGCCGCGAACACGTGCTGGAGGGAACCCGCGGCACGCTCGTCGTGCGGGAGTGGCCCCACGAGCGGCCCCGGTACGTCGCCCTGGTGGTGCACGGCTACGCCGAGCACGCCGGACGCTACGGGGACCTCGCGGACGTCCTGGTGGCGCACGGCGCGGCGGTCTACGGCCCCGATCACGTCGGTCACGGCCGATCGGCGGGCGAACGGGTGGTGATCGAGGACTTCGAGGACGTCGTCACCGACGTGCACGCGGTCGCGGAAGTGGCACACGCCGCGCATCCCGGCCGCCCGGTCGTGGTGATCGGCCACTCCATGGGCGGCCTGATCGCCGCCCGCTACGCCCAGCGGTACGGCGACGGCCTCGCCGCACTGGTGCTGTCCGGCCCGGTGATCGGCGCGTGGGAGACACCGGGGCGGCTGCTCGCCGAGGCCGAGGCGCACGGAGAGGTCCCCGACATCCCCGTCAACCCCGCCGCGCTGTCCCGCGACCCGGAGGTGGGGGCGGCGTACGCGGCGGATCCGCTGGTGTGGCACGGCCCGATGAAGCGCCCCACGCTGGAGGCGTTCCTGCGCACGCTGGAGACGGTGGCCAAGGGCGGGGACGTGGGCGCGCTGCCCGTGCTGTGGCTGCACGGAGACGACGACCGGCTGGTCCCGCTCGCCGGGAGCCGCATCGGTGTGGAGCGGTTGAGCGGGGGCGCGCTGACCGAGCACATCCACGCAGGCGCCCGGCACGAGGTGTTCCACGAGACCGACAGGGACGTGGTCCTCGGCGAACTGCTCCGCTTCCTGGACGGCGTCCTCGCCGCCTGAGTCCCCGGAGGCCGCCGGATCGGTCCCGGATGTCCCGGGCAACCGCGGCGGCTGCACGGAGCGCTTGCGGCACGCCGCCCGAGCGGGCGAGGACCAGGGGCGGATCTTCCCCGGGTGCGCCCCGGGGACCCCTCCGCCGTCGGGCCCCCGGCCCTCCGCACGCCCCTCCGGGACGGCAAGGCCCTTGCACACCTCGGCGAGGAACGGCTCGTCGGTGCGCTCCACGTACGTGGACCGCTTGCCCCAGACGTCGGCGCCGACGTCCGCGCCGCCCGCCGCCCGCCGCCCGGGTGCGCGCCGCACCCGCGATCCGGGCGGCGACACCCGGTTCCAGCGGGTCGCTGCTCAGTTCGACGCCGTCGCGCACGGCGTAGGTGCCGTTCTCGGCGATGAACACCATCCCGTCGGCGGCACCCTCGAACTCCCGGGCCAGAGTGGCGTACTGCCGTCCGCTCGCCGGGCAGAACAGCACCCCGCGCTCGCGCGGCAGCCGCAGCGCCTCCGGCAGGCCCTCGGGGGCGTTCTTGTCGTCGTCCAGAAGGGTGCCGTCCATGTCGGTGACGACGAGCCGGATGTCGGGGCGGGGCTCACCGGCGCGGGGCCGGGGCGCGTGCGGCTCCGGTGCGGTGGTCAGGGGCGGGAGGGAGTAGGGCATGTCCAGCTTTCGGTCACGGTGACCACCTCGTCACCCTGACCGGGGCCCGGTTCTGCCGGACACGCCGATCACCGGGCGGCACAATGGGGCGGGCCGGCCCAGCCCGTCGAGGAGGACGCATGACCACCCTTGCCGACCCCGTACCCGGCGGACGTCCGGGGGACGTGGCCCGCGCCACCGCCCTCGGCGGTGAACTCGCCGGGCGGGGAGTGCAAGGGATCGTGCTGTCCTACGTCGACACCGCGGGCGTCTGCCGGGTGAAGACGGTCCCGACGGCGAAGCTCGCCTCGGCGGCGGCCTGGGGCATCGGCATGTCCCCGGTGTTCGACACGTTCCTGGCCCACGACACCATCGTCTCCACCGGCGTGCTCGGTTCCCCCGACGGAGATCTGCGCCTCTACCCGGACCTGGACGCCCTGGTGGCCCTGTCGGCGCAGCCGGGCTGGGCGTGGGCGCCGGTCGACCGGATCACCCAGGACGGCCACCGGCATCCGGGCTGCAGCCGCACCGTGCTGCGCCGGATCGTCTCCGAGGCCGCCGAGCGCCACGGCCTCGCCTTCAAGGCGGGCATCGAGATCGAGTGGGCGTACGGACGCGGCGACGTGCCGGACGACGTGTTCGTGCCCGCGACCGCGGGTCCGGCGTACGGCGCCGTCCGGCAGGTCGATCTGAGCGAGTGCACCGCCGACCTGCTGGCCGCGCTCGCCGCCCAGGGCGTGGAGGTCGACCAGCTCCATCCCGAGTACGCAGCCGGGCAGTTCGAACTGTCCACGGGCGCCCTGGACCCGGTGGCGGCGGCCGACCGCAGCGTGCTGGTACGGCAGACGGTCCGCGCGGTGGCCCGGCGGCACGGGCTGCGGGTGTCCTTCGCCCCGGCCGTCACCGCCGACGGCGTCGGCAACGGCGGCCACGTCCACCTGTCCGCCTGGCGCGACGGCGCCAACCTGCACTCCGGTGGCGCCCGCCGCCACGGCATGACCGGCGAGGCGGAGTCGTTCACCGCCGGGCTCCTGGCCCGCCTGCCGGCCCTGACCGCGGTGACGGCGCCGAGCCCGTCCAGCTATCTGCGGCTCAGGCCCTCCCGGTGGGCGGGCGTGTTCACCGCGTGGGGGCTGGAGACCCGCGAGTGCGCGCTTCGGGTGATCACCGGGACCGCGGGACGCCGGGACCAGCAGGCCAACCTGGAGGTGAAGCCGGTCGACCTGGCCGCCAACCCCTATCTCGCGCTGGCCTGTCTCCTCACCTCCGGCCTGGACGGCCTGTCCCGGGGCGCCGCGCTACCCGGGGAGGTGACCGGTGACCCGGCCCGGTTCACCGAGCAGGAGGCCGCGGCCCTGGGCGTCGGGCGGCTGCCGGTCTCCCTGGCCGAGGCCGTCGCCGCCTTCCGCGGCGACGAGGTGCTGCGCGCGGCGCTCGGACCGGTCCTGGCGGATGCCGTGACGGCGGTGCGCGAGGGCGAGATCGCCTCCGTCGAGGGCCTGGACGACGATCAGGTGGCGGCGGCCTACCGGTGGACCTACTGACGTGGGCGGCGCCGTTCACGAGGAACTGACCGCGCTGCCGCTGGTGGACCACCACTGCCACGGCGTGACGACCGGGCCCCTGGACCGCCCCGGCTTCGAGGGGCTGCTCGGCGAGGGCGGCCGATGGCCGGGCAGCGGTCTGTCGCCCTTCGACACGCCCCTCGGTCTCGCCGTGCGCAGACACTGCGCGCCCCTGCTGGACCTGCCGCGGCACACGCCCGCCGAGGAGTACCTGGCCCGGCGCGCGGACCTGGGCGCGGCGGAGGTCAACCGGCGTTTCCTGCGGGCCGCGCACACCTCCGTCCTGTGCGTCGACACCGGATACGCCCCGGCGGGCGCCACGTCCCCGGGGCAGCTGGCGCAGGCGGCGGACGCGGTGGCGCACGAGGTCGTACGGCTGGAGACCGTCGCCGAGGCCGTCGCCGCGCGGGGCGTCGAACCGGACGCCTACCCGGAGGCGTTCCGCGCGGCGGCCGAGGAGGCCGTGCGCCGGCCCGGTGTGGTGGCGGTGAAGTCGGTGGCCGCCTACCGGACCGGCTTCGCCCTCGACCCGGCCCGCCCCCCGGACGCGGAAGTGGCCGCGGCGGCCCGGCGCTGGCTCGCGCACGGCGGCGGGCGGCTGGCTGATCCGGTGCTGGAGCGGCATCTGCTGTGGGCGGCCGTCGACCTCGGGCTCCCGCTCCAGTTGCACGCCGGGTTCGGTGACGCCGATCTCCGCCTGCACCGGGCGGACCCGGCGCTGCTGACCGACTGGCTGCGCCTGACCGCCGGAACGATTCCGGTGCTGCTCCTGCACTGCTGGCCCTACCAGCGGCAGGCGGCCTACCTCGCGGCGGTGTTCGAGCAGGTCCATCTGGACGTCGGGCTGACGCTCCATCACGTCGGGCCGGCCCGGGCGCGGGCCGTCCTCGCCGAGGCGCTGGAGATCGCCCCGTTCCGCAAGCTGCTGTACAGCTCGGACGCCTGCGGGCCGGCCGAGTTCTACGCGCTCGGCGCGCTGGCGTTCCGGCAGGGACTGGCCGGGCTGCTGCAGGACCTGGTCGACGCCGACGAGACGGACCTGCGGGACGCGCTGCGGATCGCCCGGTGGGCGGGAGCGGAGAACGCCCGCCGGGTCTACCGGTTCTCCGATGTCTCCTGAAAGTATGATCAAGCAATGTCTGACATGACCGAAACCACGCCCGGTTGGCTGTCTTCCGACGACCTGGAGCTGGCGCGTGCACGGATGCCGATCCTGTACGTCGAGGCCGTACCCGTGCGGGTCGACGACAGCGGCGAAGTCACCAGCATCGGACTGCTGCTGCGCATCGGGCCGGACGGAACGGTCAGCCGAACGCTGGTCTCCGGCCGGGTGCTGCACCACGAGCGGGTCCGCGACGCCCTGCTGCGCCACCTGGAGAAGGACCTCGGCCCGGTGGCGCTGCCCCGCATCCCGGCGTCGCTGCAGCCGTTCACAGTGGCGGAGTACTTCCCCACGGCCGGGATCACGCCGTACCACGACCCGCGCCAGCACGCGGTGTCCCTCGCCTACGTCGTGCCCGTGACCGGGGACTGCCGGCCCCGGCAGGACGCCCTGGACCTGGTCTGGTTCAGTCCGCAGGAGGCCGCCTCGGCGGCGGTGCAGGGCGAGATGCCGGGCGGCCACGGTTTCCTGCTCAGGCAGGCCCTGGCCCACCTGGGTCTGCCGCACTGACCCGGGCGCCGCGAGGCCGCCCGGGTCGTCCGCGTACGGCGGAGGCCGCCCGCTCGCGGACGAACGGGCGGCCTCCGCGCCGGGGTCCCGCGCACGGGGTGCGCGGGACGACCGGGATCAGGCCAGGTCGAACCGGTCGAGGTTCATGACCTTGTCCCAGGCGGCGACGAAGTCCTGGACGAACTTCTCCTTCGCGTCGTCGGCGGCGTAGACCTCGGCGACGGCCCTCAGCTCGGAGTTGGAGCCGAAGACGAGGTCGGCACGGGTGCCGGTCCACTTCAGCTCGCCCGTGGCGGCGTCCCGGCCCTCGAACGCGGTCTGGTCCTCGCTCGTCGCCTTCCACGTCGTGCCCAGGTCGAGCAGGTTGACGAAGAAGTCGTTGGTGAGGGTCCCGGGCGCGCCGGTGAGGACGCCGTGCTGCGACTGCTGGTGGTTGGCTCCCAGCACGCGCAGGCCGCCGACGAGCACCGTCATCTCGGGGGCGCTCAGGGTGAGCAGGTTGGCCCGGTCGAGCAGCAGGTACTCGGCCGGCAGGCGGTTGCCCTTGCCGTGGTAGTTGCGGAAGCCGTCCGCGCCCGGCTCCAGCGCGGCGAAGGACTCCGCGTCGGTGTGGTCCTGGGTGGCGTCGACGCGGCCCGGGGTGAAGGGCACCTCGATGTCGAAGCCGGCGTCCTCGGCGGCCTTCTCGACGGCGGCGCAGCCGCCGAGGACGATCAGGTCGGCGAGGGACACCTTCTTGGCACCGGTGTCGAACTCCGCCTTGACGCCGTCGAGGGTGCGCAGCACCTGGGCGAGCCGGTCGGGGTCGTTGACCTCCCAGGTGCGCTGGGGCTCCAGGCGGATGCGGGCGCCGTTGGCGCCGCCGCGCTTGTCGCTGCCGCGGAAGGTGGAGGCCGACGCCCAGGCGGTGGAGACCAGCTCGGCGACGGTCAGCCCCGAGTCGAGGAGCTTGGCCTTCAGGGCCGCGATGTCCGAGGCGCCGATGACCTCGTCCTCGCGCTCCGGCAGCGGGTCCTGCCACAGCAGGGTCTCCTCCGGCACCTCCGGGCCGAGGAACAGCGACTTCGGGCCCATGTCGCGGTGGGTCAGCTTGTACCAGGCGCGGGCGAAGGCGTCCGCGAACTCCTCCGGGTTCTCGTAGAACCGGCGGGAGATCGGCTCGTAGATCGGGTCGAAGCGCAGCGACAGGTCGGTGGTGAGCATCGTCGGGAGGTGCTTCTTCGACGGGTCGTGGGCGTCGGGGACGACGGCCTCGGCGTCCTTGGCCACCCACTGCTTGGCTCCGGCCGGGGAGTCGGTCAGCTCCCACTCGTAGCCGAAGAGGTTCTCGAAGAAGTTGTTGCTCCACCGGGTGGGCGTGGTGGTCCAGGTGACCTCCAGGCCGGAGGTGATGGCGTCACCGCCCTTGCCGGTGCCGTAGGTGGACTTCCAGCCCAGGCCCTGCTCCTCCATGGAGGCCGCCTCGGGGTCGTTGCCCACCTGGTCGGCGGGGCCGGCGCCGTGGGTCTTGCCGAAGGTGTGGCCGCCGGCGATCAGGGCGACGGTCTCCTCGTCGTTCATCGCCATGCGGCGGAACGTCTCGCGGATGTCGCGGGCCGCGGCGATCGGGTCCGGGTTGCCGTTGGGGCCCTCCGGGTTGACGTAGATCAGGCCCATCTGGACGGCGCCGAGCGGGTTCTCCAGCTCGCGGTCGCCGGTGTAGCGCCGGTCGTCGAGCCAGGTGGTCTCGGGACCCCAGTAGACGTCCTCCTCCGGCTCCCAGACGTCCTCGCGTCCGCCGCCGAAGCCGAAGGTCTCGAAGCCCATCGTCTCCAGCGCCACGTTGCCGGCGAGGATCATCAGGTCGGCCCAGGACAGGCTCCGGCCGTACTTCTGCTTCACCGGCCACAGCAGGCGCCGCGCCTTGTCGAGGTTGGCGTTGTCCGGCCAGCTGTTCAGCGGGGCGAACCGCTGCTGGCCGGCCCCGGCGCCGCCGCGGCCGTCGCTGATGCGGTAGGTGCCGGCGCTGTGCCAGGCCATGCGGATGATCAGCGGACCGTAGTGGCCGAAGTCGGCGGGCCACCAGTCCTGCGAGGTGGTCAGCACCTCGGCGATGTCCCGTTTCACGGCCGGAAGGTCGAGGCTGCTGAACGCCTCGGCGTAGTCGAACTGCTCACCGAGCGGGTTGGCCGCGGGCGGGTTCTTCGCCAGGATCTTCAGGTTGAGCCGTTCGGGCCACCACTGGCGGTTGCCGCCGCCCTGAGTGGGGTGCAGGGCACGCCCGTGCGCGACCGGGCAGCCGCCCTCACCCTCGCTCTTGGCGTCGGTGACGATCGCATCGGGGTTCTCAGCCATGGGATTCCTTCCGGACTAGGTGGATCTAGGTACTCAGGAAGTGCTGGCAGTGGAGCAGTCGGGGCACACACCCCAGTAGATGACCTCGGCCTCGTCGATCGCGAAGCCCCGGTCGTCGGCCGCGGTCAGGCACGGTGCGTGACCGACCGCGCAGTCGACGTCGACGACGGCACCGCACGACCTGCACACGAGGTGGTGGTGGTTGTCGCCGACCCGCCCCTCGAACCGCGCGGGGCTGCCGGGCGGCTCGATGCGGCGCACGAGTCCCGCGGCGGCGAGAGCGTGGAGAGCGTCGTACACCGCTTGCAGGGAGATGTGGCCGACACGTGTGCGCACCCCGGAGGCGATCGCCTCGACGCCGAGGTGGTCACCGTCCCGGACGGTTTCGAGCAGCGCGACACGGGCGGCCGTGACCCGCAGGCCGGCTCCGCGCAGCTCGTCGGCCGTGGTCGCAGGCTGGGATGCGGTCATACCGACGAACCTACCCTCAAAAACACGAATGATTCAAGGAAACAAACGATACAAGTCTAGTGTCGTGTCACGGACACGGGGGCGGGAATCCGGTCACGCACCGCGCCCCCTCCGCATACGTACCGCGACACGCCGCCGTTGTCCCGCAGGCACGGCGAGGGCCGCCCTCCCGGTGCCGGGAAGGCGGCCCTCCGTTCCTTCCCGTCCGTGCCGAGCGGCGGCGCCCCCGTCACCGGCCGACACGCCGCGAACGGTTGCGGTCGCCCCTCCGAGCCGGGATGGCCGGACGCGGTCGGCCGGTGCGGATGAAGGGCGGGGCTGGGGCGCCGAACAGGCCGCCGGGTGAGTGCGGAGCCCTCGGTGGTCGCGGCGGGGGTGACGGCGAGGCCACTGTTCCGGGCGACCAGCCCGTACACATGGCCGCCGTGGGACCGGAGGGAGAACCTCTGGTCGGACTTTCCGGAGTCGCAGGGCCACCGGACAGCGGCGGCGCCGGGCGCGGTGGAGGTACAGCGGACGTCCAGGCACAGGCGGGCACGGCGAAGGCCGCTCCGGATGCCTCCGGAACGGCCTTTGATGTGTGACTCTCACGAGTCGGGACGACAGGATTTGAACCTGCGACCCCTTGACCCCCAGTCAAGTGCGCTACCAAGCTGCGCCACGTCCCGCTGCCCGCCTGACCTGGGGATTCCCCGGCCGAACGCGCAGAGAAACCATACCGCACTCGGACGGGTGGTCGCGCGCACCTTTCCGGGGCGCACGGCGACGCCTGCCGCGGCCGAGCCGTCGTCCGGTCCCCGGGCATCGCCGGGGCTGCGGGCCGCATCCTTCCGGGGCGCGGGGGCGTCCCTCGGGGGCCGGCAGCCGGAGCCCCCTCCGCTCCGGCTGCCGACGCCGAGAACGGATCATGCCAGGGGGCACCGACAGCAGAGGAAGCACCGACGCCCCCTGGCCCCGACGCCCCGCCGCCACCGCTCGCACGCGTCAGTCCGTCGGGTGCCCCAGGGCCGGGTGGGCCTCGTGGAGCCGCGGCGGCGCGGCCTGCCGCCAGGAGTCGGCGAGGATGTCACGCAGTTCCTCCTCGTCCTCCAGGACCGCCAGGCGGGCCCGGACCCAGGCGAACTGCGCCTCGTGCCCGGCGATCCAGAACTTCTCCGGCTCGGCGAGGACCAGTTCGTCGCGCTCCTCCTTGGGACAGCGCACGGCCATGGAGGTCTCGTCCTCGGGCAGGGTCGCGAACATCTTCCCCGCCACCCGGAACGTGGGCATGCTCCAGGCGGTCTTCTCGGTCGTGTCCGGCAAGGACAGGGCGATACGGCGTACGTCTTCGGCATCCGGCATGCTCCGCACCGTAGTCAATGCCACTGACATGCGCCCGGCCCGCCCGTCCCCGTCCCCGTCCGGCCGATCAGGCCCGCCCGGCCGATCGGGCCCGTCAGGCGCCGACGTACTGGGCGAGATGCCGGCCGGTGAGCGTGGAGCGGTCGGCGACCAGGTCGGCGGGCGTCCCCTCGAAGACGATCCGGCCGCCGTCGTGGCCGGCGCCGGGGCCGAGGTCGATGATCCAGTCGGCGTGCGCCATGACCGCCTGGTGGTGCTCGACGACGATGACCGACTTGCCGGAGTCCACCAGCCGGTCCAGCAGGCCGAGCAACTGCTCGACGTCGGCGAGGTGCAGGCCGGTGGTCGGCTCGTCGAGGACGTAGACACCGGCCTTGTCGCCCATCCGCGTGGCCAGCTTCAGCCGCTGACGCTCGCCGCCGGAGAGGGTGGTGAGCGGCTGGCCGAGGCTGAGGTAGCCGAGGCCCACGTCGGCCATCCGCCGCAGGATCCTGTGGGCCGCGGGGGTGCGGGCGTCACCGGCGGCGAAGAACTCCTCCGCCTCCGACACCGGCATGCCGAGCACCTCGCTGATGTCCCGGCCACCGAAGCGGTACTCCAGCACCGACGCCTGGAACCGCCGGCCCTCGCACTCCTCGCACGGCGTGGCGACGCCGGCCATCATCGCCAGGTCGGTGTAGACGACGCCGGCACCGTTGCAGGTGGGGCAGGCGCCCTCGGAGTTGGCGCTGAACAGTGCCGGCTTGACGCCGTTGGCCTTGGCGAAGGCCTTCCGGATCGGGTCGAGCAGTCCGGTGTACGTGGCCGGGTTGCTCCGCCGGGAGCCGCGGATCGGGGTCTGGTCGATCGTCACCACTCCCGCGTCGGAGGGGATCGACCCGTGCACGAGAGAACTCTTGCCCGACCCGGCGACGCCGGTGACGACGGTCAGTACCCCGAGCGGGATGTCGACGTCGACGTCGCGCAGGTTGTGGGTGCTCGCGCCGCGCACCGCCAGGGTGCCGGTGGGCTTGCGGACGGTCTTCCTGACCGCCGCGCGGTCGTCGAGGTGGCGGCCGGTGACGGTGCCGCTGGCCCGCAGGCCCTCGACGGTGCCCTCGAAGCAGACGGTGCCGCCCGCCGAGCCCGCGCCGGGACCGAGGTCGACGACGTGGTCGGCGATGGCCACGACCTCCGGCTTGTGCTCCACCACGAGCACGGTGTTGCCCTTGTCCCGCAGTCGCAGCAGCAGGTCGTTCATGCGCTGGATGTCGTGGGGGTGCAGGCCGGTGGTGGGCTCGTCGAAGACGTAGGTGACGTCGGTCAGGGACGAGCCGAGATGGCGGATCATCTTCACGCGCTGCGCCTCGCCGCCGGACAGCGTGCCGGAAGGACGGTCGAGGGCCAGGTAGCCGAGGCCGATCTCCACGAACGAGTCGAGGGTCTGCTGGAGGGCGGTCAGCAGCGGCGCCACCGAGGGGTCGTCGAGCCCGCGGACCCATGCGGCCAGATCCCTGATCTCCATGGCGCAGGCCTCGGCGATGTTGACCCCGCCGATCCGCGAGGACCGGGCCGCCTCGCTGAGCCGGGTGCCGTCGCACTCGGGGCAGGCGGTGAAGGTGACCGCCCGGTCCACGAAGGCCCGGATGTGCGGCTGCATCGCCTCCCGGTCCTTGGCCAGGAACGACTTCTGGATCTTCGGGATCAGCCCCTCGTAGGTGAGGTTGACCCCGTTGATCTTCACCTTGGTCGGCTCGCGGTGGAGGAAGTCGTGCCGTTCCTCCCTGGTGTAGGCGCGGATCGGCTTGACGGGGTCGAAGAAGCCCGACTCCCTGATGACCCGGACCACCCAGCCGTCGCCGGTGTAGCCGGGGATGGTGAACGGGTCCTCGGCGAGCGACCTGGAGTCGTCGTACAGCTGGGTGAGATCGATGTCGGAGACCGTGCCCCGGCCCTCGCAGCGGGTGCACATCCCGCCGGTGCGGCTGAAGGTGACCTTTTCCGTCCGGGTCTTCTCGGCACCCCGGTCGACGGTGAAACCGCCGCTGGCGCTGACCGAGGCGACGTTGAAGGAGAACGCGCCGGGCGGGCCGATGTGCGGCGCGCCGAGGCGACTGAAGAGGATCCTCAGCATGGCGTTGGCGTCGGTGGCGGTGCCGACCGTGGAACGGGGGTCGGCCCCCATCCGCTGCTGGTCGACGATGATCGCGGTGGTCAACCCGTCGAGGACGTCGACCTCGGGTCGGGCCAGGTTCGGCATGAAGCCCTGCACGAAGGCGCTGTAGGTCTCGTTGATGAGCCGCTGCGACTCTGCGGCGATGGTGTCGAACACCAGCGAGCTCTTGCCCGAGCCGGAGACTCCGGTGAAGACGGTCAGCCGCCGCTTGGGGATCTCGACGTCGACGTCCTTGAGGTTGTTCTCGCGGGCGCCGTGCACGCGGATCAGATCGTGGCTGTCGGCGGCGTGCGGCTCCGGTACCTGCGCGTCCGGCCTCGTGGCCCTGGTCATCGACTCTCCCTGTCGCCTCGGGTCGCAGCTCGGTGGTGACTGGCTCCGGTCACGCTAGCGGCGGTGGCGCGGCCCGCGCTTCTCCATTACTGACGGGCTTCCTTCAGGACTGACGGGAGCCCGTTCCGTCGGCCTCCGGCTGCCGCCGGCGGACCGGCCCGATCGCCTTGTAGTAGAGCGTCGTGGGCTTGAGGACGCCTCCCGGGTCGGCCGCGTAGTCGGGGATCACGCCCGCACGGGTCCAGCCCGCGGCGGCGTACAGGCGCTCGGCGGGGCTTCCGGTCTCGGTGTCCAGGTGCAGGAGGGAGACGCCGGCGACGGCCGCCGCCTCCTCGGCGGTGGCCAGCAGGGTGCGGCCCAGCCCCCGTCCGCGGGCCTGCGGACGGACCATGAGTTTGACCAACTCGGCGCGGTGGCGGCTGTTCGGCTTGTCGGCGAAGGCGAGGCCGACGGTGCCGGCGACCGCGCCGCCGTCCCCCGCCGCCCACACGGCCAGCCGACCCGCGGCCACCGCATCGGCGCGCTCCTGCCACCATGCCAGCGCAGCGACGCGGTCGAGCGGCGCCAGGAAGCCGACCGAGGCGCCGTCGGCCACGGTGTCGGCCAGCAGATCCGCGAGCGGACCGGCGTACTCCCGCAGCCCGGACGCGTCGAGCCGTCGCAGGATCACGGCCGCACCACCGCCAGCAGGTACCGTGCCTCGGCGTCCGCCACGCTGCGGAACCGTGTGGGACCCCACACCCGCATCCGCAGGCAGTCACCGGCCTCCAGCAGGTGCGCCACGTGCTGCTCCGTGACCTCCAGTGCGCCTTCCAGTACCCAGACGTGCTGTTCCAGGCCGGCCACGGGAGGCCGGTCGTAGGCCAGGTCGGCACCCGCGGCGAGGCGGCCCTCCACGAGCTCGCCGCGCAGTCCTGCGTGCGGCGGCGACACCGCCCGCCGTACGAAACCGCCTGCACGGTCCTGCCACACCGGCTGCTCGGCGGCCCGTAGCACCGGGGCGGGCTTCGCCTCGACCTCGCTGAGCAGCTGGGACATGGTCCGCCCGTACACGTGGCACAGGCGGTTGAGGACGGCGGCGGTGGGGCTGGTCTCGGCGCGCTCGGCGCGGGACAGCGTGGACCGGCTCACCCCGCTGCGCTCGGCCAGCTCGTCCAGGGACCAGCCGTGCCGGGCCCGCAGCTCGGCGAGACGGGCCGCGAGACGGGCGTCGACGGGGTCGGGCTCGGGGGTGGAAGAGCCCTGCTCGGGCGGGACGGGATCGCTTCTCATGTACGGGACGGTATCCCGGATGTGAGACAGCCGGATTACGCCCGCCTCACGCCCGCGCCGCCTCCTCCAGGGCGTCGAGCACCGGGCGGATCAGCGGATGCTCCTCGGCACCCCGGCGCACTGCCGCGAAGACGCGCCGGGTCGGCGCCACGCCGTCGACGGGGCGCACCACCACTCCGGACAGATCCATGCCGCGCAGCGCGGAGCGCGGGACGAGCGCGACGCCCGCGTCGGCCGAGGCGAGGGCGACGACGGCGCGGAAGTCGTCGGAGGAGTGCTCCAGACGGGGCTGGAAACCGGCGTTCTCGCAGGCCAGGACGACCACCTCGTGGCAGGGGTTGCCGGGGTAGGGGCCGATCCACGGGTCCTTGGCCAGGTCGGCGAGCGGCACTTCGGCCGCGTCGGCGAGCCGGTGGTGCACCGGGACGACCGCGTCGAACGGCTCGGCGTACAGGGGGACGTGGGTCAGGCGCGGGTCGTCGGCGGGCGGCGCCCCGCGGTACTCGACGGCGACGGCCACGTCGACCTGCCGGTCCAGCACCATCGGCAGGCTGGCGTCACCCTCGGCGTCCTGGACGCGGATGCGGATCCCGGGCGCCGCGACGGCCAGGCGCGCCAGTGCCGGGGCGACGACCAGGGCGATGCCGGTGGCGAACGCCGCGACGGTGACCGTGCCGGCCTGGCCGGAGCCGTAGGCGGCCAGCTCGGACTCGGCCCGCTCCAACTGGGCGAGGACCGCGTTGGTGTGGCTCAGCAGGATCTCGCCGGCCGGGGTGAGCCGTACCCCTTTGGCGCTGCGCTCGACCAGGCGGTGGCCGGTCTCCTGCTCCAGGGCGGTCAACTGCTGGGAGACCGCCGAGGGGGTGAGGTACAGCGCGGCGGCAGCCGCGGTCACCGTGCGGTGGTCGGCCACCGCACGGAGGATGTGGAGCCGCCGTGCCTCGATCATCGGACCGATTATCTCAAGGCGCCGGAGCGCTTCAGTCCCCCAGCTCCGCCCGCGCCGCCACGAAGGCGTCCACGGCCCGGTCGACGTCGGCCGTGGAGTGCGCGGCGGACAGCTGGACGCGGATGCGGGCCTGGCCCTGAGGGACGACCGGGTAGGAGAAGCCGATCACGTACACGCCGCGCTCCAGCAGCAGCTCCGCCATCCGGCCCGCGCGAGCCGCGTCGCCGATCATCACGGGGGCGATGGCGTGGTCGCCGGGCAGGACGTCGAAGCCCTCCTCGGTCATCCGGCGGCGGAACAGCGCGGTGTTGTCCGCGAGGCGCACCCTGAGGTCGTCGGCGGACTCCAGCAGGTCCAGGACCTTCAGCGACGCCGCTGCGATCACCGGGGCGAGCGTGTTGGAGAACAGGTACGGCCTGGAGCGCTGGCGGAGCAGGGCGACGATCTCGGCCCGGGCGGCGACGTAGCCGCCGGAGGCGCCGCCGAGCGCCTTGCCGAGGGTGCCGGTGATGATGTCGACGCGGTCCATGACGCCGTGCAGTTCGGGCGTGCCGCGGCCGGTGGGGCCGACGAAGCCGACGGCGTGCGAGTCGTCGACCATGACCATCGCGTCGTAGCGGTCGGCGAGGTCGCAGATCTCCCGGAGGGGCGCCACGTAGCCGTCCATGGAGAAGACGCCGTCGGTGACGATCAGGCGGCGCCGCGCGCCGGACGCCTCCTTCAGCTTCGCCTCCAGGTCCGCGAGGTCCCGGTTGGCGTAGCGGAGGCGGCGGGCCTTCGACAGGCGGATGCCGTCGATGATGGAGGCGTGGTTGAGAGCGTCGGAGATGACCGCGTCCTCCTCGCCGAGCAGCGTCTCGAAGACACCGCCGTTGGCGTCGAAGCAGGAGGAGTACAGGATCGTGTCCTCCTGGCCGAGGAACGCCGACAGTCGCGCCTCCAGCTCCTTGTGCACCTCCTGGGTGCCGCAGATGAAGCGCACGGACGCCATGCCGTAGCCCCAGCGGTCCAGGGCCCGGTGGGCGGCGGCGACCACGTCGGGGTGGTCGGCGAGGCCGAGGTAGTTGTTGGCGCAGAAGTTGAGGACCTCGCCGGGACGACCGCCGGCGGTGACCTCGACGGTCGCGGACTGCGGGGTGCCGATCACCCGCTCGGGCTTGTGCAGGCCGGCGGCGCGGATCTCGTCGAGGGTGGCGCGCAGGTCGTCGCGCACGGTGTCGAACATGGGACAGCTCCTTGGAATGCTGGTGGCGTACGCGGTGGACTCAGGCGGTCCAGTCGAGGATGACCTTGCCGCCCTTGCCGCTGGCCGCGTCGGCGAACGCCGCCTCGAAGTCGCGGTGGCCGTACCGGCCGGTGATCACGGGGGCGAGGTCGAGGCCGCCCTCGAGGAGCACGGTCATGGCGTACCAGGTCTCGTACATCTCGCGGCCGTAGATGCCCTTGATGGTGATCATCGAGGTGACGATCCGCGACCAGTCGACGGGGAACTCCTGGGCCGGCAGGCCGAGCATCGCGATCCGGCCGCCGTGCGTCATGTTGGCGATCATGTCGCGCAGCGCCTCGGGCCGGCCGGACATCTCCAGGCCGATGTCGAAGCCCTCGCGCAGGCCCAGTTCGCGCTGCCCGTGGGCGATCGGCGCGCGCGTCACGTCCAGCGCCAGGCTCACGCCGACCTTGCGGGCCAGGTCCAGCCGCTCCTCGCTCACGTCGGTGATGACGACGTTGCGGGCCCCGGCGTGCCGGGCGACGGCGGCGGCCATCAGGCCGATCGGGCCGGCGCCGGTGATCAGCACGTCCTCGCCGACGAGCGGGAAGGAGAGCGCGGTGTGCACGGCGTTGCCGAACGGGTCGAAGATCGCCGCCACGTCGAGGTCGACCGGCATCCGATGGACCCAGGCGTTGGAGGCGGGCAGGGCGACGTACTCGGCGAACGCGCCGTCGCGGCCGACGCCGAGTCCGACGGTGGCCCGGCACAGATGGCGGCGCCCGGCCAGGCAGTTGCGGCACTTGCCGCACACCAGGTGGCCCTCGCCGCTGACCAGGTCGCCGGCCTTGATGTCCGTGACGTCGCGGCCGGTGTCGACGACCTCGCCGACGAACTCGTGCCCGACGACGAGGGGGGTGCGGATCGCCTGCTGGGCCCAGCCGTCCCAGGACCGGATGTGCAGGTCGGTGCCGCAGATGCCGGTGCGCAGCACCTTGATGAGGACGTCGTCGGAGCCGACTTCGGGCTCCGGGACGTCCGCGAGCCACAGCCCGGGTTCCGCCTTCTGCTTGACCAGCGCCTTCAACGCTACGGCTCCTGTGGGTGCGTTCCCGGGTGCGGGCATGCCGAGAGAGCCCGTGCCCGGGAGGGAAGTGGAATCGTGGAGCAATCTGCCGCACGTCGGGCGCCGCGGTCCATCGAGGTTTTCTTAAGCGCCGCCTCAGCTTTCCTTCACACCCACTGACCTGCACCGACAGAGGCGTTCCGGCCCGGTCGGGGCGGCGCGCCGACACGCTCGGTGGAGCCCCGGACGCGCCCGTTCCGTCGGCCGGCGGGGCCGTTCACGGGGGCAGGCCGTCGGCAGCACTGCGCTCCAGTCGGGCGACGAGGTCCGCGGCCGACGCCTTGATCGCGGCCAGGCCGTCCCTGCCCCAGGGCCGGGGCGTGGTGTCCGCCACGCTCACCGTGCCGAGGACGGTGCCGGTGCTGTCGATGAGCGGGGCACCGAGGTAGGAGCGGATGCCGAAGTCGTCGACGACCGGGTTGCCGGCGAAGCGGGGGTAGTCGCGGACGTCCTCCAGGGCGAGGGCGCGACGGCGGACGACGACGTGCGGGCAGTAACCGTGGTCCCGCGGCAGGGTGCGGCCGAGTGCGGGGCGGGGCGTACCGCCGGGGGGCGGCGGGGGCGGGGCTGGTGCGTGCAGGCCCGCGAAGAACTGCCCTCCGTCGTGCGGGAAGTTGACCACCGCGTACGGCGCCCGGCTGAGGTCGGCGAGGTGGTGCGCGAAGGCGTCCAGGGCCGGTTCGGATCGCCGGCCCAGGCCGAGTGCGTGCAGCCGGGCCAGCCGGGCGGGGACGTCCCGGTCCTCCGGGGTGAGCAGCAGCCGACCGGCCGGGCGCGGTGGGTCGTAGCTCATGCCCGGGCTCCGGGCTGGTGGACGTGGCGCATGTACGGGCTCCGTGGCTGGTGGGCGGGCATCACATGTGGGCGCCGCGGCTGGGCGCGGTGGTGGCGGGCGCGTGGGCGATGAGGTGCCGGACGAGGGTGAGCAGGGTCTGCACCCCGGACGCGGAGATCCGGGCGTCGCAGCGCACCACCGGGACCCCGGGGTCCAGGTCGATCGCGGCGCGCACCTCCGCGGGGTCGTAGCGGTGCGAGCCGTCGAACTCGTTGATCGCGACGATGAATCCGAGGCCGCGTTCCTCGAAGAAGTCGACGGCGGCGAAGCATTCCTCCAGTCGCCGGGTGTCGGCGAGGACGACGGCACCGAGCGCGCCTTCGCACAGCTCGTCCCACATGAACCAGAAGCGTTCCTGGCCGGGGGTGCCGAAGAGGTACAGCACGTGCTCCGGATCGAGGGTGATACGGCCGAAGTCCATGGCGACGGTCGTCTCGACCTTGTTCTCGATGCCGTCGAGTTTGTCGGTCGCGGCACCGGCCGTGGTCAGCAGCTCCTCCGTACTGAGCGGCGCGATCTCGCTCACGGCACCGACGAAGGTGGTCTTGCCGACCCCGAAGCCGCCCGCCACGAGGATCTTCAGCGCGGTCGGGAAGGGGTCGCCGTCGTCGGTGTAAGCCGTCTCAGAGCTGTCGTCGTAGTCCATCGAGCACTGCCTCCAGAAGGGCCCGGTCAGTGGGGTGGTCGTGGAACGCGGGGGGCTTGGTGGTCAGGGCTCCGCAGTCGACGAGGTCCGACAGCAGCACCTTGGTCACCGCCGCCGGCAGCTTCAGATGGGCGGCCACCTCGGCCACCGGCATCGGCGCCCGGCACAGCTCCAGTGCCTGCGCGTGCTCGGGGCCGAGGTAGCCGAAAGGGGTGGCACCGGTGGCCATGAGCTGCGACATCAGGTCGAGCGGGACGGTGGGCCGGGTGCGGCCGTTGCTGACGGTGAAGGGCCGCACCAGACGCCCGGCCGCGTCGTCGAGCCAGGGTCCGTCGCCGGCCGCCGCCACGCTCAAGGCCGCATCACCGTCGGTTCCCCCGCCTGCTGCCGGGGTGCGGTGACGAGGTAGGGGCGGACGCTCTTCACCAGCATCGCCATCTCGTAGCCGAGGACCGCCGCGTCGGCCTCGCGGCCGGCGAGCACGGCGAGGCAGGTGCCGGAGCCGGCGGTGGTGACGAACAGCAGCGTCGAGTCGAGTTCGACGACGACCTGACGGACGTCGCCGCCGTCGCCGAAGCGGACTCCGGCGCTGCGGCCGAGGGAGTACAGGCCGGAGGCCAGGGCGGCCATGTGGTCGGCGCTGTCCGGGTCGAGTCCGTGGACGGACTTCACGAGCCCGTCGTTGGACAGCAGCACGGCACTGGTGGTGTGCGGTACGCGCTGCACGAGGCCGCTCATCAGCCAGTCGAGGTCGGAGACACGGCCGGTCGGCGCGTCGCTCGCCATGGTGGATCGACTCCTTGGGATACGAAGGTCAGCGGGAGCGCTCGGGGCGGAGCTGAGCGTGGGGCGGGGACTGGTACCGGGAGTGGGGCCGGTACCCGGGGTGGTGCGGGTGGTGGTCATCCGGCCGGTGCGCTCCCGTCGTGCCGGGTGGTCGGGGCGGTGTGCTCGGGGCCCGGCTCGGCCCGGCCGTCCCGGGCGCGCGGTGCCCCGGACGCCGGGCCCGTGGGGACGGCGCGCGCCTCGGATGCGGCCGGGGGCGGTTCGTCGGCGGGGCGCCGAGCCGTCGGGGTCGTGGACTCCGGGGGCGGTCCGGCATCCGGACGGGGGCCCGGGCCGGCCTCGGCGAGACCGATTCCGCGCTGGAAGGCGGCCATCAGGCCGGGGTCGTGACCGGCGGGCTGCTCGGACTCCGGGCGCGACGCGGGGCCTCCGCGCAGCTGGGGGACGAGGTGTTCCCGGGCGCGGCGGCGGGGCAGCCGGGGCGGGCCCGCGGTGCCGTGGGCGGGCCCGACACGCGGTAGGGCCGGTGAGCCGCCGTCGTCCTCGACGGCGGGCCGGTCCTCGGCATGGATGCCGGGCGGCGCGGCGGCGGGGTTGACCCGGTCCTCGTGTCTCCCGCGCACGGGAAGCGGCGCCGGGGGCCCGTCGGGGTCCCGGGCCGCGCGGGGCGCGGGCGGCGCGGCCGCGGGTGCGCGGGTGTCGAGGTCCACGGGCCGGGGCGGGCCGGCCGGGTCGGAGGTGTCGTACTCCGGGTGGTGCGGTGCGGCGGGGACGTCCGCGGGGTCGCGGTCCGCCCGGCGGTGCCCGGCATGGGGCACGGTCGTGGCCGCCACGGGGCCGGGATCCCCGGTCGGGGAGGTGCGCGGGGAGGGCTGCGGCGCGGCCGGCGCGGTGCGGGGCTCCGGGGCGGCGGGCGGCAGGGCCGCCGGCGTGCCCGCGGGAGCCGGTCCCGTCCCGCCCACGACGCCTTCCTGCCCCGGCTGCGCCGCGGCGGATCCGTCCGCTCCCCGCGCCGCGCCGAGCACGTCCTGCGGGACGACGAGGACGGCTTGGACACCGCCGTAGATGTTGCTCTGGAGGCGGACCCGGATTCCGTGGCGCCGGGCCAGCTGCGAGACGACGAACAGCCCGATACGGCCGTCGGCCAGCAGCCGGCCGACGTTGACCTGGTCGGGGTCGGCGAGCAGGGCGTTCATCCGGTGCTGCTCCTCGACCGGCATGCCGAGGCCGCGGTCCTCGACCTCGACGGCGAGCCCGGAGGTGACCAGGTTGGCGCGGAGCAGCACCTGGGTGTGCGGGGCCGAGAAGACCGTGGCGTTCTCGACGAGTTCGGCGAGGAGGTGGATGACGTCGGCGACGGCGTGCCCGCGCACCTCGCCGTCGACGGGCGGCACGAGTTTGACCCGGGAGTACTGCTCGACCTCGGCGATGGCCGAGCGCAGCACCTCCGTCATGGGGACGGGGTTGCTCCACTGACGCCGGGAGACGGCGCCGCCGAGCACCGCGAGGTTCTCGGCGTGGCGGCGGATGCGGGTGGCGAGGTGGTCGACGTGGAAGAGCCCCTTGAGCAGGTCGGGGTCCTCCATCTCGTTCTCCAGCTCGTCGAGGATGGAGATCTCGCGGTGCACGAGGGACTGAAGTCGCCGGGCGAGGTTGACGAAGACCTCCAGCTTCTGCCGGCTGCCGGCCTGGCTGGAGAGCTGCGCGCGGGCCAGGTCGGCGGCGAGCAGCTCGAACTCGTCGGCGTCGGCGGGCGGCTGGCCGCGGGTCTTGCGCTGCGGCGGGGCGTCGCCGCGGCGGAGCGCCTCGACGAGGGAGCGCAGATCGGCCTCGCCGCGCGCACTGTTGCGGCGCAGTGCGCCGATGCGCTCGCTGATTCCCCTGGCGGCCCGGCCGGCGGCCACGGCGGCGATGACGATCCCCGCTCCGGCGACCGACGCGGCGCCGGCCAGGACGGCCCACAGGGAGAGGCCGGGCCGGGTGCCGCTGGAGCGCACGGCGAAGAGGACGGCCGCGCAGGCGCTGAGGGCGACCGCGACGGGCGGGAGGACGGCCAGACGCAGGAGCTGTGGCCGTATGTGGGTCTCGGGCACGGCGGGGAGGGTGCGGGCTACCGGCCGCCCGTGCCGCCCGCCGCCCTCACGGCGGTCGGCGCGCGCGGCCGGTGCGCGGAGGTGAGACATCGGTGTCCTCGTACTGGTCCGTCGGGCCTGTTTGCTCGCGCATGGTGCGCAACTCGGCCACTCACAGTAGTCGCCAACGCATCAGGTGCGATGGGCAGTTGACAAAGTCACCCGCAAAGCGTCCCACTCTGGTATGAGGGCTCGCACGAACGATCGACAACCCGCACTCGAGTCCGCCCCGATCCAGCCCCCTTTCGATCTATTCTGATCACATCCGGCCGTAAGCGATCGCAAATCGGACCACACCTCGGGCTGGGGGATGTCCTGTCCCTGCCGGTGCCTCTTCCGGGACGACGCGACCCGACCGCAGGACGCCGTCGGCGGGCACCGCAGCATTCACCCGCGAAGGGGAGTGGTCGTGTCACGAGGCGGTCGAAATGCGTCGGCCGGTGGCCGCCTCCGGTCCCCGTCCGATCCCCGACCGCTCGGCCCCCGGCCCGGAACCGCTCCCGCGCGGCGCACAGCCGACGCCGGTCGCGCGTCGCCGCGCCGACGGGCCGGGGCGTCCGCTACGCCGAATGCCCGTCCGCACGCCGGTCGGCCTGCCGCGGGCGGCACGGGCGGTATGCGGTCGTGGCGGCCTGTGTCAGGGGACGAGCGCCGCGAGGCTGCAGCCGGGGAGGTGGATCCAGCCCTCCCGCTCGGCCGCCGCCCGTTCGGCCGCGGTCCGCGGCCCCCGGGTCCCGCCGATCTGGACGGCGCGCGCGACGAGCGCGCACAGGAGCGCGTCGAGACGGTCGTGGCTGTCGACGCACTGCGCCCGCACCGGTTCCGGCAGCACCACTCCCAGACCCTGCTCCACCGACCGCACGATGTCCTCCCGGACCGGCCCGGCCTCCGTCCCGGCCCGCTTGTAGCTGGTGCGGGGGCGGATGCCCCAGCACCGCAGGGCGGCGGCCGGGTACACCTCCGCCACCTGACCCGAGCCGTCCCGGGGCACCGGCGCGTCCGGGGAGCCGAGCGCGGCCAGCAGCCGGACGGCGCGCAGCGCCACGACGCCCAGCAGATCGGTGGAGACCGACAGGGGTGGCCGCATCCGGGTCGCCTTCCAGGTGAGGTCGTCGGTGAGCCGGAACCTCAGCGGGTCCAGCCCGGCCCGGCCGTCCTCCCGTTCCTCGTAACGCACCGGGGCAGGCAGCGGCTCGCCCCGGTGGTGGGCGCCGACGGTCGCCACGAAGCTCGACGGCCACCCGAGCGGGCAGTCGAGGCCCGTCCTGTCTGCGGCGCGGATGAGGGCCAGCAGGTCCTCGTCCCCCTCCGGTGCCAGGAACTCGGGGGTGAGCCCGCTCCCGCCGCCCCAGACGACACGGCACACCGCGGTGCGCCGCGCGCTCGCGGCCAGATCGACGCCGACCGTCACCGCCCTCGGACCCGTCATACGCCCATCCTGGGGCATCCTCCCGGCGGTCCGCGCCTGCCTGCGGCCTGACGGCCCATCAGGGTCGGTCGCCAGGGCGACCGACCGGGTCGTCGCCGAACCAGCCGCCGCCCCGTCGGCTCACGGCTCACGGCTCACGGCTCACGGGCAACGGGCAACGGGCAACGGGCAACGGGCAACGGGCAACGGGCAACGGGCAACGGGACGACCGACGACCGACGACCTGACGAAGTGTGGGTTCCGCGAACCGGCCCGACGGGCCCGCACCTCGGCGTACGCCTCCGGACCCGGCGGCGCCTTCGAGGAGGTGCTGCCGCGGCGCGTGCGCCAGCACGCGTCGGCCCGGCCGGGCCGACGCGGGAGAATGCCGGTCCGGCGCGTCACGTCGGCCGGAGGAGCCGCGGGACGACGACCGTCCGTGCCCGTCCGCACGAGGAAGGTTGTGGCGGGTCCGGCCGGGAGGCGGGCATGGTGGCGGCGCACCGGGCAGAATCGACTGAGGCAGAACGTGACGGAGGTGCCGTGTGCGGACGACAGCGGGTCGGTGGCGCTCCCGGCCCGGCCCATGGGTTCCCCGAGGGCGCCGGGCCCTGCGGGACGTCCTGTCCCCGGTGGCCGAGGTACTGGGAGCACGTCACCGGCTGGCCTGGCTGAACGCGGCGGGTCTACGCATCGGCACCACGCTGGATCTGCGCCGCACAGCCGAGGAGCTGGCCGACTTCACCGTGCCCGAACTCGCCGACGGCTGCGCGGTGGACCTGCTGGAGTCGGTCCTCCGCTTCCAGGAGGGCGACCGCCGCGACGGACACGAGGGCGCCCTGCTGCGGGCCATGGCGGTGTCCCAGGTCCACGGGCTGGAGCTGGCCCCCGATCCGGTGGGGCAGCCGTCCGTGCACACCCTTCAGCGCCTGGGCGCGCAGTGCCTGACCTCCCGCAGACCCGTCCTGGTCGGCCGGATGACCCGGGCCGACCACGACGCGGTCGCCCCCGGTCCCGAGGCGGCGGAGCTGATGCGCCGGGCGGGCGTGCACTCGTACATGGCGGTCCCGCTGATCGCCCGGGGGGAGCTCCTCGGGCTGGCCGACTTCATCCGGGCGGGCAGGCGTCCCGCGTTCACCCGCGCCGACCTGGCCCTGGCCATGGAGCTGGCCTCGAAGGCGGCCGTGTACATCGACAACGCGCGCCTGTACGGCCGGGAGCGCCTCCAGGGCGTCATGCTGCAGCGGACCCTGCTGCCCCGGGCCACCCCACGCACTCCCGGGCTGGAGGTGTCCTCGTGCTACACCCCCACCCCGGACCCGGCCGGAGTGGGCGGCGACTGGTTCGACGTGGTGGCGCTGCCTGGCGGTCGGAGCGCGGTGATGGTCGGGGACGTGATGGGTCGGGGGCTGGCCGCGGCGGCGACGATGGGCAGACTGCGTACGGCGGCCCGGACGCTGATGGCACTGGACATCGCCCCGGAGCGGATGCTGGCCCGCCTCGACCTGGCCGTCCGCGATCTGGAGGAGGAGCAGGTGGCCACGTGCCTGTGCGCGGTGTACGACCCGTGCAGCAGCACGTTCCGCATCGCCAGCGCCGGCCACCCGCCGCCTCTGCTGACCCTGGACGACGGCACCGACTGCTACGTCGACCTGCCGGTCGGGGCACCGCTGGGTACCGGGGTGATCCCGTACGACCCGGTCGAGTGCACGGTGGCGCCGGGCGGGCGGCTGATGCTGTACACCGACGGGCTCATCAGATCCCGCACGACCGACGTCGACGCGCAGCTGGCCGGTCTGAGGCGAACCGCCCGTGAGGCGCTCCCCCAGGCAGCGGCGGTCTGCGACGCGGTCCGGTCCCGGCCTGGCGGGGACCCCGAGGACGACGCCATCGTCCTCATCGCCGGGACGGTACCGGTCACCCCCGGCGACGAGGCGCACACGTGCGCGCTGCCGCCCGACGGATCCGCCGCGTCCCGGGCCCGGCGCACCGTGCGCGAGGTGCTGCCGAAGTGGGGACTGCCGGACCTGGTCGACAGCACCGAACTCGTGGTGAGCGAACTGGTGGGCAACGCCCTGCGCTACGGACACGCCCCGGGCGAGCTGCGGCTGGTACGGCACGAGCGGCTGACGGTGGAGGTGTCCGACACGGGCCCGGATCTGCCGCAGATCCAGCATGCCGAGCTCAGCGACGAGGGGGGCCGCGGACTGCAGCTGATCAACATGATGTGCCGGCGCTGGGGGGCGTGCCGCACCCCGGCCGGAAAGGTCGTCTGGGCGGAGCAGGACCTGCCGTCCTGACGGCGCGGACGGCAGGACCGCACGGACGGCAGGTGCGGCGCCGACAGCAGCTGCCGCGCGAATGCCGCGCGAATAGGTGCGGCGCGAACGGCCGGGTCGGCCGGGGCAGGGAGCCCGGGAGGGTGATGGAGCCCGGGGACTGCGGGCCGCGCGTCCCCGGCCGCCGCCGGGCCGGTTTCCGCCGCACCCCCACTCCCCTGGCACGTCCCGTGGCGGCACGTTCCCGCGCTACGTCCCGAGGGAGCGGTACGCCCCCGGGGCGGGACCGGCCGGACGGGCGCTCGCGCCCCGACGGGGCGACCATGGTGGTGTGACAACGCGACTGGGCCGGGCCGGCCGCGTCCGTGCGCGCCGGTTCCGCCGGCTCACCGGCCCGCGTACCCGCCGCGGTCCCGTCGACCGCGCGCCGGGCGAGCGGAACGGCCGGGCGCCCCTGCGCGGCGCGGCGGGCCGCGTCCGCACCGAGGTGCGCGGTGCCCCGGTGCAGTGGCCCCGCGCCGGCGGACGGCAAGGAGGAGGAAGGGACTCCGCGGACGCGTCCGCGGTCCCCGTGCACGCCGGCCACCACGCTCCGCCGGGCCGGGACCCCGCTGCCGTTCGTCGGCGAGGAGGCGTCCGGTGAGTGAGCCGGTGGAGGAACTGGTCAGCGGTGCCGCCCGGGAGGCCGGAGGGTGGATGGGCGCGCTGCCGGTGGCGCAGGTGGTCACCAGTGCCGACGGCATCGTCGTGCGGTGGAGCCGCGCCGCGCAGGAACTGCTGGGCCACTCCCCCCAGGAGGTGGTGGGACGGCACATCGCCGAACTGCTCCACCCCGGCGCCGACCGGAGCCTGGGCCGGTCGTTGTGGGAGGCGGTGGCCGGCGGCCGGGGCGTGATGGGCACCGTCACCGCCTGGCACGCGGACGGGCATCCGATCGAGCTGGAGATCTGGGCCGGTCCCGTCACCGACCGCCACAACGACACGTCCGCGGTCATGGTGTTCGCGGCCGACGCGCACGCGGCCCGCCGGATCCGCGGCTCGTCGGCCGTCTGGGACGGGCTGTTCGCCCGCTCCCCGGTCGGCATCGCCGTCCTGGACACGCAGCTGCGGTTCCTGCGCGTCAACCCGGCCCTGGAGAAGATGAACGGCCTGCCGGAGTCCGCCCACATCGGCCGGCGGCTGTCCCAGTTGCTGCCGGAGGTCAACGCCCGCGACATGGAGGAGGCGATGCAGAGCGTCGTCGACAGCGGGCAGCCGGTGCTCGACCGGCGCCGGGTCGGCCGCACCCCGGCCGACCCCGACCACGACCGGGTGTGGTCGTGCTCCTACGTCCGCGTCGAGGACCCCGGGAACCGGCCGATCGGCGTGATCGCCTCCCTGCTCGACATCACCGACCAGCAGCGCGCCCACACCGAGGCCGAAGCCGGGCGACGGCGTCTGGCCCTGCTGAGCGAGGCGTCGATCCGGGTCGGCTCCACACTGGAACTGGAGCGCACCGCGCAGGAACTCGCCGACCTGGCCGTTCCCGCCCTGGGCGACGCAGCCACCGTCGACGTGCTGGACACCCTGGCCCGCGGGGACGAGCCCGGCCCGGGGCTCGCCGGCGGGATCAGCCTGCGCCGCCTCGGCAAGGCTCCGCTGTCCGGCTCCCCGGTCACCGACATGCTCGCCCCGCTCGGCCGCACCCTGGTCTTCCCCGCCACGGCCCCCTACACCCTGGCCCTCTCCGAGCGGCGGCCGTTCCTGCTGGCCCGGATGGACGCCCAGAGCATCGCGCCCGCCGCCCGCCACAGCAGCCGGCCCACCCAACTGCTGGAGGTGGGCGCGCACTCGTTCATGATGGTCCCGCTCGTCGCCCGTGACCTCGCGCTGGGCGTGGCCACCTTCTACCGCACCCGCGCCGGTGCGCCGTTCGACGGCGACGACGTGGCCCTCGCCTCCCAGCTCGCCGCGCGCGCCGCCGTCAGCATCGACAACGCACGCCTCTACCACCGGGAGCACGACACCGCCGTCACGCTGCAGCGCAGCATGCTGCCGCAGCACATCACCCCGCCGACGGGCATCGAGGTGGCCCACCGCTATCTGCCCGCCAGCGACGCCAACGAGGTCGGCGGCGACTGGTACGACGTACTGTCCCTGCCCGGTGGCAGGGCGGCCCTGCTGATCGGGGACGTCATGGGCCACGGCATCACCGCCGCGGCGGTCATGGGCCGGCTCTCCGCAGGCATCCGCACGCTGGCCCGGCTCGACCTGGAGCCGCGGGAGATCCTCGCCCAGCTGGAAGCCGCACTGGACGATCTGGCCGAACCGATGCTGGCGACCCTGCTGTACGCCGTCGTCGACCCCGCGACCGGCCACTGCCGGCTGACCCGCGCCGGTCATCCCCCGCCCGCCCTGATCACCCCGGACGGCGATGTGCGCCTGCTGGACCTGCCGCCCGGCGTCCCCCTCGGGGTCGGCGGCGCGCGCTACACCACGACCGACCACGTCCTCGCTCCGGGCAGCGTCCTCGTGCTGTACACCGACGGTCTGATCGAGTCCCGCGGCACCGACATCGACGAGCGGCTCGCCGAGCTGACGTACACGCTCGCCGAGCCCTTCCCCTCGCTCGACGCCCTGTGCGACAGCCTCCTGGCGCGCCTCATGCCCGCTTCCGCCGACGACGACATCGCCCTCCTCGTCGCGCGCACGACGCAGGTCGGGAGGTGATCCAGGGGCGGCCGCGGGCAGGGGCACTCATCCCGGTGGGATGTTGCGGTTGACGCGGAAGACGTTGTCCGGGTCGTAGCGCGCCTTGATGCGGCGGAGCCGCTCGTACGTGCCCCGGTAGGCGTCGGCGGTCCGGGTGGTGTCGTCCTCGGCCAGCTGGAAGTTGACGTAGTTCCCGCCCGTCGAGAACGGCCGGATCCGCTCCCACCCCCGGCGGACGGCGGCGACGATCCCCTCACCGTCGGCCTGCGGCGGCCACACCCCGGAGAAGCCGCTGATGAACCTCGCCTCCCGGTTGCCGACGGCTCCCCCGTCGCCGTCGATGTCGTTCAGCGCACCCCCGAGATGGAAGACGACGGAGAAGGACAGGGGCGACGCGACGTCCAGCGCGGCGTCCCGGAAGACGGGGAGGTAGTCCTCCGGCAGGTCCGGCAGGAACTCGGCCTTCCAGTACTGGTCGAGGCCCTTGGGCTCCAGCGCGTCGATCATCGACTGCTGGGCCACGTACGGCTTCGTCCCGATCAGGTCGAAGAGCGGCTCCCCCAGACCCCGCAGCGGGGCGAGGTCGGATTCGACGTCGGTGCCGCTGTGGCACACCAGAAGCGCGGCGACGGGCCGCAGGTGCCACTCGGCGGGGACGAACGGCGCCGGCGGTGCGAGCCGGACGACCGCCACCGCCGTCAGCTCGCGCGGTGCTGTCGCCGTCAGTTCCCGGTACGTCGCGAGCACGTCGTCGGCGCGGTCGGCGGGCCAGGCGGCGATGCCGCCGGTGACGACGGGGCCCACCTCGTGCAGCCGGAAGGTGAAACGGGTGACGACACCGAAGTTGCCGCCCCCGCCGCGGACCGCCCAGAACAGGTCCGGACGGTGCTCCCGGTCGGCGGCCGTCGGCACGCCGTCGGCCGTGACGATCTCGACCTGCTCCAGGTTGTCGGCCGCCCATCCGAACCGCCGCGTCAGATAGCCGAAGCCGCCGCCGAGGGTCAGGCCCGCCACGCCCGTCTCGGACACGAACCCGAGCACCGTCGCGAGGCCGTGTTCCTGGGTCGCCCGGTCGACGTCCTGCAGCAGGCATCCCGGGCCGACGTGCGCGAGGCGGCGGGAGACATCGACGGTGACCTCGCGCATGCCGGACATGTCGAGGGTCAGCCCGCCGTCGGCGAGTGCCGTCCCGGCGATGTTGTGGCCGCCGCCCTTGACGCTCAGCAGCAGGCCGTGGTCCGCGGCGAAGCGCACGGCCGCGGCCACGTCCCGGGCGGACGCGGGCCGGACGACGAGGGCGGGCTTCGCCGTGACCATGGCGTTCCAGACCCGGACGGACTCGTCCCAGCCGTCGTCCCCGGCCGTGAGCAGCGGCCCTTCGAGCCGGGTGCCGAGTTGCTCGATCTGTGCGGAGGTCAGGCCGACGTGCCCGCCGTCGAGCCCGGTGACCTCGAACAGTTTCGTCCTCATGCCGGTTCCTCCTCCCGTGACGGCTCCATCGCCGCGCGCAGCGCGTCGAGGAAGGCGTCGGGCTGCTCGGCGGCGGGTCGTCCCGGCAGTCCGCGCTCTTGCGTGCTCATCACGGCCTCCTTCCCGCGTCCTCGGTGCCCGGCGCGCCGGACGACCTGGAGGTCCCGTGGTCCGGCGGCGGCAGGGCAGGGACCGAGGGGGTCACTGGAAGGGTCCCCCTGCGGCGGCGCTGGGCGCATCGGTCGCCTCACCCATTCGCCGCCTCGCACCGTGTGGGTATTTCTGCGCAGTCGGCTCGGACGTGGATGTGGGAGAGGGCCCACCCGCCCCGGCCCGCGTGGCTCCGGCCCACCAGAGCGCACCTCGGCGGGCGGACTGCCTCGCGGCGCGGTCCGGTGCCCCGACAGCCGACGTCGGCCCCGGAGCGGCGCCCGGCACGCTCCCCCACCACTCCCAGGGCGTGGGTGGTGAGCCGGGGCAGGGCTTCACCACGGCTGTGGTGGTACTCGTGCAGAGGCTGTGGGGTCGGGGCCCGCATGTCGCCGTGGCGGTCGGCGCCCCGTCGTCATGGTTCTCACCGTCCTGGGCCACCAGTGGCCGGCCTCGCCCGTGGCACCGCAGCGCATGCATCGGCCGCATCGGCGGACTCCCTGTGACCGGCGATCGGCCACGACCGGCCCGGCACCGTCGGCGGAGCAGTGGCGGGGTCGCCCCAGCGGCGGGAGGCGGCCCCGGCCCGAGTCCGTCAGGCGATGAAGTCGCGGACCTGGCTGTAGACGCCGGAGTCCTCGTTCATGTGGGTGTGCGAGATGCATCCGACCAGCACGTTGGTGGCGCCGGCCAGCTTCGCGCTGGAGTCCGGGTTGATGGCGGCGTCGCAGTTCGACCAGTAGGCGGCGTAGTCGACGTTGCCAGGCGTCTCGTCACCGGAGTTGAGCGCCGTCAGGAAGCTGCTTCCACTCGTCATCTCCTTGCAGGAGGTGTAGAGCCATGCGCACAGCGCGGAGACGTCCGTGCCGTGGTTCACGCCGGCCGTCGAGACGAAGTCGTCCACGTAGGCGGTGCCGCCCAGGTTCTTGAGGTAGTAGCGCGCGCTGAGCGCGCCCATGGAGTGAGTGACCAGGTCGACCTTGGCGGCCCCGGTCTGGGCGAGTACCTGCTGCACCTTGGTGGCCAGCTGTGCCGCGGTGGTCTTGTTGGACTGACTCCACGAGTACGACCAGGTGTACAGCTCCGAGGAGGAGTAGCCGTCGGACTTGAACTTCGAGACCCAGGTGTCCCAGGTGCCGGCGGAACTGCTCAAGCCATGCACGAAGATCACGGGATTGCGCGTAGCGGCGTGGGCCGGCGTCGCGACGAGGGCCGGAATGACCGTTGCGAGGGCAGTGGTCACGATTGCGGTGCTGTTCCGCACAAGACGTCTCACAGTGCTCCTTACCGAGGTGGGGTGGATGGAGTCTCGGGCCGACCCCGCCCTCCCGGCATCGGTGAAGTCGCCGGTCTCCGTGTACGGGTCTGCTCAACGCCGGTTGCCGTCCCTCGAAGGACGGGCGGAGGCCACTCAGGCGCCGACCCGGCCCGCCGGCCCGCCCCGGCAAGCCACCGCCACCCGCCCGGCTCTCATGTGAAGTCCTGTCAGCCGCAGGACCGATACGCATGTGCCGCAGGTCTTTACGCGCGAGTAACTCACCAGTAACCTCCGCTCGGTGCAGCCCGCGCGATCCCCCACCCCCCACCCCCCACCTCTGGCCACGCCGACATGCCGACCGAATGTGAAACCATGCCTTTGGCCGGACACCTTTCCGAAGGCGTCCGAAGCCGCGTTCTGCGAGCCGTGCACGGTGATGCACGGGCCGCAGCCGAGACACTGGGCCTTCTGACGGACCGACAGCGAAACGGTGTCGACCCCCTGCCGAGCGAGCCCTCAGAGCTCGCACCCGCCAGGCTGCGGGAACTGCGGCGCCGGATATCCCGCCTGCCCGCCGATACGCGCAGGCTGGTGCTGCTCGCCGCGTGCGACCAGTATCCGGTGGCGACGAACGCCTTCTCGCGAGCGGTGGTGGCCGCCGGCATGGACAGTCGGGCGGTGGCTCCGGCGGAGGCCGCCGATCTCGCCCACCACTCGGCCACCGGTATCACCTTCCACGACCGCTGGGCCTGCATCGCGGTCTATGAGGGCGCTTCGGTAGTGGACCGGAGGGAGGCTCACTGCCTGCTGGCGCGCGTACTCCACCACGACAGCGAGGCGCCTGAGCGTGCCTGGCATCGCGGTGCTGCGGCTCTCGGGCCCAGCAAGCGACTCGCCGCCGAGCTCGAAGCAGCAGCGCATACTGCCCGCCGCCACCGCAGGCACACTTTGGCTTGTGCTCTGCTGGAGCGGGCCGCCGCACTGCATCCGGACCACGGCAGCAGCGCCACACTGCTCGGAGAAGCCGCCACGGACGCCTGGCACGCCGGGGATTCCGACCGGGCCCGCCGACTCGCCAGGGCAGGCGGCGACACCGCGATGCTCGGTGTCCTCGCGCTGCGCGGCGGCGATGCCGGCGAGGCCTTCGAGGATCTGCTGTCGGCCGCGGCCGGGTGTGCGGAGCGTGACCCCGAGCGTGCCGCCCACCTGTTGGCCCGTGCCACCGAGGCCCTGGTCTACTCAGGGGACCTGCGACGGTGCCGTGAGGCCGTCGAGGTGGCCCTCCGATGCCGCCTGACGCCACCTGGGACGCTGACCGGACTCGCCGCTGCCGCCGAAGGCGACTACGACGGGGCCCGTCGGGCGCTGCAGAGCGCTCCGAGGCGCGGGGCTCCCCAGCAGGACCCCATCCTTCTCATCCACGACGGCGTTGCCGCGATGTTGCTCGGGGATCCCGTCCGGGCTCGTTCGGCGACCATGCGGGCCGCCGCCGCGGCACGCATCCGCAACGACGGTGCTGCGCTGCCCCAGGCACTGGAGTTCCGGAGTTACGCCGAGTTCTGGTGCTCGCGTCCCCAGGCCACCGAGGCGGCGGTACGAGAAGCTTTGCGGCAGGCCCAAGAGAGCGGACAGGACAGCGGCGCCTGTCATCTCCGAGCCGCACTCGCCATGTGCGCCGCCATCCGGGGCGACCGGGAAACCTGCCAGTCGCAGGCGGAGGCGGCGACAGAGTACGCGCTGCCACGGGGACTCGGGCTCGCCTCGGCCCTCAGCTTCTGGGCGCAGGCATTCCTCGACCTCGGTGCGGGCCTGCCGGCGGCGGCCGTCGCACGCCTGCGCGCGCTCATCAGCAACGGGCACCCTGTCATTCGGCATCTCGCCACCCCGCACTACGTCGAAGCCGCCGTCCGCACCGGCGACACGGCCCTCGCCCACCACGCCCTCGACTTCTACGAGCGCTGGGTCGACGCCGTCGGGTCCGACACCCACCGCGCCCTCGTCGCCCGTTGCCGAGCTCTGCTCGCCGCCGGGCCGGAGGCCGACGCGTACTTCCGCACCGCCCTGGACCTCCACACCACCGGCGTCCAGGACTTCGAACGTGCTCGCACGGAGCTGTTCTTCGGCTCTGCCCTGCGCCGCTCCCGCCGACGTGCCGAGGCGCGTGACCGGCTCCTCAGCGCACTGCAGTCGCTGGAGCACTTCGGCGCTCCGCAGTGGGCCGCCCAGGCACGAGCCGAACTGCGGTCCCTCGGTGAGGCGGCTCTGCCCAGAACCGCTGTCGGCGAACAGGACGACCTCACGCAACGGCTCACGCCCCAGCAACTGGTGATAGCCCGCATGGCTGCCGAAGGCGCCACCAACCGTGAGATCGCAGCCCAGCTCCTTCTCAGCCCCCGCACCATCGACCACCACCTCCGTGGAGTCTTCACGCGTCTCGACATCCGGTCCCGCATCGAACTCGCCCGCGTCCTCCTGCCTCGGGACGCCTGACGGCGGGTGCGACCGCGGGGGGCGAGCCGCGGAGCGCGCAGCCCTCCGCTCGGGAGGCGCCGCCCTTCTCCGGCAACGACCGTCAGGGGGGCATCACCGCCTGCGGTCCGGCGCTCGGCGGTCTGCTCATCCCGGGCGGCGCCCGGGCGGCCTGCGCCAGGCCGCCCAGCCAGGCCAGGTCGCCGGGCGGCAAGCGGACCTTCACCTCCGTGCTCCACCACCCCGACCGGCGCTCAGCCGCCCGTCGCCCCCCAGCCACACCAGCGCGGCCGTCACGAGTGCGGCCGTGCCCGTTTCCAGGGTGAGGGGGACGCTGGGCGGGTAGCGGGGAGAACGGCTGCCGGGCAGGCTGCGGAACTTCTCCGGGACGCCGGTTCCGGGGGCGGCGGCCCACTGGGCCGGACCGCCGGTACCGAGCATCCAGTGGGCGGCGCGGATGGCGGGACGATCGTGGAGGTGGGCTCCTGCGCCCGTGAGGAGGGGGAAGTCCACGTCGAAGGATGCGGTGACCACCGGGGCGCGGTGCCGGCGGTGGGTGCCCACAGGCGCACGCCGCGACCGGGGTCACCGGGGTACGGCCGGGCGTGCAGGGGTGGACTCCTGGGCCGGCATGCTGTTGGCCTGGGGCAGCGGGTAGGGGATGCCGACGCCCAGGGTGCCCGCCAGGGCGTTGAGCACCGCCTGCTCTGCGACTTCGGTGTCGCCCAGCGAGACCGGCGGGAGGTGGGGGAAGGCGGTGGTGGGTGCCTGGGTCAGGTTGAGGGCACCGGTGAAGTCGTGGGTGACGCCGCGGCGCCAGGTCGAGAGGTTGGGTACCTCCACTCCGAAGCGTGTCTCGATGAAACGCAGTACCGAGGTGTGGTCCAGTGTGCCGGAGTAGCGGTATCCCCCCGCGCTGAAGGGGGAGATGACCAGTGCAGGGGTCCGGAAGCCGAGCCCTGTCGGCCCGTCGACGCCGCCTGCGGCGCTCGGCAGCGTGGCCAGCCACTCGCCGGGGGTGCCCTCGGGTGCCGTGGGAGGGGTGATGTGGTCGAAGAAGCCGCCGTTCTCGTCGTACACCACCAGTACCACGGTCTGGGCCCACACATCCGGGTTGGAGACCAGGATGGACAGCACCTGCTGTACGAAGTACTCCCCGTAGTGCGGTGGTGCAGCGGGATGTTCGCACTCGGCCAGCGGCGGGATGATCCAGGACACCGAGGGAAGTCTGCCCGAGGCCACGTCGGCCTTGAACGTGGCCGGGTAGCTGGGCGTGAGCCCCCGCCCGACCAGTTCGATGCCGGTACGGGAGAACGGGTTGGTGTAGTTCTTGAAGTACGGGAGCGGGTTGATCGCGAGCACGCCCAGCGGGTCGTTGTAGACCTTCCAGCTCACCCCGGCTTCGAGCAGCCGCTCCGGCATGGTCTCCCAGCTGAGCTTGCCGTACTCGGCCAGGCGGTTGCCGAAGGTCTGCACCACCGGGCCGCCGTGCTCGCCCTCCGGATCGATCGAAGCGGACATCAGCATCAGCCGGTTGGGGTCGGTCGGACCGAGTACCGAGCAGAAGTACCCGTCGCAGATGGTGAACGCGTCGGCCAGGGCGTAGTAGAACGGCAGGTCCTGGCGGGTGAAGTAGCCCATCGTGACGGGCCCGTTGGCAGCGCCGTCCGCATCGAGGTGGGCGTCGACGAAGGAGTCCATGGCGCCGCCGTTCCAACTGCGGTGCTGCGTCGCCCAGCTGTGGGAGACGTCGTTGGTGCTCTGGCCGTTCTCCAAGGGAGGCCTGCTCTGCAGGCGGAAGGGCTGCAGATAGCCGGAGGGCGTGACACCCACGCCCGGCTGGAAGCCGAACTGGTCGAACACGGGGTAGTCGTGCCCGTTCCTGCTCTGCGTGCGCACATCGGGGTCGCTGAAGCCACGCACCTGGGACAGCGTGCCGAAGTAGTGGTCGAACGAACGGTTCTCCTGCATCAGCACCACGACGTGCTCGATGTCGCTGAGGCCGGCCGAACTGCTGGCTGCCGCAAGGGCGGTGTCCAGCAGCCGGGACTGGTCGGAGTTCGGCCGTCCTTCCGCGCCCTTGCCGATCAGTGCCGCCGCGCCCGCTGCCGAGGCACCGGTGATCAGTCCGCGCCGGGTGAGCCCAGGGCGTACGTCGGCGCCGGGTACCTGTTCGGGTGCGCGGTCCGGTCTGGCGGAGCCCGCTTCGGGCGTGACGGGTCTGTGCTGCAAGTCGTGCCGGATGTCGTTCACTCAATCCTCCGCAGTGGGGGTGCCGAACGAGCACAGGGTGTGGTGCGGATGATCTGTGGTCGTGAGCATGTCAGGAATCGAGCGGATGGCACGTCAGGTTACTTATGAGTTCACGACTCGTGAAGCCGTCGCGCACGGATCCTTCTCCGCCGCGCCACCCGGCGCCGGGCGCCACCTGTCCGACGCAGACGTCGGCATCCGGTGCGCTGCGCCGGAAATCGCGGTCTCGGGTCTCTTGCCGGTCTTCGGCGGCCGGCGGTGCGACCTCGGTGAGGTGGTCGGCGAGGGGGATCCGAGGATCACCTCGGCGGTCCTGATCCAGGTGAAGGGCCTGGAGTCCTCGTTCCACGAGTTGATCCAGCTCCTGATGTCGCCCTCCGGCGCCTCCGCCGAGGTGTGGACGCCGCGGCGGACGAGCCTGCCCGTCAGCAGACCGAACAACCGCTCCGCCCGGTTGATCCGGGACGAGCCGGTGGGAGTGAGGTGGACGTGGAAGCGGGGGTGTCTGCCGCGCCAGGTCCTGACCCCGGGCTGTTGCGGGTGGGGCAGTCGTCACGCATCAGGTGCACATCAAGGCCGCCGGGAACCGCCTTGTCCATCATGACCAGGGACGACGCCGTCTCCGGCGCAGCACACTACAGCCCGTGCTCGTAGGCGTACGCCACGGCGGCGGCCCGGGAGGAGACGCCCAGCTTGGTGAACATGTTGCTCAGGTGACGGGCGACCGTCCTGTCGCTGATGACGAGCCGGTCCGCGATCTCCCGGTTCGACGCACCGGTCGCGACCAGGCGCAGCACCTCGACCTCACGGGGGGTCAGTCCGCCGGGACCCGGGTGGGCGGCGCCGCCCGCCCGCCGCAGGAGCCGCCGCGCCTCCTCCAGGGCCGGGGCGGCACCCAGGTGCTCGAAGACCCGTCCGGCGGCCTGCAGCTCCATCTCGGCCGTGTCGTGGTCGCCGATCCGGAGGCAGGCCCGCGCCAGTTGCAGGCGTACCCGCGCCGTCTCGTAGGGAGCGTCCATCTCGTGCCAGGCGGCCGAGGCGCTGCGCAGGGCGGCGCACGCGGCCTCCGATTCGCCGGCGGCGAGGAGCAGGGAGCCGTGCGCGTACGCCACCACCGCGCGCAGGTAGGGCGAGTCGAAGCCGGCGGCGATCCGGTCGAGCTCGTCCGCGGCGTCCCGCGCGGCGTCGACGGATCCGGCGGCGAGCTCGATCTCGACGCAAGCGGCCAGCAGCCGGGGCCGCTCCTCGGGCCCGCGGGTCTCGGCGACGGCCCGGCGGATCGCGGCGGCCGCGTCGTCGACGCGGCCCTGTGCCAGCCGGAGCAGTGCCAGGCCCGGCTGCGCCGGGTGCCCGTGGCCGACGGCCTCGCGGTAGCACTGCTCGGCCCGGGAGTGGGCGCCGCGCAGTCGGTGCAGTTCGCCACGCTGGTACAGCGCCATACCCATCACCGGGTCGCCGGGCGGGTCGGACAGGTGCTCGCAGGCCCGCCGCGCCTCGTCCATGGCATCGGCCCACTCGCCCCGCAGCTGCATGATCTCCGACCGGTGCACCAGGCACTGGCCCCGGTACGGCTTGAGGTCCTGCTGCGCGGCGCACCAGCGGCTCAGCGCGGCCGTCCACTCCTGCACGCGGCGGAGGTCGAACACCCCGCGGCAGGCCAGGATCACGGCGCAGTAGACGATCCCCGCGGTGATCGGCGACACCTCGCCCGTCGTCACCGCCACCATCGCCTCGTCCAACAGCGCCACGCCCCGCGCCACCCCGCCCAGCGCGACCAGCGCCTGGCCCCGTCCCAGCGTCCCGAAGGCCCGCAGGTCGGCGTCGTCGAACCGCTCGGCGATGCCGGTGATCTCCACGAACGCGCGGTGTGCGGCCTCGGCGTCGCCGCCGTCCAGCGCCTGCAGCGCCGCAGGGATGCGCAGGTAGCCCTGCTCGGCGCAGTCCAGTGCGGTGTCCGTGAGGATGTGCTGCGCCCGTGCCAGCCATCCGCCGCCCCGGGCCTCCTCGCCGCGCAGGACGAGCATGATGCCGAGCCAGAACGCGGACCGTACGGCGGGCGAGGCCTCGCCTTGAGCCAGGTGCGCGTGGTGGGCTCGCTCCCAGGACCCGGCCGCCGCATCGAAGGCGCCGATCAGGTACGCCGCTCGCGCCATCCGGTCGAGATCGCCGGCGGGCAGCGGACGCTGCCGGTCCGCGGCCGACAGGTGCTCGTACGCGTCCCGCCAGGCCGACCGCTCGTACGCGGAGAGACCCTGTGCGCGCGGATCGACGGTGGCCATGCATGCTCCCGGGCGACGACGACCGGTGGGCACCCCTTGTGGGAAGCATACGTGCCGACCCGCGGACCGGGTCCGGGCCCGCGGCGGCTTCCGCCACCGCCTTCCACCGCGGGGCGTGCGGCCGGGCCCGGCGGGCAGGGACGCACGCGACCCTCGGGGCAGCGCGGGGCCGGCTCCGGCCCGGGTCCGTCGCAGGGACTCCGGCGTCCCTGCACCGGGGCGCTCCCGGTGCACGCCACTCCGGTACCCCCGACCGGGTTGTCCACGCCCGCCCCGGTTCCGCCCGGGGACCGTCGTCGCGGCGGCTCCGACCGCCCTCGGACGCACTGTCGATTTCAGGTCTCGCCGCGGCCCGGGACGCGAGCCGGGCCGCGCACCCGCCGGGCCCCGCGGTGACCCGCCGGGCCCGGGCCCGGTGCCGCCTCGCGGTCCGCGGGAGCCGCGCGCGGTGTGGTCCGGAAGTCGCCTGCGGCGGCTCCTGCCCCGTTGATGCGTCACCGCACCGCGGGTTACATGTCCCTGCCCGGCCGCGCAGGGCGGCCGGACCGCATTCCACACACCCGTGGTGATGGGGGGAACATGCGTTCGACCGGCATGGGTTCGAAGGATTCGGCGGAGTTACGCACGGCGGGGGCGAGAGCCGGAGCGGGGGCGAGAGCCGGAGCGGGGGCAAGGTTTCGACGAAGCGGCATATCCAGTGCGGCGGCGCTCATCGGCGCCGCCGCACTGCTCGTCTCGGCGCCGGACGCCGTCGCGAGCGCGGCGGGCGACGAGCCCCTGCCGAGCCCCGGCGAGGTGATCCCCGGGCAGCGGACCGCGACACCGTCGCTGGTCGACGGGATCCGGGAGCGGGCACCGGCCGCCCGCGACGCGGCGGGCGCGGCGACGGCCCACCTGGCCGCGCGGACGGAGCGCTACCGGATACCGGCTCCCGCCCGGGACCTGGAGCCCGTGGCCACGGTCACCGGCGACGGCAGCGAGACGGTCCGGCTGCAGCAGCGGTACCACGGCGTGCCGGTCCTCGGCGGACAGTACGTGGTCCGCATGGAGACCGAGGGCGGCAGCAGGGTCGTCACCGGCACCTCGGGGAAGTACTTCACCGGGCTGGACACCGGCACGACGGCAACCGTCGGCGACGACCTCGCCGTCGAGCGCGCGGTCGACGCCGTACGCACCGAACTGGACGGACGGCGCTTCGACGGGCCGGCGCACGGCGAGGCCGACGTCCCGCAGCTCACCGGGGTCTCCAGCGGCCTCGTCGTGCTGCCCACCGGCACCGGTGTGCTGACCCGGCACATCACGGTGCGGGGCCAGGCCCCCGGGCACGCCGAGCCGGTGCTGCGCGAGGTGTACATCGACGCCCGGGCCGGGTACCCGGTGCTCCAGTACAGCGGGCTCGCGACGTTCGACGCACCGGCCGCGGCCCCCGCCCGCGGAGCGGCCGGCGTCCGGGCCGCCGAGCCCGCCGGGGAGGCTTCGTCGGGGACCGAGGCCGCGGGGTCCGGGGTACGGCTCAACGGCCGCGCCACGCACCTGCGGGTGACCCGGGACGACGCCCTCGGCGCCTATGTGCTGCGCGACCGGTCGAGGACCCGCAACGGCTCCGACAATGTCCTGTCCACCTGGGACGCCCGCGGCACCTGGGTGTCCGACGTCGTCGGCAAGTGGCCCGACGGCATCAAGGAGTTCGCCTCGCCGACGGCCGAGTTCGGCGCCGAGGCGACCGATGCCGGCGCGGTGGACGCGCACTGGGCCGCCGGCCAGGTCTACGACTACTACCGGGACACCTTCGGGCGCGAGAGCCTCGACGGCCGCGGCATGGCCGTGAAGTCGCTGGTCGGGATCACCAACTACGGGCAGCCCTACGTCAACGCCTTCTGGGACGGCCAGAAGATCGCCTACGGCACCGGCGACGCCGAGTACCGCCCGCTGTCCGCGTCGCTGGACGTCGTCGGCCACGAACTGACGCACGGGGTGATCTCCCACTCCGCGAACCTCGTCTACGCGGGCCAGTCCGGCGCCATGAACGAGGCGATCGCGGACTACTTCGGCAACGCCATCGAGACGCACGCCTACCGCATCCCCATGGACGACCCCGACGCGGGGCTGATGGGCGAGACGCTGTGCCGCACGAAGGCGCCACGGGCCTGCTCCTTCCGCGACCTGAACGACGGGCGGACCACCGCCGCGTCCTTCCTCGGCGTCGGCTTCGGCACCGACAACGGCGGCGTCCACCTCAACTCCACCCTCTTCTCCGGCGCGTTGTGGGACATCCGCGAGGACCTCGGGCCCGCCCGCGCCGACGCCGTGGTGTACAAGGCACTCACCGAGTACCTGACCCCGCTCGACGGCTTCACCGAGGGCAGAGCCGCGGTGATCGCGGCGGCCAAGGACCTCGACGTGCGCGGCAAGGACCTCAAGAACGTCCGGCGCGCCTTCGACGCGCACGGCATCGTGCCCCATTGGGAGCGCGCCCTGGGCATCGACTCGGACCTGCTCCTCGGCCGGGTCGACACCACCGGTTCCGCGCTGGGCGCGAGCGGCACGTGGTGGGTGGCGTCCCAGTCGAACGAGGACGGCTCCGAGCCCTACTCGGTGTGGGCCGGACGCACGAACGGCAAGGGCCGGCTCAAGCTGATCAGCCCCAACGACGGCCGCTACCACGTCAATCCCGCCACCGACGGCACCACCGTGGTCTGGCAGGCGTACGGCGAGAAGTCCGTGGAGATCCTGGCCCGGCCGCTGGCCGGTGGACCGATCAGGACCCTGTGGTCCGGCCGCAGCGCGGGCTCCCACCTGGCGGTCGAGGGCGACGTCGTGGTCTTCGACCACAGCGCCCGCGCCGGGCTGCGGAACGTGATGCACCTGAGGATGAGCGACCCGGACAGCCTGGTGCGGCTGGGCGGCGGCCGGTACCACAGGACGAGCTTCCCCTCGCTCCGCAACGGCAGGATCGCCTACCAGGAGACCCGGCGTGTCGCAGCCGTGTACGAGTACAGCACCCGCGTGCTGGACCTGACGACCGGTGAGGACACCGTGGTGCAGCAGGCGGCCCCCGGCACGAGCCTCGGCCCGACGGCCCTCAGCGGCGACCGTGTGCACTGGCTGCTCGACGAGGTCTGGGGCAACGGCACCACAGCCCTGCGCAGCGCGCGGATCGACGGCTCGGACGTCACGGACCTCAGCCCGGAGAACGGTCCCGGGGCGCTCGACGTCATGGATCTGACCGCGTCGAACGAGGCGGTGACGATGGTCGCCAGGGTCCCGGACACCGAGATCCGCAACAAGTCCCTCGCCAAGCTCTGGCAGTTCTCGCCCGCACGCCCGGGCGGCGAGACGCTCAAGCGGCGGGTGTCCTGCAACCGGGGTGAGCAGTTGTTCCCCGCCGCCGCGGCGGGCACCCGGGTGGTGTGGCTGGACTCCACCACCGGCATCAGCAGCGTGGTGACGCGCTCCCGGCCCGCCGGCACCTGCGCCTGACCCCGCGGCACCCGGCACGACGGCCCCGGCCGGAGCGGTCCGTCCGCCCCGGCCGGGGTCCGGCACGGTCCGCCCCGCACCGGTGTCACCGGCCCGGGGAAGCGCCGCCGCGATCGCCCCGGGGGGGGCGGACCGGCCGGGCACCGGCAGGCCCCCGCCCCCTCCCTGGCGGCGCGGGCGGACCCTCGTGCCGCCGGGGCGGCGGTCAGCGCCCGGTGAACTCCGGCGGGCGCTTCTCCAGGAAGGCCCGCATCCCCTCCTTCTGGTCCTCCGTCGCGAACAGGGCGTGGAACGAGCGCCGCTCGAACCGCAGCCCGTGGCTCAGCCCCACTTCCAGGGCCTGGTCCACGGCCTCCCGGGCCGCACGCACCGCGGCCCGGCCGTACCCGGCCACGGTCGCCGCGGCCTCGGCCACCTCCCGGTCGAGCCCGTCCGAGGGCACCACCCGGGAGACCAGACCGGCGCGTTCGGCCTCCTCGGCGCCCATCCGGCGGCCCGTCAGGATCAGGTCCAGCGCCTTGGCCCGCCCGACCAGCCGGGTCAGACGCTGGGTGCCGCCGATGCCGGGTATCACCCCCAGCAGGATCTCCGGCTGGCCGAACACCGCCCGGCGGTGCAGGCGGGCGGGGGCCGTGGCCCCCGGTGCAGCGCCGGGACCAGGCATCGGCCAGAGCACGCGGACACGGCTCCCCCGCGACGGCCACCACCCGTACCCGGGCGCAGGACTCGGGATCGATCGTGGCGAGCACGCTGGGCGTCGCGACGATCACGTCCACGTCGCGCACCGCGCGGGCCGCGTCGGGTCCGCGCACGACCAGGGTCGCCCCGTGCGAGAGCGCTCCGAGGATCTCCCACGCGGCCATGTCGAAGGCGATGTTGAGGATCTGGCCGACCCGCCAGCCGGGCCGTATCCCGAGGTCCCCCGGTGCGGTGAGCAGCAGGTTGCAGACGTTGCGGTGGGTGACGGCGACCCCGTTGGGACGCCCGGTCGTGCCGGACGTGAACAGGACGTAGCAGACGTCGTCGGGCTGGACCAGGCGCAGCGGCCGGAAGCCGGCGGCGTCCGCGGGCAACGCCTCCTCCATCACCCGGTCGACGGCCGTCAGGCGCGTACCCGGTGGCAGGGCGAGGGTCTTCTCGTAGGCCGATGTCGTCAGCACGACGGTGATGTCGGCGGCACGCACGACGTGCTCCAACTGCGAGGCGGGCGCCAGCGCCGCGTCCTGGGGCACATAGGCGGCACCCGTCTTGAGGACGGCGACCAGGCCGACCAGCATGGGCAGCGAGCGGCGCAGGAACAGCCCGACGCGGTCGCCGGGGCGCACTCCCTGCGCGGTGAGCAGGGCGGCGAGGCGGTTCGCCCGCGCGTCCAGCTCACCGTAGGTGATGGACCGTCCCTCGTGCTCGGCGGCCACCGCGTCCGGCAGGGCCTCGGCGTACTCCTCGACGGGGTGGTGGATGCAGGGGTGCGACGGTGCGGCATCCGGCCCCTGCCCGAACTCCCGCAGCAACCACCGCTGCTCCTGCGGGAGATGGGCCAGGGGAGCCGGGTTCCAGGGGTGCTCCGGCGACTGTGGGCCGCGAGGACGACGGCTTCGGGCAAGGGCGTCGCCCGTACGGGGTGCCCACGGCGGTGCCGGGGCCGCCAGGGACAGCTGGTCGGTCATCTCAGTGCTCCCGGGTCGGAAGAGGTAGGGACGCGGCGGGCGAACGGACCCGTCGGCGCCGCCATCGAGAACACCAAGCGTTGGGCCCGTTGAACACGTGAACGGGCGTCGCGTCAGACTTCGGTAAGAGTCGCGGGCGCGCCGGCTCCGGGGGGCCGAGCGGGCCGGGGCCCCGCAGGGGTCGGCGGGCGGCACGGACGGGCCGGCCGGGCGACTCGTGTCGGGGGCTCACGCAGGGTTCGACTCACGCCGGGTGAGCCCCTGCTGAACGGCTTTGCAGGCGGCGTTCGGCCGTGAGGCCGGTCTCCCCGGCGCGGCTTCCGGTCCTCGGCAGGGCAGGAACGGCGCGGTACGGCCCGTTGCACGACGCTCCGCCGGGAGCGGGACACGAACGAACTGATCGGGTCCGGCAGGCTTGCGACGCGCCCCACGTCGGCCGCACCGGGTGGGAACGGACGCGGACGGATCCTGGCGGAGGACGCGCTCCACAGGGGGAGCAGAATGGGACCGTGGGAATCGACACGGGCGACTTGGGGGAATCCAGTGACCGGCAGTGAGTCGAGTGTCCACATCGTCATCATGCGCCTGCGTCCCGGCACGAGCCGAGAGGGGTTTCTCGACGCCACCCGCCGGATGGCGGACTGGCTGCAGTCGCAGCCCGGATTCCTGGGTTACGAACTCTACGAGGCCGAGGACCACTGGGCCGATCGTCTCGAGTGGGCCAGTACCACCCACGCCGAGAAAGGCAGGCAGGCGTTCCTGACGACGGAGATCTACACCGAGTTGATCCGGTATGTGGCTGACGACCACCAGGGACTCATCGGCCGCCGCGTGCAGTGGTGAGGGCGCTGCGCCCCCGCCTCCCCACCGAGTGGGCCGCGATGCGGTGGCCGAGGGTGCACTCCGCGGCGGCGGTCCGGGCGGAACGCCCCCAAGGGACGGGGCCGGGGGTCGGCGCGGCGGCACCCCCGCACACGGTCCCGGTCCCACCCGCTCCCCGCAGGCCGTCACCGCCGGTCCCGCCTCGGCGTGCTGAGGTCAGAGCGGTTCCAGGTTCTCCCGGTAGCGGCGGATCACGTCCGGGTCGGCCAGGAACGGTATGCCGAAGGCGAGGAGGCCGGTTTCCCCGGTGCGCCCTCACCTCCTGTGCCGCAGCCCCCTGGCCTCGGATGCCCGTCACAGCAGCTCAAGCCCACTCGGCTGCCGCCATGCCTGCACGGCGGCATGGGGACGCGTCACCCGTCGGCCGGAGCGCGGTCAGTGCTCGCCCACGAAGTCGAGATCGTCCTCACGGGTCCCGACGGAGATCTCCGCCGGCTGCGGCCGGCGCCAGGAGGGCATCGTGGGAGGAGCCACGGGTCGCCACCAGCGATCCGTCGGCAGCTTCCCGGCCGGCTCGAACGGCTCGCCGGGCTGCGGCAGCGCGACGGCCTGCCCCGCCTCATCGGCGACGTCCTTCATCCACTCCCCCGGCTCGGCCCAGGCGTGCGGCGCGAGGTTGAAGGTGCCCCAGTGGATCGGCAGGAGCACACCGCCCGGTTCGCCGCCCTGGAGGTCGAGATGGGCGCGCAGGCCCTCCTCGGGCGTCATGTGGATGTCCGGCCAGAACTCGCTGTACGCGCCCACCTGGATCATCGTCGCGTCGAAGGGGCCGTGGGCGGCACCGATGTCCTTGAAGCCCTCGAAGTAGCCGGTGTCGCCGCTGTGGAAGATCCGGTGCTCCTCACCGGCCACGGCCCACGACGCCCAGAGGGTGTGCTGGGTGTTGCGCAGGCCCCGGCCGCAGAAGTGACGGGCGGGTGTGGCGGTCAGGGTGAGGCCGTCGACCCGGGTCGCCTCGTGCCAGTCCAGCTCGCGCAGGCGGGTGGAGGACACGCCCCAGTGTTCGAGGTGGGCGCCGACCCCGAGCGGCACGGCGAACACGGTGTCCGTGCCGGCCAGCGACTTGATCGTGGGCAGGTCGAGGTGGTCGTAGTGGTCGTGCGAGATGACCACGACGTCGACCGGGCCGAGCGCGGCCAGCGGCAGCGGCGCCGGGTGCAGTCGCTTCGGACCGATGAACGGGAACGGGGAGCAGCGCTCGCCCCACACCGGGTCGAACAGCACGCGGCGCCCGTCGATCTCGGCCAGCACGCTGGAGTGGCCCGTCCAGGTCACCCGCAGCCCCGTGGCGGCCGGGCGGGCCAGGTCGGCGAGGGTCGTCGCGTGGACGGGCACGGTGCCCTGCGGAGCGCGGCCCACGCGGGCGTCCTTGTCGAAGTAGACCCGGGCGAAGTCCAGCGCCGACCCGGACGGGCGGGTGCGTGCGACACCGCCCGGGTTCTGGAAGACACCGTCCTTGAAGTGCGGTGACCGGCGGATGCGGGCCATGCGCTCACCACCGGGGTCCGCGCCGAAGGCAGCGGGCCGAAGCGCGCGGGCCCCAGAGCCGGAGAGACGGAAACCGGTCACGGCACCTCCAGAGGAAGTAGGGGTCTTCCATTATGGTCGGCGCCTCCGACAAAGCAGGAACGGGAGGTGCCTCGCGGGAGGCGTGGGACCGCTGCGGGAGGAGAGGGTTCTCTGTGGGATGCGCGGGAGCGGCACCGGAGGCGAGGGGCGGCGCGGGTGGCGGGCCGGCGGCATCGGAACCGGGGATCCGATGCCGGAGCCTCGGGCCCCCTGCCGGAGGCGGGAGAGCCGTGGGTCCCTCACCGGCGACGGGCTCCGTCGGACAGGTGCTGGAGCGCGCCGCAGCCGACGGCAGCAGCCCGCGGGCCGCCGCGCACGCGATCGCCGCCGACCGTCTACCGATGATCGCGGAGCGGTTCGGCCGGTACCGCTGAGCCGCCGCTCCCGGGCCCGTGAGCGGGTCCGCGGCGGCGCGACCTTGCTTTTGCGCACCGCGTGGCCGATAACTCTGTCATCGGCCCGCACCCGGATGCGGGCCCGATCCGCGGGGAACCGCGGGTGCCGAGCACCACCCGGGAGGACCGTGGGCGGTGGTCCCCGGACGACGGCAGGGGAAGTGATGTCACAGCGCAGTGACCTCAGGCGGCGCAGGACGACGCTGGAGAGCGAGTGGACCCGGTGGGTCCCGCGGCTGAAGGAGGCCCCGCTCGCGCCCGGCGGTACGGCGCTGCGGCCCGAGGTGACCGAGTCCTGGCTGCGTTCCCTGAGCAGCGTGGACCCGGAACGCGGCAGCGCGCCGGACGCCGACGGCGACCCGGTGGCGCGCCGCTGGGCCGCCTCCCCGCTGCGGCGGCCGGTCGACGAGCTCGCCGGGGAGCTGAACAGCATCGCCGCCGACGCCGGGTTCGTCACCGGTGTCACCGACGAGTCGGGCACCCTGCTGTGGACGTGCGGCGGGCGCCGCATGCGGCAGCGGGCCGAGCAGGTCAACTTCGCGCCCGGGGGCCGCTGGGACGAGGTCGCCATGGGCACCAACGCGCTCTCCCTCGCGCTGCGCACGGGCCGCCCCAGTACCGTCTTCTCCGCCGAGCACCTGGTGTCGGTCCTGCACGGCTGGGTGTGCTACTGCGCGCCGGTGCACGCACCGGACGGCCGTGTCCTCGGGGTACTGGACCTGTCCACCACCTGGGACCGCTCGCATCCACTGGCCATGTCGACCGTGCGTTCGCTGGTCACCGCGATCGAGAGCAGGCTCGCCGCCGAAGCCCGCGTGCCGGGCACGGCACCGGCCGACCCGGCCTTCCCGGTGCGGCTGAGCTGCCTCGGTGCGGCGCGGGCCGAACGCGGCGGCACACCGCTGCCGGTGCGCCCGCGCCAGCTGGAGATCCTTGCCCTGCTCGCCCTGGAGCCGGACGGATTCAGCCCGGAGCAGTTGCGCGCGGCCCTCTACGGCGACCGGCCGGTGACCGCGTCCACGTTCAAGGCGGAGGTCTCCCATCTGCGCCGCGCCCTCGGGGGCGGCATCACGCCTCGCCGCTACGCCCTGACCACCCCCGTGGCCTGCGACGCGGTGGAGGTGCTGCAGGCCCTGGAACGCGGCGACACCTCCACGGCGCTGCACCACTACCGCGGCCTGCTGCTGCCCCGCTCCGAGGCGCCCGGCGTCGTGGAGTGGCGGGCCCGGATCGAGGTCGCGGTCCGGGAGGCCGTGCTGGCGTCCCGATCCCCGGAGCACGCCCTGCGCTACGGGGACCGCGCCCCGTACGACGTCGCCGTGCACGAGCACGCGCTGCGGCTGCTCGCCCCGGACGACACGCGCCGCTCGATCGCCGTCGGCCGGCTCAGCATCGCGCTGGACGACTGAAGGGCGGCGCACGGGGCCGCGCCAACCTCGCGCCAACCTCGCGGCGTCACAGTGGGCCACGACGCGGCGGCACCGGCCGCCGCAGTGCAGTCACCGTCCTCCGAGGAGAGCCGCCATGGTGTACGCGCAGCCCGGAACAGAAGGCAGCATCGTCGAGTTCGCCCGCCGCTACGACAACTTCATCGGCGGCGAGTGGGTCGCCCCCGTCGACGGCCTGTACTTCGAGAACCCCTCACCGGTGACCGGCCGTCCCTTCACCGAGGTGGCCCGTTCCACGGCGGCCGACGTGGAACTCGCCCTGGACGCCGCCCACCTGGCCGCTCAGAAGTGGGGCCGTACCCCCGCCGCGGAGCGGGCGGCCGTGCTGCTCCGGGTCGCGGACCGGATCGAGGAGCACCTGGAGAAGATCGCGGTCGCGGAGAGCTGGGAGAACGGCAAGCCGGTGCGTGAGACGCTGGCCGCCGACATCCCCCTGGCCGTCGACCACTTCCGCTACTTCGCGGGAGTGGTCCGTGCCCAGGAGGGCAGCATCGCGCAGATCGACCCGGACACGGTCGCCTACCACTTCCCCGAGCCGCTGGGCGTCGTCGGCCAGATCATCCCGTGGAACTTCCCGGTCCTGATGGCCGCCTGGAAGCTGGCCCCGGCCCTCGCCGCCGGCAACTGCGTCGTCATCAAGCCCGCCGAGCAGACCCCGGTCAGCCTGCTGTACGTCATCGACCTGATCGCCGACCTGCTCCCGCCGGGCGTCGTCAACGTGGTCAACGGCTTCGGCCTGGAGGCCGGCAAACCGCTCGCCTCCAGCCCCCGCGTCGCCAAGGTCGCCTTCACCGGCGAGACCACGACCGGCCGCCTGATCATGCAGTACGCCAGCGAGAACATCATCCCGGTGACGCTGGAACTGGGCGGCAAGAGCCCGAACATCTTCCTGCCGGACGTCATGGCGGCCGACGACGACTTCCTGGACAAGGCCGTCGAGGGTTTCGTGATGTTCGCCCTCAACCAGGGCGAGGTGTGCACCTGCCCGTCCCGCGCACTGGTCCACTCGGCCATCTACGACGAGTTCATGGCCCGCTGCGTCGAGCGGACCCGCGCCATCGTCTGCGGCGACCCGCTGGACCCGGCGACCATGATCGGCGCCCAGGCCAGCTCCGACCAGTACGAGAAGATCCTCTCCTACATCGACATCGGCAGGAAGGAAGGCGCCGAGGTCCTCACCGGCGGCGGGCGGCGCACGGTGCCGGGTCTGGAACACGGCTACTACATCGAGCCGACGATCTTCCGCGGCAGCAACGACATGAGGATCTTCCAGGAGGAGATCTTCGGCCCGGTGGTGTCGGTGACGACGTTCGACTCGGTCGACGAGGCCCTGAAGATCGCCAACGACTCCCAGTACGGCCTCGGCGCGGGTGTGTGGAGCCGGGACGGCAACACCGCCTACCGCCTCGGCCGGGAGATCAAGGCCGGCCGCGTGTGGACCAACTGCTACCACGCCTACCCGGCCCACGCGGCCTTCGGCGGCTACAAGAAGTCCGGCATCGGCCGCGAGAACCACAAGATGATGCTCGACCACTACCAGCAGACGAAGAACGTTCTTTGCTCCTACAGCCCCAAGAAACTTGGGTTCTTCTAGTACTGCAGCAGGATTTCGCTGTCTGACCTGGTCTTTCGCCGGGTGGCGGGAGTGTAGCGGGACTTCGGTCGTGCGGGGGCGGTCTCACGGAGACCGCCCCTCGATCGTGCGGCAACGCCGCAGGTAGTGACAGCGGCGGGGCAGCCTCCGAGGGTGATCACCGAGTCTGCCGCCGCGCAGTGGGACCTCGAACTGGACGATCTCTTCCTGACCATCGGGCACCGCTTCGGCCGAGTCGAGCTCCGCCGCCGCAGGCGGGACTACGTACGCGGGCTGCTCGCCCCGGTGGCCCGCAAGAACAGCCGGCAGCTGGCCGAGCAGGCCGGCCACCGCACGCCCGACGGCCTGCAGCACCTCCTCGCCGGATCGAAGTGGGAGCCCGGCCGATGGTGCCGACGAGGTCGTTTTCGGTGCTGGGGGTGACGAGGGTACCGCTTTCACCCCTGCCTGTTCCGGACGCCGGCGTGATCCGATCGTGCCGAGTCACCCGCTGCGGGTATCCCGCTCCGTCGGGAAAGGGAGATCGCACAGGCAATGGATCACCCCGTCCCGCTCTCCGGGTACCGTCAGGGTATGAGTCATCCGCACCCCGAACTGAAAGCCGCCCCACCTCTTCCCGAAGGAGGGCTGCGGGTCATCGCCCTGGGCGGCCTGGGTGAGATCGGCCGCAACATGACCGTCTTCGAGCACGCGGGCAAGCTGCTCATCGTCGACTGCGGCGTGCTGTTCCCCGAGGAGACCCAGCCCGGCGTGGACGTGATCCTGCCGGACTTCACCTCGATCCGGGACCGCCTGGACGACATCGTGGCCGTGGTCCTCACCCATGGCCACGAGGACCACATCGGCGGCGTGCCGTACCTGCTGCGCGAGCGGTCCGACATTCCCGTCGTCGGCTCCAAGCTGACGCTGGCGTTCCTGGAGGCCAAGCTCAAGGAACACGGCATCCGGCCGCGCACAGTGCGGGTACGAGAGGGCGACCGGCGTGGCTTCGGGCCCTTCGACTGCGAGTTCGTGGCGGTCAACCACTCCATCCCCGACAGCCTCGCCGTCGCTGTCCGCACCCGCGCCGGGATGGTGCTGCACACCGGCGACTTCAAGATGGACCAGTTCCCTCTCGACGACCGCATCACCGATCTGCGCGCCTTCGCCCGCCTCGGCGAGGAGGGCGTGGACCTGTTCCTCACCGACTCCACCAACGCCGAAGTACCTGGCTTCACCACCTCCGAGCGTGAGCTGAATCCGGCGATCGAGCAGGTGATGCGCACCGCGCCGCGCCGCGTCATCGTCTCCAGCTTCGCCAGCCACGTGCACCGCATCCAGCAGGTTTTGGACGCCGCCCACCAGCACGGCCGCAAGGTCGCCTTCGTCGGCCGGTCGATGGTCCGCAACATGGGCATCGCCCGTGACCTGGGCTATCTGAAGGTCCCCTCCGGTCTGGTCGTGAGCACGAAGGAGCTGGAGAAGCTCCCGGACCACAAGATCACTCTGGTGTGCACCGGCTCCCAGGGCGAACCGATGGCCGCGCTGTCACGGATGGCCAACCGCGACCACATGATCCGCATCGGTAAGGGCGACACCGTCCTGCTCGCCAGCTCCCTCATCCCCGGCAACGAGAACGCCATCTACCGGGTGATCAACGGACTCACCCGGTGGGGCGCCCACGTGGTCCACAAGGGCAACGCCAAGGTGCACGTCTCCGGGCACGCCAGCGCCGGCGAACTCGTCTACTGCTACAACATCGTCAAACCCCGCAACGTCATGCCTGTGCACGGCGAATGGCGCCACCTGCGGGCCAACGCCGACCTCGCCATCCGCACCGGTGTCGACCCCGACCGGGTCGTCATCGCCGAGGACGGCGTCGTCGTCGACCTTGTCGACGGGCGCGCGTCCATCACCGGCAAGGTCCCCGCCGGCAACGTCTACGTGGACGGCATGGAAGTCGGCGGCGCCACCGAAGCGTCCCTCAAGGACCGCCTCACCCTCGCCGCCGAAGGCGTGGTCACGGTGGTGGCGATCGTCGACGCAGACACCGGCGCCCTCGCCGAGGCCCCCGACTTCCTGGCCCGGGGCTTCGTCCACGACGACACCACCTTCGAGCCGGTCATCCCCGTCATCGAGAAGACCCTGGCCACCGCGGCCGAGGAAGGTGTCGGGGACGCGCGCCAACTCGAACAACTCCTCGCCCGCGCCGTCGCGAACTGGGCGTTCCGCACCCACCGCCGCAAGCCCCTCATCATCCCTGTCATCATCGACGCCTGAACCACAGCCCGGCGGCACGGTCCCGGTCCCGGTTCCGGCCGCGGCCTCGCCGGCATCGACGCCGGGCACGGGAGTAGGCAGCCACCCCGGCAGACCGGGGTGGCAACGCACTCCACATGATGAGTCATCGGAAGGGTGTCGGCCTGCGCGAGCCGTGGAAAAGAGCAGCTCAGCACCACTTTCTCGGCTCGCCGCGCAGCGTGCGGGCGCACAGCGCCTCAAACGAGCGTCACGGCCGAGCGGCCCGCGCCTACTGTTCAGGAAAGGATCGGCTGTGACAGCCGGCTCGCGGCGGGGATCCGCCCCCAACCACCATGCAGGCGAAGCCGGTGCCCCGCCAACCGGCACACCGCGTCATTCCGAAGGAATGCGAAACTCGAATTCGGGACGGTCCCACGGCACGGCGGGCGGGTTCGCGAACGCGGTCCCGGTCCGCACCGCACCAACGCGGTGGTAGAAGTCCTCGGCGGGAAGATGCGACACGACCTTGAGACGGTCGAGCCCGGCGGCACGGGCCTCGGACTGCATGTGCGCCACGAGCAGCCGTCCAATACCCCGTCCTTGCACTTCGTCGGCGACGAACAGCAGGTCGAGCTCCGGTGGAGCGAGGACGAGCGAGTAGAACCCGAGGACCCGGCCTCCCTCCTCGTCGGCGCCGACGGCCACGAAGGCGCGGTGTTCCTCGATGTAATCAGGACCGACCCGGTAGCCCGCGACTGCGGCTGCGTACTTACCCTCGTAGGCACCTGAGCCACGCACGAGCCGCGTGAGCCGTTTGGCATCCCGCGCGACGGCCCTCCGTATCGTGATCGGCTGACTGATCGGAAACGGGCGTGAACTCATCGGGAGAGTATTTCGCACCGGGGAATGCCTTCGTACGGCGGGTCGGCTGCTCGGGCAGGCGTTCCTGCACCGCTCCCGGGAACCGCTCGCCCAGGCCCCGATCGGCCACGTCACTGCCGCCGAATCGGCCGCCCGCAAGCAGCCACTGGACGCCCGAACCGATGCGGAGGAGCTGGAGACCGGTGTGGTCGACGGCTGGTCTCCCTGGGCCTGCCGTGGCGAAGCCGAGCCGGTGCAGTAAAACTCCGAGCCGTCCTCATGAGGCGGATCCTCCCCGACCTGTTCGCCGGCCCCCGCGGCTGGGGCCACGCCCTCACCGTCCCCGGGGCCCGGGACATCGGCCTGGAGTGAGACAGCTGGGCCTGCAAAACCCGGGTTCGAGTCGTTCGGTTGACGATCCGGACCGATGCCGCCCGCTATACCGTATGGATCTTCTCCGGTCGGATTCCCGGGCTGACCGCCTCCCCGCAGTGCCAGGCGTGGTCGATGGCGGGCAAGCGTCTTGGCCTGGTCGACCAGCCGCTCGTCCGCCAGGCAGCCGCGCTCGTCACGGCCGCGGCCACGATCAGCAGGGTGATCACGCGGGGCGTGCGCGAGGGTTCGGCCGGGGTGCACCGGAGAGGTTCGTCGACGCGGCCGAGATCGGCGGGAGGCTCGACCGGGACAGGCGGTGCGACGCACGGCCGGTCAGGGGTGCCAAGAGCGAGTGTGTTGTTCGGATTCGGGTCCGGCCCGAGCGAGGCCAGGAGCTCCTCGGGCGTGGGACGGCCGTCCGGATCCTTGGAGAGGCAGGCGGCGACCAGCGACCGCAACTCCCCCGGCAGCGCAAAGAGATCCGCGGGCTCGTGCAGCGACCGGTACATGAGCCCCATGGGCGTGCCGGTGCCGAACGCGCTGCCGCCGCGACGAGTACGGCCCCGAGTGCGAACACATCGGCGGCACCGCCGACTTCGTCGCCTTGCGCCTGCTCGGGCGCGAGGTGTCCGGGAGTGCCGAAGGCCGCCCCGGTGGCCGTCAGCCAGGTGGACTCCACGGCCCGCGCGATGCCGAGATCGAGGACGCGTGGGCCGTCGTCGGCCATGATGATGTCGCCCGGCTTCAGATCCCGGTGTGCGAGCCCGCAGGCGCGGGCGGTTTGGAGCGCCTCGGCCAGCGTTGCCCCGAGAGACCTCAACTGCTCTTTTTTCATGGGGCTTTGGCGCTTGATCAGCTCGGCGAGCGTGGGCCCGGGGATGTACGCGGTGGCCAGCCGGGCGCCTCCGCGTCGAGATCGGCGTCTACGACCGGAGCCGTGTGGAAACCGCCGACTCTGCGGGCGGCCTCGACCTCTGCGCGGAACCGCTCACGGAAGTGCGGGGCGGCCGCCAGTTCGGAGCGGGCCACCTTGACCGCGACGGCCCGACCGCCCCGTGACCGGGCGAGGTCGACCATTCCCATGCCGCCCGCGCCCAGTTCTCGCTCGGCGGTGTGGACACCGATCCGCCGTGGCAGGTCCGCTCCGTTCTCCATCGCGTGCACGCCTCCCTCTGCGCACGGTCACCCGTACGTGACGCCGTCCGATGCACCCCGGCCGATCTCCGGTCCCGCGTATCCGTCCAGCAGCGTGGACGAAGACACCGCCCGGCAGTCCGGGAAGCCGGTCTCAGCCGCCGCGCCGCACCCGGGCCGCCTTGCGGGCCTCCGCGAGCTTGCGGGCCTCGCTGCTCTTGCGGGACGACGACCTGCCACCGGAACCGCTCTTCGCGTCCTTGGTGCTGCCCAGGCCGCCGAACGGAACGTGGTGGTTCTTGGGGCGCGGTACGGCCGGCCCGTCGTCGAGAGGCATTCCGGAGGGGGCCTTGGCGCCGGTGATCCGGCTCAGCTCCGCCTCGCCGGACCGCACTTTGGTGACCTTGGGGGCGACGTCGGCGTCCGCCATGACCTGGCTCGTCTCGCGGCGCTGCCCCGACAGGACGAGTGTCACGACGGTGCCGGAGCGGCCGGCCCGGGCCGTCCGGCCCGCGCGGTGCAGATAGTCCTTCGGGTCGGTGGCCGGGTCGACGTTGACCACGAGATCGAGGTCGTCGACGTGCAGGCCGCGTGCGGCGACGTTCGTCGCTACCAGCGCGGTGATCTGCCCGTTCTTGAACTGGGCCAGGGTCCGGGTGCGCTGCGGCTGGGACTTCCCGCTGTGCAGGGCGGCGGCGGCCACGCCGCTGGCCCGCAGATGCCGCGTGAGCTGGTCGACGCCGTGCTTGGTGTCCAGGAACAGCAGGACGCGGCCGTCCCGAGCGGCGATCTCCGTGGTCACGGCGTACCGGTCCGGGCCGTGCACGACGAAGACGTGGTGCTCGATCGCGGAGACGGCACTGGACGAAGGATCCACCGAGTGGACGGCAGGGTCGCGCAGGTAGCGCTGCACCAGCCGGTCGACGTCGCCGTCGAGGGTGGCGGAGAACAGCATCCGCTGCCCGTCGGGACGTACCTGGTCCAGGATCCCGGTGACCTGCGGCAGGAACCCCATGTCACACATCTGGTCGGCTTCGTCCAGGACCGCGATGCGCACCCGTCCCAGTCGGCAGCCCTTGCGCTCGATGAGGTCGTGCAGCCGACCGGGCGTGGCGACGACGATCTCGGCGCCATCCCGCAGCACGGCGGCCTGCCGTCCGATGGACACGCCGCCCACCACGGTCGCGAGCCGCAACCGCAGCGCCTCGACGTACGGGGTGAGCGCCTCACCGACCTGCTGCGCCAGCTCCCTGGTGGGCACCAGAACGAGCGCCAGCGGCTCTTTCGGCTGCGCGCGCTGCCCGGCCGTCCGGGCGAGCATCCCCAGGCCGAAGGCGAGCGTCTTGCCGGATCCTGTGCGGCCCCGGCCCAGGACGTCCCGTCCCGCGAGCGTGTTCGGCAGCGCCGCCGCCTGGATAGGAAAGGGCACAGTCACACCCTGCTCATCGAGCGCCCGCAGAACCTCGGCCGGCAACCCCAGCTGGGCGAAGGACGCCGCCGTGGGCACTGCCGAAGTGGCGCCCGACGCCTCGGACACATCGTCCTGCCGCCGGGCATCGACCCGTGTTGATTCGCTCACAGAGAACCTTCCTCCGAAGGGACCGTACCGAGGAAGGCGCGGCAGGGACGCGGCCGCCGACCAGAGACACCCAACGGAGCACCGACACAGCGACACAGCAAAAGCGCAACGCTAGCACGGGGCACTCCGTCCGGGCCTCCCGTGCCGCGCCGCTCAGCCGAGGAACGACAGCCGGACCTGCCTGTGCGGAGCCATGTGGTGCCACAGGGACACTCCCAGCGCGGCCCCCGCCACCAAGATCCGGACCAGGAGCGGACCAAATTCGCTTCTTCTCCGGCGATTTCACGCATTCCTCAGGTCGGCGGCGGATTGGGCCGTGTACCGCCGGCAGACCAAGAACCACCTGGTGTCGTACCCGCCGAAGAAGCTGGGCTTCTTCTGGACACGGAAAAGGGCACCTGACCAGGGAAGATACCCGGCAGGCCCCCTTCTCGGCCTATATCTGGGCAGCAAGTCGAAACACGCCCTTGTTCCCGATGCCTCCCACCCGCGTCCCAGCTTTGAACAGCGGTTCCGGGGCATTTCCGGGCCAGCGTCCCGCTCGCTTGACCGTTCCTGAGATCCGCCACCTGCTCACCGCCGTCTTCAACCCACCCGCCCTGACTGCGGCCAGACTGCTGCACTGGTCCACCTGGCGCAGACGCCACCAGGCAACCGCCCGACGCAGCCACTACCAGCGGCGGTCCGCCGACGAACCTGCCGGATGGTTCGCGAAACCGGACTGGAGTACTGAGCGGCGTGGCGGGAGGTGCCCGGGGTGGCGCGGATCTCGGGGAGGGCGTCGTACAGCTTCTGGACGGGGTCAGAGGGTGACGTAGCCGTCGCGGTGGCCGGAGATGGTGTCGGGTGTGGCCTTCTCGCCGGTCTGGCACACGCCGGTGTCGCCAGCCGCCGTGAGGGTCACCTTCGCCTGCGGGTCGACGCCGTCCAGGCTAGTGCCGCGGCCTGGTGCGGCACTAGGCAGCCCGTCAGTTCTCGGGCGCGTCCGGGCGCGGCAGCCGGCCGGCGCAGGTGGCGCGGCCGAACCGGCCGGCCGTGGAGGCACTTTGGACGTACTGTCCACGGATGGTGAGGGCGCAGCGGGCCTGCCCGCCCCGTGAGTCGAGGACGATGCTGACGACCGGGTCCTGGCCGAGGGGGACCTCCACGGCCTGGCGCCACGGCAGCGTGGCCGCCTTCACGACGCTGGCCTTTCCGGTCTCGCTGCGGCCCTGGTAGGTGATGTCGGCGGTGCCCTCACCGGTCACCTCGTAGGTCACCGGCGCGGTGGGAACCGTGGGTTCCGCCTTGGTGTCGCCATCGCGGCCGTCGAGCACGCCGTAGAGGACCAGCCCGAGGCAGGCGGCCAGCGCGGCTCCCGCCACGACGAGCCCAGCGCGCGAGGAACGCCGGTCGGCCAGATCGGCCGCCGACCCGTTCGTCGAATCAAGGGATTCCTCTGGAGTTCCTTCAAGTTCTTCCTTGGTGGTTCCCTCGGAACCCGGCTGATCGGTTGTCGGTTCTGGGGCCGTGGTGCCCATTTCTTTCATCCTCTCGCACATGCCATCACTACTGCGTGAGCCGGGCGTTTATACCTGCCCGTAAGGACGGCTGTCCAGCGACCAGAAATAGCGGACATTTTCCAGATCGGTTCGCCCCCCGTGCCCACACGGCATGTCAAGTGTCGGCAATGTCCGACCACTTGACTTCTCGTCATCGAGCTGGCTAGAAAATCGGCGTCGCTGCGCATGACCTTCCATCACCGCTGATGGAGCGGGTTATCGGCGGCATGTTCAGCACTCGATGCACGAGGAAAGGTTTGACGTGAGACCCAGATGGGGCACGCTTGTTGCGTGCCTGGTGGTATCCGCGGTGACAACTACCGCGCTGCCACAGGTCGCCTATGCCGCACCCGCCGAAGACCGCGACGAAAAGGGTTTCGTCGACACCGTCAAAAGCTGGTTCGCGGATGATGGCAAGGAAAATGAGAAGCCGCCTTCGCATGACGAATTGGGAATAGCCGACCGGCAGAAACTGCCGAAGGGCACCAAGGATCCCAAGGCCAGACGGGTCCGGGAGCTGACCGGGCGGCGGACGGCGAACGCGCGGTTCTGGCAGTTGTCGGACGGCCGGGTGCAGGCGGAGTTGTCGGCGGTGCCGACCTCCTACCGGGACGGTGCGTCCACGGCGTGGAAGGCGATCGACACCACGGTCCGCCCCGCGAAGGCGAAAGGTTTCGTCTTCGCCAACACGACGAATGAGGGGCGGGCGTGGTTCGGCGCGCATACGGGCCGGCTGGTGCGGTTCCAGGCCCCCGACGGCCGGGCCGTCACTCTCGGCCTGGACGGCGCGGGCAAGAGGCTGACCCCGCACGCCAAGGGCTCGACCGTCTCCTACGACGACGCCGCACACGGCGCGAAGCTGGCCTACGAGGTCGGTCCGGGGCGGGTGAAGGAGAACATCACCCTCGCGAAGCCGCCGTCCGGGCCGTTGAAGTTCACGTTCACGCTGGATGCGGACGGGCTGACGCCGAAGGCGCGGCCGGATGGTTCGATCGCGCTGTTCGGGGAGCTGCCCCACACGCCGGTGATGGTGATCCCGGCGCCGTACATGACGGACGCGGCCAAGGCCGACACGTCGGTCTTCGGTGAGACCTACAGCCGCAAGGTCAGTCAGAGGCTGGTCCGGGACGGCGACCGCTGGAAGATCACGGTCACGCCTGATGCGGGCTGGCTGGCATCGAAGGACCGCCGGTACCCGGTGGTGATCGATCCCACCCTCACGATCGCGCCGTCTCCGTCGGGGGCGCAGGACGCGATGGTGCTGGCCGAGGCGCCGACGACGAACTACGGCAACTCGTGGAAGCTGTCGGTGGGTCGAACCTCTTCCGGTGCGGCGCGTTCGCTGATCGAGTTCCCGCTGGACGAGATCCCGTCGGGCACGCAGATCGATGCGGCCCGGCTGGAGATGTACTACGACAACACCCACACCACCGGTGGCACGAACGTGCCGATCGAGGTGCACCAGGCGACGGGTGCGTGGGACGAGTCCACCGCGACGTGGGACAGCACCAGCTCCCTGGTGGGTGCACTGTCGGGGACGACGGTGCAGGTCGACGACGGGGACGCCGGCACCACGGCCGCGTCCGGGTCGTGGCCGGCGTCGGGTTCGTCGCTCACGCAGTACGCCATCGGCGGCGACTACCACTACAACAAGGACGACATCGCCGGGGACACCTACACCTTCCAGCCCAGACTGCCGGAGGCGGACTCCTACCGCGTCGACGTGCACTACGTGCCCGCCTTCGACCGGGCGACGAACGCGCCGTTCACGGTGACCGGCAGCGGCGGCTCCACCACCTACACGGTGGACGAGTCAGCTGGCAGCAATGGTGTGTGGACGTCGCTGAACGGCGGCGGCAGGATCGCCTTCGCCAAGGGCACCGCCGGGAAGGTCGTCCTCGGCGACGGGCCCGCCTCCTCCTCGACCGCGGTGATCGCGGATGCGGTGCGCTGGGCGAACCCTGCGACCATCACCAAGGGCACCGGCGACTACAGCCAGTGGCACAGGTTCCCGGTCACCGACACCGTCCAGCAGTGGCTGGACGGCACGGCGGCCAACAACGGCTTCGTCCTCAAGACGGCGGATGAGGCGGGAGGTCCGCTGGGCGGCCCCCGCTATGAGGCGGGCGACGGCTCCTACGGCGGGGAGACCTCCACCATCCCCCGGCTGACGGTGACCTACGGCAAGGTCGGCACCGAGTTGGACTCGCCGCAGGTGATCCACTCCACCGGTCCGGAGCTGTCGTGGAAGCCGTACGTCAACGACACCGGGGACAGCAGCAACAACATCGCCCAGTACGAGCTCTACCGCTCGACGCAGCAGGCGTTCACCCCGTCCGCGGCCACGCTGGTCGCCCCGATCGACAAGGGTGCGACGTCGTTCACGGACACCACCGCCACACCGACACCGGATTCCTCCTCGTCGGAGATCGGCCGCTCGTACTACTACCAGATAGCGGTACGGACGGTGAACGGTGAGCTGCTGGGCTCCCCGACCCGACTGGTGGGCGTGCCCAAGGCCGGGCGGACGATGCGGCTGATCCAGGGCGCCTCCCAGATGAAGGACACCACCCTGTCCTCGGGTCAGCCGTCCACGAACGAGGACACGCTGTCGACGTGGGGCAAGCCGCAGTCCTGGCTGGAGGTCGGCGACAACTCCGCCACCTACGGCAAGGCCCGCGCCGCCCTGGACTTCGACACCTCCGCGATCCCGTCCTCGGCGACCGTGTTGGAGTCGCGGCTGTTCATGTGGGGCGCGGAGACCAACTACAGCTCCAACGGCGCCGTCTACGAACTCCACGGCCTGACGAAGAACTTCGACGAAACGTCGGCCACCTGGAACGACGCGTCATCCGGCACGGCATGGAGCTCTCCGGGCGGTGACTACTCGGCCACGGTCTCGGACACCGTCGGCTCGGTCTCCGACGTGGGCCGGCACTGGTGGGACGCCACCTCGCTGACGCAGGGCTGGATCACCACCCCGTCCTCGAACCATGGCGCGCTGGTCAAGCTGAAGGACGAGTCCTCCACGGGCCCGCAGGAGCGCACCCTGTTCCTGTCCTCCGAGGCATCCGACTGGCAGCTCGGCCCGCTGCTGCGGGTCATCTACGTCGACTCCACGACCGCGGACACGTACTACGCGCCGCAGACGCCGTCGCGGATGACGCCCAACTCCACCTACAGCGTGGACTTCACCGTCACCAACACCACCAACGCCGCGTGGGCGGCCGGTGAGCGGGAGCTGTCCTACACCTGGAAGCTGCCCGACGGCACCGACGTCACCACCGGCGGCAACCAGGCATCCACCGCCGTCCCCGCGCTCGCCCCGGGCCAGTCGGCGACCATCCAGGCCACCGTCGACACACCCATCAACTCAGACTCCGGGAACAAGCGCACCGACTACGTCCTCGGCTGGGACGTCCGGAGGGTCTCCGACAGCTCCTGGCTGTCCGCGACCCACACCTCCATCCAGCCGCTGCAGCAGAACGTGGCGGTGGAGGACCCCACCTCCAACACCCTCGGCCTGGAAAAGTTCTACTCCTACACCGGAAAGAACACCGGCGCCGGCTCCACGGTCATGAACAACCTGGCCTCCGGCAACAGCGTCTGGTCCTACAACGCCTTCACCAACCCCGGCCGCGGTCTGACCACCTTCGCCCGTTTCGCCTACAACTCCCTCGACACCAGCGACACCGTCTCCGGCGCAGGCTGGTCGATGCAACTGGCCGCCCCCATCCGGCTCGGCGCACCACTGGACTTCCACCCCAACCCCAACCCCACCGAAGTCCGCCTCCCCGACGGCGACGGCACCGCCCACGTCTTCACCTGGGATGCGACGAACAGCGTGTGGAAGGCCCCTGCGGGTGTCCACTACCAGCTCACCATGAAGGCGGGCCTGGACTGCACGCCGGACAAGGACAACACCCCGGACGCCTGGACGCTCCTGCGTCCGGACGGCACCCGGTTCCTGTTCGGCTGCGACGGCTACCTCACCTCGGCCGTCGACAAGAACGGCAACACGCAGACGTACACGTACGCCGAGCGCAAGTCGAAGAACAAGCCGACGAAGTTCCTGCAGTACATCACCGACCCGGCCGGCCGGCAGTCCCTCACCGTGGACTACTACGAGAAGGGCGACGCCTCCTACGACTACATCGACGACACCGGCGCCAAGACCACCGGCAGCCACCTGACCAACTCCAAGATCTACGACCACATCAAGTCGATCACGGACATCTCCGGCCGGAAGATCTCCTTCTCCTACACGACCAAGGGCCTGCTCGGGCAGTTCACCGACGGCGACGGCTCCAACCAGCCGAAGGTCTTCAAGTTCACCTACGACGCCACCCAGGGCAACAAGAACGTCAAGCTCGTCACCGCCACCGACCCGCGCGGCCACGGCACGCAGCTGTCCTACTACGCCCCGCAGACCGGCGACGACCCCGCCTACCACTGGTGGACCAAGAGCATCACCGACCGCCTGAACGGCGACACCGGCTTCGCCTACACGGCGGACACCGTGAACACGAAGTTCACCGACACCACCGTCACCGACGCCGAGAACCACGCCACCCAGTACGTCACCGACGACTTCGGCCGTCCGGTGCAGACCACCAACGCCAAATCCCAGACCACGAAGATGAGCTGGGACGCGGACAACAACGTCACCTACCTCGAAGAGGCCAACGGCGCCAAGACCGCCTACTGCTTCGACCCCAAGACCGGCTACCCGCTCTGGCAGCGCGACGCCGAGAACAACAAGGCGGGCGTGCCGGACCAGACGTCCACCTGCGTGAGCGACTCCTCGCAGTGGCCGGCGAACGCCGCCGCCTACGAGTACCAGACCCGCGCCGACGGCTACTCCGCCGACCTGTTCCGCAAGACGTCGCCCGAGGGCCGCGCCTGGCAGTTCGGCTACGACACCTTCGGCAACCTCACCACGGTCACCGACCCCAAGGGTGTTGCCACCACCACGGTGCCGGACGACTACACCACGAAATACGACTACGACGCCTACGGTGAGCTGACCCAGGCGACCGACGCCAACGGCAACCCGACCACCAACAACGACTTCGGTCCGACGGGTTACCCGAACACGATCACGGACGCGCTGAACAACTCGACGACCTTCGTCTATGACGAGCGCGGCCAGGTCACCCAGGTGACCGACGCCGACCAGAAGACGACCACGCAGACGTACGACACGTACGGGCGTCCGCTGGTCAAGACGGTGCCTAAGGACCAGGCAGCGGGCGTTCTCATCACCACGCCTGCCCCGGAGTACGACGCCAACGACAACATCACCACCTGGACGGCGCCCAACGGCGCGGTGTCGACGGCCGTGTACGACGCTGGGGACCAGATGGTCTCGTCGACGGACCCGAAGGACACGCCGACCGGTCCGGAACGCAGGACCGACTACACCTACGACAAGACCGGTCATCTGCGGACGACCGTTCAGCCCAAGGGCACCGCGACGACCACGGACCCGAACGACTACGCCACGACCCACAATTACGACGAGATCTACGAGATCACCTCCGTGGTCAACGCGGTCGGCGACAAGATCTCGTACGAGTACGACAACGTCGGCAACCTCGTCACGGTCATCGATCCGAAGAAGAACGCGACCGCCGACACCACCGACTACACCAGCAAGACCGCCTACGACCTCGATCACCGGACCGTCTCGATCACCGACGCGCTGGGCAAGACCAGCTCGCGTACGTATGACAAGGACTCGCTCGTCGTCGCCAGCAAGGACGCCGAGAACAACGAGAGCCTGATCACCTACGACGAGCGGGGCAAGCAGACCGAGGTCGAGGTCCCGCACCAGGGCACCAGCCCCGACATCACCTACCGGACGACCAGGTACGAGTACGACCAGGTCGGCAACACCACGAAGGTGATCACCCCGCGGGGTGTGGAGACGGCGAACGCAGACGACTTCACCTCCCGGACCGAGTACGACGCGCTGAACCGCCCGGTGAAGCAGTTCCAGCCGTACGACCCGGCGGACGCCCGCTACAACGATCCGAACGTCTACACCGAGACGGCGTACGACAAGGTGGGCCGGGTCGCCAAGACCTCCCTGCCGCCGTCCGAGGGCCAGACGGTCCGCAATGACGCCACGTACACCTACTTCGACAACGGCTGGACCAAGTCGACGACGGACCCGTGGGACATCGTCACCACGTACGACTACAACGGGCTGGGTCGACAGACCGCCCGGACCCTCACCTCGGCGGGAGGCTCGTCGAACCGCACGATGAGCTGGTCGTTCTACCCGGACGGCAAGCTGAAGTCGAAGACGGACGACGGTGTGCCGGTCGGCAGCGCGGTCCCGCTCGTCGACAACTCCGACACCCAGAACACCAGCTCCACCGGCACTTGGACCCATGCCGGCCTCCCCGGCCAGCAGGGTTACGACCACCAGGTCCACGCCGCCGGCACCGGGACGGACGCGTTCACGTGGACGCTGAACATCCCCAAGGACGGCACCTACACCGCCTACGTGAGGTACCCCCAGGTCACCGGCGCCGCGACGACCGCCAAGTACACGGTCACCAAGTCCGACGGCACCACCACGGACGTGATCCGGGACCAGAACGCGGCCCCGGGCACCTGGGTCAGCCTCGGCTCGTTCACCTTCACCCAGGGCAACGCGGCCAAGCTGCAACTGTTCCAGAACAGCGCGGGCGCGGTCGTCGCCGACGGCGTCAAGCTCGTGCGCGACAACTCGGGCGACACGGACGACGAGAAGCACAGCTTCGCCTACGCCTACGACGTCAACGGCAACCTGACGTCGATCGACGACGCCTCTCCCGGTGCACCGATCGATGCCTACACCATCGCCTACACGGGCCTGGACCAGATCCGGAAGGTGACCGAGTCGCTGGCCGGCCAGGAGAAGAAGGCCACCACCTACACGTACGACGCCAACAGCCAGCCGGAGACGGTCACCCATCCCGACCAGTTCTCCAAATACACCTACGACACGCGTGAGATGACCAAGACGGTTTCGGTCGGCAAGTCGCCGACGGACACGTCTGCCAAGGTCACGTCGTACACGTACACCGACCGCGGTCAGGTCCTGCACGAGACCAAGGACAACGGCAACACGGTCGACAGCGCCTACTTCCTCGACGGTACGGTCAAGTCCACCGTGGAGAAGAAGGCCGACGGCACCCTGGTCGCCTCGCACACCTACGACTACGACGCCAACGGCAACCCGACACAGGACGCCGCGAAGAAGATGGACGCCGACAACCACTCGGCGTACCTCGACTCCACCACCGACTACACCTACGACCCGGTCGACCGACTCGCCAAGTCGGTCAAGACCGGCAACGGCGCGTCGACCGACACCTACGTCCACGACGACAACGCCAACGTCATCAGCCAGACGGTCAAGGGCACGTCCACGACCTTCTCTTACGACCGCAACCGGCTGCAGAGCGCGTCCGTCGCCGGTACGGCGTTCCAGTACAACTACGACCCCTTCGGCCGCCAGGAATCGGTCACCAGCGACGGCCAGGTCGTCGGGCGCAGTGTGTACGACGGCTTCGACCACGTCGTCGAGTCCCAGAAGATGGACTCGACGGGTGCGATGAAGTCCACGACGTACACCTTCGACCCGCTCGACCGCACCCTGTCCAAGACCGCCGGCGGCAAGACCACGGACTTCGAATACCTGGGGCTGTCCAGCGAGGTCCTGGACGAGAAGGTCGCCGGCCAGCTGTCGAAGTCCTACCAGTACAGCCCCTGGGGCGAGCGCCTGTCCCAGGTCGAGCACAACACCGACAGCACGACCGAGGACACCTACTACAGCTACAACGGCCACACCGACGTCGACGCGCTGACCGACAAGAACGGTGACACCAAGGCCACGTACGGCTACACCGCCTACGGAAGCGACGACACCTCCGAGTTCACCGGCATCGACAAACCCGACGCCCAGAACCCCACCAAGGAGGACTACAACCCCTACCGCTACAACGGCAAGCGCTGGGACGCCCAGTCCGGCACCTACGACATGGGCTTCCGCGACTACGACCCGGGCCTCAACCGCTTCACCACCCGGGACATGTACACGGGCGCACTGGCCGACATGGGCCTCGGTGCCGACCCGTTCACCGGAAACCGCTACGCCTTCGGCGGCGGCAACCCGGTGAGCAACGTCGAGTTGGACGGCCACTTCTTCCTCGTCGACGATCTGGTCGAAGTCACCGCCGTGGTCGTCGTGGTCGCCGCGGTCGCGACCTACGCCTACGCGACCGACCAGAACGTGCAGACCGCCGTCAACGACACCTTCGACTCGATCACATCGGGTCTCCAGGACCTCTTCAGCGACGACGACCCGGAGCCGGAGCCGGAGCCGGCTGCCCGGCCGCGCCCCGGTCCCCTTCCCGGGGACGGCTCGGGCACGGACAACAAGAAGCGGTGTGAGTCGGAGCCCAAGTCGTCCCGATTCCAGTACCAGCCGTTGGACGGGGCGAGCCGCGCCCAGGGGGCGACCGCGCTGATCTGCCCGAGTGACTACAAGCCCGTAGGCACGAAGAGGGACGACGGTGGCAAGGTGGACGTGTACGGATTCCCGGACCCCGCGCAGAACAAGACCAAGACGGGCGGGACCATCTTCGACCGAACGCATATCGTCGGCGACAAGGTGGGCGGCGACTGGGTGAACGAGAACCTGTTCACCGGGTTCTCGCGCATGAACAAGAGCGGCATGCGGCGTTGCGAGATCAAGATGGAGCAGCAGCTCGCCGCTGGGAAGTGGGTCATGTACACAGGCAAGGTCAACTACAGCCACACCACCGGATATGCGGACAGCATCACCATGTCCGCCTACACCGAGGACGGAGTATTGTTCAACAACATAGTGGTCCAGCAGAGCCCGAATTGGCAGACGACATGCTGAGCGTCGAAGAGCTGGAGGCCGTGCTTCCGTCGATGACACGGTGGCGTGTGCCTGGTGGGCGCAGCGTGGATTGGGCCACCCTTGAGGCGGCCCTAGGAACGGCGCTGCCCTCCGACTTCCGTTCTCTGGCGGAGGCGTACCCCGTGCTGGTCGTCGATGACTTCCTCATGGTGTCCCTTCCAACGCCCGGCGCTGAGGCGCTGTGGGCGTCCGGGCGCCGTGAGGACGAGATCCTTCAGGATCTGTACGAGATGGGCGACACCCAGGGCTACGTCCCCTTTCCCGAGCCGGGCGGCCTGATCAGCTGGGCGTCGTCCTATTCGGGGGACTCCTTCTACTGGAAGACAAGCCCCACGGACCCAGACGCATGGCCAGTGGTCGTCCGCACGGACAACGCCGAGTGGTTCGAGTTCCCGGTCGGCGCCGTCAAGTTCTTGGTCGGCGTGTACGGGCGCACCGTCGATGTGCCGGGTATGCCCAGGAACTTCCCCGGCGACTTCCCGCAGGTGCTCGGCCTGAGCGACGGCATCGACTGATCGGCAACTGATCCGCGGGCACATGTGAACAGCGATCGCCCCCAGGGTTCCTGGGGGCGATCGTCATGGTGCGCCCAGCATGGGCGATCGATCGGGGGTGGAAGTTGCCTGGGGGAACGCTCCGCAGTCCTGGCCCAGACAGCAGCCGCAACGTTCGGCCTCTACTGGTGTGATCGCCTGATCAACTGTCGCCGGTTCTCCGGGGAGTCCAGCCAGCTCGTGACTGACTGTGGCCGCGAGCGGCGTATCGGCTCCAGGTCCCACCGGCCTCGTTGCGGAGCCGGGTGGTGGTCTTGTGGTGGCCGAGAGCGTCCGCGGCGACGGGCGCGGGATTCGGGACGGGGCGGGAGAACAGCTGCGAACGGCGGGTGTTAGCTTCCTTCCCGTGGTGGAGCACCAGGACGAGACCAGGGCGGCCTACGACGGGGTCGTCGAGCTGTATGCGTCGATGTTCGCTGATCGGCTGGAGACGCAGCCGTTCTCACGGAACATGATCGGCATCTTTGCCGAGCTGGTGCGCGGCACGGGGAACCTGCGGGCAGCCGATGTCGGCTGCGGGCCCGGACATCTGACGGCCATGCTGCATGACCTGGGGCTGGACGCCTTCGGGCTCGACCTCTCCCCAGCCATGGTCGACCACGCCCGGCAAGCCCGTCCGGCGCTGCAGTTCGACGAGGCGCGGATGGAGGCCCTGCCAGTCGAGGACGGCGCGCTCGGCGGCGTGCTGGCCCACTACTCGATGATCCACACCCCTCCTGGGGAACTGCCCTCGCTGCTCGCCGAGCAGGCGCGTGTCCTGGCACCAGGGGGCCTGCTCCTGGCGTCGTTCTTCGCGACCGACGGGCCCGAGCCGGTCCGCTTCGACCACAAGGTGACGCCCGCCTACAGCTGGCCTGCGGACCGGTTCGCCGAGCTGCTGGACCGGGCCGGGTTCGTCACGTTCGCCCGGCTGCTCCACGACCCGGCCTCTGAGCGGGGCTTCCTCGACGCCCACTTGCTGGCCCGCCTCGGCTAGAGCATGGCCTTCTTCTGGTGTGCTCGCGTATTCAACTGTCGCCAGGTCCCCGTGGAGCCCAGCCTGCTGGTGATCGTATGTGATCTCCAGCGGCGTATCGGCTCCACGTTCCGCCGGTCTCGTTGAGCAGGCGAGTGTGGTGGTCTTGTCGTGGTAGCCGAGGGCGTCGGCGACGACGGGAGCGGGCCTCTCAAGGAGTTGTTGTCGGATGGCGGCGCCGCGGGGGGCGGCCACTGGGACGCCGATCTCGTTGAGGAGTGCGGACAGGTGGTGGAGGTGGAAGGGCTGGCCCGCCCGGCGGCCTGGGAAGAGCCAGGGCCGCGCGTCGTGCCGACACCGACGAGAGCGCCGGGCCCGCAGCGGCTGGGGGCCACGACGACGCGGCAGATGTGCGTGTCAGGCTCCGCCTCCGTCTGTCCTCACACGGTGTTCGAGCGGCCGGAACCGGCCTCCGGCGGCCTCGGTTTCAGACGGAGGAAGTTGAAGGCGGCGTGCAGCATGAGTACCAAGGCCACTGCTCAACTTGTCACGCAGGGCTCAGACACAGCTTCTCACTCAGCACTCAGTCCTCGCCGTTGTACGTCGACACCATGTAGACCTCCTGCCCGTCATCGCCGCGCGGAACGACCAGGACGGTGAACCTGGCGCCCGTGGGCGTGCGGAACCTGGTGTGGAGGTCGTACGTCTTCTCGGGATCGAGCTTCAGGCCGAACTTCTCCATGGCGTTGTCGGGGAAGGGCGGCCTTGTCCGGGACAGTTCCTTTCCGTCGATCGAGAACTCGGGGAACGGCCACGGGTTCGCCCGGGTGCGGTCCACCCCGTGGGCGTCCAGGTAGCCGTTCACACAGTCCGTAGGAGCCTCGAAGCGCAGCAGCAGATGCTTGTCGATCTCCTTCGGCCGGCCGCTGAACCCCAGCTCCTCCACCTTGCAGCCGGGCAGCGTGAGCTCGTAGCTCTCAAGGAGCTTGTCCAGGCTCTCGCCGGCGTTGGTGCCGGCCAGGGCGCGGGGGTCCGTGTTCTGGGCCGCGCACGCGGTCAGGGCGAGTGACAGCGCCGCGCAGACGGCCGTGACCGTCGCAGGGACGGTGCGCATGAACCCTCCTCCAGACACTCGGCTACGGGGTGACGACGGTGTTGACGCCAATGGTCCGGCTCCCTTGTACCGTGAAGTTCTTGGCCAGACGATAGCGGGGGGGCGTTGGCGAGCGGGTCGAAGGGGAACTCGACCGGGCCGAGGTTCGCGCTCTCACCCAGGTCGAAGTTGTACGCCTTGTTCACATCGAGCCGGGCGTCCCCGCTGTGCCGGATCTTCCCGCCGTCGAGCACGGTGGTACGTCGGCCGGCCCCGCCGCGGGATCCTCACACCAGGGGCCGGCCGCCCCGGCACGGAGGCGAGTTCGTCCTCGGTCAGCCCGACACCTGGGGTATCCCGGACACCGAAACCGTCACCGAAACCCGCCTCTACGGCACCGCCCTCGCCCGGTCCTGGGACCGGCTCCACCCCGAGCTCACCCACCGCTCTTCCTGGGCCGCAGCCGACGGCACCCTCCCGATTGCTTCATCGGCCCGACCGCCACCGGCATACGCTTCACGGCTGAGTGGATCGTCATCAAGGGAGTCGTCGTCGCCGCACCTGCCGCGCTACTCGGCGCCGCGATCGGCGAGTGGTCCAGACGGCGCCGCACCGTGACGGCCGAATCCGAACCGACCGCAGCACCCGGGCGTCCCGCCCTGATGACGACGGTGACGGCCGCGGGGACACTTCTCCTGGCCGTCGCTGCTGTCACCGTGCTCGGGATGGACCACGCCCGCAAGACGTGGATCGGATGGGGTCCATGATGCGCAACGGGCGTCTGCGCGCACGGCGGCCCGGCGCCGGGCACGAGCGACGGGTTGCCCGAGCTCCTACGAGTCTTCCGCCCATGGGTCTCGGCGTCGATCACCACGGTGGTCCGGCGGTGCTGCCGGCGCGGAGGGCGGTGGGTCGCCGGGGCAGCCCGTCCGACGGTTCGTCAGGCCTGGTACGCCACCAGCGCCATCATCCCCGCCTCGGCGTGGTAGGCGTTGTGGCAGTGCATCATCCACTGGCCGGGATTGTCGGCGTCGAAGTGGACGGACACCGTCTGCCTCGGGAGCACGATGGTGGTGTCCTTGCGCGGGCCGTCGGTGCCGAGCTGACAGGTGTGGCCGTGGAGGTGCATCGGGTGCCACATCCCGGTCCTGTTGACGAAGTCCAGGCGGACCCGCTCACCCTGCTCGACCAGGATGGGGTTCGCGGCCGGGTTGTTCATGTCGAACCGCCTGCCGTTGATGCCCCAGTTGTACGTGCCCATGCCGCCGGTCAGCTCGATGCGGTGCATGCGGTCGGCCTTCTTGGAGTCGAACCGGACCTCGTCCGCCGCCTTCAGGCGGGACGCGGTCACGATGTCGCCGCCCAGTTCCCCCGGGCGGACCGTCGGCCTCGGCGCGCGGCCGGAACCGGTACGGACCAGTGCCATGCCGCTCGCGTCCTTGCCCTCGGCGAGGGCAACCAGCGGGAAGACGCCGCCGGCGAGGGTGACCAGGACGTCGTACCGCTCCCCCATGCCGATCAGCAGGGCGTCGACCTGCTGGTGCTCGACCGGGAATCCGTCGGTGTGGGTGACGGTCAGCCTGTGGCCGCCGAGTGCCACGCGGTACGCCGTGTCGCCGCCCGCGTTGATGATGCGCAACCGGATGCGCTTGCCCGGCTTGGACGTGTAGACGTCCGGGTCGGCCGGGACTCGGCCGTTGACCAGGTGGTACGGGTACCTGACGTCTCCAGCGTCGCCGCCGAGCAGGCTGCTCTCGGAATCCATGAGCAGGAACGCCGTCGACGTGCCGCCGGCGGACGCGGACGGCGAAGCGCTCGCCCCGCCCGTGCTCCCGCCGCTCATGTCCATCCCGCTCATGTCCCCCGTGCCGTCGCCGGAGCGGGGATCGGAGTCACCCATGTCCATGTCGCCCATGCCGCGCCCGAGGCCGGCGAGGACGCCGTCGGGGGTCGTGCCGGCGACTCCGTCGATCCAGTCGTCGAGGACCACGACCCACTCGTCGTCGTACGACAGCGGCTCCTTCGGGTCCTCGACGATCAGCGGGGCGTGCAGGCCGCGGTCGAGTTGGACACCGACGTGCGGGTGGCAGTAGTAGGTGCCGGGGGCGTCGACGGTGAAGCGGTAGGTGAACGTGCTCCCGGCCCGCACAGCGGTCTGGGTGACCGGGGGGACGCCGTCCATGTCGTCGCGCAGCGCGATGCCGTGCCAGTGGAGGGAGGTCGGGGTCCGGTCCGGTAGTTGGTTGGAGAGTTCGGCGGCGAGCGTGTCACCCACGGACAACCGCAGTTCCCTGCCCGGGGTGCGGCCGCTGAAGGCCCAGCTGTCGGCCATGACCCCGCCGCCGAGGTCGAGCATGGCACGCGCGGCGGTCAGGGTCGTCCGCTGCGTCCTGCCGGTGCTCCTGCGCTTCCTGTCGGCGGCGGCGACCACCGGGCTGTGAGGAGCGACCAGGGAAGGGGTACCGCTGGAGCCGTCGGCGCACGCGGCGAGCGCGCCCGCGCCCGCGGCGCCGAGCCCGGCAAGCAGGACGGAGCGACGGTTGATGCTGTTCAAGACGGGAGTCCTCTTCTTCGGAATGACGTCGGTCGGATCGCATGCGGGCGACACCGCCCACCAGGGCGTGGGAAGGCGCGGCGGTGGCTCGCGGAGTCCGGGCCTAGATCAACAACCGGGAGAGGACGGAGAGATCGGGGGGCGCGCGGTGTGACGTCCTGGGCAGGCCGTGGAGGGCGGGTCCGCCAGGGACGGCGTCCGACCGGGCGGCGGGAGTGGAAGCGGCGGGCGGAGGCACGGACTGCGCCGTGCTCACGTCCGCTGTCGAGCAGTGCTGCATGGCGGTGCCCGCGCAGTCGCCGCCGGGTGCATCCATGACCGTCCCCGCGGGACGAGGTGCGGTGTCGTGCCCGGTCGAAGCAGCGGTCGGTATCGCGGTCGCGGAGGTGTGGTCGCTGCCGGCCATCGAGCCGACGGCGCGGGCGGAGACAACCGGTGACGTCGCGTCGTGGTGGACGAGTACGGCCAGTGCCATGAGCAGGGCGACGACCGAGGTACGCACCCAGCGCACGGAACCGCTGCGGTATCCGGCTCGCCGGGGTGCTGCTGTCGTCATCGCTCTGCGTGCTCCGCTTCCTCTGGCAGGTGCTGCTCCCGCACTATACCCGCCAGGGGTATCCCACCTCGGCCCCGGGAGTCTTCGACACCCTGGAACTCGTGTCGCCCGGCTGCGTCCTGCCTTCTGCTGCGAAGGCCATGCAGGGAGAACCATCTGCCGGGCCGGGTCGGCGACACGCGCCGTGGGCAGCATGCGGCGCCCGGCCGGAAGGCCGGGCGCCGTTGAGTCGACCGCGCCGCCTGCGCGTCTACTCGAAGGACCGCAGCCGCAGGCTGTTGGTCACGACGAACACCGACGAGAAGGCCATCGCGGCTCCCGCGATCATCGGGTTGAGCATGCCGAGGGCGGCAAGGGGCAGGGCGGCCACGTTGTAACCGAAGGCCCAGAAGAGGTTGCCCTTGATGGTGGCGAGGGTCCTGCGGGACAGGCGGATCGCGTCGACGGCCACGCGCAGGTCGCCGCGTACGAGTGTCAGGTCACCCGCCTCGATCGCCACGTCGGTGCCGGTGCCCATGGCCAGGCCCAGGTCGGCGGTGGCCAGGGCGGCCGCGTCGTTGACGCCGTCGCCGACCATCGCGACCGTACGGCCCTCTTTCTGCAGCCGCCTGACGACGTCCACCTTGTCCTGGGGGAGGACTTCGGCGATCACCTCGTCTATACCGACCGAGCGGGCGACGGACTCGGCGACGAGGCTGTTGTCGCCGGTCAGCAGCACGGGCCTCAGGCCCAGCCGGCGCAGCTCGGCCACCGCCTCGGGGCTGCTGCCCTTGACCGCGTCGGCGACGGTGAGCACACCGCGCGCCTCGCCGTCCCAGGCGACGGCGACCGCCGTGCGGCCGTCGCGCTCCGCCGCGGCCTTGACCTCGGCGAGTTCCGGGGGCAGCTCGATGGCCCACTCCGCAAGAAGCTTCTCGCGCCCGGCGAGGACCGCGTGTCCGTCGACGAGGCCCTGGACACCCAGGCCGGGTACGTTCTCGAAGTTCTCCGGAACCGGCAGGCTTTCGGCCCGCTCGATCGCGCCCGCGGCCACGGCCTGTGCGATCGGGTGCTCGGAGGCGTGCTCCAGCGCGCCGGCCAGCCGCAGCAGTTCACCGTCGTCCACCCCCTGAGCGGCGTGGACCTCCTGGAGGGTCATGCGGCCAGTGGTGACCGTTCCGGTCTTGTCCAGGACGATCGTGTCGACGCGACGCGTGGACTCCAGCACCTCAGGGCCCTTGATGAGGATGCCGAGTTGGGCGCCGCGGCCGGTGCCGACCATCAGCGCGGTCGGGGTGGCGAGGCCGAGCGCGCACGGGCACGCGATGATGAGGACCGCGACGGCGGCGGTGAACGCGGCGGTCACGTCCTCGGTGACGAACAGCCAGGTGACCAGGGTGCCCAGGGCGATGAGGACGACCACGGGCACGAAGACCGCCGAGATCCGGTCGGCCAGGCGCTGTACCTCGGCCTTGCCGTTCTGCGCGTCCTCGACCAGTTTCGCCATCCGGGCGAACTGGGTGTCGGCGCCGACCCGGGTGGCTTCGACGACGAGCCGGCCGCCCGCGTTGACAGTCGCACCGGTGACGGCGTCGCCGACCGCGACATCCACCGGCATCGCCTCGCCGGTCAGCATGGAGGCGTCAACCGCGGACACCCCCTCGACGACGGTCCCGTCGGTGGCGATCTTCTCTCCGGGGCGTACGACGAAGCGGTCGCCGACCGCCAACTGGGCCACCGGGACACGGACTTCCTTGCCGTCGCGCAGCAGCGAGACATCCTTCACACCCAGCTCCAGCAGGGCCCGCAGTGCAGCGCCCGCCTTGCGCTTGGACTTCGCCTCCAGGTAGCGCCCGGCGAGGATGAAGGTGGTCACGCCGGCCGCGGCCTCCAGGTAGATGGAGGAGGAGCCGTCGGTGCGGGAGACGGTGAACTCGAAGGCGTGCCGCATGCCCGGCATCCCCGCGTGTCCGAAGAAGAGTGCCCACAGCGACCAGCCGAACGCGGCGAGCGTGCCGACGGACACCAGCGTGTCCATGGTCGCGGCGCCGTGCCGGGCATTGGTGTAGGCAGCCTTGTGGAAGGGTGACGCGCCCCAGACGACCACGGGCGCGGCCAGTGTCAGCGACAGCCACTGCCAGTTGTCGAACTGAAGGGGCGGAGCCATCGCCATCAGCACGACCGGTACCGAGAGCACCAGCGACACCAGCAACCGCTGCCGCAGAGCGAGCAGTTCACCGTCCGGCTCCGCACCGGCCGCGGTCTCGGTCTCGGTCTCGTTCCTGTTCTGCGCCGTCGGCGGGGGCGGCGTCGCCGTGTACCCGGTCTTCGTGACGGTGGCGATGAGGTCGTCGATCTCGACGCCTTCCGCGTACGAGACCTTCGCCTTCTCCGTGGCGAAGTTGACGGTCGCCGTGACACCGTCCATGCGGTTGAGCTTCTTCTCGATGCGGGCGGCGCACGAGGCGCAGGTCATGCCGCCGACGGAGAGTTCCACCTCGGAAGCGGGCGCCGGCGCGCTGCCGGGAGCCGCCGTCTCGGGAGCCGTGCTGGTCATGTGCTTGTCTCCTGGGGGAAGGCCGGGACGTAAGGCGCGGTGTCGACGGAGCGGCACATCCCGGCGCGAGGGAGGAATGCGCGCGTCGTGGGCCGCCGGGGCCAGGACGCCGTCAGGCGCGGCCGACGAGCTCGTAGCCGGCCTCGTCGACGGCGGCGCGGACGGCCTCCTCGTCGAGCGGGACGGTGGAGGTCACGGTCACCTCGCCGGTCTCGGCGGCGGCCTGGACCGCGGTGACGCCGTCCAGGACGGAGATCTCCCGGGAAACCGCGCCCTCGCAGTGGCCGCAGGTCATCCCGGAGACCTTGTAGACGGTGGTGACGGCGACACTCCGGACGTCGACGGTCGTCGCGTCGGAGCCGCAGGAACCGGTGCCGCAGCAGAGGCTGGTGTTCGTCTCGGTGTTCATGGTGGCTTCCTCGGTTCGGATCAGACTGGATCAGCGGGTTTCCGTGGGCGGACGTTGCCGTCCCTCTCCGCAATGAGGTCAACCATATACCCCTGGGGGGTATTCCCGACAGGGGGGCGCCGTTCACAGCGGCACCCCCCTGCCGCCTTCGCGTCACTGCGGGGCCACGTGGCGGGCGCAACCGGCCTGCGGCGACGGCCACACGCCGAGGCGGCGGTGGGCGACGTGCCGGTGAAGACCCGGGACGGTGTCGCCGCCATGACCGGAGCGCCCCGCAGCCACGGCCTGTTCCGGCTGCCTGCAAGACGGCACAGGCCCGCTCCGGTCATGCGGGGGCAAGCCCTTCCCTCCCCGCGGCCCGACGCACGGGATACGCGTCGTCGAGCGGCTGCTGCGCACCCGATCTCGGTGCGGCGCCCGGCGCGGACCCCTTCCGGCGCACACCGGGGCGGGGTCCGCCCGACCACCCGAGGGCCGCGCGCCGTCACCTCGCTTTCGGTGGTCGGGTGCCCGACACACGCGCCGTGGTCGTCCGTGGCCGGGGCGGTCGCAGACGCAGACGCCGTGGCAGGCGCGGCGGCCCGGCGAGCACGGCCAGGATCCGGGCTGCCTGGACAACGGACGCGGCCAGCACCAGCCCGCTGATGAGGACCAGGATTCCGGTACCGGGGCCGGGCGCGGAGCGCAGCCCCTGGTAGAGCGCGCCCATCGCGAGGACGGCCGAGACGGTCAGGATCCAGAACCACCGCTGCGCACGGCGGACGTCGACACCGGAGCCTCGAGGTGTGCGATCGTCGGTGTTCATCCGTGGCCCTTGGGGTTGTTGACCCACACCTCGACGGTGACTGCCACGAGCGCCAGCAACAGGACGGCGGCACAGGTCATGGCGATCTTCCGCTCGCGCCACAGTCGGCGCGGACTCCGGTCGAGGAAGGGCACCAGGAAGATCAGCCCGAAGACGCCCGCGATGACGTAGGCGATCGAGGCGACCCCGAACCACTCCTCCAGGGGGAAGAACCACCAGAACATCCACAGCGGACGGGTGATCTCGATGCCGTCGACCGGCGTCGGCCCGAGCACGGGCGGCACGAGCACCGCCAGCAGGGACAGCGCGCCGAGGAGCACGAGGCCGAAGGCGCCCACCCGCTTCAGGTGCGCGGTGAACGGCTCTGCCACCTCCTTTTGCGGCTTCGGGATCGCGGGGTGAGGGGAGATCCTGTGCCGCTTGACGAGCAGCCCGTGCCACACGAACAGCAACAGGACGAGCCCGGGGACGATGACGGCGTGCGCGATGTACAGGCGCAGCACGATCGGCACCCGGTCGCTGAGTTCGGGCGTGAACCAGACTCCGGCACCGCCCAGGAGCTTGGCGACCTCCAGGTTGTGCGCCAGTGCCTCGTAGCCCTCCTGGTCCCACTTGATGACGGTGCCGGTGAACACGGCGAGGAAGGTGAACAGGAACATGGCACTGCCGATGATCCAGTTGCCCTCGCGAGGCTTCTTGAACGACGCGTGGAAGAACACCCGCATCAGGTGGAGCAGGGCGAGGACGAACATCGCCTGGGCGGCCCAGAAGTGCAGGCCGCGGGCGAAGCCACCCAGCCAGACGTTCGTGACGAGGTCGCGCACCGACTGGTTCGCGTCTTCCGCGGTCGGCGAGTAGAACTGCGCCATGTAGATGCCGGTGACCAGCAGCGTCACGAAGGAGACGACGGTCAGGCCGCCGAGACTCCAGGTCAGGTTGTTGGCGTGTTCGGGAACCGGATAGGCCAGCGCCTTGATGCCCATGCGGTCGTCGATCGCGTCGACGGCCCGCCGGAGCCCGCCGGGGCGGCGCGGCCGGTCGGCCGCCGCTGCAGCGCCTCCGGGCCGGTCGGTGGTCATGACGCCTCCCGGCGCCTGCGCTCCGGATGCTCCAACTCGCGGATGGTGTGCGGCGGGCGCAGCCGGCGCGACAGCCACAGCCCGCCACAGATGGCCACGACGCCCAGGCCGGCCAGGACGGCGTCGCCACCGTCGGAGATGCCCCGGGCGGGCCGGAACTCTCCTAGGACGACGCTGGTGCCTGTCTCGTCACCGGTCGCGGGGCGGCCGTTCTCGGGTGCGGAGGGCAGTCTGCCGTCGAGCGAGTCCAGCAGCAGCCCCTCGACCTGGCGGCCGACGGCCGAGCTGTAGCCCGGCTGCTCGAGCAGACCCTGCGCCCTGCGGACCTCGGACAGGTCGACGCCTTCCTTGTGCGGCGCCGTCAGGGCATCGTCGATCCGCTCCGCGACGTGGTCCTGGTCGGCGTCGTTGGCGATCAGCGCGATGGCCTGCTCGACGAGCACGGCCGATTCGTCGCTCTCTCCCTCGTGGGCCCAGGCGCTGCCGGCGGTCGCGACGGGGAGCAGCAGGGCGGCCGTGGCGACCGCCCCCGACACGAGCAGCCTGATCTTCGCCGCAAGATCGGATTTCTATGCATGACGGTCAGCCTCGCTCATGGCGCTCCTCCGTGCTCGTCGGGAACTGATGATCCGTGGGGCGTGCGGGCGTTCGGGTGCCTGGGGGGCGTTTCGGTCAATGTTTGGCCGGGCCGGCACCGGCGGTGTGCAGCACCCGGAGACGGCGCTGGTACTCCTCCTCGTCGATCTCACCCCGTGCGAACCGCTCGGCCAGCAGTTGCTCGGCGGAGGGCGGCGCCGGCGGCGTCCGGAGAGCGGAGTCGTGCGAGCCGCCGGGCGCGGGTCGGCCGAGCGTACGCAGGAGCAGGACGAAGGCAGTGACGATCAGACCCCAGAAGACGATCATGCCGAGGGACATGCCGAGCCACCCCCAGCCGTTCATGTCATGGTCGTACCAGAACATCATGGTGATCACTCCGAGAGATCGAAGAGTCGAACACGGACTGCCGCCGCACCGGGACGGGCGATTTACAGCCACCGTCCTCCCACCAAGGCAGCGCGTGCAGGGGCCGGGTGGCCCTGCGCCCGGGACAGTGGGCCCCTACGGGGTAGGGGTAGGGCGACAACAGATCCCATACCGCCCGGCGGGCCCCATACCGCTCCGCCCGGCGTGAGGAGGTCCGCCGTGAACCTGGCCGGCCTGGGCTTCTACTTCGCCGCCACGCCTGGCCGCCCCGATCGGTCCGCCTACGAACACCCGTCGACGGCGCTGCGCATGATCACCGGTGGCGCCGCCCCCGTCGCCCTGGGCGGGGCGCCCTGGTCGGGCAGTAGGTGGCCTGATCGAGGCCCAATGGCGTCGGGGCGACGGGACGGCCGTGCCAGCGAGGAGGGCCGGCTCGCGCTGCAGAGGAGTCTCGCAGCGCGGGATCTCCGCCACACCGCCGCCCTGGAGGACAGCGTCGAGACGCAGAGTGGGGACCCCGTTCAAGGGGGTTGCGACCGCCCGCGGCTGGTCGACGACCGCGTCTCGTACCGCGGACGGTGGACGTCGACGTGCGGGCGGCCGCTGTCCCGTCCACGGCCACGTCCACGTTCTGCGTGATCGCTCACCGGTGAGAGGTTCCGTCGGCTCACCGGCCGACGGCTTGCGCGGCGTCGGTGATGCGGGCGCCACGCAGTCGGCTGGCATTGGTGACCACTGACAGCGAGGACAGGGCCATCGCAGCGGCGGCGATGACGGGAGAGAGCACGATGCCGAAGAAGGGGTAGAGCAGCCCGGCGGCGATGGGGATGCCGATGGTGTTGTAGCCGAAGGCCAGCGTCAGGTTCTGCCGGATGTTGCGCATCGTGGCGCGGGAGAGCCGGATGGTGGTGGGGATGCCGGCGAGGGAACCGGACATCAGGGTGACGTCGGCGGACTCGATGGCCACGTCGGTGCCGGTGCCGATGGCCAGTCCCACATCGGCCTGGGCCAGCGCCGGGGCGTCGTTGATGCCGTCACCGACCATGCCGACCCGGCGGCCCTCGGCCTGGAGCCGGGCGACCTCGGCGGCCTTGTCCTCGGGACGGACCTCCGCCAGGACGCGGTCGATGCCGACCCGGCGGGCGACCGCTTCGGCGGTGCGCCGCGCATCCCCGGTGATCATGACCACCTGCAGGCCCAGGTCGTGCAGGGCCGTCACTCCGGCCGCGGAGTCCTCCTTGACCGGGTCGGCGACACCGACCAGCCCGGCGGGCAGCCCGTCCACGGCCAGCAGCACGGCGGTCTTGCCGTCCGCGGCCAGGGCGGCGGCCCGCTCGGCCAGGACGCCGGTCTGGACCCGGGCGCCGGCCAGCAGGCGGGTGTTGCCGATGAGTACCTCGTGGCCGTCGACGGTGGCCTGCACGCCCTGGCCGGTCACCGACTGGAAGCGCGAGGCGGCGGGTATCCGGATGCCGCGGTCGCGGGCGCCGGCGACGATCGCGGTCGCGAGGGGGTGCTCGGAGTCGGCCTCGGCCGCGGCGACCAGGGCCAGCAGGTCGTCGGGGTCCTGGCCGTCCAGGGCGACGACGTCGGTGAGAACGGGGTGTCCGGCGGTGATGGTGCCGGTCTTGTCCAGCACTGCGGTGTCGATCCTGCGGGCGGTCTCGATCGCCTCGGCGTTGCGGAACAGGATGCCGTTGGTGGCGCCCTTGCCGGTGCCGACCACGATGGCCAGCGGGGTGGCCAGGCCGAGTGCGCACGGGCAGGCGATGATCAGCACGGAGACTGCGGTGATCAGCGCGTAGGTGAACACCGGGGAGGGGCCGGTGACGTACCACAGGGCGAACGCACCCAGCGCGATCATCATCACGACGGGGACGAACACCGCCGAGACCTGGTCGACGAGGCGGGCGATGGCCGGGCGGGACGCCTGGGCGCGGCGCACCATCTCCACGATCTGGGCCAGCACGCTCTCCGCGCCGACGCGGGTCGCCTTGATCCGCAGGCTGCCGGTGCCGTTCACCGTTGCCCCGACCACCTCGTCCCCGGTGTCCTTCTCGACCGGCACGGGCTCGCCGGTGATCATCGACTCGTCGACGGCCGAGTGGCCGGCGACGACCTCGCCGTCGACCGGGACCTTCTCCCCCGGCCGCACCAGCACGATGTCACCGGGGAGGACCTGCTCGACGGGCAACTCGGCCTCCGCTCCGTCCCGCACCACGCGAGCGGTGCGGGCCCTGAGGCCCAGCAGGGAGCGGATGGCCTCGCCGGTGCCGGCCTTGGCCCGCGTCTCGATCAGCCGGCCCAGCAGGATCAGGGTCAGGATGAACCCGACCTCCTCGTAGTACACCCCGCGTATGTCGGCCGGGGCCAGCGACGGGGCGATCGTGATGACCAAGCTGTAGCCGAAGGCGGCGACAGTGCCGATGGTGATGAGCGAGTTCATGTCCGGGCTGCGGTGGGCCAGGCCCAGCCAGCCGGTGCGGTGGATCGGCCAGCCGGTGTAGAACATCACCGGCGTGATCAGCGCCAGCGAGAACCAGGGGTCGGTCAGGACGCCGGGCAGCCAGGCGGGGTGGAAGAACTCCTCGGCCATCACCCCGAACAGCACCGGCGCGGTCAGCACCGCTCCGAACCACACTCGTCGCGCCAGATCGGCGATCTCCACGCGCCGCTCGGTGGCCTCGGCATCCTGTGCGGTCCCCGCGGTCTCGCCCCTCGGGGCGGGCGGCGCCTGGGGCGGAGCCGCCGTCGGGGCCTCCTCGGGCTCTGCGCGGGTTGCGGACGAGCCGGTGGAGGAGTCGGCAGATCCGGCCGAGTCGCCGGTCCCGGCAAACTCCACCGCCGACTCCGGCTCGGATTCCGCCGCGGCGGGCGTGGCGGCCTTTTCGAGCGCGCCCTGTCCGCTGGGCCGCTCCACTCGGTCGGACTCGGCCTGGTCCGGTTCGACCAGCAGGGTGCCGTGGATCATGTTCATGCCGCAGGCGAACCCGTAGGAGCCGGGCAAGGTGGGGGCGAGCTCCACCGTGGTCCGGCTGAAGGGGTACAGGTCGGCAGAGATCCCGAAGTCGGGAAAGACGACCTTCGACGAGCAGTCGCCGCTCTCCTGCCGGTCGAAGACCAGCCGCAGTGGCCGGCCCGCACGCACCCGGATCCGGCTGGGTGCATATCCGCCCCGCACCGTGACGGTGACCTGTTGTCCCTCGCCGGTCCCCGTGGCCTCACCGGTCGGCTCGGGGCCGAAGAACCACCAGGCGAGCAGCGCAGCCAGGACGACCACGACCACGATGACGATCAGGTCGGCTCCGGTCATCTCGACCAACTCCGTATCCGATGCACGCCGGCGCGCGCCGGCGCTCGCCGAACTCGATGCTTCCACCATCCCCGCCTGGGGCGTGGACCGGGTACGGGCCTCTCGTCCCCGGCGGCGAGGCCGGGTGGCCCCTGCGGTGCAAGGAGGGCTGGAGGCCACCATCCCCGCCTGGGGCGTGGACCGGGTACGGGCCTCTCGTCCCCGGCGGCGAGGCCGGGTGGCCCCTGCGGTGCAAGGAGGGCTGGAGGCCACCATCCCCGCCTGGGGCGTGGACCGGGTACG
>NZ_JAFFZS010000010.1 GCF_016921115.1 Streptomyces actuosus
ACGCAACCGGATACTTCTTCTGCGAGGACACGACACCCCTGCCCGGCCGAACGGAAACGACAAGGGGAGCCTGCCCGACCCTCAACTCCACCAACCAGAACAATACTTAGCCGCAACAATCTACTAGTGCTGTGACCGGAGCGCTCCGCCGGGCGGCAGGGGCGCCCGGCACCGTACGTCCCCGGCCGGAGCGGTCCCCGTGCACCGGACGCGGCCGGGGTGTGGCTCGCCCCGGCGAGGCGCCGTGACCGGCGCCGAGCCGCCCCTCCTTCGGTCGTGGCACCGTACCGCCGACGGCACCGGCCGGCACGGCGGCCCCGGGAGGCACGTCCGTCCCGCAAACCGCCTTGGCCGATGCGCCGCATTCCTCCGCCCGCCGCCCTCCGGCCGCCGTCAGGCCGGGGCCGGGACCTGGGCGCGCAGCAGAAGCGGCAGCCGGGTCGTCCGCGGCTTCGGCCCGACCTCACGGACGGCGTGGGGCAGTGCCTGCTCCACACCGTGGACCACCGACAGATGTCGGTCGGCACGCCCGAAGGCCGTGTACACCCACGGCCGGCTCAGCGTCTGCGCGGCGTCCCCGGGCAGCACGACGACGGCCGCCGGCCACCGGTCGCCCACCGCCTGGTGCGCGGTCAGCGCCCACCCGTGCCGCACCGACTGCTCCACCCGCTCCCGCGGTACGACCACCGGGGTGCCCGCGCACGACAGGTGCAGCCCGTCGGCGTCGGCCTTCACCACCTGCCCGGGCAGCGTGCGTCCCGGAGCGGGGGAGTAGGCGATCCGGTCGCCGGGATCGAAGCCGCCGAACCGGCCCGGGCCGGGATTGAGCCGCTCCTTGAGCGCGGTGTTGAGGGCGCGGGTGCCGGCCGCGCCCCCGTGCCCCGGGGTGATCACGACGGTCTGCTCCGCCGGGATGCCCAGGGCTCGCGGCACCGAGTCCGCGACCAGCTGCACCGTCCGGTGCACGGCCTCGCCCGCGTCCCGCACGGGTACGATCACCAGCTCCTTGCCCGGCGCCTCGACCTGGTTCAGCTCACCGATCCCGACACCGGAGACCAGTTCGCCGAGGGGCCCCGGGTCCGGGGTGCGGGAGGCGACCTGCGGGCAGACGCGGGCGGCGAGCAGATCGGCGAAGACCCGCCCGGGTCCGGCCGACCACAGCACCGCCGGATCCCCGCTCAGCACCAGCCGGGCCCCGTCCGGCAGGGACTCGGCCAGCATCGCCGCGCTCTCCACGTCCAGCTGCGGCGCGTCGAGCACGACCAGAAGATCCAGGGCGAGCGCGCCCTCGGCGTCCCGGCCGGGACCCTCGGTGCCCGAGAGCAGCCCGGCGACCGTGGCGACCTCCTCCGTCCCGGGCGATGCTCCCGCACCGGCCGAGTCGCCGCCCGAGGGGCGGCGGGCCCCGGCCGCCTGCGGCGGTCCGGCGAGACGGCGGCTGCCGCCGGACGTGTGGCAGGCACCGACGGCCCGCAGGCCCAGCGCGCGGGCGGCGGCGAGGAGCGCCGCCGGTTCCGCGCGGGACGCCTCCCCGCCGGTGTGCAGCACCAGGCCGTGCCCGGCGACGGCGCGGATCAGCTCGGCCGCGCTCCCCGAGACCGACGCGGCGGCCGACTCCCAGTCCGCCGGGACCTCCTCCTCGGCGAGGGAGTTGACCAACCGGGCCAGGGCGTCGGCGAGGCTCTCCTCCGCGAGCGCGTACCGTTCCAGGCCGACCAGGACGCGAACCGGGCGCTCCGCCTCCTCTTCCTCCCCCTGGCCCCCGTCGCCGACGTCGGCCCCCTCGGCCCCCGTACCCGGTCCGGCCGGCCGGCCGGCGGGCTCCTCCAGGGCGTCCTGGAACACGAGGGCGTCACCCTCGGCGATCGCGTTCTGGACGGCGTCCTCCGCCTCCGGCACACCCCGCTGCGCCAGCGCGGCGGTCAGCGCGGGCAGCTCCAGGGCGGTGTGCCCGGCGAGGGCCGCCTGCTCCAGCAGCCAGACGGTGACCGCCCGGCCGCGCCGCTCGTCGTCCGGGGCGCACTCGGCGCCGAGCAGCGCCCGGGCGAACGAGTCGGCGTGCTCGGGCCGGACCCCGGCGACCCGCAGCAGCTGCCAGGGGTCAGCGCGAAGCGCCTCCGCGGCGCCGTCGCCGAGGACGGCGGCCACCTGCCCCGCCAGCCCCTCGGGAGCGCCACCGGCGGCCAGTACCTCGCGCGCCGCCGCGACGGACGCGTCCGAGGGCAGCGCGGGCGCGGCGGCGGACGCGGGCTGCGCGGGCCGGGGCCGGTGCACGGGCTCCGGGGCGGGGCGGCGGGGTGCGGGCGGCTCGTGGAACACCGTCTCCGCCGGCTTCTGCCCGCTCTCCACTGCCCGTACCGCCGCGAGCAGGTCGGCGGCCGTGCCGCTCAGCTTGGCCCCGCTCTCGACGGGCCCCCTGCGCTCGGCCCTGCGCCGCTCGATCCGCTCCCGCTCGACCCGCTGGGCCGCCAGCTCCGCCTGGGCCTCGGAGACCTTCCCGGCCCCTTCCTCGTCCTCGTCGTCCTCGTGGCCGGCCGCGGCAGCCTCGCCCCCCTCGTCATCCGCGGGAGCGCCGCCGTCCTCCCCGCCCGCGGCCCGGCCGTCGCCGCCGGTCGACCCGGTTCCCTCGTCCGTGGCGGCGGCGTCCTCCTGCGGGGCCGTCTCCGCGCCGGCCGACCCGGTCCCGTGCGTGGCCCCCTCCGCCCCGATGTCCGGCGTCCCCGGCCCGGTGTTGTCCGTGGCCTCCGGCTCCGTGCTCACAGCGTGCTCCAGTCGTGATCGGGATAGCGGTGCACGGGCGCCGACACGTCGTCGAGCGCCCGGCAGATCTCGTCAGGAAGATTAAGCGCCTCCACCGACAATGCCGCCGTGAGCTGCTGTGCCGTGCGCGCGCCGACGATCGGCGCGGCGACACCGGGCCGGTCCCGGACCCAGGCGAGGGCCACCTGGAGCGGGGACACCGCGAGACCGTCCGCCGCAGTCGACACGGCGTCGACGATGCGGCTCGCGGTGTCGTCCAGGTAGGGAGCGACGAACGGGGCGAGGTGCTCGGAGGCGCCGCGCGAGTCGGGCGGCAGGGAATCGCCCCGGTACTTGCCGGTCAGGACACCGCGGCCCAGCGGCGACGACGGCAGCAGGCCGATGCCCAGGTCCAGGGCGGCCGGCAGCACCTCGCGCTCCACACCGCGTTGCAGCAGTGAGTACTCCATCTGCGTACTGGCCAGCCGGGTCCGTGCGCCCGCGGCCGCCAGTTGCCAGGTCGCCGCCTTGGCGAGCTGCCAGCCGCAGAAGTTGGAGACGCCCGCGTAGCGCGCCCGGCCGCTGCTGACGGCCAGGTCGAGGGCGTGCAGGGTCTCCTCCAGAGGGGTCTCGGGGTCGAAGGCGTGGACGTGCCACAGGTCGACGTGGTCCGTGCCGAGCCGCGCGAGGGAGGCGTCCAGCGCGGCGAGCAGATGCCCGCGCGAACCGTCGAAGCGGCGGTCGGGGTCGGGCACGCTGCCCGCCTTCGTCGAGATCACCAGATCCCGCCGCGGGACGAGGCCCTCCATGAGGCGCCCGAGCAGGTACTCGGCATCGCCGTCGCCATACACGTCCGCGGTGTCGACGAGGGTGCCGCCCGCCTCCCAGAACGTCTTCATCAGGTCCGCGGCGTCGTGCTCGTCGGTGTCCCGGCCCCAGGTCAGGGTGCCGAGCCCGATCCGGGACACGCGCAGGCCGGTGCGGCCGAGATGCCTCTGTTCCATGAACGCCGAGATTACTGGCCAGAGGTGGGCCGTGGGTTGCCTGTGGACAACCGATTTCCGCACGCTAAGGTCGGCCGCACAAGGGACATTACCGATGGGTAAGGGGATCGGGTATGCAACTCGGGATCAACCTCGGCTACTGGGGCGCCGGCATGGACGCCGACAATCTGGCGGTGGCCCAGGAGGCCGACCGGCTCGGGTACGCCGTCTGCTGGGCCGCCGAGGCCTACGGCTCCGACGCGCCGACGGTGCTCTCCTACGTGGCGGCGCGGACCGAGCGCATCGACGTCGGCTCCGCGATCATGCAGATCCCGGCCCGCCAGCCCGCCATGACCGCCATGACGGCGGCGACCCTCGACTCCCTCTCCGGCGGCCGGTTCCGCCTCGGCCTCGGCGTGTCCGGCCCGCAGGTCTCCGAGGGCTGGTACGGCGTGAAGTTCGACAAGCCGCTGGCACGCACGCGTGAGTACGTCGAGATCGTCCGCAGGGCGATGAGCCGCGAGAGGCTGTCCTACGACGGCGAGCACTGGACGCTGCCGCTGCCCGGGGGCCCGGGCAAGCCGATCAAGCTGACCGTCCACCCGCAGCGCGAGCACATCCCGCTCTACATCGCCGCGATCGGGCCGAAGAACCTGGAGCAGACCGGCGAGATCGCCGACGGCGCCCTGCTGATCTTCCCCTCCGCCGACCACCTGGAGGAGACCGCGGTCACGTACCTGCGCGCCGGGCGCGAGAAGGCCGGAAAGACCATGGACGGCTTCGACGTCTGCCCGACCCTCCCGCTCGCCGTCGGCGACGACAAGGACGTGACCCGGCTGGCGGACACCTTCCGGCCGTACACCGCGCTGTACGTCGGCGGCATGGGCAGCTTCAAGCAGAACTTCTACAACCAGCTCGCCCGGCGCATGGGCTACGAGCAGGCCGCCGCCGAGGTCCAGGAGAAGTACCTCTCCGGCGACAAGGAGGGTGCCGCCGCGGCCGTTCCGCACGACCTGATCGACCGGACCACCCTGCTCGGCTCGGTGGAGCGCATCGCCGACCGGATGAAGGCCTACGCGGCGGCCGGTGTCACCACCCTCACGCTCGCTCCGGCCGGCTTCACCCTGGACGAGCGGCTCGCCTCCCTGCGCGCCGGTGTGGACGCCATGGAGCGCGCCGGGCTCGCGTAACCAGAGGGGCGTGGCGAGGAGACTTTCTGCGGCCGTGGTGGGGGCTCGGGGGTCTTCCCCGCCACGGCCGTCACGGGGAACAACGCGCCCGGGCGGGCGCGGTTACGCCCCGGTCGCGACCCTGTCCTCCTCCTTTCGGCGGACTGGCCCGACACAGCTGTTGCGGTGTCCTTCTTGTGGCATTTGACTCGTTCTTCGCGGATCCTGCAGAGAGGTGCCCACGATGCTTTCGGCCAAGAGTCTGTTCCAGGAGATCCTCGACGACGACGAGTCCTTCGCCCTGTTCTGCTCCATCGCCGCCAGCGGTGAGTCGCAGGGCGGCTGGGAGAACGCACGGATCGCCGCGCTCGTACCGGAGGGCGAGCGCGACATGGCCCCCAAGATCACCCGGCACGGAGCCGACGAGGACAAGCACGGCCGCATCTTCAAGGCCCTGATGAAGAAGCGGGGCCTGCAGCCCGTCCCGGTCCCGGCCGGCACCGACTACACGATGCTCCTGGAGCGGAACGGCATCGGGCTCGCCCACGAGAAGCTCAGGAGCGACCGGCCGCTGACCGTCCAGGACATCGTCACCTACCTCGCGCACAGCCGCGTCACCGAGCAGCGCGCCTCGGAGCAGATGGACCTGCTGCGCCGGTACTTCGGCGACCATCCCGACATCGGCCGCGCGGTCCGCCAGATCTCCCACGACGAGGACAACCACCTCGCCTACTGCCACGAGGAACTCCTGCGCTTCGCCCGCGCGGGCCACGGCCGCGCCATCCAGCGCACCCTGCGCGAGTGCGCGCTCGCCGAGATCCGCATCTACCGCGACGTCAGCCTCGCCGTCATGGCCGAGATGGGACGCATCCTGCACTGGTCCAGGGCCAAGTCGGCCGTCCTGGCGGCCGGCATCCACGCGGTGTACGCCTGGGAGCGGGTCGCGGGCTGGCGGCGCATGGTCTCGCTGACCATGCCCGAACACCGCAACGCGCTCGGCGGCCCCGCGGCCCCCGCCCACCCCGAGTTCGCCTGACCCGGGCGAGCCCGCCCCCCGTACGCACTACAGCCAGCCCCGCCGCTTGAACAGCCGGTACAGCAGCACCTCCAGGGCCGCCATGGCCGCGATCACCACCGGGTAGGACCACACCCAGCGCACCTCCGGCATGTGCCGGAAATTCATGCCGTAGATCCCCGCGATCATCGTGGGGACCGCGGCCATCGCCGCCCACGCCGAGATCTTCCGCATGTCGTCGTTCTGCCGGACGCTCATCTGCGCCAGATGGGCCGCCAGGATGTCCGACACCAGGCGGTCGAGGCCGTCCACGGACTCGTTCACGCGCGTGAGGTGGTCGTGCACGTCCCGGAAGAACGGGCGGGCCTTGTCGCTGACGTACGGCACCGCCGTGCCGAACGGGCCGGTGCCCGCCAGCCGGTGCAGCGGAAGGGCCAGCGGCCCCGTCGCCCGCCGGAACTCCAGGATCTGCCGCTTGAAGCCGTAGATCCGCGACGCGGTGTGGCGCGAGCCGCCGCCGTCCGGCGAGAACACCTCCGCCTCCAGCTCCTCCAGATCGGTCTGCAGCTCACTGGCGACCTCGACGTAGTGGTCGACGACCGCGTCGGCGATCGCGTACAGCACCGCCGTCGGGCCCTTGCCGAGGATCTCCGGCTCGCACTCCAGCCGCCGCCGCACCGCGCTCAGCGGCGAACCGACGCCGTGCCGCACCGTCACCGCGAAGCAGTCGCCCAGGAACACCATGACCTCACCGGCCGAGACCGTCCCGCTGCGCGGTTCGTAGACCACCGGCTTCAGCACCAGGAACAGCGAGTCGTCGTACACCTCCAGCTTCGGCCGCTGGTGCGCGTTGAGCGCGTCCTCCACGGCCAGCGGATGCAGCGCGAACTCCTCGGTGACCGTGTCGAACTCCTCCTCGGTCGGCTCGTGCAGCCCGATCCACACGAAACCGCCGGCCGCGCGCGCCACGTCGAGGGCGTCCGCGAACTCCGGCGGACCCTCCGTGCGGTGCCCGTCGCGGTAGATGGCGCAGTCGACGATCACGGAGCGTATTGTCCCGCCTGCGGCGCCCCGGCGCACCCGGGCGTACGCCTACGCTGGGCCGCATGCCCACGCTGATCCTCGTCCGGCACGGACGCTCCACCGCCAACACCGAGGGACTGCTCGCCGGATGGACACCCGGCGTCGGTCTGGACGACCGCGGCGCCGCGCAGGCGGCCGCCCTGCCCGACCGGCTCGCCGGCCTGCCGCTCGCCGAGGCCGTCGTCAGCCCGCTCCAGCGCTGCCAGGAGACCGTACGGCCGCTGCTCGACGCCCGGCCCGGGCTGACCGCCCACACCGACGAGCGGATCGGCGAGTGCCACTACGGCGACTGGTCGGGCCGCAAGCTCGCGGAGCTCAAGGACGAGCCCCTGATGGAGGTCGTGCAGGCCCATCCGTCCGCCGCCGCCTTCCCCGGCGGCGAGTCCATGCGCGCCATGCAGACCCGCGCAGCCGAGGCGGTACGCGAGTGGAACGCGCGCGTGGAGCGCGACCACGGCGCCGACGCCGTCTACCTCATGTGCTCGCACGGCGACATCATCAAGTCGCTCGTGGCCGACGCACTCGGACTTCATCTCGACCTCTTCCAGCGGATCTCCGTCGAACCGTGCTCCGTCACCGCGATCCGGTACACCCGGCTGCGGCCGTTCCTCCTGCGGCTCGGCGACACCGGTGACTTCGCCTCCCTCGCGCCCCGCGGGGAACCCGCGGCCGGGGAGGCACCGGCCGGGGACGCACCCGTAGGGGGCGGCACGGGCGCACCGTGATCGTCGGCCGCAGTAGGGTGAAGCGTCCGCACCCACGCATTCCCGCAGGACCTGCCCGCACTCCCGATTCGCAGCACTCCCAGCGGATCCCCCGCGAACCCATCCACGAACGATTCCCATGGAGACTGGACGTGTCCCGTCAGGTGTTCCTCTACGACCCGCCGGACCGCTTCGTCGCCGGCACGGTCGGACTGCCCGGGCGCCGTACGTTCTTCCTCCAGGCCACCGCCGGCTCCCGGGTGACCAGCGTGGCCCTGGAGAAGACCCAGGTCGCCGCACTCGCCGAGCGCATGGACGAGCTGCTGGACGAGGTCGTGCGCCGGAGCGGCGGCAGCGCCTCGGTGCCCGCCGTGGCACCCTCGGAGGTCGCCGACACCGCCCCCCTCGACACCCCGATCGAGGAGGAGTTCCGGGTCGGCACCATGGCCCTGGCCTGGGACGGCGAGGAGCAGCGCATGATCGTCGAGGCCCAGGCCCTCGTCGAGCTCGACGCCGACTCCGAGGAGGATCTCGCCGAGGCCGAGGAACGGCTCCTCCAGGACGAGGAGAACGGGCCCCCGATGCTGAGGGTCCGGCTCAGCGGCGCACAGGCCAGAGCCTTCGCCAAGCGGGCCCTCGACGTCGTCAACGCCGGCCGGCCGCCCTGCCCGCTGTGCAGCCTGCCGCTCGACCCGGAAGGACACGTATGTCCGCGCCAGAACGGATACCGCCGCGGAGCGTGACCGCCGCCGAGTTGCTCGCGCACGGTGAGCTCAGGGTGCGCGGACGCCTCCGGGACGCCTCCAACGCGGCGCTGTTCTGCACGGTCGCGCACGAGGGTCGCGAGGCGTCCTGCGTGTACAAGCCGGTCGCCGGGGAGCGGCCGCTGTGGGACTTTCCCGACGGCACCCTCGCCGGGCGCGAGGTGGCCGCCTACGAGGTCTCCGAGGCCACCGGCTGGCGGCTCGTCCCGCCGACCGTGCTGCGGGAGGGGCCCTACGGCGAGGGCATGTGCCAGCTGTGGATCGACGTCGTGCCGGACGCCGAGCTGCTCGCCCTCGTCGACGACGAGGAGCCCGCGCCCGGCTGGAAGGCCGTCGGGTTCGCCGAGGTCGGTGAGGGCCGAACGGCGCTGCTGGTGCACGCCGACGACGAGCGGCTGCGGCGGCTCGCCGTGCTCGACGCGGTGATCAACAACGCCGACCGCAAGGGCGGCCACCTGCTGCCCGCCGCCGAGGGCCGGCTGTACGGCATCGACCACGGGGTCACCTTCAACGTCGACGACAAGCTGAGGACGCTGCTGTGGGGCTGGGCGGGGGAGCCCCTCACCGCCGAGGCGGTCGAGGTGCTGGGTGCCCTCGGTACGGCACTCGCCGACGGCGGTGCGCTGGCGGCCCGGCTGGCCGGACTCATCACCCCCGCCGAGATCGACGCCACGCGCGCGCGTGTCGGCGCGCTCCTCGCCTCCCGGAAGCACCCGGAGCCCAGCGGCGAGTGGCCGGCGATACCGTGGCCCCCCGTCTAGTGCTGTGACAGCGCCGCCGGGTGCCGTGCAGGGCGTCGCGAGCCGGTGAACGTTCCCGGTTCGCAGCACCAGCCCCGGGCCCGGCCCGTCGGCCCTTGCACACTGGCCGGGATCGCACAAGAGCGCCTTCCCGGCCATCCGGACCCCACCGGTTCGTATACGGAACATCAGTCCGGTTAGGCTCATGACATGCATGCCTGGCCCGCTTCCGAGGTCCCCGCCCTGCCCGGTCAGGGCCGCGACCTCAGGATTCACGACACCGCGACCGGGGGTCCGGTGACCCTCCGCCCCGGTCCCGTCGCCCGTCTCTACGTCTGCGGCATCACCCCCTACGACGCCACCCACCTGGGACACGCGGCGACCTACAACGCGTTCGACCTCGTGCAGCGCGTGTGGCTCGACACCAAGCGGCAGGTCCACTACGTCCAGAACGTCACCGACATCGACGATCCACTGCTGGAGCGGGCGCAGCGCGACGACGTCGACTGGGCCGCCCTCGCCGAGCAGGAGACCGCCCTCTTCCGTGAGGACATGACCGCGCTGCGGATGCTCCCGCCGCAGCACTACATCGGCGCCGTCGAGGCCATACCCGGGATCGTCCCGCTCGTGGAGCGGCTGCGCGAGCTCGGCGCCGCCTACGAGCTCGACGGCGACATCTACTTCTCCGTCGAGGCCGACCCGCACTTCGGCGAGGTGTCCAACCTGGATGCCGCCGCGATGCGGCTGCTGTCCGCCGAACGGGGCGGCGACCCCGACCGCCCGGGCAAGAAGAACCCGCTCGACCCGATGCTGTGGATGGCCGCCCGTCCCGGTGAACCCAGCTGGGAGGGGGGTTCGCTCGGCCCTGGCCGGCCCGGCTGGCACATCGAGTGCGTGGCCATCGCCCTGGACCACCTCGGCATGGGCTTCGACGTGCAGGGCGGAGGCTCCGACCTCGCCTTCCCGCACCACGAGATGGGCGCTTCCCACGCCCAGGTGCTGACCGGCGAGTTCCCCATGGCCAAGGCCTACGTCCACGCCGGCATGGTCGCCCTGCACGGCGCGAAGATGTCCAAGTCCAAGGGCAACCTCGTCTTCGTCTCGCAGCTGCGGCGCGACGGCGTCGATCCGGCCGCCGTCCGGCTCTCCCTCCTCGCCCACCACTACCGGTCCGACTGGGAGTGGACCGACCAGGTGCTCCAGGAGGCGCTCGCCCGTCTCGGCCGCTGGCGCGCCGCCGTGTCCCGGCCGGACGGCCCGTCCGCCGAGGCACTGGTCGAGGAGATCCGCGACGCCCTCGCCGACGACCTCGACGCCCCGGCGGCCCTCGCCGCCGTCGACCGCTGGGTCGCCCTCCAGCAGGACGCGGGAGGGACGGACACCGGCGCCCCGGGCATCGTCTCGCGCGCCGTGGACGCGCTGCTGGGCGTGGCCCTGTAGGTCCTCACCGCACACGAACGGGGCGCTTCCTCCGCAGAGGAAGCGCCCCTTTCCGCTGTGCGGGCGACGGTCAGATCCGCTGGATCCGGACGCTGCGGAGCACGCTGGGCGACTGGGCGTCCCACACGCCGATCACCTGGTGACCGAAGGCGAACGCCTCCTGGATCTGCTGGTGCAGCTGCGGGGTCGGGCTGTTCAGCACCCGGAACTGACCGTGGATGCGCAGGAACACCTGCTGCGGGTGGCCCTGGAGCGGGTGGACGATGTCGACGAAGCCCTCGGCGATGCCGGAGGCCAGGGCCTGGGCCTGGGCCTGCTGCATCACCTGCTGCACCGCGGCCTGGACGATCTGCTGGATCTGCTGCTGCGCCTGCTGCTCGCTCTGCTGCGCCTGCTGGTCGGGCCGGCCGAGCTGCTGCAGCAGCTGCTGGAACGGCTGCTGCTGGCCGAGCTGCTGCAGCTGCTCCATCGTGCCGCCCATGCCGTACGGCTGCTGCTGGTAGGGCTGCTGCTGGTAGGCCGGCTGGGACGGCTGCTGCTGCACAGAGGGCTGCTGCTGGTAGGGCTGTTGCAGGAACGGCGACGTGCTGGGGTACTGCTGGCCCTGCTGCTGGCCCATGTGACTCATCTGCGGGGTGGTGCTCATGCCGATGCCACCTTCCGTTGACGTGATGGGTCCGTGCGATGGTGCGTCAGCCCACGACGACGAGGCCGACGATCTCTTCGTCCGCGAACCAGACGCGGACGTCGGGCCGTCCCCCCGCGAAGGCGGTGTGGACCGCCTGGCGGACCTCGGGGGACGGATGGTCGAGGGTGCGCCAGGCGCCGGCGACGAACAACCGGAGCCGGGGCGGGAGTTCGGGCGGGTAGGGCAGCAGCTCGTCCCAGTACCGCTCGGCCTGGCCGGAGCCGACCGCCTGCGGCAGCAGGTGGGTGACCGCCGCCCTGATGTCCGGCCGGTTGCCGATCCGCTGGGAGGCGGGCCGGTCCGGCGCGTCCTGCTGCGGGGAACCCGTGGCCCGCAGCACCCTGCGCGCGTCCTCAGGGGACATGACCGGGCGGCCGGCGGCCCGGAGCACGCCCTGAAGGCCGGCGAGCGCGCCCGCCACCACCGGAGCGGCGGCGGAGGTCCCGGAGAAGGCGTCCGTGTACCAGGCGATCTCCTCGGGCCCGCCCTGCAGATCGCCGGGCCGGTCCCAGAAGCCGCCGGTGGTCGTCACTTCGTGCCCCCAGCCCTGCGCGTCCACGCGGGCGCCGTGGTTGGAGAACGCCAGCCTCGAGCGGTCGGGGCCGTGGTCGCGGCCGTGCGTGCCGGGCGGCGGTGCGCCCGCGCCGACCAGCACGGCACCGGAGGAGGCGTTGGACGGGTTGAACGGGTTGCGCCACCAGCCGGGGAAGTCGTCGGGGCGGCGCTCGTAGAGCGCGTCGTCGAGCGACTCGGCGCCGTTGCCGGCGGCGGCCACGACCAGGACGCCCCTGGCGGCGGCGTACCGCACGGCCGCGAAGTCGTCCGGCCACCACTCGAGCGGCAGGTAGCCGCGCTGGTCGTCCCGCTCGGCGTACTCGAACCGCGGCCCGGGCCGGTGCAGTTCGACGAGGACGATGTCGCCGGGGCCGAGCCGCTCGGCCGCCGCGTGGATCGCCGCGGCGGAGCCGATGCCCCGGACCGAGGCCGCGGCGGTCACCGCGTCCGGCGCGATGCCGGTCACGCCCGACTCGCCCCGGTCGCCGCCCACCACGCCCAGGACCGACGTGCCGTGATTGCGCCAGGCCAGGTCGTCCAGCGGAGTCCCGACGACCACGCCCGCCAGCTTGGCGGCGAGGTCCTCGTGCCCGAGCTGCCAGGCACCCTCCACGACGATCACCGTCACGTCCTGGCCCGCTCCACCCTGCCGCTGCCGGGCCCACAGGGCGCCGACACCCTCCGGGGCGGCGCGCAGATAGCCCTGACGGCCGCTGAAGTCGGGAGTCGGCGGCGCCTTCTCCGCCTTCTCCGCGTGCCACTCGCTCTGCCCCAGGGCGGCCGGCACGGCGCCCGGCTTGACGTAGGCGGTGTCGATGCCCGGCAGCGCGGCGATGCGGGCGCGCAGCTCGCGGGCGCGGGTCTCCCCGCCGCGCACCCGGTAGAACAGGGCGAGGTCGGGCACGTCCGGCGCCGGAGCTGTGGCCTGGGCCAGGCGTTCCTCGCTGCCGAACAGCGGCTCCAGCGTGAGCTGTTCGTCGCTGAGGAACATCGTGAGAGAGGTCACGTCGGCGCCCGACGCGGAACGGACACCGTCGGCCCGTGCACGCAGCCGGGCCTCAGGGCGGGCGACGACGATCAGCTCCTGCTCGGCTCCTCGATAGGTGAATCCCGCTCCGTCGGGCCCCGGCCCCAACGCCCCGGGGCCGTGTGCCGGCTCTGCCTGGTCGGTCATCTGTGCCGCTCCCTTCGGTCCGTACCGGTGCCATGAGGGGTCGTGCGGCGCGCCTTCGTGGGACAACCAAGCACGCGCGCGGCGGTCCGTCCAGACCGTCTTCGCACCAACTTTGTTTGGAACAAGTTGAATTGGGTAACGGGTGCAATCCGGCCGGAAACAGATGTCACGCCGGTAACCGGCCGAACCCCGACGGCACCGCGGCACCGCGGCACGGTCCGTGGAGGGCGCGACGGAACGCCGCAACGGTGCACGGAGGGGCGAGCGGTACAGCGGGGCACGGCGGTACGGCGCCACCAGGGAACGGCTGAGGGGCGGTGCGTCGCACCGCCCCTCGCTCGCCCCGGCGCCGGCCCACAGGCCGTTCGCCCCGGGGCTCAGTCCTCCGTCGAGTCCTCGTCGCCCTTGTCCGGCTCCGGATCCGCCCTCGGCGGCTTCGGCGGCCGGGTCCGCTCGCTGGAGCTGTCCCGCAGGTACGACGGGCCCTCGCCGTCCGCCGTGGCGTGCCCGCCGGGCGGGCCGCCGCCGTCCCGGCGGCGCAGGTAGCGCTCGAACTCGCGGGCGATCGCCTCGCCCGAGGCCTCCGGCAGCTCCGCGGTGTCGCGGGCCTCCTCCAGCGTCTGGACGTACTCGGCGACCTCGCTGTCCTCCGCCGCCAGCTGGTCCACGCCCACCTGCCAGGCGCGCGCGTCCTCGGGCAGCTCGCCCAGCGGGATGCGCACGCCGATCAGGTCCTCCAGCCGGTTGAGCAGGGCCAGGGTGGCCTTCGGGTTCGGCGGCTGCGACACGTAGTGCGGAACGGCCGCCCACAGCGACACCGCCGGGACGCCCGCGTGCGTGCACGCCTCCTGGAGGACGCCGACGATGCCCGTGGGGCCCTCGTACTTGGTCTCCTCCAGATCCATGCGCCGGGCCAGGTCCGGGTCGGAGGTGGTCCCGCTGATCGGGACCGGGCGCGTGTGCGGGGTGTCGCCGAGCAGGGCGCCCAGGACGACCACGAGTTCCACCCCCAGCTCGTGTGCGAAGCCCAGCAGCTCGTTGCAGAACGAACGCCAGCGCATGGAGGGTTCGATACCCCGGACCAGCACCAGGTCGCGCGGTTTGTCGCCGCCGACCCGGACCACCGACAGGCGGGTGGTCGGCCAGGTGATCTTGCGGACGCCGCCGTCCATCCACACCGTGGGGCGGTTCACCTGGAAGTCGTAGTAGTCCTCGGCGTCCAGCGCCGCGAACACCTCGCCCTTCCACTCACGTTCCAGATGCGCGACCGCGGTGGAGGCGGCGTCGCCGGCATCGTTCCAGCCCTCGAACGCGGCCACCATGACCGGGTCGATCAGCTCGGGAACCCCCTCGAGCTCGATCACCCAGTGCCTCCTTCCGACGTGCCCTCGCTTGACCACCCAACCTTACGGCGTGCGCCGGGCGGGCCCGCATCCCCCGTGCACGGGGGAGTGAACGGATCACTGCCCCGTTCGCCACTCCGGAACACCCCGTCGGACGTCCCGGCCGGCAGCGCCCCCGCACGGCGCACGGAGCCGGCGGGGGCGCTGCGGCCGCACAGGTCCGCGCAGGTCGTTGGGGTCCCGCCCCGGGTTGCGGGCCGGGAGGGCGCGAACGGCGGGGCAGGCGGAAGGGGCGGCTCCGTCGGCGCTGGAGCCGCCCCTTCCGGTCCGTGGCGGTCTACTTCTCGTCGAGCAGGCCCTGGACCTTCGTCCGGACCTCGTCCGTGGCCAGACCCCGGATCGTCAGCGTCGTGCGGCGGCGCAGCACGTCGTCCGCCGTCTCGGCCCACTCGTTGTCCCGGGCGTAGACGACCTGGGCCCAGATCTCGGGTGCGTCCGGGTGGATGCGCTCGCCCAGCTGCGGGTTCTCGTTGGCCAGGCGGGCGATGTCGAAGGCCAGCGAACCGTAGTGCGTGGCCAGGTGCCGGGCGGTGTCCGCGGACATCCGCGGCCCGGGCGCCGGGCGGTCCACCAGCAGGCGGTGGGCGACCGCGCGCGGGTTGGCGACACCCGGCAGGGGAAGCTTCCTCGGCAGCGAGGAGATCGGCTCGAAGTCGTCGCCCAGGGGGTGTCCCGGCAGCGACTCCAGCTTCTGCATCACCGTGCGGCCGATGTGCCGGAAGGTGGTCCACTTGCCGCCGGCGACGGAGAGCATGCCGCCCTTGCCCTCGGTGACGACCGTCTCGCGCTTGGCCTTGGCGGTGTCGCCGGGGCCACCCGGCAGCACCCGCAGGCCGGCGAAGGCGTAGGTGATCAGATCGCGGTCGAGCTGCTGGTCGCGCACGGAGAACGCGGCCTCGTCCAGGATCTGGGATATGTCCTTGTCGTTGACCGCGACGTCCGCCGGGTCGCCCTCGAACTCCTCGTCCGTGGTGCCCAGCAGCAGCATGTCCTCCCAGGGGAGGGCGAAGGTGATGCGGTACTTGTCGATCGGGGTGGCGAGCGCGGCCTTCCACGGAGAGGTCCGCTTCAGCACCAGGTGCGCCCCCTTCGACAGCCGGATGGACGGCGCCGCGCCGGGGTCCTCCATCCGGCGCAGGTGGTCGACCCACGGGCCGGTCGCGTTCAGCACCAGGCGGGCCGTGACGCCGAACTCCTCGCCGGAGAGACGGTCGCGCAGCTCCGCGCCGGTCACCCGGCCCTTGGTGAAGCGCAGCCCCGTGACTTCGGCGTGGTTGAGCACGACGGCGCCCGCCTCGACGGTCGCGCGGACCGTCATCAGCGCCATGCGCGCGTCGTTCATCTGGTCGTCGCCGTACACGGCGACGGCCTTCAGGTTCTCGGTACGCAGCTCGGGCACGTCCTGCGCGGCCTTGGCGGGGGAGAGCAGGTGGCCCACGCCGTCACCGAACGCGGAGAGCGCGGAGTAGGCGAAGACGCCCGCCCCGAGCTTCGCCGCGCCGTGCGGCCCGCCCTTGTACACGGGGAGGTAGAAGGTGAGCGGGTTCGCCAGGTGGGGGGCCACCTGGCGGGAGACCGCACGGCGCTCGAAGTGGTTCTCCGCCACCAGCTTCACCGCGCCGGTCTGCAGGTAGCGCAGACCGCCGTGGAGCAGCTTGGAGGAGGCGGACGAGGTGGCGCCGGCGAAGTCGCCGGCGTCGACCAGTGCCACCCTGAGGCCGGACTGCGCGGCGTGCCAGGCGGTGGAGATGCCCAGGATGCCGCCGCCGATGACGAGAAGGTCGTACGACGCCTTGGAGAGCTGCTCCCTGGTCTCGGCGCGGCTCGGGTGGGAGCCGGAGGCCGGTCGCGTCCCCAGGGCAGGTACGGACTGCAGGGTGGACTGAGTGGTCATGTCGGGTTCTAACTCCTCGTCAGTCTTCCTCGGCGATCCAGCCCATGGTCCGGTCGACGGCCTTGAGCCAGCTCTTGTACTCACGGTCGCGGGTCTCCGCGTCCATGCGGGGGGTCCACTCGGCGGCCCGCCGCCAGTTGGCGCGCAGGTCGTCGGTGCTGTTCCAGAAGCCGACGGCGAGGCCGGCGGCGTAGGCGGCGCCGAGGCAGGTCGTCTCGGCGACCATCGGGCGCACCACCGGTGCGTCCAGGACGTCGGACAGGGTCTGCATCAGCAGGTTGTTGGCGGTCATGCCACCGTCGACCTTGAGGGTGGCAAGCTCGACGCCGGAGTCCTTCGTCATGGCGTCGGCGATCTCCCGGGTCTGCCAGGCGGTGGCCTCCAGGACGGCACGCGCGAGGTGCGCCTTGGTGACGTACCGGGTCAGGCCGGCGATCACACCGCGGGCGTCGGAGCGCCAGTGCGGGGCGAACAGGCCGGAGAAGGCCGGCACGAAGTAGGCGCCGCCGTTGTCCTCGACCGAGAGCGCGAGCGTCTCGATCTCCGCGGCGGTGGAGATCAGGCCCATCTGGTCCCGCATCCACTGCACCAGCGAGCCGGTGACGGCGATCGAGCCCTCCAGGGCGTAGACCGTCGGCTGCTCGCCGATCTTGTAGCCGACGGTGGTCAGCAGGCCGGCGTACGAGTTGATGATCTTGTCGCCGGTGTTCATCACCATGAAGGTGCCGGTGCCGTACGTCGACTTGGTCTCGCCCTCGGAGAAGCAGGTCTGGCCGAACAGGGCCGCCTGCTGGTCGCCGAGCGCGCTGGCGACCGGGATGCCGCCGAGCAGATCGCCGAGCTTGCCACCGGTGATCTCGCCGTACACCTCGGCGGAGGACCGGATCTCCGGCAGGATCTCCATCGGCACGCCGATGGACTCGCAGATCTTGTCGTCCCACTCCATGGTGTGGAGGTTCATCAGCATGGTGCGGGAGGCGTTGGTGACGTCGGTGACGTGCTTGCCGCCGTCGACACCGCCGGTGAGGTTCCAGATGACCCAGGTGTCCATGGTGCCGAAGAGGATGTCCCCGGCCTCGGCGCGCTCCTTCAGGCCCTCGACGTTGTCGAGCAGCCAGCGGGCCTTGGGACCGGCGAAGTAGGAGGCCAGCGGCAGGCCGGTCTCGCGGCGGAAGCGGTCCTGGCCGACGTTGCGGCCGAGTTCCCGGCACAGGGCGTCGGTGCGGGTGTCCTGCCAGACGATGGCGTTGTGCACGGGCCGACCGGTGTTCTTGTCCCACAGAACGGTGGTCTCGCGCTGGTTGGTGATGCCGATGGCCTTGATGTCGTCGCGGGTGATGCCGGCCTTGGAGACGGCTCCGGCGACGACCTCCTGGACGTTGGTCCAGATCTCGTTGGCGTCGTGCTCGACCCAGCCCGGCTTCGGGAAGATCTGCTCGTGCTCCTTCTGGTCGACGGAGACGATCCGGCCGTCCCGGTCGAAGACGATGCAGCGGCTGGAGGTGGTGCCCTGGTCGATGGCGGCGATGAACGGGCCGGCGTGGGCGTCGGTCACTGTGTTCTCCTGGAGGTTCCGTATGGATGGGGCATGACGTACGGCACGTGCTGTGAGTGAGGTGCTCTCAGGCAAACGCGACGTTGTAGATGCCTGCTCCGATGGCGGCGCCGATCAGCGGACCGACCACCGGGACCCAGGCGTAGCCCCAGTCGGAGCCGCCCTTGTTGGGCAGGGGCAGGAGGGCGTGCACGATGCGCGGACCGAGGTCACGGGCCGGGTTGATCGCGTAGCCGGTGGGGCCGCCCAGCGAGAAACCGATCGAGACCACCACGAGCGCGACGATCAGACCGCCGAGGACGCCCAGGCCGTTGCCCTTGTCGTTCAGGCCCTGCGTGAGGACCGCGATGACCAGCACCACGGTGCCGATGATCTCGGTGGCGAGGTTCTGCACCGCGTTCCGGATCTCGGGACCGGTGGAGAAGACGCCCAGAACCGGGCCGGCGCCCTGCTCCTGCGCCTCGACGGCCTTGGCCGTCGTGGCCTGCGCACCCGGACCGCCGACGATCTCCTTGTCGGTCAGGTGGGCCTGGAACTGGCCGTAGTAGGCGATCCAGACGAGCGTCGCACCGATCATGGCGCCGAGCAGCTGGCCGCCGATGTAGGTCGGCACGTTCGTCCAGTCGCCGTCCTTGATGGCGAGGGCCACGGTGACGGCCGGGTTGAGATGTGCGCCGGAGAGGGGGCCGGAGACGTACACGGCCGTCATGACGGCGAAGCCCCACCCGAAGGCGATGGCGACCCAGCCGGCGTTACGGGCCTTGGAGGCCTTGAGCGTCACGGCGGCGCAGACGCCGCCGCCGAGCAGGATGAGTATGGCGGTACCGATGGTCTCGCCGATGAAGATGTCGGAGCTGGACACCCGCGACTCCTTTGTCCTTGCGTGCCAGGGAAGCCGGATCCCGGGTCCCACCGGGCTTCCGGCGCCCTCGGGGGTGAGAGCGATACCGGCCCTTGGCGTTGTCACACTCTAGCGCGTATTGCCGGTAGGTGTTCGACAATGCCGACCGATGGACGGGAGTCTTGCTCCGGCGTCACGCATGCGTCAAGGGTTCTGTTATCGAAAGCGCGATCGTTATTGATCGCGGCGAGCTATCGATTGCGGGCCGCAATCAAGGGCGAGGTGTGCACCTTCGCCCTACATGTCAATTTTCGACCGATTTCAGGGTATGCCGAAAGCCGGGACCCCGTCCGGGGCCCCGGTCGCTTCCTCGGTGGACCCGCGCGGGTCAGAACCGCCCGGCGCCCAGATCGCGCGACACCGCGCGGGCGCAGTCGCGAACGGCCGCGATCAGCTCGGGCCGCAGTTCCTCGTCGGGCCGCACCCGCTCCACCGCGCCGGTGATGCCCACGGCGCCCACCGGCATGCGCCGGCGGTCGTGGATGGGTGCGGCGAGGGACGCGACGCCCTCCCAGGTCTCCTCCACATCGGCGGCGTAGCCGCGCGCACGGGTGATGTCGAGGACGTGCTCGAAGGCGTCCAGGTCGCACACCGTGCGGTCGGTGAAGGCCTTGCGGTCGGCCTCCATGGCCTCGCTGTGCGCGACGGGGTCGTAGGCCGACAGCACCTTGCCCAGGGCGGTGGAGTGCAGCGGTTGCATGGCCCCGATCTCCAGCACCTGCCGGCTGTCGTCGGGGCGGAAGACGTGGTGCACGATCAGCACGCCCTGCTGGTGCAGGACTCCGAGGTACACGCTCTCCCCGCTGGCGCGGGCCAGGTCGTCCGTCCACACCAGGGCGCGCGCCCGCAACTCGTGCACGTCGAGATAGGTGGTGCCCAGGCGCAGCAGCTCCGCGCCCAGCTGGTAGCGGCCGGAGGCCTCGTCCTGTTCGACGAAGCCCTCCTGCTGCAGGGTGCGCAGGATGCCGTGGGCGGTGCCCTTGGCCAGACTCAGGGACGATGCGATGTCCGACAGACCCAGCCGCCGTTCGCCGCCCGCGAGCAGGCGCAGCATCGCTGCCGCGCGTTCGAGCGACTGGATGTTCCGTGACATCGCCGTTCTGCCTCCGTCCCCTTCGGCCGACCAGGTGCGGCCCTCGCTGCCGTCGTTCGGCATTGTCGAACACTACCGTTTCCTGGCGACCCACCGCTAATGGTCGGCGGACATCCGTCGCCGTTCGCGTGGCCCCCCGGTCGCGCCGGGGTGCTTCCGCGGCGCCGCGGACGGCCTCCCGACACGGGCGCGCGTCCCGCCCCGTGGACGCGCTGCCCATCCAAGCCCACTCCCGGTTACGCTGGCGCCGTGCGCCTCCCGGGGCATTGTCCGGGACGCCGCATAGCCGACAGCCGTCGCACCCCAAAGGGAGCCCCTTCATGGCCGCGCAGCCGCCGACCCCTTCCGCCGACAGCCGGGCCCGTGCGTCCGCGCTCCGCCAGGCGTTCGCCACCCGTGTGGTGGTCGCCGACGGAGCGATGGGCACCATGCTCCAGGCCCAGGAACCCACGCTGCAGGACTTCCAGAACCTCGAGGGCTGCAACGAGGTCCTCAACGTCACGCGGCCCGACATCGTCCGTTCGGTCCACTCGGCGTACTTCGACGCGGGCGTCGACTGCGTGGAGACCAACACCTTCGGCGCCAACCTCTCCGCCCTCGGCGAGTACGACATCGCCGAGCGGGTCCACGAACTGTCCGAGGCCGGCGCCCGCATCGCCCGCGAGACGGCGGACGAGTTCACGGCCCGGGACGGGCGCCAGCGCTGGGTGCTCGGTTCGATGGGTCCCGGCACCAAGCTGCCCACCCTCGGCCACACCACCTTCGCCGCGATCCGCGACGCCTACCGGAGCAACGCCGAGGGTCTGCTCGCCGGGGGCGCCGACGCGCTCCTGGTGGAGACCACGCAGGACCTGCTCCAGACGAAGGCCTCGGTCATCGCCGCCCGCAGCGCCATGGAGACCGCCGGCTACGAGGTCCCGCTCATCGTGTCGGTCACCGTCGAGACCACCGGCACCATGCTGCTCGGCTCGGAGATCGGCGCGGCCCTGACCGCGCTGGAACCGCTGGGCATCGACATGATCGGCCTGAACTGCGCCACCGGCCCCGCCGAGATGAGCGAGCACCTGCGCTACCTCGCCCGCCACTCCCGCGTCCAGCTGTCGTGCATGCCGAACGCGGGCCTGCCGGTGCTCACCGCGGACGGGGCGCACTACCCGCTGACCGCGCCCGAGCTGGCGGACGCGCAGGAGAACTTCGTCCGGGACTACGGCCTGTCCCTGGTCGGCGGCTGCTGCGGCACCACGCCCGAGCACCTGCGGCAGGTGGTGGAGCGGGTGAGCGGGCTGGCCCCCGTCGAGCGCAGCCCCCGGCCCGAGCCCGGCGCCGCCTCCCTCTACCAGTCGGTCCCGTTCCGCCAGGACACCTCCTACCTGGCCATCGGCGAGCGCACCAACGCCAACGGCTCCAAGAAGTTCCGCGAGGCCATGCTGGACGGCCGCTGGGACGACTGCGTGGAGATGGCCCGCGAGCAGATCCGCGAGGGCGCGCACCTGCTCGACCTCTGCGTGGACTACGTCGGCCGCGACGGCGTCGCCGACATGGAGGAACTCGCCGGCCGCTTCGCCACCGCCTCCACCCTGCCGATCGTGCTGGACTCCACCGAGGTCGAGGTGATCCGGGCGGGCCTGGAGAAGCTCGGCGGGCGGGCGGTGATCAACTCGGTCAACTACGAGGACGGCGACGGCCCCGAATCCCGGTTCGCCAAGGTCACCCGGCTGGCGCAGGAGCACGGTGCCGCGCTCATCGCGCTGACCATCGACGAGGAGGGCCAGGCCCGTACCGTCGAGAAGAAGGTCGAGATCGCCGAACGGCTGATCGCCGATCTGACCGGCTCCTGGGGCATCCACGAGGAGGACATCCTCATCGACTGCCTGACCTTCACCATCTGCACCGGTCAGGAGGAGTCCCGCAAGGACGGCGTCGCCACCGTCGAGGCCATCCGCGAGCTGAAGAAGCGGCACCCGGACGTGCAGACCACGCTGGGCCTGTCGAACATCTCCTTCGGCCTCAACCCGGCCGCCCGGATCCTGCTGAACTCCGTCTTCCTGGACGAGTGCGTCAAGGCGGGCCTGGACTCCGCGATCGTCCACGCGAGCAAGATCCTGCCGATCGCCCGCTTCGACGAGGAGCAGGTGCAGACCGCCCTCGACCTGATCCACGACCGCCGCAGCGAGGGCTACGACCCCCTGCAGAAGCTGATGGCCCTCTTCGAGGGCGCCACGGCCAAGTCGCTCAAGGCGTCCAAGGCCGAGGAGCTGGCCGCGCTGCCCCTCCAGGAGCGCCTCAAGCGGCGCATCATCGACGGCGAGCGGACCGGCCTGGAGGCCGACCTGGACGAGGCGCTGCAGACCCGCCCGGCGCTGGAGATCGTCAACGACACCCTGCTCGACGGCATGAAGGTGGTCGGCGAGCTGTTCGGCTCCGGCCAGATGCAGCTGCCGTTCGTGCTCCAGTCCGCCGAGGTGATGAAGACCGCCGTCGCGCACCTCGAACCGCACATGGAGAAGACCGACGAGGCCGGCAAGGGCACCATCGTGCTGGCGACCGTGCGCGGCGACGTGCACGACATCGGCAAGAACCTCGTCGACATCATCCTGTCCAACAACGGCTACAACGTCGTCAACCTCGGCATCAAGCAGCCGGTCTCCGCGATCCTGGAGGCGGCCCAGGAGCACAACGCCGACGTGATCGGCATGTCCGGGCTCCTGGTGAAGTCCACGGTGATCATGAAGGAGAACCTGGAGGAGCTCAATGCCCGCGGCCTGGCCGCCAGCTACCCCGTCATCCTCGGCGGCGCCGCGCTGACCCGCGCCTACGTCGAGCAGGACCTGTACGAGATCTACGAGGGCGAGGTCCGCTACGCCCGCGACGCCTTCGAGGGCCTGCGGCTGATGGACGCCCTGATCGGCGTCAAGCGCGGCGTGCCCGGAGTCGGGCTGCCGGAACTCAGGCAGCGGCGGGTGCGAGCGGCCACCGCCGAGGTGCAGGAGCGGCCGGAGGAGGGGCACGTCCGCTCCGACGTCTCCACGGACAACCCGATCCCCACCCCGCCGTTCTTCGGCACCCGCGTGATCAAGGGCATCCAGCTCAAGGAGTACGCCTCCTGGATCGACGAGGGTGCCCTGTTCAAGGGCCAGTGGGGGCTGAAGCAGGCGCGCACCGGCGAGGGGCCGACGTACGAGGAGCTGGTCGAGACCGAGGGCCGCCCGCGGCTGCGTGGACTGCTGGACCGGCTGCAGACGGAGAACCTGCTGGAGGCGGCCGTCGTCCACGGCTACTTCCCGTGCGTGTCCAAGGACGACGACCTGATCATCCTGGACGAGTCGGGCCATGAGCGCACCCGCTTCACCTTCCCGCGCCAGCGACGCGGCCGGCGGCTCTGCCTGGCGGACTTCTTCCGCCCCGAGGAGTCCGGTGAGACGGACGTCGTCGGCCTCCAGGTGGTCACCGTGGGCTCCCGCATCGGCGAGGAGACCGCACGTCTGTTCGAGGCTGACGCCTATCGCGACTACCTGGAGCTGCACGGCCTGTCCGTCCAGCTGGCCGAGGCCCTCGCCGAGTACTGGCACGCCCGCGTGCGCGCCGAGCTCGGCTTCGCCGGCGAGGACCCGGCGGACGTCGAGGACATGTTCGCCCTGAAGTACCGCGGAGCCCGCTTCTCCCTCGGCTACGGCGCCTGCCCCGACCTGGAGGACCGCGCCAAGATCGCGGACCTGCTCCAGCCGGAGCGTATCGGCGTCCACCTGTCGGAGGAGTTCCAGCTCCACCCCGAGCAGTCCACCGACGCGATCGTGATCCACCACCCCGAGGCCAAGTACTTCAACGCCCGCTGAGGCCCGCCGGGCAATGCCCGCGCGCCCGTCCGGGGGCACACCGAAGGCCCTCCCGGCGCGCGGGGCCGGGTTTGGGAGAGTGCCCCCGACCTCGTCTTTCAAACGAAGCATTTCGTTCGCGCGCGACGTACACTGGTCGGTCCACCGCAGGCCGGTTCCCCGGAAGGGAACCGGCCTGACCGTCCCTCAAGGAGGTGCGCCCGGATGACCCGTACGGTCCCCGCGCTCGGAACCGCCACGGCCAAGGGCTCCACCCTGCAGGCCGTGCTGCTCGACATGGACGGAACCCTGGTGGACACCGAGGGCTTCTGGTGGGACGTCGAGGTCGAGGTGTTCGCCGCCCTCGGCCACACGCTGGAGGACGCCTGGCGCCATGTCGTGGTCGGCGGCCCGATGACCCGCAGTGCCGGGTTCCTCATCGAGGCGACGGGCGCCGACGTCACCCTCGCCGAGCTCACCGTCCTGCTCAACGAGGGCTTCGAGGACCGCATCGACCGCACCTTGCCGCTGATGCCCGGCGCCGCCCGGCTGCTGGCCGAACTGAGCGACCACGGCATTCCCACGGCCCTGGTCTCCGCCTCGCACCGGCGCATCATCGACCGCGTCCTCACCTCCCTCGGTCCGCACCGATTCCACCTCACCGTCGCCGGCGACGAGGTCGCCCGCACCAAGCCGCACCCCGATCCCTACCTGCTGGCCGCCACCGGCCTCGGAGCGGATCCGGTCAGATGCGCCGTCATCGAGGACACCGCCACCGGGGTCGCCGCCGCCGAGGCCGCCGGCTGCCACGTGGTGGTCGTGCCCTCGGTCGCCCCCATCGCGCCCGCCACCCGGCGCACTGTGGTGACCTCCCTGGAAGAAGTCGACCTGACATTTCTGCGGGAGCTGCTGACCGAAACCGTTCGATGACACACCCGCGTTAGCCGTTCACCCAGCGTGGTCCGCCGATTGCCGGGGAATTCAGCAGTCCATGGCCTCGCATCCATCACGGAACGGCCACCGCGCAATTTCCGGGACATCACGTGGCTGAATTCCGGCCCCCGTACGCCCTGCTGCGGATGTGACGTTCCCCACGCCCTGAGGGGTCGACAGGTGGGGTCTGCTGTGCCCGGCACCCCTGTCCACCGGACCCCGCAGGGTCCTTGTGTCCTGATTGGTGGAGTGCTGCACGAATCCTTCCCGTGTCGGGTTTTCGGTCTGTCCATACCCGGTTTCGCTGTGTGATGAGGCCTCAACTCCACTGGCTGCCGGACCTCATGCGGGCGCGCACTAATCTCGTCGCGAGAACATCGGCACCCCACCCCGTGATCCGCTGCGACACCCCTGCATGCCGGATACACGGAATCGATCAGCTCTGGAGAAACTCGAGCATGAACCGCAAGACTTTGGTGCTTCCGGCCATGGCCGGTCTGCTCGCACCCGTGCTCGCAGGCTGCGGCGGGTCCAGCAGCGGCAGCAGCGGAGGCGACGCGATCGTCGTCGGCACCACGGACCGGTTCACCGCTACGAAGGACGCTCCCGCACCCCTCGACCCCGCCTACGCCTACGACGTCGGCACCTGGAACGTCCTGCGCCAGACCGTGCAGACCCTGATGATCCTGCCCAAGGGCGAGGGCGCCCCGGTGCCCGAGGCCGCCGAGAGCTGCGGCTTCACCGACAGCGGCAACGAGCGCTACGCCTGCAAGCTCCGCGCCGGCCTGAAGTTCGCCGACGGCAAACCCGTCACCGCGAACGACGTCAAGTTCTCCATCGACCGGGCCCTCGACATCGATGCCGACTCCGGCGTCGCCTCGCTGCTGTCGACCGTCGACACCGTCGAGACGCAGGGCGACCGCGACGTCGTCTTCCACCTGAAGACCGCCGACGCCACCTTCCCGTTCAAGCTGTCCACCCCCGTCGCCGGCATCGTCAGCCCCGACCACTACGACAAGGACAAGCTGCGCGACGGCTTCTCGGTCGACGGCTCCGGCCCCTACAGCCTCAGGGCCGAGACCAAGGACGGGGAGATGACGCGGGCCGTGTTCACCAAGAACCCCAATTACAAGGGGACTCTGACGGTGAACAACTCCAAGGCCGAACTGGTCTCCTTCCCGGACGCCGAGGCCATGGACGCCGCGCTCGAGAAGAACGACATCGACGTCATGTCGCGCACCATGACGCCGGAGCAGGTCCAGAAACTGTCCGCGTCCACGGGTGGCGACGTCGAACTGGTCGACATGCCCGGACTCGAGATCCGCTACCTGGCCTTCAACACCGACGCCGCGTCGGTCAAGGACAAGGCCGTACGCCAGGCGATGGCCCAGATCGTCAACCGCAGCGAGCTGGTGGCCCAGGTCTACGGCTCCCAGGCCCAGCCCCTGTACTCACTGGTTCCGGCCGCCGTCACGGGCCACTCCAACGCCTTCTTCAACAAGTACGGCGACCCCAGCACCGCCAAGGCCAAGAAGCTGCTGGACAAGGCCGGCATCACCACGCCGGTGAAGCTGACCCTGCACTACACCACCGACCACTACGGTGCCGCCACGAAGAAGGAGTTCGAGCAGCTCAAGAAGCAGCTCAACGGCAGCGGGCTGTTCGACGTGAACGTCAAGGGCCACTCCTGGGAGACCTTCGTCCCGGCCGAGCGCAAGGGCGAGTACGACGTCTGGGGCATGGGCTGGTTCCCCGACTTCCCGGACGCCGACAACTTCCTCGCGCCGTTCCTCGACAAGGGCAACTTCCTGAAGTCGCCCTACTCCAACAGCGACATCATCAACCACCTCATCCCACAGTCCCGTCGCGAGGCCGACCGGCTCTCCGCCGCCGGCAGCCTGACGGAGATCCAGGACATCGTCGCCGAGGACGTGCCCATGCTGCCGCTGTGGCAGGGCAAGCAGTACATCGCCGCGCGCGACACCATCACGGGCACCTCGTACGCCCTCAACTCCACCTCGACGCTCCAACTCTGGGAGCTCGGCCGAGGTGTGGGCGGCTGACGCCCACGGGTCCCGGGGAGGCGGACAGCCCCCCCGGGACCGCACGCCCGGGGCCGCCGACCGCGCCCCGCGGCCGTAGTCCGGGGCCGAACTGTGCCCCGGAGGCACGAGAACGACGACAAGGCACCTCTACGTGAACATGCGCAACCCGTGGCCGGTCCTGCCCCTCACGGCTGGGCTGGCCTTCGGCCTTCTGACCGGATGCGGCACGGAAACCGGGAAGTCCGGGAGCAACGGCTCCACCGTGGTGATGGGGATGTCGGACGACGTCCTGGCCACCGACCCCGCCTCCGGCTACGACCCCGGCTCCTGGCTGTTGTTCAACAACGTCTTCCAGTCGCTGCTCAGCTTCCCCAAGGGCGGTACCGAGCCCCAGCCGGAGGCGGCCAAGACCTGCGCCTTCGACGCGACGACCACCATCTACACCTGCACGCTGGCCGACGGCCTGAAGTTCAGCAACGGTGACGACCTCACGTCCGAGGACGTGAAGTTCTCCTTCGACCGCATGCTGAAGATCGACGACCCGGACGGCCCGGCGGTCATGTTCCCCACGCTGGACGCCGTCGAGACACCGGACGCCAGGACCGTCGTCTTCCGGCTGAAGGTCCCCGACGCCACCTTCCCCAGCAAGATCGCCTCCGGTGCCGGCTCCATCGTCGACCACCGCCAGTACGACGCCGACGGTCTGCGCAAGGACGGCAAGGCCGTGGGCTCCGGCCCCTACCGGCTCGACTCCGTCGACGAGGACGAGGCCGTCTTCTCCGTCAACGAGCACTACAGCGGCACCGCCGCCGAACCGAAGAACTCCGGTGTCACCCTGAAGTTCTTCCACGGTGACCAGGCCGCCCTGAAGAAGGCCCTGCTCGACGGTGAGGTCGACATCGCCTACCGCGGCCTCGCCGCGAGCGACATCGCCGGCCTCGACCAGAGCACCGGTGGTACCGGAGCCGAGGTCGTCGAGGGCAGCAGCGCCGAGGTCCAGCACCTGGTCTTCAACATGAAGGACCCGGTCGCCGGAAAGCTCGGAGTGCGCAAGGCCATCGCCTATCTGCTCGACCGCGACGCCCTCGTCAGGGACGTCTACCAGGGCACCGCGACCCCGCTGTACTCGATCGTGCCCGCCGGCATCGCCGGTCACAGCACGTCCTTCTTCGACACCTACGGCGCCCGCCCCTCCCGGCAGAAGGCGGCCGACGCGCTCAGCGAGGAGGGCGTGACCGGCCGGGTGCGCCTCACGCTCTGGTCGACACCGTCCCGCTACGGTCCCGCCACCGACGCCGAGTTGAAGGCCATCGCCGGCCAGCTCAACGCCAGCGGCCTGTTCCGGGCCGACGTCAGGTCGGTCCCCTTCGACCGGTACGAGAAGGACATCGAGGCCGGCAAGTACGGCGTCTACGTCAAGGGCTGGGTCCCCGACTACCCCGACGCCGACAACTTCACCGCCCCGTTCTTCGGGCCGGGCAACGTGCTCGGCAACCACTACACCAACGCCACCATCACCGGCAGCCTGCTGCCGCGCACGGCCGCGCAGAGCAACCGCGCCGCCACGGACGGGGAGTTCGCCCGCCTCCAGGACATCGTCGCCGACGACCTGCCCGTCCTGCCCGTGTGGCAGGCCAAGCAGTACGCCGTCACCCGCGAGAACGTCTACGGCCTGGAGAACTGCCTCGACGCCTCCACCGTCTTCCGGTTCTGGGAACTGACGAAGGACTGAGCGGCGGCGCACGGACGAACCGAGCGGCACACAGGCGAGGGGCGGCCCCGGCGGGACCGCCCCTCACCCCTGCCCGTCGCGTACGGCGCCTACTGGGCGCCGGGACGCACCAACCCGCTCTCGTACGCGTACACGGCCGCCTGCACCCGGTCGCGCAGGCCCAGCTTCGTCAGGACATGCCCCACGTGCGTCTTGACGGTGGTCTCGCTGACGAACAGATCGGCAGCGATCTCGGCGTTCGACAGCCCCCGCGCCACCAGCTTCAGGACCTCCACCTCGCGGTCGGTCAGCGTGTGCAGGGTGTCCGGGACGGGCTCCTCGCCGGAGGGCAGATGGGTGGCGTACTTGTCGAGCAGCCGGCGCGTGATGCTGGGGGCGAGCATCGCCTCACCGGCCGCCACGACCCGGATCGCCTGCACCAGCTCGTTCGCCGGGGCGTCCTTGAGCAGGAACCCGCTGGCGCCCGCCCGCAACGCCTCCACCACGTACTCGTCGAGGTCGAAGGTGGTCAGCACCAGCACCTTGGCCGGGCCGTCCCGCTCCGGCCCGGTGATCTGCCGGGTCGCCTCCACACCGTCCATGCGCGGCATCCGGATGTCCATCAGGACGACATCGGGCTGCAGGGCGCGCACCTGGTCCAGCGCCTGGAGGCCGTCCCCGGCCTCGCCGACCACCGCGAGATCCTGCTCCGCCTCGAGGATCATCCGGAAGCCCGTACGCAACAGCGGCTGGTCGTCGACGAGTAGGACGCGGATGGCCACGTGAGTCTCCTTCGCTAGTCCGGCCCTATTCTGCCCTGCGGGTCCCCGTCCGGCTCGGCCGCCCTCACCGGCAGCGGATAGGGCGGGGGAGTGCCACCGAACTCCGGGCAGTGCGCCCGGTGATCGCACCAGCCGCACAGCTTCGTCGGCCGAGGACGCCAGTCCCCGGTCTCCGTGGCCCGCCGGATCGCCTCCCACAGCGCGAGCAGCTTGCGTTCCACCCGCTCCAGGTCGGCGAGGACCGGGTCGTACGTCAGCACGTCCCCGCTGCCGAGGTACACCAGCTGCAGGCGCCGCGGCACGACCCGCTTCAGCCGCCAGACCACCAGCGCGTAGAACTTCATCTGGAACAGCGCGCTCTCGGCGTACTCCGGCCGCGGCGCCCTGCCCGTCTTGTAGTCGACGATCCGCACCTCGCCGGTCGGCGCCACGTCCACCCGGTCGATGATCCCGCGCAGCCTCAGCCCCGAGTCCAGCTCCGCCTCGACGAACAGCTCACGCTCCGCCGGCTCCAGCCGTGTCGGGTCCTCCAGCGTGAACCAGCGCTCCACCAGCTGCTCGGCCTCCGACAGCCAGCGCGTCAGCCGCTCGCCGTCCGCGTCGTCCGCGAACAGCTCCACGAGCTCCGGCCGCGCCTCCCGCAGCCGGTCCCACTGCCCCGGGACGAGCGACTTCGCCCGCGGCGCCGTGCGCTCCGCGGCGGGCGCGTCGAAGAGGCGTTCCAGCACGGCATGGACCAGGGTGCCGCGCGTCGCCGCCTCGCTCGGCTTCTCCGGCAGCCGGTCGATCACCCGGAACCGGTACAGCAGCGGGCACTGCATGAAGTCGCCGGCCCGCGAGGGCGACAGCCCGGCCGGCGGCACGACCACAGCCGCAGGAGCCACGGCCCCCTCCGACCCGGCCCCTTCCGCTTCCCGGGCCGGTGCCGGTCCCGGCAGCGGTACCGGGGCCACCGGCCCGCCGCGGCCCTCCCCGGCCGGCCCGTCGTTGCTCGTCTCCATGCCCACAGACCTTACGGCCCGCCACCGACAGTCACCCAGCCGCCGTGCACGGCGGCTGGGACACCGGGGAAAACTCAGGGGTGCCGGGGCGAAACGCCTCACGAACGCCGCATACCATCGACACGAGACCCTTCCGCCCCGCCAGGACGCGGAAGACGCTGCGAACGAGGGGACACCGTGGACGAGAGCGGCCGGAGCGCGCAGCCGCCGTCGAACGACGACGAGACGGCCGACCGCCACGCAACACCGACGACGCCCCCACCCGGCGAGGCCCCCCGCCCGGGACCGGCCCGGACGGACCCCGCCGCCCCGGGCCCGGACCCGGCGGACGGCCCCCGCGACGGCGACGGGTCCGGCGCGCCCGACGTCCCCGGGTACGGGAGGAACGACGCCGGCGACCCCGCCCCGACCGACCGGCCGGCGGCCCACGGCACCCCTCCCGCACCGGAACGGCACACCCCGGGCGCCACCCCCCGCCACGACGCCCCCGCGCCCGATCACCGCACCGCCCTCCCCCTCCGCGACCACGGCGACGCGCACCCGTCCGCCGGCCACGACCGCACGCGTGCGGACTCCGGCGCGTCCCACACCCGCCCCCCGCAGCCGCCGCCCGAGCCGCGGGGCGGGCTGCTCATGGGCCGGCCCTTCGGTGTGCCCGTGTACGTGGCGCCCAGCTGGTTCCTGGTCGCGGCACTGATCACCTGGGTGTTCGGCGGACAGCTGGACCGGGTGCTGCCCGAGCTCGGCGCCGCCCGCTATCTGGTCTCCCTCTTCTTCGCCGTCGCCTTCTACGCCTCCGTCCTCGTGCACGAGCTGGCCCACACGGTCGCGGCCCTGCGCTTCAAGCTGCCCGTCCGCCGCATCCAGCTCCAGTTCTTCGGCGGTGTCTCCGAGATCGAGAAGGAGGCCGAGACCCCGGGCCGGGAATTCGTGCTGGCCTTCGTCGGCCCCCTGCTCTCCCTCGTCCTGGCCGGCCTGTTCTACCTCGCCCTGCAGCCCGTCGAGCCCGGAACCGTCCCCGGCGTCCTGCTCGCCGGCCTGATGATCTCCAACCTCATCGTCGCCGTCTTCAACCTCCTGCCCGGCCTGCCCCTCGACGGCGGCCGGATGCTCCGCGCGGTCGTCTGGAAGATCACCGGCAGGCCCATGAGCGGCACCGTCGCCGCCGCCTGGGTCGGCCGCGCCCTGGCCGTCTCCGTCCTGATCGGCCTGCCCCTGCTCACCCAGTCCGGCGCCCTCGGCTCCACCGCCGAGGACAGCATCGGCATGGACACCGTCACCGACGCCCTGCTCGCCGCCATCCTCGCCGCGATCATCTGGACCGGCGCCGGAAACAGCCTGCGCGTCGCCCGCCTGCGCGAGCACCTGCCCGAACTGCGCGCCCGCACCCTCACCCGCCGGGCCGTTCCCGTCCACACCGACACCCCGCTCTCGGAGGCCCTGCGGCGCGCCAACGACTCCGGGGCCCGCGCCCTGGTCGTCGTCGACACCGACGGCGAACCCCTCTCCCTGGTGCGCGAGGCCGCCATCGTCGGCGTCCCCGAGCACCGCCGCCCCTGGGTCGCGGTCAGCGGCCTCGCCCAGGAGATCACCGACGGCATGCGCGTCTCCGCCGAACTGGCCGGCGAGGACCTCCTGGAGGTCCTGCGCGCCACCCCCGCCACCGAATACCTGGTGGTGGAGGAGACCGGCGAGATCTACGGCGTCCTGTCCGCCGCCGACGTGGAGCGTGCCTTCGTCAAGGCGATGGCCCGGCCCGCCTGAGGACCGCCGGGCCACGCCCGTGGTCCGCGGCCCCGGCAAAGGCCGGTAGGCTGTTCACATGTCCGAACCGACCGGTGCCGCCCGCAGGCGCGGGCCCTTCAAGGTCGGGGACCAGGTACAGCTGACCGACCCCAAGGGCCGCCACTACACGTTCACGCTCGAGGCCGGGAAGAACTTCCACACCCACAAGGGTTCCTTCCCCCACGACGAACTGATCGGCGCTCCCGAGGGCAGCGTTGTCCGCACCACCGGGAACGTCGCCTACCTCGCGCTGCGCCCCCTGCTCCCCGACTACGTCCTGTCCATGCCCCGCGGGGCAGCCGTCGTCTACCCGAAGGACGCGGGGCAGATCCTCGCCTTCGCCGACATCTTCCCCGGCGCGCGCGTCGTCGAGGCCGGCGTCGGCTCCGGCTCGCTCAGCAGCTTCCTGCTGCGCGCCATCGGCGACCAGGGCATGCTCCACTCCTACGAGCGCCGCGAGGACTTCGCCGAGATCGCCCGGGGGAACGTCGAACGCTACTTCGGCGGCCCGCATCCCGCCTGGCAGCTCACCGTCGGCGACCTGCAGGACAACCTGTCCGACACCGACGTCGACCGCGTCATCCTCGACATGCTCGCTCCGTGGGAGTGCCTGGAGGCGGTCTCCAAGGCGCTGGTGCCCGGCGGCATCCTGTGCTGCTACGTGGCCACCACCACCCAGCTCGCCCGGACCGTGGAGTCCATCAGGGAGATCGGCTGCTTCAACGAGCCGACCGCCTGGGAGACCATGATCCGCAACTGGCACATCGAGGGCTTGGCCGTCCGCCCCGACCACCGCATGATCGGGCACACCGGCTTCCTCCTCACCGCCCGCCGCCTCGCCGACGGCGTGGAGCCGCCCATGCGCCGCCGCCGCCCCGCCAAGGGCGCCTACGGCGAGGACTACACCGGTCCCAACGCCGACGGAGGAACGGGGCGCTGAGGCGCCTTCCGTACGCGGCGCCGCGCAGCCGGCGACGCGCGCGTCGCGGCGGCCCCTGCCGCATCAACGCACGAACGCCGTGGCCGAGTTCCCGCAGCACACCGGGAACGCGGCCACGGCGCCGTCGTTCTGACCGCATCTCACCCCCGACCGGACCGCCCGCACCCCCGGCCCGACCGCCCGCACCGCCCGCGCGGCGACCGCCGCTCCGCCCACCGGCTGCGACCCCGCCGTTCCCCCGGACTGTGACGTGTGGCACCATGCAGGCCACCCCCACCGGCACAGCCCTCACGGGAGACACTCCTAGTGCAGCAATCCGCCGTCCCGGAACTGGCACACACCCACACCCGGCCGATCCACTGGGTCGCCACCGCGACCGCGCTCGCCGGCGTCATGGCGCTGTCCGGCCTCCTGCAGCCGCACCCGGCCAGAGCGGCCCAGACGCCCGGCGCCGCGGACAGGACCGCCGCCCCCGCCACGGCGCCCACCACCGCGGGCGTCGACTTCCCGCTCGACTGCGGCCCCGTGCAGGCCGTCGTGCAGAAGACGGCCACCGGCGACCTCGACGGCGACGACCGGCCCGAGACGGTCGCCGTGGTGCACTGCGACGCGCCCATGGGCACCCCGCCCGACGGGGTCTACGTCCTCACCCAGGCCCCCGGCGCCGCGCGGCCCCGCGTCGTCGCCACCCTGGTCGACCCCAAGAGCCGCAACACGGTCACCGAACTCGCCGTGCACGACGGGGACGTCCTCGCCACCCTGCTCGGCTACTCCTCCGACGACGTGCCCGCCTGCTGCCCCGACCTGAAGAACCGTGCGACATGGCGGTGGAGGAACGGCGCGTTCCTGCGCTCCACCCCCGCGGGCGCCCGCAGCGTCTGAACCGCGCCACCCGCGATGTGAGATATCAGACAGCCGTGACGTCAGGTGGGGGAGTGGTCACCCGGCGTCCGGCCCGTACACCTCGACCCTGTCCGAAACTCGCCTGACGTGGATGCACTCGCCCGGGCACTCCCGTGCCGAGTCCACCACGTCCGTCAGCAGCGGCAGCGGCACCGGGACCGTGGCACCCGGTGCCTGCTGCAGTTCCTCGGCGGTGCTCTTCACATACGCCAGACCGTCGATGTCCAGCTCGAACACCTCGGGCGCGTACTGCGCGCAGATGCCGTCGCCGGTACACAGGTCCTGATCGATCCAGACCTCCAGCGCCTCGCCGCCGGTCCCGGCCTCCTGCTGCACGCTCATCTCTCCTGCTGCTGTTCGATGTCGAGCCGCTCGGGAACGAAGCAGGCTCTGACGGGTGTTGAACACTTCGACCCTACCTCCGCCCGCTTCCCAATCATGTTCGGTGGGTATTCCCCTGGCGTGAGGGAGAGCGCAAGGGTGAAGATCGGACACACCCCGACAGTCTTTGTGATCTAGGGGTTTCAATCGACACCCACCCAGGTAGGGTCTGGAAGCGTCCAGCTCCCCTTGGAGGAGGTGAGGACCGTGGCAGCCCACGACGACGACATTGACCGCGGCATCCGCCCGGGACGCGGGTCCGACGACCCGGCCGGGCAGATCGCCTACCTTGAGCAGGAGATCGCCGTCCTGCGACGTAAGCTCGCCGACTCTCCGCGACACACGAGGATTCTCGAAGAGCGGATCGTCGAGCTGCAGACCAACCTGGCCGGCGTGTCCGCCCAGAACGAGCGACTCGCCAACACACTCCGCGAGGCCCGGGACCAGATCGTGGCCCTCAAGGAGGAAGTCGACCGGCTCGCCCAGCCGCCGGCCGGCTTCGGAGTCTTCCTGCAGTCCGACGAGGACGGCACCGCCGACATCTTCACCGGCGGCCGGAAGCTCCGCGTGAACGTCAGCCCCGGGGTCGATCTCGACGACCTCAGGCGCGGCCAGGAAGTCATGCTCAACGAAGCGCTCAACGTGGTCGAGGCCATGGAGTTCGAGCGCGTCGGGGACATCGTCACCCTCAAGGAGATCCTCGAGGACGGCGAGCGCGCCCTGGTGCTCGGGCACACCGACGAGGAGCGGGTGGTGCGGCTCGCCGAGCCGCTGCTGGACGTCACCATCCGCCCCGGCGACGCCCTGCTGCTCGAACCCCGCTCCGGCTACGTCTACGAGGTCGTGCCCAAGAGCGAGGTCGAGGAACTCGTCCTCGAAGAGGTCCCCGACATCGGCTACGAGGCCATCGGCGGCCTCGGCAACCAGATCGAGGCCATTCGCGACGCGGTCGAGCTCCCCTACCTGTATCCCGACCTGTTCAAGGAGCACGAACTCCGTCCGCCCAAGGGCGTCCTGCTCTACGGACCACCCGGATGCGGCAAGACGCTGATCGCCAAGGCCGTCGCCAACTCGCTGGCCAAGAAGGTCGCCCAGGTCACCGGCCAGGCCGCCGGCAAGAGCTTCTTCCTCAACATCAAGGGTCCCGAGCTGCTGAACAAGTACGTCGGTGAGACGGAGCGGCAGATCCGCCTCGTCTTCCAGCGGGCCAGGGAGAAGGCCGGCGAGGGCACCCCCGTGATCGTCTTCTTCGACGAGATGGAGTCCCTCTTCCGCACCCGCGGCTCCGGTGTCAGCTCGGACGTGGAGAACACCATCGTCCCGCAGCTGCTCGCCGAGATCGACGGCGTGGAAGGCCTGCAGAACGTGGTCGTGATCGGCGCCTCCAACCGCGAGGACATGATCGACCCGGCCATCCTGCGCCCCGGCCGCCTCGACGTGAAGATCAAGATCGAGCGCCCGGACGCCGAGGCCGCCAAGGACATCTTCGGCAAGTACCTCACCGAGCGCCTCCCGCTCCACACCGAGGACCTCTCGGAGCACGGCCAGGACAAGGCGGCAACGGTCCAGGCCATGATCCAGACCGCGGTCGAGCACATGTACGCCGAATCCGAGGAGAACCGCTTCCTGGAAGTCACCTACGCCAACGGCGACAAGGAAGTCCTCTACTTCAAGGACTTCAACTCCGGCGCCATGATCGAGAACATCGTCGGACGCGCCAAGAAAATGGCGATCAAGGACTTCCTGGAAAAGAACCAGAAGGGCCTTCGCGTCTCCCATCTCCTCCAGGCCTGCGTGGACGAGTTCAAGGAGAACGAGGACCTGCCCAACACCACCAACCCGGACGACTGGGCCCGTATCTCCGGAAAGAAGGGCGAGCGGATCGTCTACATCCGCACCCTCATCACCGGAAAGCAGGGCGCGGACACCGGCCGCTCCATCGACACGGTGGCCAATACCGGACAGTACCTGTAGAAGAAAGGGCGGCTGCGGGTGCCCTCACCGGGGTACCCGCAGCCGACTGCTTTTCCGGCGACACCCGGAACAAGGCGGGCAAGCCAATGATGCAAATGATCTCCCCACCAGTGCAAAGGCGTTCTAGGCTCTTCCCTACCGCCGGGTTGCGCAGTGCGGGGACGGGCACCGCACGGCCACTCGAGCACGAGCGGTACGTGAGCGGCGCCCACGACCGAGGGAGCCGCGGGGCAAGGAGGGCCGCATGACCGTACGGCGAGTAATGGGCATCGAGACGGAGTACGGCATCTCCGTCCCCGGGCACCCCAACGCCAATGCCATGCTCACCTCATCCCAGATCGTCAACGCCTACGCCGCGGCGATGCACCGGGCCCGCCGGGCCCGCTGGGACTTCGAGGAGGAGAACCCGCTGCGGGACGCCCGAGGATTCGACCTCGCCCGCGAGGCCGCCGACGCCAGCCAGCTCACCGACGAGGACATCGGCCTGGCCAACGTCATCCTCACCAACGGCGCTCGCCTCTACGTCGACCACGCCCACCCCGAGTACAGCGCCCCCGAGGTCACCAACCCCCGGGACGCCGTCCTGTGGGACAAGGCCGGCGAGAGGATCATGGCCGAGGCCGCGGAACGGGCCGCCCAGCTCCCCGGCGCCCAGCCGATCCACCTCTACAAGAACAACACCGACAACAAGGGCGCCTCCTACGGCACGCACGAGAACTACCTGATGAAGCGGGAGACCGCCTTCTCGGACATCGTGCGCCACCTGACGCCCTTCTTCGTCTCCCGCCAGGTCTTCGCCGGCGCGGGCCGCGTCGGCATCGGCCAGGACGGCCACGAGCACGGATTCCAGCTCAGCCAGCGCGCCGACTACTTCGAGGTCGAGGTCGGCCTGGAGACCACGCTCAAGCGGCCCATCATCAACACCCGCGACGAACCGCACGCCGACGCCGAGAAGTACCGCCGCCTCCATGTGATCATCGGCGACGCCAACCTCTCCGAGATCTCCACGTACCTCAAACTGGGCACGACGGCCCTGGTCCTCTCCATGATCGAGGACGCGTTCATCGCCGTCGACCTGGCGGTCGACCAGCCGGTCCGCACCCTCCACCAGGTCTCCCACGACCCGTCCCTCAAGCGCCTGGTCACGCTCCGCAGCGGACGCACACTCACCGCGGTCCAGCTCCAGATGGAGTACTACGAGCTGGCCCGCAAGTACGTGGAGGAACGCTACGGAGCCGACGCCGACGACCAGACCACGGACGTGCTCAGCCGCTGGGAGGACACCCTCACCCGGCTGGAGAACGACCCGATGAGCCTGGCCGGCGAACTGGACTGGGTCGCCAAGCGCGAACTCATGGAGGGCTACCGGCGCCGCGACAGCCTCGACTGGGACGCCGCCCGCCTGCACCTGGTCGACCTCCAGTACGCCGACGTACGCCCCGAGAAGGGGCTCTACAACCGCCTCGCGGCCCGCGGCCGGATGAAGCGCCTGCTGGACGAGGCCGAGGTCGAGCGGGCCAAGGCCAGCCCCCCGGAGGACACCCGCGCCTACTTCCGCGGCCGCTGCCTGGAGCAGTACGCCGACGACGTCGCCGCGGCCTCCTGGGACTCGGTCATCTTCGATCTCCCGGGCCGGGACTCCCTGCAGCGGGTCCCAACCCTGGAACCGCTACGCGGAACGCGAAATCACGTCAAGGAGCTCCTCGACCGCTGCCGCACGGCCGAAGACCTGGTCAGGGTGCTGTCCGGCGGCTGAGGGGTACACGGCCACCCGCCCGGCCGGGCGGGTGGAAATGCCCCAGGCCGGGAATCATCGAGGTGGTCCCCGCACGTTGAGCAAACTGCGGGGCCGATGTCGGACCGGGCGAGTAGGGTCTGATCATCACCGATCGGCAGGAATGCCGACCTGCCGACCCATGTCGGGCGAAAGAGCGGGGTGAGGGTTATGGCGACCAAGGACACCGGCGGCGGCCAGCAGAAGGCCACGCGCTCCACCGAGGAGGCCACGGAGCAGGCGCAGGACGCGCAGGCCTCGGAAGACCTCAAGGAGCGCCACGAGAAGCTGAGTGACGACGTGGACTCCGTCCTCGACGAGATCGACGACGTACTCGAGGAGAACGCGGAGGACTTCGTGCGCTCCTTCGTTCAGAAGGGTGGAGAGTAGATTTCCCCTTCGAATTGAAGGTGGCGGAGGGTCGGGTGCTGGAAGAGTCGAACAGCGCGAGGCGCTGTTCGCGGTGCAGGCAGCACAAGCCGCGAGCGGCGTTCGCGCGAGACGACGCAACGCGTGACGGCCTGCGGGCCTGTCGCCAAGAGTGCGCGGCTCTCCACCGCCGGCAACGGCAGGTCGCCGAGGGGCCGGACGTTCGACGGGGAGGGGAGAGGCCCCCGGGTCCGAGCACTGCCGCACGTGCGGCGAGGTCGAGCCCCATGGCGAGTGGAACGGAACCGGAGTGCCTCGGACGGGTTCGGCGACCTCCTGCGGGGCGGAGAAGGGCCGAGCCCACCACCTGCGGCGCCACCACGGCGTGCCCGAGGCCGGGTGCGACGCGATGGCCGCCGCTCGGCGCGGACTCTGCGAGATCTGTCCGAACGCTCCGCCCGAACATGTGGATCACTGCCGCAAGACGGGTAGGGTCCGAGGCGTACTGTGCTTCAACTGCAATTCGGCCATCGGCAAGTTGGGGGACGACCCCGGCGCCGTACGGCGGGCCGCAGCCTATCTGGAAGGAAACTCGTGGAAGCCAACACTCGTGGCACCGGGCGTCTACCAGCTGCCTTCCTGACGCCAGGATCCTCCTCCTTCATGGACTTCCTGTCCGAGCACCAGCCCGGGCTGCTGCCCGGCAAGCGGCAGCTGCCCCCCACCCAGGGGGTGCTGGAGGCGCCGCACGGCACGACGATCGTGTCCGCGACGTTCCCGGGCGGCGTGGTTCTCGCCGGTGACCGCCGGGCCACGATGGGCAACGTCATCGCGCAGCGGGACATCGAGAAGGTGTTTCCGGCCGACGAGTACTCGGCCGTGGGCATCGCCGGCACCGCCGGTCTGGCCGTGGAGATGGTCAAGCTCTTCCAGCTGGAGCTGGAGCACTTCGAGAAGGTCGAGGGCGCCCAGCTGTCGCTGGAGGGCAAGGCGAACCGGCTGTCGACGATGATCCGCTCCAACCTGGGCATGGCGATGCAGGGCCTGGCCGTGGTGCCCCTGTTCGCCGGGTACGACGTCGACCGCGACAAGGGCCGCATCTTCTCGTACGACGTGACGGGCGGCCGCACCGAGGAGCGGGGCTTCGCGGCGACGGGTTCCGGTTCGGTCTTCGCGCGCGGCGCGATGAAGAAGCTCTTCCGGGAGGACCTGACCGAGTCCGACGCCACGACACTGGTGGTGCAGGCGCTGTACGACGCGGCAGACGACGACTCGGCGACCGGTGGTCCCGATGTCGCCCGCCGGATCTACCCGATCGTCACCGTGATCACCGAGGATGGTTTCCGCCGGCTCACGGAGGAGGAGTCCTCCGAGATCGCCCGCGCGGTGCTGCAGCGGCGGCTGGAGCAGCCCGACGGCCCGCGGGCCGCGCTGCTCTGACGGCCGCCGGGATCGTGTCCGAGGTGATCCAGTGACTTCCACAGAAAGGGACGGATAACCGGTGTCGACGCCGTTCTATGTCTCACCCCAGCAGGCGATGGCGGACCGCGCGGAGTACGCCCGCAAGGGCATCGCGCGCGGTCGCAGCCTGGTCGTCATGCAGTACGCCGACGGCATCGTGTTCGTCGGTGAGAACCCGTCCCGGGCGCTGCACAAGTTCAGCGAGATCTACGACCGGATCGGGTTCGCCGCAGCCGGCAAGTACAACGAGTACGAGAACCTGCGGATCGGCGGGGTCCGCTACGCCGACCTGCGCGGTTACACCTACGACCGCGACGACGTGACCGCGCGCGGCCTGGCCAACGTGTACGCCCAGACGTTGGGCACGATCTTCTCGTCGGCGGCGGAGAAGCCGTACGAGGTGGAACTGGTGGTCGCCGAGGTCGGCGAGACCCCGGAGGGGGACCAGATCTACCGGCTGCCGCACGACGGTTCGATCGTCGACGAGCACGGCTCGGTCGCCGTCGGCGGCAACGCGGAGCAGATCAGCACGTACCTGGACCGCGAGCACCGGGACGGCATGAGCCTGGCCGAGGCGTTGCAGCTGGCGGTGCGGGCGCTGTCGCGGGACACCAACGGCACCCAGCGGGAGATCCCCGCGGAGCGTCTGGAGGTGGCGGTGCTGGACCGCACCCGTCCGCAGCAGCGCAAGTTCAAGCGGATCGTCGGCTCCCAGCTCTCGCGCCTGCTGGAGGCGGGGAGCACCGCGACGGAGGCGGAGAGCGCCGACGACGGCACGGACGACGACGCGTAGGACCCGCTCGGCCCTGTCGGCGCCCCGGTCCCGGTGAGGGCCGGGGCGCCAGGCGTTTCAGGAGGGCTTGGGCGGGGCCGTGGAGCCCCGTACGACGAGTTCGACGGGAATGTCCCCCGACTCGGGCGGGCGGCCCTCCAGAACGGCCAGGAGGGCGTGCATGCCGCGTTCACCGAAGAGCTCGGCGTCCAGACGGACGGTGGTGAGCTCGGGATCCAGGGCCCCGGCGAGCGAGATGTCGTCCACGCCCGTGACCGAGACGTCGTCGGGGATGCGCAGGCCCCGCCGCCGCAGCGCCTTGTAGACGCCGGCCGCCAGTTTGTCGTCGTCGCAGACCAGGGCCGTGGGCCGGGGGCCGGGTGCGTCCAGGGCGGTGTCGGCCGCCGTCAGGGCGCCGTCGATGGTCATGGGGGTGCGGGCGGTGCGGAGCGAGGTGCCGTCCACCGCCCCCACACGTGCGGCGAGCTCGCGTGCCCGGGCCTCGAAGGTCCAGGAGGGGATGTCGGCGGCGACGTGCAGGAAGTGCCGGTGACCGAGGCCGAGCAGGTGCTCGGCGATCCGGCGGGCCCCGTCGACGATGTCGAGGTTGACGGTGGCGGCACCGAGGCTGCCCCGGGGGTCGCTGTCGAGCATGACGAGAGGGAGCTGGTCGCCGCGGATGGCGGTGAGGGCGTCGGCGGCCATGGAGGAGGCGATGACGCCGTCCAGGGCGGCCTGGGCGGAGGCGAACGGGTCGCGGGCGGGGCCGATGCCTTCGGGGGAGGGGTACAGGACCACACCGAAGCCGTGCTCGGCGGCGACGCGGGCGGCGCCGGTGTAGACGCCGCCGTAGAACTCGGTGGTCAGGGCGGGGACGACGAGGAGGACGGTGCGGGTGCGGCCCAGTCGCAGGTTCCGGGCGGCGAGGTTGGGCCGGTAGCCGAGCCGTCGGGCGGCGTCACGGACGCGCTGCGCCGTGGCCTCGGAGACCCGGCCGCGCCATTTGTCGCCGAGGACGAGCGAGACGGCGGCCTGGGAGACGTCGGCCGCCCGGGCGACGTCCCGGCTCGTGGGGCGGGTGCTGCCTCGTGCCACCGTCCGCGTGCTCCTCTGCTGGTCGTGGTCCGGCCGCGGTGCGGCCGCCGTCCGGGCGTCGTTCGGGTCGTCCGGCTCGCGGGCCGTCCGGTGTCACGGTTGCCGTCCTGGTCCCGCCGGGCCGTCCCGGCCGTCCGGTGGTCCGGCGCCTGGACGCGTGAACAGCGCACATGGTACGTATGACGAGCGGACGTTATACGTAACACTCGGGCCGGGAGGGGCGCATGGCCGCGGGATACCTGGAGATCCTCCGGGCGAGACACGCCACCCGGCTGCTGGTGGGTACGCTCGTGGGCCGGCTGCCCAACGCCACCGCCGCCATCGCCGTCGTCCTCTTCGTGCGGGCCGAGGGCGGTACGTACAGCCTCGCGGGAGCCCTGGCGGCCGTGTACGGCGTCGCGAACGCCGTCGGGCAGCCGCTGCTGGGCCGCTTGGTGGACGTGTACGGCCAGCCGCGCGTGCAGCTGCCCGCCGCGGTGGCCGCGGCCCTGGCGACGACGGTCTTCGCGCTGTCCGGCCCGGACCCGCTGCCGCTCGCCCACGCCTCCGTGGCCGCGGCGGGCCTGTTCGCGCCGCCCCTCGAGGGCGGCCTGCGGGCGCTGTGGCCGTCGGTGCTGCGCCGCGAGGAGCAGGTGCACACGGCGTACGCGATGGACGCGGTGGCGCAGGAGGTCATGTTCACGGTCGGGCCGCTGCTGGTGACCCTGTGCGTCTCGCTGTGGTCGGCACGGGCCGCTCTGATCGTCCTGAACGGGGTCGGTGTCCTCGGCGCGCTCTGCGTGGTGCTCTCGCCGCCCTCGCGGGCCTGGCGGTCGGCCCCGCGCGAGGCGCACTGGCTGGGTGCCCTGCGCTCGCCCGGCCTGCTGGCGCTGCTGGCGGCGTTCCTGTTCGTCGGCGTCGCGCTCGGGTCCATCACGGTCGCCGCCGTGTCCTATGCCGACGCGCACGGCGGCGACGCGGTGTACGGCTGGCTGATGGCGGCCCTCGGCCTGGGCGCGCTGGCGGGCGGCGGCGTGTACGGCGCGCGGCGGTGGGCCGGGGCGCCGGAGCGGCGACTGCGGTTGCTGGTGGCGTTCCTGGCGGTGTGTTACCTGCCGCTGATGCTGATGCCGGGCGTCGTCGCCATGGTGGCGCTGACCGCGCTGGCGGGGGTGTTCCTGGCGCCGGCGATCGCGTGCGCGTTCGTCATCGTCGACCGGCACGCGCCGAGCGGCACGGTCACCGAGGCGTTCTCCTGGCTGGTGACGACGTTCACGGTCGGGGCGTCGGTCGGAACGGGGCTGGCCGGGCCGGTCGTCCAGACGGGTGGTGCCCTGTGGGGTTTCGCCGTTCCGGGCGCGGCGGGCGCGGTGTCGCTGCTTGTGCTGGCGGCCACCGGAGGGGTCCTCGCAGCTCCCGCGCGGGGCGCGGTGGTTGCGGCTTCATCGGAAAATGATCCAAATCGTGCTGCCGAACCCCGTTTCAGTTCAGGGGATCGGGCGTAATGTTCACTCATGGACCGCCGCATTTTCGGGCTGGAGAACGAGTACGGCGTCACGTGCACGTTCAGGGGACAGCGCCGTCTGTCGCCTGACGAGGTGGCGCGGTACCTCTTCCGCCGTGTCGTGTCATGGGGCCGCAGCAGCAATGTGTTTCTGCGGAACGGCGCCCGCCTCTATCTCGACGTGGGCTCTCATCCGGAATACGCGACACCCGAATGTGACAATGTGATCGAACTCGTCACCCACGACAAGGCAGGCGAGCGCATTCTCGAAGGCCTGCTGGTGGACGCGGAGCGACGCCTGCACGAGGAGGGAATCGCGGGCGACGTCTACCTCTTCAAGAACAACACCGACTCGGCTGGAAACTCCTACGGCTGCCACGAGAACTACCTGGTGGCCCGGCACGGGGAGTTCTCCCGGCTGGCGGACATCCTCATCCCGTTCCTGGTGACGCGGCAGCTGCTGTGCGGTGCGGGCAAGGTCCTGCAGACCCCGCGCGGCGCCGTCTACTGCGTCAGCCAGCGGGCCGAGCACATCTGGGAGGGCGTCTCCTCGGCGACGACCCGCTCGCGGCCCATCATCAACACGCGCGACGAGCCGCACGCCGATGCCGAGCGCTACCGCCGGCTGCACGTCATCGTGGGCGACTCGAACATGTCGGAGACGACGATGCTCCTGAAGGTCGGCGCGACCGACCTGGTGCTGCGGATGATCGAGGCGGGCACGGTGATGCGCGACCTCACCCTGGAGAACCCGATCCGGGCGATCCGCGAGGTCAGCCACGACACCACCGGCCGCCGCAAGGTCCGCCTGGCCAGCGGGCGGGAGGCCTCGGCGCTGGAGGTGCAGCGGGAGTACTACGAGAAGGCCGTGGACTTCTGCGAGCGGCGCGGCATCCGCACCGGCACCGTCGAGCAGGTCCTGGAGCTGTGGGGCCGCACGCTGGACGCGATCGAGAGCGAGGACCTCGACCGTATCGGCACCGAGATCGACTGGGTGATGAAGTACCAGCTCATCGAGCGGTACCGGGCCAAGCACAACATGACGATGTCGCATCCGCGCGTGGCGCAGATAGACCTCGCCTACCACGACATCCACCGTCGTCGTGGCCTGTACTACCTGCTGGAGAAGAAAGGGCAAGCCGCCCGGATCTGCAACGACTTGAAGATCTTCGAGGGCAAGTCGGTCCCCCCGCAGACCACTCGGGCGCGGTTGCGCGGCGACTTCATCCGCCGGGCACAGGAGCAGCGCCGCGACTTCACGGTCGACTGGGTGCATCTGAAGCTCAACGACCAGGCACAGCGGACCGTGTTGTGCAAGGACCCGTTCCGCTCGGTGGACGACCGGGTGGAGAAGTTGATCGCCGGAATGTGAGCGAAGCCGGATCCACGACCGTTTGTTCCGGCGCGTCGCCGGAACGCCACACGGGCGCCGTACGTTTCTCGTACGGCGCCCTTCTCACGCCGTAGAGTTGCGCGCACGCCATCAGCAAGATCGATCGACCGATTACGAGGCCTCACCGTGCGCCGACGCTCCCTCATCCTTGCCGCCGTGCCGGCGTCCCTGGTCACGCTCGCCGGGTGCGGCGACGACAAGTCCGACTCGGGCAAGGCCAGCGACAGCGCGGCACCGTCCCCGTCGTCGGAGTCCTCCGCGCCGCCGCCGAAGATCGTCGACGGACCGCTGCCGGCGATCACCGCGGGCGAGGAGTTCGGCGAGAAGCCGACGGTGGCCAAGGGCCCGGGCGAACCCTCGGACCAGCTGGCGGTCAGGACGGTGATCGCGGGCAACGGGCGCACGGTCGCCGAGGGCGACTACGTCCAGGCGAACTACCTGGGTCAGATCTGGGCCACGGCGAAGGTCTTCGACAACTCCTACGACCGCAAGACACCGCTGGTCATCCAGCTCGCCGAGGGCACCGTCATCGACGGCTGGCGCTATGCCCTCACCGGCAGGAAGACCGGCAGCCGCGTCGAGTTCTCCGTGCCGCCCACCTGGGGATACGGCTCCCAGGGCAATGCCCAGGCCGGTATCAAGGGCACCGACACGCTGGTGTTCGTCGTCGACCTGGAGGACACGTTCAACGCCAAGAGCTCGGCCGACGGCACCGAGGTGGCACAGGACGACGCCGCCCTGCCCAAGGTGGGCACGAACACCGACGGCTCGGCCCCCTCCATCGAGATCCCCAAGGCCGACCCGCCGAAGAAGCTCGTGTCGACCTACGTCCTGGAGGGCGACGGCCCCGAGGTCAAGGCGGACGCCTCGGTGCTCGTGCAGTACAAGGGCGTGGTGTGGGACACCGGCAAGGAGTTCGACTCGACGTACAGCCGCAAGGCGCTGGCCTCCTTCTCGCTGCAGCAGGTCGTCAAGGGCTGGTCGCAGGGGCTGACGGGCAAGAAGGTCGGCAGCCGCGTGATGATCGTCATCCCGCCGGACCTGGGCTACGGCGACAATCCGCCGGCGAACAGCGGCATCCAGAAGGACTCCACGATGGTCTTCTCGGTGGACATCCTGGCGACCATGTGACCCGCCGAGGTGTAAGACTGTGATCGTTGCCTTGACGCAGACAAGCAGGAGCTAGAGACGTGAGCATCGACAAGCCCGAGATCGACTTCCCCGGCGGCGAGCCCCCGGCGAACCTCGAGATCAAGGACATCTGGGAGGGCGACGGCGAGGTGGCGCAGGCGGGTCGGACCGTCACCGTCCACTACGTGGGTGTCGCCTTCAGCACGGGCGAGGAGTTCGACGCCAGCTGGAACCGCGGTACTCCCTTCCGCTTCCCGCTCGGCGGGGGCCGTGTCATCAAGGGCTGGGACCAGGGCGTGCAGGGCATGAAGGTCGGCGGCCGCCGTCAGCTGACCATCCCGGCCCACCTCGCCTACGGCGACCAGAGCCCGACCCCCGCGATCAAGCCGGGCGAGACGCTGATCTTCGTCGTGGACCTGCTCGGCGTCTGACCGCCGCGGACCGGACCCGATCGCCCGGGGCCCACGCCTGTCCGGGCGTGGGTCCTCGGCTTTTGCCACGTCGACGCGGGACGGTACGGTCGTCGTGCACACGTACCAGAGGGAACCCACGGGGAATGACGAAGGGCGTCGATGGCCATTGCCAAGGCCGAGCGGCTGATGAACCTGGCACTGTGTCTGCTCGGGACACGGCGTCCGCTCAGCAAGCACGAGCTGCGCGAGTCCATCGAGGCCTACGTCGAGGCCTTCGGGCCCGCCCGCGGCGGCGCGGCATCCGGTCCGGAGCGGGGAGCGACGGGCTCGGACGACTCCTTCAACCGCATGTTCGAGCGGGACAAGGACGATCTGCGCGAGCTGGGTCTCGTCATCGAGACGGTCGAGAGCCTCGACGGTGAGATCGGCTACCTGGCCCGCCGCGACAGCAACCGGCTGCCCCCGATCACGCTCGATGCCGAGGAGGCCGCCGCCCTGGGGCTGGCCGCCAAGGTGTGGCAGCAGGCCCGGCTGGCAGGCGCGGCCAGCGGCGCGCTGCAGAAGCTGCGCGCGGCGGGGCTGCCCGAGGGCGTCGACCCCTACGAGGCGCACGGGGCACTGGAGCCGCACATCCCGGTGCACGAGGCGGCCTTCGAACCGCTGATGCTGGCCTGCCGGGACCGCCGCCCGGTCGCCTTCGACTACCGCAAGGCCAATGCCGCCCAGCCCGAGCAGCGGCACGTCGAACCGTGGGCGCTGGAGTGCTGGCGCGGCCACTGGTACCTGGCCGGCTTCGACCGCGACCGGGGAGCCGAGCGGGTGTTCCGGCTGTCCAGGATCACCGGCCGGGTCCGCTCCCGCGGCGGCCGGTTCGGCGCTCCGGTGCCCGACGTGGTCACCGTGCGCGAGACCGTGGCGGGCTGGGCGGGGGAGACCGCCGACCGCTCCGCGCTGATCCGGTTGCGCTCGGGCGCGGGGTACCCCCTGCGGGCGAAGGCCACCGCCGTCCGGGAACTCGGTGACGGCTGGGACGAGTTGGAGATTCCGTACGGGCACGGACTGGACGCCTGGCTGGTGGAGTTCGGGCCGGACGTGGTGGTGATGGGGCCCGCCGAGCTGCGGGCGGACGTCGTGGACCGGTTGCGGGCCGTGGCGAAGGGCTGAGGGGGAGCGGACAGGACAGTGGCAGGCAAACCGGTCAGGCCCGCGAGCGCCATCGACCAGACCCGTCGGATGCTCTCCCTGGTGACCTATCTCAGGGAGCGGCCCGGGGCCCGCATCGAGGACGTGGCACGCGCCTTCGGGATCAGCGAGGACGAGCTGGTCTCCGACCTCGACGTGCTGCCCATGTGCGGTACCAGCTTCCGGGGCGGTGATCTGCTCGACATCGACACCGACGGCGAGCGCATCTGGTGGCACAACCCCGCCGCGCTCGGGGCGGAGGCGGCCGAGCCGCTGCGGCTCGCGGCCGACGAGGCCACCGCGCTGCTGGTGGCGGCCCGCGCGGTGGCGACCCTTCCCGGGCTGCGCGAGGGCGACCGGCAGGCGCTGCTGCGGGCGACGGCCAAGGTGGAGGCCGCCGCGGGCGAGGCGGCCGGGGCCAGCTCCCGGCTGTCGGTGACCTTCGAGTCCGAGGGCGGGGTCTTCGCCGACGTCGACCGAGCGATCTCCGAGCGGCGCCGGCTGTGGATCCGCTACTACTCCCCGGCCCGCGACGAGGTCACCGAGCGCGAGATCGACCCCATCCGCCTGGTCAGCGTGGGCCACACCTACGTGGAGGCCTGGTGCCGCCGCTCCGAGGCGCGCCGCACCTTCCGGCTCGACCGGGTCGCCGAGATCGAGATCCTCGACGAGCCGTCCGCCCCGCCCGAGATCGAGCCGCGCGACCTGTCCCAGGCGCTGGTGCAGCCCGCCGCCGAGGACCCGGAGGTCGTCGTCGAGGTCGGCCCGGGCGGCCGGTGGGTTGCGGAGTACTACCCGCACGACAGCGCGGATGAGCTTTCCGACGGCGGACTGCGTATCACTCTGCGTACGCCCGATCCGGCCTCGCTCAGACGACTGGCGCTGCGCCTGGGCCGGGACGGGAGGATCGTGTCGCCGCCGGAGCTGGCCGACAGCGCCCGGCAGGCCGCCCGCGGCGCGCTGGCCGCGTACGACGGGCTGGAGGCGGACCGGTCGGCCGGGACGGAGGTGTCCCACCCGGGGCGGGCGGACGGTCGGGGCGAGGAGCGCCCTGGGACGGAGGAGCAGAGGCTGTGAGCGACTCGGCGATGCAGGGTGGACGGACCATGTCGGTGGCCTCCGCTTTCGCGGGCATGCGCAGCGTGGCCCCGGTGGTGTTCAGAGCCGGCTGCCCCGACTGCCGGGGGCGCTTCGAACTCTCCGCCGGTGCGTTGCGCCTGGCCATCGGCGCCAGCAGCCGGACCACGTTCTACTCCTTCACCTGTCCCGAGTGCGGCGTGACGGTGCGCAAGCCGGCCGGGGAACGGATCGTGGAACTGCTCACCGGCGGCGGAGTCAGCACCCTGCGCCTGCATTCCACGCTCTGAGAGGGTCTAGGCTCGACGGCATGTTCTGGCCGATGTTCGCCGTTGCCGTGGGTTTCGTGGGTCTTGCCGTTCTGGGCGTGCTCGCCGTGCAGGTCTTCCTGGAGGCCCAGCGCCTCGGGAAGCAGGTCACCGACTCCGCACGGCGCATCAGCAGGGCGGCCGAGGATCTGGAGCGGGCGACGGTCAGCGCGGCCCGGGCCGCCGACTCGCTGTGAGCCCGCGTGCCGGAGCCGGCGCGCCGCTCGCCCCGGACGCTTTGGGTCGGTTCGCCCTGCCGTGTGACACATCACGGCGGGTACGCTGCTGAGCGCGGTGCGGAGAACGAGGCCCGCCTCGCTGACCGGGAGTACGCACGGGGATTGCCTCTCGTTTACCCCTGGGCGTTACGATCGCTGTGAGCACGATTGATCGGACATGCGTCCGGCCGGTCGGACAGCAACCCATCCAGCCGCCTCGGTGAGAAGGTAAAGACCTATGTTCGGAAGGCTCGGAGCCCCCGAGATCATTCTCATCCTCGTCGTTGTCATCCTGCTGTTCGGCGCGAAGAAGCTTCCGGACATGGCCCGCTCGCTCGGCAAGTCCGCGCGCATCCTCAAGAGCGAGGCCAAGGCGATGAAGGACGACGGCAGCAGCGACACCTCCGCCCCGTCCAACGCCGACGGCGAGCAGCCGCCGGCGCAGCGCACCATCCAGGCGGCCCCCGGCGACGTGACGAGCTCGCGCCCGGTCAACGAGCCGACGGACACGACCAAGCGCTGACGCAGGGCCGGTGACCTCCGGCCCGCCGCACGAGATGGGAACGTGGGTTGCTGAAGCCTGCCCGCCAGAAGGAGAAGGATCCCGAGGGGCGGATGCCCCTCGCGGAGCACCTTCGTGAGCTCCGCAACCGGCTCGCGAAGGCCGTCCTGGCCATCGTCGTCGTCACGATCGTCGCCGCCTTCTTCTACAAGGACATCATCGAGTTCTTCACGAACCCGATCCTGGACGCCGTGGGCTGCAAGGCCAGCTTCGCCGAACTGGCGCAGCAGCGCAGCGGGACCTGCGCCCGCATCGTCCTGAACGGTCTGCTCACCCCCTTCACGCTCGCCCTCAAGGTGTCCCTGATGGCCGGCGTGGTCTTCGCCTCGCCGGTCTGGCTCTACCAGCTGTGGGCGTTCGTCGCCCCGGGGCTGCACAAGCACGAGCGCAAGTACGCCTACGCCTTCGTCGGCACGGGCGTGCCGCTCTTCCTCGGCGGTGCGTTCTTCGCCTACAAGACGCTGCCGACCATGTCGCGGGTGCTGCTGGACTTCTCCCCGGCCGACCTCGACAACCTGCTGCCGCTGGACGACCTGCTCGACCTCGTCGTCCGCATGGTGCTGGTCTTCGGCCTCTCCTTCGAGCTGCCGCTGCTGCTGGTCATGCTGAACCTGACCGGGGTGCTGAGCGGCCGGCGGATGCTCGGCTGGTGGCGCGGGATGATCATGGCGATCACGGTCTTCGCGGCCGTCGCCACCCCGAGCACCGACCCGTTGACCATGCTGGCCCTGGCCGGCCCGATCTGGCTGCTGTACTTCTGCGCGACCGGGTTCTCCCTGATGAACGACCGGCGCCGGGCCAGGCGCGAGGAGATGGGCCCCGCCGACGACGAGGCCTCCGAGCTGGATCTCACGCCCGAGGCCATCGGCGAGGCGGAGCCGGTGACCGCCAGCCGCGCCCTGCCGGAGCAGACGACCACGGACCGCGTCAACGGCTACGACGACGTCACATAGCGTTCCCCGCAGGGATCGGATCCGCCGGATCGAACGGGGCGCGTGGGCAGCCACCCGCCCCGTCGCCGTTCGCGCGGCCGATCCGCATAATGATCGTCCTGTTGTCAGTGGAGCCCGGTACGCTCGAAAGCACGATGACAGAGGACCTCTCACCGGCCGAGCGGTACGCGGCAGCCCGCAGGCGTGCTGCCGAGCAGGCCACCGCGCTCGCGTCCTTCCGCGAGATGTACGACTTCGGCCTCGACCCCTTCCAGATCGAGGCCTGCCAGGCACTTGAGGCGGGCAAGGGCGTGCTGGTGGCGGCCCCCACCGGCTCCGGCAAGACGATCGTGGGCGAGTTCGCCGTCCACCTGGCCCTCCAGCAGGGCAAGAAGTGCTTCTACACGACACCGATCAAGGCGCTGTCGAACCAGAAGTACGCCGACCTGTGCCGCCGCTACGGCACCGAGAAGGTCGGCCTCCTCACCGGCGACAACAGCGTGAACTCCGGCGCTCCGGTGGTCGTGATGACCACCGAGGTGCTGCGGAACATGCTCTACGCCGGCTCGCAGACGCTGCTCGGCCTCGGCCACGTGGTCATGGACGAGGTGCACTACCTCTCCGACCGCTTCCGGGGCGCCGTCTGGGAGGAAGTGATCATCCACCTCCCCGAGTCCGTCACGCTCGTGTCACTGTCCGCGACCGTCTCCAACGCCGAGGAGTTCGGCGACTGGCTGGACACCGTCCGCGGCGACACCGAGGTGATCGTCTCCGAGCACCGGCCGGTGCCGCTGTTCCAGCACGTGCTCGCCGGGCGGCGGATGTACGACCTGTTCGAGGAGGGCGAGGGCCACCGCAAGGCCGTCAACCCCGACCTGACGCGGCTGGCCCGCACGGAGGCGAGCCGCCCCTCCTATCAGGACCGCAGACGGGGCCGGGCCATGCGCGAGGCCGACCGGGAGCGGGAGCGCCGTCAGCGCTCGCGCATCTGGACGCCGAGCCGCCCCGAGGTCATCGAGCGGCTGGACGCCGAGGGGCTGCTGCCCGCGATCACCTTCATCTTCAGCCGCGCCGCCTGCCAGGCCGCCGTCGAGCAGTGCCTGTACGCGGGCCTCCGGCTGAACGACGAGGAGGCCCGGGACCGGGTCCGCGCCCTCGTCGAGGAGCGCACGGCCAGCATCCCCACCGAGGACCTGCACGTCCTCGGCTACTACGAGTGGCTGGAGGGGCTGGAGCGCGGCATCGCCGCCCACCATGCGGGCATGCTGCCGACCTTCAAGGAGGTCGTGGAGGAGTTGTTCGTCCGCGGCCTGGTGAAGGCGGTCTTCGCCACCGAGACCCTCGCCCTCGGCATCAACATGCCCGCCCGCTCGGTGGTGTTGGAGAAGCTCGTCAAGTGGAACGGCGAGCAGCACGCCGACATCACTCCCGGCGAGTACACGCAGCTCACCGGCCGCGCGGGCCGGCGCGGCATCGACGTCGAGGGCCACGCCGTGGTGCTGTGGCAGCGCGGCATGAGCCCCGAGCACCTCGCGGGCCTCGCCGGCACGCGGACGTATCCGCTGCGCTCCAGCTTCAAGCCGTCGTACAACATGGCGGTCAACCTGGTCGAGCAGTTCGGCCGGCACCGCTCGCGGGAGCTGCTGGAGACCTCCTTCGCGCAGTTCCAGGCGGACCGGTCCGTCGTCGGCATCTCCCGGCAGGTGCAGCGCAACGAGGAGGGACTGGCGGGCTACAAGGAGTCCATGACCTGCCACCTGGGCGACTTCGAGGAGTACGCCCGGCTGCGCCGCGAGCTGAAGGACCGCGAGACGGAGCTGGCCCGGCAGGGTGTGGCCCAGCGGCGCGCCGAGGCGGCCGTGGCGCTGGAGCGGCTCAAGCCGGGCGACGTCATCCACGTCCCCACCGGCAAGTACGCCGGCCTCGCCCTGGTGCTCGACCCCGGCCTGCCGGCCGGGCGTTCCAACGGCCACCGCGGCTTCGACCACCACGACGGGCCCCGCCCGCTGGTCCTGACCGCCGAACGCCAGGTCAAGCGGCTCGCCTCGATGGACTTCCCGGTTCCGGTGGAGCCGCTGGAGCGGATGCGGATCCCCAAGTCGTTCAACCCGCGCTCGCCGCAGTCCCGCCGCGACCTCGCCTCCGCGCTGCGCACCAAGGCCGGCCACATCGCGCCGGAGCGGCACCGCAAGCGGCGCGCCGAGGCGGCCGACGACCGGGAGATCGCGCGCCTGCGCAAGGCCCTGCGCGCCCACCCGTGCCACGGATGCAGCGATCGTGAGGACCACGCCCGCTGGGCCGAGCGCCACCACCGGCTGCTGCGTGACACCGGCCAGCTGGAGCGCCGGATCGAGGGCCGTACGAACACCATCGCGCGCACCTTCGACCGGATCGTGGCGCTGCTGACCGAGCTCGACTACCTGCGCGGCGACGAGGTCACCGAGCACGGCAAGCGGCTCGCCCGGCTGTACGGCGAACTCGATCTGCTGGCCAGCGAGTGCCTGCGGGCCGGTGTCTGGGAGGGGCTCGGCCCGGCCGAACTCGCCGCCTGCGTCTCGGCGCTGGTGTACGAGGCGCGGGTCGCCGACGACGCGATGGCGCCCAAGCTGCCCTCGGGCAAGGCGAAGGCGGCGCTCGGCGAGATGGTGCGGATCTGGGGCCGGCTCGACGCCCTGGAGGAGGAGTTCCGCATCAACCAGACCGAGGGCGTGGGCCAGCGTGAGCCCGACCTCGGATTCGCGTGGGCCGCGTACATGTGGGCCTCCGACAAGGGGCTGGACGAGGTACTGCGCGAGGCGGAGATGCCCGCCGGTGACTTCGTGCGCTGGTGCAAGCAGGTCATCGACGTCCTCGGGCAGATCCAGGCGGCGGCGTCCGAGGGGTCGACCGTGCCGAAGGCCGCGCGCAAGGCGGTCGACGGTCTGCTGCGCGGCGTGGTCGCCTACTCGTCGGTCGGCTGACCCCGCCTCCGGCGGCCGGACGGGTCCGTCACCCGCCACGCCCGGCGCCCGGGGAGGGGGCCTCGCCACCACTCCGGCGTTCGGGCGGGGCCGCACGGCCCGTCGCCGGCGTGCGAGCGCCGGGTCCCTGCGCTCGTCCCGCGAGGCCGGTCACCCTTTCCGGTGACCGGCCTTTCGTATCTCCGCGATCCGTCACGGAACGTGTTCACATGGAGCCCCTGCGTGCAAATGGGCACGAGCGTACTCCTGTGGCGCGGGGTATTTCAGGGGGTTCCCGGATGTGACTCGGCGATGATCCGGTCGGACTAAGCTCGCCCGCAGCGCACCGAGTTGAGGTGTATTCGTGCGCTTGTTCCCAAATCTTCCGAAGACTCCAGAGGGTCCACATGGTGAGAGTCCAATCCCCTCCTGGTCGCCGCGAGCTCCCCTACGCGCGCGTGCTGTTGCTGCCCGCCATGGCGATGGCCGCGGCGACCGGAGCTGCCGCTGCCCTGGTGGCGCAGCCGGTCCGGACCACCGTCGGCCTGTGCGGCGGTGTCGCCACGCTGCTGGTCATCGCCACCGCCGCCGAGGCGGTGCGCCGCGGCCGTCGGCTGCGGGCGGCCGCGGCGGAGCAGGCCCGCCGCACCGCGTACCTGGAGCAGCGCGTGGCCTCGCAGGAGGAGGAGACCGAACGCCTCGCCCTGGAGCACCTGCCCCAGGCCCTGGACCGGATGCACAAGGGGAATTCGCCCAGGGAGGTGCTGCGCCAACTCTCGCTCGAGGATGCGCACTTCCGCGCCCTCTCGCCGGGGCAGCTCGAAGTGGTCAAGACGCTGCTGCGCATCGTCGACCACGAGGAGGCCCTGCGTGACTCCTCGCAGCGCTCCTTCGTCAGCGTCGCCCGCCGTGTGCAGGCGATCGTCCACCAGCAGGCCAAGGAACTCCGGGAGATGGAGGAGGACCACGGCCGCAACCCCGAGGTCTTCGACGACCTGCTGCGCATCGACCACGGCACCGCGATGATCGGCCGGCTCGCCGACTCCGTGGCCGTCCTCGGCGGCGGCCGGCCCGGCCGCCAGTGGCCGCTGCCCGTGCCGCTGTACAGCGTGCTGCGCGGCGCGATGTCGCGCATCCTGGAGTACCCGCGCATCTCCCTCGACAACATCGCCAAGGTCAACATCCGCGGCATCTCCGTCGAGCCGGTCATCCACGCCTGCGCCGAACTCCTCGACAACGCCACCCGCTACTCGCCGCCCCACACGAAGGTGCACGTCACCGCCACCGAGGTGCAGACCGGCATCGCCATCGAGATCGAGGACTCCGGCGTCAGCCTCACCGAGGAGGCCCGGCTGCGTCTGGAGGGCCTGTTGGAGCAGGCCAAGCGCGCCATGGACCTGCAGGCCGTCAGCGAGGCCCCGCGCCTGGGCCTCGCCGTCGTCGGACGTCTGTGCACCGCGTTCAACATGCAGATCTCGCTGCGTCCCTCCGCCTACGGCGGCACCCGGGCGATCCTCGTCGTCCCGCGGGAGATGGTCACCTCCGACCCCGCCCCCGGCTACGCCCACGGCATCGGCGCGACCTCCCTGCCCACGGCCGACACCGACGGCGTCGAGGGCCCCGAGCGCCCGCCCAAGCGGCGCCGCCCCACCAACCCGCGCGTCCCGGCCGACGTGTCCCTGGACGACGACGAGGTGCCGGTGGTCACCGAGTGGACCGAGAAGGGGCTCCCTCAGCGCCGCAGCAAGGTCAAGACGCCCATCAGCCAGCGCATCAGCGAGCAGTACGCCATCGAGCGCGCCGAGCGCGAGGGCCGGCCGACCATCTGGTCCCAGCACCGGCCCGAGGCCGAGCCCGAGCCCAAGAAGGACGACCGCCCGCCCGGCCTGTGGGTCGAGTCGTTCTGGCAGGGGCTGAGGAAGGGCCTGCCCGAGGGCGCCGACCCCACCGAATTCACGCGTCACCCCGAGAAGTTCACCTACCTGATCAACGACCCGGCCCACCCCGAGGCCGACGACGAGGGGGATCTCACGTGATCCAGCAGCGACAGAACTTCGACTGGATGCTCAAGGAGCTCTACAACAGCGCTCCCGGCATCGAGATGATCGTGGTGCTGTCCGCCGACGGCCTGCGTATCGCCCGCTACGGCGGCGACCCCGACGCCGCCGACCGCGTCGCCGCCGCCTGCGCGGGCCTGCAGAGCCTGGTCAGTGCGGTCGCCGAGGAGATCCCGGCCACCGACGGTGAGATGAAGCTCGTCCTCGTCGAACTCAACGGCGGCTACTTCTACCTGATGGCCGCCGGCGCCAACGCCTACCTCGCGGTCCTGTCCGACATGGTGTGCGAGCCCGGTCTGATGAGCCACTACATGCGCGACCTCGTCGTCCGGATCGGCGCCCATCTGACCAGCCCGCCCCGCCGCAACGAGCAGAGCGTATGACGCCTCCGCAACGCCAGAGGCGCCGGCGAGAGCCCGAGCCGCCGCCCCGGCCGGCCGGTCACGGGCAGGAGGGCGAGCAGAAGCAGCCGGAGCGGCTCTACACCATCACCGGCACGGACGGGGACCGCGCCCCGCTGGACCTGGTCACGCTGATCGTGGCGTGCGTCGATCCGCCGTCGTCCGCGACGCCGGAGCAGACGGCGGTGCTGCGGCTGAGCGCCCACCCGCTGTCCGTCGCCGAGCTGTCGGCCTACCTGCGGCTGCCGTTCAGCGCGATGACCGTGCTCCTCACCGACATGCTGGCGGCCGAGACCGTGCACGCGCGCGCCCCGATCGTACGCCAGCAGCTCCCGGACCGGTCCCTCCTCGAAGCGGTGATGCATGGACTCGAACGGCTCTGACGGCGTGACCGGCGCCGCACGCGAAGCGAACGCACGTGAAGGACACCGCACGTGAAAGGCACCGCACTTGAAAGGCTCTGACACCGTCCCCGGCCCACGGGCCGAGGACCAGCTGCCGCAGACCACCGAGGCCGCCGCGAAGATCGTCGTCGTGGGCGGTTTCGGCGTCGGCAAGACGACCATGGTCGGCGCGGTCAGCGAGATCAAACCGCTGACCACCGAGGAGACCATGACGCAGGCCGGCATCGGCGTCGACGACAACTTCGGCTCCGCCTCGAAGACCGCCACCACCGTGGCGATGGACTTCGGCCGCATCCGCATCTCCGACCAGGTCGTGCTGTACCTCTTCGGCACGCCGGGCCAGGAGCGCTTCTGGTTCCTGTGGAACGGCCTGTTCGAAGGCGCCCTCGGGGCCGTCGTCCTCGTCGACACCCGCCGCCTGGAGGTCAGCTACGAGGTCATGGGGCGGCTGGAGGAACGCGGCGTGCCCTTCGTGGTCGCCGTCAACACCTTCCCCGACGGGCCCCGCTACCCCGTCGAGGACCTCCGACAGGCCCTCGACCTCACACCGGAGATCCCGATCACCGAGTGCGACGCGCGCCGCCGGGCCTCCAGCCGCGACGTCCTGATGACCCTGATGCGCTTCCTGCACACCATGACGACGAGCGGCAGCCCCGGCTGAACCCCCTTTCGCCGCCCCCCGCAACTCCCCGACACCACCACAGTTCCGGAGCGATCCCCGTGACGCCTGAACACCACGCCACGACCACGGACGACCCCGCCCTCCCACCGCCTCCCGGCTGCCCCGCCCACAGCCGCGGCCCCGGCGGGCTGCAGCGCCTCTACGGCCCCGGTGCGGAGAACCTGGGCGAACTGTACGCGCAACTGCGCGACGAGCACGGCCCCGTGGCGCCCGTCCTCCTCCATGACGACGTGCCGATCTGGATCGTCCTCGGCCACGCCGAGAACCTGCACATGGTGCGCTCGGCAGCGGAGTTCTGCCGGGACAGCCGCCTGTGGACCCCTCTGCAGGAGGGCATGGTCAAACCAGACCACCCGCTGATGCCGCACATCGCCTGGGAGCCCATCTGCTCCCATGCCGAGGGGGACGAGCACCAGCGGCTGCGCGGCGCCGTCACCGGTGCCATGGCCACCATCGATCCCCGCAGCCTGCGTCGGTACATCAACCGCCACACCCAGCGGCTGGTCAACCGCTTCTGCGGGAAGGGCCGTGCCGAACTGGTCTCGCAGTACGCCGACCACCTCCCGATGGCCGTCATGTGCGAGATCCTCGGCCTGCCGGAGGAATACAACGACCGCATGGTGCAGGCCGCCCGCGACATGCTCAAGGGCACCGAGACCGCCATCGCCAGCCAGGCCTACGTCCTGGCGAAGCTGCAGGAGCTCACCGCCCGCCGACGGCACCAGCCCGACGAGGACTTCGCAGGCCACCTCATCGCCCACCCCGCCGGGCTCACCGACGACGAGGTCACCAAGCACCTGTGGCTGGTGCTCATGGCGGCCTACGAGGCCACCGCCAACCTGCTGGCCAACGCACTGCGCATGGTCCTCGTCGACGACCGCTTCTACGCCCGGCTCAACGGCGGTCAGATGACCGTGATGGAGGCGGTCGAGCAGTCCCTGTGGGACGAGCCGCCGTTCAGCACCGTCTTCGCCTACTACGCCAAGCAGGACACCGAACTGGGCGGCCAGCGCATCCGCAAGGGCGACGGGCTGCTCTTCGCCCCGGCTCCCGGCAACGTCGACCCCCGTGTACGGCCCGACCTGTCCGCGAACATGAAGGGCAACCGCTCCCACCTCGCCTTCGGTGGCGGCCCGCACGAGTGCCCGGGGCAGGACATCGGCCGCGCCATCGCCGAGGTCGGGGTCGACGCGCTGCTGATGCGCCTGCCGGATGTCCAACTCGACTGCGACGAGGAGGAACTGCGCTACCGCGAGTCGATCGCCTCCCGTCACCTGGTCGAACTGCCGGTGCGGTTCGACCCCAAGCCGCAGCAGGACGTGATGGCCGCGCCGAGCCACGGCTCGGTCGCACCGCCTCCGCCGGCCACCGCCTTCGTGCCGCAGCCGGCGAGCCCCGCACCCCCGCAGCCGGCGAGCCCCGCACCCCCGCGGGCGGCGGCTCCCGCCACGCCCGCGCCGGGGACCGCGTCCGCCGTGCCCTCGCCCGGGACCGCTCCCGACCGGCCCCCGGCCGAGCCGGAGTCCGGGCCGGCGGCGGACGAGCGACCCGGCGCGGTCACCGAAGCGGAGCGTCCCCGGGGAGCCTGGCGGCGCTTCCTGCGCTGGTGGCGCGGCTACTGAGCGTCCGGAGCGCTCCGGACGGCCCAGTCGGCGTACGACGACCAGGCCCCGAGGGTTCGCGCACTGCGGAACAGGTGCCGCTCACCCGTCACCGGATCGGTGAACTCCAGCTCCCGTGCCAGCAGTTGCAGCGGGCGCCGGAAGTCGCCGGCCGGTGCGGGGGCGGCCACCGCCGGATACAGCGGGTCGCCGAGCAGGGGGACGCCGAGCGCGTTCATGTGCACCCGCAGCTGATGGGTCTGGCCGGTGGCCGGGCACAGCCGGTAGCGGGCCGGGCCGTCGGCGCGGTGCTCGATCAGCTCCACCCCGCTGACCGCGTTCGGCTCGCCCGGCACCTCCCGCGCGGTCAGCTCCCCGCGCTCCTTCACGATCCGGCTCCGCACGGTCGTCGGCAGCGCGAGCGCGGGGTCGTACGGGGCAACCGCCTCGTACGTCTTGCGCACCCTTCGGTCCCGGAACAGCGTCTGGTAGGCGCCGCGCTCCCCGGGCCGCACGGTGAACAGCACCAGCCCGGCGGTGAGCCGGTCGAGTCGGTGCGCGGCGGTCAGCGCGGGCAGCCCCAGCTCGCTGCGGAGGCGGGCCAGCGCCGTCTGGGCGACATGGCTGCCGCGGGGGGTGGTGGCGAGGAAGTGCGGCTTGTCGGCGACGACGATGTGCTCGTCCCGGTACACCACCTCGACCTCGAAGGGCACCGGAACCTCGTCGGGCAGCTCCCGGTGGAACCAGACGAACATCCCCGGGACGAACGCCGCGTCCGGAGCCACCGGCCGCCCGTCCGCGCCGACCACCCGCCCCGCGTCCACCATCTCCTCGACGACCCCGGGACCGGCACCGCTCAGCCGGTCCACCAGGTGCTCGCGCACGGTCGTCCAGCTGCCCGCCGCGGGCAGCCGCACCCGGACGGCGTCCACGCCGTGGCGCTGGGGCAGGGGGGAGGGCGGGGCGGGGGTACGGCGTCTCATCGCGCTCCAGCGTACGAGGGGCCGCGGACCCGGGGGAAACCGCGTGCGCCGCGGCACCGCGCCCGCGTGGAGGAGGCCGCGGCGCGAGCCGGTGACACACCGGACCCACGGGAGGGGGCGGCACCGTCGGGTGCCGCCCCCTCCCGGACGCGGTCACGCCCTCGTGGCGGTCTCCTGCTCGGCCTCCACGCGCGCGTTCCACTCGCGCTTCGAGGCCTGCCAGCCGTCCTCGCTGTGGCCGAGCCGCCAGTAGCCGGAGAGGGAGAGGTCCTCCCGCGCCACCCCGCGCTCCGTGCGCAGCAGACGGCGCAGTTCCTTCACGAAGTGGGCCTCGCCGTGCACGAACGCGTGCACCCGGCCCTCGGGGAACCGCAGCGCGGCCACGGCCGCCGCCAGCTTCTCGCCGACCGGCCGGTCACCGCGGTGCAGCCAGACGATCTCCACATCGGAGTCGATCTTCTGCTCCTCCTCCGGCCCGGACACCTCGATGAACGCGTGGGCCACGGCCCCCTCGGGCAGTGCTTCCAGCGTGGCGGCGATCGCGGGCAGCGCGCTCTCGTCGCCGGCCAGCAGATGCCAGTCGGCGCCCGCGTCGGGGGCGTACGCGCCGCCGGGCCCCATGAAGTGGACGGTCTCGCCCGGCTGCACACGCGCCGCCCACGGCCCGGCCAGGCCCTCGTCGCCGTGCAGTACGAAGTCCAGTGTCAGCTCGCGGTGCTCGGGATCCCAGGCGCGCACGGTGTACGTCCGGGTGACCGGCCACTGCTCGCGGGGGAACTCCGCACGGATCCGCTCCACGTCGAACGGCTCCGGATAGGTCGCGCCCCCGGCGGGGAAGAGCAGCTTGACGTAGTGGTCGGTGCAGGTGCCCGCGGTGAACGCGGACAGCCCCTCCCCGCCGAGCACCACGCGCTGCATGTGCGGGGTCAGCCGCTCGGTGCGCACGACCTGCGCGGAATGGGCCCTGCGCGGCCTGCGTGCCGGACGTTCTGCCATGACGGCCTCCCATGCTCCCCTTGCTTAGGCTTACCTAAGCTAACACTTCTCCTCCCCCGGGGGGCCCGCAGAGGCACGCGGGAACGGAGGTTGCTCACGCGGCCAGCGTCGTCAGCAGCCGTCGCAGCGATCCGCCCAGTCCCCAGCGCGCCGCCAGTTCCTCCAGCGCCACGGGGTCGCGCGGGGCGCGCGGAAGCACCGTGTCGACGTCCGGCAGCGGGACGTCGCCGGCGACCCGCACCACCCGCGGCGCCACCGCGAGGTACGGCCCCGCCTCCGTCAGCCGCCGGCGCTGCGTCGGCGTGAGCTTCGCCCCCGGGTCGCCGACCGCGGCCAGGATCCCGCCCAGGTCCCCGAACTCGGCCAGCAGCTTGGCGGCCGTCTTCTCACCGATGCCGGGCACTCCCGGCAGACCGTCGCTGGGGTCGCCGCGCAGCAGCGCCAGGTCCGCGTACCCCGGGCCGTCGACGCCGTACTTCTCCCGCAGCACCGCCTCGTCGGTCGCCCGGAGCGTGCCCACGCCCTTGATCGGGTACAGCACCCGCACCCCGCGCGCGTCGTCCACCAGCTGGTACAGGTCGCGGTCGCCGGTGACGATGTCCACCGGGCCCCGGGCCCGTGCGGTGAACGTGCCGATCACGTCGTCCGCCTCGTACCCCTCGACGCCCACGCGGGCCACGCCGAGCGCGTCCAGGACCGCCTCGATGACCGGGACCTGCGGCGACAGGGTGTCCGGCACCTCCTCCTCGTCCGGTCCCGCGGCGTGCTCCTCGGCCACCCGGTGCGCCTTGTAGGAGGGGATCAGCTCCACCCGCCACCGCGGTCGCCAGTCGGCGTCCATGCAGGCCACCAGGTGCGTGGGCCGGTGGTCCTGCACCAGGCGGTCGATGAAGTCCAGCAGCCCGCGCACGGCGTTCACCGGCGTGCCGTCCGGGGCCTTCACGGACTCCGGGACGCCGAAGTAGGCGCGGAAGTAGAGCGAGGCGGTGTCGAGGAGCATCAGTCGTCCGGTCACGCTCGCATCATGCCGCACCCCACCGACAGCGCCCCGTCATCGCGGGCGCCGCGCCCCGGCCGTCCGGCCGGGCCCCGATCGGGTGTTCGCGCCGCACCCCGGGCACTGCCGTGCTCGCCGCCGGGCCGCCGGGGAACGCCCTCGCGGATCGTGTCCGGACCGGCCCCGTCTGTGCGAAAAGGATCCAGCCAACCACGCAGAGCGATGTCGATACCGGGACTTCGGCGATCACATGGGCGGGAACACCGGGGATGCGGTACGCATTGAACCCCACAGAAGCCCCGCGACCCGGAGCGGGGCGTGGCCGGTGCCGATCCACTGGCGCGAACTGTGAGGTCGCACTCCCTGCGCCGTGTCCTCGATGTGACAGGCGCATGAATCGGTTTGCCGAACATGCGTAGGGTGCAGACAAGTCATCAGAAGAAGTGCATCGTGCAACGGGTGCACGAACAGCAACCGTACGACGAGCGAAGGAGGGAGCCGGAGCGATGGGCGACCACAAAGAACAGCCCCTGCGCGTGGGCGCGGCCGTACGGCGTCGGCGCCGGGCCCTGGAGCTCACCCTCGCCGCCGTCGCCGAGCGCAGCGGCCTGTCGGTGCCCTTCCTGAGCCAGGTCGAGAACGACCGGGCCCGGCCCAGCCGGAGCTCCCTGGAGAAAGTGGCCGACGCCCTGCGCACCACCGCCGTCGAACTCCTCGCCGCCGCCGACCCCGCGTGCAGCGTCGACGTCGTCCGCGCCGAGCCCGGGGAGACCGGCCCCGAGCCGCGGGTGCGGTCGCTGGTGCGCGGCCACCACCAGATGCACGCCCAGGAGTTCACCGGGGACCACGACGCCGGCCGGGAGTTCCAGTACCGCAACGACCAGTTGATGTACGTCGCCGAGGGCGCCGTGGAGATCGAGGCCGAGGGGCGCGCCTACCGCCTGGGCCGCGGCGACAGCCTGTACCTGACCGGTGGGGTGCGCCACCGCTGGCGGGCCACCGTGTCCGACACCCGGGTGGTCGTCGTCGCGGTGGCCGAGCACATCGAGGCGGTGCGGGACCGGTCGCGGCCGTGAGGGTCGTCTCCCTGGTCCCGTCCCTGACCGAGACGGTGGCGGTCTCGGCGCCCGGGACCCTCGTCGGGGCCACCGACTGGTGCACCCACCCGGTCGGCCTCGACGTGGCGCGGATCGGCGGCACCAAGAATCCGAGGACCGAGCAGATCCTCGCCCTCGCCCCCGACCTCGTCCTCGCCAACGAGGAGGAGAACCGCGCCCCCGACCTCGATGCCCTGCGCGCCGCGGGTGCAGAGGTGCTCGTCACCGAGGTCCGCGACGTGCCGCAGGCCTTCCGGGAACTCGCCCGGGTCCTCGCGGCGTGCGGCGTGCGGGAACGGCCCCGCTGGCTGGACGAGGCCGAGGAGGCCTGGGTGGCGCCGGACGGTCGGCGACCGGACTCCTGCGGACCGCGCAGGACGGCCGTGGTGCCGATCTGGCGCCGGCCCTGGATGGTCCTGGGACGGGACACCTTCGCCGGTGACGTGCTCGCCCGGCTCGGCGTCGGCCACCTCCACGCCCGCCATGCCGACCGCTACCCCCGGGTCACGCTGGAGGAGCTGCGCGCGGCGGCCCCGGACCTGGTCGTGCTGCCCGACGAGCCGTACCGCTTCACCGCCGACGACGGACCCGAGGCCTTCCCCGGGCTGCCCTGTGCCCTGGTCAGCGGGCGGCACCTGACGTGGTACGGACCGTCACTGGCCGCGGCGCCGCGGGTGCTGGGCGCGGCGCTGCGGGCAGCGCGCCGCTGAACAGCCCGCGGACCGTACCGACGGCCGCCGCGGCCCACGCCGTCAGCAGGACGCCGTACAGGGCGATCGCGAGCGCGTCGAGGACGGCGAGCCCGGTGTGCCGGGCCAGCGACTCCGCGCCGGTGACGCAGGTGCCGACCGGGAAGGTGAACGCCCACCACGTCAGCGTGAACGGCATGCCGAGCCGCCGGGCCCGCAGCACGTGCGCGCCCGCGAGGCACAGCCACAGCAGCGCGAAGCCCATGACCGGCGCGCCGTACAGGACGGCGAAGGCGGAGAAGGCCGCGGCGCCGGCGCCCGGGACGAGACCGCGGGCGGTGTCCGCGAAATGGCCGACGGCGGTGGTGGACTGCCCCAGCGGACCGAGCACCAGGAACAGCGTGGGGGTCAGCGCGAGCGGCAGCGGTCCGCCGGTGAGCAGCCTGGCGAAGACGAGCGGCAGCATCAGCAGGGTCGCCAGCAGGCTCAGCCCGAACAGGGCGACGCAGCCCAGCAGCAGGGTCTCGCGGGGCTGGCCGGGCGGGAGGTGGGGGACCAGCAGCGGGCCGAGCGCCGCGGACACCATCGGGGCGACGAGCGGGAGCAGCCACACCGGGGAGGCCTGGTCGGCCCGGACGCGGTGGTGCACGGCCATCAGGTACGGCACCGCGACCGCGGACGCCAGCCCCACCGCCGTCCCCGCGGTGAACAGCACGGCGTCGACCGCGACCGCCGCCGGGGTGCCGATCCAGTCGCGGCCCACGGTCACGGTGCCGCCGCCGACCGCCAGCAGCGCCATGGCCAGGCAGCCGTAGAAGGGGGCGGTGGCCGGGTCGAGGAGGTGCGCGCGGGCCTGGTCGCGGTGGTGCCGCCAGTGCAGGGCGCGGGCGGCCAGGAGGGTCACCAGCATCAGCAGCGACAGGGCCCAGACGGCCACGCAGACCGGACGCAGCCCGGGAAGCGGGCCCGGCAGCGGGAGGGCGGCGCCGGCGGTGGCCAGCACGGCGGTGCCCATGACGGATGCGTACCAGTTGGGGCCCAGGTGGCGGACGGCGGTGATCATGTCCTCAGCCTCCCGCCGGGTCCCGGGGCCCGCCAGGGAGCATGCCTCTATGAGGACATAAACTGGCCTTATGGGCAGCGCGAGCAGAGGTGGCGGGAGCGAGGACTCCGCGCCCGGCGGGTCATTGGCCCACCGGGTGCCCGACCTGGGAGCCCTGGAACTGCTGCTGGCCGTGGCCCGGCTCGGCAGCCTCGGCGCCGCCGCCCGCGAGGTCGGCATCACACAACCCGCGGCCAGCAGCCGCGTCCGCTCGATGGAACGCCAGCTGGGCGTCGCGCTGGTGGACCGCTCCCCGCGCGGCTCGCGGCTGACCGACGCCGGGGCGCTGGTGACCGACTGGGCGCGGCGGGTCGTGGAGGCCGCGGAGGCCTTCGACGCCGGCGCGCAGGCGCTGCGGGACCGCCGCGACTCGCGGCTGCGGGTCGCCGCCAGCATGACCATCGCCGAGTACCTCCTGCCGGGGTGGCTGCTCGCACTGCGCGCCGAGCGGCCCGACACGGCGGTCTCGCTGCTCGCCGGGAACTCCGCCGCGGTCGCGGAGCGGCTGCTGGCCGACGAGGCGGACCTGGGATTCGTGGAGGGGCTCACCGTGCCGGCCGGGCTGGACTCGGCGGTCATCGCCCACGACCGGCTGATCGTGGTCGCGGCGCCGGGACACGCCTGGGCGAAGCGCCGCAGGCCGGTGGGTATGGCGGAGCTGGCCGCGACGCCGCTGATCCTGCGGGAGACGGGCTCGGGAACGCGTCAGGTCCTCGACGCCGCGCTGGGCGGGGCGGGGCTGGGTCCGGCACGGCCGCTGATCGAGCTGTCCTCGACGACGGCGGTGAAGGCGGCGGCGGAGAGCGGCGCGGGTCCGGCGGTGCTCAGCGAACTGGCCGTCGGGGAGGAACTGGGGGTGCGCCGACTGGTCAGCGTGCCGCTGGACGGAGTCGTCCTGCGGCGGGAGCTGCGGGCCGTGTGGCCGACGGGGCAGCGGCCGGCCGGGCCGGCGCGGGAGCTGCTGTCCCTGACCCGGGTCCGCCCCCCGGCCCATCGTGCGCCCCGCGGGGCATCGCCCACCCGTCCACCGGGCCCGGCGGGCTGAGACGGCCGGCCGGTGGGTGTCCGGGCCGCGGCCCGCAGCCCGTGCGAGGGCCCGCCGCACGCGCCCCGCCGGTGAGGCCCCCTTCCTTCCCGTCCGGACCCGTCCGGCCCGCTCGGGCCCCGTCGTGCGGCCTGGGATCGGCCGCTCCCGGACCCGTCAGGTTCCGCTGCCGGCCGCGGTCACCAGCGCCCGCATCACCCGCAGGTCCTCTCCCATCTCCGGGTGCCACTGGACCCCCAGGACCCAGCCCTGCCCGGGCGGGAGCTCGATCGCCTCGACGGTTCCGTCCGCCGCGTGAGCCGAGGGGAGCAGACCGGTGCCCAGGCGGTCCGTCGACTGGTGGTGGACGGTGGGGACCGCGGTCTCCTCGGGGACCAGCGCGGCATAGCGCGTGCCGGGGACCGGCCGGACCGCGTGGCGGCCGAAGACGCCGGGTGCCACGGCGTGGCCGGCGATGTGCTGGGTGAGGGTGCCGCCGAGCGCGACGTTGAGGAGCTGCATGCCACGGCAGATGCCCAGCAGCGGGGTGCGGGCGGCGAGGGCAGCCCTGATCAGCGCCAGTTCCCAGGCGTCCCGGGCCGGGGCGGGCGGACCCGTGCGCGGGTCGCGTTCGGCGCCGTAGCAGGCGGGATCGACGTCGGGCCCGCCGGCGATCACCACGCCGTCCAGGCGGGCCACGGTCCCCGCCGCCCACACCGGATCGTCCGGCGGCAGCATCGCGGCCAGCCCGCCCGCGCACTGCACCAGCCGCGGATACCCGGCCGGCAGCAGCGCCGCCTCCAGCTCCCACGTCCCCCAGCGCGCCCGCGGCTCCAGGTACGTGCTCACCCCGATCAACGGCCTGTCGGCCATGCGCCCTCCCGGCACCTCGCTGCTCCGGCGCCCTGTGCCCGAACACCCCAATGGAACACGGCCAGACCTTTGCGCCGGTTCGGGCACGCGGTCGTGGTGCGCGGCGCGCACGGCGGCCGGTGCCGTGCGCGCCCGTCCGCACCTGCCGCGCCGGGCTCGCGGTGCCCCGGCAGGCGCGCCCGGCGCCGGCCGCCGGTGGGTCCCGGGCGCGGCACCGGGGTCCTGCCGGTGGCTCCCCGCGGCGCCGCGCCGCCCGGCATACACCGTCCCCACAGCGTGTCTGCGGGACACGGCGGGGGAGGCGGCTCGGCCGCACGGCCCCGTGCCCCGCGGGCCGGCATCGCGCTCCGGACGCCGCCCGGTGCCCCGCGGGGATCCATCAGCGGTCCCCCGGCTCGGCCAGGAACCCCCGCAGCAGCGCCGCGGTCCCCGCGCAGTGCTCCCGCATCGCCGCCCGCGCCGCCTCCGCGTCCCCGTCCAGCACCGCTTCGACCACCGCGGTGTGCTGACGCTGGGAGTGCTCCAGGTTGCGGACGAGGAGCGGGATGCAGTCCAGGAGGTCGTTCACCGTGGCCCTGACCGCCGCGTACCGGGCCGTCAGGGAGGGGGAGCCGCTCAGCTCGGCCAGGGTCAGGTGCAGCAGGGTGTCGCGGCGGCGGTAGTCGGACGGCGGGGCGTCGCGGGTGCCGTCCAGGGCCCGGTGCAGACGGGCCGCCCCGTCCCGCGCGAGCCCGTTCGCCGCGCACAGCTCCGCCGCGCCCACCTCCAGGACCTCACGGAAGCGCAGGACGTCCTCGATGTCGACGCCGGCGATCCTGCGGCGCAGCTCCGCCTCGCCCGCCGCTCTCTCGCGCGGCAGTACGAACGTTCCGCCGTACCGGCCGCGCCGGGACTCCACCAGACCCTGTTCCTGGAGAACCCTCAGCACCTCCCGCAGCGTCACCCGGCTGACACCGAGCCGGTCGGCGAGCTGCCGCTCGGCCGGCAGCCGCTCGCCCGCGGGCACCAGACCCAGGCGCACCACCTGCAGGATCTGCTCCAGCGCCTCCTCGAAGCCGTTGCCCGCCCGCACCGGTCGCAGCACCGGTGCGAGGCGGTCCGCCACGCCACCGGCGCCGGCGTCCGCAGCCGCGCCGACCGCATTGTCCGGCATACCGCCGCGCCTCCTTCCCAAGCAATGGTCCCCGGCAATACCTTATGGCTTCCGGACCTGCCGAGAAGCGCACCGACGCCCCCAGGAGGCCCTCCCGTGGCAGACCGCACCGCCCCGCTCGGCGTCGAGGAACTGCACGCCCTCGTCGCGAGCGGCGACCTCGACACCGTCGTCCTGGCCTTCCCCGACATGCAGGGCCGCCTCCAGGGCAAGCGGTTCGCCGCCCGCTTCTTCCTGGACGAGGTCCTCCACCACGGCACCGAGGGCTGCAACTACCTCCTCGCCGTGGACGCCGACATGAACACCGTCGACGGGTACGCCATGTCGTCCTGGGACCGGGGGTACGGGGACTTCGTCCTGCGTCCCGACCCGGCCACCCTGCGCCGCGTCCCCTGGAACCCGGGAACGGCCCTGATGATCGCCGACCTCGCCTGGGACGACGGTTCGCCCGTCACCGCCGCGCCCCGGCAGATCCTGCGCCGCCAGCTGGAACGCCTCGCCTCACACGGGCTGACCGCGCAGGTCGGCACCGAGCTGGAGTTCATCGTCTTCAGGGACACCTACGAGCAGGCCTGGGACACCGGCTACCGCGGGCTGACGCCGGTCAACCAGTACAACGTCGACTACTCCATCCTCGGCACCGGACGCGTCGAACCCCTCCTGCGGCGGCTGCGCAACGAGATGGCCGGCGCCGGACTCACCGTCGAGTCGGCCAAGGGCGAGTGCAACCCGGGGCAGCACGAGATCGCCTTCCGCTACGCCGAGGCCCTCGTCACCTGCGACCAGCACGCCGTCTACAAGACGGGGGCCAAGGAGATCGCCGCCCAGGAGGGCGTCTCGCTCACCTTCATGGCCAAGTACAACGAGCGCGAGGGCAACTCCTGCCACATCCACCTCTCACTGGCCGACGCCGAGGGCAACAACGCCATGGCGAGGGGCGGGGAGGACCCCGGCGGCATGTCCGAGCTGATGCGGCACTTCCTCGCCGGGCAACTGGTCGCGCTGCGTGACTTCTCGCTGCTGTACGCCCCCGGCATCAACTCCTACAAGCGGTTCCAGCGCGGCTCGTTCGCCCCGACCGCCGTCGCCTGGGGGTACGACAACCGCACCTGCGCCCTCCGCGTCGTCGGCCACGGCCGCTCCCTGCGCTTCGAGAACCGGGTGCCCGGCGGCGACGTCAACCCGCACCTCGCCGTCGCCGGCATGGTGGCGGCGGGCCTGCACGGCATCGAGCAGAAGCTGGAGCTGCCCGAGCCCTGCGCCGGCAACGCCTACGCCGCCGACTTCGCGCACGTCCCGACGACCCTGCGGGAGGCCGCCGAGCTGTGGGAGACCAGCCCCCTGGCGAAGGCCGCCTTCGGCGACGAGGCCGTCGGGCACTACCGCAACATGGCGCGGGTCGAGTTGGACGCCTTCGACGCCGCGGTCACCGACTGGGAGCTGCGCCGCTCCTTCGAACGCCTGTGAGGCCCCCCTTGCCCGAGACGTCCGCCGAGCGTTCCGCCACCCCCGGCCCCGATGCCGGGCTCCGGGTGCTGAACCCCGCGACCGAGGAGGTCGTCGCCACCGTCCCCGCCGCCACCGCGGCCGACGCGGACGCGGCCGTCGCCCGGGCCGTCCGGGCGCAGGCCAGTTGGGCTGCCCTGCCGCCCGGCGACCGGGCCCGCCTGCTGCGCCGGTTCGCCGTCACCGTCGACGGCCATCTGGAGGAGCTGGCGCGGCTGGAGGTGCGCGAGGCCGGGCACACCATCGGCAACGCCCGCTGGGAGGCGGGCAACGTCCGCGACCTGCTCGACTACGCGGCCGGGGGAGTGGAGCGGCTGACCGGCCGTCAGATCCCGGTGCCCGGCGGACTCGACGTCACCGTGCTGGAACCGCTCGGCGTCGTCGGCGTCATCGCGCCGTGGAACTTCCCCCTGCCCATCGCGGCGTGGGGAACGGCCCCCGCGCTGGCCGCCGGGAACGCGGTCGTCCTCAAGCCGGCCGAGACGACCCCGCTCACCGCCCTGCGGCTGGCCGAGCTCGCGTTGACCGCAGGCCTGCCCGAGGGGCTGTTCCAGGTGCTGCCGGGACGCGGTCCGGTCGCGGGGGACGCGCTCGTCGAGCACCCGGACGTCGCGAAGATCGTGTTCACCGGGTCCACGGCCGTGGGCCGGCAGGTGCTGGCGAAGGGGGCTGCCCGCCTCAAGCGCGTGACGCTGGAACTCGGCGGCAAGAGCCCCAGCATCGTCTTCGCCGACGCCGACCTGGAGGCCGCCGCGGCCGCCGCCCCCATGTCCTTCCTGGACAACGCCGGCCAGGACTGCTGCGCCCGCACCCGCATCCTCGTCCATGCCTCCGTCCACGACCGCTTCCTCGACCTGCTCGCCCCGGCCGTCGAGTCGGTCGTCGTCGGCGACCCGGCCGACGAGAGCACCGAGATGGGGCCGCTGATCTCCCGGTCCCAGCTGGACCGCGTCCGCTCCTACGTCGACCCGCAGGCTCCCGGTATCCGTGGCAAGGCGCCCGAGGGCCCCGGCTTCTGGTTCGCGCCCACCGTCCTCACCGACGTGGACCCGCGGGCCCGGGTCGCCGTCGAGGAGGTCTTCGGTCCGGTCGCCGTCGTCCTGCCCTTCGAGGACGAGGCCGAGGCGGTCCGCCTCGCCAACGACACCGACTACGGCCTGTCCGGATCGATCTGGACGCGCGACGTGGGCCGCGCCCTGCGCGTCTCGCAGGCTGTGCGCGCCGGGAACCTGTCCGTCAACTCCCACTCCAGCGTCCGCTACTGGACCCCGTTCGGCGGCTTCAAGCAGTCCGGCATCGGCCGTGAGCTCGGCCCGGACGCCCTGACCGCCTTCACCGAGCCCAAGAACGTCTTCATCAGCACGGAGGGTCCCGCACAGTGACCGAAGAGACTGTCTGCCGCCGCCTGCTCGGCCGCACCGCCGTCGTCACCGGAGCCGGCAGCGGCATCGGACTGGCCACCGCCCGCCGGCTCGCCGCCGAGGGGGCGCACGTGGTCTGCGCCGACATCGACGAGGCCCGCGGCAAGGCGGCCGCCGAGGAGACCGGCGGGCTCTTCGCCAAGGTCGACGTCACCGACCCCGAGCAGGTCGAGGCCCTGTTCCGGGCGGCCCACGACACCTACGGCAGCGTCGACGTCGCCTTCAACAACGCCGGTATCTCGCCCCCCGACGACGACTCCATCCTGGAGACGGGCCTGGAGGCCTGGAAACGCGTCCAGGAGGTCAACCTCACCTCCGTCTACCTGTGCTGCAAGGCGGCGATCCCCTACATGCGGCGCCAGGGCAAGGGTTCCATCATCAACACCGCCTCGTTCGTGGCCCGGATGGGCGCTGCGACCTCGCAGATCTCCTACACCGCTTCCAAAGGCGGCGTCCTCGCCCTGTCCCGCGAACTGGGTGTGCAGTTCGCCCGCGAGGGGATCCGCGTCAACGCCCTGTGCCCGGGGCCGGTCAACACCCCGCTTCTGCAGGAGCTGTTCGCCAAGGATCCGGAGCGCGCGGCCCGCCGCCTGGTACACATCCCGCTCGGCCGGTTCGCCGAGGCCGAGGAGATCGCCGCCGCGGTCGCCTTCCTCGCCAGCGACGACTCATCCTTCGTCAACGCCACCGACTTCCTCGTGGACGGAGGCATCTCGGGGGCCTACGTCACCCCGTTGTAGGGCACGCCCGGCAGCCTCCGCGCCGGGCGTGCCCTACGCCGCCGCGGGCACCGGGGCGCAGGAGCCGTGCACCGGGGCCCGGCGGTCCGCGGCTTCGGCGCCCGGTGGCTTCGGCTGCGGCACCCGGCCGCAGGCCGCCCGGTCCGGTCGGCCGGTCACCGGGCGGGAGCGTCCCGACGGCCGCGGGCGGCCGAGCCGAAAGCCGCCCGACGCGGTCCAGGGGCCGCGTGGCGAGGTCCCCGCCGGCCCCGCCCTCCGGACCCCCGGCGCCACTTCCGCCGGGCGTCCTAGAGAAACGTGCGGCCCTCGCCGCGGTAGGTCGGCACCGACTCCGCCACCCTGTCCCCGGCCACCAGGTGCAGTTCGTCGAACCGCTCGCACAGCTCACCGGCCTTTGCGTGCCGGAACCACACCTTGTCGCCGATCAGCAGGTCGTCCGCAGCCGCACCCAGCAGCGGCGTCTGCACCTCGCCGGCCCCCTCCTGGGGGTCGTAGCGCAGCCCTTCCGGCAGGTACGGCACCGGCAGCCGGTCCGGACCGGGCGCGCCGGAGGCCGGATAGCCGCCGCCCAGGACCGTCACGGCCCCCACGCCGGGCCGCCGGACGACGGGCTGGGCGAACAGGGCGGCCGGACGGCCGCGGAAAGAGGTGTAGTTGTCGAACAGGCGCGGCACGTACAGGCCCGACCCCGCGGCGATCTCGGTGACCGCCGCCTCCGCGGCGGTGTGCTGCACGCTGCCGGTGCCGCCGCCGTTGACGAACTCCAGGTCCGGGGCGACGGCCCGCACCGCCCGCACCACCGCGGCGCGCCGCTCGGCCAGCTCCCGCCGGGCCGCGGCCTGCATCAGCCGCACGGCCCGGGAGCGGAGGGGCCGCCCGGCGATCGCGTCCCCGACCCCGGCGACGTGTCCCTCGTACGCCATGACGCCCACGAGCCGGAGCCCAGGCCGGCGGGTCACCGCCCGGGCCAGGTCCGCGACCTCGGCGGGGTAGTGCAGCGGGGAGCGTCGGGCACCGACCCGCACCCGGCCGCCGAGCAGCCTCAGCGAGGTGTCCAACTCCAGGCAGACGCGTACCACTTCACGGCCGTCACCGCGTGCCGCGTCGATCAGGTCCAGCTGGGCGACGTCGTCGACCATGACGGTGACGGCGGCGGCCGGCTTGGGGTCGGAGGCGAGTTCGGCGTACCCGGCCCGGTCGGTGGACGGATACGCGAGCAGCACGTCGTCGAAGCCCGAGCGGGCCAGCCACAGCGACTCCGCGAGCGTGAACGACATGATCCCCCGGAAACCGTCCTTGGCCAGGACGCGTTCCAGCAGCGCCCGGCAGCGCACGGACTTGCTGGCGACCCGGACCGGCTTGCCCGCGGCGCGGCGGACCAGGTCGTCGGCGTTGGCGTCGAAGGCCTCCAGATCCACGATCGCGACGGGGGCGTCGAGATGGGCGGTGGCCCTGTCGTAACGGGCCCGGTCGGCGGCACGCGCAGTCATGCACGCAGCCTGCCACGCGGGATTACCGCAGGGTAGGGGGACGTTCCGGGCAGATGCCCCGGCGATGCGGACTGGTTCCCGTTCCGCCGGCGGCAACCCGTAGAGTGACGCGCACGCACGGAGGTTCACCGCTCCGGCCGGTCGCCGTGCCGGGGATGCCGCTCCACCTGTGCGGGTATGCCTGCGGGGGTACGCGCCGTGCGGCCCGCGCACGAGAACGACGGCCCGGGGACCAGGAAACGGGGGGTGCATGAGCACGGAAGCGCGCCGCGCCCCTGTGCCACCGCGCCCGACCACGCCCCCGACCGCTCCGGTGGCCGACCCCCGGCCCGGCACCGCGGCGCACACCCAGCCCTCCGCGCCGGACCGGACCGGGCCCGGCGAGGCGGCCGTACCCGGCGGCGCCTTCGAGCCCCGCCGCCCCGCCGCCGGACGTCCGGGGCCCTTCCCGGGGCAGGACCGCACCTCCCCCGCGCCGCCTCCGCCGCCCGCCTCCGCCCGTTTCCCCGACGCCCCGCCCGCACCGCGCCGCGAGCACCCCGCGCCGCAGCCCGGCAGGGCCGCGGGGGCCTCGGGAACCCCGGCGGCGGCCTCCGGGGCCCCCGCCCCCACGAAGGACGCCGCGGGACGGACCCGGCGCGGGTCCGCGCCGGCGGACCGGCCGTCCGCACCCGCCCCGCGGAACGCCGCCGAGATACCGGGCGGCCCGGCCGCATCTGCCGAGGCCCCCTCCGAGACCACCACCCGGCTGCGCCCCGTCGCGGTGGCCGCCGAGGCGCCCGCGCACCGCGTCGACCCGCGCCCCGCACCGCCGGTCCCCACCCGTCCCACGTCACCGCCCGGCACCGGCCCGGGGGACGGGACGCGGCCCGAGCCCGTCGGGCCATGGAGCCCGCTGGTCCCCGCCGCGCCCCCCGATCCGGCGCTGTCGTGGAACGCGCCCGGCGCCCCGACCCGGCCCACCGTGTCCTTCGGCGAGCCGGAGCGGTTCGAGGAGCCGCACCGCGGCCCGCGGTCGCGTCGGCGCGGCATCGCCGCCGCGGCCTGCCTGGTCCTCGGGCTCGGGCTGATCGGCGGGGCCGTGGCGGGAAGCTGGCTCACCGGCGACTCCGGGGACCGGGGCGAGGACGGCACCTTCACCGCGGCGGCCGACCTGTGGCACAGCGTCCCCGTCGACGGACTCTTCCCGCCCACCGTCCAGGGCCAGGGCGCCGGACCCGGTGGCGCCGACCGCACCTGGACGCGGATCGCCGTGGCCCCGGACGCCGGCTGCACCGGCGCCTTCGACCCCCTGCTGGCCAAGGCCCTGGCCCCCGTCGGCTGCGACCGCCTGCTGCGCGCCACCTACTCCGACGCCACCCACAGCCACGTCACCACCGTCGGCCTGCTGTTCACCACCGCCGACCCCGCCGCCATGCGCACCCTGCGGACCCGCTTCGAGAAGGAGGGCCTCGCCGACCGCACCGACCTGATGCCCCGCCCGTACGCAGCGAAGGGCACCGACGCCGCCGGCTTCGGCGACCGGCAGCGCGCCTCGTGGACGGTGTCCGTCCTCACCGACGCACCCGTCGTCGTCTACGCCGTCTCGGGCTGGGCCGACGGCCGTACCGTCGACGACCCGCAGCCCGTCGAGAAGGCCACCGAGCCCGGCGCCACCTCGGCCGCGGGCCAGGCCGGCCTCGGCAACGAGGCACAGGGCCTGGCGAACCGCATCGAACGCAGCCTGCGCGAGACCGCGACCTCGCCCACGGAGAAGCCGTCATGAGCCGTCGCACCACGCATCGGGCCGGCCTGATCGGCTGCCTCCTCGCGACCGCGGTGGCCCTCGCGCCCGCCGCCCCCGCGTACGCCGACGGCATACGCCGCCAGCAGTGGGGCCTGGACGCCCTGCACACCCAGGAGGCCTGGCGGACCACCAAGGGCGCTGGCATCACCGTCGCCGTCCTTGACACCGGCGTCGAGGCCGACCACCCCGACCTCGCCGGCAACGTCCTCGCCGGCACCGACCTCGTCGGCTTCGGCGCCTCGGAGGGCGACCGCGCCTGGGCCCGGCACGGCACCGCGATGGCGAGCATCATCGCCGGTCACGGACACGGATCCGGCGACGCCGACGGTGTCATGGGCATCGCCCCCGAGGCCAGGATCCTCCCGGTCCGGGTGATCCTCGAAGACGGCGACCCCGCCCGCGCCCAGGCCCGCAAGACCCGGGGCAACGCCCTCGCCAAGGGCATCCGCTGGGCCGCCGACCACGGCGCCGACGTCATCAACCTCTCCCTGGGCGACGACTCCGCCTCCGCCCACCCCGAACCGGCGGAGGACGAGGCCGTCCAGTACGCCCTGAAGAAGGGTGCCGTCGTCGTCGCCTCCGCCGGCAACGGCGGTGAGAAGGGCGACCACATCTCCTACCCGGCCGCCTACCCCGGCGTCATCGCCGCGACCGCCGTCGACAAGTACGGCACCCGGGCCTCGTTCTCCACCCGCCGCTGGTACGCCACCGTCAGCGCGCCCGGCGTGGACGTCGTCATCGCCGACCCCGACCACAAGTACTACGAGGGCTGGGGCACCTCCGCCGCCTCCGCCTTCGTCTCCGGCGCCGTCGCCCTCGTCAAGGCCGCCCACCCCGGCCTGACCCCCGCGCAGATCAAGAAACTCCTGGAGGACACCGCCCGCAACGCCCCCGACGGGGGGCGCGACGACTCCCGCGGCTTCGGCTTCGTCGACCCGGCGGCCGCGATCAGGGCGGCGGCCCGGCTGAAGCCCGGGAACCCGGCCCCGGCGGCCTACGGCGGGACGTACTTCGGCAGTGGCCCCGACCCGGCAGCCCCCGACAGCAGCACGGCCGACTGGGCGGGCCCGCTGGTCGGCGGCGCCGGGAGCGTCCTGCTCGTCGCGGCCGTGGTGCTGTGGCGGGACCGCAGGAGGACGTTCTAGGCGCGACCGGCCACGACGGCGCCGCGTGGCCGACGGACGTCCCGCCGCGGCACGCCGAGCGGAGTGCTCAGGCCGCCTCCGCGAACACCCCCACCGCCGCCTTCGCCGCCGCCTCGACCAGGTCGATCCCCGCCGCCTGCGTGGCGTTGCCGTCCGAGAGGACGGCCACCAGATACACGCTGCCGTCCGCCGACACCCGCCCGATGCTGTTCACGTCCCACAAGCCGGTCGTGCTGCGCGGCAGCCATCCGTTCTTCAGCGCCCACGCCGAGCCGTCCGCCGCGGCCGACACCCCCCACTGCTGGCCCTCGGCTATTCGCTCCATCAGCTCCTGCACGTACGCCTGTGAGGCGGCACTCAGTGCGGAGTCCTCGCCGAAGACCCGGGTGAGCAGCGTCAGCTGATCCGCCGCCGTCGTCCGGGTCAGACCCCACAGCATCCCGTCCCCTCCCTCGGTGGCGACCAGCCCCAGCCGCTTGTTCGCGGCGTCCAGCCCCTCCGCCTGCCCGATGGTCCGCCACAGCGCGGACGCGGAGTCGTTGTCGCTGTTCTCGATCATCGCGGTGGCGTACTGCCGCTCCGCCGAGGTCAGCCGGCGTCCCTCGTCCTGCGCCCGGAGCAGCAGCGAAACGAGGACGTCGACCTTGACGATGCTGGCGGTGTCGAAGGCGGCCTCCCCGTACCCGGCGCTCTCGCCGGAGGCGACGTCCAGCACGGCCACCGACAGCCGTACCCCCTCCGGCACGTCGACGCCGGTGAGCGCGTCGGCCAGCAGCGCCTGCCGGTCCACGGCCGTCGGCTGTGCCACCGGTTCCACGGACGGTTCCACGGATGCCTCCCCACCAGGCGGTGCCGTCACGCTCGGTCGCGCCGACGCCGGGCTCCGCGCCCCGGCGTGCGCCTGCCCCTGCACGTACACCGTTCCCGCCGTGGCCGTCGCGACGACGAGCAGGGCGAGCGCGCTGAGGACATGATGGCGGACGCGGCGGGATGTCATGCTCGCGATGCTCGGGGCGCCACCTGTGCCCACCGTCAGACGGACGTGAGAAGTGTGTTAGGGATCGCTGGGAAAGCCGTGAGTGCGGTCACGCCCGTGTTTCCGGCCCCGCACAAGGCCGGCAGGATCCCCCCGATAGGGTCATGACCGTGGCGAACAAGAACATTCCCGACCCCGGCTTCTCCGACGACGACGGCTCTCCCGACCCCGCCCTGAGCGCGGCGCTCGCCGCGTGGGCGGAGGACCGGACGGCCGTCGGGCCGGTCCTGGCTGCGCTCAAGGGCGCCCGGCTGCTCGTCCCCGTCGTGGCGGTGCTCGGCGAGGTCGAGGAGGACGAGAACGGGCTGCGCCGCGAGAAGACCTCCGACATGGCCGTCCCGACCCTGAAGGCCGGCGACCGCACCGCGCTGCCCGCGTTCACCTCCACCGACTCGCTGGCGCGCTGGGATCCCGCGGCGCGTCCCGTGGCCGTGCCCCTGCACCAGGCCCTGCAGGCGGCGGCACACGAGCAGGCGGACACGGTGGTCCTGGACATGGCCGGCCCGGTCCCCTTCGAACTGACCGGCCCCGCCCTGCTGGCGCTCGCCGAGGGCCGCACCACGACCGACCCGCTCGCCGACCCCGTGGTCCGCGACGCCGTGTGCGCCGCGGTCGCCGCCGAGCCGCGGGTGCTGCGCGCCCACCTCGGGCCGGGCCGCGCCGACGGCACCCTCGTCCTGGTCGTCGACCCGTCCGACGCGCCGGCCGAGGTCGCCCGGGCCGTCGCCGAGCGGCTCGCCGCCGACGAGACACTGAGGGCCCGCCTGGTGCGCGGCCTCGACCTGGCACTGCTGCCGGCCGGGACGACGCCTCCGGGCGAGCCCCTGTACGTACGCGGATGAGCAAAGGGCCCGACGGCTCGGGGGAGGACCCGGCCGCGAGCCGGCCGGCCCCGTGACTTCGGCCGGGGACCGATGTGCTTCCCGGCCGCAGTACCCGGCGGTGGGGCCGAGTCCGCTCCGGCAGCCCCTGGAACGGGGCGGGGGAACCGCGCGACCGGCCCCGCCGGCGCCGCGGACGACCGACGGCACGCCCCGGCGCCTCCGGCGGTGCGCTCAGCCGAAGACCGGCCCGGTGTACTTCTCGCCCGGTCCCTGACCCGTCTCGTCCGGGACGACCGACGCCTCGCGGAAGGCCAGCTGGAGCGACTTCAGGCCGTCGCGCAGCGGCGCCGCGTGGAAGGAGCTGATCTCGGTCGCGCTCGCGTCGAGCAGACCGGCGAGGGCGTGCACCAGCTTGCGGGCCTCGTCCAGGTCCTTGTACGTGTCGCCCTCCTCGGTCAGACCGAGCTTCACGGCGGCGGCGCTCATCAGGTTGACGGCGACCGTCACGATCACCTCGACCGCAGGGACCTCCGCGATGTCGCGGGCCATGGCGTCGAAGTCGGGAGCCTCGGGGGACTCGGCAGGGGTGTCACTCATGCCTCACACGATAGGCCCCGGCGTACGGCGGTTCGCACCACCCCGGGCGAGCTGCTAACCTTGTGTGACGACCGGCCGAACGCCACCGAGGAAGAGCGGAGCGTACGGCCTACAAGTGGAGGCTCCGATCTCCCACCCGACCGTCCCCCGGACGGCGGGTCACCGGTCAGGCGGCCACCATCGTTCCGTACGGACGATGGAGCCGCCCGATAGCGCCCCGCGGTCACCGCGGCGGTGCTCCGGAAGTCATTGGAGCCCCGCCTGTGATCGTCCGGGGCATTTTTTGTGCTCCGGCGCGGTTCGGTCCAACGAAAACAGACGTACGCGGCTGTCTGCCAGGCCGCCGTGTGGTGCTACCGAGGAGGATCCATCAGCGCCGAGCCCCGCATCAACGACCGGATTCGCGTTCCCGAGGTGCGACTTGTCGGTCCCAGTGGCGAGCAGGTCGGCATCGTGCCGCTCGCGAAGGCACTGGAGCTTGCTCAGGAGTACGACCTCGACCTCGTCGAGGTCGCGGCGAACGCCCGTCCGCCCGTCTGCAAGCTCATGGACTACGGGAAGTTCAAGTACGAGTCGGCCATGAAGGCCCGTGAGGCGCGCAAGAACCAGGCGCACACGGTCATCAAGGAGATGAAGCTCCGGCCGAAGATCGACCCGCACGACTACGACACCAAGAAGGGTCACGTCGTCCGGTTCCTCAAGCAGGGCGACAAGGTCAAGATCACGATCATGTTCCGTGGTCGCGAGCAGTCCCGGCCCGAGCTGGGCTACCGACTGCTCCAGCGGCTCGCGGAGGACGTCCAGGACCTCGGTTTCGTGGAGTCGAACCCGAAGCAGGACGGCCGAAACATGATCATGGTTCTCGGTCCGCACAAGAAGAAGACCGAGGCGATGGCCGAGGCCCGCCAGGCGCAGGAGGCTCGCAAGGCGTCCGCGAAGGCCAACCCCGGTCGTTCGCAGAACCCTGCCGAGGCTGAGGCGTCCGCCGAGGAGCCCGCCGAGGCGTGATCCTCGGGACGCGAGTCCCAGGATGTAACCGATACAACAGAGACGCTCCACCGTGCCCGGTTCTCGTGACCGGGCACCGGAGCGCCACCGACGAGGAGAGAACGGCGCTATGCCGAAGAACAAGTCGCACAGCGGTGCCAGCAAGCGCTTCAAGGTCACCGGCTCCGGCAAGGTGCTCCGTGAGCGCGCCGGCAAGCGCCACCTGCTCGAGCACAAGTCGTCCCGTCTGACGCGTCGCCTCACCGGCAACGCCGAGATGGCCCCGGGCGACGCCAAGAAGATCAAGAAGCTTCTCGGCAAGTGACGTCGGGCGCGGCTCACGCCCGCCTCTGACCACCGACCGGGACCCAATCGTTTCCGGGCCGCACCAGTCCCACAGCGGCCCCGCTACAAGGAGTTAAACAAGTGGCACGCGTCAAGCGGGCAGTCAACGCCCACAAGAAGCGCCGGGCGATCCTCGAGCAGGCCTCCGGCTACCGCGGTCAGCGCTCGCGCCTGTACCGCAAGGCCAAGGAGCAGGTCACCCACTCGCTGGTCTACAACTACAACGACCGCAAGAAGCGCAAGGGCGACTTCCGTCAGCTGTGGATCCAGCGCATCAACGCCGCTGCCCGCGCCAACGGCATGACCTACAACCGCTTCATCCAGGGCCTGAAGGCCGCGAACGTCGAGGTCGACCGCAAGATCCTGGCCGAGCTGGCGGTCAACGACGCCGGCGCGTTCGCCGCGCTGGTCGAGGTGGCGCAGAAGGCGCTCCCGAGCGACGTGAACGCGCCGAAGGCTGCGTGACGCTGCGCCGGCCCGGAGCCGACGCCACCGACGGACCCGCGGGTTGTGCCTGCGGGTCCGTCGCATGTTCACGGAGCGTCCCCGCGGGCCGTGTCCGCGGTGCGGGCGCGCCGCAGCCGCGCCGCCGGCGGCCCGGTGCCGCCGGCCAGCCGGGGCGCGGGCGACCGCCGTCGCGGCGCACAGAAGTTGCTGAACTCGACGAATGGTGAAAAGGATGCACCCCGCGAGCCCCGAGCCGATCTCTCCCCGCTCAGCCCGGGTCTCGGCCGCCCGGCGGCTGGCCAAGCGGAGCTTCCGGGGCAAGGAGCGGCTGTTCCTCGCGGAGGGGCCCCAGGCCGTTCGGGAGGCGGCCGGGCACGCGGACACGCTGACCGACCTGTTCGTCACCGCCGACGCCGCCCGGCGCCACGCCGACATCGTCGCCGAGGCGCGGAGCGCGGGCGCCCGCATCCACCTCGCCTCCGACCAGGTGATCGAGGACGTCTCCACCACCGTGACCCCCCAGGGGCTCGTCGGGATCTGCCGCTTCCTGGACACGCCCTTCGAGGAGATCCTCGCCGCACGGCCCCGGCTCGTCGCCGTCCTCGCCCACGTCCGCGACCCCGGGAACGCCGGCACCGTCCTGCGCTGCGCCGACGCGGCCGGCGCCGAGGCCGTCGTCCTCACCGACGCCTCCGTCGACCTGTACAACCCCAAGGCGGTGCGCGCCTCCGTCGGATCGCTGTTCCACCTGCCGGTCGCCGTCGGGGTGCCCGTCGAGCGGGCCGTGGCCGGTCTCAAGGGCGCCGGGGTGCGGATCCTGGCCGCCGACGGGGCGGGCGACCGGGACCTGGACGACGAACTGGACCGGCGGACGATGGGCGGGCCCACCGCCTGGGTCTTCGGCAACGAGGCCTGGGGGCTCCCGGAGGAGACGCGCGCGCTGGCGGACGCCGTCGTGCGCGTGCCCATCCACGGCAGGGCGGAGAGCCTGAACCTGGCCACTGCCGCAGCCGTATGTCTGTATGCGTCCGCCCGTGCGCAGCGGGCCACAGGAGGGTGCCGTACGGTCACCGAGAGCTAGTAGGGTGACCCGCTCGGGGCCCTCCGTCGGAGAGATGGGGAACGGGGATGAGTGTCGGCACGAGCAGCGCAGCCGGAGCACCGAAGGCGGCGCCCGCACCCGTGCCGCGGGCCGGTGAGCACGCCGCCCACCCCTGCGACCCCGACGACCTGCCCGACGGCGTCGTCGTCGCCGACGAGCGCGGCCGCGTCGTCTGCTTCAACACCGCGGCCGAGCGCATCACCGCCGTGCCCGCCGCCCGGGCCCTCGGGCAGCCGCTGGAGAAGGCCCTGCCCCTGGAGGACCTGGAGGGGCGGCGCTGGTGGCAGCTGACCGACCCCTACGGCGGACTCGCCATCCGGGTGCGCCAGCCCGAGCGCAACCTGCTGCTGCCCGGCGGACGCGAGGTCCTCGTCTCCGCCCGCTACGTCCGCACCGAACCCACCGGGCCCGTCACCCGCGTCGTCGTCTGCCTCCGGGACACCGAGGCCCGGCGCCGCACCGAGCGCTCCCACGCCGAGCTGATAGCGACCGTCGCCCACGAGCTGCGCTCGCCGCTGACCTCCGTGAAGGGCTTCACCGCCACCCTGCTGGCCAAGTGGGAACGCTTCACCGACGACCAGAAGCGGCTGATGCTGGAGACCGTCGACGCCGACGCCGACCGGGTCACCCGGCTCATCGCCGAGCTGCTGGACATCTCCCGGATCGACTCCGGGCGGCTGGAGGTGCGCCGCCAGCCCGTCGACATCGGCGCCGCCGTCGGCCGCCACATCCAGGCGTACGTCGCCGCCGGGCAGCCCGCCGACCGGTTCCTGCTGCGGATCGAGCAGCCGCTGCCCGCCCTGTGGGCCGACCCGGACAAGATCGACCAGGTGCTCAGCAACCTCATCGAAAATGCCGTGCGGCACGGCGAGGGAACCGTCACCATCGACATCACGCCCACGGCGTCCCCCCGCGAAGGAGAGGACACCGGCACGTCGGTCACGGTGAGCGACGAAGGGCCCGGAATCCCGGAGGAGTCCATGAGCCGCGTCTTCACCCGCTTCTGGCGGGGCAGCAAGCGCGGCGGCACGGGCCTCGGGCTGTACATCGTCAAGGGCATCGTCGAAGCCCACGGCGGCACCATCACCGTCGGCCGCGCCCCCGGCGGCGGCGCTCAGTTCCGATTTACCCTGCCCGTGGCGGCACCGGCGTATCTCGCCTGACGCCCCACGGGCGCATGCGCACACCCCCACCCCGTTAGACTCGGCCTTTGGCACCTTTGTGTCCTGCACGCGGCCCTTGCGAGTCGGTGACGGGGACCGTCCGCCAGCCAATCGGAAGCACGGGAAGAGATGTCGGCACCCAATAAGTCGTACGACCCTGTCGAGGTCGAGGCGTTGAAACCGGAAGAGATCGAGCGCATGCGGGACGAGGCGCTCGCCGCCTTCGCCGCCGCGGGTTCCCTCGACGCGCTCCAGGAGGCCAAGGTCGCCCACACCGGAGGCACCTCTCCGCTGGCCCTCGCCAACCGCGAGATCGGAGCCCTGCCCCCGCACGCCAAGGCCGACGCCGGCAAGCGTGTCGGCCAGGCCCGCGGCGCCGTGAACAAGGCGTTCGCCGCCCGCCAGGCCGAACTGGAGGCCGAGCGGGACGCCCGCGTCCTGATCGAGGAGGACGTGGACGTCACACTGCCGTACGACCGCGTACCGGCCGGCGCCCGCCACCCCCTGACCACGCTCTCGGAGCGCATCGAGGACATCTTCGTGGCCATGGGCTACGAGGTCGCCGAGGGCCCCGAGGTCGAGGCCGAGTGGTTCAACTTCGACGCCCTCAACATCGGCCCGGACCACCCGGCCCGAGGCGAGCACGACACCTTCTTCGTGGCCGGCCCCGAGGGCGGCACCGAGTCGGGCACCGTGCTGCGCACCCACACCTCGCCCGTGCAGATCCGCTCCCTGCTCGGGCGCGACCTGCCGGTCTACGTGATCTGCCCGGGTCGCGTGTACCGCACCGACGAGCTGGACGCCACGCACACCCCGGTCTTCCGCCAGGTGGAGCTGCTCGCCGTCGACGAGGGCCTGACCATGGCCGACCTCAAGGGCACCCTGGACCACATGGTCCAGTCCCTGTTCGGCGAGGGCATGAAGACCCGGCTGCGGCCGAACTTCTTCCCGTTCACCGAGCCGTCCGCCGAGATGGACATGGTGTGCTACGTCTGCCGCGGCGAGTCCGTCGGCAACCCCGACCGGCCCTGCCGCACCTGCTCCAGCGAGGGCTGGATCGAGCTCGGCGGCTGCGGCATGGTCAACCCGCGGGTGCTCACCGCCTGCGGCGTCGACCCGGAGAAGTACAGCGGATTCGCCTTCGGGTTCGGCATCGAGCGGATGCTGATGTTCCGCCACAACGTCGATGACATGCGAGACATGGTCGAGGGTGACGTCCGGTTCACCCGGCCGTTCGGGATGGAGATCTGATGCGGGTCCCGCTTTCGTGGCTGCGGGAGTACGTCGACCTGCCGGTGACCGAGACCGGCCGGGACGTCCAGGCCAAGCTGGTGTCGGCCGGTCTGGAGGTCGAGACCGTCGAGCACCTCGGCGCCGACCTCAAGGGCCCCCTCGCCGTCGGCCGGGTGCTGACCGTCGAGGAGCTGACGGACTTCAAGAAGCCGATCCGCTTCTGCACCGTCGACGTCGGACAGGCCAACGGCACCGGCGAGCCCCAGGAGATCATCTGTGGCGCCCGCAACTTCGCCGTCGGTGACAAGGTCGTCGTGGCCCTGCCCGGCGCGGTGCTCCCCGGCGACTTCCAGATCGCCGAGCGCAAGACCTACGGCCGGATGTCCCGCGGCATGATCTGCTCCGGCGACGAGCTGAACATGGGCGACGACGGCTCCGGCGGCATCATCGTGCTCCCGCCGGAGACCGAGATCGGCAAGGACGCCGTCGAACTGCTGGAGCTGGTCGACGAGGTGCTGGACATCGCCGTCACCGCCAACCGCGGCGACTGCCTGTCCATCCGCGGCGTGGCCCGCGAGGCGGCCATCGCCTACGGTCTGCCGCTGCGCGACCCCGCCCTGCTCGACGTGCCGACGCCGAACGCCTTCGGCTATCCGGTCCAGGTCGGCGACCCGACCGGCTGCGACCGCTTCACGGCCCGCACCGTCACCGGTCTGAGCCCCGAGGCACGCTCGCCGATCTGGTTGCAGCGCCGGCTGCAGAAGGTCGGCATGCGGCCGATCTCGCTCGCCGTCGACGTCACCAACTACGTGATGATGGAGATCGGCCAGCCGCTGCACGCCTACGACCGCCACCGGGTCCAGGGCGCCATCGGGGTCCGCCGGGCCGAGCCGGGCGAGAAGCTGACCACCCTCGACGGTGTCACACGCACCCTCGACGCCGAGGATCTGGTGATCACCGACGAGCGCGGCCCGATCGGCCTCGCCGGCGTGATGGGCGGCGCCGCCACCGAGATCGCCGACCGTCAGCCCCCGGCGGAGCCGGCCGCGGGCACCGCCGACGCGGGGGCCGCCACCACCGACGTGGTCGTCGAGGCGGCCCACTTCGACGCCGTGTCGATCGCGCGCACGGCCCGCCGCCACCGGCTGTCCTCGGAGGCGTCCCGCCGCTTCGAGCGCGGCGTCGACCCCGCGGCCGCCGCCGCGGCGGCGCAGCGTACGGTCGACCTGCTCGTGCTGCTCGCGGGCGGCACCGCCGAGGCCGGGGTCACCGAGATCGTCGCGCCGTCGGGACCGCGCACCATCACCGTCCCCGCCGACCACCCCGACAGGGTGGCGGGCGTGACCTACGGCCGCGAGACCGTGGTGCGGCGTCTCCAGGAGATCGGCTGCGACGTGTACGGGCAGGACGAGCTGATCGTCACCGTCCCGTCCTGGCGCCCCGACCTCGCCGAGCCGAACGACCTCGCCGAGGAGGTCATCCGCCTGGAGGGCTACGAGAACCTGCCCTCCACGCTGCCCAAGCCGCCCTCCGGCCGCGGTCTCACCCACCGCCAGCGGCTGCACCGCCGCGTCGGCCGCGCCCTGGCCGGGGCGGGCTACGTCGAGGCGCCGAACTACCCGTTCATCGCCGAGCAGGTCTTCGACCAGCTCGGGCTGGAGGCCGACGACCCGGCCCGCCGCGTCGTGCGGCTCACCAACCCGCTGAACGACGAGGAGCCCGCGCTGCGCACGTCGCTGCTGCCGGGCCTGCTCGGCGCCCTGCGGCGCAACGACGGCCGCGGTTCGCACGACCTCGCCCTGTTCGAGACGGGACTGGTCTTCCACCCGCGTGCCGAGCAGCCCACCGCCGCCGCGCTGCCCGTGGACCGGCGCCCCACCGGCGAGGAGATCGCCGGACTCGACGCCGCGCTGCCCGAGCAGCCGCGCCACGTCGCCGTCGTCCTCGCGGGCGCCCGCGAGCAGGCCGGCTGGTGGGGCCGGGGCCGTCCGGCCGACTGGGCCGACACGGTCGAGACGGCGCGCGCGGTGGCGCGTGAGGCCGGCGCCGACCTGCTCGTCCGCAAGGGCCAGTACGGTCCGTGGCACCCCGGCCGGTGCGCCGAACTGGCGGTCACGGTCGACGGCGCGGAGCGGGTCGTGGGCCATGCCGGCGAGCTGCACCCGCGTGTGCTGAAGGCGCTGGGCCTGCCCGCCCGTACGTGCGCCATGGAGCTCGACCTCGACGTGCTGGAGCAGGTCGGTGAGGACACCGTGCCGGCGCCGCGGATCTCCACCTTCCCGGTCGCCACACAGGACGTCGCCCTCGTCGTCGACAGGCCCGTCCCGGCCGCGGAGGTCGAGGCGGCCCTGCGCGAGGGCGCGGGCGACCTGCTGGAGTCCATCCGGCTGTTCGACGTGTACGTGAACGACGACCAGCTCGGCGCGGGGCGGAAGTCCCTGGCGTACGCGCTCCGTTTCCGGGCCGCGGACCGCACGCTGACCGTGGACGAGGCATCGGCCGCCCGCGACGCGGCCGTCGCCCTCGCCGGCGATCGCACCGGGGCGGTACTGCGCAGCTAGGGCGGTGACCACCGGGGCACCGCGGGGCCGGCGGGACCTCCGCACCACGCCCCGGGTGCCGCCGACGGGTTGCCGGGAGGGGCGCTCTCGTACGCGACGTACGAGGGCGCCCCTTCCGCGCAGGGTGGCCCGCCCCGGCCCTGCGGACCGCTGCGACCGGGGGAGACGCCGGTCCTGTTCACGGACGGCGCGGAGGACGCCCGCGACAGCCGGGGCCGCGTCTTCCCCTCTCCGCGTGCCACGCCGCGCCCGCTCCCCGGCCCCGCAGTCGGTGTTGCGCACGACGACGGCGGCGCCGCTGTGGCAGACCGCGGGCCGGACCGCGGTCGACGTGGGCGTCCTGGTGCTGCGAAACGAGCGCCACGGCCTGCCGACCCAGGGCACCCCACTGGGCGCGTGGCCGGCCACCGCGCACCCACGGCCCGCCGACCACCTGGAGCGCAAGGGCGCGTGAGGCCGACAGCCGGCAGGCCGTCCGCCCCGCCACGGAGTGTCGGGCAGGCAGCCGGGCGGACGGCGCGCAAGCGGACCGCCGCACTGTACGAGGGGGAGCCGGCGGCCCGGCCGGCCTCTTGCGAGGCAGTTCAGTCAACCTTTCGGGAACTCTCCGCGACAGCGCGCGCACAGCACGGATCCGGGCACTCGGTTCACACCCCGTGTGAAGCGCGACGCACTAGTCTGTCCGCCACCGAGCCACCGGGGGGCACGATGCAGCCCAACACTCTGCTGGACGCGATCCTGGACGAGGCCGGGGTCTCCCATGCGGGACTGGCCGCACACGTCAATCAGGCGGGCCGGGCGCGCGGTCTGGCGCTCCGCTACGAGCACACCGCCGTCGCGCGCTGGCTGAAGGGGCAGCGTCCGCGCGGCCAGGTGCCCGACCTGATCTGCGAGGTGCTCGCCGCCCGGCTGCACCGGCCGGTCACCCTCGACGACATCGGCCTGGGCGTACCGGGCGAGCCCGCCACCGCGCACGGCACCTCGCTGTCCGGGTTCGTGGAGCGGGCCACCGCCCTGTGGCGCTCCGACGAGCAGCAGCGGCCGCACATCTTGGGCGCGCCCGCCGTCACCGGCACGCCCGCCGTGATGCCGGTGTGGGAGTGGGAGAACCCGCCCGAGGACGTGGACGTCTCCCGCGGCGGCCGGCACCGGGTCACGCCCGCCGACCTGGAGATGCTGCGCTCCGCCCGCACCCACTACGAGCAGCTGTACCGCAAGGCCGGCGGCGTGGCGACCCGCGCCCGCATCGTCGGCTTCCTCAACGCCGAGGCCGCCCCGCTGCTGCGGGGAAGCTACACCGACGCGACGGGCCGCCAGCTGCACCGGGCCACGGGCGGCCTGGTGGCGATCGCCGGCATCTGCGCGTACGACTCCGACGCGCACGGCCTGGCCCAGCGCTACTTCCACCAGGCTCTGCGGCTCGCCAAGGCCAGCGGCGACCGGGGACTGGGCGCGTACGTCATCGCGCTGCTGGTCAACCAGGCGCTGTTCATGGGGGAGTACCGGCAGGCCGTCGCCTTCGCCGAGGCCGCGCTGCGCGCCGCCGGCAGGCACATCACCCCGGCGCTGGGCTCCGACCTGTACGCCATGCAGGCCAAGGCGTACGCGCACCTCGGCGACGGCACGAGCGCCCTGTCGTGCATCCGGCGTGCCGAGACGGCCGCCGAACGCATCCGGCGCGGACACGAACCCGACGAGACCGGCTATGTCCAGCCGGGCCTGGTCAACGTGCAGGTGGCGGAGGCCCTGCTCAGCCTCGGCGAGCTCCGGGCCGCGCAGGAGCACGCCGCCGCGGCGGTGGACAATCCCGCCCACGACCGCGGACGGGTGCACCGGCTGGCGATGCTCAGCACGATCGAGCTCCGTCAGGGAAACGCCGACAAGGCGGTGGCCACGGCCGTGCAGATGGCCGAGCAGGCCCGCGGCATGGAGTCCCAGCGGCTGCGGGACAGACTCAGGGCGGTCCGTGAGCACCTGGCGCGCAGCGGCTGCGCCGGCACCGTCGAGGCCGCCGAACTGATCGACGGGGCGCTGCGCGTGCCGCTGTAGTCACCGCGGCCGTCCTCCCGGGTGCGTACGGGTGCGCCCGCCGCGCTGCACGCTGCCCTGTGTGCGCCTGCTGCCGGCTCCTTCCTGCTGCGATATTGCCCCTTACTCAGCGGAAGGTGGCAGATCCATGCAGTGGGCGAAACTGAACGAACAAAATGTGTACTCAAATCGCTGGTTCAGCGTCAATCTCGCGGAGGTCGAGCTGCCGGACGGCCGGCATCTCGACCACTTCCTGATACGGCTGCGCCCCGTCGCCGTGGCCACGGTGGTGAACGAGGCCAACGAGGTCCTCCTGTTGTGGCGCCACCGCTTCATCACGGACAGCTGGGGCTGGGAACTCGCGGCGGGCGTCGTCGAGGACGGCGAGGGCATCGCCCACGCCGCAGCCCGGGAACTGGAGGAGGAGACCGGCTGGCGGCCGGGACCCCTGCGGCACCTGATGAGCGTGGAGCCCTCCAACGGGCTCACGGACGCCCGGCACCACATCTACTGGGCCGACCGGGGCGCGTACGTCGGTCACCCCGTGGACGACTTCGAGTCCGACCGCCGGGAGTGGGTCCCACTCAAACTCGTCCCCGACATGGTCGCCCGGGGGGAGGTCCCGGCCGCCAACATGGCGGCCGCGTTACTGATGCTGCACCATCTCAGGCTCGGGCACGACGCCGCGCCCTGAGGCCGCTACCGTCCGAGGGCCTGCCACACGGCGACAGCGAGAGCGCCCAGCGCGGTCAGCGCCGCGACGGCGGGCAGCGGCCAGCGGGCGTGCTCCAGCGAGACGATCCGGGTGCTCAGGTCGTCGACTTCCTTGGCGGTCTCCTCGGTGCGGTGGCTCAGCAGTGCCAGTCCGCCCTCGACCCGGGCGTGGGCCACATCGAGCCGGCGGCGTAACTCTGCGAGTTCTCCCTGGACGATCGGATGCTCGGGGCCGGTGGTCACGAGTCCGCTCCTCTCCGTGTCGGTGGTACCTCCCTTGCATGCGCATGGTGAGTCAACCCGCCTGGTGGACGGATGGGGAGCGTGTGCGCCGGGCATATGCGGGCCCGGGGCGCACACGGTGTGTGAAACGGACGGGCCCGGCACTCACCAGGAGTGCCGGGCCCGTGCCCACTACGGTGTGTGATCAGCCGTAGGTGTAGAAACCGGAGCCGGACTTGCGGCCCATCCGCCCGGCGTCCACCATCCGCTGGAGCAGCGGGGGAGCGGCGTACAGCGGCTCCTTGTACTCGTCGTACATGCTCTGTGCGACGGACGCGACCGTGTCCAGGCCGATCAGGTCGGACAGCTTCAGCGGGCCCATCGGGTGGGCGCAGCCCAGCTCCATGCCGTTGTCGATGTCCTCGCGGCTGGCGATGCCCGACTCGAACATCCGGATCGCGGAGAGCAGGTAGGGGATCAGCAGCGCGTTGACGACGAACCCGGAGCGGTCCTGGGCCCGGATGGCGTGCTTGCCCAGCAGCTTCTCGGTGAACAGCTGCGCGCGTCCGAGCGTGCCCTCCGAGGTGGTGAGCGCGGGGATCAGCTCGACGAGCTTCTGCACCGGCGCGGGGTTGAAGAAGTGGATGCCGATGACCTGGTCCGGGCGCGAGGTGGCGACGGCCAGCTTCACCAACGGGATGGAGGAGGTGTTGGAGGCGAGGATCGCGTCGGCGCGGGTCACCACCTGGTCCAGGACCTGGAAGATCTCGGTCTTGACCTGCTCGTTCTCCACGACGGCCTCGATCACGAGGTCCCGGTCGGCGAACTCGCCCAGGTCGGTGGTGAAGCTCAGCCGGTCCTGCGTGGACCGGCGCTCCTCCTCGCTGATCTTGCCGCGCTCGGCGGCCTTGGCCAGGGAGTTGAACAGCCGGGTACGGCCGATCTCCAGGGCCTCGCCGGTGGTTTCGGCGACCTTCACGTCGAGTCCGGCACGGGCACAGACCTCGGCGATGCCGGCGCCCATCTGGCCGCAGCCCACCACTCCGACGCGTTCGATGTCGGTCACATCGTCCCTTTCGCTGCTGATCTACGGCTGATGCGCGGCTGCCCTGCGTCGGGCGCCGCCGCTCTCGGCTGTGGCAGGTCCGCCGTTGTCCGGTGCCTGCTCCGATCGTGCACGTTACTCCGAAGTATCGATGATCGATCGTCCGGGTGGGGCATTCTTGCCCGGAACGATCCGCGACGGAAGCGGATCCGGGCCGGATCGGGGCGCGCATGGGGCGGATCACACGGCGGGCGTTCGCGGTGGCGGCTCTGTCGACCCTGGCGATGGGACCCTCGGCCCCCGGCGGAGAACGCCGGCGCGTGCAGGAGCCGGGCGAGATGCGCGGCATGTGGATTGCGACCGTCGGCAACCGCGACTGGCCCTCCCGGTCGGGGCTGACGGCCGAGGCACAGCGCCGGGAGCTGGTCGCCCACCTCGACACGGCGGCCCGACGCGGGCTCAACGCCGTGTTCCTCCAGGTGCGGCCCACCGCCGACGCCCTGTGGCCGTCCCCCTACGAGCCCTGGTCGGCCTGCCTCACCGGAACCCAGGGGCGCGACCCGGGCTGGGACCCGCTGGGCACGGCCGTGGCGGAGGCGCACGCCCGCGGGCTGGAACTGCACGCATGGTTCAACCCGTACCGCATCGCCGCCCACTCCGATCCGGGCCGGCTGGTCGCCACCCACCCCGCACGCCGGCACCCCGACTGGGTGGTGACCTACGGCGGCAGGCTCTACTACGATCCCGGCCTGCCGGAGGTCCGCTCCTTCGTCCAGGACGCGGTCCTCGACGCCGTCCGGCAGTACCCCGTCGACGCGGTCCACTTCGACGACTACTTCTACCCGTATCCCGTCGCCGGGCAGATCTTCGACGACGCCGCCGCGTACGACCGCCACGGCGGCGGATTCCCGAGCCGGGCCGCCTGGCGGCGCGACAACATCGACCGGCTGGTGCTCGAGACGGCAGCCCGGATCGAGGAGGTCCGGCCCGGCACGCAGTTCGGCATCAGCCCCTTCGGGGTGTGGCGCAACGTCGCCTCCGACCCGCGCGGCTCCGACACGCGGGCCGGGGTACAGACGTACGACGACCTGTACGCGGACACCCGCACCTGGGTGCGCGAGGGCTGGATCGACTACGTCGTGCCGCAGTTGTACTGGAACATCGGCTTCGCCGCCGCCGACTACGCGAAACTGCTGCCCTGGTGGGCCGAGGCCGCCCGGGGCAGCAGGACGCGGCTCTACCTGGGGGAGGCGCTGTACAAGGCGGGGGACCCCGCGCAGCCCGCGGCCTGGAGCGACCCGGCCGAGCTGTCCCGTCACCTGACCCTCGCCCGGAACCACCCGGAGGCGCGCGGGCACGTGTTCTTCGCCGCGCGGGAGGTGGCCACCGACCCGGCAGGAGCCATGGCGCGGGTGACTGCCGACCACTACCGGCTGCCCGCGGCGCCCCCGCGCTGACCTACGGGGACTGGGGCGCGTGCCGGCCCCGGTGGCGGATCTCGGTGTCGGGACCCGGTGAGCACAAGCCCTCGTGCCCGTCCTCGAAGCGGACGCGGTACGGGGGATTGCCCTTCTGGCCCAGGACTTCGACGATCTCGCCGACCTTGTCGTGCTGACCGACCACCCTGCCGTGCTGCACAAGCTGGTCGCCCACGGTTGCGCGCATCTGTGCGGCCTCCTCACCGATCTCCGGGAGCAGCGGTCCGTGGCCTTGAGTCTACGGCGGCGGGCGCTGGTGGGAAGTAGCCCGCTCAGCCGCGGGCCCGCTGCGTGACGGCGATGCACACGAGCACCGCAGCCGCCGTCAGCGGGGCGGCCACCGTCAGGTGCTCGCCCAGCAGCAGCACCGACCACACCAGTGTGAGGAGGGGCTGGGCCAACTGCAACTGGCTGGCCTTGGGCACGCCGACGGCGGCCATGCCCCGGTACCAGAGGACCAGGCCGAGGAACTGGGAGCCCGCCGCGAGCCACAGCAGCCCCGCGACACCGTGCACGGTCGGCTGCGCCGGCTGCAGCGTCAGCGACAGCGCGGCGGCGGGCGCGGCCAGAGGCAGGCAGAACACCAGCGCCCAGCCGATCACCTGCCAGCCCGGCATCACCCGCGCCAGTCGGCCGCCCTCGGCGTAGCCGGCCGCGCAGACCAGCAGCGCCGCGAAGAGGAAACCGTCGGCGGCCGTCAGCGCACCCCCGCTCTGCTGCACGGTGAACGCCACCACCGCCGCCGCGCCCGCGAGGGCCGCCAGCCAGAACGTGCGCGAGGGGCGGGTGCCGAACCGGAGGGCGGAGCACAGAGCCGTGGTCAGCGGCAGCAGGCCGACCACCACGGCGGCGTGCGCGGTGCTGGAGGTCCGCAGTGCCAGCGTGGTCAGCAGGGGGAAGCCGACGACCACCCCGGCGGCCACCACCGCGAGTCCCGGCCGGTGGGCGCGGGCCGGTACCGGTACGCGCAGGGCCAGCAGGCAGCCCCCGGCGACGAGCGCCGCGAGGGCGCTGCGCAGCGCGACCAGGGCCCACGGGCCGAAGCCCTCCAGGGCCCAGGCGGTGGCCGGGAAGGTGAGGGAGAAGGCCGTCACGCCCAGCGCCGCCTGGGCCAGACCGGCGGAGGCCCGGGGCGACGGGGTGCCGACCGCTATCGCAGCCGTGGCAGTAGCGCTACTCTGTGTTCTCATGAACGAGCGTAGCAGTGTGGCCGAGCTGGCAGATCACCTGCGTCAGGAACTCCACCGCTACTCTCCCGGAGGAAAGCTGCCGTCCAGCAGGGCCCTTATCGAGCGGTACCGGGTCAGTCCGGTGACCGTCTCCCGCGCCCTGGCTCAGCTGGCCGCCGAGGGCCTGGTCGTCACCCGGCCCGGCGCCGGTGCCTTCCGGGCCCGTCCCCGCCGGAGTGCCGAGCCGGCCGGCGACACCTCCTGGCAGGAGGTCGCGCTCAGCGCCGACGGAGCCGCAGACCCGGTCCCCCGCACCGTGGACGCCTCCGGTGTCACGGTCTCCCTCGCCGCACCGCCGCCCGGCGTCATCGAGTTCAACGGCGGCTATCTGCACCCCGGCCTCCAGCCCGAGCGGGCGATGGCCGCCGCCCTGTCCCGAGCCGGCCGCCGTCCCGGGGCCTGGGGTCGGCCGCCGCTGGACGGGCTCCCGGAGCTGCGTGCGTGGTTCGCACGCGGCATCGGTGCCTCGGTGACCGCCGCCGAGGTGCTGGTCGCCGCGGGCGGTCAGGCCGCGCTGACCACGGCGCTGCGCGCCCTGGCACCGCCCGGTGCGCCCGTCCTCGTCGAGTCGCCCACCTACCCCGGCATGCTGGCCGTCGCCCGGGCCGCCGGACTGCGCCCGGTACCGGTCCCGGTGGATACGGACGGGGTCCGGCCCGACCTCCTCGCGGGCGCCTTCGCCGCCACCGGGGCCCGGGTGTTCGTCTGCCAGCCGCTGTTCCAGAACCCGACCGGTGCCGTCCTCGCCGCCGCACGGCGCGGCGAGGTGCTGCGCATCGCCCGGGAGGCGGGCGCCTTCGTCGTCGAGGACGACTTCGTACGGCGGCTGGTCCACGAGGACGCGGGTCCGCTGCCCCGGCCCCTGGCCGCCGACGACCCGGACGGCGTCGTCGTCCACGTCGGCTCCCTCACCAAGGCCACCTCGCCGAGTTTCCGGGTCGCCGCGCTGGCCGCGCGCGGTCCGGTGCTGGAGCGGTTGCGCGCGATCCAGGTGGTGGACTCCTTCTTCGTGCCCCGGCCGCTGCAGGAGGCGGCGCTGGAACTCGTCGGCTCGCCCGCCTGGCCGCGCCATCTCCGCGCCGTGTCCGCCGAGTTGAGGACGCGTCGGGACGTGACGACGGCAGCGCTGCGTCTGCGTCTGCCCGAGGTCACCGTGCCGCACGTCCCGTCGGGCGGCTACAGTCTGTGGCTGCGCCTGCCCGACGGCACCGACGAGTCCGCGGTGACCGCCGCCGCCCTGCGCGCCGGCGTCGCGCTCGCCCCCGGCCGTCCCTACTTCAGCGCCGAACCACCCGCCCCCCACCTGCGGTTGAGCTTCGCCGCCGTCGCGGGCACGGAGGAGATCGCCGAGGGCGTACGGCGCCTGCGCACCGCGTTCACGGAGGTGCTGACGTGATGCCAGGGCGACGTCGGGGGCACCGGAACCCGGCGCTCCGGCGTGCGGCGCGCCCCGTCGGGCCCGCGGTCACGACGGCGCCCCGCCGACCGCGCCGGGCGCGGAGCCGCCCCGCGGGTGCCCCTGTCCGCGGGCGGCGCCGTCGGCCCGTCGGCCCGTCGGCCCGTCGGCCCGTCGCCACTGTTCGATCGACGCCGTCCCGTCCCGCTGCCAGGATCGCGCCATGACCGACCTCCCTCGCCTCGCCGACGGCTACGAGATCTCCACCGACCCGGGCCGCCTCGACACGGGCCGCGTGCACGACTGGCTGTCCTCCGACGCCTACTGGGCGATCGGCCGGCCGCGCGAGAAGCAGGACCGGGCCATCGCCCGCTCACTGAACTTCGGCGTGTACGAGACCGCCTCCGGCGAGCAGGTCGCCTACGCCCGCATCGTCACCGACCACGCCACCTTCGCCTGGCTGTGCGACGTGTACGTGGACCGCGCCGTGCGCGGCAAGGGCATCGGCACCGCGATGGTGGCGGCCGTGCGCGAGCACCTGCGTCCGTACGGCCTGCGCCGCATCATGCTCGCCACCCACGACGCCCACGGCGTCTACGAGAAGGTCGGCTTCCGGCCGCTGGACCGCCCGGACCAGTGGCTGCTGCACACCTTCGAGTGAGGGTGCGTGTACCCCGGGTAGCCGCTGGGCGGCACCCCTTGACCTGCGCACCGAGGCGGCACACCATCACCGCATGCCACTTCGGGTCACGTTCGTCGCCGCCGCGCGCAGCTCCTCGCTGCTGGCCGAGCGCTTCGAGGACGATCGCCCGCTGGACCTGGCGGGCTGGGAAGCCCTGCAGCACGCGGCCGGCGACCTGCTGTCCCTGGCCGCCGCCGACCTGCGCTACTGCTCGCCCACCCCGCGCAGCCGGTCCACCGGCGACGCGCTCGGGTACCAGCCGCTGATGCAGCTCGCCCTGCGGGACTGCGACATGGGCCGTTGGCGCGGGCTGACCCTGGGCGAGGCGATGGCCCGCGAGCCGCGTCTGGTGGACGCCTGGCTGGCCGATCCGCGCTCCACCCTGCACGGCGGCGAGTCGCTGCTGACGTTCATCGGCCGGGTGGGCGGCTGGCTGGACACCCGGCCGGGCCAGGAAGGCGGCCGGATCGTCGCCGTGGCCGAACCGTCCGTGATCCGCGCGGCGCTCGTGTACGCGCTGAAGGCGCCGCCCGCGGCGTACTGGAACATCGACGTCGGCCCGCTGTCGACGACCACCCTGGCCGGCTGGGCGGGCCGCTGGCACCTCCACCTCGGCGGCGCTCCTGTCCAGCCCTCACCCGTGTAGCGGGGTCCCGCCGGTATCCCCTCGCGGAGCAGCGCACGCCCCCCGCGGTGCCGGGCGCCGCCCGGCCCTCACCCGCGCCGCGGTCCACCCTCCTCGTCCGCGCGGACGCACCACCCCGCGGACGCGCGTTCCCCCTCGCGCTCGTAGTCGGTCGTCAGGACCAGGTCCTTCGCGGGACCCCGCACCCGCCACACCGTGCGCCAGCGGTCCGGGCCCAGCACGGTGAACTCGCCCCGGTACAGATCGGCGGAGCACGGGTGGTCGGCGACGTGCCGTCCCGCGGTCAGGTCCAGACCGTGGAAGGGCCGCCCGTCTGCGAAGCGCACATCCGCTGTACCCGGCGCCCCGCCCGGCAGGAAGCGCAGGGTCCGCTCGGCCGGCCGGGCGGTCCGCTGCCAGACGAACGTGCCGGACTCGCGGTGCAGCAGCCCGCCCCCGTCCAGCGGCTCGAAGCCCGTCGCGCCGGTGAACGCGCCCGTGCCACCCGACGCCAGGTCGCGCACCGAGCGCTCCACCCGCCAGCGGCCCGCCAGATAGGCCAGTGCGTCGGGCACCGGCCACAGCCCGTCCATCGTCTACGGCTCTCCGTCCCGCCCGCGCCGCACGCCCCCGGACGTGCCGCTTCTGCCTGTCCTGCCCCGTCCCGCCCCATCCTGCCGTCCGACGGCCCGGCCGGTCAGGCCGGGGTGGGCGGGGCGGCCGGGGGCTCCTGCGCGGGCTGCTGTCCGAGCGGCAGCAGCCCGCGCTCGGCGAACACCTTCTTCGCCACGAACGTGGCGTTGAGCGCGCGGGGGAAGCCGCAGTACCCGGAGGAGTGCAGCAGTGCCTCGACGATCTCCCCGGGCGTCAGGCCCACGTTGAGAGCGGCACCCACGTGCACCTCCAGTTGGGCCTCGCAGCCGCCGAGCGCGGTGAGCATGCCCAACGTCACCAGTTGGCGGTCGCGGGGCCGGAGCGCGGGCCGCGCGTAGATCTCGCCGAAGCCCCAGGCGACGATCTGGTGCCCCAGCTCGGGGCTGATGTCGGCCAGGGAGTCGATGACCCGCTGCCCGGCCGAGCCGTCGACGGACCGGAGCACCTCCATGCCGTGCGCGAACCGCTCCTCACGGGTGGAGCCGGTGGTGTTCTCGCTCATGAGTTCTCGTCCGTTCCCGGCCGCCGCACGTGCGGCGGCCCCTCGTCGGGGGTGCCCCGCGCCGTCCGGCCGGGGCGCTTCGATGGTGACGTTCCGTGCGTGCCGCCCGGTGCAGCGCCGCTCCCGGCGCGCGGCGCCGTCGCCGCGCACGACCGCCGGACACGGTGCGTCACATCCGCGCGGTGCGGCCGCGCAGGAGGCAGCCGCCGGTCCGCGGCCCGCACACCCGTCCCCGGACGTGCCGGCGCACCGGACAGGACAGGACCGTAGGCCTTGGAGCGCGCTCCAGGTCAACGCCCGGCCCCCACGACCCAAAGGCGGCGGAGCGCAGGCGGGTCGCACGATCCGTGGCGGGACGGGGCTCGCGGCGCCCTGGTGGCCGCGCCTTTCACCGCAGGTGGGAGGCGCCGGTTGAATCCGGCCGGCCCCGTCCCGCCCCGGCGTCGCGCCAGGTCCCGTCCCGCACGCGGCGGATCCCGGCGCGGGCGGTGGTGGGCGCGCCCGGTGATCGGCGTGCTGGTCGCGGCGCCGGGCCGGTGCGGAGGCCCGGACGTCCCCGCCCGCGCCTCCTCATGCCCGTGTGTCCGGGGGCGGTGCTCCGTCGGGCCGTGATCCCTCCCCGCCGTGCCCGTCCGCCGCGTCGGTCGCCCGCCCGTCCGGTCCGTGCGTCGTGCGCCGGTCCGCCGCGCCGGAGTCGTCCGTCGGCAGGCGCAGCGTGAACACCGCCCCGCCCTCGGGGCCTTCGGTCCCGGCCGTCAGGGTGCCGCCGAGGCGGGCCGCCAGGCGGTGGGCGATGGCCAGGCCCAGTCCGGTGCCCACCGGCCGCAGGTCGCGGTAGCGCTCGTGCAGCGCTCCCCGCTCGAAGGCCACCTTCACATCGTCGTCGGTCAGCCCCGGGCCGCTGTCCCGGACCTCCACCTCCACCTCGTCGTCCCCGGCGCGCAGGGCCAGGACCACGGGGTTGCCCTGGGGCGTGAGGCGCAGGGCGTTGGCGAGCAGGCAGTCCGCGAGCTGGCGGACGCGGAAGCCGTCGGTGCGCACCACCACCGCGCGTCCAGGGTGCTCCAGCCGGAAGTCGACGTGGTGCCGGGCGCACCGCTCGCCCCAGGTCGCGGCCGCCTCGCGGACGAGCAGGGTGAGATCCACCGCCGCCAGGTCGAGCCGGAAGTCGTCGGCCTCCAGGCGCGCGAGGTCGAGGAGGTCGCCGAGGAAGCGGTCGAGGCGTCGCGCCTCGGCCTGCAGGATGCGGCCCACCTCGGGCAGCCGATGGGTCGGCACCGCGTCGTCGGCCAGGGCCTCCGCGTAGCCGAGCACGCTGGTCAGCGGGGTGCGGATCTCGTGGGAGATCGACAGCAGGAAGTCCCGCTGCTGCCGCTCCCCGCGTTCCAGCGCCGCGTCGAGCACGCTCAGGGCCTGCCGCAGGCGCACCGCCTCCGCAGGGCCCGGGGACGCGGCCGGGTCCGGGTCGGCCACGCCGCGTCGCCCGGCGGCCAGCTCCGACGCCGTCTCCGCGGCGCGGCTGAGCGGCCGGGCGAGCCGGCGGGCCAGGGCCGTGCCCGCGACCACCGCTCCGACCAGGCCGGCCGTGAGTGGAAGCAGCAGGTCGCGGCGCATGCGGGCGACCGCCGCGTCGACGTCCGTGAGCGGCCGGGTGAGGACGACCGCCCCACCGTAGCGGGCCGGGCTGCCCTCGACGAGGACCTCGGTGCCGTGCAGTTCCCCACTGGACGACAGGGACTTCCCGGACAGCAGCACGTCCCGCTGGGCGGTGCTCAGCACAGGGGCGGCCGGCCCGCTGAGCACGCCCGACCGGTCGAGGACGGCGAGCTCGACGCCGTTCGCGCCGGCGATCCGCTGCTCGCCCGCGTACAGCAGGGCCGAGAGCGCGGGAACCCGGCCGAGGACCTTGGCCTGCCGGGCGAGCTGGTCGCGTTCCTGGGCCTCCGCGGCGCCACGCAGGGTGTGCCAGGCCACCAGGCCGGTCAGCAGCACCGTGACGGTGGTCACCGCCGCGGTCAGGAGGACCAGTTCCCCGGCGAGTCCGGGGCGGCGGCGCCGGGGACCTCGGATCCGGTCGGGCCTCATGCCGGACGGTCCGTCGCGCCGTAGCCGACCCCCCGCACGGTGCGGATGGGGCTCGCGTCGCCGAGCTTGCCGCGCAACTGGGACACGTACACGTCCACCACGCGCGGGTCGCGGTAGGCCTCCTCGCCCCACACGTGCGCGAGCAGCTGCCGCCGCGTGAAGACACGGCCCCGGTGGTCGAGCAGATGGGCGAGCAGATTGAACTCCGTCGCGGTCAGCTCGACCTCCTCGCTGTCCCGGTGCACCGTCCGGCGGGCCGGATCGACCCGCAGGGCGCCCACCACGTGGGGCCGGCCGCCGGGCGGGCCCTGGGCGCGGCGCAGCACGGTGTTGACCCGGGCCACCAGCTCACCGGGCGAGAACGGCTTGGTGACGTAGTCGTCGGCGCCCAGTTCCAGGCCGAGGATGCGGTCCGGCTCGTCGGCCCGGGCGGTGACCATGAGGACCGGGGTCCAGTCCTGCCGTTCCCGCAGGCGGCGGCAGAACGTCACACCGTCCAGGCCGGGCAGCGTCACGTCCAGGACGATCGCCACCGGACGCAGCCGCTCCACGGCGTCCAGGCCTTGCAGTCCGTCGGTCTCGACCTGGGTGCGGAAACCGTCCCGGGCCAGGTAGAGCTCCTGGATCGAGGCGATGTTCCGGTCGTCCTCGACGATCAGCACGAGTCCCTTGGTGGAGCCCATGCCCGCCTCCCTGCATCGTCGTGTTCCCGGCCCGCGCGGCCCGAGTGCCTGCCGCGATGCTAGTCAACGCGTCCGCGCCCGAGGACCTGACCAGGGCCCGGGGGGCAGTCCTCATCGTTCCCTAACACTGTGCCAACGTTCCCCTTGCCTCCGGCGGCCACGATCGACCCCCGTAACGCGGGACGCCCACGGTCCGCGGGGCAGGCGGCGCCGCCTTGTGCCCCGCGGCGGGCCCGACCGGCCGCGGGACACGGGCCCCGGGGGCCCGCCGTCCTCGGCCGCGCGCCACGGGCGCCCGCCGTCCGACGCCCTCGGGAAGGAAGCCATGGGACTCACCGACCGCACCAGCGCGCCCCCTACGAAGGACTCGGGCCCGCCGGGGCGCGGTCTCCTCCACCGGGTGGGGGTGGGCTGCGCCCGCCACCCGTGGCGGGTGATCTGCGTGTGGCTGCTGGTGCTGCTGGCGGCTGTGGCAGCCGATCGCGCCTGGGGCGGCGCCTACGCCGACGACTTCGACCTGTCCGGCACCCCGTCGCAGACCGGCGCCGACCTGCTGAACGCCCACGCGGCCCAGGGCACCCGGGGCGTCGCCGCACAGATCGTCGTCAGGTCGGACGACGGCGCGCTCACCGCGCACAGGGACGAACTCACCGCCACCCGGGAGCGCCTCGCGGGACTCCCCGACGTCGTCTTCGCCGCCGGGCCGCTCGACACACCCGGCGCGGTCGCCGACGACGGCCGCACCGGCCACTACACCGTCCGCTTCGACCGCAACCCCGCCACGTTCGAGAAGTCCTACGTCGACCGGGTCGACGAGGCCGTGCGCGACCTGCGCGCCGACGACGTCACGGTCGCGTACGGGGGCCCGCTCGGGCAGCTCGCCCGCCCCGCCGCGGCCGAGTACACGTCGGAGGCCATCGGGATCGGCACCGCGGTGCTCGTGCTGCTGCTGGGCTTCGGCAGTGTCGCCGCGGCCGGATTCCCGCTGCTCACCGCGATCGTCGGGCTGCTGGCCGGACTCAGCGCACTCGGGCTGCTCGCGGCGCAGCTCTCCTTCGCCGCGGCCTCCCCGACGCTGGCCACGATGATGGGGCTGGGTGTCGGCCTCGACTACTCGCTCTTCCTCGTCACCCGCCACCGCAAGTTCCTGCACACCGCGGAGAGCCCCGCCGAGGCGGCCGGGCGAACGGTGTCCACCAGCGGGCGCGCCGTGCTGGTGGCCGCGTTGACCGTGACCGCCGCCCTCGCGGGCCTCTTCGCGTCCGGCGTCGGCTTCATCGGCATGCTCGGGCTCGCCGCCGGAACCACCGTCGTCGTCGGCGCGCTGGCCGCCCTCACCCTCACCCCCGCACTGCTGGGACTGGCCGGACGCCGGATCGACCGCTGGCACGTGCGCACCCCGGTGGACGAACCCGACGACGACGGCGACGTCTGGCACCGGTGGGCCGCCACCGTCCGCCGCCGCCCGTGGACGTTCCTCGTCCTCGGTCTGCTCGTCCTCGGCGTCCTCGGCGTGCCCGTGGCCTCCCTGCGGCTCGGCCACGTCGACGGCGGCGCCTCCCCCACCTCCTACACCGAACGCAGGGCCTACGACCTGACCACGGACGCCTTCGGCCCCGGGGCCAACGGCCCGCTCACCCTCGTCGTCACCCTCGACAAGGACCGGCCCACCAGCGCGGACGAGCGCACCGACCTCGCCCGGCACCTGTACGACGCTCTCACCGGCACTCCCGGCGTCGCCTCGGCCACCGAGCCCACCCCCACCCCGGACGACGCCCTGCTGGTCTCCACCGTCACCCCCGACACCGGCCCCCAGGACGAGGCGACCACCGACCTCGTCCACCGGCTGGAGGACGACGTCCTGCCGGACACGCTGGCACCCAGCAACGCCACCGGCTACCTGACCGGCACGACCGCCGCCCAGCAGGACTTCCGGGACATCCTGGCCGACCGGCTTCCCCAGGTGATCGGCCTCGTCGTCGCCGCCGCCTTCGTCCTGCTGCTCGCCGTGTTCCGCAGCCCTGTGATCGCCCTGAAGGCCGCCGTGCTGAACCTGCTGTCGATCAGCGCGTCCTTCGGCGTGCTCGTGGCCGTCTTCCAGTGGGGTTGGGGGGCCTCGCTGCTCGGCATCGACGAGACCGTGCCGGTGGAGTCGTACGTGCCGATGATGATGTTCGCCATCGTCTTCGGCCTCTCCATGGACTACGAGATCTTCCTCCTGTCCCGGGTGCGGGAGGCATGGCTGGAGACCCGGGACAACCATCGCAGCGTGGCCGTCGGCCTGGCCGGCACCGCCCGGGTCATCACCTGCGCCGCCCTGATCATGACCAGCGTCTTCCTGGCGTTCCTGCTGTCGACCAACGTCGTCATCAAGATGCTGGCGCTCGGCCTCGGAGTGAGTGTCGTCCTCGACGCCACCGTCGTCAGGCTGCTGCTGGTCCCGGCGGCGATGTACCTGCTCGGGCAGGCCAACTGGTGGATGCCGCGCCGGCTGGACCGGCTGCTGCCCCGCCTCGAACCGGAGGGACCGACAGCATCGCCCGCCCCGGAGCAGAAGGCCGCGCCGTCCCCCGCGGAGCCCCGGTGACGGCCCCTTCCGGCCGCGTCACCCGGCCGTCCGCCCGGCCCGCGTCCGGACCGGGCGTTGCCGGCCGCACGCGCCGACCGCGCCGCCGCACGACATGGCTCGTGCTCGCCGCGATCCTGGCGCTGCTGCTCGCGGGCACCGCCGAGGTCGTCGCGCGCGGCCTGGTCGCCGACCGCGTCTCCGACCGGCTCCGGAGCCGGCTGGGCGACACGCACGTGGAGGTGGACGGCCTCGCGCTGGCGGGCCTCGCCCGGAGCCGGTTCGACGCGATCACCGTGACGGGCGACCAGGCCCGCCTGGGGCGGCTGACCGGCGCGTCCGTGGACCTGCGGCTCACCGGCGTGGACCTCGGGAGCACGCCGCGCGCCGACCATGTGCGCGGCACGATCACCATCCCCCCGGACGCCGTCGCCGACGCCCTGCGGCAGACCTCGGCACGCCTGCCCGTCACCGCGGTGACGCCCGATCCCGCGTCCGGCACCCTCGTCGTCACGGCGCAGGGCGGCCTGGCCACCGTCGCGCTGCGCCCGGTGCTGCGGGACGGCCGGGTCTCCTACGAGCTGAAGGACGCCCGCGTTCTGGGGCTCCCCGCCCCCGAGGCCCTCACCCGCCGCATCGAGGAGGCGCTGCAGGAGCAGTCCGATCGGCAGACCGCGCTCCAGCGCTCCGCGCTGCTCACCGTGACCTCGCTCCACGTCACCCGGGCCGGCGTGGTGGCCGCGCTCGCCGCGGACGACGTGGCCTTCGCGGACCCGGCCCACTGACCCTCCGGCGGCCGGCGCCGTCCGCCGGAGGGACACGGAACAGAACCGGAACACCGGGCCGCCCCCGCACCGACCGCGGCGCCACGTCACCGCCCGCACCGGGCGCCGCGGTCGGCCCGTGCGGCCGAGGGGGCGCCCGTCGTTCGGCGGTGGCGCCTGCGGGCGGTCAGCGTCGTGCGGGCAGGGCGTCTGTCGGGGGCGACGTCGGGGCCCCGCGTCAGGATCGGGCGAGGAGGCAGAACTCGTGGCCCTCCGGGTCGGCCAGGCACTTCCACGGGACGTCGCCCTGACCGACGTCGAGGTCGGTGGCGCCGAGGGCCCGCAACCGGGTCACCTCCGCCTCCTGATCGTCACGGGGGTACCGCAGCAGGTCGAGATGGACGCGGTCCGGCACGGTCTTCGCACCGGGCGTGCGGAGGAACTCGAGATACGGGCCGACACCCTCGGCCGAGCGGAACACCGCGTGATCGTCCGTCACCTCGTGCAGGGTCCAGTCCACCGCCTCGTCCCAGAACCGCGCCATGGCCCGCGGATCCGCGCAGTCGACCACCACCGCGGCGATCGGCCCGGTGTCCCGGTAGACCTCCCGAGGCTCCAGCACGCAGAATTCGTTGCCCTCCGGGTCGGCGAGGACCGTCCAGGGCACGTCGCCCTGGCCCACGTCCGCGGGCGTCGCACCGAGCGACCGGAGACGTGCGACCAGGTCCGCCTGATGGGCGGCGGAGGTCGTGGCGAGATCGAGGTGCACACGGTTCTTCACCGCCGTCTTGGGCTCCGGGACGGCGACGACGTCGACGCGTACGCCGACCGGGTCCCGCCAATCGAAGCCGACGCGCCCCACGTTGGTCTCGCCGGGTGCGTTGCTCGAAACACTCCAGCCGAGCGCCTCACCCCAGAACCGGCCGACCGCCGCGTCGTCGACAGCCTTGATGTTCACCAGAACGGGTCGCAGAGTCATGGCGGCGATCCTATGCACCCGCTCGGCCGTGGCACCCGCAGGTGGCGTCGCCGAGCGGGGAGCGACCCGCCGTCGGTGAGCCGAGCGTGGCAGCCGGTGGGCGCGGCTGCGCACCACGCTCCGCCACGCCTTCCCCGGCCCCGTTGCCGTCGCCGTGATCCGGCCGCGGCACGACGGCCGCGTCACGGAACGGGGGAGACGGTGTCCTCGGAACGCCGCCGAGCGGGTCGGGCCGGCTGACGCTACGGGGCTCCGCTCCGTCGTCGCCGTGTCGCGGCCGGCGCCGGAGACCGGTCAGACCCGGTCCAGGGGACGGTGCGGACCGCTGGGAAGTTCCGCTTCGATCGTGTCGCCGGAGCGCACGACGCCGCCCTGCCGCACGATGCTCATGATTCCGGCCTTGCGCACGAGGTTCCCCGCCTCGTCGCGGCCGACGACCTGCTTGAGCAGCCCGTCCCGGAAGGCGTCGATCTGCAGGCAGGGATTGCGCAGGCCGGTGACTTCCAGGACCGCGGAGTCGCCGATGCGCAGCAAGGTGCCGACCGGCAGGCCGAGCAGGTCGATGCCGCGTGTGGTGATGTTCTCGCCGAGTTCGCCGGGCGCCACCTCGAACCCTTCGTCGCCGACCTCGGCGAAGAGCTCCTCGTGCATGAGGTGGACCTGGCGCAGATTGGGCTGGGTGGGATCCTGCGCGACGCGCGAGCGGTGCTTGACCGTCACGCCGGCGTGCACGTCCCCCTCCACACCGAGCCCGGCGAGCAGCCTGATGCTGTCCCGGTTCGGCTTGCTGAACGAGTACTCCCCGTTGCTGCTGACCGCCGTCACACTTCCGGTCATTCCTCGGAACCCCCTCGTCGGCAACACTGGTCGGCCCCAAGAGTAATCCTCGCCCCTCCTGTCGCAGCAGCCCCGATCCGTCGTGGGCGGGGCATGCTGAGGGGCGGCACGCCTTCTGACGCATCGCCAGGTGATCGCGGCGTCGACCGACGGCGGACGGCACGGCCGTCGGGTCTCCCGAACCACGGCCGAGCCCGGTCCGGGAGACCCGACGCGGGGCGAACCCCCGTCGCCGTGGTCGACGAGGCACGGCGGCGGCACGAACCCGACGCGCACGCCGTCCGGCCCGGGCCGGGATCGCCGGGTGCCGTCGCCGGGATCCGGTGCAGCGAGGGGGCGAGCGCTCAAGCCACGAGCAGACGGAGGCCGAGATCGGCCGCGTCGAGGTCGGCGAGGTCGCTGTTGCGCTCGTCCCACCGGCCGGAGCCCAGGTCGTCGTCGAGGCTTCGTACCGCCCGCTGCTCGGCCTCCGGCCCGACCCTCGTCCACACCGACGTCGCGCGCCGCACATGAGCCTCCAGATACGCCCCCGGTCGGCGCCAGTACGCCTCGAACAGGCCGTCGGCGCAGTCCCACGGGACGGGCACCGGGTCCACGCGGGCGCCGATCGCATCGGCCATCCCGGCGAGGGAGGGGAATCCCGCGAGGACGTCGGCGAACTCGGGCAGGTAGTCGCGGGTGAGCCAGAACCGGTCCTGCCATCCGGGCTCGTCGGTGTCGAACGTGAGCACCACCACGCGGCGGGCCACGCGTCGCATCTCGCGCAGCCCCGCCATCGGATCCCCCCAGTGGTGAACGGTGGAGACGGCCATCGCCACGTCGAAGGACCGGTCCTCGAACGGCAGGCTCTCCGCGGCGGCGGCCACGCACGGCGCCGCTCCGGCGGGGCGCTGCCCCCGCATGACCGCCGACGGCTCCACCGCGGTCACGTCGCGATCAGCGGGCTCGTAGGAACCGGTGCCGGCACCGACGTTCAGCACCTGCTGCGCGTCACCGAGCGCGTCCCAGATCTGCGCGGCGATCCGCGGCTCGGTTCGCCGTGTCGCGGTGTAGGCGCCGCCGATCGCGTCGTACAGCCGGGGACCGAGCATCCCCAGTTGCTCCTCCGGTGTCACCTTCAGCCCCCTCGCTCGTGCCGTGAGTTCCCTGTCGATGGCCGCCACCATGGCGTCGGCGCGATCACGCCGCTCCAGCAGCAGGCCGCGCAGCCGGCGCAGGTGCGCGGCCGTGTCGGCGGACGGGTCGCCGACCAGTTCGGCGATCTCCCGCAACCCGAAGCCCAGCCGCCGATAGGCCAGCACCTCCCGCAGCCGTTCCACGTCGCCCGGCGCATAGGCCCGGTATCCGGCCGCGGTCCGCGCCGACGGCCGGACGAGCCCGATCTCGTCATAGTGATGCAGCGTGCGGACGCTCACGCCGGCCAACTCGGCCACGCGTCCCACGGTCCAGTGATCCGTCACGGCACCGACGGTGCACCCTCACGCCACGTGAGGGTCAAGAGCCGCACGCCCGGGGACAGGAGCCAGGCGCGGAGCGTCGGTCCGCGGCCGCCGCTCCTGCGCGCCGATGCGACGATCCGGATCGGAGAACGAGCCCGGAACCGCACGGAGCGGCCCCCGCAGCGCCCGAGGCGACGTCGAGGGCCACCGCTGGATCGCCGTCAGAGTGTGACTGAGCTCGCCAGTTGGCGGATGAGCGCTGCACTCGGCGGAGCGGAGCGTTCTGGCCGGCGAGCCGGGCGGCGGTCCGCCTTCCCGCTGCAACGGCACGTCGGCCCTGGCGAAACAGGGCCGGGGAGGGGACGAGAGTCAACCGGCCTCCTGTTCCACCGGCAGCCACAGTTCGGCATCCGCCTCGCTGCCGTCCGCCGACATCCGCATACGAAGGATTTCCGGCCCGGGACGGCCCCGATACGGGTTCGAGGGGAACCACTCGGTGAACACCTCCCGCCACAGCGCCTGGATCGCCTTCGGCGCCGGCCCCGAGGTGGTGAAGACAGCCCATGTCCCGGCCGGTACAGGCAGCGTGGACGTGCCCTCCGGCGCAGACGCCGAAGTGACGACCCCGTGGTAGTAGTCGAGGTCGGTGCCCTCCGCCCGGCTGGGATCGAGGTCGTCGCAGACCGCGAGGATGCCGTGCGGCTCCTGGTCGGACAGCTTCTGCAGCAGTTCCTTCGCCTGGTCGCCGATCCCGCGGACGAAATCGATGATCGCCTCGTTCGGCCCCGAGTGCACGAGCGGCACCCGGGCCTTCGCCCCGACGACTCTGAACTCCGGCTTGTGGACGACGCGGTAGCGCATGCTGCTGCTCCCCTCGACGATGAGGTGGAAGGCCATCCGGGGCTGGGAGCTGAGCATCGCGCCGGTGCGCCGCGCCTCGCCGGGCCCGACGCCGTGCACCGCGCGGAATGCCCGGGCGAATGCCTCGCCCGAGCCGTACCCGTACCGCACCGCGATCTCCAGCAGCGTCCGCTCACCGGCCAGTACCTCCGCGCCCGCGACGGTCATCCGCCGGCGCCTGATGTACTCCGACAGCGGCATCCCCGCGAGCGCCGAGAACATGCGCCGCAGGTGGTACTCCGAGGTGGCCGCGGTCCGCGCCAGCTCACCTACGTCGACGGAGCTGTCGAGCCGGCGCTCGATGTGCTCCATGGCCCGATTGAGCCGCTCCAGCACGCTCGCCTCCAAGATCCCGACCATCGATTCGATCAGATGCCGCCCTGCCCGGAGCACCCGAGAAAAGCGGTGCGACAAGTGTCGGGTGACGGGACGGGCAGCGCCGCACGATGGAGGCATGGACGACAGGACCTTGGTATCCCGCTTTCTCCGCGACGGCTTCGTCAAGCTGGAGGGCGCCGTCGCGCCCCGCGTGGCCGCGAGCTGCGCGCGGCTGCTGTGGCGGGAGACGGGCTGCGACCCGGACGCCCCGGAGACGTGGACACAGCCCGTGCACCGGGTCGGCGGGATGACACAGGGACCGTTCGCCGCCGCACCCAACTCCCCGGCCCTGCACCGGGCGTACGACCTCCTGGTCGGCGCCGGGCGCTGGGAGCCGCGCTACTCGCTCGGCACCTTCCCGCTGCGCTTCCCGCACGAGGAGGAGCCCGACGACGCGGGTTGGCACATCGAGGGCAGCTATGCGGTGGAGGGCGAGACCTGGCCTTTCACCAACCTCCGCTCACGCGGCCGAGCCCTGCTGATGCTGTTTCTGTTCAGCGAGGTCGGGGAAGGGGACGCCCCTACTCGGATCCGGGTCGGCTCTCACCTCGACGTGCCGAAGGTGCTGGAGCCGTACGGGGAGGAGGGCGCGAGCGGCCTGGCCATCGCGCCAGACCTCGTAGCGGCATCCGGTCACCGGCCGCTCGCTCTCGCCACCGGTTCCCCCGGTGACGTCTTCCTGTGCCATCCGTTCCTGGTTCACGCAGCACAGCCGCACCACGGGTTGCGACCGCGATTCATGGCCCAGCCGCCGCTGCTGCCGGCCGCGCCGTACGAACTGCAGCGGGCCGACGGCGCGTACTCACCCGTGGAGATCGCGATCCGTCGGGGCCTGGTACAGGCCACCCCCGGTCCCGACGGGGAGGATGCGGACCCGCCAACCAGAATGCGCAGCTCCGCCGCGCGGAGCGCTCCTCCGCCCACTGGCGGGCTCCGTCGCGCAGAGCCGCCGGAGCCGGGCCGATGTTGATTGCATAAACGTGCGGCAATGCGTATAGTCATGCCCTCTAGAGGAGGGTGGACATGGCGGTACGTGTGGCGGTGGCCGGAGCGAGCGGGTACGCGGGTGGCGAGGCCCTGCGCCTGCTCCTGGCCCACCCCGAGGTCGAGATCGGCGCCCTGACCGGCAACTCCAACGCCGGGCAGAAGCTGGGCGCGCTCCAGCCGCACCTGCTGCCGCTGGCCGGCCGGGTGCTCCAGGAGACCACCGCCGAGGTGTTCTCCGGTCACGACGTGGTCTTCCTCGCGCTGCCCCACGGCCAGTCGGCCGCCGTCGCCGAGCAGCTCGGGCCGGACGTCCTCGTCGTCGACATGGGGGCCGACTTCCGGCTCAGGGACGCCGGCGACTGGGAGAGGTTCTACGGCTCCCCGCACGCCGGCACCTGGCCCTACGGCCTTCCCGAACTGCCGGGTGCCCGCGCTGCGCTGGAGGGGTCCAAGCGCATCGCGGTGCCCGGTTGCTACCCGACGGCCGTGACGCTCGCCCTGTTCCCGGCGTACGCGGCGGACCTCGCCCGGCCCGAGGCCGTGATCGTCGCCGCCTCCGGCACGTCCGGCGCGGGCAAGGCTCCCAAGCCCCATCTGCTGGGCAGCGAGGTCATGGGCTCCATGTCGCCCTACGGCGTCGGCGGCGGCCACCGGCACACCCCCGAGATGATCCAGAACCTCAGCGGGGCGGCGGGGCGGCGGGTGTCGGTGTCCTTCACCCCGACCCTGGCGCCGATGCCGCGCGGGATCCTCGCGACCTGCACCGCCTCCGCCGTCGCCGGCACCACGGCGGAGAGCGTCCGCGCCGCCTACGAGAAGGCCTTCGCCGACGAGCCGTTCGTCCACCTGCTCCCCGAGGGGCAGTGGCCGGCGACGGCGTCCGTCCACGGTTCCAATGCCGCTCAGGTGCAGGTCGCGTACGACGAAGCCGCGAACCGCATCATCGCGATCAGCGCCATCGACAACCTGACCAAGGGCACCGCGGGCGGTGCCGTCCAGAGCATGAACATCGCCCTGGGGCTCGACGAGACCACGGGGCTGTCCACGATCGGAGTCGCACCGTGAACCGGGGGCAGCTCCCGGCGGCGACCGGGCCGGCTTCCGCGGCCACCGGGTCGCGGACGACGACGCAGGCCCCGCCGGCGCACCGCGCGGGCGGGGGAGAGAACGAGGAGATGCAGTGAGCGTCACGGCAGCGAAGGGATTCACGGCGGCGGGCATCGCGGCCGGGATCAAGGAGAACGGCAACCCGGACCTGGCCCTCGTGGTCAACGACGGGCCCCGCCGCGCCGCCGCGGCCGTCTTCACCTCCAACCGTGTGAAGGCCGCCCCGGTCCTGTGGTCCGAGCAGGTCGTCAGGAGCGGCCAGGTCTCGGCCGTCGTCCTCAACTCCGGCGGCGCCAACGCCTGCACCGGCCCCCAGGGCTTCCAGGACACCCACGCCACCGCGGAGAAGGCGGCCGAGGTGCTCGGCCGGGGCGCCGTCGAGATCGCCGTGTGCTCCACCGGCCTCATCGGCGTCCTGCTGCCGATGGACAAGGTCCTCGCCGGCATCGGGACGGCCGCGGCCCAGCTGTCCGAGCACGGCGGCGAGAAGGCCGCCCTCGCCATCAAGACCACCGACACCGTCCACAAGACGTCCGTCGTGACCCGGGACGGCTGGACCGTCGGCGGTATGGCCAAGGGCGCCGGCATGCTCGCCCCGGGCCTGGCCACCATGCTCGTGGTGCTCACCACCGACGCCGACCTGGACGGCGACGCGCTCGACGGCGCCCTCCGCGCGGCCACCAGGGTGACCTTCGACCGGGTCGACTCCGACGGCTGCATGTCCACCAACGACACCGTGCTGCTGCTCGCCTCCGGGGCCTCCGGCATCGCCCCCGGGCTCGCCGAGTTCGCCGAGGCGGTGCGGCAGGTCTGCGACGACCTCGGCCGGCAGCTCATCGGCGACGCCGAGGGTGCCAGCAAGGACATCAAGGTCGAGGTGGTCAACGCCGCGACCGAGGACGACGCCGTCGAGGTGGGCCGCTCCATCGCCCGCAACAACCTCCTCAAGTGCGCCCTCCACGGCGAGGACCCCAACTGGGGCCGCGTGCTCTCCGCGATCGGCACCACCCGGGCCGCCTTCGAACCCGACCGGCTCAACGTCGCCATCAACGGCGTCCGGGTCTGCAAGAACGGGTCCGTCGGGGAGGACCGGGAACTGGTCGACATGCGCTACCGCGAGGTGCACATCGTCGCCGACCTCTCCGCGGGCACCGAGACCGCGACGATCTGGACCAACGACCTCACCGCCGACTACGTCCACGAGAACAGCGCCTATTCCTCATGAGCACTCGCAAGCACACGGCACTGCCCAAGGCGCAGATCCTCATCGAGGCGCTGCCCTGGCTGACCCGGCATCACGGCAGGACCGTCGTCATCAAGTTCGGCGGCAACGCCATGGTGGACGAGGAACTGAAGGCCGCCTTCGCCCAGGACGTGGTCTTCCTGCGCCACGCCGGCCTCAAGCCCGTCGTGGTGCACGGCGGCGGCCCGCAGATCAGCGCGGCCCTCGACCGGCACGGCATCGTCAGCGAGTTCAAGGCCGGGCTCCGCGTCACCACCGAGGACGCCATGGACGTCGTACGGATGGTGCTCGCCGGACAGGTGCAGCGCGAACTGGTCGGACTGCTCAACCAGCACGGCCCCCTGGCCGTCGGGATGACCGGCGAGGACGCGCACACCATCACCGCCGTCAAGCACCGGCCGGAGATCGACGGCGAGCCGGTCGACATCGGCCGGGTCGGTGAGATCACCGGGATCGACACGGGCGCGATCGAGGCGCTGCTGGCCGACGGCCGGATCCCCGTCGTGTCCTCGATCGCCCGCTCCCAGGACGACGGGCACGTCTACAACGTCAACGCCGACACGGCGGCGGCCGCTCTCGCCGCCGCCCTGGGCGCCGAGACCCTGATGGTCCTCACCGATGTCGAGGGCCTCTACGAGGACTGGCCCCACTCGGACGAGGTGATCAGCCGCCTCACCGCCTCCCAGCTGGAGAAACTGCTGCCGGAGCTGAGTTCCGGCATGGTCCCGAAGATGGAGGGCTGCCTGCACGCCGTCCGCAACGGCGTACGCACCGCGCGCGTCATCGACGGCCGCGTCCAGCACTCGATCCTGCTGGAGATCTTCACCGACGAGGGCATCGGCACGATGGTCGTGCCCGACGGGACCGCGGCCGCCGTACCGGCCGCACAGGGGGAGTCATGAGCAACCGGGAACTGACCGCGCGGTGGCAGGGCGCGCTCATGGAGAACTACGGCACCCCGCGGCTGCCCCTGGTGCGCGGTGCGGGCACCACGGTGTGGGACGCCGACGGCCGCGCCTACGCCGACTACGTCGGCGGCATCGCCACCAACGCCCTGGGACACGCCCACCCGGCCGTCGTCGAGGCCGTCAGCCGCCAGATCGGCTCCCTCGGCCACATCTCCAACCTGTTCCTCGCCGAACCCACCGTCGCCCTCGCCGAGCGGCTGCTCCAGCTCTTCGGCCGGGAGGGCCGGGTCTTCTTCTGCAACTCCGGCGCCGAGGCCAACGAGGCCGCGTTCAAGATCGGCCGGCTCACCGGCCGGACCCACATGGTCGCCACCACCGGCGGCTTCCACGGCCGCACCATGGGCGCCCTCGCGCTCACCGGCCAGCCCGCCAAGCAGGAGCCCTTCCTGCCGCTGCCCGGCGACGTCACCCACGTGCCCTACGGCGACGCGCAGGCGCTGGCCGCGGCGGTGACGGACGAGACGGCCCTGGTCGTCATCGAGCCGATCCAGGGCGAGAACGGCGTCGTGGTCCCGCCGGCCGGCTATCTGAAGGCGGCCCGAGCGATCACCGCCGCCACCGGCGCCCTGCTGGTGCTCGACGAGGTGCAGACCGGCGTCGGCCGCACCGGGCACTGGTTCGCGTACCAGGCCCACGAGGGGGTGCTGCCGGACGTCGTCACCCTCGCCAAGCAGCTCGGCGGCGGGCTGCCGCTCGGCGCGACCGTCGCCTTCGGCCGGGCCGCCGACCTGCTCCGGCCCGGCCAGCACGGCACCACCTTCGGCGGGAACCCGGTCGCCTGCGCCGCCGGGCTCGCCGTCCTCGACACCATCGCGGGCGAGGGACTGCTGGAGAACGTCAAGGCGCAGAGCGAGAAGCTCCGCGAGGGAATCGAGGGCCTCGGCCACCCGCTGATCGACTATGTGCGGGGCGCCGGCCTGCTCCTGGGTATCGTGCTCACCGGGCCGCACGCGCAGCAGGTGCAGCAGGCGGCCCAGGAGGCCGGTTTCCTGGTGAACGCGCCCGCCCCCGACGTCGTCCGGCTCATGCCGGCGCTGAACATCGGCGACGACGCGGTGGACGCCTTCCTCGGGGCGCTGCCCGGCATCCTGGACGTGGCCGACGGGGACGGATGATCCGGAGATTGGGAGACGATGAGCCAGGCGCAGGACCACGAGCAGACGTCCGGGCCCGCCGTGCCGCAGACCCGAACCGCCCGCCACCGCCGGATCGTGGACATCCTCAACCGGCAGCCGGTGCGCAGCCAGAGCCAGTTGGCCAAGCTGCTGGCCGACGACGGGCTGAGCGTCACGCAGGCGACCCTCTCCCGGGACCTCGACGAGCTCAACGCGGTGAAGATCCGCAACACCGACGGAGATCTCATCTACGCGGTGCCGAGCGAGGGGGGTTTCCGCACCCCGCGGGCGCCACTGGGCGGGTCGGCGAAGGAAGAGCGGATGCGGCGCCTGTCGCAGGAGCTGCTGATCTCCGCCGAGGCCTCCGCCAACCTGGTGGTGCTGCGGACCCCGCCCGGGGCCGCCCAGTTCCTGGCCTCGGCCATCGACCAGGCCGAGCTGCAGGACATCCTGGGGACGATCGCCGGTGACGACACACTGCTGCTGATCAGCCGTGATCCGAGCGGCGGGCAGGCTCTGGCCGACCACCTGCTGCGGCTGGCCCAGAACAGCCACTGAGGGGTGCCGCGGGTCACCCGCGGTACCGCGGCACCCGTTGCGGGGCCGGACGCCTCCGGCGTTCCCGGTCCTCCCCGCAGGCACTCCGCCGGTTCCCGTACGCGCTCCGGGGCGACCGGCCGTCCTTGGCGATCCCGGTCGCCGGACGATCCCGGTCGGGCGGAGGCCGCGCGGCGGCGCGGTCCCGGCCGGGACCGGCCCGGCCGCACCGATCGGCCCGGCCGCACCGCCCAGCCGGTCGGCCCGGCAGCCCGGGCCGGGGGCCGTTCAGCCCAGCCGCGCCGCCAACCCGTCCGTGCACCGCACCTCGTCACCCGCGGTGATGAGCAGCGCCTCCACCTCGGGCAAGGACTCCAGCCACGTCAGCCCGGCCCGCGACCCCATCGCGAACGCCGCGGTCGCCCAGCAGTCCACCCAGGTCAGCGAGGGGCCCACCACGGTCACCGCCACCAGGTCCGTCACGGCGGACCGGCCGGTGCGCGGGTCGACGATGTGGGCACCCCGCTCCGCCGTACCGGACGTGGCGACGGCCAGCCGGTCGACGCCGGCCGCGGAGATCACCGCTGCCAGCCCGCCCGGCCGCAGCGGGTCGGCGATGCCGACGCGCCACGGGCGCCCGGGCCCCGGCATCCCGGCCATCTGGACGTCCCCGCCGCCGTTGACGCTGACGCCGGCCGCGCCGGCGGCCATCAGCGTGTCCGCCGCTCGCTCGGCCGCCCAGCCCTTGACGATCCCCGTCGGGTCGAGGCGGCCGGCATAGCGCCGGCTGAACCAGCCGTCGCTGACCCGCTCGGCCTCGGCGGCCAGTTCCAGCACGTCGGCGACCTCGGGGTCGCACTCCTCCACGGTCAGCTCACCGCGGGCCAGCCGGGAGATCTGGCTGTTCTCCCGGTAGGTGCTGTACACCTCGTCGACGCGATGCAGTTCGGCGACCGCCTCGTCGAGGGCCGCCCGTACCGCATCGGGATCCCCGCCGCGGACGTCGAAGGAGAAGACCGTCCCCATGACCTCCTCCGCCCGACGTACCGCGGCGGGAGCCTGTTCCGAACCTTCCACCGGCTCAGTCACCGATCCGGTCCAGAGCCGACTGGAGCGACTGCCGGTACCCGGTGCTGGTGTACGTCGCCCCCGAGACCGCGTCGATGTCCGCGCTGCCCGCCGCGACGGCCTCCCGGCCGAGCCGGGGCAGGGCGTCGTCGCTGATCTGGTCGCTGCGCCCGCCCCGGGGCGCCTGGACCGCCTCGGCCCGGGTGATCCGGCCGCCGCTGACGGTGACGCGTACCTGCACGGGACCGTACCGGGTCTGCGCCACGTCGCCGGTCACGGTCCGGGCGGCTGCCGAGGCGCCACCGGAACCGCCCGAGCCGGCCGTCTTCGCCCGGTCCAGCGCGGACTGCAGCGACTGCCGGTACCCGGTGCTCGTGTACGTCGCCCCGGAGACCGCGTCGATCTGCGCGCTCTGCGCCGCGACCGCCTCCTCGTTGAGCCGGGGGACCGCCATCGCCGTGATCTGGTCGCTGCGCCCGCCCCGGGGCGCCTCGACGGCCTCGGCCCGGGTGATCCGGCCGCCGCTCACCGTGATCCGGACCTGCACCGTCCCGTACTGGGTCCGGGCGGCCTCGCCGGTGACCGTGCCGCCGCCGACGGCCCGGGCGCCGCCCTGCGGCGACTCCTGTCCCGCCGCCGTGGCCTGCGGCAGCGCCCCGCCCGCCGCCTGCGCGGACGGCCCGGACGCCGGTTTCAACGACAGCAGCAGTACGATCCCGGACACGGTGGCCGCGGTCGCGAGCACGACGCGCCGCACGGGGTGACTCTTCCTCATCGCTCCCACAGCTCCTGAAGACCGCATTCGACGCGGTGTGGTGACGGTCTGCCGCTCACATGGCGAACGACTCGTGATGGATGCGGCGGGCGGGGACGCCGGCACCGCGCAGGGCCTCGTAGACCGACTGCGCGAAACCGGGCGGCCCGCACATGAACACGTCATGCTCGTCGATGTCGGGCAGTTTCTGCCGCAGCCGCTCCGCCGAGATGTCGGGGCGTGCCCCGTCCGGGCTGTTGACCGCGTACATCAGCCGCGCCCCGCGCTCGTCGGCGATGGAGGCCAGCTCGTCCCACAGCGCCAGGTCCTGGGTGCTGTTGGCCCGGTAGAGCAGTGTCAGGTCCCCCGAGGCCGCCGGCAGCGTCTCGAACAGGGCCCGCATCGGCGTGATGCCGACCCCGCCCGCGACCAGCAGCACCTTGCCGCGGCTGCGGCGCCCCGCGGTCAGCGCACCGTAGGGGCCCTCGGCCCATACGCGTGTGCCGGGCTCCAGCTCCCGCAACCGGGCGCTGTGGTCGCCGATCGCCTTCACCGTGATCCGCAGCACGTCCGGGCGCGGAGCCGCCGACAGCGAGTAGGGGTGCGAACTGAACCGCATGCCCGGGGCCAGGAACCGCCAGCGGAAGAACTGCCCGGCCTCCGCGCCCATCCGGTGCAGCCGCCTCCCGCCGATCAGTACCGACACGATGCCCGGCGTCTCCTCGATCACCGCCTCGACCCGCATCCGGTGACGCAGGTTCAGCCGGATCGGCGTCAGCACGCGGAACCACAGCATCAGCGCGGTGACGGAGCCGTACAGGCCGTACCAGAAGGTCCTGGCGGCCGGCTCGACGGCGAAGTCGTTGCCGGTGCTGATCTGGTGCCAGAACGTCAGGAACACCGCCGCGTACGTCAGCAGGTGGATGTGGTACCAGGCGTCGTACGGCAGCAGGCGGCGGATCCCGCCGACCGAGACCAGACCGATGAGCAGCAGCAGGCCGGTGCCGAGTGCCGCCTTGCCCATGTCCGGCAGCTGCTCGACCGAGTCGATCGTCTGCCGGACGATGTCGCCGAGCGACCGGCCCTGCTGGAGCGCGTAACCCCACATGGTCAGGAAGACGTGCGCGAGCACCAGGCAGATCGTGTAGCGGCCGGTCATCGCGTGCCAGCGGGCCACCCGGTCCGAGCCCACCCGTCGTTCCAGCGCGGGCACCCGGGCCATCTGGAGCACCACGAGCGCCATGAGGTAGCCGGCGAGGAGCCCGGTGATGCGCCCGGCGTTGAGGATCCGGCCGGTGTCGTCCGCGATGGACGGCGTGTTCCGCCACCACAGCCACAGAACGCCCGCGGCGCCCGCCCATACGGCGAGCACCAGCGGGACGGCGGGGGAGCGCCGCGGGCGGATGCGGCGCATCGTCTGACGGCGGGCGGCACGGCCGCCGGCGAGCGTGGTGGTCACGGTTCCTCCGTGGGGACGGGACCCTTGGCCCACAGATACGTGCCATGCCACAGGAGTGTTCAGAGCCCGACCGAGTCCAGAGCGGACTGGAGCGACTGGCGGTACCCGGTGCTCGTGTACGTCGCCCCCGACACCGTGTCGATGTTCGCGCTCTGCGCGGCGAGTGCCTCGCGTCGCAGCTGGGGGATGGCGTAGCTGCTGATCTCCTGGTCGCGGCGGTTCTCCGTCGGATAGGTGACCGCGGTGACCTCCGTCAGCTTCCCGTCCTGGATGGTGATGCGCACCTGGACCGGGCCCCAGCGGGTGTCCACCGAGTCGCCGGTGACGGTCCGGCTCCCGGTCGTGCCGCTGGTGCCGCCCGAACCGGCCGCACTGCTGGAGCTGCTGGTCGGCGCGGGGGTGCCGACGGCCAGGGCCGGAGCGGTGTGCGGCTTCAGCGACAGCAGCAGCACCAGCCCGGAGACGGTGGCGGCACTCGCCAGCACGATCCGGCGCAGCGGGCGGCTCTTCCTCAACGCGTGCACGGGCAGACCTCACAGCTCGAAGGACTCGTGGTGGATACGGCGGTCCGGCACCCCGGCGTCGCGCAGCTCCCGGTACAGGTCCCGGGCGAAGCCGTGGGGACCGCACAGGTAGACGTCGTGCGCGGCGAGGTCCGGGAAGGTCGCGGCCAGGGAACGGGCCGTCAGGTCGGGGCGCTCCCCGTGCGGGCCGTTGAGCGCGTACAGCACCCTCCCGCCCCGCCAGCGCGCGATCGCCTCCAGCTCTCCGCCCAGCGCGAGGTCCTCCGCGCGGCGCGCCCGGTACAGCAGGCTCACCTCGCCCGGCAGCGTCTCGAACAGCGCCCGCAGCGGGGTGATGCCGACGCCGCCCGCGATCAGCAGCGACTTCGGCGCCCGCTGCCGGCCGGCCGTCAGGGACCCGTACGGCCCCTCGGCCCACACCCGGGTGCCGGGCCGCAGCAGCGCCACGCCCGCGCTGTGCGCGCCGAGCGCCTTGACGGTGATCCGCATCCGGTCCTCGCGCGGCGGGGCCGACAGGGAGTACGGCGTCGACGTCCGGGCCAGCCCGGCCCCGAGGAACCGCCAGCGGAAGAACTGCCCGGCCTGTGCGCCCAGTTCCTCCAGCCGCTGCCCGCGGACCACGACCGAGTACACGCCGGGCGCCTCCTGGTGCACCGACTCCACCTGCAGCCGGTGCCGGAGGTTGAGCCGGACCGGCACGAGGACGCGGAACCACAGCACGAGCGCCGCCACACCCAGGTACAGCGCGTACCAGGCGGCCGTCGCCGCGGTGCTGCCGGCGAAGTCGTTGCCGAGGGCCAGCTGGTGGCCGAAGGAGAGGAACACGGCGGCGTAGGTGAGGAGGTGCACGTAGTACCAGAACTCGTAGCTGGTACGGCGGCGCGCGGCACGCACGGAGGTGACGCCGACTGCGAGGAGTATCAGCGTGGCCGCGGTCGCCTTCAGCATCTCCGGGTAGTCCAGGACCACGGTGACCGCCTCGTGCCACAGTGTCTGCCGGTCCTGGGCGGCGTACCCGGCCAGGATCAGCACCACGTGCGCCAGCAGCAGGAACATGGTGTAGCGGCCGGCCATCGCGTGCCAGCGGGCCACCCGGTCGGAGCCGATCCGGCGCTCCAGCAGCGGAACGCGGGCCATCAGGCCGACGAGGACCACGCACGCGTAGCCGCACAGCAGCCCCGTGATCCGCCCCGCCCCCGTCAGCCAGCCCGCCGCCCCGACCACGGAGCCGGTGTCCGCCCACCACAGGGCGATCACGGCCGCGGCACCGGCCCACAGCAGGGCCAGCAGCGGGGCTGCCGGGGAGCGCCGGGCCGGCGGCACCACGGGCGGTGCCGTCCGCCGCTCGTACACGGTGGTCATCAGTCGCGTCCTTTCGCCGTTCCGGGACGCAACTCTGCGCGCCGAACCTCTCAGAGCGCTCTGAGAAAGCGGCTCCCGGGGGCGACTCAGAGGAGACTCAGAGGCTTCTCAGACGCACGTCACCCTGGTCAGGAGGGATCCTGGGAGAAGTCACGATCCTTGAAGGAGCCATGAACACCACCCGCTCCGGCCGGCCCGCCCTCACCCGCCCCGACGGCACCCCGCTGCGCATCCTCGTCGTCGACGACGACCCCGATCTCGCGGAGGTGCTCTCCGGCGCGCTCCGCTACGAGGGCTGGCAGGTGCGCACGGCAGGGGACGGCGCCTCGGCCGTCGCGGAGGCCGGGGAGCTCCAGCCGGACGCGGTCGTCCTGGACGTGATGCTCCCCGACACCGACGGCTTCGCGGTGCTGCGCCGGCTGCACACGGTGCAGCCCGACGTGTGCGTGCTCTTCCTGACCGCGCGCGACGCCGTGGAGGACCGGATCGCGGGCATCACCGCCGGCGGCGACGACTACGTGACCAAGCCCTTCAGCCTGGAGGAGGTCGTCGCCCGGCTGCGCGGCCTGCTGCGCCGCGCGGGCATGGCCCGGCTGCTGGACGACGGGCCGCGGCTGACCGTGGGCGATCTCGTCATGGACGAGGAGGCCCGCGAGGTCACCCGCGCCGGAGAGCTGATCGAACTGTCGCCCACCGAGTTCGAACTGCTCCGCTTCCTCATGCGCAACCCGCGCCGGGTGCTCAGCAAGGCCCAGATCCTGGACCGGGTGTGGTCCTACGACTTCGGCGGCCGGGCCCATGTCGTCGAGCTGTACATCTCCTACCTGCGCAAGAAGGTCGACGCGGGCCGCGAGCCGATGATCCACACCGTGCGGGGTGCCGGATACGTGCTGAAGCCGGCCACCCGATGAGGGCGGCAGGGCAGCTGCGACGCCTGCCCCGGCCCCGCACGCTGCGGGGCCGGCTCATCGCCGGGCTCGTGGTACTGCTGGCGGTCAGCTGCGCGGCGGTGGGCGTCGCCGCCGTGGTCGAGCTGGAGCACTTCCTCACCGGCCGCGTCGACCAGCAGCTGCAGGACGTCGGGACCCGCTTCCCGGCCAGCCTGGAGAACGGCTCCGCACCGCGCGACGACCATGACGGCGACGAGCACGGCGACACCCGCCACCAGGCGGCCGGCACGTTCGGAGCCCGCCTGGTCGACGGTGTCGTCACCCACGCCGCCGTCGTCCCCACCGGCACCGCCGTCGCCGTCGAGGGCGTCGACCTGACTGCCCGGGACGAGCAGGAACTCGCCGCGGTCCCCGTCGACGGCAGGCCGCACACCGTGTCCCTGTCCGCCCTGGACGAGTATCGGGTGACGGCCGCCTCGGGCCTGGACGGCGACGTGCTGATCACCGGGCTTCCCATGGAACCCGTGGAGTCGGCCGTGCACCGCCTGGAACTGGTGGCCGGTGTCGTCTTCGGTGTCGCGCTCGCCCTCACCGGCGTGGCCGGCGTGCTGTGGGTGCGTTGGTCGCTGCGCCCGCTCAGCCGCGTCGCCGCCACGGCCGAACGGGTCAGCGAACTGCCGCTGGCCAGCGGTGAGGTGGCGCTGCCGTCCCGGGCCCCGGACTACGACCCGCGCAGCGAGGTGGGGCGGGTCGCCGCCGCCTTCAACCGCATGCTGGGCCATGTCGAGGACGCCCTCACCAAACGGCACGCCAGTGAGGAGCGCCTGCGGAGCTTCGCGGCCGACGCCAGCCACGAACTGCGCACCCCGGTGGCCTCGGTGCGCGGCCACGCCGAACTGGCCCTGCTGCATCCCGGGCCGGTGCCCCCGGAGGTGACCCGGGCGCTGGAGCGGATCGCGGCGGAGTCGTCCCGGATGGGGGAGATGGTCGACGAGATGCTGCTGCTGGCCCGCCTGGACGCGGGACGCCCCTTGGAGCGGCGCCCGGTCGATCTGACCCGGCTGGTGCTCGACGCGGTCACGGACGCGCGGGCCGCGGGGCCCGGGCACCGCTGGACCCTGGACCTGCCGGAGGAACCGGTGACGGTGCCCGGCGACGCCCACCGCCTGCACCAGGTGCTGGCCAACCTGCTGGCCAACGCCCGGTTGCACACACCCGTGGGCACCGAGGTGGAGGTGGCCCTGGCCGTCGAGGGGGGCGAGGCGGTGCTGACCGTCCACGACGACGGCCCGGGCGTCCCGTCCGACGTCCAGCCGGGCGTCTTCGAACGCTTCACCCGGGCCGAGCACCGCCGCCGCACGGACAGCACCGGCGGCGGGGCGGGCCTGGGCCTGGCGATCGTCGCGGCCGTGGTGGAGGCGCACGGCGGCAGCGTGGCGCTGGACAGCCGCCCCGGATCCACGACCTTCACGGTCCGGCTCGGCACGGGGTGACCGCCTCCCCCGGCCGTCCCGGGCTCACCGGGCGGACGGGGGCGAGGGGGGGCGAGGCGGTGCTGACCGTCCACGACGACGGCCCGGGCGTCCCGTCCGACGTCCAGCCGGGCGTCTTCGAACGCTTCACCCGGGCCGAGCACCGCCGCCGCACGGACAGCACCGGCGGCGGGGCGGGCCTGGGCCTGGCGATCGTCGCGGCCGTGGTGGAGGCGCACGGCGGCAGCGTGGCGCTGGACAGCCGCCCCGGATCCACGACCTTCACGGTCCGGCTCGGCACGGGGTGACCGCCTCCCCCGGCCGTCCCGGGCTCACCGGGCGGACGGGGGCGAAGGGGGCGAGGGCGGCAGCGGTAGCGGCAGCCCGGGCAGCCCGTCGATGCTGGTCGCGATGTGCTCCTTCTTCTCGAAGTACGCGCCGAGCGAGTCGTCGTCCTCGCGTGCGAAGCGCCTGCCGTGCAGATCGCGGTCGCCGTCGTAGGTCATGAAGGGCACCGCGTAGCCGCAGGAGTCCCGCACGAGTTCGGCACGGACGACGACGACGGCGCGGAGCCCGTGGGCGCCCGGGTCGATGTCGGGGAAGTGCGCGAGCAGTCCCCAAAAGCGCCGGTCGTCGCGGAAGACGGGCTCCCCGCGACCGTGCACGCGGACGATGTTCGGCGGCCCCTGGAAGGCGCACCACATCAGTGTGATGCGGCCGTTCTCCCTCAGGTGGGCGACGGTCTCCGCGGTGGATCCGGCGAAGTCCAGGTAGGCGACGGTCCGTTCGTCGAGGATCGCGAAGGAGCCCCGCAGACCCTTGGGGGACAGGTTGACCGTCCCGTCGCCGGACAGCGGGGCGGTGGCTGTGAAGAAGACGGGCTGCGCCTCGATGAAGGAGCGGAGCCTGCCGTCGATGCGCTCATAGGTTTGTCCCATGGGTGACGATTATCGGCCCACCTCGTTCACCTGCCCGAGGAAGAGATCCGGGAAGCCGGTTCCGGCCTGTCCACCGGCAGGATTGACGAATCATGCATTGCTCCGCATAATCATGCAAGCAAGGTTCCCGCGTCACACCGACCCACCCTCCCGAGGAGCAACGCAAGTGAGCAGCAACAGCGGTGACGTCCGGCTGTGGGGCGGCCGTTTCGCCGACGGCCCCGCCGAGGCCCTGGCCAAGCTGTCCGCGTCCGTCCACTTCGACTGGCGGCTCGCGAAGTACGACATCGCCGGCTCCCGTGCCCACGCGCGCGTGCTGCACAAGGCGGGACTGCTCACGGAGGACGAACTGACCCGGATGCTCGACGGCCTCGACCGGCTGGAGGCGGACGTGGCCTCGGGTGACTTCGTGGGCACCGTCGCCGACGAGGACGTCCACACGGCCCTGGAGCGGGGCCTGCTCGAACGGCTCGGTCCCGACCTGGGCGGCAAGCTGCGCGCGGGCCGCTCCCGCAACGACCAGGTCGCGACCCTGTTCCGCATGTACCTGCGCGACCACGCCCGGATCGTCGGCGGTCTCGTCACCGATCTCCAGGAGGCCCTGGTGGGCCTGGCGGAGGCACACCCGGACGTCGCGATGCCCGGACGCACCCACCTCCAGCACGCCCAGCCGGTGCTCTTCGCCCACCACGTCCTCGCCCATGTGCAGGCCCTGTCCAGGGACGCCGAGCGGCTGCGGCAGTGGGACGCGCGGACCGCGGTCTCGCCCTACGGCTCCGGCGCGCTGGCGGGATCGTCCCTGGGCCTCGACCCGGAGGCGGTCGCGAGGGACCTCGGCTTCGAGCACGGCAGCGTCGGCAACTCCATCGACGGCACGGCCTCCCGCGACTTCGTCGCGGAGTTCGCCTTCGTCACGGCGATGATCGGCGTCGACGTCTCCCGCATCGCCGAGGAGATCATCATCTGGAACACGAAGGAGTTCTCCTTCGTGACGCTGCACGACGCGTTCTCCACCGGCTCGTCGATCATGCCGCAGAAGAAGAACCCGGACATCGCGGAGCTGGCGCGCGGCAAGAGCGGCCGGCTGATCGGCAACCTCACGGGCCTGATGGCCACGTTGAAGGCGCTGCCGCTCGCGTACAACCGGGACCTCCAGGAGGACAAGGAGCCGGTCTTCGACTCCATCGACCAGCTGGAGATCCTGCTTCCCGCCTTCACCGGCATGATGGCGACCCTGACCGTGCACCGCGAGCGCATGGAGGAGCTGGCGCCGGCCGGCTTCTCCCTCGCCACCGACATCGCCGAGTGGCTGGTGAAGCAGGGCGTGCCCTTCCGGGTGGCGCACGAGGTCGCCGGGGAGTGCGTGAAGGTCGCCGAGGCCGAGGGCAAGGAGCTCGACGACCTGACCGACGAGCAGTTCGCCGAGATCTCCGCCCACCTCACTCCGGAGGTCCGCTCGGTTCTCCACGTCCCCGGCGCCCTCGCCTCCCGCAACGGGCGCGGCGGCACGGCACCCGATGCCGTGGCCACGCAGCTGGCCGAGGTGAAGGCCGACCTGACGGTGCAGCGGGAGTGGGTCGGGGCGAAGAAGTAGCCCGCACCGGCTTCCCGCGGGGCCGCGACCCCGCCGCCGGGCGCCGGCCGTACACCTGCCGGCACGCCGGGGGCCGCCGCCCCTGCCGTGCCGCGCCGGTCGGGGACTCCACTCCCGGGCGGCTGACCGCCCCCTCCCGCCGGAGGTCCGGCTCGCCGCCGGGGTGCGCCGGTCCCGCCGACCGGCCGTGCCCACGCCGGCGCCGGGGAGCGGCCCGAGGGGCGCGGTCCGGTGAGGGCACCGCGGGCGACGCGTGCCCAGGTGGCGGCGGAGTGCCCGTTCGCGGTTACGTTGGTCACCCGACCGAACGGAGCCGTCGATGCCCTTCGCACGTCTCGCCGCTGCCACGACGCCGACCTGCCACATCGGGCTCGGTCTCGCCGCCGTCGGCCGCCCCGGCTACATCAACCTCGGCCGGGACCACGACCTGCCCCCCGACCGCAGCGTCGAGGCCCTGCGCGAGCGCACCCACGAACTCCTCGACGCCGCCTACGCCCAAGGCGTCAGGTACATCGACGCGGCCCGCTCCTACGGCCGCTCCGAGGAGTTCCTCGCCGACTGGCTCGCCGCGCGTCCCGCCCTCGACGACGTCGTCGTCGGCAGCAAGTGGGGCTACACCTACACCGCGGGCTGGTCCACCGACGCCGAGCACCACGAGGTCAAGGACCACGGCCTCGCCACCTACGAGCGGCAGCGCGCCGAGACCGACACCCTCCTCGGTGACCGGCTCGATCTCTACCAGATCCACTCCGTCACCCCGGACAGTCCCGCCCTCACCGACAGCAAACTGCACGCCCGGCTGGCCGAGGCGGCCGCCGAGGGCGTCACCGTCGGCTTCTCCACCAGCGGCCCCGTGCAGGCCGACGCCATCCGCGCCGCGCTCGCCGTCACGGTCGACGGAGAGCCCCTCTTCCGCACCGTCCAGTCCACGTACAACGCCCTGGAGACATCGGCCGGGGCCGCCCTCGCCGAGGCGCACGACGCCGGCCTCACCGTGATCGTCAAGGAGGGCATGGCCAACGGGCGGCTCGCCGGGCCGCACGCGCCGGAGCCGTTGCAGGCCGTCGCCCGCGAGACGGGGCTCAGCTGCGACGCCGTCGCCCTCGCACTCGTGCTGCGCCGGCCCTGGGCCGGCGTCGTCCTCTCGGGTGCCGCGACCGTCGCCCAGCTGGCCTCCAACCTGCACGCCCCGGCCGTCGACCTGGACGAGGACCAGGTGGCCCGACTCGCCGCCCTCGTCGAGGAGCCGGGGGCCTACTGGGCGCGCCGCGGGCAGCTGCCCTGGCACTGAGCCCACGCCGGCCCGGCCGCACCGGCGGTGCGGAGGCGCGGGCACACCGACGGAACCGTGGCTCGATGCGGCCGGCCGCATGACCGCCTGCGCTCGATGCGGCCGGCCGTTCCCGCTCCCGTCCCCGAGGCGCCTGCACGCCGAGCGGGCCCGCCTCCGCGTCCGGGTGACGGGTCCGCCTCCAGACCGGCCGGCGAGGACGCGCCGGACCCCGGTCGGTGTCCCCCTGTCCCCAAGGTGAGACTCACATGCCTTGAGTGAGACAGGGATGTCTCACATGGGGTATGGTTGTGTCATGGCTGTCGACCCTGACCACGTACTGCGCAGCGCCGCCACCCTGCTGACCCGCAAGTCCACCGCGACCATGGACGAGGTCGCCAGAGCCGCCGGGATCAGCCGTGCCACGCTGCACCGGCACTTCGCCGGCCGCGACGCGCTCGTGCGGGCGCTGGAGGCGCTCGGCATCGCCGAGTGCGAGGCCGCCCTGGACGCCGCCCGGCTCGACGAAGGCCCGGTCGGCGACGCCGTACGCCGGCTCGTTGCCGAGATCGAGCCGCAGGCGGGCCTGCTCGCCTTCCTCTACACCGAGAACCAGTTGTTCGAGGGGGAGGAGCAGAACGCGGGCTGGGCCCGCATCGACGAGCGCATCGCGGATCTGTTCCGGCGTGGTCAGGAGACCGGGGAGTTCCGGATCGACCTCACCCCCGCGTGGCTGACCGAGGCGCTGTACGGCCTGTTGGCGTCCGCCGCCTGGGCGGTGGCCGAAGGCCGGGTCGCGCCCCGCGAGTTCACCTACATGATCGTCGAACTGCTGCTGGGCGGCGCGCGCCGCCCCACGGACACCCCCACCGCCTGAACCACTCCGCGCCGGTACCCGACCCGCGGACACACCCCGAAGAGAGGAACCATGACCAGCACCCTGCAGCCGGCACGCACGAGCGAGGCGGTGAAGCGCCCGGGCCGCTGGCTCGCGCTGTCCGTCCTCGTGCTCGCCGTGCTGCTGGTGGCCGTCGACGCGACCGTCCTCGGCCTGGCGACCCCCTACATCAGCGAGGACCTCCAGCCGTCCGGCACCCAGCTGCTGTGGATCGGCGACGTCTACTCGTTCGTCATCGCGGGCCTGCTCGTCTCCATGGGCAGCCTCGGCGACCGCATCGGCCGCAAGCGGATCCTGCTCGGCGGCGCCACGGCCTTCGGCGCGATCTCCGTGCTCAACGCCTACGCCACCACGCCCGAGACGATGATCATGGCCCGGGCGCTGCTCGGGGTCGCCGGCGCGACCCTCATGCCCGCCACCCTGGCCCTGATCCGCAACATCTTCCACGACCCGCGCGAGCGCAGTCTCGCCGTCGGCATCTGGGGCGCCACCGCCTCCGCGGGCACGGCCGTCGGCCCCGTCGCCGGCGGCTTCCTGCTGGAGCACTTCTGGTGGGGCTCGGTCTTCCTCATCAACCTGCCGGTGATGGTGGTGCTGGTCCTCGTCGGCATCAGGACGCTGCCCGAATCGCGGAACCCGAATCCCGGCCCGTGGGACGTGACCAGTGTGCTGCTGTCCCTCGTCGGGATGATCGGCCTCGTGTACGCGGTGAAGGAGGCCGCCGCGCACGGCTTCGCCTGGAGCACCCTCGCCGCCGGCCTGCTCGGCGCCGCCGCCCTGTACGGCTTCGTCCGCCGCCAGCTCACGCTGCCCGCGCCCCTGCTGGACATGCGCCTGTTCCGCAGTCGCGGATTCAGCGGGGCGGTCCTCGCCGACCTGCTCACCGTCTTCGGTCTGTCGGGCCTGGTCTTCTTCCTCTCCCAGTACCTGCAACTGGTCCAGGGCAGGCGCCCGTTCGAGGCGGGCCTCGCCGAACTGCCCGCGGCGATCGGCGCGGTGGCGGCCGGTCTCGTCGCCGGTCGTGCGGCCCGCCGCCTGTCGGTGCGCACCGTCGTCTCCGGTGGTCTGGCCGCGATCGGTCTGGCGCTCGCCGTGCTGACCACGCTGGACCGGTCGACCGGCTACCCGCTGCTCGGCGCCGCCCTGCTGGTCGTGGGCGTCGGCGCGGGGTTCTCCTTCACCGTCACCGCCGACGTGATCCTCTCCAGCGTGCCCAAGGAGCAGGCGGGCGCTGCCTCCGCGGTCTCGGAGACGGCCTACGAACTCGGCGCCGCCCTCGGCATCGCCGTACTCGGCTCCATCGTGACGGGTGCCTACCGCGCCTTCCCGGTGCCCGCCGGTGCCCCGGCCGCGGCCCACGAGTCACTGGGCGGTGCGGTGGAGGCGGCACAGGGCCTGTCCCCGCGAACCGCGGAGGCACTGCTGTCCTCGGCCCGGGAGGCCTTCGTCCACGGCCTCACCGTCGCCACGGGAGTCGGCGCGGCCGTCCTGCTGGCCACGGCTGCGGCAGCCTGGTTCATGCTCCGCGGCCAGTGGTTGGACGGCAGGCCCCAGGACGGCGGGCGTCGGCACGGCTGAGCCGCGCCGGGACCCGTCGCCCACCGGCAGTCGCCGGCGGCTCTGAGCCGCGGCCGCGCCGGGTCGCCCGGCCCGCGGGGAGCCGCCCCCGGACCCTGTGCCCACCACCGGCGCCGGGCTCCCGCCCGCTGCGCGTCCCCGCGCCCCGGCTCGCCGAGCCCCGGTTCCCGTACCGGACGTGCGCGAACCGGGGCCCGGACACACCGACGCCCCACGCCGGGCGGCGTGGGGCGTGCCCTCGGGACGGGGCGGCGGGGGCGACGGGAGCGGCGGGTCCTACGCCGCCTCCTTGGCCTTGCTCGCGTACATGTCCACGTACTCCTGCCCCGACAGCCGCATCACCTCGGTCATCACCGAGTCCGTCACGGCTCGCAGCACATAGCGGTCCCGGTCCATCCCCTCGTACCGCGAGAACTCCATCGCCGGGCCGAAACGGACCGTCACCTTGTGCGGCCGGGGCATCCCCGACCCGCCCGGCTGGATCTTGTCAGTGCCGATCATCGCGAACGGCACCACCGGTGCGCCGGTCATGAGTGTCAGCCGCGCGATGCCCGTGCGACCCCGGTACAGCCGTCCGTCGGGCGACCGGGTGCCCTCGGGGTAGATGCCGAAGACCCTGCCCTCCTCCAGCACCCGCCGGCCGGTCATCAGGGCGGCGACACCGCCGCGGCCGCCGTCCCGGTCGACCGGGATCATGCCGACACCGGTGAAGAACCAGGCCATGAGCCGGCCCTTGAGGCCCCTGCCGGTGACGTACTCGTCCTTGCCGATGAAGACGACCTGCCGGTCGCAGACGAGCGGAAGGATCATCGAGTCGATGAAGGTGAGGTGATTGCCGGCCAGGATCACCGGACCGTCGCCGGGGATGTGCTCCGCGCCCTCCACCTGTGGCCGGAACATCAGGCGCATGACCGGGCCGAGCACTGCCTTGATGATCGCGAAGCGGGACAACGGGCCCTCCGGTGTCAAGGGTTTGCGGTATGAGTCTGTGCAGGTGAGGACGATACTCGCGGCCCCCCTGGTGACGCACATCGGGTTCACCGAGTTCTTACGCACTGTTGATGCGGGTTTACCTGCGGTGCCGTGCCGTGGACGGCGCGTTGCACGGCGGATCCGGTGTGACGCACATCGCGTGCGAACCGCCGCCCGGCGGCCGCGTCGCACCGTGGAGCCGACGGGCCGTCAGGCCGCGGCGCGCAGGCGTCATCCGCCGTCATCCGCGCGTTCGAGCCGACGCCTCCCGTTCGTCATGTCCACGCCCCTACGATCGGCGCGCCAGAACACCCAGCCAGCAGGCCGGCAGGAGGACGCGCATGGCAACGGACGGAACGCGGGTACCGCAGGAGTCGGAGGACCGCGCGGGCGGGACCGCGCGACGGGCACTGCTCGGCGCGGCGGTGCTCGGTGCGGGCGGCGCCGTCCTCGGGCTGCCCGGCACCGCGAGCGCGGCCCGGGGCGCCGGGCACGGCGGCGGGCTCGGGAGCCTGCCCGTGCCGACGGTCATCGGGCACCGCGGAGCCAGCGGATACCGGCCCGAGCACACCTTCGGCTCCTACCAGCTGGCCCTCGACCTGGGAGCCGACATCGTCGAGGCCGGCGACCTGGTGCCCACCCGCGACGGTCACCTCGTGTGCCGCCACGAGCCGGAGATCGGCGGCACCACGGACGTCGCCTCCCACCCCGAGTTCGCCGACCGCAGGACGACCAAGGTCGTCGACGGGGTTCCCACCACCGGATGGTTCACCGAGGACTTCAGCCTCGCGGAACTGAAGCGGCTGCGGGCCGTCGAGCGCATCCGGGCCAACCGGCCGCACAACACCCTCTACGACGGACGCTGGGAGATCCCCACCTTCGAAGAGGTCCTGCGGTGGCAGGACGAGCAGAGCCGCCGGCGCGGCCGGCCGGTGTGGATCTACCCCGAGACCAAGCACCCGAGCTACTTCCGCAAGCTGGGCCTGCCCCTGGAGGAGCGGGTCGCCGCGCTGCTGCGCAGGCACCGCAAGGACCGCCGGACCTCGCCGGTCATCGTGCAGTCCTTCGAGCCGAGCAGCATCGAGCGGCTGAACAGGCTCGTCGACAACCCGCTGGTCGTGCTGCTGTCCTCGGCGAACAGCCGCCCCTGGGACTTCGTCGAGGCGGGTGACCCGCGCACGGTCGCCGACCTGATCACCCCCAGGGGCCTGCGGGAGATCGCCGGCTACGCCCAGGGCATCGGCCCCACCCTGGACCTCGTCATCCCCAGGGACGCCGACGGCCGTCTGACCCGGCCCACCACGCTCGTCGCCGACGCGCACAGGGTGGGGCTCGTCCTGCACCCCTGGACGATGCGCAACGAGAACCCCTTCCTGCCGGCCGACTTCCGCGCGGGCACGGACGCCGACGCCTACGGTGACGCTTTCGGCGCCTTCCGGACGTACTTCGCCACCGGCATCGACGGCGTCTTCACCGACAACCCCGACACCGCCGTGCTGGCCCGCGAGGACTGCGTCAAGGGCTGACCCACCCGATGGAGTGACCCCAGGCCGCCCGGGCAACCCGCCGCCCGCGCGGCCGCGTCGTGCCGCACATGAAGCACGACCTCCTCGCCGCCCTCCGCCCCCTCCTCGCCGCAGAGGCCCGGGCGGAGGCCCACGCCCTCGGCACCGATCCCGGCGACCTGGAACAGGAGGTCTGGCTCCGGCTGCTGGAGCGGCTCGCCTCCGGCGCCCCGCCGGCCGACCCGCCCGGCTGGCTCCGGCGCGCCGTCCGTTTCGAGGCCCGGCGCACCCGGCGCACGCGCCGCCTGGAACGGCCCTACGGCACCGAGCCCGCCGACATCGGCGACCGGGACCCGGAAGGCCTCGCCCTCGCCCTCGCCGCCCGCCGCGCCCTGCGCGAGGCCGTCCGCCGGCTGCCCGGCCGCTGCCCCGGTCTGCTGGAGGCGCTCCTGTCGCCGAGGGACCTCACCTACCGCGAGATCGCCGGGGAGTTGGGTATCTCACAGGGCTCTCTCGGGCCGGAACGTTCCAGATGCCTGGAATGTCTGCGCCGCCTGCTCGCGCCGGAGGTTGCGGCTCGCGAAGTGCGGGGATAGGAGTGGGGGACAACCGGTGATCAGGTGAGCGGGAGGCATGCGCACATGGGCATGAGCGTGACCATCTCGGTGGCGACCGAGCAGGACGCGGAGCAGATCTTCAGGCTCCAGTACCTGTGCTTCCAGAGCGAGGCGGCGCTGTACGGCAACTACCGCATCGACCCGCTCGTCCAGACCCTCGACTCCGTCCGGGCGGAGGTCGCCGCCGACTGCGTCTTCGTGGCCCGGCTCGGCGAAGAGGTCGTCGGCTCCGTCCGCGGACGCGTGAGCGAGGACGGCGCGGCCGCCATCGGCAACCTCTGCGTCCACCCCCGCCTCCAGGGCCACGGCATCGGCGCGCGCCTGCTGCGCGCGGCCGAGTCCGCCCTGGCCGAGGAGCGCGGCGCCACGAGGTTCCGCCTCCAGGCCGGCCACCGCAGCGAGGGCAACCTGCGCCTGTACCGGCGCGTGGGCTACGAGGCCGTCGGCACGATGGAGGGCTCCGACGGCGTACGGATGATCGTCCTGGAGAAGCCGGCGGGGGCGTACGCCGCTACGGCGTGACCGTGCGGTTCCGGCGCAGCCAGTACAGCGCCGACAGCGGCAGCAGCACGGGGATGAAGACGTAGCCCATGCCGTAGTCCGACCAGACCGTCGCGTCCGGGAACGCCGACGGCTCCACCAGGGTCCAGGTGCCGACGATGAGCACGCCCGCGAGTTCGGCGGCGCAGCACACCTGCGCCGCCCGCCGGGCCTTCTCGCCGCCGCGCACCAGTGTGTACGTGATGAACCCGTAGACCAGGCCGGCGACCGCCGACAGCGAGTACGCCAGCGGGGCACGGTCGAACTCGGTGGCGATCTGGTACACCGAGCGCGAGACCGCGCCGACGACCATCACGCCGTAGAACCAGACCAGCAGCATGCCGGGGCCGCTGATGAGCCGCTTCGGCTTCTCTTCCACGGTGGTCACCTCAGCCTCCCCAGATGTCGTAGAGCCGCACCTCGAGCACGGCCAGGACGATACCGCCGGCCGCCACCGTCACCGACCCCCACCGGGTGCGCTCGGCAAGCGACATGAACCCCGCCGCCGGGATGCAGGCGAACGCGCCCAGCAGATACGCCACGAAGATCGTCGTGCCCTGCTCCGGCTCCCCGCCCCGCGCCAGCAGCACGATCCCGGTCACCAGTTGGACGGTGGCCAGCAGCGTGACCACGGCCATTCCGATGAAGTGCCAGTCCTTCGTCGGCTGGTCGCGGTAGGCCGCCCAGCCGCACCACGCGGCGAGCAGCAGCGCGGCGACACCGGTCACCAGCGTCAGGGCATCAAGCATGCAGTGACCCTATTACGGCCCCGGCCGGCCCCCGTCGCCGCCCCGCGACGGGGGCCGGCCGGGGCCCGGGCCGGCCGTCGCCGGGCGCGCCACGGCAGGCCCGGCCGCCGTGGCTTCGGCCACAGCCGTCGCCGCCTGTCCCGTCCCGTGACAAGGCCGCCGGCCCGGCTGCCCGCCGGCCCCGCGCCCTTGTCCGCACTGGCCGGCGGGCGGCCACCGGACGGAAGGGGGAGGCCGGGCGGCTCCGCCCGGCACCTGTCCGCGGCCGTCCACGATGTGGACGGTCGCGGCGGGTCAGCACCGTACGTCTGCTTTACTGCTCGCATGACCACGACGAGCTGCCGCATCCCTGCGACCGAGGCGACCATGACGCCCGGTGCTCGTCGCATGTGTCGAATGTGCGCCTTCTAGAGGGCCCCTGCACCACCCCAGAGCCTCGCGCCCCGAAGCGAGCCACCCGGGCACGTCCGTAGGGTCCGACCGTACGTGAGTCCGCCCCCGCCCCCACCGCCTGAACGGCGCGGGGGGACACCGCGCACCTGTTCTCCCCCGGTTCCACGCCACCGCGAGAACCGTGCCGCGCTCATGACCGCATGCACTCCCGCACGGGCACACCCACGCCCGTGCACCCGACAGTGACGGAAACCCCAGTGATCACCACATCGGGCCTGACGAAGACCTACCGGGCCCACCGTTCCCACGGCCCCGAGGTCACCGCCCTGGACGGCGTCGACCTCCATGTCCGGGAAGGCGAGGTGTTCGGCGTCATCGGCCAGTCCGGCGCCGGCAAGTCCTCCCTCATCCGCTGCATCAACCTGCTGGAACGACCCACCGCCGGCACCGTGACGGTGGACGGCCAGGACCTCACCGCCCTGGTCGGCCGCGGCCGCCGTGCCTCCCGCGCCCTGCGCGAGGCGCGCAGCCGCATCGGCATGGTGTTCCAGCACTTCAACCTGCTCTCCTCGCGGACCGTGCGGGACAACGTCGAACTTCCCCTGGAGATCCTCGGCATGTCCGGCCGGGACCGCTCCCGCAAGGCACTGGACCTGCTCGACCTCGTCGGTCTCGCCGACAAGGCCGACGCCCACCCGGCCCAGCTCTCCGGTGGCCAGAAGCAGCGCGTCGGCATCGCCCGCGCCCTGGCCGGCGACCCCAAGGTACTGCTGTCCGACGAGGCCACCAGCGCCCTCGACCCGGAGACCACCCGCTCGATCCTCCAACTGCTGCGCGACCTGAACCGGCAGCTCGGCCTCACCGTGCTGCTCATCACCCACGAGATGGACGTCGTGAAGTCGATCTGCGACAGCGCCGCCCTGATGGAGAGGGGCCGCGTCGTGGAGTCCGGCACCGTCGGCGAACTGCTGGCCACCCCCGGCTCCGCTCTGGCCTCCGCCCTGTTCCCGGTCGGCGGCGAGGCCACCGGCACCGACCGCACCGTCGTCGACGTCACCTTCCGCGGCGAGAGCGCCACCCAGCCGGTCGTCTCCCGCCTGGCACGCACCTACAACATCGACATCTCCATCCTCGGCGCCGCCGTCGACACCGTCGGCGGCCGCCAGATCGGCCGCATGCGCATCGAACTGCCCGGCCGCTACGAGGACAACGTCGTACCCGTCGGCTTCCTGCGCGAGCAGGGACTCCAGGTCGACGTCGTCACCGAACAGGACCGGCAGCCCGTCCCGGTGGAGGAAGGTGCACACAAGTGAGCACGACCGACTGGTCCGAGATGCAGCCGCTGCTGACCCAGGCCTGCCGGGACACGTTCTACATGGTCGGCTGGTCCGCCCTCGTCGCCGTCGCCGGCGGACTGCCGCTCGGCATCCTCCTCGTGCTCACCGACCGGGGCGGACTCCTGAGCAACACCGTCGCCAACAAGGTCGTCGGCCAGCTCGTGAACGTCGCCCGCTCGATGCCGTTCATCATCCTGATGATCGCTCTGATGGGCTTCACCCGGTGGATCACCGGCACGACCATCGGCCGCGACGCCGCCATCGTGCCGCTCGCCATCGGAGCGATCCCGTTCTTCGCACGCCTCGTCGAGACGGCCGTCCGCGAAGTGGACGGCGGGCTCGTGGAGGCGGTCCAGGCGATGGGCGGCAACACCTGGACCGTGGTCCGCAAGGTCCTCGTCCCGGAGTCGCTGCCGTCCCTCGTCTCCAGCACGACCACCACGATCGTCGCCCTCATCGGCTACTCCGCCATGGCCGGCACCGTCGGCGCCGGCGGCCTCGGCGACATCGCCATCCGCTACGGCTACCAGCGCTTCGAGACCCAACTGATGTGGATCACAGTGGCGATCCTCGCCGTCGTCATCTCCCTCATCCAGTTCGCCGGCGACTGCACGGCCCGCGCCCTGTACCGGCGCGGCGGCCGATCCTCTCCCGCGCCCGCGCTCAGGTTCCTCAAGGCCGCCACGGCCGGCAGCAGGACGGCCTGACGCCCCCACGGACTCCCCGTTCCACCCAAGACGGGGTCGCACCACCCAAGGAAAGGCACTTTTCGTGCGTAACACCGCCAAGATCACCACCGCCGTCCTCGCCGCCGGAGCCCTCGCCCTCGGGCTCACCGCCTGCGCCTCGGACAAGGACTCCGCCTCCGGCGCGACCGGTCCGCTGGTCGTCGCCGCCAGCCCGGTCCCGCACGCCGAGATCCTGAACTACGTCAAGGACCACCTCGCCGAGAAGGCCGGCCTCGACCTGGAGGTCAAGGAGTTCACCGACTACGTCACGCCGAACACGGCGACGGAGGACGGCTCGGTGGACGCCAACTACTTCCAGAACCAGCCGTACCTCGACGACTTCAACGAGAAGAAGGGCACCCACATCGTGCCCGTCGTCACGGTGCACCTGGAGCCCCTCGGCCTGTACTCGCACGAGGTGAAGAAGGCCGACGAGCTGAAGAGCGGTGCGACCGTCGCCGTCCCCAACGACACCGTCAACGAGGCCCGCGCCCTGAAGCTGCTCGCCGCCGGCGGACTGATCACCCTCAGGGACGGCGTCGGCAACGACGCGACCCCCGCGGACATCACCGCCAACCCCAGGAACCTCACGTTCAAGGAACTGGAGGCGGCGCTCACCCCGCGCTCCCTGGACGACGTGGACGCGGCCGTCATCAACGGCAACTACGCCATCGAGGCCGACCTGAAGCCCGCCGACGACGCCCTCGTCCTGGAGTCGCCGAAGGACAGCCCCTACGGCAACTTCCTCGCCGTGAAGAAGGGCGACGAGAACGACCCGCGGGTCAAGAAGCTCGCCGAACTCCTCACCTCCCCCGAGGTGAAGAAGTTCATCGAGGACACGTACGCCGGCTCCGTCCTCGCCTCCTTCTGACCCGCCCGACCGCCCGCCCCACCCCACGGGGTCCGCTCGGCCCGCCCGAGCGGACCCCGTGATGCGGTCGAGTGCTTTCATGCTGCATGCTGGGCAGTTCAGCACGATCCGAAGTGTCCGAAGGCCTTTGAAGTTCACGGAGTGGCGCATGACGAGCACCTTCCCCAACATCTCCATCAGCACGGAGCGGTTGGTGTTGCGCCCCCTCGACGAGGACGACGTCCCCGCCTTGGCGGCGATGATGAACGACGAGCAGGTCGCGGCCTGGACCGACGTGCCCCAGCCGTTCACCGAGGACGGCGCCCGCACCTGGATCACCGGGTACGCGCCCGCCGAGCGGGAGGCCGGCCGCGGACTCGGCCTCGCCGTCACCGAGTTCCTCACCCAGCGCCTGGTCGGCGTCGTCCAACTCGGCCGGACCGACTGGCACGTGCGCTCCACCGAACTGTCGTACATCATCGCGCCGTGGGCCCGTGGCGAGGGCTACGCCTCCGAGGCCGCCCTCGCCACCGCGCAGTGGCTCCTGCGCGACCAGAGGTTCGAGCGGATCGAGGTGCGCACCGCCGCCGACAACGCCGCCTCCCAGCAGGTCGCCCAGAAGATCGGCTGCATCAGCGAGGGCGTGCTGCGCAACGCCTGCATAGCGCACGTGCGCGACGACGACGGCACCTGGAGCGACGTCCGCACCGACTTCATCGTGTGGAGCCTGCTGCCCGAGGACCTGGAGGGTGTCGACGCCGAACTCGCCGACACCGGTTTCACCTCCTACGGAGACTGGAACTGAACCCGCGGGGCGACACCCGTGCCGCGCCACCCGGCCACGCCGGGTAACCTCACGGGGCCCGCCCGCGGTGCGTGCCGCCCCCCGGCACGATCCGCAGACCTGCGCACACCCCCAGGAGACTGACGACGATGGCCGACCGGGTCACGGTGATCGGCTGGGACGGCTCGCCGCTGACCGCGACGGCCCGTGCCGCCCTGGGCGCCACCACGCTGGTGGCCGGTGCCCCCCACCACCTGGCGCTGCCCGAGGTGCCCGCCACCGCCGAACGCATCCGCCTGGGCAGCCTCGCCCTGGCCGCCCGCCGCATCGCCGCCCACCGCGGCACCGCGGTCGTCCTCGCCGACGGCGACCCCGGCTTCTTCGGCGTCGTACGCACCCTGCGCGCACCCGAGTTCGGGCTGGAGGTCGAGGTCGTCCCCGGCGTCTCCTCGGTCGCCGCGGCCTTCGCGCGCGCCGGCATGCCCTGGGACGACGCCCAAGTGGTCGTCGCACACCGCCGCACCCTGCGACGCGCCGTGAACGTATGCCGCGCCCACACCAAGGTCGCGGTGCTCACCGCCCCCGGCGCCGGCCCCGCCGAACTCGGCCTCCTGTTGGAGGGCGTCCACCGCACCTTCGTCATCTGCGAGGCCCTGGGCACCGAGCGCGAACAGGTCACCGTCGTCACCTCGGACAAGGCCGCCGACCACTCCTGGCGCGACCCCAACGTCGTCATCGTCGTCGGCCCGGCCGGGGCCGCCGAGGGCGACGCCTGGATCGCCGGCCGGGACCCGTCCGCCGGCCCCCGCGGCTGGGTCCTGCCCGCCCGCGCCTACGACGGCCCTCTCGGCGAGGGCGAGACCCCGTCCCTGCGCGCCGCGCAGCTCGCCCGCCTCGGGCCGCGCGTCGGCGATCTGGTGTGGGACATCGGCTGCGGCTCCGGGGCCTTCGCCACCGAGGCGGCCCGCGCCGGGGCCGGCGTCCTCGCCGTCGACCGGGACCCGGCGGCCTGCGCCCGCACCGACGCCGCCGCCCGCCGCCACGGCGTCCAGCTCCAGATCGTCCAGGGCACCGCCCCGCACGTCCTGGAGAACCTGCCCGAACCGGACGTCGTCCGCATCGGCGGCGGGGGAGCCCCCGTGGTCTCGGCGGTCGCCGACCGGCGCCCCCAGCGCATCGTCACGCACGCCGCCACCCGCGACGAGGCCGAGCTCGTCGGCCGCGACCTGACCGAACACGGGTACGACGTCGAGTGCTCCCTCCTGCAGTCCGTGGAACTCGACACCCGCCACTGGACGGAGACGGAGCGGAGCGTCGCCTTCCTGCTCAGCGGGGTGCTCCCGGACCGCGCCCCGTGATCCTCTCGTCGTACTGCGCGCGGTAGGCTGGCCGATCGTCGCACCACATCCGGTCGTCCGTCACTTCGTCGGTCAATGTCCGGAAAACGCGCTTGTTTTGGGGCGGGTGTGGTACGGCAGAACCCGAGGACGCGCAACGTGGCGCAGTCCACAGCGGGCTGTCGCGGATCACGCTGTCGCGACGGCGCAACGGCCGCGACAATGCCACTCGATGGCTTTGTCGTCTTTCCCGGGCGGGTCGTTCGTGCCGCCGGGCACGCACGCTCGTTCTTCACTGCGGGCGGTCGGCGCGCCGTTCCGCGTGAGCCGGGCGTAGAGGCACCAACCGATTTGGCGAGGGGTACGCATGACCGACACCGGCCAGGTCCCGGGCGAGGGGCTGCCGGAGAACGCAGGCACGGTGGAGCAGCCGGGCGCCGCCGCGCCCGACGCGTACCCCACCCACCTCTCCGAGACCACCGCCGAGGACGAAGAGCTGCTGCTGCCGGGATCCGGCGGAGCCTGGGGCAACGAGGTGGCGCCGCCCGCGCCCGAGCCGGTCGTCGAGACCGTGCACGAGCCCGGCCCCCACGAGCTGTCCGGCCGCGACAGCGGCTCGGTCGACCTCAGCGGTGTCCGCCTGCCGAACCCGACGCCGCCCACCGCCCCCACGGCGCCGATCCCGCCGATCACCCCCCGCCGGCCGCTGCACCTCGGCCCGCCGATCCCCGACGCCTCCGCAAGCCCGGTCCGCTCCCTCGCCGACCGCGGCCCCGCCGGCGTCCCCGCACGCCAGCCGGGACCGCCCGCCGGCCCCGAGTACCTCGACGTCGCGCCGGTGCGCCAGGCGGCGCCCCAGGGCGCCGTGCCCTGGGCCCCGGCCCCGGTCGCCGCGGAAGGGAACGCCGCCGAAACGGTCGATCCGCAGGCCGCCGTCCCCGCCGCGCACGCCGAGCCGGTCGGCGCGGCCCAGGCCGCCGTCGCCCGCCTCACCACGGAGGCGGCAGCGGCGGCAGGCCGGCCCGCAGCCCCCGCCGCACCGCCCCGGCCGTCTCCGGCCGACGCGGAGACCGGCGCGCCGGGAACCCCTGTGGCCGGCACGCCGGCGGCTCCGGAGGACGCGACTCCGCAGCAGCAGACGGTCGGTGGCCCTGACGGCGCAGGCGCGCGACAGCCGGGCGAGAGCGCACCGGCGGCGCACGCCGAGGTTCCCGCGCCGGTCACCGAGGCGACGCATCCGGCCGCCGAGGCCGCCGTTCCGGCCGCCGAGCCGGGCATGCCGCAGTCCCCGCAGGCCGGGGCGGGCGTGCCTCAGGAGGCCGGCCAGGAGACGCCGCCGGCGGACGGCCCGCTGCCGGACGCCGGGGACGCCCAGGCGGCCCCCGAGGCGCCCGCGACGCCCGCACCCGGCGCAGACGGGGCCGCCGCCCGGACGGCCGCGGCGGCGGACGACAGTGCCGTGGGTGTTCCGGAGACGGAGCAGCCGACCCGGTCGGCCGAGGCTCCCGCACCGGCCCCGGAGGCCGTCCCCGAGGCCGCTGTGCCGGTCCAGCCCGTCGTTCCCGAGGCGGAGGCCGTGTCCGGCACCGAGGCGGCGCCTGCCGCCGAGCCGGCGCCCGCACCCGAGGGTGCCTCCGGGGCCGGCGCCCCCGCTGCCGTCGAGCCGGACGCCGTGCTCGCCCCCGCCGTCGAGCCGGGCACGCCCGACGCCGCCGGAGCAGCGGCGCAGGCCGAGCCCGTGGCGGAGGCCGAGCCCCGGTCCGAGGGCGCCGCCGTGCCGGACGCCGTGGCCGTTCCCGAGGCCGGTCAGGCTCCCGAGGCAGCCCCGGCCACCGCGGCCGAGCCGGGCGACGCTTCCGTGGCGCCCTCCGAGCAGGCCACGGGGCCCGCCCCGGCGCAGCCCGCCGATCCCGTCGAGCCCGCAGCGTCGGACGAGCCGGTCGCGCCGGAGGACGGGTCCGTCCCCTCGACGACCACGCCGGCCGTGGCCCGGGGGGAGGTGCCCGCGCCCGAGGCACCGGCCGCCGAAGCGCCCGCGGCCGAGCCGCCCGCGCCCGAAGCGGCGGCAGCCGACGCGGCGCCCGAAGCGGTGGCGCCCGACGCCACGGCACCGGTGACCGTCGCCCCGCAGGAGTCCCCGGCCGGGGACCCGCCGCCGCAGGCACCCACGGCCCCCGAGGCGGACCCCGGCGCGGGTGAGCCCGCGGCGCAGCAGTTCCCGCCGATGCCCGTGCCGGGCCCGGATGCCGCTGCCGAAGCGGCGACGGCCGAGCCGGACCGGCCGACCGCGGTCCCCGTTCCCGAAGCGCTGCCGGTCCAGGCACCCGACGCCACCCCGGCCCCCGCACCCGACGCCGCCCAGCAGGCACCGGAGTCGGCCTCCGCCGACCGGGTGACCGAGCAGGCTCCGGCTCAGGCCCCCGTCTCCGCCGCGGTCGAGCCGCCCGCGGGCGTCCCCTCGCCGCAACTCGCGGAATCCGCACAGCCCCAGGACACAGAGCCCATGCACGACGCACAGCCCGGACCCGACCCGCACCTCCCGCAGGAGATCCCGACGGGGCCCGCGGCGGTGCAGCCCGGCGCCGCGGTGGCCTCCGCCGACGACCTGGCGGCGCGGATCGTGGAGGCCGCCCGGTCCGCGCAGTCCGCGGCCGGACAGCCCGCCGGCGGCGCGGTGCCGCCGGAGGGACACGACATGCCGGCCCGGAGCGGGCCGGAGCAGTCGATCGGTCAGTTCGTGCCGGTCGAGGGCAGCGTGCCGACCGCCCCGCACCTCGCCCCCACCCCGCCGCACCCCCTGGTCCTCCCGGCGGAGGGCCCGCAGGCGCCCGAGCCCGCCGCCGTCCCCGCGCCCCGCGAGGCCGACGCGGCCGGGCCCGGCCACGAGACGGACCCGGGCACCGACGTCGTGCAGCAGGCCGAGGACCTGCCGACCACGGCCGCCGACCAGGAGGACCGCGCCGACCGGGCAGCAGCCGACCGGCCCGCCGCCGCGGACGGCGCACCGGAATCCACTGGTCCGGCCGCTCCCGGATACGACGAGGCCGAGCGCGAGGCCGTCCTGAAGGTGATGCGCGAGCGCCGCGACATCCGCAACGGCTTCCGCGACGACCCGATCCCGCACGAGGTGCTCCTCCGCGTCCTGGAGGCAGCCCACCATGCCCCCTCGGTCGGCCACTCCCAGCCGTGGGACTTCGTCGTCATCCGGTCCGCCGAGACCCGTCGGGCCATGCACGAACTGGCGATGCGCCAGCGCGAGGCGTACGCCAAGTCGCTGCCGAAGGGCCGGGCGAAGCAGTTCAAGGAACTGAAGATCGAGGCGATCCTCGACACCCCGGTCAACATCGTCGTCACCGCCGACCCGACCCGCGGCGGCCGGCACACCCTCGGCCGCCACACGCAGCCGCAGATGGCCCCCTACTCGGCGGCCCTCGCGGTGGAGAACCTGTGGCTCGCCGCGCGGGCCGAAGGCCTGGGTGTCGGCTGGGTGAGCTTCTTCGACGAGCGCGAGATGGTCCGCGCCCTCGGTCTGCCCGAGCACCTGGAGGTCATCGCCTACCTGTGCGTCGGGTACGTCGACGAGTTCCCGGACGAGCCCGAGCTGATGCAGGCGGGATGGTCCAAGCGCCGCCCGCTGTCCTGGGTCGTGCACGAGGAGACGTACGGCCGCCGCGCCCTGCCCGGAGAGGAGCCCCACGACCTGCTTGCCGAGACCGTCGCGCAGATCCGCCCGCTGGACGCCAAGGCGCTCGGCGAGGCATGGGAGCGCCAGAAGCGCATGACCAAGCCGGCCGGGGCGCTCGGCATGCTGGAGATCATCTCCGCCCAGCTGTCCGGGCTGTCCCGCCAGTGCCCGCCGCCGATCCCGGAGCCCGCGGCCGTCGCGATCTTCGCGGGCGACCACGGCGTGCACGCCCAGGGCGTCACCCCCTGGCCGCAGGAGGTCACCGCCCAGATGGTGGCCAACTTCCTCGGCGGCGGAGCCGTCTGCAACGCCTTCGCCGGCCAGGTCGGCGCCGAGGTGTGCGTCGTCGACGTCGGCGTCGCCGCCGACCTTCCCGCCACCCCGGGCCTGCTGCCCCGCAAGATCCGCGGCGGCACCTCCGACATGACCACCGGCCCCGCGATGACCCGCGAGGAGGCCAAGAAGGCCGTCGAGGTGGGCATCGAGACCGCCCGCGACCTGGTGGCGGCCGGAAACAAGGCGCTGCTCACCGGCGAGATGGGGATCGCGAACACCACCGCGTCCGCGGCGCTGATCTCCGTCTTCACCGGTGCCGACCCGGCGGAGGTCACCGGCCGCGGCACGGGCATCAACGACGAGACGCTGGCCCGCAAGACCGAGGTCGTCCGCCGGGCCCTGGACCTGCACAAGCCGGACCCGGCCGACCCCCTCGGCACCCTGGCCGCGCTCGGCGGCTTCGAGCACGCCGCCATGGTCGGCCTGCTGCTCGGCGGCGCGTCCCTGCGCACCCCCGTCATCCTGGACGGCGTCAGCGCCGGCGCCGCCGCCCTGGTCGCCCGCGCGATCGCCCCGGAGGTGCTGGCGGCCTGCATCGCCGGCCACCGCAGTGCCGAGCCCGGCCACGTCGCGGCGCTGAACAAGCTCGGCCTGCGCCCCCTGGTCGACCTCGACCTCCGCCTCGGGGAGGGCACGGGCGCACTGCTGGCCCTCCCGTTGGTACAGAGCACGGCCCGGGCGATGCACGAGGTGGCGACGTTCGATTCGGCAGGTGTCACCGAGAAGTAGCGGGCGTCACCGAGAAGCAGAGGCGACAGCGGGGCGGTCCGGTGCCCAGCAGCCGGACCACCCGTGCCCCCGGCCCCGCTCACCGCTAAAATCCGCACGTCAGGGCCGCTCCGGAGCTGCAGCGCGCCCCCACCGCATCGCTGTACGAGGAGCCGCACCTCATGGCCGAACACCCCGCGTACCCCGTAGGCCTCCGCCTCACCGGCCGCAAAGTGGTCGTCCTCGGCGGCGGCCAGGTCGCCCAGCGCCGCCTTCCGGCCCTGATCGCGGCCGGTGCGGAGATCCTCCTCGTCTCGCCCGAGGCGACGCCCTCGGTGGAGGCGATGGCGGACACCGGCGAGATCACCTGGGTGCGGCGCCCGTACGCCGAGGGCGACCTGGCCGACGCCTGGTACGCCCTGATCGCCACCAGCGACACCGAGGCGAACCGCTCCGCCTCCGCAGAGGCGGAGCGGCACCGGGTCTGGTGCGTGCGCTCCGACGACGCCGACGCCGCCACCGCCTGGACTCCGGCGACGGGTCACAGCGAGGGTGTCACCGTCGCCGTGCTGACCACGGACGCCAAGGGCCGCGACCCCCGGCACACCGCCGCCGTCCGCGACGCGGTCGTGGAGGGCCTGCGCGACGGCACCCTCGTCGCCCCGCACCACCGCACCCGCACTCCCGGCGTGGCGCTCGTCGGCGGCGGACCCGGCGACCCGGACCTGATCACCGTCCGGGGGCGCCGCCTGCTCGCGGAGGCGGACGTCGTCATCGCCGACCGCCTGGGCCCGCGCGACCTGCTCGCGGAGCTGCCCCCGCACGTCGAGGTGATCGACGCCGCGAAGATCCCCTACGGGCGTTTCATGGCCCAGGAGGCCATCAACAACGCCCTGATCGAGCACGCCAAGCAGGGCAAGTCCGTCGTCCGGCTCAAGGGCGGCGACCCCTACGTCTTCGGCCGCGGCATGGAGGAGCTCCAGGCCCTCGCCGAGGCGGGCATCCCCTGCACGGTCGTCCCCGGCATCTCCAGCTCCATCTCCGTCCCCGGTGCGGCGGGCATCCCGGTCACGCACCGCGGCGTCGCCCACGAGTTCACCGTCGTCAGCGGCCACGTCGCCCCCGAGGACGAACGCTCCCTCGTCGACTGGCCGTCCCTGGCCAGGCTGACCGGTACGCTCGTGATCCTCATGGGCGTCGACAAGATAGGGCGGATCGCCGAGACGCTCGTCGCGCACGGCAAGTCCCCCGACACGCCGGTCGCGCTGGTGCAGGAGGGCACCACGGCCGCTCAGCGCCGGGTCGACGCGACGCTCGCCACGGTCGAGGAGACCGTGCGTGCCGAGGACGTCAAGCCGCCGGCGGTCATCGTCGTCGGCGAGGTCGTCGCCGTGGGCCCACGGCCCGCCGCGTGACCGACGACGGCCGGAGAAACCGTGCCGCGCCGCCGGCACCGCACCAGACGAGGCAGTGACACCCGTGGCCGAGCTCATCACCGTCGACGACGCGGACGACCCGCGCCTGCACGACTACACCGGTCTGACCGACGTCGAACTGCGCCGCAGGCGCGAGCCGGCCGAGGGCCTGTTCATCGCCGAGGGCGAGAAGGTCATCCGGCGGGCCATGGACGCCGGCTACGCCATGCGCTCGATGCTGCTGTCGGCCAAGTGGATCGACACCATGCGCGACGTCATCGACGAGCTCCCGGCACCGGTGTACACGGTCGCCCCGGACCTCGCCGAGCGGGTCACCGGCTACCACGTGCATCGCGGCGCGCTCGCCTCCATGCAGCGCCGCCCCCTCCCGGCCGCCGGCGACCTGCTGAAGTCCGCCCGCCGGGTGGCGATCATGGAATCGGTCAACGACCACACCAACATCGGTGCGATCTTCCGTTCGGCCGCAGCGCTCGGCATGGACGCCGTACTGCTCTCCCCGGACTGCGCCGACCCGCTCTACCGCCGCAGCGTCAAGGTGTCCATGGGCGCGGTCTTCTCCGTCCCCTACGCACGCCTCGACGGCTGGCCCGGGGGCCTGGAGCCGGTCCGCGCGGCCGGGTTCACGCTGCTCGCCCTCACCCCCGACGAGCGGGCCGCGACCCTCGACGAGGTGGCCCCCCACCGCATGGAGCGGGTCGCCCTGATGCTGGGCGCCGAGGGTGGCGGGCTGTCCCGGCGGGCCCTGGCCGCGGCGGACGACCGGGTCCGCATCCCGATGGCCCACGGCGTCGACTCGCTCAATGTGGGCGCAGCGGCAGCGGTCGCCTTCTATGCGGTGGCGACGGGGCGCCCCACGGCCTGACCCGGCCTCCGAGGCCCCGGATTCTCTGTCCCCCGGCCCTCGGGAGGCGACGTCGCGGGGTTCCGCCGCCCGGCGCCGGGGACGCACCCCGAGGGGTCCCGCGGTGAGGTTCGGGGGTGTGTCTCAAGGGGTTCCGCGGTCAGGTCCGAGGACAAGCCTCAGAGGTTGCTTCCGGCCCCGGGCCTCGGCCCCGGCCCGGCCTCCTGTCGACGGCCGCCGTCGATCGGGGGCGTGCGGTCGGGGCCGACCTGCTCCTGCCGCCCCGAACCGGGGGCGACGCCGTCGCCCCCGCCCAGACCGCGCGCGGGTCCCTGGCAACCCTGCACCACGGCGATGCCGAGCGCGACCAGCAGGGTCACCACGACGAACACGAAAAGCCGCTGGCGCAGCAGCCGCGGATTGGCGGGCCGCAGACCGGTCCCCGTGCCGCGTGGCGCCGGGCGTCCGGCGCCGCTGCGCGGCGCGGGTCGGCTCCCCGAACGCCGTCCGCCGCGGGACGGGACGGGTGCGGACGGTGCACCGGGCCGGGACGTCGGGCCGCCGCCCCGCATCGCTCCGGACCCGCCGCGAGTGCCGCCACCGCCGGTGCCGCCACCGCCGCGTGACGGAACCCCGCCGGCCCGTGAACCGGTGGTGCCCCGGGGCGGGGTTCCGGCGCCGCCCGGCTGGGTACGGCGCAGGGTGCGTTCGGGGTAACTGCCGTCGGCCAGTCGCCCGGTGGTCCGCTCCGCCTCCGCCGTCCGCGGCGACGGCGGGCGCACGTCCGCCGCGCCGTGATGGGCCTCGCGGGTCGCGATCTCCTTCAGCCGCAAGGACAGTTCGAGGGTGCTGGGGCGTTCGTCGGGGTCCTTCGCCAGGCACGTCCGGACCAGTGGGGCGAGCGCGTCCGGTACGCCGTGCAAATGGGGCTCCTCGTGCACCACGCGATACAGCATTACCTCGGAACTGCCGTGCCCGAAGGGCGAGTCGGCCGTGGAGGCGTACGCGAGCGTGGCACCGAGGGAGAAGACGTCCGTGGCCGGGGTGACGGCGGCTCCGCGTACCTGCTCGGGAGCGAGGAAGCCGGGGGAGCCCACGGCGGTTCCCACGTGGGTGAGCGTGGAGGCGCCGGTCGCCCAGGCGATGCCGAAGTCGATGATCCGCGGCCCCTTCGGGGACAGCAGGATGTTGGACGGCTTCAGGTCCCGGTGCACGACGCCGGCCTCGTGCACCGCCACGAGCCCCTCGGACAGCGCCGCCCCGATGGCGGCGACGTCGGCGGCCCCCAAGGGGCCCTCCGCGGCGACCTTGTCGTGCAGGGACGGGCCGGGCACGTACTGCGTGGCGAACCAGGGCCGTTCGGCGTCCAGATCGGCGGCGACGAGGCGCGCCGTGCAGCCGCCGCGGATCCGCCGCGCGGCGGACACCTCCCGCGCGAACCGCGACCGGAACTCCTGGTCCTCCGCGAGGTCGGGCCGGATCACCTTCAGGGCGACCCGCTGCCCCTTCTTGTCGGAGCCCAGGTAGACGACACCCATGCCGCCCGCGCCGAGCCGCCGGTGAAGCCTGAACGAGCCGACGACGCGCGGGTCCTCGCGCCTCAGGCGCATCATCGCCATGTTCATCCCCGCTGCCCGGTCCGTGTGACGTGCCACAGCTTACGAGTCCCCGGCCGCTCGCGCGCAGAGGCCGCGCCCTCTCGTCCGGATCGGTTCCCGTTGCGGGGCAGGAGACTTGAAGAGGGGTCAGCAGCTCTGCGAACTGGTGTACCCGGCTCCGCCCCGCCTCCCAACCACCGTTCTTCGTGCCGGGGTTGGACCGCTGCGCGGCGACCGCGCGGCGTGTGGCCCGGCTGCCGGGAACGCGACGCGGACCCGGGAGGCGAGGCCCGGCGGGACGGTGCCGGCGGCGACGTCGCGGGGGCACCGGACCGGGGTGCGCGTGAGCGAGATCACTCGAAGCGATGAGCCGTTCGTGCCGTCCCCGGCACGCTCCGCGCGCCGGACCCGGGGGAGCGGTGCGCAGGGTCCGGCGGTCGGGGGACGGATCGCGCGCCCCGTCCGGGATGACCCCGAGGCCCGGCCCTCCGTCTCCACCCAGGGGAGTACTCCGCCGGTGTCGGCTCATCCTCCGGGAGGCCCGGCAATCGGTACGAGGGCATGACGCCCGGCCCCCGCCGCGGACCTAGATTTGAGGTCGAGCGGCGGGTGGAGAGCTCGTCCCCCGAGGTCCGACGCCCGCCGCTCCCGACGACAACCGACAACGGTCAGGAGAGGGACCATGGCCCACACGGCACCGCGGAGCACGTTCCGCCGGCCGGGACGCGCGGCGTTCCGTCCCCGTCGTACGGGCCGTCGCCACCCCTTGGTGGCGACCGCGATGGTCCTCCCCCTGGCGGCCCTGCTCGCATACGCCTTCGGCGGTTGGGAGGCAGTGGTCACACAGGCGTCGTCCGTGGGTGTGGTGCTGGGGCGCTGAGCGGTGACCCCAGGCCCGGAAGAGCGGTCCGGGCGGGGACATCCACCCATGAAACCCCGTGGGGACGGGGGTGCGGCGGACGGCACAGATGCCGGCGCAGCTGGGGAGCTGCGCCGGCATTGCTCTGTGCCCACCTGTGCCGTGCCGCGTGCCCGCGGTGCCTGCCCCCCCCGCGGCGCGCAGGGGGTGCGCCTCGGCGTCCGCGTGGCTGCGGCCCGCCGTCCCTCGTTCGAGCCTCCGGCCTCACCCCGCCCCGGCCACGCCGTACGCCCTGGCCCCGGCGCCCTTGATCCGCACCGGCCCCGCTCGCCGTGTCCCCGCCGCACCGCCGTCCGCCCCGCACCCCGTACCCTCGCCCCGACGCCACCGCCGCGCCCCGCAGAGGACACATGCCCCCAGAGCTCCTTCCCGCCCTTGCCGCACGGGCCGGCAGCGCGGCCCACTCGGACGGTGCGTCGTGCATCGCCTGCGGACCGGCCGTCACCCTCGCCGACCGCCCGGACGCCACGGTCGTCCGGCACTCCGGCGTCGTCGCCAAGGCGCACGCCCCCGGCACCGACCGCGCCGAACTCGCCGCCCGCCTGGCCACGGCCGCCCGCCTGCCGGATGTCCTGCTGCCCCCCTTCGCCACGGACCCCGCCGACGTCCACGGCCGCCTCGTGACCTGTTGGCCCTACGGCACCCCCGTGGACCCCGACGACCCGGACGCGGCCCCCTGGGAAGCCGCCGCCGCCCTGCTCGCCCGGCTGCACCGCACGTCCCCCGCGCCCGGCCTGCCCCTCATGCGCGGCCCGGCCAAGGCGGCCCGGGCGGTCGCCCGCCTCCGGGCCGCCGTCGGCCGGACCGGCGCGCACCGCGCCGCGACCCGCACCGTCCTCGACGCCTGGTCCGCCCTTCCGGCCTGGGCCCGGGCCGAGACGCCCGCCCCCGGGCCCGCGTCCGTGTGCCACGGCGATCTCCACCTCGGCCAGCTGGTCCGCCACCCTGCTCCGGACGGCCCCTGGTTGCTGATCGACGTCGACGACCTCGGTCTCGGCGCCCCTGCCTGGGACCTGGCCCGTCCGGCGGCCTGGTACGCCTGTGGCCTGCTGCCGTCCGACGAGTGGAGCCGCTTCCTGTCGGCCTACCGCGCCGCAGGCGGACCGGCTGTCCCCGAGGACGGCGATCCCTGGCCCGCCCTCGACGTCCCGGCGCGCGCCCTCACCGTGCAGGGCGCGGCCCAGGCACTCGCCAAGGCCGCCGCGGCGGGCCGCCTGCCGGACGAGGCGGAGCAGGACCTGGTGGACGCCTGCGCCCGCATGGCATCGGCCCCCCTCGGCAGTTGACCCCGAACTTCCCCGACGTAGGGTGCAACCGACCGGGGCCGGACGGAAGTCTGTCCCGGCGACAGCGAAGCCGCAGCGAGGAGTTGAGCCCAACCATGCAGTGTCCGAAGTGCCACGCGCCGATGCACACCTTCACCCGCACCGGGGTGCAGATCGAGCAGTGCAGCAACTGCCGCGGGATCTTCCTGGACTACGGCGAACTGGAGGCACTGACCCGCCTGGAGTCGCAGTACGCGCAGCCGGCCCCGCCCCCGCCCGCCGCGCCGCAGGCGTACCCGCCCGCCCCCGCGTGGGGCGCTCCGCACCACGGGGGCCACCACGGCGGTCACTACGGGCACCGCCGTCACAAGGGCTTCGGTCACATGTTGTTCTCCAGCTGACCGCACACGACGAAGCCCCGGCCGTTCGAGACGGCCGGGGCTTCGGGCGGTGGACGATACTGGGATTGAACCAGTGACCTCTTCCGTGTCAGGGAAGCGCTCTCCCGCTGAGCTAATCGTCCTCACTGTGACGGCACGGTCACAGAGCGTGCGCGATACTGGGATTGAACCAGTGACCTCTTCCGTGTCAGGGAAGCGCTCTCCCGCTGAGCTAATCGCGCGGGGGATCCGAAGATCCAGTGGACGATACTGGGATTGAACCAGTGACCTCTTCCGTGTCAGGGAAGCGCTCTCCCGCTGAGCTAATCGTCCTTGGAGGTGGAGACGGGATTTGAACCCGTGTAGACGGCTTTGCAGGCCGTTGCCTCGCCTCTCGGCCACTCCACCAGGAGCGTAGGGGATCGGGAAGACCCCTACTTCCTTCGAGCGGACGACGAGGCTCGAACTCGCGACCTCAACCTTGGCAAGGTTGCGCTCTACCAACTGAGCTACGTCCGCCTGTCGTTTCGGTCCGCTTCCGCGTCCCGGCGACGTGATGAACTCTAGCGGATTCCTGGGCCAGCACAAAAACGCGTTTGTGCAGCGTGCTGCGGTGCGTCCCCTCGGGCACCTGCTCAGGCCCCCGAGGGGACGGCCGGCGGCCTGCCCCCGGGCCCCGCCCTAGACTCGACAGCGTGCTCGACCTGCCTCCTCTCGCCCGCTTCGGCGACCGTCTCGCCACCGGCCTCCTCGACGTCACCAGCGACCCCGCGGCCCTGGACTCCACCGGCTTCTGGGCGGTCGCCGCGGACTTCGAGGGGCGCCTGACCTGCGCCCGCTTCCGGGACGTGCGTCCGGAGCCGGTGCCCGCCCCGGTGCCGGGCCGGTGGCAGGGGCCGGCCGAGGACGGGTGGACCTCCTCCCTGGACCGCGCCGCGTACACCGCGGGCGTGCGCCGCATCCGCGAGCACATCGCGGCCGGCGACGTCTACCAGGCCAACCTCTGCCGGGTGCTGTCCGCGCCCGTCGCACGCGGCGCGGACGTGGACGCCCTGACCGCGCTGCTGGCCCGGGGCAATCCGGCACCCTACGCAGGAACGATCCGGCTGCCCGGGCACGGCGTGGAGATCGCCACCGCGTCCCCCGAGCTGTTCCTCCGCCGCGACGGGCGGATCGTGGAGTCCGGGCCGATCAAGGGCACCGGGCGCACCGAGGCGGACCTGCTGACCAAGGACTACGCCGAGAACGTGATGATCGTGGACCTGGTCCGCAACGACCTCTCGCGTGTCTGCGCCACCGGCAGCGTCACCGTGCCCGACCTGTGCGCCGTGGAGAAGCACCCGGGGCTCGTCCACCTGGTCTCCACGGTCCACGGCGAGCTGCGGGACGGCGCCGGCTGGCCGGATCTGCTGGACGCCGCCTTCCCGCCGGGCTCGGTCACCGGCGCGCCCAAGTCGAGCGCCCTGCGGATCATCGACGCCCTGGAACCGGCACCGCGGGGCCCGTACTGCGGCGGCATCGGATGGGTGGACGCCGACCGGCGGACCGGCCAGCTGGCCGTCGGCATCCGCACCTTCTGGATCGACCGGGCCGCGGGCCTGCTGCGCTTCGGCACCGGGGCGGGCATCACCTGGGGCTCGGACCCCGAGGGGGAGTGGCAGGAGACCGAGCTGAAGGCCGCGCGGCTGCTCGCGGTAGCGTCGGGGGCATACGAGGTGAGTGTCGTGAGTGGAGAGGGACCGGACACGTGAAGATCTGGCTCGACGGCGGCCTGCAGGACATCGAGTCCGCCCGCGTCTCCGTCCTCGACCACGGGCTGACCGTGGGCGACGGCATCTTCGAGACCGTCAAGGCGGTGGACGGCGTCCCGTTCGCGCTGACGCGGCATCTCGACCGGCTGACCCGTTCCGCGCGCGGCCTCGGTCTGCCCGCCCCCGACCTCGACGAGGTCCGCCGCGCCTGCACCGCCGTCCTGCGGGCCGACCCGATGCCGCTCGGCCGGCTGCGCATCACCTACACCGGCGGCCACGGACCCCTCGGTTCCGACCGCGGGGAGCACGGACCCACCCTCGTCGTCGCCGTCGGCGAGACGACCCGCCGCCCCGACTCCACCGCCGTGATCACGGTGCCCTGGACCCGCAACGAGCGCGGCGCGCTCACCGGCCTGAAGACGACGTCGTACGCCGAGAACGTCGTCGCCCTGGCCCGTGCCCACGAACACGGCGCCTCCGAGGCGCTCTTCGCCAACACGGTCGGACAGCTCTGCGAGGGCACCGGCTCCAACGTCTTCGTCGTCCTCGACGGCGAGATCCACACCCCGCCGCTCGCCTCCGGCTGCCTCGCGGGTATCACCCGCAGGCTGGTCGTGGAGTGGACCGGTGCCCGGGAGACCGACCTCCCGATGGACGTCCTGGACCGGGCCGAGGAGGTCTTCCTGACCTCGACCCTGCGCGACGTGCAGGCCGTCCACCGCGTCGACGGCCGCGAACGGCCGGGTGCTCCCGGCCCGGTGACCGCCAAGGCCATGCGGATCTTCGACGAGCGCTCCGGGGCCGACCTGGACCCGTGAGTCCGGCGCAACCGGATGACGGGGACCCGGCCGGACGGGTAGAACACCGGTGATGACCACGACCCTGCGGCCGGCAGAGCCGCTTCAGCGCGCCGCCGACGGAACGCGTTCACGGCACTACCAGGTGTGCGTGAACAGCCGTCCGGTCGGCGCGATACACCTCGGCACGTCCGCTGCCTTCGGCGATGCCACGGCCCGCATCGTCGACCTGAGGATCGACGAGCCGGACCGCCGCCGGGGCCGGGGCACCGTCGCCGCGCTCGCCGCGGAGGAGGTGGCGCGGGGCTGGGGCTGCCGGGAGATCGAGACGAGCGTCCCGGCCGGGGCCACGGCGGCGCTGCGACTGTTCGAGACGCTCGGGTACGCGCCGCGCAACCGCGGGATGGAGAAGCGGCTCGGCGGCACCGCGACCGAGCTGCCCGCCGGAAGCCGGGCGCGCCCGATGACGCCGACCGAGTTCGAGCCCTGGCACACCCGCTCCCGCGAGGAGTACGCCCGCATGTGGGTCGAGCGCGGCGTGCCCGAGGACACGGCGTACGCCAGGGCGCGCCGGGACCACGAGACACTGCTGCCGCAGGGCCGGACCACCGAGGGCATGCTCTTCAGCGTCCTGGAGCACGAGGGCACCCGGGTGGGCACCCTCTGGCTGGCCCTGCGCGACGACGACGCGTACGTCTTCGACGTCGAGGCCGACGCGGCGCACCGGGGGAGGGGGCACGGCCGGACGCTCATGCTGCTCGCGGAACGCCAGGCGATCGCCGCCGGCCTGCGCGTCCTCGGCCTCAACGTGCACGCAGGGAACACCCCGGCCGAGCGGCTCTACGCGTCGTTGGGCTACGAGACGACCCGGTGCACCCTGTACAAACCGCTGCTGTGACCGGCAGCGCGGGCGCCTGATCAGGCTTGTTGCCCGGCCAGCAGCCGGTCCGCGATCTCCGTGATCCGCTCGCGCAGCCCCTCCTGGCTCGTGCCGCCGTCGAGCCGTTGCCCGTCGATGACGTACGTCGGGGTGCCGGTGACGCCGATCGCCTTGCCCTCCGCCTGGTCGGCGTCGACGATCAGGATGTGCCGGCCGTCGATCAGGGCGGTGTCGAACTCCTCGGCGTCCATGCCGAGTTCGCCGGCCACCTCCACCAGGAAGGACTCCCCCCGCTTGTCCAGTTCCTCGACCCGGCCGAGCACCGCCTCCGTGTACGCCCAGCCCTGACCCTGCTCCGCCGCCTCCTCCGCGGCTTGGGCCGCGGCGAAGGAGTGCTTGTGCTTCTCCAGCGGGAAGTGCCGCAGCCGCAGCTCCATCCGGTCGCCGTAGCGGGCCCGCAGCGCACGCAGGTCGTCGAGGGCGGCACGGCAGTCCGGGCACTGCAGTGCGCACCAGACGTCGAGGACGACGGGCCCGGACGGCGCGGCGGAGGAGGAGAGGGGGGAGGACTCGTTCATGCGCCCAGTCTTCCAGCCGTGGCGGACAGCACCCAATTCCGGTCGGCCGCGGCCCCGGCCCCGGCCGTCCCGCCCGCGGCGCGGGGGCGGCTCCCGCCCCGCCGAGCGCCGACTCCCGGGCCCTCGGGCGGCACTGGTCGAGGAGGCGACCCGGAGATGTCCCTGATGTCCGCCCGGAACATGGCCCGAAGGGCCGGGAACGGTGCAGGATGGAGGGGGAAGCGCCCCGCTCGACCGAGCCCGCCTGGAGGACCGGATGATTGCCGAGACCGTCTGTTCCGCCGTGTCCGCGGCCGGCCTGGGCATCGCGGCGGTCACCGCGTACCGCAAGCGGTTCCTCGCCGCCGCCCGCATCGCCGCCTACTCCCTGATCCCGATCGGCCTGGTGATGACCGGCGTCGTCGAGTGGGCCGCCGACACCGCCTTCAGCACGACCGCCTGGGCCGGCGTCGTCGTCCTCGGTGGGTCCTGGGCCCTGTTCGCCACCACCCGGGCCGTCGAGCGCCGCCGCGGCGGCACCCCCGCCGAGCGCAAGGAGGCCCGCAAGGCGCAGCGCGACGCCGTGGCCCCGGCCGCGTCCGCGCCCTCCCTCGGCCCCGGCGATCGTGCGTCCGACCGCCCCGCGGTCACAGGACGCAAGGACTCCAAGGGCTCCCCGGACGACTTCTCCGACATCGAGGCCATTCTCAAGAAGCACGGCATCTGAGGGGCGGTGCCGCGGCCGGACGACACAGAAGGATCGCGCCGTACCGAAAGGGGTCAGGGTCGGTGCGGGGCCTGATCGCGCCGTGATCGCGTCATGAATCGGACATCACGGAATCCGGCGAACTCCCGCTCTTTCCGGGCGTGTTGATCGCGGACGGTGGCGGGATTGCGCCATCATCGCCCGCGAGATGCTGGACACGACACAGAGCGACGCCGCGCCACCTCAGGACGAGCCGCGCGGATGCCTCTTCGCCCTTTCCCAGCCACCGCTGATGATCTTCCTTGCGGTGATCGGGTGTCTGCTGCTCATGGGTGCGCTGCACGACCTGCTGCTTCTGTGAGCCGTACCCGCGGTCCCCGGCGCCACCCGCCGGGTACCGCGATCCACCTGCCGGCGGGCCTTCGTGGACCCCGTACTCTTCCGCACCGCGGCCCGGACACCTCAGCCCGCGGCCTCCTTGCGACGCGCTCGGTAGGCCGCCACGTGCAGCCGGTTGCCGCAGGTGCGGCTGTCGCAGTACCGGCGCGAGCGGTTGCGCGAGAGATCCACGAAGGCCCGCCGGCAGTCGGGGGCCTCACAGCGGCGGAGCCGCTCCTGCTCACCGGCCACGACGAAGAACGCCAGCGCCATCCCGCAGTCGGCCGCCAGATGGTCGGCGACCGAGGCACCGGGCGCGAAGTAGTGCACGTGCCAGTCGTAGCCGTCGTGGTCCGTCAGCCGCGGCGTGGTGCCCGCGGCGGCGATCAGCTCGTTGATGAGGCCGGCCGCGGTTCGTGCGTCCGGCGCCGCGAAGATGCCCGCGAACCGTCCGCGGACCCTGCGGACGGCCGACAGGTCGAACTCCGACAGCGAACCGACGTCGCTGACCTGGTGGTTCTGTACGAAATCCGTGAGGGCGGCGACGTCCGGCAGCCCGTCGGCCGCCGACTCGTCCTCCGGTGCGGTGTTCACCAGATCCACCACGGCTTCCAGCGCACACCGGGTGTCGTGGGTGATCAGCACGATTCGCTCCCTGGCCTGGGGGGTCGGGCGGGCGCCCGCCGATGCTGGCCGATGGTAGTGGCTCGCGGCCGAGGAGCACCGGGCGAGTCCCCGCCCAGATGCCCGTAGAACGCCGCGGACGCCGCAGGCGTTCCCGCGGCGGGCCTCCGGCAGCCTTCTGCCCGCCGGTCGCGGAGACGGGACGGCGCCGCCCCGCGGAGATCCCGCGGGGCGGCGCCGGCGCTCACCGTATGTGATGGTCCAAGCCCGTGCCGTCTCCCCGAGTGGACGGCGCCGGGCGGCTCGGTGGGTCTCGGTCCCTAGCTCTCCGCCAGGATGTGGGAGAGCTCCTGGTCGAGATCGAAGTGGCGGTGCTCCGTACCGGGCGGCACCGCCGCGTCGGTCCGCTTCAGGAAGGCTTCCAGAGCCCGCGCCGGGGCCTCGAGCAGTGCCTCGCCCTCCGGAGAGCTCAGGGCGATGCAGACGACGCCCTGGCCGTGGCTGCGCGACGGCCAGACACGGACGTCGCCCGTGCCGGTGGGACGGTGAAGCCCCTCGGCGAGGAGGTCGCGGGCGAACACCCACTCGACGGTCTCCTCGGCTCCGGTGTGGAAGGTGGCGTGCACGGCGTAGGGGTCGGCCGTGTCGTACCGCAGGCCTGCGGGGACAGGCAGGGAGGACTCGCTCGACACAACGAGGCGCAGGTGCAGCTCGCAGCTGACCGTGGTGTTCATAAGCGCCAGGGCCTTTCGCTCAGTGTGCGCTCGGGGATTCGCACGTCGGCGAAATCGACATGCCACCTACGGTGCCGTTGTAAACCCCTCTGAGGGTTTTGCCTGTCTTTACGTAACTCTTCCGGCCGAGAACCCGTTCGCCCACTACGGCCATTCCGGTGACTTGATTCTCTCCGGTAGGGTTTCGGCGTATGAATACGGGGAGTGACGAGCCGGGCGAGATGGCCGTGGCGACAGACGGGGCGAAGGTGGGCGAGGACGAGACCGGCAGGACGGCCGGCGAGCAGGGGCTCGGTTCGCGGGCGCCCGAGTTCGTCAAGGCGCGGCGGGCGCTGCACGTCAGCTGGCAGGTCGGGGTCTTCGTCGTCGGCCTGGCGGTCGTCGTGGCCGGCATCATCATGCTGCCGCTGCCCGGCCCCGGCTGGGTCGTGATCTTCGGCGGCATGGCGATCTGGGCGACGGAGTTCGTCTGGGCCCAGCTGGTGCTCCGCTGGACCAAACGCAAGGTCACCGAGGCCGCCCAGCGCGCCCTGGACCCCGAGGTGCGACGCCGCAACATCATCCTCACGGTGACCGGCCTGGTGATCGTGGCCGCCGTCGTCGGTGTCTACCTGTGGAAGTTCGGTCTCGTGATGCCCTGGAAGATCGAGGATCAGTGACCGGCGAGCCGGCCGACCGGCGCCCGGCCCGGCCGTGACCTCGGACGACGGCCGCGGGGCGGGCGGCGCCCGCACCTGCGCCCCCACCCGCCGGAGATGGTCACGGCCACCCCCTGACATGGGGTAATGTTCTTCCTGCGCCCGGGCGATTAGCTCAGTGGGAGAGCGCTTCGTTCACACCGAAGAGGTCACTGGTTCGAACCCAGTATCGCCCACCCGGAGACACCGGCCCACCTGCCGACTGGCAGGTGGGCCGGTGTCGTCGTACACGTACAGTGCCGCCGCGCCGCGGTCCCGCGGTACTCCTGCTCCCCCTCCCCGGTCGGACGGCCCCGCCCGCCTCCGTCGCCCCCCAGCGCCCCTGACCGGCCCCCATCCGGTGCGCGCCGCCGGGATCCTCGGTCCGTGTGCCGCCTCGCCCGCCCCGGCCCCGTGTGCGGCCCCCGCGGCGCCCGACAGGAAGATCCCCCGCATCGTCGACGCACGGCCGGCCCCGGCGGCTGCACCGGCGGGCGCTTGCCCGCAAGCGGATCGCGGACGGCGGAGATGCTGCACGGATGCCCGGCCGCAGGTGGGGGCGCAGGTGGGGGTGCACGAGCGGCCGGACGGACGCGTGATCTTCCACGCGGCCGAGGCCCCACTGGTCGCACCGGCTCCGCCTCGGCGCCGGGCCGGGAGGCGATGCCGGTGTTTGTCGTCGGGCGAGTCGGTGACGATCCATTACTCGAGTGGGTGTCAGGGGCGGCAGAAGGGGATCAACCGGTTCATCCGGATCGTCGAGAACCAGTTCCGGAAGATCGGCGTGAAGGGCGACTTCCAGGACTCCTTGCATTCCAGGAGAAGTTCCGGATGCGGCTCCGGGCGGAAATTCGCCGGACATATTCCGGAACACCGTCCCCTTTCCCTGCGAGTGGTGGGTGAGAAGTCCTACTCGTCGTCAACTCCCCTACCGGCCTCAGGAATCCAGGCACCCCACCTTCATGGGGCCGCCACGCCGTCGACCGGCGGGGCGGCCGACACGGCCGCTGGACGGTGCGGACGCCTCGACGTTCGGGGCCCGCTCTGTGTCGATGGCCCCGGCGCCGGGATGTCGTCGCGGCCGCCGATGCCAGGGCCGGCGGTGCCGCCTTCCGGATCCGAGCCCGCAACACGGACTCCACCGTCGCCGTCCACCAGGCGTATCCTCGGAGGTCGGCTTGCCCACCGCACGCGAGGCGCGGTTTCCGGCGCTGTGGCGGCGGGACCGGATGGCCTGGGTCGTCGAGCCGCGTACAGACCGCATCGGTGGTTCCCGAATCGTCTGAACCGAAGGGCGAGGGTTCCGGGTTGCGATTGCGATTGCAGCCTTGGCCAAGGGGACGGCGGACCGTTCGGGGGGCTACAGGTACTATCCGCGAGCGGTTTTGGCCTGTTCGGGCAAGGTTGAACCATGTGGGTGGGGGATCTTTCGATGACGTTTCGGCTGCGCGCTGTCCGCGCGCTCACGCTGCTGGTCGGCTTCCATCTGATCGGCGTGGTTCTGCTGTCGGCCATGGCGGTGCTCGACTGGCTGCTGATGACACGGCTGTTCACCGTGCGGGGGGCCTGGTTGGAAGGCATGGTCCTGACCGTCACCGTCCTGCTGGCAGCGGCGATTCTGCGGGGCATGCTGGTCTTTCTACGGGCTGGGCGCCTGGGCTCGGTCCCACACGCGCTGGCGGTCATGCCTCAGGACCAGCCCGAACTCTGGGAACAGATACGAGCCGCCGCAGAAGTGACGGGGCAGCGAACGCCGGATGAGCTGTACCTGGTCGCAGAGGTCAACGCAGGCGTTGCAGAACAGAACCGTCTTCTGGGGTTGCTGCCCGGACGACGCCGTATGCTCCTGGGTCTGCCCCTGCTCGCCGGGCTGACCGTCCAGCAACTGCGAGCCGTACTCGCCCACGAGTTCGGGCATTACAGCAACCTCGACACTCGGCTCGGCGGTGTCACCATGCGCGGTCGGGCGGCAGTTCTGCACACGGTGAGGGTCTTCCGGGAAGGCAGCACTCGGTCGCACGATGTGATCGGTGGCCTGTACGTCGCCTACGCCCGGGTGTTTCTGGGCACCTCGCAGTCCGCAGCCCGCCACCAGGAGCTCGCCGCGGACCGGATGGCCGCCCGGCACGCGGGCCGTGACGCCACGGCCTCTGCACTGCGCGTCCTTCCGCTGATTGCCGCCGCATACACCTACTACCTGGAGACGTATGCCGCGATGGGCAGGTCGCTGGGAGCGCTACCGCCTGTGGGTGAGGTGCACGGCGGCTTCCGCCGGTTGCTCGCAGCGCGAGCCGGGGAGCGGCTCACTGTCCTCTCTGCCGGGCAGCGTCCGCCGCGGCCACACCGGTACGACTCGCACCCGCCGATCGCCGAACGGATCTCCCTGATCGAGACGCTGCCACCCGATGGCCGGGCCGATGGACCGGTCGATGACCCGGTCGCGTTGACCTTGCTGCACGACCCGGGCCGGGTGTTCGCTGCGTCGGAGGCCCTTGCCTTGCCGCCGGAGGCGGCGCGAACGCGGCGCATGAGCTGGGACGACCTCGTCATGGCCCGCGCGGTTGCTGACGCCGAGGGCTGGTCCCGGCCGCTGCGGCTCGCCGTGGCCAGGGCGCTTCGCTCATCGGCGCAAAGGGCAGGCAGTACGGTGACCGTGCCCCGAGATGCCACGTCCGAGGAGGTGGCCGGGCTCCAATTGCCGGGCTTGGAGGACATACTCGACGCGTTCGACCGCGGCCTGCTGTGGATGGCGGTCGCCGACCGCATGCCCAAGCCGGATCAGGCGGCGCGACTGATCGGACCGTCCGCCCGCAACTTCATTCGGCCGAGGATCTTCGAAGGGCTCGCGGGCATGGTCCACCTGCGCCTCGCCGAGTCCGGACACGCGAAGCCGGACCCCGCCTGGTCGGGACAGCCTGGACTTGTTCTCCCCGAGTCGTGGGAGAAGGGCATGGACGATGCCATCGACGCGGCCGTCGCCGACACTCCCGACACCGCGCCGCTGCGCGCCCTGCTCGCCGCCCCCCACTGCGTGTCCGATTAGCCGCCGCTCGCCCGTGGTCGGTCGTGGCGATCTCGACTCCGCCGCCCGGTTGCTGCCCCGAGAACGCCCTTGTCCCGCTGAAGCCGAACTCCTCGCCCGCCCAAGCGGGCGACGCGCCGGCCCACACGACAGCCGGCTCCGATCCACGGGGCGCATGACGGCACCGGCCTGCCGGGACAGGGGCCGAGCCGAGCGACCTCTTCGAGACGAACAGACCGCCTTACCCACCACCGGACTGGCCAACCGCATCGGATGTCTGTCTCCGGCCCGGCCGGTGCCCGACCGCGCACGGCAATCCGCCGCCCGATGCCGGAAGAGGGCTTCCCGGGCTCAGGACGCCGACCGTCCGCCGCCGGGCTGGAGCCCCGCCAGCATCTGTTCCAGCGCAGCCTGGTCCGGCCCCACCCACGGCGAGGCCCCGGCCGCCGAACCCAGCCTGTCGATCAACGTCCCCGTGATCCCGACGGCCGGCGGTAGATGAGCGGAGAGGACGACCTCCGGCTCCCTCTCCCGTATCGGCCGGAAGCTGCCGAGGAACTTCTCGGTGTCCACGTTCTGCGCCCAGGGGCTGTCCACCGAGGCCCACAGCAGTTGGGCGGCGCGCAGATCCTCCTCGCCGACGGCACCGACGTCATCGGCCTGTGCCAGCTCGGCATCGGCCATCGGCCCACCGAAGCAGTCGGAGCTGAAGCAGGCCCCCGTACGGTCGTCGAAGAAGCCGACTGTGCTCGGGCTGTCGTACAGGGGTGGCCTGAACGCCGTGAGGGTACGGTCGCCGACATCCACGGACTGTCCCGGGTTGATCAGATGGAGGCGATCGAGGGGCAGCGGCCGCTCACAGGACATGAGCCCCACGGACAGGAACGTGGTCACCACACGAGCCTCGGGAGCCGCGTCCAGCAGATCGAAGATTCCACCGGTGTGATCCCGGTCCGGGTGGGTGAGCCAGATCCATCGCACATCAGCGGGATCCAGCACGGAACCGACCACCTCCAGGAAGTTCCGGTCGGGGAGCCCGAGCCCGGTGTCGACGACAACGGGCTCGGAGGCGAACAACACAAAGGCGTTGACCGGAAGGTGACCGAGTCCCGGCACCTCGAGGCTGTCATTCAGGACGCTGATGTCCGAGCGGACCTTGTGAATCGGCATGTCACTCTCCACGCCCCCTTGGATGGTGATCGCGCCGTGCCTGCACATTCCATCGTCGCCGCTTCTCCTGGAGGCCGCATCCGCTACGGCACCGGGCCAGACGCGGCGGAGGCGCTGCCGACCGTGATCCACCGCAGCACCTCTTCTCTCGCCCCCGCGAGACGGCGGCGCGCCGTCGACCAGCGCCGCCGCACCGACACCCACGACAGCGATCGCGGCGGCGAGTTCCGCACCGGCCGCGGCACGGCTCGGCGTGCGGGCGTGTGAGGCCGCACGGCACCCGCCCCGGCCGACCGATGTCGGATTCGCCCGATGGAACACCGCGTGCGGCTGCACCACGGTCCGCCGAGGGGGAGGACTTCCAGTGCTGTACTAGTCCATCCTTCCCAGCACCTCCCGCACCCGCCGCATGTCCCGCAGGCGCCGCTCGTACGTCGCCCCGACCGCGAGCAGCAGCAGTCCGGCGAGGGCCGGAGGCACCCAGCGGGGGAGGGCGCCGACGATCTGCACCAGATACGGGGCGAGTTCGTGCAGCGCGTCCAGGACGAGCACCGTGCCTCCCAGGGCGAGCGGCGCCCGGAGCCGGTGCCGGGCACCCAGCAGCGTGACCGCCAGCGCCGCCGCGCCCAGCAGCAGCGGACGCAGCCAGTGCGGGTCCGCCCACGCGGCGGCCAGGCTCGGCAGGAACGCCACGGCGAGACCGGGGCCGTACGCCGTCCACGACGAGGTCCGCGGGTCGCGGCGCCGGCGCAGGACCCCGACGGCGAGTGCCGGGACCGCCGCCGGCAACGTGTAGGCCTCCGGTGTCGTCACGTCCCAGGCCGCCAGGCGCACCCAGGCGGCCAGCACGAACAGTGCGGCGGCGGCATGGCCGAGGGGGCGGCGGTCGGTGCGGACCGCCGTGGCGGAGACGATGACCGCGCAGAGCGTCAGCACCAGGGACAGCATCGACGCGTCCCGCGCGCTGAGCCCGACCGCCAGGAGTGCGGCCCCGGCACCGGCCGCCTCGACGGGGACCCGGGTCCGCGCCTGCGCGGTCGGCGCCGCGAACAGTGCCGCGACGGCCGGCACCACCAGCACCAGCAGCGCGGTGTACTGCGGTTCCCAGCCCGCAGCGGCACCCGTCGCACACGCCAGACCGGTGCCGCAGGCGAGGGCGGCCGGCGCGGTGACCGGAGACAGGTGCGGTCTCCGGGCCGCCGCCGCGAGGACCACGGTGACGGTGGCCAGCACGGCCAGGGTCGCGGGCCGCGACGCCAGGGAGGTGAGGACGAGCGGCACGGACGTGACCACCGCCGGTACGACGGCCGCCACCGCCGCACCGCCCTGCGGCTCCGCGGGCGACGGCCGCATCGACGCCGCAGCCGCCAGCAGCCCCGCCGTCAGGGCACCGAGCACCGCCAAGTCCGCGGCGTAGGGAACATCCAGGACCGGGGGAAGGACCAGTACCGACGCCCAGCCCAGGACCAGCGCACCGGCGACGGCCCGGGACCGCGTGGCGGTGCCGGGCCGCCGCCGATCCGCGAACAGCAGCACGGCGGCGACGGCCGCCGTCACCAGCGGAACCGTCTGCGCGTACGGGGGCCAGACCAACCCGGCCGTCACGGCCTCCCGCGCACCGTCCGGCGCGCCGGACCAGATCCGCGGCACCCACCCGGCCGGGCCCAGCAGGGCGACCCCCACGAGGGGCACCGCACTCAGCACGGCGAGGCCCTGCACCGCTCCGGAGGCGACGGCCGCGCCGCGCCGCGCCGGCTGCGGCAGCCGGCCCTGGCGCACCGCCGCCGACAGGGCGATGCCGCAGGCGAGGTACGCCGGGACCGTCCACACGGCGGGCAGTGCCGACCGTGCCGTGCCGCCGACCGCGGCGACCGCGAGCAGACCGGCCGTGGCCGCGAGGCCGGCCACGTGCTCCTCGGACACCGTCCACCGGGCCGCCGCGACGGCGATCCCGGCGGCCAGAAGGAGGAGCGCCGCCGCACGGGCGGCGGCGCCCGGACCGGGGGCCGTCCAGGACAGCCAGGCCGCCGTCAGGGCACCCCATGCCCCCAGGCCGCACGCCCCCAGCGCGGCCGTCACCCGCACGGCGGGTGCGGACGCCCGCAGCGCCGCGGCCGTGTCGGCGCCGGCCGTCACCAGCACCGCCGTTGCGACGCCGTACGTCCCCGCGTCCGCCGCCACCGCCCACAGCAGGAGCGGCAACTGCGCGGCCGCCAGCGCGGCGGGCAGCGGGAGCCGCAGCCCGCCGGCCGGCGGCAGCAGACCGTACGCCGCCCAGCCGGCCGCCAGCACGGCCGCCGCGACCGCCGCGTAGGCGGTGCCGTCGGTCTGCGCGAAGGAGACCCGGTGCAGGGCGTACGCGTCGAGCACCGTCAGTGCCAGCCCCAGCCCCGCCACCGACTCGGCCGTCGACCCCAGCCCCCGCGACCGCAACGGCACCGGCGCGGCCAGCACCGCGGTCGTGACCCCGCCGAGCACGAGGGACCGCCCGGCGATGCCCAGACTGCCCCAGCCGACCACGGTGAACGCGATCGCCGCGACCGTCAACAGGACACCGCCCAGCAGGAGCAGCACGTTCTGCACGCGCGGCGCGGCGGCCTCGGGGCCCGGCGGGGCGGGCGCCGGCGGAGGGCCGGGCGCCGGCGGGACCGCCCGCAGCACTCCGAGCAGCCAGGCCCGGCGTGCCAGCAAATGAGCCCGGCGGGCGTCGAGTTGCAGGAGCTCGGCGTCGATCAGCCGCAGCTCCTCGGGCGGCGGCGGAAAGTAGGTCATGCCAGGGAAGTGTGGTCCGCATCACGCCGTGCGGCATGAGTGCGGGTACTCAGAACGTACTCATGTCCACAGGTCCGCGGCGACGGACGGGGGCGTGGGCAGACTCTCCCCATGGACTGGACCCACTACCGCTTCCGCAGCCTCTGGTCCCTCCCGGCCCCGCCCGACGCGGTCTACGCCGTCCTGGAGCGGGCCGAGGACTACCCCCTCTGGTGGCGCCAGGTGCGCACGGTGACCCCGCTCGACGACATCACCGGCATGATCACCGTCCGCTCGCTGCTGCCCTACACCGTGACGTTCACCGCGCGACTGGTGCGCCGCGATCCGGTGGCCGGAGTGCTGGAGATCGCGATGTCCGGCGACCTCGACGGCTGGGCGCGCTGGACGGTCGCCACAGGCCTCGGCGGTACGCTCGCCCGCTACGAGCAGGAGGTCGACGTGCACAAGCCACTGCTCAGGCGGCTGGCCGTGCCGGGGCGGCCGTTCTTCCGCCTCAACCACCGGCTGATGATGCGCTCGGGGCGGCGCGGTCTGCTGGCCCTGCTGCGAGCGGTTTGAACGAAGGCCGCGGGGACCTGTATTGTTCGGTGCGTTCCCGGGCGATTAGCTCAGTGGGAGAGCGCTTCGTTCACACCGAAGAGGTCACTGGTTCGAACCCAGTATCGCCCACCACCGGGAGAACCGGTCCGCGGCGGCGGACCGGTTTTTTCATGCCGCCCTCCGCACGTCGCCCCTCATGGCACGGCGTTCCTCAGGGCACGCCGCCCTCATGCCGCCGCGGGGAGATCCGGACGCAGCGGCCAGGCCGGGTCCACCGCCTCCTCCACGCCGCTGCGCGCGAACCACGCCTGCAGCCCCCGCGCCTGCGCCGCGTGCCAGGTCGCCTGAAGGGTGTGCAACTGGGCGGGGGAGAGCCGCTCCAGCCGGGAGGCGAAGCGGCGACCCACGGCCCGTACCACCTCCAGCGCGGCCTGCGCGTCCGCCGCGGCGTCGTGCGCCTCGTCGAGCGTGACGCCGTAGTGCGCGCACAGGTCGGTCAGGGTGCGGCGGCCCTTGCGGTAGCGGTCCAGGTGCTTGTCCATCACCCGGGGGTCCAGCACCAGCAGCGGCACCGACTCGAACCAGCGGCCCAGCGACGACGCGCGGTGCCGGCGCAACTCACGGTCGAGCAGGGTCAGGTCGAACGGCGCGTTCATCACCACCAGCGGGCGGCGCGCCACGGCCTGTTCGGCCAGCTGCTCGGCTATCTCGTACATCACCGGCGCCGGCCAGCGGCCGTTGCGCTGCAGGTGATCCTCCGTCAGCCCGTGCACCGCCGTCGCCGCCTCGGGCACCGGCACCCCCGGATTCACCAGCCAGCGGCTCACCCGCGGCCGGTAGCCCGGACCGTCCTGGACGACGAGGGCGGCCGACACGATCCGGTCGGTCTCGACGTCCACACCCGTGGTCTCCGTGTCGAAAGCGGCCAGAGGCCCCTCGAACCAGCACGTCATCTTCGTACAACCCCTCGTTCACCTTCGGCAGTCGACGTACCGTCCCCTGCCCCGTTCGGTGATACCCGGGCTGTTTGCGCCGTACGCCGGAAGGACACAACAGGAGTACGGGTCTTTGCAGTTCAGCGGCCCGAAGTTGGGAAAGTCCTGGCGTGGAAGGCTGTTGGACATGGCGATAGCGCAGCCCGAGCGGGGCGGGCTGCTGCCCGACCGCACGGGCCCCCATCGCGGCACGCTCGCCACCACCGCCTGCATGGAGACACTGCAGGTCGGCTATCTGCACGCCGTCGCGGCGGCCGCGGGCTGCTCGCTGTCCCAGCCGTTCCCCGACAACGGCATCGACTGGCACGTCAGCCACAGCGCCCCCGGCCACACCGTCGACGACGAGGTCACCATCAAGGTGCAGCTGAAGGCCACCTACCAGGTCGCGCCCAACCCTCCGGGCCGGTCCTTCTCCTTCACCCTCGACAACGACCATCTGCGCAAGCTCGCCCGCACGCCGGTCTCCGTGCACAAGATCCTCGTGGTCATGCTGGTGCCCCGGTCCCAGGACGACTGGCTGCGCGCCAGCCACGACCGCCTCGACCTGCGGCACTGCTGCTACTGGGTCAACCTCGCCGGGCAGCCGGTCACCGGCCGGTACCGCACCACCGTGCGGATCCCGACCTCACGCATCTTCGACGACCGCGCGCTGTGCGAGATCATGACGCGGGTCGGGACGGGAGGCAGGCCATGACCCACCGCCCCCTCCACGAGCCCCCGCAGCCGGCCGGGCGGGCCGGCGGGCACCCCGCCGACAGCGCCCCGGCCACCGGACGGCGACCGCTCCCGGAGCCCGGCGACGTGGACCCGGCCGTCCTCGGTGCCCTGCTGCTGCGGCACGGCTGGCGGCGGCGCGGCGGTGCCCCGGGACGCTACGGCCGGTGGACCCCGCCCGGCCCCGACACCGGCACCAGCCTGCTGGTGCCCGAGAGCAGCGCCTTCCCCGACAGCGAGGACCTGCTCGCCGAGGCCCTCGACGCCCTCGCCCGCAGCTCCGCGCCCGGTGCCCGCGAGGTGCTGCTCTCGCTCGCGGTGCCCAGCGACGAGATCCGCTGGTGGCGGGACGTACCCGGCGGGCAGGCGGGCGTCACGGCGTGGACCGTGGAGGAGCAGTTGCGGACCGCCGCCCGCCGGATGCTCCTCGCGGGCGCCCTCGCCACCCGCGCCCGCGCCGGCTACCACGGCGCCCGGCACCGCAGGGCCGCCGCCGCGCTGCTGGAGACCGTGCTGGTGGGCGCCGCGGACGGCGGCGCCCACCTGGCCGCATTCCTGCCCGTCGGCACGGCCCGCCCGCTCGCCGTCCGCCTCCACCAGGCCCTGTACGCCGCCCGCGAGGCCGTGGACTACCGGCGGGCCACCGGTGGCATGGACGCCTTCGACGCCGCCGTCGAGGCCGGGGTCAGCCGAGAGCTCACCGAGGCCCTGATCGCCCTGGTGCGCGGCACCGAGGGCGCCCGGGTCGGCGTCGCCTGGGCGCCGGCCGCCGGTGTCCCCGAGGACGGTGCGGCGAGCACCGAGCCCGTCGAGTTCTCGCCCGGTGACCTGCCCGTGCTGCGCGAGGCCGGCGCCCGCTACCTGTGTGCCGAGCCGTCCGTGCCGGTGCGGATCACCGGCACCGTGGTGCGGATGCGCCGCTCCCAGCCGCGCGGCGAGGGCTCGGTGCGGCTGCACGTCCTCGCGGGGGCCGACGTCCCGCACGTCCGGCTGACCCTCGGTGAGGAGGACTACCGTGTCGCCGGCCATGCCCACCTGGTCGGACTGCCGGTGCGGGTGCACGGGCGGCTGGAGAGCCGGGGCGGCTTCCGCCGCCTCAGCGGGGCCGGCGATGTCGTCCCCGTGCAGGTCGAGGAAGCGGAGCGGGACCGGCTGCTGAAGGAGCTCCAGGAGAACCTGGACTTCTTCGAGGAGGCCTGCGGAGGGGACGGCGCGGCCTGACCGCCGCTACTCGTTTAGCGGAGGGCGGCCCCGGGTCGGTACGATCGCTTTTCATGCGTGCGCTCCGGTATGGCGCCGCACTTCGCCTTCAGTCAGGAGAGACCGGTGTCAGACGTCCGTGTGATCATCCAACGCGATTCCGAGCGGGAAGAGCGCGTGGTGACGACGGGCACTACGGCCGCCGACGTCTTCGCCGGCGCACGCTCGGTCGTCGCCGCACGTGTGGGCGGTGAGCTGAAGGACCTCACGTACCAGCTGTCCGACGGCGACGAGGTCGAGGCCGTCGAGATCTCCTCCGAGGACGGCCTGAACATCCTGCGGCACTCCACCGCGCACGTGCTGGCCCAGGCCGTGCAGGAGATCTTCCCCGAGGCCAAGCTGGGCATCGGCCCGCCGGTCAAGGACGGCTTCTACTACGACTTCGACGTCGAGAAGCCGTTCACGCCCGAGGACCTCAAGGCCGTCGAGAAGAAGATGCAGGAGATCCAGAAGCGCGGCCAGCGCTTCGCGCGCCGCGTCGTCACCGACGAGCAGGCCCGCGCGGAGCTCGCGGACGAGCCGTACAAGCTGGAGCTGATCGGCCTCAAGGGCGCCGCGTCCTCCGACGACGGCGCGGACGTCGAGGTCGGCTCCGGCGAGCTGACGATCTACGACAACCTGGACGCCAAGACGGGCGAGCTGTGCTGGAAGGACCTCTGCCGCGGTCCCCACCTGCCCACCACCCGGCTGATCCCGGCGTTCAAGCTGATGCGCAACGCCGCCGCCTACTGGCGCGGCAGCGAGAAGAACCCGATGCTCCAGCGCATCTACGGCACGGCCTGGCCGTCCAAGGACGAGCTGAAGCAGTACCTGGACTTCCTCGCCGAGGCCGAGAAGCGCGACCACCGCAAGCTCGGCAGCGAGCTCGACCTCTTCTCCGTCCCGGAGCAGATCGGCTCCGGCCTCGCCGTCTTCCATCCCAAGGGCGGCATCGTCCGCCGGGTCATGGAGGACTACTCGCGGCGCCGCCACGAGGAGGAGGGCTACGAGTTCGTCTACACCCCGCACGCGACGAAGGGGAAGCTCTTCGAGACCTCGGGCCACCTGGACTGGTACGCCGACGGCATGTACCCGCCCATGCAGCTCGACGAGGGCGTGGACTACTACCTCAAGCCCATGAACTGCCCGATGCACAACCTGATCTTCGACGCGCGCGGTCGCTCCTACCGTGAACTGCCGCTGCGCCTGTTCGAGTTCGGGACCGTGTACCGGTACGAGAAGTCGGGCGTCGTGCACGGCCTGACCCGCGCCCGCGGTTTCACCCAGGACGACGCGCACATCTACTGCACCCGCGAGCAGATGTCGGAGGAGCTCGACAAGACGCTCACCTTCGTCCTGGGCCTGCTGCGGGACTACGGTCTGACCGACTTCTACCTGGAGCTGTCCACCAAGGACCCGGAGAAGTTCGTCGGCTCCGACGAGGCCTGGGAGGAGGCCACCGAGACCCTCCGCCAGGTCGCCGAGAAGCAGGGGCTCCCGCTGGTGCCCGACCCGGGCGGCGCCGCCTTCTACGGCCCGAAGATCTCCGTCCAGGCCAAGGACGCCATCGGCCGCACCTGGCAGATGTCGACCATCCAGCTCGACTTCAACCTGCCGGAGCGCTTCGACCTGGAGTACACGGCCGCGGACGGCTCCAAGCAGCGCCCGGTCATGATCCACCGCGCGCTCTTCGGGTCCATCGAGCGGTTCTTCGCAGTGCTCCTGGAGCACTACGCGGGCGCCTTCCCGGCCTGGCTCGCCCCGGTACAGGCGATCGGCATCCCGATCGGCGACGCGCACGTGGAGTACCTGCAGCAGTTCGCCGCGGAGGCCAGGCGCAAGGGGCTGCGGGTCGAGGTGGACTCCTCGTCCGACCGCATGCAGAAGAAGATCAGGACCGCGCAGAAGCAGAAGGTCCCCTTCATGATCATCGTCGGTGACGACGACATGAACGCGGGCACGGTCTCGTTCCGCTACCGCGACGGCTCGCAGGAGAACGGCATCCCCCGCGACGAGGCGCTGGCGAAGCTCGTCGACGTGGTGGAGCGCCGCGTCCAGGTGTAGTGACGTACCGCCCGACCCGTCGGGGCGCCGGCCCCCGCGTGTGCGGGAAAGGCCCTCGGGAGGAGGCGGATTCCAGGGGTCGTCGCAACACGCGGTGAGTTGATCAAGCCGCGAGCAGTGTGGACAGACGCTCGGCTGGGGTTTCCCAGCCGAGCGTTTTGCGCGGGCGGCTGTTGAGTTCGGCGGCGACGGCGTCCAGGTCGGCCGTTGGTGTTTGCTTCGTGTCGCACGGTCGCCTTCCCAGTGGCCGGGGACAGCGCGGTCGGCCGCTTCGGCGGGTCGTTCGCTGATCATCACCATGGGGTGCGAGAAGCGCGGCTGACGCTTGGCGGCGTGGCGGTGCGGACGGCGCATGGCCCGTCCGGTGCGCAGAGCGCGGGTCGGTTCACGACGGAGTTCACCGCTGCCCTGGACGTAGAGAGCCTGGTAGACGGTCTCGTGGGTCACGTGCATCTCCGGCCGGTCGGCAAAGCGTCTGCGCGGAGCGTGGCAGATCTGCTCCGGGCTCCGGTGCAGGGCCAGGTGGTCCTGGATGAGGTCCCGCAGCTCAGGGTTCCGGCCGATCTTGCCGGGCTTGGGCCGGGGCCGGGGCCGGCGGGCCAGGGCACGGGCCTGGGCAGCGTGCGGCCGGTACTGGCCGTTCACGGGGTGCCGGTTGCGGCGTATCTCCCGGCTGACCGTTGAGGGGCTGCGGCCCAGCTCGGCCGCGACGGCCCGGATGGTGGCCTTCTCACGCAGCCGGTCGGCGATGTGAACGCGGTCCGCCTCACCCAGGTAGCGCGAGGGCGCGGGCGGGCCCGTCCCAACGGGCGGCGGCACCACCGCGTTGATCGGTGGTGCCGCCTTGTTCCTGCCCGAGGCGCCGCGTCCGTTCCGCCATCGCTTGCCCGTGCGGACGTCGATGCCGATGACTGCGGCAGCCTCGGAGTAACCCATTCCTTGATCCACAAGCCGGAAGTATGCCTCCCGCTCCTGGACCAGCTTCCTGGGTCCCTGCGGCCTCCGGTTCTCCCGGATCTTGAAGTCCATCGCCACCCCTGAACTGGGGTGTTGCAACGACCACCAGAACCTAAGGGATCCCGGGGGCCTTTCCCGTCGCCCCGCATCGACGCCATATGCTGCACGTCATGACGAATGAGCCGGAACAGCAGTGGGGAGTGGGAACGCCGGACGCGTTCCAGCGCTTGTGGACGCCGCACCGGATGGCCTACATCCAGGGCGAGGGCAAGCCGACCGGACCGGGCGCCGACGAGGGCTGCCCCTTCTGCTCGATCCCGGCCAAGTCCGACGAGGACGGGTTGATCGTCCGGCGCGGTGAGCACGTGTACGCGGTGCTCAACCTCTACCCCTACAACGGCGGCCACCTCATGTCGGTGCCCTACCGCCACGTCGCCGACTACACCGACCTCACGCACGAGGAGACCGCCGAGCTGGCCGACATGACCAAGCAGGCCATGACCGCCCTGCGCGCGGCCTCCGGCGCCCACGGCTTCAACATCGGCATGAACCAGGGCAGCGTGGCGGGCGCCGGAATCGCCGCCCACCTGCATCAGCACGTCGTACCCCGCTGGGGCGGGGACACCAACTTCCTGCCGGTGATCGGTCACACGAGGGTGCTGCCGCAACTGCTGGCGGACACCCGCAAGATGCTCGCCGAGGCGTGGCCGGGGGCCTGATCCCGCAGCCGGGCCCGGTCCGGACCGTGCGGCGCCGGGGGAGCGATCACGGGCCCGACGGGGCCGACCTGGGCCCGTCCCACGGGGGAGGGCCGCCCGGACCCGGCCCGGCGGGCCGGCCGCCGGTGCCCGACCCCTGCGGACCGGCGGCGGCCTACGCGTCGTACACGTCGGCCTTGCGCGGCGACGGGTCCTGCACGGCCGTGCTGAGGGCCGACGACCGCGCCCCGAACTTCTCCGTGTCGACGCCGTTCTCCTTCAGCACCTTGATCGCCGCGGCGTGGACGACCCGCAGCACCGGCGTGGCCGCCCGCAGCGCGTCGTCCGCCATGAACCGGTGGCGCCAGGGCTGATCGGCCCAGGAGTGCCGCAGGCCGAAGGGCTCCGGCAGCGCGATGGTGCCGCCCAGCCAGTTCAGCAGCGGCGGATACCAGGTCAGCGGTGCCCTTACGGCGAGCCGCACCACCTCGTCGGTGGTGACCAGCGGCAGCTTCACCGTGCGGGTCTCCCAGGGCTTGAACGACTTGGTCACCTCCTTGCTGGGCGCCTCGGGCTTGCTGGTGAACAGGGAGTTCACCGGCCCCAGGGCATGACCGGTGACCTCGATGCGCAGCGTCTCGTGAAGCACCGTCACGGTGATCAGCATGGTGATGATCAGCTGGCCGTCCCACAGCGTCCACTGCACGCCGAGGTAGTGCCGGTCGCCCGCCCCGAACTGCTGCTTGTTGCAGATCTCCTGAACGGCGTGCGGCTTGACCTGGTAGGCCTCGACGTCCGTGCCCTCCGGCCGGGAGACCGCCGCCGCGTTCTCCCCGATCGGCGAGACGATCCAGTGCCGTATGGACGGGGTGGGGAATCCGCCGGTGTTCAGCGGCCCGCGCTCCAGCATGCGCAGCTGGTCGTGGATGGCGCGGACGACGTCCCAGCTGCGGAAGGGATGGATCTCCCGCGCGGCGTCGGCCGGCACCAGGTCCTCGGCGAGCTGCCAGACCCCCCAGCGGGTGCCCATGCCGAGGATGCCCTTCGGGCCGGCGTAGAAGACGGAGTTCGACTGCTGCTCGGCACTGAGCCTGGCCAGGGACTGGCGCAGTTCCTCGGCCGCCGTCTCGCGCGGGCCGGTCGGCACCGCCTCGGGCACCTTCGCGCCGACGCTGCTGCCCGACAGCAGGCTGTCCCAGCGCTCCCGGAGGTCCCGGGCGGTGTGCTCGCAGATCCTCCGCGCCCAGTACCAGCCGACGACCGGCATGACCACGCACGCGCGTGCGTACCACGCCCAGAATCCGGCGAAGGGCATCTTGACGAAGAAGACCGCGGCGAGGACGGCGACGCCGGCCAGCAGGGTGGTGCCGACGGCCGAGGCCCGCCGGTCCTCCCGCTTGGCGACGGCGCTGCGGATCTGGAAGACCAGCAGCCAGACCAGGAGCCCGGGCAGGAAGAGCAGCCCGCACACCACCATGATCGCGCTGAGCCGGTTGTCACGGTCCCGCCTGATGTTGTTGGCGGCCAGGCAGTGCTCGACGACCGCCTGCGGCTCGGTGCCGAAGGACTGGATGAGCGGCTTGCGGCCACCGCCCAGCATGCGGTCCACCACCGCGCGGGAGAACGCCTCGCCGAGGTTGGGCCGGAAGACCGTGGCCCACGAGCGGCCCGTCTTCACCGTCGTCTGGTGCCACTCGTTGTCGGCCTTCTTGATCTCCTCCATCGGGCTGTCCCGGTAGGCCGCCGAGGCCAGTGCGAAGGTCGCCGTCTGGCCCTCGTCGCCGGTGCGTGGCACCTGTGGTCCGAAGACGTCCGCGTAACCGCTCTCCACGGTCACATCCCACCCCCGATCGCCGCACGGTCGCTTCTGCGGCCTTCCCGACTTCCGTCCTGCGCACACCTGTTGATCAGGTCATCAGCGTATCCGGACAGGGCGGCGGCCGGTCGGCGGACGGCCGAAGACGTCCGCCGACGCGGAAACGAACGCCCCGAGCGCGCCACTTGGGCGCGCCGGGCGTCGACTAAGAGGCCTCACGCTCCTGTTCACGCACCCGCTCGGCGATCTGCGGAGGCATAGGCTCGTGCCGCGCGTACCGGCGGCTGAAGCGCGCCGTACCGTGCGACAGCGACCGCAGATCGACCGCGTAGCGCCCGATCTCGATCTCCGGCACCTCGGCGCGCACCAGGGTGCGCCCCCCGGCCGTCTGCTCGGTGCCCAGCACCCGGCCGCGACGCCCGGACAGGTCGCTCATCACGGCACCCACGTACGCGTCGCCGACGAGCACGCTCACCTCGGCGACCGGCTCCAGCAGATGGATCCGCGCGTCGCCGGAGGCCTCCCGCAGCGCGAGCGCTCCGGCGGTCTGGAAGGCGGCGTCGGAGGAGTCCACGGAGTGCGCCTTGCCGTCCAGCAGCGTGATGCGGACGTCGATGAGCGGATACCCGGCGGCCACCCCCTTGGCGGCCTGCGCCCGCACCCCCTTCTCGACCGACGGGATGAACTGCCGGGGCACCGCCCCGCCGACCACCTTGTCGACGAACTCGATGCCGGAGCCGCCGGGCAGCGGCTCCACCTCGATCTCGCAGATCGCGTACTGGCCGTGCCCGCCGGACTGCTTCACGTGCCGCCCGCGGCCCGCCGACCTCGTCGCGAACGTCTCCCGGAGGGACACCCGGTGCGGGACGACGTCGACCTGGACGCCGTATCGGGTGCGCAGCCGCTCCAGCGCTACGTCCGCGTGCGCCTCGCCCAGGCACCACAGCACCACCTGGTGGGTGTCCTGGTTCTGTTCCAGCCGCATGGTCGGGTCCTCGGCGACCAGCCGGGCCAGCCCCTGGGAGAGTTTGTCCTCGTCGGGCTTGCTGTGCGCCTGGATGGCGAGCGGCAGCAACGGGTCGGGCATCTGCCACGGCTCCATCAGCAGCGGGTCGCTCCTGGCCGACAGCGTGTCGCCGGTCTCGGCGCGGCCGAGCTTCGCCACGCACACCAGATCGCCGGCGACCGCGTGCGTCACCGGCCGCTGCTGCTTGCCGAACGGTGTGGACAGCGCGCCGACGCGCTCGTCGACGTCGTGGTCCTCGTGCCCCCGGTCGGTCATGCCGTGCCCGGAGACATGGACGGTGTCGTCGGGGCGCAGAGTGCCCGAGAAGACGCGGACCAGGGACAGCCGGCCCACGTACGGGTCGGACGAGGTCCGCACGACCTCCGCGACCAGCGGCCCGCCCGGGTCGCACGGCTCCAGCTCGCGCGGTTTGCCGTCGATCGTGGTCACGTCGGGGGTGGGGTGCTCGAACGGGGTCGGGAAACCGCCGGTGACCAGTTCCAGGAGCTCCACCGTGCCCAGGCCCTGGCGGGCGCCGTCGGTCGCGGGGGCGGCGGCCAGGACGGGGAAGAAGGAGCCGCGTGCGACGGCCCGCTCCAGGTCGTCCACGAGCGTCTCGATGTCGACCTGCTCGCCGCCGAGGTAGCGGTCCATGAGGGTCTCGTCCTCGCTCTCCGCGATGATCCCCTCGATGAGCCGGTTGCGGGCCTCGTCGATCAGCGGCAGCTGCTCCCCGCCCGGCTCGGACTCCTTGCGCTCCCCGGTCGAGTAGTCGAACAGCTTCTGCGACAGCAGGCCGATCAGGCCGGTCACCGGAGCGTGCCCGTCCGGGCCCTGCGGGCCGTGCAGCGGCAGATGGAGCGGCAGCACGGCGTCGGGGTCGTCGCCCCCGAAGGCCTCCGCGCAGATCCGCGTCATCTCCTCGAAGTCCGCCCGGGCGGACTCCAGGTGTGTCACGACGATCGCCCGGGGCATGCCGACGGCCGCGCACTCGTCCCACACCATGCGGGTGGACCCGTCCACGCCGTCGGAGGCCGAGACGACGAAAAGGGCCGCGTCCGCCGCGCGCAGACCGGCCCGCAGTTCCCCGACGAAGTCGGCGTATCCGGGGGTGTCCAATAGGTTGATCTTGATGTCGTTCCACTCGACGGGGACCAGGGACAGCTGCACGGAACGCTGCTGCCGGTGCTCGATCTCGTCGTAGTCGGAGACGGTGCCGCCGTCCTCCACGCGGCCCGCCCGGTTCACCGCGCCCGCGGTCAGTGCGAGCGCCTCCACCAGAGTCGTCTTGCCCGATCCGGAGTGGCCGACCAGCACCACATTCCGTACGGACTGCGGATGGTCGGCCGCCACTGCCCTGCCGGCGGCCCCGGGGTGGGAGTGTGCCTTGTCGCCCATGATCCTGCCTCCCGTGCACGGTGAGGTCACTGTGGGCGCGGACGTGCGGAACCCTCCACGGGAGGGGGCAGCCCCGTCCGGGCGGCTCCGGCGACGCCCGCGTTCTTCGAGCTTTCCACTCCCGTCATGGTGCGTCCATACGACGGACGCGATCGCGCCGCCCCGGGGCGCCCGCGGGCCGTGCGCCGGATCCGGCCCACGGGAGCGGGTGCCCGCCCCTCGTCCGCACGCCCGCGTGGCTACGATGGGCCAGCCGGTGGCCAGCAGGGGCCGCTCGGCCACACCGACCCTCGGGAAGGCCATGCTGAACAAGTACGCGCGTGCATTCTTCACGCGTGTTCTCACACCGTTCGCCGCGTTTCTCATCCGGCGGGGCGTCAGCCCCGACACGGTGACGCTCATCGGCACCGCGGGCGTGGTCGCGGGCGCGCTGGTCTTCTACCCCCGGGGCGAGTTCTTCTGGGGCACGGTCGTGATCACACTCTTCGTCTTCTCCGACCTGGTCGACGGCAACATGGCCCGCCAGCTGGGCCGCTCCAGCCGCTGGGGCGCCTTCCTGGACTCCACCCTCGACCGGGTCGCCGACAGTGCGATCTTCGGCGGCTTCGCGCTGTGGTACGCGGGCAGCGGGAACGACAACGTGCTGTGCGCGGTGTCGATCTTCTGCCTGGCCAGCGGCCAGGTGGTGTCGTACACCAAGGCCCGCGGCGAGTCGATCGGGCTGCCGGTGGCCGTCAACGGCCTCGTGGAACGCGCCGAGCGCCTGGTGATCTCCCTGGTCGCCGCCGGGTTCGCGGGGCTGCACACGTTCGGGGTGCCGGGCATCCAGTACCTGCTGCCCGTCGCCCTGTGGATCGTCGCCGTCGGCAGCCTGGTCACGCTGATCCAGCGGGTGGTCACCGTCCGCCGGGAGTCCGCCGAGGCGGAGGCCGCAGCGCCGGCCCAGCCGGAGGACCGGGGCAGGGAGACGGCGACGTGAGCGCCCGGGACCGGCTGACCGACACGCTGTACGGACTCGGCTGGGGCACCGTCAAGAAGCTCCCCGAGCCGGTCGCCGTACGACTGGGCCGCACCATCGCGGACCTGGCCTGGAAGCGGCGCGGCAAGGGCGTGCAGCGGCTGGAGCACAACTACGCGCGCGTGGTGCCCGGCGCGAGCCCCGAGCGACTCGCCGAGTTGTCCCGCGCGGGGATGCGCTCGTACCTGCGCTACTGGATGGAGTCCTTCCGCCTCCCGGCCTGGAGCGCCGAGCGGATCAGGAACGGCTTCGACCCGAAGGACGTGCACCACCTCACCGACGGGCTGACCGCCGGGAACGGGGTTGTCCTGGCCCTGCCGCACCTGGCCAACTGGGACCTCGCCGGGGCCTGGGTCACCACCGCCCTGGAGACCCCCTTCACCACGGTCGCCGAGCGGCTCAAGCCCGAGACCCTCTACGACCGCTTCGTCGCCTACCGCGAGGGCCTCGGCATGGAGGTCCTGCCGCACAGCGGCGGCACCGCCTTCGGGACGCTGGCCCGCCGGCTGCGCGACGGGGGGCTGGTCTGCCTGGTCTCCGACCGCGACCTGTCCGCCTCCGGCGTCGAGGTCGAGTTCTTCGGGGAGACCGCCCGCATGCCCGCCGGACCCGCCCTGCTCGCCCAGCAGACCGGGGCGCTGCTGCTGCCGGTCACGCTCTGGTACGACGACTCCCCGGTCCTGCAGGGCCGGGTCCACCCCCCGATCGAGGTGCCCGTGTCAGGCACCCGGGCCCAGAAGACGTCTGTCATGACACAGGCGCTGGCCGACGCCTTCGCCACGGGGATCGCCGACCATCCGGAGGACTGGCACATGCTCCAGCGGCTGTGGCTGAAGGACCTCGATCCGGCGAAGGGGCCCCTCGCGTGAGGATCGGCATCGTCTGCCCCTACTCCTGGGACGTGCCGGGCGGCGTCCAGTTCCACATCCGCGACCTCGCGGAGTACTTCATCCGGCTGGGTCACGAGGTGTCCGTCCTCGCCCCCGCCGACGACGACACGCCCCTGCCGCCGTACGTCGTCTCGGCAGGCCGCGCCGTTCCGGTGCCGTACAACGGCTCGGTGGCCCGACTGAACTTCGGCTTCCTCAGCGCCGCCCGGGTCCGCCGCTGGCTGCACGACGGCGCGTTCGACGTCGTCCACATCCACGAGCCGACCTCGCCGTCGCTGGGCCTGCTGACCTGCTGGGCCGCGCAGGGGCCGATGGTCGCCACCTTCCACACCTCCAACCCGCGTTCCAAGGCGATGATCGCCGCCTACGCCATCCTCCAGGCCGCCCTGGAGAAGATCAGCGCCCGGATCGCGGTGAGCGAGTACGCCCGCCGGACCCTGGTCGAGCACCTCGGCGGGGACGCCGTCGTCATTCCCAACGGCGTCGACGTCGACTTCTTCGCCAAGGCCGAGCCACGGCCCGAGTGGCAGGGCGGCACCATCGGCTTCATCGGCCGCATCGACGAGCCGCGCAAGGGCCTGCCGGTGCTCATGCGGGCCCTTCCGAAGATCCTCGCCGCCCGCCCCCGGACCCGGCTGCTGGTCGCCGGGCGCGGCGACGAGAAGGAGGCCGTCGCGAGCCTGCCGGAGGAACTGCGTTCGCACGTGGAGTTCCTCGGGATGATCAGCGACGAGGACAAGGCGCGCTTCCTGCGCAGCCTGGACCTGTACGTCGCGCCCAACACCGGTGGCGAGAGCTTCGGCATCATCCTCGTCGAGGCCATGTCGGCGGGTGCCCCCGTCCTCGCGTCCGACCTCGACGCCTTCGCCCAGGTCCTGGACGGGGGAGCGGCCGGCGAACTGTTCGCCAACGAGGACTCCGACGCCCTCGCCGAGGCGGCCGTACGCCTGCTGGAGGACCCGGCGCGCCGAGCCGAACTGCGCGAGCACGGCAGCACGCACGTCCGGCGCTTCGACTGGTCCACCGTCGGCGCGGACATCCTCTCCGTCTACGAGACGGTGACGGCGGGTTCGGCGGCCGTCGCCGCCGACGACCGGGCCCAGGGCGGTGGCAGCGGGCTGCGGGCCCGGCTGCGGCTGGCGCGCGACTGACCGGGCCGGTCGGGGCCGTCGGCGCGGTGGGCGGCCCCCGGCACTCGCCAGCCGGCTCCGGGACCGGCTCCCGGCCGGGCCCGGGAACCACTCCGGGATCGGCTTGCGGGCGGCTCGGGCTTCGGCCGGGGGCGCGCCGGCACGCGAGGTCCGCGTTGCGTTCGGCCGGGGGTCGGCCGATGGCGGGAACCCGGCCGACGCCGGGTCGGACCCGATCCGCGGCGGCGCCCCGGTTGCCGTCCGTCCGGCACCCGGCCGGCGCGCGACCTGAGGCGGGCGGGTCCGGTCGGGGCGGACCTCACCCCGGTACGGCCGGGCGAGGGCGCCGGGGCGCGCCGCGGTGCGGCGGGGACGGCCCGTCGCCGTGGGGCCTCCCGGAGCGCCGTCCGGATGCCCGACGGGGCGTAATCTTGCGGCCCGTGACCGCAACCCTGATCTGGATCCTCGTCGCCCTCGTCGCCGTCGGCCTCTATCTGAGCTGGACGGCGGGTCGCCTGGACCGGCTGCACGCGCGGATCGACGCCGCCCGCGCCGCGCTCGACGCCCAGCTGCTGCGCCGCGCCTCCGTGGCCCAGGAACTGGCCACCTCCGGCGTTCTGGACCCGGCGGCCTCGATCGTGCTGTACGAGGCCGCGCACGCCGCACGGCAGGCGGAGGAGGAGCAGCGCGAGGTCGCCGAGAGCGAGCTCAGCCAGGCCCTGCGCGCGGTGTTCGCCGAGCGCGAGCAGGTGGAGGCCGTGCGCGAGGCGCCCGGGGGCGAGGAGGCGGCCCGTGAGCTGACCGAGGCGGTTCGCCGTGTCCCGATGGCCCGCCGCTTCCACAACGACGCGGTCGGCGCGGCCCGCCGCCTGCGCCAGCACCGCAAGGTCCGCTGGTTCCGCCTGGCGGGGCACGCCCCGTTCCCGATGGCCTTCGAGATGGACGACGAGCCTCCGCCCGCCCTGGCCGACCGGTCCGCCTGACCGTTCGACCCGCGGGGGAGCGGGGCGGACGGGCCAAAAGGATCCACCGGCTCGCCATTGGCCCTTGCTGTGGCCTGGCCCCTTCGCGTTTCCTCGACGGTGCACAAACTCTCTTCCCTTCAGTGAGGTCAACCCGTGTCGATCACCGAGAACCACGCTCCCGAGACCGGCACCGCGCGCGTGAAGCGCGGCATGGCGGAGCAGCTCAAGGGCGGCGTGATCATGGACGTCGTCACGCCCGAGCAGGCGAAGATCGCCGAGGACGCGGGCGCCGTCGCCGTCATGGCCCTGGAGCGGGTCCCGGCCGACATCCGCAAGGACGGCGGCGTGGCCCGGATGTCCGACCCGGACATGATCGAGGGCATCATCGACGCCGTGTCGATCCCCGTCATGGCCAAGTCCCGCATCGGCCACTTCGTCGAGGCCCAGGTCCTGCAGTCGCTCGGCGTCGACTACATCGACGAGTCCGAGGTCCTCACCCCGGCCGACGAGGTCAACCACTCCGACAAGTGGGCCTTCACGACCCCGTTCGTCTGCGGTGCCACCAACCTCGGTGAGGCCCTGCGCCGCATCGCCGAAGGTGCCGCGATGATCCGGTCCAAGGGCGAGGCCGGTACCGGCAACGTCGTCGAGGCCGTCCGCCACCTGCGCCAGATCAAGAACGAGATCGCCAAGCTGCGCGGCTTCGACAACCACGAGCTGTACGCCGCCGCCAAGGAGCTGCGCGCCCCGTACGAGCTGGTCAAGGAAGTCGCCGAGCTCGGCAAGCTGCCGGTCGTGCTGTTCTCCGCGGGCGGCGTGGCCACCCCGGCCGACGCGGCCCTGATGCGCCAGCTCGGCGCCGAGGGCGTCTTCGTGGGCTCCGGCATCTTCAAGTCCGGCGACCCGGCCAAGCGCGCCGCCGCCATCGTGAAGGCCACCACCTTCTACGACGACCCGAAGATCATCGCGGACGCGTCCCGCAACCTCGGCGAGGCCATGGTCGGCATCAACTGCGACACCCTCCCCGAGACCGAGCGCTACGCCAACCGCGGCTGGTGAGCGACCCTCACGCACTCATGAACACTCCAGTCATCGGCGTCCTGGCCCTCCAGGGCGACGTACGGGAGCACCTCGTGGCCCTGGCCGCGGCCGACGCCGTGGCCAGGGCGGTGCGGCGCCCCGAAGAGCTCGCCGAGGTCGACGGCCTCGTCCTCCCCGGCGGCGAGTCCACCACCATCTCCAAGCTGGCCGTCCTGTTCGGGCTGATGGAACCCCTTCGCGCGCGCGTCCGGGACGGCATGCCCATCTACGGCACCTGCGCAGGCATGATCATGCTCGCCGACAAGATCCTCGACCCGCGTTCGGGCCAGGAGACCATCGGCGGCATCGACATGATCGTGCGCCGCAACGCCTTCGGCCGGCAGAACGAGTCCTTCGAGGCCGCCGTCGACGTGCGGGGCGTTCCGGGCGATCCTGTGGAGGGGGTCTTCATCCGCGCGCCGTGGGTGGAGTCCGTCGGCGCCGGGGCCGAGGTGCTCGCCGAGCACGACGGCCACATCGTCGCCGTCCGCCAGGGCAACGCGCTGGCCACGTCGTTCCATCCGGAACTGACCGGCGACCACCGCGTGCACTCCCTGTTCGTCGACATGGTGCGCGCCGATCGGACGGCGGAGTCCTTGTAGGATCTCTGGAGTTCGTTGCAGAGATGGGTTACGCGAAGGAGACAGGCAGATGTCCGGCCACTCTAAATGGGCCACGACGAAGCACAAGAAGGCCGTCATCGATGCCAAGCGCGGCAAGCTCTTCGCGAAGCTGATCAAGAACATCGAGGTCGCGGCGCGCATGGGCGGTGTCGACCTCGAGGGCAACCCGACGCTGTACGACGCCGTCCAGAAGGCCAAGAAGCAGTCGGTCCCGAACAAGAACATCGACTCCGCGATCAAGCGGGGCGGCGGTCTCGAGGCCGGCGGTGCCGACTACGAGACGATCATGTACGAGGGCTACGGCCCCAACGGTGTCGCGGTGCTCATCGAGTGCCTCACCGACAACCGCAACCGCGCCGCTTCCGAGGTCCGCGTCGCCATGACCCGCAACGGCGGCTCCATGGCCGACCCGGGCTCGGTGTCGTACCTGTTCAACCGCAAGGGCGTCGTCATCGTCCCCAAGGGTGGGCTGGCCGAGGACGACGTGCTCGGCGCGGTCCTGGACGCGGGCGCCGAGGAGGTCAACGACCTCGGCGAGACCTTCGAGGTCCTCAGTGAGGCCACCGACCTGGTCGCGGTCCGCACCGCGCTCCAGGAGGCCGGCATCGACTACGACTCCGCCGAGGCCGACTTCGTCCCGACCATGCAGGTCGAGCTGGACGAGGAGGGCGCCAAGAAGATCTTCAAGCTGATCGACGCGCTCGAGGACAGCGACGACGTGCAGAACGTCTTCGCCAACTTCGACGTCAGCGACGAGATCATGGAGAAGGTCGACGCCTGACCGCCGCGCGGCGGGCCTCGCCTCCGCGCGCCGGCGGGGACATCCCGTCGGCGCCGACTCCAACGGGCCGGCGGGACATCCACCCGGCGCAGCTTCAACGGGCCGACGGGACATCCCGTCGGCCCGTCGCGTTGGCCGGGGCCGGCTGTCTGGCGTGGGTGCGGGGCGTTGTCGGTGGCACCCGATAGCCTGCACGAACAGGCAGTCGAAGGGAGGGGCGCGGTGCGCGTACTGGGGGTGGACCCCGGGCTGACCCGGTGCGGGATCGGCGTCGTCGAGGGGACCGCGGGGCGCCCGCTCACCATGGTCGGCGTCGGAGTCGTCCGCACCCCCGCGGACGCCGACCTCGGCCACCGCCTCCTCGCCGTCGAGCAGGGCATCGAGCAGTGGCTGGACGAGCACCGGCCCGAGCACATGGCGGTGGAGCGCGTCTTCAGCCAGCACAACGTCCGCACCGTGATGGGCACCGCCCAGGCCAGCGCCGTCGCGATGCTCTGCGCCGCCCGCCGCGGCATCCCCGTCGCCCTGCACACCCCCAGCGAGGTCAAGGCCGCAGTGACCGGCAGTGGACGTGCCGACAAGGCGCAGGTCGGCGCCATGGTCACCCGGCTCCTCCGGCTCGACGCGCCCCCGAAGCCGGCCGACGCCGCCGACGCGCTCGCCCTCGCCATCTGCCACATCTGGCGCGCCCCCGCCCAGAACCGACTCCAGCAGGCGGTCGCCCAGCACACCGCCCACGCAACGAAAGGCCGGACGGCATGATCGCCTTCGTCAGCGGCACGGTCGCCGCGCTCGCCCCCGACGCCGCGGTCGTCGAGGTCGGCGGTGTCGGCATGGCCGTCCAGTGCACCCCGGACACGCTGTCCACGCTCCGGATCGGCCGGCCCGCCAAGCTGCACACCTCGCTCGTCGTCCGCGAGGACTCCCTCACGTTGTACGGCTTCGCCGACGACGACGCCCGGCAGGTCTTCGAACTGCTGCAGACCGCGAGTGGTGTCGGACCGCGCCTGGCGCAGGCCATGCTCGCCGTGCACACGCCGGACGCGCTGCGCCGGGCCGTCGCCACCGGCGACGAGAAGGCGCTCACCGCCGTCCCCGGCATCGGCAAGAAGGGTGCCCAGAAGCTGCTGCTGGAATTCAGGGACCGCCTCGGCGAGCCGGTCGGCGGCCCCGCCGTCGGCGCCCCGGTCACCCAGGGCTGGCGCGACCAGCTGCACGCCGCCCTGATCGGTCTCGGCTACGCCACCCGCGAGGCGGACGAAGCCGTCGCCGCCGTGACGCCGCAGGCCGAGGCGGCCGGAGCCGCGCCTCAGGTCGGATCCCTGCTCAAGGCGGCCCTGCAGACCCTGAACCGTGCCCGCTGACCTGCGCCACCCGCAAGGAGAACCTCAGTGAACTGGGACGACACGAACGACCCCGCCGCCTCCGCAGGGCAAGCCGGCCCCGCCGCGGACCGGCTGGTGGACTCGGTCGCCGACCGGGAGGACCAGGCCGTCGAGGCCGCTCTGCGGCCCAAGGACCTGGGCGAGTTCATCGGCCAGGAGAAGGTTCGCGAGCAGCTCGACCTCGTGCTGCGCGCCGCCCGCGCCCGCGGCGCCACCGCCGACCACGTGCTCCTCTCCGGCGCTCCCGGCCTCGGCAAGACCACCCTCTCCATGATCATCGCGGCCGAGATGGGCGCCCCGATCCGCATCACCTCCGGCCCCGCCATCCAGCACGCCGGCGACCTCGCGGCGATCCTGTCCTCCCTCCAGGAGGGCGAGGTCCTCTTCCTCGACGAGATCCACCGCATGTCGCGGCCCGCCGAGGAGATGCTCTACATGGCCATGGAGGACTTCCGCGTCGACGTCATCGTCGGCAAAGGTCCCGGAGCCACCGCCATCCCGCTGGAGCTGCCCCCGTTCACTCTGGTCGGCGCCACGACCAGGGCCGGCCTGCTGCCGCCCCCGCTGCGCGATCGCTTCGGCTTCACCGCGCACATGGAGTTCTACGGTCCCGCCGAGCTGGAGCGCGTCGTCCACCGCTCGGCGCACCTCCTCGACGTCGGGATCGAGCCGGACGGGGCCGCCGAGATCGCCGGACGCTCCCGCGGCACGCCCCGCATCGCCAACCGACTGCTGCGCCGCGTGCGCGACTACGCTCAGGTCAAGGCCGACGGCGTGGTCACCCGCGAGATCGCCGCGGCGGCCCTGGCGGTCTACGAGGTGGACGCCCGCGGTCTGGACCGCCTCGACCGGGCCGTGCTGGAGGCGCTGCTGAAACTGTTCGGTGGCGGTCCGGTGGGTCTGTCCACGCTCGCGGTCGCCGTGGGGGAGGAGCGTGAGACCGTGGAGGAGGTCGCCGAGCCCTTCCTCGTCCGGGAGGGCCTGCTGGCCCGCACTCCCCGCGGTCGCGTCGCCACTCCCGCGGCGTGGACCCATCTCGGCCTCACCCCGCCCCGTTCGGCCGCCACGGGAAACGGACAACAGGACCTGTTCGGGGCGTGACGGCTTCGTGACCTGGATGTCATTGGCCGCGGCAGGAACCCAGGTGCCATGCTGAGCGTTGTTCCTTGCGCGCGGACTCGCTTAGACTCCGCCGATGCCGCCCCTAGCCGGCGGTCCACATACCCCCATCCATCAGGCCGCTGCTCGCCGCGGTCGTGCGAAGGAATTCCGTCCCGTGAATAACATCGGCATGCTCCTCCCGTTCATCGTGCTCATCGGGGCCATGTTCCTCATGACCCGCTCGGCCAAGCGCAAGCAGCAGCAGGCCCAGCAGATGCGCAATGAGTTGCAGCCCGGAAGCGGTATCCGCACCATCGGGGGCATGTACGCGACGGTCAAGGAGGTCAACGACGACACGGTCCTCGTCGACGCCGGCCCCGGCGTGGAGCTCCTCTTCGCCAAGAACGCGATCGGTGCCGTCCTCTCGGACGACGAGTACAACCGCATCGTCCACGGCGTCGAGCACGACCTGAAGTCCGACTCCGACGTCGTCCCGGACGACGCCTCTTCCCTCACCGGGGCCGACGAGCCCGCCGACGCTGCCGCCGCCTCCGACGCCCCGGCCGTCGACCTCGGCAAGGAGGACGAGGCCGAGGAGCCGTCCGACGACACCGAGGCCAAGGCCACGGCGGACGCCGAGCCGAAGAAGACCGACGGCGGCGCCGAAGCGAAGTAGTCATGTCACGCGGTGCGCGGGCCGGTCCCGCGCACCGCGTGACGTGCGCTTCTCGCAGGGGGTCCCCAAAAACATCATGGCCGCCGCCGCGCCCGTCCGGCGCGAGGCGGCCCGAGAGGGAGTACGAGAAGGTGGCAGCACCTAAAAAGGGCCGGAGCGCGAGCGCCCACAGCAAGCCCTGGCGCTCGCTGGCCCTGATCCTGATCGCCATCGCGGCGCTCACCGGAGGCATGTTCGCCACCGGTGACACCACCCCGCGACTCGGCATCGACCTTGCCGGCGGCACGAGCATCACGCTCAAAGCGGTGAACGAGCCGGGCAAGCCGAACGCGATCAACAAGGCGAACATGAACACCGCCGTCGGCATCATCGAGCGCCGTGTCAACGGCCTCGGCGTCTCGGAAGCGGAGGTACAGACCCAGGGGAACGAGAACATCGTCGTCAACATCCCCCGGGGCACCAACGAGAAGCAGGCCCGTGACCAGGTCGGAACCACGGCCAAGCTCTTCTTCCGGCCTGTGATCAGCGGCCAGCCGGCTCCCGCGCAGACGTCCGCCAGCCCGTCGTCCTCCCCGTCGACCTCCAGCGGGACCGACTCCGGCAAGTCGGCCGCGCCGAGCGTCTCGACCACGTCGAGCGCCTCGCCGTCGAGCGGCTCCGCCAGCCCGAGCCCCTCGGAGACGAAGCAGGGCCGCCCGCTGTCCGGCGGCCTGCTGGCAGCGGACGACAAGGCGTCGTCCTCCCCGTCGCCCTCCACCGGCGGTTCCTCTTCGCCGAGCCCGTCCACCACCGCCCCGGCGCCGAGCGGCACGGACGCCTCGGCCGGCCTGGAGGCGCAGCTGGCGGCTCTGGACTGCTCCACCCCCGAGGCTCGCGCCGCCGCGAGCGAGAAGGCCAGGGCGGCCAAGGAGACCGACAGCATCGTCGCCTGCGACCCCCGGGCCCAGCAGAAGTACGCGCTCGGCCCCGTCGCGGTGAAGGGCGAGCGGATCAAGTCGGCCGACGCGGTGTTCGACACCCAGGCGGCTCAGGGCTGGATCGTCCAGATGGACTTCGACGGCACCGGAGCGAAGCAGTTCGCCTCCGTCACCGGCGAGCTGGCCGCCAAGGCGCCGCCGCAGAACCAGTTCGCCATCGTCCTCGACGGTGAGATCGCGTCCGCTCCTTCCCTGAGCGGGGCGATCACCGGCGGCAGCGCCCAGATCACCGGTGGGTTCACCGAGCAGACCGCTCGCGACCTGGCCAACATGCTGTCGTACGGCGCGCTCCCGCTCTCCTTCCAGGAGCAGAGCGTGACCACGGTCACCGCCGCGCTCGGCGGTGAGCAGCTGCACGCCGGTCTGATCGCAGGCGCCATCGGTCTCGCGCTGGTGATCATCTACCTGGTGACCTACTACCGCGGTCTGTCCTTCATCGCGATCTTCTCGCTGCTGGTGTCCGCGATCCTCACCTACGTGATCATGTCGCTGCTCGGCCCGGCGATCGGGTTCGCCCTGAACCTGCCGGCGGTGTGCGGTGCCATCGTCGCGATCGGTATCACAGCGGACTCGTTCATCGTCTACTTCGAACGCATCCGCGACGAGATCCGCGAGGGCCGTACGCTGCGCCCCGCCGTCGAGCGGGCCTGGCCGCGGGCCAGGCGCACCATCCTGGTCTCCGACTTCGTGTCGTTCCTCGCCGCCGCGGTGCTGTTCATCGTCACCGTCGGCAAGGTCCAGGGCTTCGCGTTCACGCTGGGTCTGACCACTGTCCTCGACGTCGTGGTGGTCTTCTTCTTCACCAAGCCGCTCATGACCATCCTCGCCCGCCGGAAGTTCTTCGCGGACGGCCACAAGTGGTCCGGCCTCGACCCGAAGAGCCTGGGTGCCAAGCCGCCGCTGCGCCGCACCCGCCGTCCCGCCGGTCCCGTCGCCGGCCCTGCCGAGACGAAGGAGGCGTGAGCATGTCGAAACTCGGCAGCATCGGCGCTCGACTGCACCGCGGTGAGATCAGCTACGACTTCATCGGTCACCGCAAGATCTGGTACGGCGTGTCCATCCTGATCACCATCACGGCCATCCTCGGCCTGGCGGTGCGCGGACTGAACATGGGCATCGACTTCGAGGGCGGCGCCGTCTTCGTCACCCCGAAGACCAGCGCCTCCGTCGCCCAGGCGGAGGGGTACGCGCGGGACGCGGCCGGCCACGAGGTGGTCGTGCAGAAGCTCGGCACGGGCGGTCTGCGCATCCAGATCGCCGGCATGGACACGGCCCAGTCCGACGAGGTCAAGCGTGAACTCGCCCAGGACCTCAAGCTCGACCCGGAGAAGATCAACGCCGACCTCGTCGGTCCCAGCTGGGGCGAGCAGATCGCCAAGAAGGCCTGGCAGGGCCTGGCGATCTTCATGATCCTCGTCGTGATCTATCTGGCGATCGCCTTCGAATGGCGCATGGCCGTGGCGGCACTCGTCGCCCTGATCCACGACATCACCATCACCGCCGGCATCTACGCCCTCGTCGGATTCGAGGTCACGCCCGGTACGGTGATCGGCCTGCTCACCATCCTCGGTTACTCGCTGTACGACACGGTCGTCGTCTTCGACTCCCTCAAGGAGCAGACGAAGGACATCACCAAGCAGACCAGATTCACCTACAGCGAGATCGCCAACCGCTCGATCAACGGCACCCTGGTCCGCTCCATCAACACCACGGTCGTCGCGCTCCTGCCGGTCGCCGGTCTGCTGTTCATCGGCGGCGGTTTCCTCGGCGCCGGCACGCTCAACGACATCTCGCTGTCGCTGTTCGTCGGCCTCGCGGCCGGTGCCTACTCCTCGATCTTCATCGCCACGCCGCTCGTCGCCGACCTCAAGGAGCGCGAGCCGCAGCTGAAGGCCCTCAGGAAGCGGGTCCTCGCCAAGCGCGCCCAGGCCGCCGCGGCGGAGGAGACGGCCGGGGCTCGTGGCGGCGCCGGTGAGCCCGAGGGCGCCACCCCGGCGGTCGTCGGGCCGCGCAACCAGCCCACCTCCCGCGGCCGGGGCCGGGGCCGTCCCTCGGGGAAGCGCCCGTGACCGACATCGAGGAGCTCCTGCTCAGCCGCATCCGCGACGTGGCCGACTACCCGGAGCCGGGCGTGATGTTCAAGGACATCACCCCGCTGCTGGCCGACCCGGCGGCGTTCACCGCGCTCACCGACGCGTTCGCGGAGATCGCCGAGCGCACCGCCGCCACCAAGGTCGTCGGGCTGGAGGCGCGTGGATTCATCCTGGGCGCCCCGGTCGCCGTCCGCGCCGGACTCGGCTTCGTACCGGTCCGCAAGGCGGGCAAACTGCCGGGAGCCACCCTCAGCCAGGCCTACGACCTGGAGTACGGCTCGGCGGAGATCGAGGTCCACGCCGAGGACCTGTGCTCCGGCGACCGCGTGCTCGTGGTCGACGACGTCCTGGCCACCGGCGGCACGGCGGAGGCATCGATCCGGCTCGTCCACCGCGCGGGTGCCGAGGTCGCCGGCGTCGCCGTGCTGATGGAGCTGAGTTTCCTCGCCGGCCGCGGCCGGCTGGAGTCGGCTCTGCGCGGCGCGCCGCTGGAGTCACTGCTGACGGTCTGAGAGACGTGCGACGCCCCTGGGGCGGGCCCGGAGGAATCCGGCGCCCGCCCCAGGCGTTTCTCCGGTAGACGTCCCTCACATCGGCCTGAAGGCGATGCCGGAGCCCAGGATCGCTACGATGGGGACTCCGGAGCCTGACCGGGGGACCCGGATCGCGCACGAGGAGTCCTCTTGCCAGACGAGGCCCAGCACCTGACCGCCGCCAAGCCCGAGTCCGCCTCGGCCGCAGCGGCCAAGCCCGCGCCGAGCGCGCCGCACGCGAAGAACGACACCCGCGGGCCGATCGAGCACGCCCAGTCCGCGCCCGCCGAGCGGCCCGCGGAACAGGCGCGTCCCAAGCCGGCCCCGCCCCAGAGCCCGGCCCCCGCGGTCCGCCCCAACGTGGGCCAGCCGGCCCGCAGCGGCTCCTCCAACCGTGTCCGCGCCCGGCTCGCGCGGCTCGGCGTCCAGCGCGCCAACCCCTACAACCCGGTGCTCGAACCGCTGCTGCGGATAGTACGCAGCAACGACCCCAAGATCGAGACATCGACGCTCCGACAGATCGAGCGCGCCTACCAGGTCGCCGAGCGCTGGCACCGTGGCCAGAAGCGCAAGAGCGGCGATCCCTACATCACCCACCCCCTCGCGGTGACGACGATCCTCGCCGAGCTGGGTATGGATCCGGCCACGCTCATGGCGGGCCTGCTGCACGACACCGTGGAGGACACCGAGTACGGCCTGGAGGACCTGCGCCGCGACTTCGGCGACGTCGTCACCCTCCTCGTCGACGGTGTCACCAAGCTGGACAAGGTCAAGTTCGGCGAGGCCGCCCAGGCCGAGACCGTGCGCAAGATGGTCGTCGCCATGGCCAAGGACCCTCGCGTCCTGGTCATCAAGCTCGCCGACCGCCTGCACAACATGCGCACCATGCGCTACCTCAAGCGCGAGAAGCAGGAGCAGAAGGCGCGCGAGACCCTGGAGATCTATGCTCCGCTCGCCCACCGCCTGGGCATGAACACCATCAAGTGGGAGCTCGAGGACCTCGCCTTCGCGATCCTCTACCCCAAGATGTACGACGAGATCGTTCGGCTGGTGGCCGAGCGCGCTCCCAAGCGGGACGAGTATCTGGCGAAGGTGATCGACGAGGTCCAGTCGGACCTGCGCGGCGCCCGCATCCGGGCCACCGTCACCGGCCGCCCGAAGCACTATTACAGCGTCTACCAGAAGATGATCGTCCGCGGCCGTGACTTCGCGGAGATCTACGACCTGGTGGGCATCCGCGTCCTGGTGGACACGGTCAGGGACTGCTACGCCGCCCTCGGCACGGTGCACGCGCGATGGAACCCGGTCCCCGGCCGGTTCAAGGACTACATCGCGATGCCCAAGTTCAACATGTACCAGTCGCTGCACACGACGGTCATCGGGCCCAGCGGCAAGCCGGTCGAGCTGCAGATCCGCACCTTCGACATGCACCGCCGCGCCGAGTACGGCATCGCCGCGCACTGGAAGTACAAGCAGGACGCCGTCGCCGGAGCCTCCAAGGTGCGCACCGACGCGCCCCGCTCGTCCGGCAAGGACAAGGACGCCATCAACGACATGGCGTGGCTCAGGCAGCTCCTCGACTGGCAGAAGGAGACCGAGGACCCCGGTGAGTTCCTGGAGTCGCTGCGCTTCGACCTCTCCCGCAACGAGGTCTTCGTCTTCACCCCCAAGGGCGATGTCATAGCGCTGCCGGCGGGCGCCACGCCCGTGGACTTCGCCTACGCCGTCCACACCGAGGTCGGTCACCGCACGATAGGAGCACGGGTCAACGGCCGCCTGGTGCCGCTGGAGTCGACCCTCGACAACGGCGACCTGGTGGAGGTCTTCACCTCCAAGGCACCCGGCGCCGGGCCGTCGCGGGACTGGCTCGGCTTCGTCAAGTCGCCGCGGGCCCGCAACAAGATCAGAGGATGGTTCTCCAAGGAGCGCCGCGACGAGGCGATCGAGCAGGGCAAGGACGCCATCGTCCGGGCCATGCGCAAGCAGAACCTGCCGATCCAGCGCATCCTGACCGGCGACTCCCTGGTCACGCTCGCCCACGAGATGCGCTACTCGGACATCTCCGCGCTGTACGCGGCGATCGGCGAGGGCCACGTGTCCGCGCAGCACATCGTGCAGAAGCTCGTCCAGGCACTCGGCGGCGAGGAGGCGGCCACCGAGGAGATCGACGAGGCGGTCCCGCCGACCCGCACCCGCAGCCGCAAGCGGCGCAGCAGCCAGGACCCCGGTGTCGTCGTCAAGGGCGTCGACGACGTGTGGGTCAAGCTGGCCCGCTGCTGCACGCCGGTTCCCGGTGACCCGATCATCGGCTTCGTCACGCGGGGTAGTGGAGTATCGGTTCACCGCAGCGACTGCGTCAACGTGGAGTCACTGTCCCGGGAGCCCGAGCGGATCCTGGAGGTCGAGTGGGCGCCCACCCAGTCCTCGGTCTTCCTCGTGGCCATACAGGTCGAGGCCCTGGACCGCTCCCGGCTGCTCTCCGACGTCACACGGGTGCTGTCCGACCAGCACGTCAACATCCTGTCCGCGGCCGTGCAGACCTCCCGCGACCGGGTCGCCACGTCCCGCTTCACCTTCGAGATGGGCGACCCCAAGCACCTGGGCCACGTCCTGAAAGCCGTACGCGGCGTGGAGGGCGTGTACGACGTCTACCGCGTGACGTCGGCCCGCCGACCCTGAGGGCGGCGTTCACCCGTAAGGGCGAGAAGCAGCGTCCGGCGCACCGGGAGGGACGCGCCGGACGCTGCTCCGCGAGGGCCTGCCGGGGTTCTCGGCCGGTACGGCGCGAGGGCGTCCCGTACGTGGTGCGTCCGGGCGGACGCGCTCCCCGTGCGGCTCCGTGCGGCTCCGCGGCTCCGTGCGGTGAGCATGCCGATGGCCCCCGTACGGCGTGTACGGGAGCCATCGGCATGGACGGGGCGAGGAGCGGCTAGCCGCCGAACTCCTGCAGACCCTTCAGCGCCTGGTCCAGGAGCGCCTGGCGGCCCTCCAGCTCGCGCTCCAGCTTGTCGGCCCGGGACGTGTTGCCCTGGGCGCGCGCCTGCTCGATCTGCGTCCGCAGCTTGTCCACGGCTGCCTGCAGCTGTCCGGTCAGCCCCTCGGCACGCGCACGTGCCTCCGGGTTGGTCCGCCGCCACTCGGCCTCCTCGGCCTCCTGGATGGCGCGCTCGACCGTGTGCATCCGGCCCTCGACCTTCGGCCGGGCGTCCCGGGGCACATGGCCGATGGACTCCCAGCGCTCGTTGATCGAGCGGAACGCCGCGCGCGCGGCCTTGAGATCCGTCACGGGCAGGAGCTTCTCGGCCTCCTGGGCCAGCTCCTCCTTCAGCTTCAGGTTCTCCGCCTGCTCGGCGTCGCGCTCGGCGAACACCGAGCTGCGCGCGGCGAAGAAGATGTCCTGGGCGCCGCGGAAGCGGTTCCACAGGTCGTCCTCGTGTTCGCGCTGGGCGCGGCCCGCGGCCTTCCAGTCCGCCATCAGCTCGCGGTAGCGGGCTGCCGTCGGCCCCCAGTCCGTCGAGCCGGACAGCTCCTCGGCCTCGGCGACCAGCCGCTCCTTGGTGCGGCGGGCCTCCTCGCGCTGCGCGTCCAGTTGCGCGAAGTGGGCCTTGCGGCGCTTGGAGAACGCCGACCGGGCGTGCGAGAAGCGGTGCCACAGCTCGTCGTCGGACTTGCGGTCCAGGCGCGGCAGGCCCTTCCAGGTGTCCACCAGCGCCCGCAGCCGCTCACCGGCCACCCGCCACTGGTCGGACCGGGCCAGGTCCTCGGCCTCGGCGACCAGCGCCTCCTTCGCCTTGCGTGCCTCGTCGGACTGCCGGGCGCGCTGCGCCCTGCGCTCCTCACGCCGCTTGTCGACGTTCTCGACGAGCTTGTCCAGCCGCGCCCGCAGCGCGGCCAGGTCACCGACCGCGTGATGGGCGTCCACCTGCTCGCGCAGGTGGTCGATGGCGATCTGGGCGTCCTTCGCCGACAGGTCGGTGGTCTGCACGCGCTTTTCGAGGAGGCCGATCTCGACAACCAGGCCCTCGTACTTGCGCTCGAAGTAGGCCAGCGCCTCCTCGGGGGAGCCGGCCTGCCAGGAACCGACGACCTGCTCGCCGTCGGCCGTACGCACGTACACGGTCCCCGTCTCGTCGACGCGGCCCCACGGGTCGCTGCTCACAGCGCCTCCTCCACATGATGCCCGCGAGGGGCGTTCGCGCCCCCGGGCATCGTCCACAATTTCGTCACCGCCAACATAGGCGACCGGCGGGTTGCCTGTCCGCATCCAGCGGCACCGAAATTTCGCCGCTGGTCACGGACGTATCAGGATTTTGTGACCGTCGCCCTGTTGATCACCACGGTCGCGTTCGGCGCGGTGTTCATGGTGGTCGGGTCCGCGGGCTGGGCACCGGCCGCCGCGATCTTCTTCAGCACCGTCATCCCCTCCTTGGACACCGTACCGAAGGGGGTGTAGCTCGGCGGGAGCTGGCTGTCCTCGTACACCAGGAAGAACTGGCTGCCACCCGTGTGAGGCTGGCTCTTGTTGGCCATCGCGACCGTGCCCGCCGGGTACACGTTGCCCTTCAGGGAGCTGTCCTTGAGGTTCTCGTCGGGGATCGTGTACCCCGGGCCGCCGGTGCCCGTGCCCGTCGGGTCTCCGCACTGGAGCACGTAGATGCCGGAGTCGGTGAGCCGGTGGCACTTCGTGTGGTCGAAGAAGCCCTTGCCCGCGAGGAAGTCGAACGAGTTCACGGTGTGCGGTGCGGCCGACGCCTTCAGCGCGATGCCGATGTCACCGCACGTCGTCTCCAGCTTCATGGTGTACTTGGCCGACTTGTCGATCGCCATCGCCGGTTCCGACTTCCAGGTCTCCGACTTGGCCTTGCCCTCGGCCGGCTTCGCGCACGGGTCCTTCGGCTTCGCCGAGGCCGACGGCGTGACCTCGGCACCCGCGTTGGCCTTGCCGTCGTCGTCCTTCAGCACGCCGGTCGTGTACAGCGCGAGGCTGCCCACCAGAACCACGCCGAGCGCCGAACCGATCACGGAATTGCGGATCCGTGACTTGCGCCGTGCCTCGGTGCGCCGCTGCTGCTGCCGCAAGAACTTCTCCCGGGCGAGCTGACGCCGCCGCTGCTCCTGGCTGACCACCGGGTTCACTCCTCGAATACATCTCGTACGTCGTCTGGGGCGCGTGCGTCAGTTGAGCCGATCGCCTGCGTGTGCCCCGTACCGTATATGGGTTCGCTGAGGAATCGGCAGCGCCGGTAGGCTCTGACAGCAGTTGCAGCCGACCAGAACCGCCCTGTACCGACACAACGAAGGACGATCGTGCTCATTGCCGGGTTCCCCGCCGGGGCCTGGGGGACGAACTGCTATCTCGTCGCCCCCGCCGCCGGTGAGGAGTGCGTGATCATCGACCCGGGCCACCAGGCGGCCCCCGGAGTCGAAGAGGCGCTGAAGAAGCATCGGCTCAAGCCCGTCGCCGTCGTCCTCACGCACGGCCACATCGACCACGTCGCCTCGGTCGTCCCCGTCTGCGGCGCGCACGACGTACCGGCCTGGATCCACCCCGAGGACCGGTACATGATGAGCGACCCCGGGAAGGCGCTCGGCCGCTCCATCGGCATGCCGCTGATGGGCGAGCTGACCGTGGGGGAGCCGGACGACGTCCGCGAGCTGACCGACGGCCGCGAGCTGGAGCTCGCCGGGCTGAGGTTCTCCGTCGCGCACGCCCCGGGCCATACCAGGGGGTCGGTGACCTTCCGGATGCCCGAGACCGCGGAGATCCCGCCGGTCTTCTTCTCGGGCGACCTGCTGTTCGCCGGCTCCGTCGGACGCACCGACCTTCCGGGCGGCTCCATGGAGGACATGCTCGCGTCGCTGGCCCGCGTGTGCCTGCCGCTCGACGACTCCACCGTGGTGCTGTCCGGCCACGGCCCCCAGACGACCATCGGCCGGGAGCGCGCCACCAACCCGTATCTGCGGCAGGTGGGCGCCGGCCAGGGAGCGACCGAGGCTCCCCGACGAGGAATGTGACGAGACCTTCCGTGAGCACCTTCAAGGCCCCCAAGGGCACGTACGACCTGATCCCGCCGGACTCCGCGAAGTACCTCGCCGTCCGTGAGGCGATCGCCGCCCCGCTGCGCAGCTCCGGCTACGGCTACATCGAGACACCCGGCTTCGAGAACGTCGAGCTGTTCGCGCGCGGTGTCGGCGAGTCCACCGACATCGTCACCAAGGAGATGTACACGCTGCGGACCAAGGGCGGGGACGACCTCGCCCTGCGCCCCGAGGGCACCGCCTCCGTGCTGCGCGCGGCCCTGGAGGCCAACCTGCACAAGGCCGGCAACCTCCCGGTCAAGCTCTGGTACGCCGGCTCGTACTACCGCTACGAGCGCCCCCAGAAGGGCCGCTACCGCCACTTCTCCCAGGTCGGCGCCGAGGCGATCGGGGCCGAGGACCCGGCCCTGGACGCCGAACTGATCATCCTGGCCGACCAGGCGTACCGCTCGCTCGGCCTGAGCGACTTCCGCATCCTGCTCAACAGCCTCGGCGACAAGGAGTGCCGCCCCGTCTACCGGGCCGCCCTGCAGGAGTTCCTGCGCGGCCTGGACCTGGACGAGGACACCCGCCGCCGCGTCGACATCAACCCGCTGCGGGTCCTGGACGACAAGCGCGAGTCGGTGCAGGCGCAGCTGACCGGGGCGCCCCTGCTGCGCGACTACCTGTGCGACGCCTGCAAGGCGTACCACGAGGAGGTCCGCGAGCTGATCGGCGCGGCCGGCGTCGCCTTCGAGGACGACGCGAAGCTGGTGCGCGGCCTGGACTACTACACACGCACCACCTTCGAGTTCGTCCACGACGGCCTGGGCTCCCAGTCCGCGGTCGGCGGCGGCGGACGGTACGACGGTTTGTCGGAGATGATCGGCGGGCCCGCGCTGCCGTCCGTCGGATGGGCCCTCGGTGTCGACCGGACGGTGCTCGCGCTGGAGGCGGAGGGCATCGAGCTCGCGATCCCGGACGCCACGTCCGTCTACGCCGTCCCGCTCGGCGAGGAGGCCCGCCGGCTGCTGTTCGCCAAGGTGACCGAACTGCGCAAGGTCGGCGTCGCCGCCGACTTCGCATACGGCGGCAAGGGCCTGAAGGCGGCGATGAAGTCCGCCAACCGCTCCGGCGCCCGCTACGCGCTGGTGCTGGGGGAGCGCGACATCGCCGAGGGCGTGGTCCAGCTCAAGGACATGGAGTCCGGGGAGCAGTCCGCGGTCGGCCTGAAGGAGATCGTGGCGGAGCTGGAGGCGCGGCTCGGCTGACCCGCGCACCGACAGGGCGCCGGAGCCCCCCGGGGGGACTCCGGCGCCCTCGCCGTTCGCGGCGCCCGGCCGGACGGGGCCCGCCGGTCGCGGACCTCCGCCGGGTGCGGCCCCTCACCGACCGCGTTCCCTGGCCGGATCCGATCGTCATGCCCCCTCCGCACGAACGTCCTTATGCGGAGCGAACGGTGCCCACACACACGCGTGCGGCACAATGGCCGGTGCCCGAAGAAGGTCCCTCCACCTACAGACGGAATCGGCGTGATGAGCAAGACGACAGTCAAGGACGTCTCCACCGAGCCCGAACCGCAGCCGGCCGAGGCCGGGGTCCCGAGGACGGCCGGCGGCAGCCGGGCCTTCGCGGTGCTGCTGCTGATCACCGGAGCCGCCGGGCTGCTCGCCGCGTGGGTCATCACGGTCGACAAGTTCAAGCTGATGGAGGCCAAGCTCGAGGGCAAGACCTTCATCCCCGGGTGCAGCATCAACCCGATCGTCTCCTGCGGCAGCGTGATGGAGTCCAAGCAGGCGTCGGTCTTCGGCTTCCCCAACCCGATGCTCGGCCTCGTCGCCTACGGCATCGTCATCTGCGTCGGCATGAGCCTGCTCACCCGGGCCCGCTTCCCGCGCTGGTACTGGCTCACCTTCAACGCCGGCACCCTCTTCGGCGTCTCCTTCTGCGCCTGGCTGATGTTCCAGTCGCTGTACCGGATCAACGCGCTGTGCCTGTGGTGCTCGCTGGCCTGGGTCGCGACGATCATCATGTTCTGGTACGTGACCTCGTTCAACGTCCGCAACGGCTTCCTGCCCGCGCCGCGCTGGCTGAAGGGCTTCTTCGGCGAGTTCACCTGGGTGCTGCCCGTGCTGCACATCGGCATCATCGGCATGCTCATCCTGACCCGCTGGTGGGACTTCTGGACCAGCTGACGGCCTCCCGGGGGATTGTCGGTGCGGTGTTCTAGGGTTTCAGCGTGGAGCCCGATCTGTTCACCGCCGCCGCCGAAGACCGCCAGGAGAAGGACCCCGCTGCCAGTCCCCTGGCGGTCCGGATGCGCCCGCGCACCCTGGACGAGGTCGTCGGTCAGCAGCACCTGCTGAAGCCCGGCTCACCACTGCGCCGACTGGTCGGTGAGGGAGCCAAGGGCCCGGCCGGACCGTCCTCGGTGATCCTCTGGGGTCCCCCCGGCACCGGCAAGACGACCCTGGCGTACGTCGTCTCCAAGGCCACCAACAAGCGCTTCGTGGAGCTCTCGGCGATCACCGCAGGCGTCAAGGAGGTCCGTGCGGTCATCGACGGCGCCCGCCGCGCCAGCGGCGGCTACGGCCAGGAGACCGTCCTCTTCCTCGACGAGATCCACCGCTTCAGCAAGGCCCAGCAGGACTCCCTCCTCCCGGCGGTCGAGAACCGCTGGGTCACCCTGATCGCGGCCACCACGGAGAACCCGTACTTCTCGGTGATCTCCCCGCTGCTCTCCCGCTCCCTCCTGCTCACTCTCGAACCCCTCACCGACGACGACGTCCGCGGCCTGCTCGGGCGGGCGCTGACCGACGAGCGCGGCCTGAAGGGCGCCGTCACGCTCCCCGAGGACACCGAGGAGCACCTGCTGCGCATCGCCGGCGGCGACGCCCGCCGCGCGCTCACCGCGCTGGAGGCCGCCGCCGGGGCCGCCCTCGACAAGGGCGAGAGTCAGATCGCGCTCGGCACGCTGGAGGAGACCGTCGACCGCGCGGCGGTGACGTACGACCGCGACGGCGACCAGCACTACGACGTCGCCAGCGCCCTGATCAAGTCCATCCGCGGCTCCGACGTCGACGCCGCCCTGCACTACCTGGCCCGCATGATCGAGGCCGGCGAGGACCCCCGCTTCATCGCCCGCCGCCTGATGATCTCCGCCAGCGAGGACATCGGCCTCGCCGACCCGGGCGCCCTGCCGATCGCCGTCGCCGCCGCGCAGGCCGTCGCCATGATCGGGTTCCCCGAGGCCGCCCTCACCCTCAGCCACGCCACGATCGCCCTCGCCCTCGCCCCCAAGTCCAACGCCGCCACCACCGCGATCGGCGCCGCCCTGGACGACGTACGGAAGGGCGTGGCCGGACCGGTCCCGCCGCACCTGCGCGACGGGCACTACAAGGGCGCCGCCAAGCTCGGCCACGCCCAGGGGTACGTCTACCCGCACGACCTGCCGGAGGGCATCGCGGCCCAGCAGTACGCCCCGGACGCCCTCAAGGACCGCACGTACTACACGCCCACCCGGCACGGTGCCGAGGCCCGGTACGCCGATGCCGTGGAGTGGACCCGGAGGCGACTCGGTCGCAGGCGGTCCTGACCGGCCTGTAGACTTGCCCGAAGTGCCGAGTCCCGTGCCGTCAGAACGGGACGACCGGCCGGAGCCCCCCGTGGGTTCCAGGAGCGTCGCGCACCGTCGACCGGTGTCGCGGGCAGCCCACCACCACCCGGAGTTCCGGGAGCGGTCGGTGGGCCACTCGCGTGCTGCACGTATGTGCCCAGACCAGGGGAGCGGCTGCCCGGCAGGTCCCGAGTGGACCCGGCGGGATTCCCCGGCTGCGGATGCGACCTCCCTCGACTCTGACAAGCCGGAACAAGGAAATGAGAGACAGTGGCGAACCAGTCCCGCCCCAAGGTCAAGAAGTCGCGTGCCCTCGGCATCGCGCTGACGCCGAAGGCCGTCAAGTACTTCGAGGCCCGTCCCTACCCGCCGGGTGAGCACGGCCGTGGCCGCAAGCAGAACTCGGACTACAAGGTCCGTCTGCTGGAGAAGCAGCGTCTGCGCGCGCAGTACGACATCTCCGAGCGCCAGCTGGTCCGCGCCTACGACCGCGCCTCCAAGGTGCAGGGCAAGACCGGTGAGGCCCTGATCGTGGAGCTGGAGAAGCGCCTCGACGCGCTGGTCCTGCGTTCGGGCATCGCCCGCACGATCTACCAGGCCCGCCAGATGGTCGTCCACGGCCACATCCAGGTGAACGGCAAGAAGGTCGACAAGCCGTCCTTCGTCGTCCGTCCCGACGATGTCGTCCAGGTCCGCGACCGCAGCAAGGACAAGACGCTCTTCCAGATCGCCCGTGAGGGTGGCTTCGCCCCGGACGGCGAGACCCCGCGCTACCTGCAGGTGAACCTCAAGGCCCTGGCGTTCCGCCTGGACCGCGAGCCGAACCGCAAGGAGATCCCGGTGATCTGCGACGAGCAGCTCGTCGTCGAGTACTACGCCCGCTGACCCCAGCAGGCGCCGGTACCACCTCAGCCCGCCGTCTCCCCGCCCTCCCGGGCGCGGAAGGCGGCGGGTTCGCGCGTTCCGGCACCGCCGCGGCCGCGCGACCCGCGCGGTGCGGGCAGCCCGTCGAGGGACCGCCCCCACCCCAGCGCCCGGGCGACGGCCGCTTCCCTCCCCAGCAGCCGGCCGCGCCCCGCGCACTCCTCGTACCGTTCGTCGCCGAGTGCGTCCCGGGCCGCGGTCTCGCACAGCTCGTGCGGGGCGTTGAAGTGGGCCGAGCCGAACAGCGGCAGCCCCACCGACGGCCAGATGCGGCTCGCCGCACCCTGCAGGACGGCGGCCTCCACGGGATCGCCCTCCGCCACCGTCACCAGGGCCAGCAGTTCCACGGCCAGCACCGAGCCGAGCAGGTCGTGGAAGCCGTGCGCGTCGGACAGGCACGCACTGAGCAGAGTGCGGGCGCGTGCCAGGTCGCCCTCGGCCCAGGCCGCGTACCCCAGCACGAACAGGGCGTACGCCCGCGCCCACCGCTCCCCGTGGTCGTCGCACGTCCGGCGGACGTCCTCGCACAACCGCACCGCCTCCGGCAGGTCCCCCAGGAATGCCCGCGCCATCGCCAGTTCGACCTGCCCCATGAGCACGTTGCTGTTCAGTTCGCCGATCTCCCGGTACCGCTCCAGCGCCGAGCGCAGCAGCGTCTCCGCACGGGCCATGTCGTCGCGAACCAGCGCGAGGCAGCCGGAGCGGTGCTCGGCGTACGCGACCGCGGCAGCGTTGGCGAAGCGCTCCGCCCCGTCCCGGCACGCGGTGAGGGCGGCCAGCGCGGGGGCCGTGTCGCCCTGCAGGATCGCCACGTAGCCCAGCACCCACAGCGCCTTCAACCGGGACTGCTCGTTCGCCGTCCGCTCCGCCTCCACGGCGACGCTGCGCTCCAGCCAGTGGCGTCCCTCCGGCAGCCGTCCGCAGCCCACCCACACGAACCACAGCGAACCCGCCAGGTACTGGCCCAGATGCGCCCCACCCGGCTCCGACAGGCAGTGCTCCAGTGCGCTCCGCAGGTTCGGCAGTTCCGTCTCGACGCGCGCGGCGACCTCGGCCTGCCGGGGCGAGAACCAGTCCAGCTCGCACCAGGTGGCCAGACCGACGTACCAGTCGCGGTGCCGCCGCCTCAGCCGCGGCGCGTCACCGGTGGCCTCCAGCCAGTCGGCGCCGTACGCCCGGATCGTGTCCAGCATGCGGTAGCGCACGCCCGCCGGGGAGCCGACGCGGGTGACCACCGACTGGGCGATCAGCTCGGCCAGCACCTCCAGTACGTCCTCGGCGTGGAGCCCGTGCCCACTGCACACGTACTCCACGGCCTCCAGGTCGAACTGCCCGGCGAACACCGACAGGCGGGCCCACAGCATCCGCTCCGCCGGGGTGCACAGCTCATGGCTCCAGCCGATCGCCGTGCGCAGCGCCCGATGGCGCGGCAGGGCGTCCCGCACCCCGCCCGCCAGCAGCCGGAACCGGTCGTCGACCCGCTCCAGCAACTGCCGCGGCGACAGGGCCCGCAGCCGCCCCGCCGCCAGCTCGACCGCCAGCGGGATCCCGTCCAGGCGCCGGCACAACTCGCGTACCTCCGCGTCGTCGGTGACCGTCACCCCCTGTCCGCAGGCCCGTTCGGCGAACAGCTCCACCGCCTCGTCCTCGGAGAGCGGTGCGAGCGGGAACAGCCGCTCGCCCGCCAGCCGCAGCGGACGCCGCCCCACGGCCAGTACCCTCAGCTCGGGCAGCCGGCTCAGCAGATCCGCCACCAGCTCCGCGCACGCCTGCGCCAGATGCTCGAACCCGTCGACGATCAGCAGCAGTTCACGGCCGGCCAGATGCGCGCGCAGCGTCTCGCGGGGGTGACGGGCGGTCTGGTCGGTCAACCCCAGCGCCTCCACGACCGCGTGGTCGACGAACTCCGGGTCGCGCAGCGGCGCCAGCTCCACCCTTCTGAAGCCCCCCGACGCCGCCCGCCCGGAGGAGTCCTTCCCGCCCGCCCGCGTCCCCCAGGCTGCGGCGGCCCTCGCCGCCAGGCGCGACTTGCCGATCCCGCCGGGCCCGGTGACGGTCACCAGCCGCGCCGCGTCCAGGGCACGGGCCAGTGCGCGCAGTTCGGCCGACCGCCCCACGAACGCGTCGGGTTCCCGGGGCAGGCCGCCGTCCGGGGCGGCACCGCAGGGCTGATGATCTCGCATGGAACACGGAGCGTACTGAGCTGTGTTCAGTCCGTACAATCGGCTCCGCCGCTCCTGCCGCCCCCCCATCAATCCGGTACGGAGCCGCCGCCGTGTCGCGATAGGCTCGGGCCACTGTTTTTCGATGTTCAGGCACGTTTCAGGGAGCGGGTGCACACGGTGTCGGGTGGAGAGGTTGCCGGGATTCTGGTGGCCGTCTTCTGGGCGATCCTGGTCTCCTTCCTCGCGGTGGCGCTCGCGAGGCTGGCCCAGACGCTCAGGGCGACCACCAAGCTCGTGGCGGACGTGACCGACCAGGCCGTCCCCCTGCTCTCCGACGCCTCCGTGGCGGTCCGCTCCGCGCAGACCCAGATCGACCGGGTCGACGCGATCGCCTCGGACGTCCAGGAGGTCACCTCGAACGCCAACGCGCTGTCCACGACCGTGGCCTCCACCTTCGGCGGGCCCCTGGTCAAGGTGGCGGCGTTCGGCTACGGCGTGCGCCGCGCCCTCGGCGGGCGCAAGGAGGACGTGCCCGCCAAGTCGCCGCGGCGTACCGTGATCGTGGGCCGCACCGTCCCGCCCTCCCGGCGGGGCAAGCGGAAGTGAGGACTGAGACCGAGCGATGTTCCGCCGTACGTTCTGGTTCAGCACGGGTGTCGCCGCCGGTGTGTGGGCCACCACCAAGGTCAACCGCAAGCTGAGGCAGCTCACGCCCGAGAGCCTGGCCGCCACCGCGGCCGACAAGGCGCTCGACGCCGGCCACCGGCTCAAGGACAAGGCAGTGGGCTTCGCCCTCGACGTCCGCGACAACATGGCCCAGCGGGAGGCCGAGCTCCAGGAGGCACTCGGCATCGACGGGAAGCCCTTGCCCGCACCCCGGCGGCACGCCGCCATCGAGAACCACGACACGCAGAAGACCTATGTCGTCGAGACCACGACGTACCCGTACAACCGGAATGAGGACCACTGATGGAGTCGGCTGAGATCCGCCGTCGCTGGCTGAGCTTCTTCGAGGAGCGCGGGCACACCGTCGTCCCTTCGGCGTCGCTCATCGCGGACGACCCGACTCTGCTTCTCGTCCCCGCCGGCATGGTGCCCTTCAAGCCCTACTTCCTGGGCGAGGTCAAGCCGCCGTTCCCGCGCGCCACCAGCGTGCAGAAGTGCGTGCGCACGCCCGACATCGAAGAGGTCGGCAAGACCACGCGGCACGGCACCTTCTTCCAGATGTGCGGCAACTTCTCCTTCGGCGACTACTTCAAGGAGGGCGCCATCAAGCTCGCCTGGGAGTTGCTCACCGAGCCCCAGGACAAGGGCGGTTACGGTCTCGACCCCGAGCGCCTGTGGATCACCGTCTACCAGGACGACGACGAGGCCGAGCAGATCTGGCACGAGGTCGTCGGCGTGCCCAAGGAGCGCATCCAGCGCCTGGGCATGAAGGACAACTTCTGGTCCATGGGCGTGCCCGGCCCGTGCGGCCCCTGCTCCGAGATCAATTACGACCGCGGTCCCGAGTTCGGCGCCGAGGGCGGCCCCGCCGTCAACGACGAGCGGTACGTGGAGATCTGGAACCTCGTCTTCATGCAGTTCGAGCGCGGCGAGGGCCTCGGCAAGGACAACTTCGAGATCCTCGGCGACCTGCCGAGCAAGAACATCGACACGGGCCTCGGCCTGGAGCGCCTCGCCATGATTCTGCAGGGCGTGCAGAACATGTACGAGATCGACACCTCCATGGCCGTCATCGACAGGGCCACCGAGCTGACCGGCGTCCGCTACGGCGACGCCCACGGCTCGGACGTCTCCCTGCGCGTGGTCACCGACCACATGCGCACCGCCACCATGCTCATCGGGGACGGCGTGACGCCGGGCAACGAGGGCCGCGGCTACGTGCTGCGCCGCATCATGCGCCGCGCCATCCGCAACATGCGCCTGCTGGGCGCCACCGGCCCGGTCGTCAAGGACCTCATCGACGTCGTCATCGGCATGATGGGCCGGCAGTACCCCGAGCTCCTCACCGACCGCGAGCGCATCGAGAAGGTCGCCCTCGCCGAGGAGGCCGCCTTCCTCAAGACGCTGAAGGCCGGCACGAACATCCTCGACACCGCCGTCACCGAGACCAAGGCCTCCGGCGGCACCGTCCTGCCCGGCGACAAGGCGTTCCTGCTCCACGACACCTGGGGCTTCCCGATCGACCTCACCCTGGAGATGGCCGCCGAGCAGGGCCTGTCCGTGGACGAGGACGGCTTCCGCCGCCTGATGAAGGAGCAGCGGGAGCGGGCCAAGGCCGACGCCCAGGCCAAGAAGACCGGCCACGCCGACCTCGGCGCCTACCGCGAGATCGCGGACGCCGCCGGCGAGACCGACTTCATCGGCTACGGCGACACCGAGGGCGAGTCGACGGTCGTCGGCATCCTGGTCGACGGCGTGTCCTCGCCCGCCGCCACCGAGGGCGACGAGGTCGAGATCGTCCTCGACCGCACCCCGTTCTACGCCGAGGGCGGCGGCCAGATCGGCGACACCGGGAAGATCAGGGCCGACTCCGGTGCCGTCATCGAGATCCGCGACTGCCAGAAGCCGGTGCCGGGCGTCTACGTCCACAAGGGCGTCGTCCAGGTCGGGGAGGTCACCGTCGGCGCCAAGGCCCACGCCTCGATCGACTCCCGCCGCCGCAAGGCCATCGCCCGCGCCCACTCGGCCACCCACCTCACCCACCAGGCCCTGCGCGACGCCCTCGGCCCGACGGCCGCCCAGGCCGGTTCCGAGAACCAGCCCGGCCGCTTCCGCTTCGACTTCGGCTCGCCGTCCGCCGTGCCGACGGCCGTGATGACCGACGTCGAGCAGAAGATCAACGAGGTGCTCGCCCGCGACCTCGACGTCACCGCCGAGGTCATGGGCATCGACGACGCCAGGAAGCAGGGCGCCATCGCCGAGTTCGGCGAGAAGTACGGCGAGCGGGTCCGCGTCGTGACCATCGGCGACTTCTCCAAGGAGCTGTGCGGTGGCACCCACGTGCACAACACCGCCCAGCTGGGTCTGGTGAAGCTGCTCGGCGAGTCCTCCATCGGCTCGGGCGTCCGCCGCATCGAGGCCCTGGTCGGTGTGGACGCCTACACCTTCCTCGCCCGTGAGCACACGGTCGTCAACCAGCTGACCGAGCTGCTCAAGGGCCGCCCGGAGGAACTGCCCGAGAAGATCTCCGGCATGCTCGCCAAGCTGAAGGACGCCGAGAAGGAGATCGAGCGGTTCCGCGCCGAGAAGGTGCTCCAGGCCGCCGCCGGTCTGGCGGAGTCCGCCAAGGACGTGCAGGGTGTCGCCCTGGTCGCCGGCCAGGTCCCGGACGGCACCACCCCGGACGACCTGCGCAAGCTGGTCCTCGACGTGCGCGGCCGCATCCAGGGCGGACGCGCCGCAGTGGTGGCCCTCTTCGCCGTGAACAACGGCAAGCCGCTGACGGTCATCGCCACCAACGAGGCCGCCCGCGAGCGCGGCCTGAAGGCCGGTGACCTGGTCCGTACCGCTGCCAAGACCCTCGGCGGCGGTGGTGGCGGCAAGCCGGACGTCGCCCAGGGCGGCGGTCAGAACCCGGCCGCCGTCGGCGACGCCGTCGGCGCCGTCGAGCGGCTCGTGGCGGAAACGGCCAAGTGATGCGCCGAGGCCGCCGACTCGCGATCGACGTCGGGGACGCCCGGATCGGGGTCGCCTCGTGCGACCCCGACGGGATCCTCGCCACCCCGGTGGAGACGGTGCCCGGCCGGGACGTCCCGGCCGCCCACCGCCGGCTGCGTCAGTTGGTGGAGGAGTACGAGCCGATCGAGGTCGTCGTCGGGCTCCCTCGCTCCCTCAAGGGGGGCGAGGGCCCCGCCGCCGTCAAGGTTCGGGGCTTCGCCCAGGAGCTCGCCCGCACGGTCGCGCCCGTTCCGGTGCGGCTCGTCGACGAGCGGATGACGACCGTCACGGCAGGTCAGGGGCTGCGTGCCTCGGGTGTGAAGGCCAAGAAGGGCCGGTCGGTGATCGACCAGGCGGCGGCCGTGATCATCCTCCAGCAGGCGCTCGAATCCGAACGGGTGTCAGGCACAGCACCCGGCGAGGGCGTCGAAGTGGTCACCTGATCGCGATACGGTAACGTTCCGCGCGATGCGGCGGTGTTCGAACAGCCGCCGCACAGAGAGAGGCGGAGCCGGAGCCGGCCCCAGAGCCGTGTGACCGCCGCCTCGCGGCTCTAGGGGATCGATGACTGAGTATGGCCGGGGCCCGGGCTCCGAACCGTGGCATCCCGAGGACCCGGTGTACGGGGACGGCGGATGGGAAGGGCAGCAGGCCCAGCCCGGCCATCAGCCTGCTTACGGTGGCCAGCCGCAGTACCACCCTCAGGAGCCGCAGCAGGGGCAGGGACACAGCGACTGGGACCAGCAGGGGCAGCAGACCGGCTGGAACCAGCAGGGGCAGCACACCGGCTGGAACCAGCAGGCCCAGCAGACCGGCTGGAGCCAGCAGGGACACGGCGGCTGGGACCAGCAGGGGCAGCAGACCGGCTGGGACCAGCAGGGACACGGCGGCTGGGACCAACAGGGGCAGCAGACCGGCTGGGATCAGCAGGGGCAGCACACCGGCTGGAACCAGCAGTACCACGGCGGGCACGGCCAGCAGCCCCACCACCAGGGCGGCTGGGACGGCACCGGCTCGCACGCGCAGATGCCCTACGCCCCCGACCCCGGTGATCCCTACGGCCGGCAGGCCTCCTCCTACGGCGGTGAGCAGCCCGACTTCTACCAGACCCCCGACGCCTACCCGCCGCCCCAGCCGCCCACCCGCAGGACCCCGGAGCCCGAGGCCCGGCCCGACTGGGACCCGGACCCCGAGCCGGAGGAGCACGCCTTCTTCGCGGACGGCGACGACGAGGACGGCGACCGCTCCGACGACGAGCCGGAGGACCGGCGCGGACGCGCCGAGCGGCGGGGCGGGAGCGGCGGCAAGGGCAGGAAGCGCCGCAACGGCATGGCCTGCCTGGTCGTGCTGCTGGTCTTCGGCGGCGGCCTCGGCGGCGTCGGCTACTTCGGCTACCAGTACTACAAGGAACGTTTCGGCGACGCGCCGGACTACGCCGGCGACGGCATCAGCGACACGGTGACGGTCGAGATCCCCAAGGGCGCGGGCGGCTACGACATCGGCCGCCGGCTGAAGGCGGCCGGCGTCGTCAAGAGCGTCGACGCCTTCGTCTCCGCGCAGCAGCAGAACCCCAAGGGCAACACCATCCAGGCCGGCGCCTACATCCTGCACAAGCAGATGTCCGCGGCGAGCGCCGTCGCGATGATGCTGGACCCCAAGAGCCAGAACAACGTGCTGGTCGCACCGGGCGCGCGCAACGCCCGCGTCTACACCGCCATCGACTCCAAGCTCGGCCTCGACTCCGGCACGACCAGGAAGATCGCCCTCAAGCAGTACAAGAGCCTCGGACTGCCCGACTGGGCCAACAACCAGGAGGACATCAAGGACCCGCTGGAGGGCTTCCTCTACCCGGGCACCTATCCCGCGGCCAAGGGCATGAAGCCGGAGTCGATCCTGAAGTCCATGATCGCCCGCGCCGACGAGGCCTACGGCAAGTACGACCTCGCGGCCAAGGCCGAGGAACTGAAGCTGGACGACCCGCTCCAGGTCGTCACGGTCGCCAGCCTCGTCCAGGCCGAGGGCAAGACGCACGACGACTACCGCAAGATGGCCGAGGTCGTCTACAACCGCCTCAAGCCCACGAACACCGAGACCAACCAGAAGCTCCAGTTCGACTCGACCTACAACTACCTCAAGGGCGAGAGCAACATCCACATCTCCGAGAAGGAGATCAACAGCAACAAGGACCCGTACAACACGTACACCAACAAGGGTCTGCCGCCCGGGCCCATCGGCAACCCGGGCGAGGACGCCCTGAAGGCGACGCTGAACCCGACGCACGACGGCTGGCTCTACTTCGTGGCGACGGACGGCGAGCGCAACACCGAGTTCGCCAAGACGTACGCCGAGGCCCAGCGACTCAAGGACAAGTTCAATGACAGCACGGGCAGCTGACGCCCGCCGGGCCGCCGTCCTCGGCTCGCCGATCGCCCATTCCCTCTCGCCGGTCCTGCACCGCGCGGCCTACGCAAAGCTCGGCCTCGAAGGCTGGACGTACGACCGCTTCGAGGTCGACGAGGCGGGGCTGCCCGGCTTCGTGGACCGGCTCGGGCCCGAGTGGGCGGGGCTGTCGCTCACCATGCCGCTGAAGCGGGCCGTCATCCCCCTGCTCGACGAGATCAGCGCGACCGCCGCCTCGGTGGAGGCCGTCAACACGCTCGTCCTGACCGGGGACGGCCGCCGCATCGGCGACAACACCGACATCCCCGGCATGGTGGCCGCGCTGCGCGAACACGGCATCGACCAGGTCGACACGGCCGCCGTCCTCGGCGCCGGAGCCACCGCCTCCTCCGCGCTGGCCGCGCTGTCCCGCGTCTGTTCCGGCGCGGTCACCGTCTACGTCCGCAGCGAGGCCCGCGCCGCCGAGATGCGCCAGTGGGGCGAGCGGCTGGACGTCGACGTCCGCACCGCCGACTGGGCGGACGCGGCCGAGGCGCTGCGGGCACCGCTGGTGATCGCCACGACCCCCGCCGGCACGACCGACGCCCTCGCCGCCGCCGTGCCCGAACGCCCCGCGGCTCTCTTCGACGTGCTCTACGACCCCTGGCCCACCGCCCTGGCGGCCCGCTGGTCCATGTTCGGCGGGGCCGTCGTCGGCGGCCTGGACCTGCTGGTGCACCAGGCGGTCCTCCAGGTCGAGCGGATGACCGGACGCTCCCCGGCGCCGCTGGAGGCCATGCGCCGGGCAGGGGAGAAGGCGCTCGCCGGCCGCTGAGGCGGGCGTTCGGCGTCCGCCTGCTGGACCGGCGGCCTGCGCCGGGTCCCGGACGTGGGAGGATCGGAGGTGGCGGGCCCGGGCCGCGCACCCGGCCGCGCCGTCGTCGTACGCGAGGACGCGCCTACGACGGGCAGTGACCAGGGGCGCGAGCACTGAGGAGCATCGTTGAGCAGGCTGCGTTGGCTGACCGCGGGGGAGTCCCACGGTCCCGCACTTGTCGCGACGCTGGAGGGCCTTCCCGCCGGCGTGCCGATCACCACGGAGATGGTGGCGGACCATCTCGCGCGGCGGCGGCTCGGCTACGGCCGCGGTGCGCGGATGAAGTTCGAGCGGGACGAGGTCACGTTCCTGGGCGGGGTGCGGCACGGCCTCACCCTGGGCTCTCCGGTGGCGGTCATGGTGGGCAACACCGAGTGGCCGAAGTGGGAGCAGGTCATGGCGGCCGACCCGGTGGATCCGGCGGAGCTGGCCGAGTCGGCGCGCAACGCGCCGCTGACCCGCCCGCGGCCGGGGCACGCCGATCTGGCCGGGATGCAGAAGTACGGGTTCGACGAGGCCCGTCCGATCCTGGAGCGCGCCTCGGCCCGTGAGACGGCCGCCCGGGTGGCACTGGGCGCGGTGGCCCGGTCGTACCTCAAGGAGACGGCCGGGATCGACATCGTCAGCCATGTGGTGGAGCTGGCCTCCGCGCGGGCCCCCCACGGGGTGTACCCGACGCCGGCGGATGTGGAGCGGCTGGACGCGGACCCGGTGCGCTGTCTGGACCAGGACGCGTCGAAGGCGATGGTCGCGGAGATCGACCAGGCCCACAAGGACGGCGACACGCTCGGCGGTGTGGTGGAGGTGCTGGCCTACGGTGTGCCGGTGGGCCTGGGTTCGCACGTGCACTGGGACCGGCGGCTGGACGCCCGGCTGGCGGCGGCGCTGATGGGTATCCAGGCGATCAAGGGCGTGGAGGTCGGCGACGGCTTCGAACTGGCGCGGGTGCCGGGTTCGCAGGCGCACGACGAGATCGTCACCACGCCGGAGGGCATCCGGCGGGCCTCGGGTCGTTCCGGCGGGACCGAGGGCGGTCTGTCCACGGGTGAGCTGCTGCGGGTGCGGGCGGCGATGAAGCCGATCGCGACCGTGCCGCGGGCGCTGCGGACGATCGACGTGACCACCGGTGAGGTGGCGCAGGCCCATCACCAGCGGTCCGACGTGTGTGCGGTGCCGGCTGCGGGCATCGTCGCGGAGGCGATGGTGGCGCTGGTGATGGCCGACGCGGTGGCGGAGAAGTTCGGTGGCGACAGCGTCCCCGAGACCCGCCGCAACGTGCAGTCCTACCTCGACCACCTGCACATCCGATGAGCGGCCCGCTTCTGGTCCTGGTCGGCCCGATGGGCGTGGGCAAGTCCACCGTCGGGCGGCTGCTGGCCGAGCGGCTGGGCGTCGGTTACCGCGACACGGACGACGACATCGTCGCCGCACAGGGCCGCGAGATCTCCGACATCTTCGTGGCGGACGGCGAGCCGGCCTTCCGCGCGATGGAGAAGCAGGCGGTGCACGCCGCACTGGCCGAGCACGAGGGTGTTCTCGCCCTCGGCGGCGGCGCTGTCCTCGACGCGGACACGCGCGCGCTGCTGGCCGGCCACCGGATCGTGTACCTGTCGATGGATGTCGAGGAGGCCGTTCGGCGCACGGGCCTGAACGTGGCGCGGCCGCTGCTCGCGGTCAATCCGCGCAAGCAGTGGCGCGAGCTCATGGAGGCCCGCCGCCATCTGTACGAGGAGGTCGCCACCGCGGTGGTGCCGACCGACGGCCGGACTCCCGACGAGGTGTCCCGAGCCGCCCTGGACGCAGTGGAGTTGAAGGAAGCATGAGCGAGTCGGTGACGCGGATCCACGTGGGCGGCACGGCCGGCACCGAGCCGTACGACGTCCTGGTGGGCCGGCAACTGCTCGGCGAACTCGCCGGTCTGATCGGCGACCGGGCCAAGCGGGTCGCGGTCGTCCACCCCGAGGCGCTCGCCGAGACCGGCGACGCTCTCCGCGCCGACCTGGCCGAACAGGGCTACGAGGCCGTCGCGATCCAGGTGCCCAACGCGGAGGAGGCCAAGACCCACGAGGTCGCCGCCTACTGCTGGAAGGCGCTCGGCCAGTCCGGTTTCACCCGCACGGACGTCATCGTCGGCGTGGGCGGCGGCGCGACGACCGACCTCGCCGGCTTCGTGGCGGCGACCTGGCTGCGCGGAGTCCGCTGGATCGCCGTCCCGACCACGGTCCTCGCGATGGTGGACGCCGCGGTCGGCGGCAAGACCGGCATCAACACCGCCGAGGGCAAGAACCTGGTCGGCGCCTTCCACCCGCCGGCCGGCGTGCTGTGCGACCTGGCGGCGCTGGACTCCCTCCCGGTGCACGACTACGTCTCCGGGCTCGCGGAGGTCATCAAGGCCGGATTCATCGCCGACCCGGCGATCCTGGACCTCATCGAGTCCGACCCCGAGGCCGCCCGCACCCCGGCCGGCCCGCACACCGCGGAACTCGTCGAGCGCTCGATCCGGGTCAAGGCGGAGGTGGTCTCCTCGGACCTGAAGGAGTCCGGGCTGCGGGAGATCCTCAACTACGGCCACACGCTGGGCCACGCCATCGAGAAGAACGAGCGCTACAGCTGGCGGCACGGCGCGGCGGTCTCGGTCGGCATGCACTTCGCGGCCGAACTCGGGCGTCTGGCAGGCCGGTTGGACGACGCCACGGCCGACCGTCACCGCACCGTCCTGGAGGCGGTCGGACTCCCGCTGCACTACCGCTACGACCAGTGGCCCAAACTGCTGGAGGCCATGAAGGTCGACAAGAAGTCCCGCGGTGACCTGCTGCGCTTCGTCGTCCTCGACGGTCTCGCCAAGCCGACCGTGCTGGAGGGCCCCGACCCGGCCGTCCTCCTCGCCGCCTACGGCGAAGTGGGCCAGTAAGGGCCGGGAACGCCGTTTCCGCCCGATTCCCTCTCCGTACCGGGCACTTCACACCGCCCCCGGCCGTTCACCAAACGACGGTCGGGGGCGGTACGGTTCGTTAGCGAGAGCGGGATCGCCCCCGCTGCCAGCAACAACCGCCTGTACGAGACGGAGTGGCACCGGATGCAGCACGCAGTGGGTTCTCCGCTGCCGCCGCCCCACCAGCCGGGGCAGGGACCGGCCGCAAGCTGGTCGCCGGCCGCACACCTCCCGGGTGCTCGGCACCCGGGCACCCAGCAGGGCCCGGCAGTGGTGCCTCCGGCCCCGGGCTACACCGGCCCACCCCCCTCGGGCCCGGTCCCACCGGCCCCGCCGCAGCACGTGCCGCCGGCGCCGGAGACCACCGGTCACGTGCCGCTCCCTCCCGCGGAGCCCGTGGGTGCCCCCGCCGCGACGATCGCCCCCGACCCCTCCGCCACCACTCTCGCCGTGCTGCTGATCGGTCCCGCGGGGGCCGGCAAGACGAGCGTCGCGAAGTACTGGGCGGACCACCGCCGCGTCCCCACCGCCCACATCAGCCTCGACGACGTGCGCGAATGGGTCCGCTCCGGCTTCGCCGACCCGCAGTCCGGCTGGAACGACAACTCCGAGGCCCAGTACCGTCTCGCCCGCCGCACCTGCGGCTTCGCCGCGCGGAACTTCCTCGCCAACGGCATCTCCTGCATTCTCGACGACGCCGTCTTCCCGGACCGTCCCGTCGTGGGCCTCGGCGGTTGGAAGCGGCACGTGGGCCCCGGCCTCCTCCCCGTCGTCCTGCTCCCCGGTCTCGACGTCGTCCTGGAACGCAACGCCGAACGCACCGGCAACCGGCGCCTGACCGACGAGGAGGTCGCCCGCATCCACGGCCGTATGGCCGGCTGGTACGGCTCCGGCCTGCCGATCATCGACAACTCCCAGCTCGACGTCCCGCAGACGGCCCACGTCCTGGACGACGTACTGGCCCGGTCCATAGCCAGCCCGCCGAACTGGTGATCAGGCGGTCCGGTGCACGGGGGAGCGGAGGGCCACCGTCGCGGCGGACCGTCCGGCGGCAAGCGCCGGCGAGCACGGCAGTCCGCCGAGCCCGGTGGACGAGCGGGCAGGGCGGGCCGCCGGGTGGGAGGAGCCGCCGGGTGCGGCGGCCGTCAGGCGCGTCGTCCACGGGCTGCGGGCGTCGGCCGAGGGCCGGGCCGACGGGAGTGACGCCCGCCGGGTGGGAGGATTCGCCCGGCGCGGCAGACCGTTCGGCGGGGGAGTCACCGGGCGGGTGGGGCCGCCGGCTGGGTGGGGCCGCCGGGCGTGGCGGCCGTCGTGCGGGGGCGACCACCGGGTACGGGCGGCTTCGGGCGGGCGGGACCATCGGGCCCGGGAGTGATCGGGTGGCCGGGGCCACCGGGTGAGGGAGAAGCCCCGTGCCGGGCGACGTGCCGTCGGCCGTCCTCCCGCGCGGGGCCGCAGCGAAGGGCGCTCCGCCCCGCTCGCGCCGGTCGGCCGCCATGTTCTCACCCGGCGGACGGGATCTCGGGGCGGTGAGTAGCCCGAACGGCACCCTCCCAACCGGCACAAAACGCCCACCGCTCCTACGCTCGTCTCATGTCCGAGGTGTACGCCGCTCGCCGAACCCGCCTCCGCGAACGCTGCCAAGCCGGCGGCAGCGCCTCCGCGCTGGTCTCCCGTCCCGCCAATGTGCGCTACCTGGCGGGTGCCGCCCCGCACGGTGCCGTCCTGCTGCTGGGCCGCCACGAGGACGTCCTCGTCTGCGCGGATCCGCCGGACGGCCGGACGGACCTCGCCGGTCTGCCGGACCAGGAGCTCCGCCTGCACGCGCTGCCCGGTCCCGGGGGCGACCCCGCCGTCGCCGCCGCCGGCCTCGCCGCGGCCGAGGGCGCCGATTCGCTCGCCCTGGAGGAGCACCACGTCACCGTGGCCCGGCACCGGGCCGTGCGCTCCGTCGCGCCCCGCGTGCGCCTGGCCGATCTCGGCGGCGCCGTCGAGCAGCTGCGGATCGTCAAGGACGAGGAGGAGATCTCCTGCCTCCGCATCGGCGCGGAGATCGCCGACCAGGCCCTCGGCGAGCTGCTGGAGTCCATCCTCGTCGGCCGCACCGAGCGGCACCTCGCCCTGGAGCTGGAGCGCCGCCTGGTCGACCACGGCGCCGACGGGCCCGCCTTCCCCACGTCGGTCGGCACCGGCCCGAACGCCGGCCGCCGAGGCCACCGCCCCACCGACCGGCGCGTGGAGGAGGGAGACTTCCTCTCCGTCTGCCTGGGCGCCAACTACCGCGGCTACCGGTGCGAGATCGGCCGGACGTTCGTGATCGGCACCGCGCCCGCGGACTGGCAGATCGAGCTGTACGATCTCGTCTTCGCCGCTCAGCGTGCCGGACGCGAGTCCCTGGTGCCGGGCGCCGCCTACCGCGACGTGGACCGGGCCGCACGCCAGGTGCTCGGCTCCGCCGGGTACACGCAGGGTCTCCTTCCCCTCACCGGGCACGGCGTCGGACTCGAAATCGACGAGGACCCTCAGTTGGCCCCCGCCGCCATGGGTAAACTGGACGCTTGCGTGCCGGTCACCGTCGAACCGGGGGTCCACCTCCCGGGCCGGGGCGGCGTCCGGATCGATGACACGCTCGTCGTGCGCCCCGAGGCGGACGGCGGACCCGAGCTACTCACCATCACGACCAAGGAGCTGCTCGCGCTCTAGCCCTGAGCTGTGCGCCTGCCCCGTGGTCGTCCACGTCAGTCCAGGAGATTCCGCAACCGTGGCTTCCACGAACGACCTCAAGAACGGCATGGTGCTCAAGCTCGAAGGCGGCCAGCTCTGGTCCGTCGTCGAGTTCCAGCACGTCAAGCCCGGCAAGGGACCGGCCTTCGTGCGCACCAAGCTCAAGAACGTCCTGTCCGGGAAGGTCGTCGACAAGACCTTCAACGCCGGCGTGAAGGTCGAGACGGCCACCGTCGACAAGCGCGACATGCAGTTCTCGTACATGGACGGCGACTACTTCGTCTTCATGGACATGGAGACCTACGACCAGCTGATGGTCGACCGCAAGGCCGTCGGCGACGCCGCCAACTTCCTCATCGAGGGATTCACGGCCACCGTCGCCCAGCACGAGGGCGAGGTGCTCTTCGTCGAGCTGCCGGCCGCCGTCGAGCTCGTCGTCAAGGAGACCGAGCCGGGCGTCCAGGGCGACCGTTCCACCGGCGGCACCAAGCCCGCCACTCTGGAGACCGGTCACCAGATCCAGGTCCCGCTCTTCATCACCACCGGTGAGAAGATCAAGGTCGACACCCGCTCCAGCGACTACCTCGGCCGGGTGAACAGCTAACCGTGGCTGCCCGCAACACGGCCCGCAAGCGCGCCTTCCAGATTCTCTTCGAGGGCGACCAGCGCGGCGCCGACGTCCTGACGGTCCTCGCGGACTGGATCCGGCTCTCCCGGACCGACACCCGGCAGCCGCCGGTGAGCGAGTACACGATGCAGCTGATCGAGGGCTACGCGAAGCACGCGCAGCGGATCGACGAGCTGATCGCCCAGTACTCGGTGGGCTGGACGCTGGACCGGATGCCGGTCGTCGACCGCAACATCCTGCGCCTGGGCGCCTACGAGCTGATCTGGGTCGACGAGACCCCGGACGCCGTCGTCCTGGACGAGATGGTGCAGCTGGCGAAGGAGTTCTCGACGGACGAATCGCCCTCGTTCGTCAACGGGCTCCTCGGCAGGCTGAAGGACCTCAAGCCCTCGCTGCGCCGCGAGGACGGCTGACCGAAGGCCTTCCGCGATCGAGACGCCGATGGGCCCGCAGCAGGCATGCTGCGGGCCCATCGGCGTCTCGGTGCGGCTCCCCGGGCTCCGGGGCGCACGGCGCCGGCAATCGCCCCCACGGCCGCCGCGGTGCGGCCCCACGGCCGCCCTGTGGTCCGGCAGGCGCCCCCAACGCCGTCGGGGTGGCCGGAACCACATGGTTCCGGCCACCCCGACGGCACGTTTCTGCTCGGTCCGGCAGCGCTCAGCTCTCCTCGTGGGAGACCGCGCGGCGCGCGTCCGCGTCCAGCACGCCCCAGCTGATCAGCTGCTCGGTGAGGACCGACGGCGACTGGTCGTAGATGACGGCGAGTGTGCGCAGGTCGTCCTGGCGGATGGAGAGCACCTTGCCGTTGTAGTCGCCGCGCTGCGACTGGATCGTCGCCGCATAGCGCTGCAGCGGGCCCGCCTTCTCCACCGGCACGTGGGCCAGGCGCTCCAGGTCGAGGACCAGCTTCGGCGGCGGCTCGGCGGCGCCGCCCGGGGTCGTACCCGGGAGCAGCTCCTGCACCGGAACGCCGTAGAAGTCCGCCAACTCGGCGAGGCGCTGCACGGTCACGGCGCGGTCGCCGCGCTCGTACGAGCCGACCACGACCGCCTTCCAGCGTCCCTGGCTCTTCTCCTCGACACCGTGGAGGGAAAGGCCCTGCTGGGTGCGGATGGCCCGGAGCTTGGCCCCGAGCTGTTTGGCGTATTCGCTGGACATATAGCTCCCCGGCACTGTGTCGACGCGGCGGGACTGTGTTCCTGCCGCGCGGCTGGTAACTCACTGTGAGGTTACGCAGCGTGATTCTTCTGAGTCAAGCCGAATGGTCCACACCGATGCTTCCGTGGTAGCGACACCTGATTGCGCCGGAGGAGTGAATCGGCACCCCTCAGGGGGGTGATCAGGGTGTGTCGCTGCGGCCTGCTACCGTAGGTGGCGCAATCCCGACGTCCTTTAAGGTCCGTCCCGTGAGACGGAGAAGGAGGTCCGTTTCGTATGGACAAGCAAGCTTCCGATGCGCGGCCCGTGCTCGAAGGCCCCGACATCGCGCGGGTCCTGACCCGCATCGCCCACGAGATCGTCGAGCGCGCCAAAGGCGCCGACGACGTGGTGCTCCTCGGCATTCCGACCCGTGGTGTGCACCTCGCCCAGCGGCTCGCCGACAAGCTGGAGCAGATCACCGAGCGCAAGGTTCCCTGCGGCTCCCTCGACATCACGATGTACCGCGACGACCTGCGCATGCACCCGCCGCGCGCCCTGGCCCGCACCGAGATCCCCGGTGACGACATCGACGGCAAGCTCGTCGTCCTCGTCGACGACGTGCTCTTCTCCGGCCGGACCATCCGCGCCGCCCTGGACGCCCTGAACGACATCGGGCGCCCGCGCGCGGTCCAGCTCGCGGTGCTCGTCGACCGCGGCCACCGCGAACTGCCCATCCGCGCCGACTACGTCGGCAAGAACCTCCCCACGTCGCTGCGGGAGACGGTCAAGGTCCAGCTCGCCGAGGAGGACGGTCGCGACACCGTGCTGCTCGGCGCGAAGCCGGCCGCCCGGTAGCACGCCGGGTGCAGCACCGCACGGCCGCACTCGCGTGCCCAGGTATGCGCCCGTCTGCCCCAAATCTCCCGAATGAACTGCCTAACGGAGCCTGACAGATGCAGCGTCATCTCATCTCGGCCGCCGACCTCACCCGCGACGACGCCGTCCTGATCCTCGACACCGCCGAGGAGATGGCCCGGGTCGCGGACCGGCCGATCAAGAAGCTGCCGACCCTGCGCGGTCGCACCGTCGTGAACCTCTTCTTCGAGGACTCCACCCGTACCCGGATCTCCTTCGAGGCCGCCGAGAAGCGCCTGTCCGCGGACGTCATCAACTTCACCGCCAAGGGGTCCAGCGTCTCGAAGGGAGAGTCCCTGAAGGACACGGCCCAGACGCTGGAGGCCATGGGCGTCGACGCCGTCGTCATCCGGCACGGCGCCTCCGGCGCCCCGTACACCCTGGCCAACTCCGGTTGGATCGACGCCGCCGTCATCAACGCCGGCGACGGCACCCACCAGCACCCCACCCAGGCCCTCCTGGACGCCTTCACCATGCGCCGCCGCCTGGTCGGCCGGGACACCGGGATCGGCCAGGACCTGTCCGGCAAGCGGATCACCCTCGTCGGTGACGTCCTGCACAGCCGAGTCGCCCGGTCCAACGTCGACCTGCTGCACACCCTCGGCGCCGAGGTCACCCTGGTGGCCCCGCCGACCCTGCTGCCCGTCGGCGTCGGGACCTGGCCCTGCGAGGTCTCGTACGACCTCGACAGCGTGCTGCCCAAGTCCGACGCGGTGATGATGCTCCGGGTCCAGCGCGAGCGCATGAACGCCGCCTTCTTCCCCACCGAGCGCGAGTACTCCCGCCGCTACGGCCTCGACGGCGACCGCATGGCGCGGCTGCCCGAGCACGCCATCGTCATGCACCCGGGCCCGATGGTCCGCGGGATGGAGATCACCGCCGACGTCGCCGACTCCGACCGCTGCACCGCGATCGAGCAGGTCGCCAACGGTGTCTCGATCCGGATGGCCGTCCTGTACCTGCTGCTCGGTGGCAACGAGCCCGCCGTCACCCCCACCCGTACCGAGGAGAAGTAAGACCCATGAGCAAGATCCTGATCCGTGGTGCGAAGGTGCTCGGCGGTGCGCCGCAGGACGTGCTGATCGACGGTGAGACCGTCGAGGCCGTCGGCACGGGGCTGCCCGCCGAGGGCGCCGAGGTCGTCGAGGCCGACGGCAAGGTGCTGCTGCCGGGTCTGGTCGACCTGCACACCCACCTGCGCGAGCCGGGCCGCGAGGACTCCGAGACGGTCCTCACCGGCACCCGCGCGGCGGCCTCCGGCGGGTTCACCGCCGTGTTCGCCATGGCCAACACCTTCCCGGTCGCCGACACCGCCGGTGTCGTCGAGCAGGTCTGGCGGCTCGGCCGGGAGCACGGCTACTGCGACGTGCGGCCGATCGGCGCCGTCACCGTCGGCCTGGAGGGGCAGAAGCTCGCCGAACTGGGCGCCATGCACGAGTCCGCCGCAGGCGTCACGGTCTTCTCCGACGACGGCAAGTGCGTCCACGACGCCGTGATCATGCGCCGGGCGCTGGAGTACGTGAAGGCCTTCGACGGCGTCGTCGCCCAGCACGCGCAGGAGCCCCGGCTCACCGAGGGCGCCCAGATGAACGAGGGCGTCGTCTCCGCCGAGCTGGGCCTGGGCGGCTGGCCGGCCGTCGCGGAGGAGTCGATCATCGCGCGGGACGTGCTGCTCGCCGACCACGTCGGCTCCCGCGTCCACATCTGCCACCTGTCGACCGCGGGCAGCGTGGAGATCGTGCGCTGGGCCAAGTCCCGCGGCATCCGGGTGACCGCCGAGGTCACCCCCCACCACCTGCTCCTCACCGACGAGCTGGTGCGCACCTACAACCCGGTCTACAAGGTCAACCCGCCGCTGCGCACGGAGCGGGACGTGATGGCCCTGCGCGAGGCGCTCGCCGACGGCACGATCGACATCGTCGCCACGGACCACGCCCCGCACCCGCACGAGGACAAGGACTGCGAGTGGGCCGCCGCGGCCATGGGCATGGTCGGCCTGGAGACCGCGCTGTCCGTCGTCCAGGAGACCATGGTCGACACGGGCCTGCTGGACTGGGCCGGCGTCGCCGACCGCATGTCCGCCAGGCCCGCGCAGATCGGACAGGCCACCGGGCACGGGCGGCCCGTCTCGGCAGGTGAGCCCGCCAACCTCATCCTCGTCGACACGGCCTACCGTGGCCCGGTGGACCCCGCGGGCTTCGCCTCGCGCAGCCGCAACACGCCCTACCAGGGGCGTGAGCTGCCGGGCCGTGTCACGCACACGTGGCTGCGGGGCAAGGCCACGCTCGTCGACGGGAAGCTCACGTGACACCTGCAACACTGCTCGCGGCCGGACACACGGCCGGCCTCGCCGCGGAGAAGAAGTCGGCCGACGTGACCGACTGGGCCGCCCGGGCCGGCTGGGTCGTCGGCCTCGTCCTCTTCGTGATCCTCGTCTACTGGCTGATGCGCGAGGGCTGGAAGTGGCGCGCCACCCTTCAGGGTGACCTGCCGGAGCTGCCCGGCGCGCCGGACGAGCCCGGCGAGGCGAGACTGACCCTGAGCGGCCGCTACCACGGCTCCACCACCGCCGGACAGTGGCTGGACCGCATCGTGGCCCACGGTCTCGGCACCCGCAGCCGGGTCGAGCTCACCCTGACGGACGCGGGCCTGGACGTCGTACGCCCCGGAGCGGCCGACTTCTTCGTCCCCGCCGCCGCACTGCGGGGAGCCCGGCTCGACAAGGGCATCGCCGGCAAGGTCCTCACCGAGGGCGGGCTGCTGGTGGTGACCTGGGCGCACGGCGACAAGCTGATCGACTCCGGCTTCCGGTCCGACCGCGCGGCCGAGCACACCGCATGGGTCGACACCCTGAACCAGATGACCAACAAGACGGAAGGCGCGCGATGAAGACCTCCACAAGGGGAACCGCCAGGGTTCCCGCGGTTCTCGTTCTGGAGGACGGCCGGGTGTTTCGCGGTCGTGCCTATGGGGCCGTGGGGGAGGCCTTCGGCGAGGCGGTGTTCTCGACCGGGATGACCGGTTATCAGGAGACGTTGACCGATC
>NZ_JAFFZS010000100.1 GCF_016921115.1 Streptomyces actuosus
GACGATTTGTGATCACTTTCGGTGCTTCCCCGCGCCGCCGTCGCCGCATACCTGACGATCCAGCTCTGTGAGCGATATAGAGGTGGAGGATGTCCTGTTCGCCGACCTGGACGGCCTGCTGGTCGACGATGTCGAGCTGAGTGAGAAAGCGGTCACCGTGACGGCCCGTGCGTGCGCGGGTGACGCCGTCTGCCCGAGCTGCGGGGCAACGTCGCGGCGGATCCACAGCGGTTACGAGCGTCGCCTGGCGGATGCCGCGGTGGGTGGGCGGCCGGTGGTCGTGCACCTGCAGGTCCGGCGTTTCCGCTGCCCGGTCGCGGCTTGCCCCCGAGCGACGTTCGTCGAGCAGATCAACGGACTCACCTTCCGGCACGGGCGGCGCAGTCAGCGACTGCACGCCGTCTTGCAGGTGGTCGCGCTGATGCTGGCCGGACGAGCCGGCGCCAGGCTGGCCGAAGTGCTGAGCGCCGACGTCAGCCGTTCCACTCTCTTGCGGCTGATCCGGGCCCTGCCCGATCCGCCGACCGTGACACCGCGCGTGCTCGGCGTCGACGACTTCGCCCTGCGCAAGGGCCACGTCTACGGCACCGTACTGATTGACGTCGAGACCCGCCGCCCGGTCGACCTGCTTCCTGACCGCGAAGCGGCGACCCTGGCCCGCTGGCTGGCCGACCACCCCGGCGTCGAGATCATCTGCCGGGACCGCGCCAGCGGCTACGCCGAAGGCGCCCGCCTCGGAGCCCCCGATGCCGTGCAAGTCGCAGACCGCTGGCACCTCTACCACAACCTCACCGAAGCCGTGGAACGCTGCGTGGCCAGGCACTCCACCCAGCTGCGGGTCCCCGAACCAGCGCCCGATCCCCAGGCGTCCGCCGCCGCGACCGCCGAGCTGGAGAAGATCACCGAGGCCGCGAAGGCGGAACGCAGCGCCCACCGCTGCGCCGACCGTACCCGCGACCGCCATCAGGAGATACACGCCCTGATCGGGAAAGGGCTCACCCTGCGTGCGATCAGCCGCGAACTCAGCCTGGCCCGCAACACCGTGCGCAAGTTCGCCCGCGCGGCCACGGCCGAGGAGCTGAGCGAGGGCAAATGGCAGGGCCGCGCGAGCATCCTCGATGACTACAAGCCCTACCTCCACCAGCGGTGGCAAGAGGGCTGCACCAGCGCCAAGAAGCTCACCGACGAGATCAAGGCCGCAGGCTTCCGCGGCGGCTACTCGGTGGTCCGCGACTATCTCCAGCCCTTGCGCGCCGGAACCAAGCCCGCCGACCGCAGGCGGCCCCCGTCGGTCCGGGACGTGACCAGCTGGATCACTCGACACCCCGACAACCTCACCCAGGACGAGACCCAGCAGCTCAAGGACATCCTGGACCGGTGCCCTGAGCTCAACGCCACCGCTGAACACGTCCGGGCCTTCGCCGAAATGATGAACGCGCGCGCCGGCGAGAAGCTCGCGACCTGGATCGACAGCGTGAAGGCCGACAGCCTGCCTGAGCT
>NZ_JAFFZS010000101.1 GCF_016921115.1 Streptomyces actuosus
TGAACCGCCCCGTGTCAGGTAGAGACTCGATTCCGTGAAAGGATTGAGTCATGGCACGACCCTCCCGTTACCCGCTTGAGCTGCGCCGTCGCGCGGTGCGCATGGTCGCCGAGGTGCGCGACGACTACCCGAACGAGACGGCCGCCCTGCAGGCGGTGGCGGACAAGCTCGACATCGGTTCCCGCGAGACGCTGCGGAACTGGGTTAAGCAGTACGAGATCGACGCGGGGCAGCGTCCAGGGACGACGACGGAGGAGTCCGCCCAGCTCAAGGCGTTGAAGAAGGAGAACGCCGAGCTGAAGCGGGCGAACGAGATCCTGAAGGCCGCCGCGAGTTTCTTCGCGGCCGAGCTCGACCGGCCACACACGCGCTCGTAGCGTTCATCGACGAGCACCGGGACCGCTTCGGCGGCGTCGAGCCGATCTGCAGGACGCTCACCGCACACGACTGCCAGATCGCCCCTTCCACGTACTACGCCCACAAGAAACGCCTCGAAACTCCCTCTGCCCGTTCCGTGCGCGACGAGGAGCTCAAGGAGAGGATCCAGGAGGTCTACACGTCCAACTACCGTGTCTACGGGGCCCGGAAGATCTGGCGCGAGCTGAACCGGCAGGGACATGCGGCGGCCCGCTGCACCGTCGAGCGCCTGATGCGCGAGCTCGGCATCCAGGGCGCGGTGCGCGGCAAACGCGTCATCACCACGATCCCCGGCGGACAGGCCGAGCGGGCCCCGGACCTGGTCGACCGCGACTTCGTCGCCGGCGCCCCGAACCGCTGCTGGGTAGCCGACTTCACGCACGTGAAGACCTTCGCCGGCGTCGTCTATGTCGCGTTCGTCGTGGACACCTTCTCGCGCCGGATCGTGGGCTGGTCGGCCGCCACGGTGAAGGAGACCGTGTTCGTACTGGACGCCCTGGAGATGGCGATCTGGCAGCGCGACCGTGACCAACATCCCATCCAGCCGGGCGAGTTGATACATCATTCGGACGCCGGGTCGCAGTACACGAGCTTCCGCCTCGCCGAGCACCTGGACGCCGCCGGCATCGCGGCGAGCATCGGATCCGTTGGTGACGCGTACGACAACGCCCTGATGGAGTCCACGATCGGCCTGTTCAAAACCGAGCTGATCAAGCCCCAGCACCCCTGGAAGACGCTCTCCCAGGTCGAGCTGGCCGCTGCCGAGTGGATCGACTGGTACAACCACCGCCGACTCCACGGTGAGATAGGGCACATCCCGCCCGTCGAATACGAAGCCAACTACTACACCGAACTCAAGAAACCCCAGGTCATCACCACAATCTGAGATCTCTACCGAACCCGGGGCGGTTCA
>NZ_JAFFZS010000102.1 GCF_016921115.1 Streptomyces actuosus
CTAGAAGTACCCTTCGCGTTTGCGGTCTTCCATCGCGGCCTCGGAGAGTCTGTCGTCGGCGCGGGTGGCGCCGCGTTCGGTGAGTCGGGAGGCGGCGATCTCGGTGATCACGGTGTCCAGGGTGGTGGCGTCGGAGTCGACGGCTCCGGTGCAGGACATGTCTCCGACGGTGCGGTAGCGCACGAGGCGTTTCTCGACGGGTTCGTCGTCCTTCGGTCCGCCCCAGTCGCCGGCGGTGAGCCACATGCCGCCGCGGCGGAACACGTCGCGTTCGTGTGCGAAGTAGATGTCGGGGAGGTCGATGTGTTCGCGGGCGATGTACTGCCAGACGTCGAGTTCGGTCCAGTTGGACAGGGGGAAGACGCGGACGTGTTCGCCGGGGGCGTGGCGGCCGTTGTAGAGGTTCCACAGTTCGGGGCGTTGGCGGCGGGGGTCCCACTGGGAGAACTCGTCGCGCAGGGAGAAGACGCGTTCCTTGGCGCGGGCCTTCTCCTCGTCGCGGCGTCCGCCGCCGAAGACGGCGTCGAACCGTTCGTTCTGGATCTTCTCGGTGAGGGGGAGGGTCTGGAGGGGGTTGCGGGTGCCGTCGGGGCGTTCCTTGAGGACGCCGCGGTCGATGTAGTCCTGTACGGAGGCGATGTGCAGGCGCAGGCCGTGGGCGGCGACGACGCGGTCGCGGTAGGCGAGGACCTCGGGGAAGTTGTGTCCGGTGTCCACGTGGAGGAGGGAGAAGGGGACGGGGGCGGGGGCGAACGCCTTCAGGGCCAGGTGCAGCATGAGGATGGAGTCCTTGCCGCCGGAGAAGAGGATCACCGGGTTCTCGAACTCGCCCGCGACCTCGCGGAAGATGTGTACCGCCTCGGACTCCAGAGCGTCCAGGTGGGAGAGCGCGTACGGGCTGTCGGTGCCCTCCGCGAGGGTGGCGACGGTGGTCATGCCAGTCCCCTTTCGCTGAGCAGGGTGTGGACCGCCGTCGCGGACTCCTGCACGGTCTGGTCCTGCGACTCGATCCGCAGGTCGGGTGTCTCGGGCTGCTCGTAGGGGTCGTCGACGCCGGTGAGCCCGGTCAGCTCCCCCGCGGCCTGCTTGGCGTACAGGCCCTTCACGTCGCGGACGGAGCACACCTCGACCGGGGTCGCCACGTGCACCTCCAGGTACGGCGTCCGGTGCGTCTCGTGCCGCTTGCGCACCGCCTCCCGGCTGTCGGTGTACGGCGCGATGACCGGGACGAGCGCCTTGACGCCGTTGCGGGCGAGCAGTTCGGCGACGAAGCCGATGCGCTGCACGTTGGTGTGGCGGTCCTCGCGGCTGAAGCCGAGGCCCGCGGAGA
>NZ_JAFFZS010000103.1 GCF_016921115.1 Streptomyces actuosus
TTTTATTAGTAGTAAATAAAATATATAATTCTATTCATGTCTTTATTATTATTATTAATACCTTTAATAGGAATAGGTTTCGTAACAATAGAAGCTAATTATGGTTTAGCTTTAACAAATAGTATAAGAATAAAATCAATAGCTTTAATAACTTCAATAGTTAATTTAGTAGTTTCATTAGTTATGTTTATACTATTTGATTTTAGTAGTAAACAATATCAGTTTATTGAAGAGCATTATGAAATAAGTTATTTTGATATATATCTAGGAGTAGATGGATTATCTATCTATTTTATTTTATTAACAACAATAATAATGCCAATAGCTATATTATCTAACTGAAATTCAATACAATCTAAAAATGTATTATCATTTGTAGTAATAATGTTATTATTAGAAACATTATTATTAGGTGTATTCTTAGTATTGGATATATTATTATTCTATATATTCTTCGAAAGTATATTACCACCTTTATTTTTACTAATAGGATTATTTGGTTCAAGTAATAAAGTAAGAGCAAGTTTTTATTTATTCTTATATACTTTATTAGGTTCATTATTTATGCTATTATCAATAGTAGCAATGTCTTCTATAATGGGAACAACTGATTTTGATGCTTTATCAAAAGCAAATTTCAGCTATATAACTCAATTATTTTTATTTTATGGTATATTTATAGCTTTTGCTGTAAAAACTCCAGTAATCTTTTTAAATACTTGATTACTTAAAGCTCACGTTGAATCACCATTATCAGGTAGTATTATTTTAGCTGGAATAGTTTTAAAATTAGCTTTATATGGTATATTTAGATTAATATTACCTTTATTACCAAAAGCTTCTTTAAATTATACTTACATAATCTATGTAATTGGTGTAATAACAATCATTTATGCTAGTTTTAGTACATTAAGAACAATAGATATTAAAGAACTTATAGCTTACTCTTCAGTATCTCACGCAGCTGTGTATTTAATGGGTGCATTTAGTAATACAATACAAGGTATTGAAGGTTCAATAGTTTTAGGTTTAGCTCACGGATTTGTTTCATCAGGTCTATTTATTTGTGCAGGAGGTATTTTATATGACAGATCTTCTACTAGATTAATTACATATTATAGAGGTATGGCTCAAGTTATGCCTATATTCTCTGTATTATTCTTCATATTATCATTAGGAAATAGTGGTACTCCTTTAACTCTAAATTTCATAGGTGAATTTATGTCAATATATGGAGCATTTGAAAGAATGCCTATATTAGGTGTATTAGCTAGTACTTCTATAGTATTCTCTGCTGCTTATACAATATTTAGGTA
>NZ_JAFFZS010000104.1 GCF_016921115.1 Streptomyces actuosus
CGAACTGGACAGCGGGTGTTTACGCTGCCGGGACGAGGTTCTGCCTGAGCAAGGATCTCGTTTCGAGTGGAGTGACGTACCCGTAGTCGGGGTGCCGACGGAGCCGGCTGCGGTTGTACTCGACCTCGACGTAGCGGAAAACGTCGGCCCGGGCGGCCTCGCGGGTCTCCCACACGGTCGTCCCGATCTCCGCTTTCAGGATGGCGAACCAGCTTTCCGCGGCGGCATTATCGTAACAAGAGCCGACGCGCCCCATCGACTGCCTCATGTGCAACTTGCGTATTTCGCTGCGGAATTCGTCACTCGTGTACTCGCTGCCGCGATCCGTATGCATGACGCAACCCTGCTCCAGGCCGCCACGCCCGGCCGCCATCCGCAAGGCGGCGACCGGCAGCTCGGCGCGATGGTGTTCGGCCATCGCCCAGCCGACCACCTCCCGCGTCGCGAGATCGATACAGGTCGCCAGATACAACTTCCCTTCCAGCGTGCTGAGTTCAGTCATGTCGCCGACGAGCCGCATCCCGGGCCGGGGCGCGGTGAAGTCCCGGCCGATCAGGTCGAGCGCGAACACCGCCCGCTTCGCCTGCCGGGTCAGGCCCCGCCGCCGGCGGCGGGTGATCCCGACGATCCGGTGCTTGCGCATCAGCCGCTCGATCTTCTTGGAGTTCACCACCCGCCCGGCCCGCCGCAGGGCGGCGTGGATCCGCGGGACCCCGTAGGCACCGCGAGATCCGGCGTGAAGCACCCGGATCTCGCCCACCAGCACCTCCTCGGCCCGCTCCCGCGCCGTCCGGGCCGGCCGTGACGCCCTGTGCGCGTAGTAGGTGGAACGGGGCACTCCCAGCACACGGCACAGAAACGCAACGCTGTGACCTGCAGGATTACCCTCCGACGCCTTCTCCGCATCGATGAAACGACACCGTGCCACGGTGTCTACCTCATCTTGTCCTGCGCGAAGAAGGCGGTCGCTTTTCCCAGAACCTCGATCGTGGCCTCCTGCTCGCGAACCTTCCGCCGCAGCCGGACCAACTCCTCACGCTCCGCAGTGGTCAAAGCCCCGGCGGGTCCCTCACCGCGGTCGACCTTCGCCTGCTTCACCCACCCGCGCAGCCCTTCCGGACTCACGCCCAGATCCCTCGCGACCTCGGTGACCGTCTTCTCCGAGGACAACGCCAAGGCGACCGCGTCCCGCTTGAACTCGGCCGTGTACCGCTTACCCATGTTGCTCTTGCTACTCACTACCTGTGACTGCTTCCTCCGGGACCATCCGTCCCAGTATCAAGCTGTCCGGCCGACAGGGGGAACCTCA
>NZ_JAFFZS010000105.1 GCF_016921115.1 Streptomyces actuosus
AGCCGGTGGCCCAACCCCTTGTGGGAGGGAGCTGTCGAAGGTGGGACTGGCGATTGGGACGAAGTCGTAACAAGGTAGCCGTACCGGAAGGTGCGGCTGGATCACCTCCTTTCTAAGGAGCACTTCTCACCAAGCCTGGCTTGGTCAGAGGCCGGTACATCGGCGAATGTCCGATGCCGGTTGCTCATGGGTGGAACGTTGACTACTCGGCGCACTTGACCTGCTTTTCTTCCTAGTACTGCTTCGGCGTGGAACGGAATGGGGAGGGGTCGGGGGTGTCGGGCACGCTGTTGGGTGTCTGAGGGAATGAGTTTCCTTCAGGTGCCGGCCCCAGTGCACTCGGACCCGTGTTTGGTTCGGGGTGATGGGTGGCTGGTCGTTGTTTGAGAACTGCACAGTGGACGCGAGCATCTGTGGCCAAGTTTTTAAGGGCGCACGGTGGATGCCTTGGCACCAGGAACCGATGAAGGACGTGGGAGGCCGCGATAGTCCCCGGGGAGTCGTCAACCAGGCTTTGATCCGGGGGTTTCCGAATGGGGAAACCCGGCAGTCGTCATGGGCTGTCACCCGCTGCTGAACACATAGGCAGTGTGGAGGGAACGAGGGGAAGTGAAACATCTCAGTACCCTCAGGAAGAGAAAACAACCGTGATTCCGGGAGTAGTGGCGAGCGAAACCGGATGAGGCCAAACCGTATGCGTGTGAGACCCGGCAGGGGTTGCGCATGTGGGGTTGTGGGTTCTTTCTTCTGCGGTCTGCCGGCCGTGGGACGAGTCAGAAACCGTTGATGTAGACGAAGGGCATGCGAAAGGCCCGGCGTAGAGGGTAAGACCCCCGTAGTCGAAACGTCAGCGGCTCGTTTGATTGATACCCAAGTAGCACGGGGCCCGAGAAATCCCGTGTGAATCTGGCGGGACCACCCGCTAAGCCTAAATATTCCCTGGTGACCGATAGCGGATAGTACCGTGAGGGAATGGTGAAAAGTACCCCGGGAGGGGAGTGAAATAGTACCTGAAACCGTGTGCCTACAAGCCGTGGGAGCGTCGGAATGTGCTTGCACATTCTCGTGACTGCGTGCCTTTTGAAGAATGAGCCTGCGAGTTTGCGGTGTGTTGCGAGGTTAACCCGGGTGGGGTAGCCGTAGCGAAAGCGAGTCCGAACAGGGCGGTGGAGTAGCACGCTCAAGACCCGAAGCGGAGTGATCTAGCCATGGGCAGGTTGAAGCGGAGGTAAGACTTCGTGGAGGACCGAACCCACCAGGGTTGAAAACCTGGGGGATGACCTGTGGTTAGGGG
>NZ_JAFFZS010000106.1 GCF_016921115.1 Streptomyces actuosus
GCGGGGGCGGCGAAGGGGGTGATGTCGTTGACGAACTCGGTCTCGATCCAGCGGGTGTGGACCGTGAAGGGCTCGTCCGAGCCGGTGAGTTCGGGTGCGAAGGCGGGGTCGGTGACCACGGTGCGGTGGAAGGGGACGGCGGTGGCCATGCCCTCGACCTGGAACTCCGCCAACGCCCGCGCGGCGCGTTCCAGCGCCTCCTTGCGGGTGCGGCCGGTGACGATCAGCTTGGCCAGCAGCGAGTCCCAGGCCGGGCCGATGACGCTGCCGGACTCCACGCCCGCGTCCAGCCGGACACCGGGGCCGGAGGGCGGGTCGAACCGGGTGACCGTGCCCGGCGCGGGCAGGAAGTTGCGTCCCGGGTCCTCACCGTTGATCCGGAACTCGAAGGAGTGCCCGCGCAGCGCGGGGTCGTCGTAGCCGAGTTCCTCGCCGTCGGCGATCCGGAACATCTCCCGCACCAGGTCGATCCCGGCGACCTCCTCGGTCACCGGATGCTCCACCTGCAGACGCGTGTTGACCTCCAGGAAGGAGATCGTGCCGTCCTGCCCGACCAGGAACTCGCACGTCCCGGCACCCTCGTAGGCGGCCTCCTTCAGGATCGCCTTCGACGCCCGGTACAGCTCCGCGACCTGCTCGTCGGACAGGAACGGCGCCGGAGCCTCCTCCACCAGCTTCTGGTGCCGGCGCTGCAGGGAGCAGTCACGCGTGGAGACCACGACCACGTTGCCGTGCTTGTCGGCCAGGCACTGCGTCTCCACGTGCCGGGGACGGTCCAGGTAGCGCTCCACGAAGCACTCGCCGCGACCGAACGCCGCGACCGCCTCGCGCACCGCCGACTCGTACAGCTCCGGCACCTCCTCCAGCGTGCGGGCGACCTTCAGGCCACGCCCGCCACCACCGAAGGCGGCCTTGATCGCGATCGGCAGGCCGTGCTCGCGCGCGAACGCCACGACCTCCTCCGCCCCGCCGACCGGGTCGGCCGTACCGGCGACCAGGGGCGCCCCGGCACGCTGCGCGATGTGCCGCGCGGCGACCTTGTCACCCAGGTCCCGGATCGCCTGCGGGGGCGGACCGATCCAGATCAGGCCGGCGTCCAGCACCGCCTGCGCGAACTCGGCGTTCTCCGACAGGAACCCGTAGCCGGGATGGATGGCGTCCGCGCCGGACTCGCGGGCGGCCTTGAGTACTTTCTCGATGTCCAGGTAGCTGGTGGCCGGGGTGTCACCGCCCAGAGCGAACGCCTCATCCGCGGC
>NZ_JAFFZS010000107.1 GCF_016921115.1 Streptomyces actuosus
CTAGTAGATTGTTGCGGCTAAGTATTGTTCTGGTTGGTGGAGTTGAGGGTCGGGCAGGCTCCCCTTGTCGTTTCCGTTCGGCCGGGCAGGGGTGTCGTGTCCTCGCAGAAGAAGTATCCGGTTGCGTTGAGTGTCGAGGATCGTCAGGCGTTGGTGCGGGTGACCACGACGGGAGTCCGTAGCGCGTCGATGATCAGGCGGGCGCGAGTGCTGCTCGCCTTGGACACGTCGGTGGGTGAGGTCGATCCGCGGGCGGTGATCGCAGAGCGGGTCGGGGTCTCGTGCGAGTCGGTCCGCCTGATCTCGAAGCGGTACGCGGAGACCGGCGGCGATGTGTGGGCCACGGTCGGCCGGAAGCAACGCGCATGCCCGCCGGTGCCCTCCCCGGTGACCGGCGAGGTCGAGGCGAGGCTGATCGCGCTGGCCTGCTCGACGCCGCCCAAGGGGCACGCCCGGTGGTCGCTGCGGCTGCTGGAGAAGCACGTCGCGCTGATCGAGGACATCCCGGATCTGGACCACTCCACGATCGGCCGGGTGTTAAAAAAACGGAGTTGCGTCCTCACCTGAAGAAGTGCTGGACCATCCCGCCGGCTGCGAATGCGGCCTTCGCCGCGGCGATGGAGGACGTCCTGGCGGTCTACCGCCGCCCCCTCGATCCGACGCGCCCGGTGGTGTGCATGGACGAGAAGCCGTACCAGTTGCTCGGCCACGTCCGCGATCCGCTTCCCGCGCGGCCGGGCCGCGACCGCCGCGAGGACAACGAGTACGTCCGCTCGGGGACCTGCTCGATCTTCTGCTGGGTCGAGCCACTGCGCGGATGGCGGCGCGTGGACGCCCGGCCTCGGCGGACCAAGGTCGACTGGGCTCACCAGGTCGAGCACCTCCTGACCGTGGACTACCCCGACGCCGCCACGGTCGTGCTGGTGATGGACAACCTCAACACCCACTCCATCGCCTCGCTCTACGAGGCGTTCGACCCGGAGAAAGCCTTCGCGCTGGCTCAGCGCCTGGAGATCCACCACACCCCCAAGCACGGGTCCTGGCTCAACATCGCCGAGATCGAGCTTTCCGCGCTCACCCGCCAGTGCCTGGACCGCCGCATCGACGACCTCGCCGTACTCAACGCCGAACTTGCCGCCTGGCAGCAGCAGACCAACAGCGACCAACGCCAAGTCGACTGGCACTTCACCACCGACGACGCACGCGTGAAACTGCGCCACCTCTACCCAACATCACAGCAAAAATAAGCCGC
>NZ_JAFFZS010000108.1 GCF_016921115.1 Streptomyces actuosus
AGACCGGGGTAGAGCGGGTGCTTGTCGGCGAGCGCACGCACGCGCGCCTTCAGGGCCTCGGCGTCGGCCTCCCCGAAGGACGACGGCGCCTTGAGGGTCTCCGCGATCACGTCCGCGACCTCGGCGAAGTCCTCGGCGGTGAAGCCGCGGGTCGCGAGGGCGGGGGTGCCGATCCGCAGGCCCGAGGTGACCATCGGCGGGCGGGGGTCGTTCGGGACGGCGTTGCGGTTGACCGTGATGCCGACCTCGTGGAGGCGGTCCTCGGCCTGCTGCCCGTCCAGCTCGGACTCGCGCAGGTCGACCAGGACGAGGTGCACGTCCGTGCCGCCGGAGAGCACGTTCACCCCGGCCTCCCGGGCGTCGGCCGCGGTCAGCCGCTCGGCGAGGATCCTCGCGCCCTCCACCGTACGGCGCTGCCGCTCGGCGAACTCCTCCGAGGCGGCGATCTTGAAGGAGACCGCCTTGGCCGCGATCACGTGTTCCAGGGGGCCGCCCTGGAAGCCCGGGAAGACGGACGAGTTCAGCTTCTTGGCGAAGTCCTGCCGGGCCAGGATGATGCCGCCGCGCGGTCCGCCGAGCGTCTTGTGGGTGGTGGAGGTCACCACGTCCGCGAACGGCACCGGGTTCGGGTGCAGGCCCGCGGCGACCAGACCGGCGAAGTGCGCCATGTCGACCCACAGGTACGCGCCGACCTCGTCGGCGATCCGGCGGAAGGCCGCGAGGTCCAGGTGCCGCGGGTACGCCGACCAGCCCGCGATGATCACCTTCGGGCGGTGCTCCTTGGCGAGGCGCTCCAGCTCGGCCATGTCGACCAGACCGGTGGCGGCGTCCACGTGGTAGGCGACCACGTCGAACTGCTTGCCGGAGAAGTTCAGCCGCATGCCGTGGGTCAGGTGGCCGCCGTGCGCCAGGTCCAGGCCCAGGACGGTGTCGCCGGGCTTGGCCAGCGCGAACAGCGCCGCCTGGTTGGCGGAGGCGCCGGAGTGGGGCTGCACGTTGGCGTACTCGGCGCCGAACAGCTCCTTGAGCCGGTCGATGGCGATCTGCTCGGTGACGTCGACGTGCTCGCAGCCGCCGTAGTAGCGGCGGCCCGGGTAGCCCTCGGCGTACTTGTTGGTGAGGACGGAGCCCTGCGCCTCCATGACCGCGAGCGGGGCGAAGTTCTCGGAGGCGATCATCTCCAGCGTCGACTGCTGGCGGACCAGCTCGGCGTCGACGGCCGCGGCGACCTCCGGGTCGAGCTCGTGCAG
>NZ_JAFFZS010000109.1 GCF_016921115.1 Streptomyces actuosus
GTCCGACAGCCGCTCCAACAGCAGCACCCCGACACCCTCACCCCAGCCCGTACCGTCCGCACCCGCCGCGAACGGCTTGCACCGACCGTCCGCCGCCAGCCCCCGCTGCCGACTGAACTCCACGAAGATCCCGGGTTCCGACATGACCGTCGCGCCTCCGGCGAGCGCGAACGACGACTCGCCGGAGCGCAGCGCCTGGACCGCCATGTGCAGGGCGACCAGGGACGACGAGCACGCGGTGTCCACGGTCACCGCCTGCCCGCGCAGTCCGAGGGCGTAGGCGATCCGTCCGCTGGCAACACTGCAGGAGGTGCCGGTCAACAGATACCCGTCGACGGACTCGGGGGCGTGCTGCAGCCCGGGACCGTATTCCTGCTGCATGAGACCGACGAAGACGCAGGCGTCGCTCTCGCTCAGGGTGGCGGGGTCGATGCCGGCCCGTTCGAGTGCCTCCCAGGACGCCTCGAGCAGAAGCCGCTGCTGCGGGTCCATCGCCTCGGCCTCGCGCGGTGAGATACCGAAGAAGAACGGATCGAATTCTGCGGCGTCGTACAGGAACGAACCGGCGCGGGTGTAGGTCGTCCCGTGGTGCTTCGGGTCCGGGTGGTACAGGTTCTCCAGGTCCCAGCCACGGTCCGCGGGGAACGCCGAGACGGTTTCGCCGCCGGTGGACAGCATCTCCCAGAGTTCCTCCGGGGTGCGGACGCCACCGGGCAGTCGGCAGCCCATGGCCACGACGGCGATCGGGTCGTCGTCGGCCGCCGGCCTCGCTTCTCCCAGGGCCTGGGGCACGGTCCCGGTGCGGTCCTCCAGCAGCCCGTGCACGTGGCGGGCGAGCGCCTGGGGAGTCGGGTGGTCGAAGAGCACGGAGGCGGGCAGGGAGATTCCCGTGTCTGCCACGAGTCGGTTCCGCAGCTCCACCGAGCCCGCCGAGTCGAAGCCCAGCGCCTTGAACGTGAGGCTCGCGTCGACCTCGCCGGGACCGGCATGCCCCAGCACGACGGCGGCATGCGCCCGAACGCGCCGGAGCAGGTCGCTCTGCCCCGGCACGGCGGGCCCGGACACGACCGGGCCCGACTCGACCGCCTGCGCGAAGGACGGCGTGCGACGGGATGCCTCACCGTCGAGCCAGTGGTGGCGGTGTTGGAAGGCGTACGTCGGTAGGTCGACGACGCGGCCTCCCCGACCGGCCAGGACCCGCGTCCAGTCCACCGCCACCCCACGCACCCACGCCTCCGCCAACGAGGC
>NZ_JAFFZS010000011.1 GCF_016921115.1 Streptomyces actuosus
CACCCCCCACCCCCGCCCGTGCCCGGGCCCACCCCGGGCCCACCCGCACCGCACGGGCCTTCGCGGCCCGCGCCGACGGAAGCGGAACACCCAGACCAGGGCAGGATCAGTCCCAACCCCCAGGACCCGCCCACGTCCACCCTTGGCCCGGCCCCCCGGCCCCACCAACCCCCTCCACGCGGGACCGGGGGCCGGGCCACCAACCACGAGCGCAGAAAGGCCGCAGGCATGAAATTCGACAAGTGGGCCGAGCGCCTGGACCAGGTCTACATGGACGGAACCCAGCACGACTGGCGTGATGAGGACAAGACGGCGTGGGAGGATGCCATCCGCGAAATGGCGGCCGAGTTTCCCCACATCACCATCACGTGGATGGATCCAAAGTGTGGCTGCTGCACCTTGGACGCCCCGGCGCTGCTCGCCTTCGACGACCCGCGGGGCCCGGGTGCATTCGAATTGCTCTACCCGACCTTTCGCCCGACACACACCTACTACCTGGGCTGACGACGCCCCCCGCGAGGTCTGCTCGACCTTGATCAAGTCCCAATGCGAGGGCGCGGTGGGGAATCGGCCGGCGGGGTGGTCATGTCGCGGCGCGCAGGGTGGTGCGGCGGGCGAAGGCTGTGACGCCGGGTAGGTCCGGCCGACGCGCGGCGACCTCGGCCGTCAGCGCGCGGACTGAGGGGCGGCGGGCCTCCTGCGGCGCGGCTCGTTCCACGAGTTGTAGCTGGACGAACGCGGTCGCCACGTCTCCGGCGGTCAGCAGGGCGCGGGCGGTGTCGGTCGCCGCGCGGGCTCGGCGCTCCGGTGTGGTCAGCGCGGTCGGCTCCAGGCCCGCGGCGTACGCCAGGGCTCGGTCGACGTCGCCGAGCTTCTGGTGGATGCCGACCCGGTACAGCACGCACTGCGCTGGCGACAGCTCTGCGCCAGCCGGTACCCGTCCGCGGTCGCGGAGGAGGCGGGCCGCGGTCTGTTCGGCCAGGGACGCAAACTGCTCGGCGACGGCGGGCATTCGGGCCTGGGCGGCGGTGTAGGCCGCGGTCAGGGCCACCATGCCGGACGCGTCCAGGACGGCCGCGGACGGCCGGGGAGCGGTGCCCAGCTCATCGTGCGCTTCTGCGAGCAGTTGCAGGGCCGTGTCCGCGCGGCCCGTACGACGCAGCGGTGTCGCGGCCGCGCGCGCGGCGGCCGCGAGGAGTTCCGGTCGGCCCGAGCGGCGGGCCGCCGTCCCTGCCCTGACCGCGAAGGCGGCCGCAGTGCCCATCTCAGCTTCCTTTGCTGCTAGTTGAGAGACGAGTACCCATACCCCCGCCGCGCGGCTGGCGCCGACTGGGTCCGTTCGCTCGCTCTCGCTCGCGCGGGCGATCATCCCTGGGAGCATCTGGTGGAGCCGGTCGTATCTGCCGGCGGCGAACAGCCTGCGCGCAGCCGGCAGATCCCCCTCGTCCAGGTGCTGGCCGTGTTCGCCGGCCAGCACCGCTGTCGTGCCGCCCGTCCACAGCACCGCCGCGCAGAGCCCGGTCTCCAGTACCCTCCTGCGCTCCATGACCACGCCACCGTCCTCCCCGGCCGCTGTGTCCCGAGCGTCCCCCCGGCGTATTCGGCCCGATGTTGCGACGGTACGGGTCTGGCCGTGCCTCGGGCAGGGCGCACGTCTGTCGGCTCCGTGCGCCTCTTGCGTCCCTGGCGCGCCGGGGCCGTGGGCGAAGGGCGGGTAGGCGGCTGTGCGTAGGCGAGGCCCTGAGGGCATGGCACGGTCTAGGGACGGCGGCGATCGGGTTGGCCCTCTCGCGCCTCCGGCACCTGGTCCGGGCATTGAGGCAGACGGACTCTTTTTGTTGTTGCATATTGCGATTCCAATATGTATTGTTGCTCTTGCGGGGCCGGGGAGCGAAGACCTTCGGCCGAGAAGCCACCCGACCAGCGGACCGCCGCCCGCGGCCTCGTCGGGGAAGAAGACCCGGCCGAGGTCACCAACTGGATGTCCCTGGAACGGCCCCGCGCCAGAACGGCCCTTCCCATGGGGCCGGCCGTGCCTACCCACACCACTCCGACGATCGTGAGAGCTCGCGTTGTTCTATCTGATGATGTGCCCTTGTTGCGGCCGCCCGACGTTGTTTCACGAACTGGAGCGACACACCGCCCCGAGCCTCTTGATCGACCCCGAGACGGGCCTGCCGCCTGGTATCTCTCCCGACGGTCGCAGCGTGGCCGCGTCGCCAGAAGCCACAGCCAGAGCGCGTAGGCGGCCCCTGTGCCAGTCGTGCATCAGTGACGTAGAGGCCGGCGGCGCGGTGACCTTCTCCGTACGTCTGAAGGGCGAGCAGACGGCGATGGCCATCGCATCTGAAATGCCCCTCCTCGACGATGAGGGCCGGGTGATGGCCGTCCGCTGCCCGGCCGCCGGGTGCGGTGCGGTTGTCGATCTGATCGATGGCCGGCTGGATCGCCACCTCGTGCGCGGCCAGAAGTGCCGGACTTCGGGCGTACAGGTGGTGGTCGCTGAGGGCTGAAGCGTGAGCTAAACAGCCTCACGTCGGCCTTCGACTGCTGATCACACCTACCGCCTGGCTGACTTTCCAGCCCTCCGGGGCCCATGCCCCAACCCCATCCGACCCCGCTTGTCGGGGCGCGCAAGCAGGAGGACCGCGCCTTGAGCACCAAACTCAGCCCCTCCGACCTGGCCGAGGTCGAAGAACTTCTCGCCCGTTGGAACGAGGCCGTCGATGGCGACAGTAACGACGCCGAGCACGAGATCGGCGTCGACATGTCGGAGTTCCTGTGGAGGCTCCACGGCGGTCTGCCCGAGCGTGAGCTCTGATGGCCATCTACCGTCCCGGCGAGGTCAACTGCGGCCACTGCAACGAACCGACTGGGATCCCGGCTGACGACTGGGTCGGAGAAACCCGTACCGAAGACGGCGACTACGTCGCCTCCGTTGACCCCTGTGTGCGCTGTGAGGTTCACACCTACGGCACCCACGACCGCTGCCCCGACGACTGCCCCGACTGCGCCGAGAACGACGCCGCGTAAGGCATCGGGGCAAACAGATGCGGAGTTGATCTCAACATGAGCGCCCCCGTCCCGGGAACCGGGGCGAGTAAGCGTCCCGCGAGGCGTCGCAAGGTCAAGAACGCTCGGACCGGCTCCGTGGGGAGCAAGATCCTGCCGGGCCGGTACAGCGATGAGGGCGAAAAGGGGCCCTGGTTCCGCCGTCTGGTTCGCCGCGCCGAGACGCGCAGCTGGCGGCGTGAGGCATCGCGGTTCTGACGGCTGCCCTCAACCAGGCCTTGGCGTAACTCCGGACGGCCGAAGAGCCGCACACAGCCAAACGCCTACGGCCCCACTCCTTCCGCCGGTTCGAGGGCGCCGGCCGAGCGACCGAAGCCCCTCTACTTCACCGCTGCCGACAACGCCCGCGGTGCTGTCCCTCTTCATGCGCGCCCGCCGTGGCGCTCGATCGTAGGAAGAATCGTGTCTGCTGATCTGCAGCTCCGCATCCATTCGATTCCCGCTTGCGAGGTCGTCGCGCTTCTCGACCTCATGCGGGAGCACAGGCTTCGCGGCGAGTATGAGCGTGGTCCCTCCGAGACCCTCACGCTGGGACAGGTCTACCGCGCCCGGGACGCCGCATTGGGCCTCTGCGAGGAAGTAGCCGCGCGGCTGGAGGAGGACGCTCCGAACGCCGTGTTCGAGCTGTGGCAGGACCCTCACTGGAGCGCCGACGGGCACTACCACGCGTACGCCCCCGACTTCGGGCACTTCGAGGCTGGTTGCGATGCCGAGGGCGTTCCGCATGTCGGCGTGCACGAACTCATCCAGCGGCTCAGCAGCAGCCCGGAAGCGACACTCGGCGACTGGATGGCGGGTGAGGGTGCCGACCTGCTCGGCACCGCCGTGCTCGCCGTGGTGGGCAAGTATCGGGCCCAGCAGTCGTCAGCCTCCTGATCCGGGCAGGCTCCTCCCTCCTCTCACTCCGTCGGGGCCGGCTGGCCCGTGATGCGCGCTGAGGCGCAGCGTCGCTACTCCGCGATCGCCTCAGAGGCGACGCACGCCCTCAGCCAGGCCCTCGTCGGCTCCCCACCCACGATTCACTGGAGAACTGATCATGGCGGACATCCGCATGCGCGTCCTCGGGCACCCCTGGGAGCGAACCACCGTCTCTACCGACGCCGGAAGCCGGGAAGAACTGTTCATCGCCCTCTTCCTCAGGGCGATGGAGACCGTCCCCGAACTGCTCGCTTTGCCCGGTGACCTGGAGGCTTACACCGTGCGCTGGGACGGCGAGGAGGTGTCGATCTTTCACCCGGATGTGGAGCAGGCCGTCTTCCGCGCCCAGCCCGACGCCGAGGGCTCTGCGCAGGGGGGCGCTCCGGTCGGGACGCGGCCGCCCGAGCTGTGGCGCGAGGAGCGCGGCCACGGCTTCTACCCGGCTCCGGAGGTGCTGGCCGAGATCCCGGCTCTGTGGGCAACGGTCCTGGAGCCGCATGAGCACAGGGTGGTCGGCCTCCGGTACTACTCCGCCGAGGCTGAGTGGTACGTCGTGGAGGTCGACGACGCGAGCGGCCGGGCTTACGGGTGGTCGTGCCTGGGGGGTGACCTGTCGCAAGGCGGGTGGGGCCTGATCGATCTCCCGGCTCTGGAGTCACTTGGTCCGGACGATGACCCGTCCCAGCTGGTCGTCCGCGATCTCGATTTCACACCCGATGCCGCGGCCAGTGAAGTCTTCTCGGCAACATGACGGTTGCGGTGTGTGATCAAGCCGGGCGGCGGGATGGTGACTCGGTGTCAGACATGAGTGGAGCCCCTGGTAGGAACGGGTCTGCGAAGATCACGTTCCGTACAACCAGAGGCTCCACGTGGCGTCCAGTATCACCTATACCGCCGTGCTCGATGTCCGCAGGGCGACCGCCGAGCATCTCGCGAAGCTGCTGCGCGGGCACCGCGAGCAGCTCGGAACCCGCAAGGGCACCCGTGCGCTGGGCGTCTTCAGACAGGCGGTGCTCGTGCTGCGCTGGTTCGTCGACGGTACCCGGCTGGTCCAACTCGCCCGGGACAACGGCATCTCGGTACCGACCGCCTACCGCTACCTGCACGAAGGGCTGACGGTGCTCGCCGACCACGCGCCCGATCTGTCCACCGCGCTGGAGAGGGCGGTAGCGGCCGGGTACACCCACCTCAACCTGGACGGCACGGTCATCCGCACCGACCGCGTGGCCGCCGCCGGCCCCAACGGCGCGGACCTGTGGTGGTCCGGCAAGCACAAGCATCACGGCGGGAACGTGCAGGTCATCGCCGCCCCGGACGGCTGGCCGCTGTGGGTTTCCCCGGTCCGCCCGGGCCGTGAGCACGACACCACCTGCGCACGGGCCCACGGCCTCGTCGACGCCCTGAACCGGCTCGCCGCCACCCTGGGCGTCCCCACCCTGACCGACCTCGGCTACGAGAACGCCGGGCCCGGCTTCCGCCACCCGGTCAAGAAGCCCAAGGGTGGTGAACTCGCCGAGCCCGACCAGGCGTTCAACGCCGTGATCCGGGGCGTCCATACGGTCGCCGAACGTGCCAACGCCCTGCTGAAGGTGACTTTCAAGGCCCTGCGCAGGGTCAGCCTCGACCCCGCGGCCATCACCCGCATCGCCCGAGCCGCCCTCGTCCTGCTCCAGCTCGAACACAGCCGCACTGCCTGAACGAAGATCACAAACCGTCACGAGACGTTACCGAGAAGAGTTCAGTGTCTTGCCGAAGGGCCGCCCTCACGATTCTTGCGGAGATGCGGATTGCCCGGTGTGTCCGCCCGACTTCATGACGGCGTACGTTGCTCGGCTGCGGGGCGTAATCGCGGAGCACGGGTTCGCTATCCAGCCAGTTCTTGGTGATGAGAGTTCTGCTGCCTATTGCTACACCATCGGTCTGCACGAATCTCTGGGGTGCGAGTTCGTGATGGCCGGCCTGGACGTCCGGGTGATGCAGGGCCTGCTTCACTCCCTCATCGAGCGGTTCGCCGGATCGTCTGGTCCAGTTGACGGTGAGGCGCTGGACGGGGTTCTTGCGAACGGATTCCAGCTGCTCATGCGCCCCGTGACGTCCCTGGAGCCCTTCTCGATGCTGCGGGCGGTGTACGGCCAGGAGATTGCCGTGCCGTATTGGCAGGCCGTGTGGCCCGATAGTGCCGGCATCTTTCCGACGGACGCTTCCTGCTCGCTTTCTCCTGGAACCCAGCCGCTTCTTTAGCCCAATTTCGGGTTTCCGACTCTTTATGTCTAGGAGATTCTTCTGTGCGCCAGCCTGAACCATTGAATGCCATTGATGAGTTGCGGCTCTTCCTGGATTTCGCAGTTCCGCTGTGCGGTGCTGACATCGCGTACAAGCTCAGGCAATGGGGCCATTCGCGCGAGCAGGCCAAGGCCTGGCTACGTGGCGAGGCCGAGCGCGCTGGTGGCAGCCTGGGCGAGAACGGTGACGCGATCCAGTTCAGCGATGGTCGTCCTCGGTCGGGACGCGCGCAGAACCGTGTGGCCCGGACCGCGAGCGAACTGGCGCGCGGCGTGGCAGCGGCGGCGCTGCTCGCCCAACTGGAAGGGAAGAGCGGCGTCGAGGCCTTCGGCGGCTTCTACGGTGTCACCGCCAGGCCCGCCGAGGCCGACACGCCGCGCGTTCAGGACAGTGGCGACGATGCCGTCGGTGTCGCCGCTCGCGGTACCTGTCCTGTGCGGAAGCCGACGGCGTGATGCCTTGTGGCAGTCCCCGCCGTGCTTGTCCTCGTGCTTCGTCCCGGGCCGGTGGAAATCGGTGCAGGGGCTCTTGGGTCATTCGTTAGGCTCGCCGTGGCCCGTGCCGGAATGGAGTGTGCGGGACAGGCCCCGGTCCCCGTGACGGGACGCAGTACGGCCGGGGCCGCCACTCCCCGGGCGTAGGTCGTACGCCCGCCGGCGGCTCAGTCCAAGCGGGAGAAGTCGAGATCCACCAGGATCTCCTTGAGGTCCACCTTCTCGTCGCGGCAGAAGCCCCGAAGCTCGTCCCACATTTCGGGGACTCCCTCCAGAGCGCCACTGAGCAGGGACAGTTGTCCGCGGTCCTCGTCGTACTCCTCGGCGTGGAGGTAGACCATCTCCGCCTTCTGGAGTTCGCGTACGACGCTGAGCAGCGTCGTACGGTCCGCCGAGAAGCGCCTCAGCACCAGTTCGAAGTCCGTGGTCTCCTCGTGCACGACGAGGGCGAGCACCTGTCGGGCCATCCGCGTGAGGCCGCCGACCCGCCCCGCGAAGCGGTTGACCAGCTGAAGGAAGTCCTGTTCGTCCGACGGGTCCTGGTTGGCGTCCTCCCAGGCGAAGAAGCGCGTCATGGTGGTGGCGGGGCGGACCAGGGAGCCGTTGACCGTGTCGCGGAACTCGGCCTCGATGTCGTCGACCGTGTAGCGGTACGTGGCCTCGTGCTTCTGTTTGACTGCCCGCAGGTACTCGACGGTGTAGTCGTGCCGGGTGACGCTGCTGTCGATCAGGTCGTGGTGCACCCCGCACAGCAGCATCAGATTGTCGAAGTCCCGTAGCTGGTCGACGTCCTGGCCGTCCCACGCCTCGTGACGGGCGCTACCGGGCTCGGCACCGATGATGTGGGCGATCTTGCCGACCCAGGCGCCTTCCTCCGTGACCAGCCGGGTTGAGCAGTGCGGGTCGCCCCAGGCGCATTCGTTGCCGGAGAACGCCCACAGCCGGCGTGCGACGCCGGACAGCGGCTCCTTGCGGTTCTTCTCGGAGCCGTTCGTCCGCTTGGCCACAGCCCGCCCTTCCTTCGCCCTGACGACAACGCGCAGCGTAGTCCAGCTGATTGAGGTGCGGCGGGCGTGCTGATTGTCCGGCTGCTACCAGCGCAGGGTCGGCCGGGGGCGGGGGACGAGTTCGGCTTGCTCGGCGACGGCGACGAGGCGGTCGGCGGTCTCTTGGCCGACCGCCTCGACGAGGCAGTCGAGGTTCGAGGCGATCAGGAGCCAGGAACGCCCCGGCAGCACGCTCAGACGGGCGACGGCATCCGCGAGTGCTCCCGCCTCCAGGGCCATCATGGCCTGGACGTCGGCGGGGTCCGGCTTCAGCGGCACCTTCGCCTCGCGCACCAGGTCGACGGAGAGGGTCAGGTCGTCGATGACCGTGACGGCGGTGGTGTTCTCGATCATGCTGGGCTCGTAGCTGCGCTTGAGCTCATAAGCCTGGTGGACGGTGATGTTCTCCTCGCGGTAGCCGGCGGCGAGGAGACGGCGCAGCCCGGCGTAGGCGGCGTGGGACTTGCCGGACCAGTGCGGTCCCAAGAGGAGCAGACGGGCGGTGTCGCCGGCCAGGATGGTGGAGCACCACTGGGCGATGGCGGGGTGGTCGGTCTCGGCATCGCTGAAGAGCGGGGGCACGACGGGCATCGGCACAGCGTATGTGGTCGTGCAGCTGGCGGTTGTGCTGGGTCTCATGGCGGGCGCTGCTGGCTGGCGTGGGGGCGAGGCGGGTCTGTTCTGGTGTGGGTGAACTTCGGGCGTTGTCGCCCGCTTCCGTGTCGTGGCCGGGATGATGTGGCACGTGCGGGGCCGCGGCGGCCGCGGGAGTGGGGTCAGGGTGAGCAGGTGGGGTAAGCAGCAGGACCGGCTGGTGGTTCGGGCCGTCGACGTGCTGTCGGGCGTGCTGAGCGGCGCGGCGCCGGAGCCGGCCCGCCGTGTCGTCGCCTCCCGGGCGCTGCTGGCCGTCGAGGAGTTGGTGTTCCCGCTGCACGAGGAGCTGGTGCTGGCGGAGAACGCGGACGATGCGGCCCGGGAGGCTACCGACGAGCAGTGGGCGGACGACGCTGCGGTGCGCCGTTGGCTGACCGAGACGCTCGCCGAGCACGCCTTCTCCTACAACGAGCTCCATGAGGTGTGGGAAGACGATCCGGATCACGTCGAGCCCCAGGGGGAGCACCCGGTGTGGGCGCTGCTGGAGCTGTCTCCCTTCGCGCGGCGCCTACGGCTGTTGCAGGAGGCGGCCGCCAAGACCGCGGTCGGCCTGGGGGGCGACGTCGGCGTCGGCGCGCACCAGATCGGGCACTGGGCGGCGGGCCGGTCCCGGCCCGTTGAGCGGGAGGCGCTGGCTCGGGCGCTGGGTGTTCATCCGGCGTGGCTGCACGCGGCGCGCGACGAGCAGCCCGATGTGCAGCTGTACCGGTTCGCGTCCTGCCCGTGCGAGAAGCCGACCGCTATGGCGCGCCTCGGGCTGGGCCGGGAGGAGCCGGACTGGTACGACAGCCCCGCCGAGCAGGCTGCCGCCGTGCACTGGTGCGGCTGCGGGCAGTCGTGGGTGAAGGACGTGGCCGGGTGGCTGCTGCCGCTTCCGCCGGGGGAGGAGCCGGCCCCGTCCTACGGGGACCGGGTCGACCTCGGCCATCCCCTCAGCCGCAGCCCCTCTGTGACACTCGACGAGCCGTGGCCGCGGGCACTGTGGCAGCCTCCGGCTGGCAGGAAGGGCCGCGCCCGCACCGCCTACCGGGTCCCCGAACTGCTCACCCGGGAGCCGCAGGCCCTGCCCGTACGGCCGGATGTCGCGCGCGTCGTCGTGCCGGAGCCGGTGTGGGGTGCCGGTTCGGCGGAGCGGCTTGCCGCGAACGCGTCGTGGTGCCGCACCTGCCGGGCCCTGGTCGACGCGCCCAAGGGGACGGCCGGCGGCCCGTGGGTTCTGCTGCACCGCAGCGAGCCGGAACGCGAGCTGAGCACCTGGACCTACCCCACCGAGAAGGACGCTCTGCACCACGGCGCCCATCTGGCCATGACGTACCTGCAGCTGGACGACGGTCCCCTCGACCGCGTGGCACTGGACCTGTTCACCGGCCAGGCGCACGCCCAGGTCATCGACCGGTTCCTCGAACTGCACCCCGAGACGACCCAGTTCGAGGTCGCCGAGCTCGTCCCCATGCGCCCTGACGAGTTCTGATCGCCGACGCGCTACCCCGGCCGCGCCGGGTCGGGCGGTCAGGCGTCAGCCGTCGTCAGCCAGGCGATCCACGCGCCGTCCTGTGCCCGGCCCAGGTGAAGGTCCGGCGTGTGATCGGCCATGCGGGCACAGATCCGGCCGTAGGCCCCGTGGCGGGCGGGGCACAGCCGGGCCAGTTCCTCGGGGGTGAGCGCCGCGAGGTCGTCGGGAAGGTTCTGGCCGGCCGCGGTCGCGCGTGCCTGGGCGCCTCGGCGACGCTCGACGGCGTCCCGGCGCTCGGCGAGCAGGCGCAACCAGCGCAGGTCGCTGTCGTCCTGGTCGCCCGCAGGGGTGTAGAGGCACTGGCGCGCACCGTGCTCGTCGAGCTCGTCGACGACGGTCATGCCGATCGCCTCGAGCATGCGGCACGAGCCGCTGTTGGCCTTCTGGGTGACCGCGACCAGCGGGCCACCGCCGTGGACGGCGTCCGTCCACCAGCTGACGGCTGCCGCGACGGCCTCCCTGCCCAGGCCTTCGCCCCAGGCGGCGGGGAGCAGCTGGTAGGAGATTTCGGCGCGGCCCTCGCACCTGTGGTCGGCGCCGATGGTCACCAGGCCGATCGGCCGCTGGTCGGCGACGCGGACGACGGTGAAGGCGCCGGCCGTCGTTGGGTAGGCGGCCTGCCGGGCGGCGACGCGATCCTCCGTGACCGGACCGCCGAGATGCGCGCGCACCCGGTCGTCGGTCAACAACTCGCTTACCAGGGGGCCGTCTTCCCGGGTGACCGGCCGCAGGAGGAGACGGTCGGTGCGCAACTGGGCGGGCCAGACACGGTCCAGGGCGGTGTCGACAGAATCCATGGCGCTCACCCTTCCTTGAGCCGAGCATCGCCGTGCGGGATTCGCCCGCTACAGTCACGCGGCAGGGGGCCGGAGCCACTGACATTGGCTCCGGCCCCTGTGTCTGGCGGCGAAAACGGGTCAGTCGGTATCCTCGCGCGGTTCGAGCAGGGCGAAGTACGTCTCACGCTGCTGCTCGGTCAGCTCGCCGTCGAGCGAGAGCGCCGACCTCAGGGCGCTCAGGGTGTCCGCCGCCGGCATCTTCCACGTCTTGTGGGCCTGGCGCTGGATCTCCCCGATGGTGGCGTACGCCTCGCCGGGGAAGCACCGGATGTACCAGTCGAGCAACTTGCCCACCGAGGGCGTCAGGTTGAGGTGCCACCACTCCGGGGACGCCTCACCATCCGTGGCATCCTCGTCGTCGGCGAACATCTCGACGGTTTCGGCGAAGTCGTGCAGCACCGCTGCCCGCACGGTGCGCCCGAGGTGTTCAGTGGGGACGATCTGGTCGAGGCCGGCGGCCACCGACCAGGCGAGCTCGCCCGCGATCTGGGTGACGGACTCCTTGTTGCGGTGGCGCAGCACCCACCGCTTGCGCACGTCGGGCCGGTCGTACAGGGCGTGCTGGAAGTCGGCGGCGAACCGGTCGCGCACCTCGGCCGCCCCGGGCGAGAGGGCGTCACGGTCGCCGGCGGACATGGCCTCTCCGACGCCCGTGTAGGAGCGCTTGCGGGCCTCCACCCAGTCATCGGCCACCGCGCGGGCCCACTGGTCGCGACCGCCGACGACGGCCTGCGGGCGCGGGACCTCGCTGTTGCCGCGTGAGATGTAGGCCCGCAGCGTCGAGGCGGTGATGCCGCCCAGCTCCGCCATCTCCGGTGCGCCGATGAGCTGCGCCCCCGTCAGCTCGGGGCTGGAGACGTCGACCACGCACCGCTCCAGCGGCAGGGCACCGTCCTGCTCCTGGTGGTGCTTTGCCCACAGCGCCAGGTGTTCGAGCCAGTTGTCCGGCCGCGGGGCGTCCGGGTCGAAGGTGGCCACCTTGCTGACGTAGGCCTTGGCCGGGTCGGCGCGGCCGTCGAGCATGTCGGAGGCGGTGACGGTGACGGCCATGCGGGCCTTGCGCTTCTCGTAATCCTGGGCGACGGGGTCCCAGACCTGGCCGGGCCGGTACCACGTATCACCGTTCCACCAGTAGCCGCCGGCGCGGAACAGCAGCACCTCGCCGTCCCACTCGGTGTGCAGGCCGGAGGTCTCGCCGTCCCGCACGAGCAGCACGGTCCGGCCGTGGTCGGGGTGGTAGCGCACCGCCCAGCCGAGCGCGTGGTTGAGCGGGTCAGTGGTGAAGGCCCGCCAGCTCTTGTCGGAGCGGTCCCTGTCGAAGCGGCCCCACATGCCCGGGCCCCGGTTGCGGCCGATGGCCTCGATGGCCTCCGGCCCCTCGTCGAGCGGGAGGTGGGAGTCGTCGATGAAGGGCAGGCCCGGCACCGGATGATCGGTGCGCAGGCCGTTGGCGAGCGGAAGAACGTGATTCAAGGCTGATTCCTCGTTTCACTTCAAGTGCTGCACTCCTTGTGCATCACTGATGTTGTCTCCCTTATACATGTGCGGCAACCCTCTTCGTGCAGCCGTTTCCAGCCAACCTCACAGCCAGTCGTCCGGGAACCGCTTACAGAGGTGACCGCGTCGGATACCTTCCTCTCTCATCCAACGCGACGGACAGGACACGACGACTCGTCGCAGCGCGTCACGACAGGAAGGAAAGCCAGCCCGTGCTCGAGTACTTCGCCCATGACGAGCCCCGCCCCGCCCCGTTCAACGCCGACGAGCTCAAGCCGGAGCACGCCAAGGCCATCGGTGCCTTCCTGGACGAGCGCGTGAAGGAACTCCGTGCAAAGCATCCTGCGGGCAGCCCCGAGGAACGCGCGGCCCGCGCCTTGAAGGAAGCCGTTGGCGTGCACCTCGACGCGCTCAACGAGTGCTTCGAGGATGAGGAGCCCGACACCCTCCAGGCGCGTAAGACGTCCTGGAACCGGCTGGTGTTCATTGTCTGGCCTTGGGAGGGAACGGAGGGATACGACGCCTACCAGTGGCGGCTGGTCCGCCACCTTGACGCCGACGCCGCGGTCGAGAGCGCCCGCCGTCTGCTCGCCACCCGCCAGGAGGTCGCGGACAAGAAGCGTGCCGAGCGGCAATAGCCACGGCCACCCGGCACCTCGGGCCGCTCAGAGCCAACCGTTACGGCGGACGGGGCCCACTGCGGGCTGAGAGTCACCAGATAGAGGCGGCGACGTGGCGTTTGCAGGGGACGCGATGATGCGGGGCCCTGTACCCCTTGAGCGCTCTGAGCTTCGGCCGGAAAGGACCATGCCCGCAGCCGGTTCAGGCGGCTGGACGGACGTCTTCCTGCTCGAGGGGCGCGCCTTCCGGAACGGCGCCCTTCGCGTGCTTGAGGGCCTGCCGTGCGGCGACCATGTCTGGGCCCTTGATGCCCTCCTGTTCGCAGTGCGCCCACCAGGTGTGGCACTGCACCAGCGCCGTGGCGGCGCGCAGTTCCTCCATGAGCCGGTCGAACTTGTTGGCCTCGTCGGGCGTCCAGCCGGGCGACGCGGGTCGGCCGCACCGTTCCCTTCCCTGCTCCGTCTCGTCTGGCCAGCCGGCATGAGGTTCACGGGACCAGGGGAGCGTCGCCTGGTGGGCGCGGAGAGCGGCGTACAGCTCCGTCACCTGGCGCTGGGCCGCGACCAGGTCGGCGGGGAAGTTCCGCGGGTCGAACGGGCCCGGTTCTGGTGCGGGGGTACTCATGCTTCGGAGCTTAGTTCGACCGGCTGACAAACCTCCGCCAGCGCGCGACCGTGCATCTGACCGCTTCATCCCGGCTCGGGTCGAGCGGAAGCGGGGCGGGTCCCTCCTTGGTTCTTCAGCACGAGGGGCCCGCCATGCTCTTCCAGGCAGGAAGGTGCGATGCGCTGCTCATGATGCCCCCGGCTTCAGCAGGCGGGTAAGGGCCCTCACGTTGTCATTTGCCTCGGGCTGCGAGCAGTTGGGCTCGGGTGTAGGTCACCGTGCCGGGGGCGTCGCGCAGGAGCTCGAACAGCGCTCGCGGTGCCGCGGGATCGTCGGGACGTACCGCGGGGGCGGAGATGTCGTCGAGGAGGACATCGACGAGGCGGGCGAGGGTGAGGCAGCCGTTGCCCGAGTAGCCGTAGCCGATGCCCCAGCCGTCCCGTTCGGGTGCCAGCCACAAGGTCTGGTCTTCGGTACGGATCCAGCAGATCCCGGCGCTGAGGACGAGGGCCGCGAGCGGCGAGCGGGTCGGCAGGCGCTGCAGTGTGCAGGTGGACAGGTCCGTAGCGCCAGTGTCCGGGTCGCGCTGCAGCACGGGGACGCCGGCGACGGGATCGTGGAGGAGGACGTCGCTGTCGGCACGGCGGTCGTTGTCCAGCAGGACCTTCTCCAGGACGGTCGGTGGTTGGTCGGCATCTGCCGGGACCAGGCGCCTGGCCCACTCACGGGCGGTGGCGCAGGCCTCCGGCCGCACGCTGACCACAGCTCCGGTGTGCCAGTCCCGGCCACCGTCCCAGCGCTGCGCGAAGGCAGCGACCCGGTGGGCGAGAACGTCGCGGCGTTCGGTGATGCTCAGCCAGCCGGCGCGGCGGACCATCTCCGTCGGCTCCTCTGGGGCGGGGCGCAGCAGCGAGGCCGGTACCGCGCCAAGGACAAGGTGGGCACCGTCGCCGCCGTCGGCCGCGTTCTTGCGCAGTTCGGCGATGTAGCGGGTGGTCGACGAGTGGCCGCGGTGGCGGACTTCGCGAGCGAGGTACCAGCACAGCTCGGCCGCCGGGGACCCGTCCGGCTCGTCCGCAGCGAGCTCCGTCAACGCCGTGACTGGGGTGGCGATGTCATGCGCGGGCACCACCGCCGGTGGGGCGCCCGGCCGCCAGGCGGCGATCGAGTCACGGTCGCGCAGCGCGTGGAACCAGTACGGCGCCGGCTGTCCGAGAAGGGCCGCCAGCTCGGCCCATGTTGTGTAGTACGGCTGGTCGCCCCCGTCAACGTCATAGGCCTGGAGGTCAGGCACCCAGGGTTGGTTCACTTGGGTGCTGGTCTGTGCCACGACCACGCACGCGTATCTGTCGGCCAGGCGTGCACCGTGGTGTCGGCGCAGGGCACTGGTGACGGTCTTGGGGGCGGCGTTGCCGTCGACCAGCGAGTGCACAAGCGCGACGCCGCCGCGGTCGGTGTCCCACCGCAGCACCGCGTAACGGTCGATGAACTCCGCCCGGTCGAACACGGCTTTTCCTGCAGGCTGTTGGAGCCATTGCTGCTGGTTCGCATGGCCGTTGCCGTCGTCCGGTGCGTTCCGTGTGAACAGCGTCATGCCGTCCCCTCCCCAAGACCGTCAGCACATCCCCCTGGCCGGTAGACCAGCCCGGATTGTCTGCCGCCCCCACTCTGCCCGGCGTTGCGGCCCGGCACCCGTGAAGCACGAGAACCGGACATGGCTGACACCTGACCGCCCGACTGTTCGGCATTGAAGCCTTGCGGTACACCCACCCGCTTGGTGTCGTGGCGCGAACGAGTATCGCCGGTACGGAAGGGAGGGGACCGGCATGCTCCTCGGCGGCCGTCTTGCCCATGCAGAGCGGCTGTTGCAAGGCCGTAGAGTCGTGGGGTCAGGCTCCGGGGTGAGTGCCGTCGGGTCGTCCGACAGGCCCGGGCGCCCTTGCCGTCGGCTTGGGCTTGACCGGTGGATCTCACCTGGAGTTGCAGGCTGCCGAGTGACAAGCAGGTGCTGGTGGTCTTCACTCCAGGGAATCCAGCACAATCGGCCGCTGCCGTCATTGATTCATCGGGCGGCAGAACGGACCAGACCGAGGACCGGGTCGAGACGAAGGATGTGTCGTTCTGTCCGTCGGCCCTGAATACGCCCGTCAGGCAGTACCCGGTGAGGCAGCAGACGCAGCTCGCGGGCGAGCGGAGTCTTGTTCCACTCCGTGGGCGGGGCGGTGTCGGGGTCGTCGGGTAGATACGTTGCGGGAGCCGGGATGCTGAGACGGGCGAGATTGGCGACCTGTTCGCGGGTCAGCCGCTTGTGCCCAGGGGCTGGCATGGGCAGGGGGCAGCTGCGCTGGGGGTCGAGCCAGTAGGTGGCGTCGTCTGCGCGGTAGACGGGCAGCAGCCGTGCCGAGTCGGCGCCGAGGCGGGTGGTGAGCAGGTCGGGGTCGAGGTCGCGGTCGGTGATCGGGTAGAGGTCAGTGAGGGTGTCGGGGGCGGGTATGGCAGCGGTGTCAGCGGCCGCAGCGTATGCGGCATCCTGGCCAGCGCGCCGGTGGTCGTCGTGCAGAGCTTGTTCGGCGAGGGTGTTCAGGTCCGCGTAGACGGTTTCGATCATGGGGGTGACGGCGTCCGGGATGGCGACGGATATGTCAGCCTTCTCGGCGAGCAGGTCGCGGGTCCGGCGCAACAGGGCCTGGTCGTAGACGTTCCCCCACGCTGGTGGTGGCAGCTCCCCGGCGGGTGTCAAGACGACTAGGCGTGGGGCGGGTGCCCAGGCGGGACGGTGCCCGCGGCCGGCGAGGGAGTGGCGGTGTCCGCGGCCGGCGCGCTGAAGGAGCTGGGCGAGGGGTGCGAGGTCGGTGATGACGAGGTCGAAGTCGACGTCGAGGGACTGCTCGGCGACCTGAGTGGTCACCACGATCCACGGCTCGCGCGGTCGGCGGGCGCGAGGGCCGAGGAGAGCGAGGAGTCGGCGGGTGATGTCCTCGCGCTGCCATTGCGGCATGCGGGCGTGGAGCAGCAGGAGCTTCGGGGTGCGGGTGCCGGAGCGGGCGGCGAGGGCTTGGTAGGTGGCCTGAGCGTCAGGAACGGTGTTGCAGACGATGAGGACGGCGCCGGGGTCTTCACTGGCGTCGTAGAGCGGGGCGAGGGTTCGCCTCAGCTGTGTGGCGCGTCCGTCGGGGGCGCTGGGGTCATGGGTGTGGCGCACGAGGTGCTGGTCGACGCCGAGAAAGTGCGCGCGGGCGCTGGGGATCGTGCCAGAGTCGGTCACGACGCCGGTGGTCGAGTCCGCGAACAGCCAGCCTGGGTAGGCCGGGTCGACGGGCTGTGGGGTGGTGTGGCCGGCGCCCTGGAGGTAGGCGTGGACCAGGCGCTCGGCGAGGTGGCCGGCGAGGGTCGCGGACAGCAGTACGACGGGAGCGCCGAAGTGGCCGAGCCACTGGAGCAGGCGGACAGTGAGGGCGTGGCCGAAGGCGTCGTAGGCGTGGGCCTCGTCGATGATCACGGTTTTGCCGGACAGGCCGAGCCAGCGCAGGGTGTTGAATCGCATGGGCAGGCAGGCCATCGCGGCCTGGTCCCAGGTGCCGACTGCTGCGCCGGCGGCCAGGCCGAGGTGCTTGCGGCGCATGAAGTCGCCCGCCGTCGTGGACACCCCGTCGTCGGAGAGTTCGGTGTCGGGGGCGTCCGTGGAGTATGCCTCCTTCAGCCAGGCCATTCCGTGCAGCAGAGTCACTGGAGTGTCGGCGGCCGCGGCACGGCGTACGTAGGTGCGTACGCGGTCCCACATCGCATCGGTCGTGGCCATCGTCGGCAGCAGGACCGCGAGGCCGGGGTGGCCGGCCGCCGCGCCGAGCAGGCGGGCGCCGAAGAGTCCCGTCTCCGTCTTACCGTCACCGGTGGGTGCGGTCACCAGCAAAATCCCTGGTCCGGTCACGAGGCCGGGCAGGCGGGCGCCGATGTCGGCCTGCAGCGGGTACGGGTGGGTGATCTCCGGGAAGACGTCCGAGAACCGGGTCGCAGGCGCCCACTGTGGTGCCGCAAGCTGCAACTTCTCCACGGCTGGGCTCGCAGCGGCGAGGGCCCGCTGGAAGTGGGCCTCCCAGTCCTCATCTGCGGCAGCCAGCCAGCCGCTTTGCCGCGCCGACACCCACTGGTGCCTGGACGCGATCCAGTCCGCGAGCACCACCAGCCCGGTCACCAGCACCGCCGCTCCCGCAGGCGCCACCCGCGCCGGCGCAGCAGGGCGTCCGCACGCCCGGTGCACGACGTCCACCAAAGCGGCCCGCTGCTCCTGCCATCCCGTCGCCGTCCCGATGCGCGGCTCCGTCTTCTCCGGGTGCCGCAGCGTCACCCGGTCCAGCATGGAGCCGTAGACGCCGTGATGTCCTCCAAGGATCTGCGCCACCTGATGCGCCACCGACTTCCCCGGACGCGACGCAACGTCGTACCCGAAGTCGGCCAGGATGGACGGCAGAACGAGATGTGTCACCCGTTCATGACGTACGGAACCCTCGTTCATCCACCCTGCCGGGGATGCGAATTCTTTCCGCTGCAGGAACTCCGGTTCCGGGCCCGTCGGGGATGCCTGGAAAGAAGGGCAGCACTTCCCCAGGTCATGGAGACCAGCCCAGAACGCCACCAGAGCACGCGTCTGGCACTCCGGAACCCCGAATGATTCGGCTATAAATCTACGCTGACCTGCCGAAAGGTGAACATTCCACAGCAGCATGGCGACTGCCGCAGTATCCAGCAAATGGCACCCCAGCGGATACGGAGCCGGAAGCTCATCGAACTTTCCCCACACACAGGAACACACATCAGACTTCATAGAAATCACCTCACTGCAATGGATTATGGAAATGCCAGGTGTTCAGCCAGAACCCCCGGTAGGCGCCGACCGACCCACGAGCCGCGCAGCCACGCCTAATGCACGGAACGTGGACTCCCGCGCGGGCGGGCGGCACGGCATCGACGTGAAGATGGCGTCCATCAACTGCGGAGGACTCCCGCAGGGCAGGCGGCACTCAATCAGAAGGTCGGGGCGCGTCCAGGTCGACACACGACTCCCACACAGACGGGTGGCGCTTGATCTGATCGAACCGTGGTTCCTCGTTGAATGAAGGACTCCTGCGCAGGCAGGAGGCACGCTTGTGCGTAGCCGAGCTCGGCGAGCCGCGACGGAGGACTCCTTGCACGGGCGGGCGGCACCCGTACTCGTGCGGCACGAACAACCAGCTCACCGGAGGACTCCCGCGCAGGCGGGTGGCACGACAGGGCGTCGAGCAGTTCGGCGTCGAACCCCGGAGGACTCCCGCACGGGCGGGCGACACTGGGTGACGCGCTCTTCATGCTCGGCGGCCTCCGGAGGACTCCCGCACGGGCGGGCGCCACGACGTGTTCGACGGCAGCCCGCCGAGCCAGGGCGGAGGACTCCCGCACGGGCGGGCGGCGGTACCACGGAGGACTCCCGCACAGGCGGCAGCACTTCGCCGCCGAGTCGGTGGGACTGGAGCACGATGGAGAACTCCCGAATTGCGGGCGGCACGCGGCCATCAGCCCGAGCGCGTACGGCACGTCCGGAGGACTCCCGCACGTGCGAGCGCCACTGGCGGCACTCGCGGGGCGGCGGGTTCAGGGCCGGAGGACTCCCGCGCCGGCGGGTGGTACAGCCTGGCAGGCTAGTTGTTGGCGACCGCCCACGGAGGACTCCCGCACGGGCGGGTAGCACCGGGACGGTTTCGTGCCCTCGGGGTATCCCAGCGAGGGACTCCCGCACGGGCAGGCAGCACAGGGGCACGGCGAGCGAGGCAGTGCGGCCCGGAGCAGGATGAGACCGATGCCGGGGTCCCGCCCGGACGGGCCGCGCGGGGTGTTCCTCGCCCACTTCAAGATCCAGTGCGGAAAACCCCGGGGTAGGTGCACCGCCAGATATCGGTCCGGTGCCACCTTCCGCGACGACTCCGGCGCAACCGGACTGCACTGCCTCGCAGCCCGCGGAGTCAACATCATCGCCGGTGGACGCCCGCACGGGCGGGCGGCGCATCTGTCCTTCCGGGCCGATCGGGATCGCGTACGGAAGACTCCCGCACGGGCGGGCGGCACGCGGCCACGATCATGTGGGCCACTTTGCGCGCCGGATGGTCCCGCAGGGACGGGCGGTCATCGATCATGTGGCAGGCGAACGAGGCCTTCGGCGGAGGACTCCCACACAGGCAGGCTGCACGCGTGCAGCTCCGGAAGTGCGGACTTCTGCACCGGTTGACTCCCTCGCGGGCGGCCGCACGGCCGGGCCGCCCATTCCATACTCCTCGCCGTCCGGGTCGAAGAACGGATGACTCCCGCATGGGCGGCCCGCACACCACGTGCGCGAACAGGACCCACCAATACCGCGGAGGACCCCCGCACCGGCGGGCCGCACGTGTCCCGGGTGCGCAGGGTCAGGATGTTGAACGGAGAGCTCCCGCACGGGCGGGCTGCACCCGTTCCCGGCGGGGGCGACCGGATCGGGGATCGGAGGACTCCCGCACGGGCGGGCGGAACGGGAAAGCCCTGGACGGGTCGGCCACCGTCGACGGATGACTCCCGCGCGGGCGGGCGGCACGGCACGTACAGGGAGTGGCGGGACTCGGGGGCCGGATGACTCCCGCACAGGCGGGCTGTGCTTGAGGGTTGGCCATTTTGCCAACCCCGCCCGGAGGACCCCCGCGCCAGTAGGTTGCGGTCGTGGAAGCATCAGGCCTTGCGCCAAGCGAACCCGGCGATGAGTTGCCCCTCCCAACGCACGTATCACGACATCCGGGCCGGTGGACTCCCGCACGGGCGGGCGGCACAGCGACTGTGAGGCCAGCGCATCGTCGCGGAGCGGATGACTCCCGCGCGGGCGGGCTGCACGTCAACCAAATCACCTCGGAACAGGCCGATCCCGGAGGACTCCCGCACGGACGGGCGGCACATCTGTCCTTCCGAGCCGATCGGGATCGCGTACGGAGGACCCCCGCACGAGCGGGCAGCACAGGGATAGGAGCCCCGGACGACAGCCCCAACCGAGGGACCCCGCGTGAGCGGGTGGGACACCCTGGCCTCCGCAGAACCGGACTGCAGTTGGGATGGCATCTTCCGTCTGCGCTGGGCTCCCGCACGGGCGGGCGGCGCATCCAGGCCTCGGCGGACTGGTGCTCACTCCGCGGAGGACTCCCGCGCGGGCAGGCAGCGCCAGCCGGGCAGATCCGGCTCGACCATCACGTACGTGGGATCCCAGCTATAGGCGGGCGGCACGGATCGTATCGAGACCAAGCCGCTGTCCGCGGCGGAGGACTCCCGCGCGGGCGGCGGCACTCTACGGGGCCTTCGTGGAGGTGGTCTCGGAGTGGGCGACTCCCACGCGGGCGGGCGGCACACAGTGGCCGAAACGCTCGACGCCGGTGTGATTGGAGGACTCCCGCGCGGGCAGGCGGCACGTGTCGATGCCGACGCACGGCACGCCGTACGACGGAGGACTCCCGCACGGGCGGCACCCCCTTGCGGTACCGGGCCTCCAGCTCGAACGTCGGACGACTCCCGCACGAGCGGGCAGCACAGGCCCTGACCACGAATCCCGAGGCCGATGGCGCCCCGCACGGTCGGGCGGCACGACACCCGCGCGGGCCTCCCGGCCGCGATGTGCGGAGGACTCCCGCGCGGGCGGACGGAACTGTAACGATTTTGAGGGCCGACACGTCTACGGCGGACGACTCCCGCATGGGCGGGCGGCAAACGTCGCGGAGCTTGGTCCGGGCGAGCCCGACCGGGCGACTCCCGCTGGGGCGGGCGGCACTGGGCGGTCGAGATCATCTGGTGCGACGTCAATGGAGGACTCCCGCACGGGCGGGCGGCACATCTACGAGAACATCGACGGAGCCTTCAAGGTCGGAGGACTCCTGCACGGCCGGGCGGCGCGACTCGTAGGCGAGCGGGAAGGCGTCGGCGTGCGGAGTACTCCCGCACGGACGGGCGCACGCGATGACGAGCCCGAACCCACGGATCTCCGGCGGCGGACTCCCGCACGGCGAACGGCACTAGACGTCACCCGGGATCCACGGTGCACCGATCGGAGGAATCCCACTCAGGCGGGCGGCACACCGATTCCAACCGTCGGTCGGTGTCCAGGAACGGAGGACTGCCGCACAGGCGGGCGGCACACCGATCAGCGGCCGCTGCCAGAGAACATGTTCGGAGGACCCCCGCACACCACGGCGGGCTCTCGCACGGGCGGGCGACACAGGCCATAGCGAGTTCCAGGGCCCTCGTCGTCGGAGGCCCACCGCACGAGCGGCTGCACTGGTACTCCATCAGGTCGCGCCGATCGGTTCCCGGTGGATCCACGCATTCGCAAGCTGCTCAACGCGGTCATGGGCAACGTGCTGTACGGCAACGGTGGACACCCGCACAGGCGGGCAGCATCTACAGTGCCGGGTGGCCTGCTCGGTAGTCATTGAAGGACTCCCGCATCGGCGGAAGATCGATGCCATCTTGCGAAGACGGGAATGCACTCGCCGTCTGTACCCCAGTGGTAGGCGCCCCATGGTGGACCCCGCGCGGGCGGGACTGCAGGGGGATGGCAGCCCGGACGACAGCCTCAACCGAGGGGCCCCACATGAGCGGGTGGGACACCCTGACGTCGTCGTTCCGTTGGTCGGGTATCGACGGCCTCCGCAGGAGCGGACTGTAGTTGGGATGGCGTCTCCCGTCAGCGCTGGCCTCCCACACGGGCAGGCGACACCGGATGACCATGCCCTCCATGACGCCGGGCACCGGACGACTCCCGCACGGGCGAGCCGGCACCTCTCGTCCTGGACCGCCGCCCGGACTCGATCGGAAGACTCCGCACCGGCGGGCGGCACTGGGCGGTCGACAACATCTGGTGCAACGTCAATGGAGGACTCCCGCACGGGCGGGCGGCACAGCGAGTCGTCCTGGCCCTGCTCCTGGGTGACAGGAGGACTCCCGTACAGACGTAGCTGACAAGCCGGTCGGCACATCAGTGAGTTCGCCCTTCGGCGGATTCCCGCGCGGGCGGGCCGCCACAATCCGGGGAACTTCCCCAAGCACGACCACGCCGGACTCCCGCACGGGCAGGCGGCACTACTGCTCGACCCACCGCCGGTACTCGTACGGCAGAGGACTCCCGCACGGGCGGGCGGCACCGGATCATCTGGGACGACGCCAACGTCAGCATCGGAGGACTCCCGCGCGGGCGGGCGGCGCTTGCGCAGTGCGTCCATCCGGTAGAAGTCGTACGGAGGACTCCCGCGCGGGCGGGCTGCACTGGGCGGGCGTCCTAAGGCTTAGGAACTCGGTCGGAGGACTCCCGCACGGGCGGGCTGCACCACAGAAACGGAGTGAACACCGCGTCTGTGGCCGGAGGACTCCCGCACAGGCAGGCGGCACAGGGCCCGCGCCGTAACGCGCGGCTGGTGATCCGGAGGACTCCCGCACGGCGGGCGGCACAGGGATGGGAGCCCCGGACGACAGGCCCAAACCGAGGGACCCCGCGTGAGCGGGTGGGACACCCTGATGTCCTCAGGACCGGACTGCAGTTGGGATGGCGTCTCCCGTCTGCGCTGGACTCCCGCGCGAGCGGGCGACACATCCCCATCCTCACCGAGGGCATGACGCTGACCGGAGGACTCCGCACAGGCGGACGGTACCCCTTCGGCTGTTCGGTCGGTGCTCGCCCACGGAGGGCTCCCGAACGGGCGGGCAGCAAAGGCCTTGCCCACGAATGTCGATGGCCGATGGCGCCCCGCAGGGGCGGGCGGCACGAGACCCGCGCGAGCCTCCCGGCTGCGATGTGCGGAGGACTCCCGCGCGGGCGGGCAGCACTGCCGGCACTCGCCCTGCGGCGGGTTCAGCGCCGGAGGACTCCCGCGCGGCAGGGCGGCACGGAGCTCCTCTTCGGATGCCGTGTGGATCTCCGGAAGACTCCCGCGCGGACGGCACGCCATGCCCGGCACGACCATCACTGCCATCAACGGAGGACTCCCGCGCGGGCTGGCGACACTGCGTCGTCCGGTCTAGCCAGTACGAGGCAGCCGGAGGACTCCCGCGCGGGCGGGCGGCACTGGCACGGGGTCGGCCCCGGGCCGCGGTACACAGGAGGACTCCCGCGCGGCCGGGCGCACGCGCGCTCCGCCAGCTCCGCGTTCGGCACGGTCGGAGGACTCCCGCGCGGCCGGGCAGCACACTTCGCGCCCTGCCCATTTCCAAGGGCTTTGCTCTTTTGTTATCAACGTTCGAAGCCTGAAGGCCGTGGGGTTGGTGTGCGCTCTACGCCCGGATGAGGGGAGCTATGGAGAGCAGTCCCGTGCCGAAGGCGCGGCCCCGGCCGATGCCGGCGGTGAGTGCCGCGTGGAGTGCGGTGGTGTCGGTAATGGTGGCGGTTCCTTCGAAGCGGGTGACGCGGCCTCGGATGCGGATGCGTTTACCTTCGTGGTCGGGGTCGTTCTTCCATCCGGCGATGTCAGGTTGAGCCGCTGAGCTGGTGGTGTGCGTATGGGGTGCGAGGCCGGCAGTAGTGGCGCGTTCGTGCCACCACTGGGTGGCGTCGTCGCCGTGGAGGTGCATGCGGCGACCCCGCTTGAGCCGTCCCTTCTCGTCTCGTTCTGTAGTCGCGGCATCGCGGGTGCAGCGCATGGGCTCGGTGTGGATGCGGTAGCGGATGGGGGTGCCGGGTTGGCACCAGGTGAGCAGGGGGGTGAGGTCACGTTCGTCGGTGGCGGTGGCGTAGCCGATGGGGAGGGCGTCGAGGTTGAGCGGGTGGGTGGACTGGATGAGGAGGGTGTGGCCGCGGGGGTGGTGTTCGAGGCGGAAGAGGATGCCGGCTGCTTGGCGGGGGCTGTCGCCGAGGTGGTCGGGGGCGAGGGTGAGGACGGTGCGGTGGAGTGAGTGGACGTTGCGGAGGTCGCGGGCGGCCTCGGTTGACAGGGGGTTGAGTTTGAGTCGGGTGAGGTGGGCGGTGGAGGTCATGGTGGTGCTCCGTTGTGGGTTCCCGCGTGGGCGGGTGGGGGTCGTCAGGTGGTGCGGTGGGCGGTGAGTGCGTTGAGGTAGGCGGTTCCGAGGCCGGCGCATCGGGTGGTGGGGAGGTGTCGTGTGGTCTCCCACAGGCGGCGGGTGGTGAAGGTGCGGCCGGGGCGGGAGACGTCGTCGATGGTGTGGGTGTGGGGGGTGGTGGGGGTGGGTGCGTGTTCGCTGAGGAAGGTCACCGGCACTGTGTCGCCGGTGCGGGGGGCTGGGCGGTGGAGGGGGAGGTGTTCGAGGGCGGTGTCGGGGTTCTTGGTGGTGGTGATGAAGACGGGGGTGTCGGGTCGGCAGGCGCGACGGCCGAGGTGGGGCGGGTAGACAGGGGTGCGCAGGGCGGTGGCGAGGTCGTCGATGAGCGGGGCTGGTCCGGTAACGGCGATGGTGAAGGCGGCGTCGTGGAGGTACCAGTCGCGGAAGACGATTGCGTTGCCGCGGTGTCCGCCTTCGGCGGTGGGGACGGTGTGGTGTTTCGGGTGCCCGCCGCCCACGGTGTGGAAGTCGAGAAGGCGTTGTCCGGGCCGGTCGATGCGGATCGTGTGGCTGAGGTGGTCGAGGTCGCTGAGGTCGCTTCCACGGGAGCGGCCTTGTGCGGCGGCGAGGAGGCCGGTGATGCCGCTGCGGGTGGGGTGGGGGTGGCTGGTGCGGGTGGTGCCGCCTTGGGGGCCGCCCCAGAATTGCGGCCCGGAGAGGTGTAGGAGGAGTGCGGGGGTCACTGCTGGCCTGCCGGTGTGAGGGCGGCCTCGGTGATGGTGGTGACGAGGGCGTCGAGGCGGGGGATGTGGGTGCCGAGGGCGGTCACACCAGTCAGGTCGGCGGTGCCGGAGTGCGCGGCGGCCAGAAGATTTTCGTCGCCGAGGAAGCGGTTGACGGCTGCGGCGTGGTGGTCGAGCGCAGTGATGCTGGGGCCGGTCCAGCCGGAGGTGTCGTCCGCTGTGACGGGGGCTTCGAAGGCGCCGGCGAGGTTCATGGGCTGGTCGGTGCGGGCGGTGATGTGGACCAGGGCGGGCGGGGTGAAGGGGGCGGTGCTGTTCTTCTTGGCGGTCGGGACGTGGCGGGCGAACTCGGTCAGGAAGGCGTAGACGAGTTCGCGGGCCATGGCCTGGTCGTTGTCGAGGTTGCGCAGGAGTTCGTCGACGTTGATGGTGGCGTAGCGGTAGAAGGTGCCGGAGGCGTGGGCGTGCTGGCCCATGTGGGCGGAGCCGTTGTCGGTTCCGGGGATGTCGTCGACGGCGGTGAAGAAGTCGGGCTGTTCTTCGCCGGCGTGGGTGGTGATGGCGTGGGCGACGGCGATGGAGCCGTCGACGGTGGCTTCGGGGGTGTTGGCGAGCATCCGGCCGAAGGCGGCTATGGAGCCGTTGCGCCGGCACAGGATGGTGCGGACGGTGTCCTTGAGTTCAGCGATTTTGGCCTTGGTGTCCTTATCCAGCACGGGTGCCTTGGTTTTGGTCTTGGGCTTGGTTTTGTCGGCGGCTTCGGCCTGGGCGCGGGCCTGTTCGGCGGCCGGGGCGAGCAGGTCGCGGTGGGTGGCGGCGAGGTCGGCGAGGTCGGTGATTGCCGATTCGGGGACGAAGAGCATGACGTTGGTGGTGCCGGCTTCGGCGAGCTTCATGCCGGAGAACTGGGCTGTCAGCGCGATGGCCTGGCCGGCGTCGAGGGCGTCCTGCTGGCTCCAGCCGCGGGTGCGGAGCTCGGCGGCGACCTTTTCCGGGATGCGGCGGGTACGCAGAGCTCGGTCGCCGAGGACGGTCTCGGTGTTAATGCGGCAGCCGCGCTTTTGGCAGGCGGAGGAGATCCGGGTGCGTTCGACGCCGCCGAGGAGGGCGATCTTGGGGGAGCCAAACTCGTCGCGGTTGAGGTTGGACAGGGGGTAGGCGTGCAGAACGTGGACATCGATGACAAGGCTCATGCGGGGATCTCCTCGGGGGTTTCGGTGAGGCGGGTGAGGTCGGGGCTGTAGTGGCTTTGCATCCAGGCGTCGGCGATCTGGGTGCGGTACTTCGGCCAGCCGTTCAGATCGCGCAGCAGCCGGGGCCAGGAGACGGGGATGCCGGCTGCCGTCATGCGGGTCACGGGTCGGTGCAGCAGTGCGAGGGCCGGTTGGAGGCGGCGCTGGCGGGCTACGCGTTCCAGGAGGTCGGCGGTGCTGTCCTCACGCAGGACGCCTTGGCGCACGGCACGCTCGAGGGACCAGCCGAGGTTGCCGTGTGCGGGGTCGTACAGGATGGGGGTGGTGCGGTCGGTGGTGGGGTTGGCGGCCTGGTGGGCGTAGAGGCCGGCGACGGCAAGGTGCGCGAGGGTGGCGTCTGGGCCCCAGTTGGGGATGCGGGGGCGCAGGTGGCGCATCATGCGCCAGGACTCGTCCAGGCGGCGGATGTTGAGGCCGTCTCTCAGGTCGCGGCGGCCCTGTGGGGTGGAGCAGACGTCGGCGACGTAGCGCATGTAGGCGGTGTCGCGGGCGAGCCACCGGGGCGGCTCGAGACTCTGGCCGGTCGTCTCTTCTGCCGGACTCGCCAGGGAATCGGAGTGGGTCATCGGTTCTTCCGGGTGGCTGCAGGCCGTCAGGCTGCCGGGCGGCGGGGGCCTGCGGTCTGGCGGGGCGATCGGGTGAGTTGAGCGCGGGCCTCGGCGGTGGCCCGGCGGCCACGGGCCGTGGACTTCAGTGCGCTGGCGTTGATGTCGAAACAGGCAATTGCCAGGGGCTGAAAGGCGGGAGGTGTGTCGGGGTTGGTGATGGCGGTCCAGAACTCGGTCTCGGCGCGTTCCCAGTACCGTGCGGCGCTTTGGTCGACGAAGCCGTGCTGTTCGTCCTTGTGACGTAGAGGGTTGGCTCCGCGCCAGGCCGCTGAGAGGGCGCGGCGCAGCTGCCAGGCCCAGGCCTCGGCGCTGCGGTGGGTGGCGGCGATCGCGGCCGCGCTGTCAGGGTCGGCTTCGGCGAGGTGCCGCAGCACGGGCGGGGTAGTGGCGCTGTACCAGGCGCGGTCGAGGTCGCGGCGCTCCTGGTCCCAGCCCAGGGCGCGGACGCCGAGGTGGGCGAGGAGGTCGGGGTCGAGTTCGGCGAGGTGGTCGAAGACGGTGGGGCGGCGCAGGGTGTTCTTGTCGCCGGGCCGTTGGTGGAGAAGCAGAGCGTCCAGGTCGCGCCAGACGGCGCGGCTGCGGGAAGCGCGCAAGGGGCCGCCGGTGTCGCGTTCGATGACGTACGGGTCGGTCGCGGGCGGGAGATCGGTGGTGGTGCCCCAGGTGATCCGGCATCCGACGGTCCGGCCGGTGTCATCGCCGTTCAGCAGGACGGCGTGGGCGGCACGTCCGGCAAGGAGAGATGCGGGGCCGGCGGGTGGCTGAGAAGTCAGGGGATCGGGGAGGTTCTCGTTCTCCCAGGGGGCCAGGTCGATACCGGGGTTGGTGGGCCAGGTGCTTGGTGCGGGTACGGAGAGGACGAGGGTGGTGAAGAGGCTGTCGGGGTGGTGGGGGAAGTAGGAGATGACGGCGCGGTGGGGGCCGGCCTTCACGATGTGGCTGCTGCGGCCGGCGCGGCTACGCGTCCCGGCGGTGCCGGAAGGGCCGTAGCCGATCCAGGCCAGCAGCCAGGCGACGGCATCCTTCGCGCCGACGGGGACGTCCTGGGGGGTGGGATCCGTCCACAGGGCGTTCGCGCCGGACGCGCGGGTCATCACCAGCCGGCCAGGGGACGCCACGTCACCGCCCTCATCTGCTAGGCGCGGGTCCTGAAGAAACGGGCGGGGCCCGCCGTACAGGCGCCACCGCTCTGGCGCCGGGTCGAAGTAGTCGGCGATCCGGGCCGTGTCGAACCGTCCGTACTCCAGGAGGTCCTCGCGGATGTCGAGCCAGGTCTCGCCGTGCGGGGTGTCGAGGCCGCCGACGCGGAGGGTGATCGCGGCTAGGACGCGGCGCCACATCGCCTCGATCGGCGGTTCGAGCACATCGAGGTCGGCCAGCAGATGCGCGGCGGTCAGCAGAGACCGAAGGCCGACCATGGCAGTTGCTCCGTCCGTCGCACCGGGGACCAGACCGGCCAGCTCCTCGGCCTCGTCCGCCGTGAGACCAGCGCGGACGCGGACCGGGACACAGGGGTCACGGTCAACACGAAATGGGTGCGACATGATGCTCCTTCCTCGTACTCCAACGACCTCCCGGAGCGGCATCAGTGCAGCTCAGGGCAGTGAGCGAGCGTCATGGAAGCAGCCGCTACGACGTGGCGCAAAACAGCCGCTGTGACCGGATGCTGACGAGGCGTCCTGTTGTCAGAGGTGGTGGGTAAGGTCCGGCGGCTCACTACCGGGCGGGGCAGGCGACCGCTTTCCGCGCGGCCTCTTCCCGAACAGCTCCGGTTGCCACGCAGGTGCCCTGGTCGCTGCTAACTGCGTCGCTGCGGACCCTTGGTGACGGCCCGCCAGTTGATCGCTAATCGGGCAGAGAGGTTGGTCAGCGACCATCAGTGATTCGAGGCCTTCACAGTGGACCTCACGGGACGCATATCGAGGCCCACGGTGAATCTCCACGCTCGTCGGAAACGGCGTGTGAGATATTGCACAGCTCTACGACCGGCGTCTGGAGAAGCCCAACAGCATCGCCTACCCGCGTCGCTGGCAATCCGAGTGGCCTGGGTGGCTGACTCGCGCCCGGCCGCCGCGAGCAGCCGCCCGCGCCGCCCCCGTCCTCGTCCCCGCGCTTGACTGACTTGGTCTTTCCCCGCACCGCCGCTCGTCGCGCGCGTCGTTACTGGTAAAGGTGTGAAACCCGGACGGGGTAGGCCGGTACGCCGGTGGATACTGCCGGGGTGCTGAACGATCTGAAGAGCGCGCTGGCCGCGCTGGAGTCCCACCAGCCCGGCTCTCTGCTGGGACTGCGAGAGACCCAGTGGCTCGACGCGAAGAGCGGCCCGTACCAGCTGGCGGACCCCAAGGCGGTCGAGGAACTCGCCAAGGATGTAGCCGGGTTCGCCAACGGGGGCGGCGGGGTCATCGTCATCGGCATAGCCACTCGCCTGGAGCATGACGAAGAGGTCCTGGACCACATCGTCGGTGTCGACCCGGCGACGGTGAACATGGACCAGATCCGCAAGCTGATCCGTCAATGGATTACTCCGGCACCTCGGTGCGTGCGCGTCGGATGGTCCGGCGCGGACGGCGAGCGGGTGGCGTTCATCGACGTTCCCACGCAGGCTGGCGACACGCTCTTCGTCGTGCCGGCACCGGTGGGCAAGCCTGGTTCGCCGCGCACGGACACGGTCGCCGTGCCGAGGCGGGACGGCGACAGCACGTATTGGCTGCCGCGGACCGAGATCCAGCAGCTGCTCTCCGCCGGTGTCCGAGCCTCCGGCATGACCACCGCCCAGGCCCTCACCGAGCTCGTACGGCGGGCCACGTCGAAAGCTGGGCCGGACAGCGGGCTGCGGGTCGGGCAGGGCGTGCCCGAGCGCGAGCGGGAGATGCGTGCGGCCTATGAGCAGCTGGCCGACGCAGGGCTGGGCCAGCCGGCCGGAGAGGCGTGGGCGCAGGGCTCAGCTGCTCTGCAGGATCTGCACCACGAACAGGACGGCGTGCCGGGCTGGGTGCTGTGTCTGGTGGCCGGGCGCCCTCCGGCGGCCGTCGCCGCGCCCGTCTGGCAGGCGATCGTCGAAGCCGGTCGGCATGCACCGGGCCAGGACCCGCTCGCGGCCATCGGTTTGCCCTGTCCGCCGAAGGACACGGACACGGCGTGGGTGATCGCGGCCGACGCCCGAAGTGTGGACCTTGACGGCGGATCGTGGGGCGCGGGCCGCCTGACACGTTCGGAGGGCGGCGTGTGGCGGTGGCAGCCGCTCCCCCGCTTCAGCCTCAACCAGGGCCGGTCGGCCGAGATCGGGACCTCCGGCCAGACACCGGCGCTGCGCTTGCGCGCCCTGGTGAACCTGCCCTGGGCCGACCCGGGCACGCTGGAGGTCAGCAAACCCCGGCGTACGCTGCTCGAACAGCAGCTGCCGCACAGCGCGGTGGCCGGCGCGCTGACGATGCTGTCCCGGCGCCGGGGCGCGGATCTGCCCGCCGCTCGCTGGGAGCGGGGGCCCTTTGGCAACTCGGCCCGTTCCGTCGGCTACGTGTGCACGATCGCTGGGCCGGACGGCGGCCCGGCCGTGAAGGCGTCCGTCATGCTCGCCCTGGCCACCACGATGGAGTCCACCGTGGTCGCCTGCGCGGACGTCCTGATCGAGAACCCGGAGGCGTGGGCCGCGGTCCTGGGTGCCGGCGAGGACACGCAGCTGGGCCTCGACGAGGTCCAGGCCGTGCTGCTCGCCGCGTGGGAGACGGCCGCCGAGCTGCTGCCCGATGTCGTCGGCGACCCGGCCGGGCTGTCGTGGGCCGCCCCGCCCACCACCGAACTGCGGATGACCTGCGAACAGCCTGCCGACAACGGCGTCCTGCCGGATCTGGACACGCGCGTCGACCTGACGTCGCTCGGCCCCAACGACGGCGGCCCCAGGTCGCGGATGGCCGTCACCATCACCGCGGCGCCGGCCATGATCCGCGCAGAGCGCCAGCGCCTGCTGCGGGAGGCGCTGGCGTACATGGTTGGCCAGTTCGGGTACGTCGACGCGGAGATGGACCTGCTGTAGGACCAGGCCATCTCACTGGTCGGGACCCACCGCTGTCACGGCCCTCTCGCCCGCCGCCGGGGAGGCCGACAGGACCTCGACGGTGGCCGGAGGGTTACCCAGTTGCTTCCCAGGCACGTGCTTCATCGGGTCGGGCGAGTCGGTCGTGTTCCGAACGCGCGGTCTCAAGCAGGCGGCGCCAGGACGTGACCAGGGGGCGCCGTCGCAGGAGAGCCCGCCGTTCACGTTCGGTCATGCCGCCCCAGATTCCGTGCTCGATCCGGTGATCGAGGGCGTAGGCCAGGCACTCGGTACGCACCGGGCAGCCGGTGCACAGGGCCTTGGCTCTGTTCTGGGCCGCGCCCTCGACGAAAAGCTCGTCCGGATCAGCGGTTCTACAGACCGCTCGCTCACCCCAGGTCTCCTGGTCTTCCCCGTCCACCCCGATGCCGCCCTCTCCCCGGTCCGGCCCGCCGCACTCCCCTGGGCAGGCGCAGTCCGAGAACGGTACGGCAAACGCCCGCGGCATGGGACATCGTCGTATTGGGGCAATCCCTTCGGGTGAAGGGGCCTTGACGAAGGCCCCAACGCCTCGTGACCAGCCTCATCCGGTTCCCGGGCAACCGGGCATGGCGGGCAGCGAGGCCTCGCCCGTCAGGGCACTGGTGCGTCGCCTGATCGCCGCGAACATGTCGGCGCGGTCCTTCCTGATCGGGTAGTCGATCCGGTCGTAGCGCAGTTGGAGAGCGGCGCTGCGATCCGGGGACTTGAGGAGGACCAGACCGAGGCTGCCCCCGGGCGTCAGGTCGCGGTGACCGCAGAGTTCCAGCGGCAGACCGTGGTGCGGGTCGGTCAGGGCCTGCACCAGCTCGGCGCGGCGCAAGCCGGTATCGGAGTCGTGCTCGAGCTGAAGGATCCACCACTCCCCCAGGCGCGCCTCGTGTCCGGTGACGACCTGGGGGACAGCGACGGTGTGGAGGAGTCCGAGGCGGCGGAGCAGTCCGCTGGGGAGCCAGGCGGCGTCGCGCCAGGTGGACTCGTAAGCGATCGGCTGGCGTTCGGTGTCCCACTGCTTCTCGTAGGGGGTCCAGGCGTCGCCGGCCAGCCAGCAGGCCTCACCGCCGTTGCGCTGGATCCGCTGCGCGAGGGCCGTCTCGGCCTTCTGGAAGGCGCGGCGCGAGGGGCCGGTGAGCCGGATGCTGGTGTGCTGCCCGAGACGGCGGAGCTCGATGCCGCGATCGGTGCGTGCGCAGATTCTCACCCCGTTGAGCCCGTAGATCTCGTCTCGCCCGGCGCGCATCGGCGAGCGGCAGGGCAGCAGTCCGCTCAGCAGGCTGTCGAGGCTCGAGTTGCTCTCCAGGTGGAGCCGGATGCCGTGCGAGGTGGGCTGTACGTACCGGATGCCGAAGGGGTACTCGAAGAAGTGCCGCTGTGTGTTGAGGATCCAGTAGAACACCTCCGATTCCAGCAGGAGTTGTTCGTGCTGGGCCGGTGCCGGGATGAGGGGGGCGTCGGGCTCCAAGGCAGCGACGGCCTCACATGCGGCCTGGTAGGGGGCGCCGGTGTAGAGGGCGTATGTCCGGGCGCGGCTGCTGATCTGGTTCGCCGGCATGGCGGGTACCTTTCGCTCCGCTCCGTCGGCCCGCGGAGCGTGAGGAACAGGCACTGGTGTGCGGTGGTGCGGTCAGTGAAATGGCGCTGATCGAAGCCGAGCTTCTTCGCCTCCGCCTTGAACCAATGGGCCGAGTTCGCGTGAGGAGCAGCAGACCGATGCCGCAAGGCGCCACCATATCCATCGATCTCAACTCCAACGGGGCGCCGCGCCGCACACTCCCTGATCAGACCGAAGCCCTGGGAGAGAGGAGCGCCGCGTGCCGAGGGCCGCAGGAGGCAGTGCCCTTCCTCTCCCGGCTGTGGAGGCCGAGCCCGGCTGGTGCGTGCGACGGCTGTTCGTGTGCCGCCGCGAGGATCGTCAGAGGGCGCGCATCACGGCGACGACCTTGCCCAGGATGACCGCCTCGTCGGCCGCGAGCGGCTGGAACCCGGGGTTGTGCGCGACGAGCCAGGCGTGGCCGGCCGCGTCGCGCTGGAACCTCTTCACCGTCGCTTCGCCGTCGAGCATGGCGGCGACGATGTCGCCTGGCTCGGCGACCTGCTGCCGCCGGACGGTGACCACGTCGCCGTCGCAGATGGCTGCCTCGATCATGCTTTCCCCGGACACCTTCAGGGCGAAGAGCTCGCCTTCACCGACCAGCTGGCGGGGCAGGACATAGGTGTCTTCGACCGTCTCCTCGGCGAGGATCGGTGTGCCGGCCGCGATCCGGCCGACCAGAGGGACCTCCGCCGCCGCGGGCTCGCTCTCCGGCCCCTCGTACTCTCTCGCAGAGAATTTGAGGGGGAGGCAGTAGGCGCGGGGACGGTGCGGGTCGCGGCGGAGTGCTCCCTTGCGTTCGAGGGCGAGGAGCTGGTGCGCGACGCTGGAGGTGCTCGTCAGGCCGACGGCCTGACCGATCTCGCGCATTGAGGGCGGGTACCCGCGGTCAGTGACGGAGCGGGCGATGCAGTCGACGATGGCTCGCTGCCGGTCGGTGAGCCCGTCGGGGCCCCGGCGGATGCCCGGAGGCCGGCCCGGTCCAGCGTGGGTGATGGTCATGTGCCCCCCTTGCGATCTTGCGTCTTTGGACAGTAGCCCCACACACCGACAAACGGAACGTCTTTTGACTACTTTTCCGACCTGTCAGTGGTGGCGTCGGCCCACATCAGAGGGACTTTCGGGCCGGCCCGGTCGTTGGACCGGCATGAGCGTCCGGAGCCTCCTCGACACGGCCTTCGCCCAACCACAGGTCCCTGGTTCACGCGTCGGCGGGACAGACTTCGTCCCTCTGGAATCGGGAGCGTGGAAGGAGTTCCTCTTCGGACCCGGCGTGGGGCCGGGCCGAACGGGCTCCTGGGACCGGCAGATGGCGGTGCTGTGGAAGCGCGTGGTCTCGGAGTGCGGAGTCGCTCAGCAGCTCGCGTCCAAACACAACATCGACTGGGACCAGGCTCCTCACGAGTCGAAGGCCGTCCTCGCGCTGGCCGGCCCGGACAACGTCGTCGTGGATGTCGCCGCAGCATCACTGACAAGCCAGCGGGAGCGGTGGGAACTCGAGAGGCGCTTCGCCCGGATCCACCGCCGCCTGCCCATGGACCTGTCGGGCCTCGTGCCCGCGGACGTCGGCGCGCTGCGGTCCGGTCTGCTGGAGGAGCGTGACTTCCGCACCAGCACCTACCAGCTCGAGCGCGACCGGGTGGGGCGGTGGGTGCGCGCCCTGTCCGGGACGGCGGCCTATCTCGCTGCTGCGCACATGGTCCCCGCCCCGCTCTCCCTGGACGTGGTCACCACCGCCCCCCTCGACGAGCAGACCAGGGCCGCACTGCGACTGCCGGCCCCCTGGTCGCTCATCACGCACGACGCCGTCCCTCTGCGCGCGGCGGAAGCCGATGACGACGAACTCGCCGCACTCGTCGAGGCCGGGGTGTGTATCGGGCCGGAACCCGTCATCCTCGGCGGCCTCCTCGCCGCCCAGCCCGATGGCCGGCTCGACCCGACGTCCGGCTTCCTGCTCATCTCCGCCCTCGACGCGAGGGGCAAGCGGTACTGGATGCTGCAGCCGGCCACATACGGCGACGACCACGCCGGCGGACGCGTGCTCTACGGATACGCCGCGCAGCTCGCGTTCGCCCGGTGGACACCCCCGCCTGTACTCCCGGCCCCGGGGCCGCGCCCCCACTCGCGCAGCGCCCTGGGAAGGATCGCCGCGAGCGAGGCTGGCCGGTCCGGTGGGTTCCATGGAGTCCGTGTCCTGGACTTCACCCCTCCGCCGGAAGACCCACCCGAGGAGCGCACAGCGCCGGCAGGGGCACGCAGGCCGCTCGAGTTCGGCACGTGGCGGCGGGCGCACTGGAAGCCCGGCGTGCGGATCGGGATCCGCGACAGCGAAGGACGACTTGTCGGTCCGGTCTACAAGGACGGCGCCGTTGAGGGCACGACATTCACGCGTGAGCGCCGGTTCTTCCCCCGCACCCGGATCCGCCGCGACCTCCCTCTGGCCCCGACCACAACCGTGTACGAGCTCTCGAACTCGACTGCAACGCCGGGTCGTTAGGTCCCATCCGGCGCAGGCCGCCCGGCGCTGGTCGGTGTCTTTCGGATCACCGCGAAAGACACGGACTGAGGCTCGGCGCCGTCGGGTATACCGGGGTCGCAGGGCGTGGAGATCCCGCAGATGGCGTTGGCCGACGTGGGGCAGGGTGGTCTTCCGTCCTTGGCTACCGCAGTCCTACGGGCTGCCTCCCCGAGTGGCCTACTTGGCGGCCCAGCAGCCCAGGTCGTTCCGGTTCCCCTCCGCCGCCCGGCGCAGCGCGTCCGGCGATCCCAGCAGACCGTACGGCAGATACCCGGACCGGACACCGAGTTCCCACCCATGGACCTGGACTGCGAGGCAGGCCAGGGCGAGGGTGCCGAGGGGGAGGAGGGACCGGGGCGCTGGATCACCGGCATCGGCCTCGACGCTCTCCCGGTACGCGACCAGCCGGGCGACGAGGGCGTCCTCGAAGGCGTGCTGGTCGTCGTCGATGAGTACGCGGAGCAGCCGCTGGTCCGCGCTCAGCGCGTCGCCGACCTCGTCGAGCCGCCGGGCAGCCTCCGCGCGCTCCGCGGCGGCCGGCTTGCACAGCGCAACCGTAGGCCAGTCGCGGGGCAGATGCCCGGCCGCCTCGGTGAGATAGGGGCACAGGGCGTCCATGGCGGCGAGGTCGGCAGGGTCGGAAACGGAGGTGTACCGGTTGTAGGGCACGCCGTCACGGATGGCGGGCGCGTAGTCGCCGCGCAGCAGCAGCCCGGTGACCCGCTCCCAGTCCCACACATGCCCGCTGACGACACACATCTCGAACATGTCGAGCCAGGTCCGCGCGGTGGGCGCCTCCTTGACGACGTCCCGGAAGGTGATGGGCCCGTCCCCGAACTCGTCGTCGTCCGGGTCCGCACTGATCCGCTCCCCGACGAGGGGGAACCGGATCTCCTGGTCCCCGTTCGGGAAGCACATGATGCTCAGCACTCCGTGCACACACTCCGCGGCGGTGACGGCGACCGTGCCGGCCGCAGCGTCGAGCCCCGGCTCCGTCACCGCTCGCGCGGCGACATGGTCGAGCAGTTCGTCCGCCATGTCCCGGATCAGCGTCGGCGAGATGCTGCCGTACCGCAGCCAGTGCCACCGCGTGTAAGCCCGCCCTTCGATGTCGTCGAGCGCCTCGGCCAACCGGTCCTCGGCGACCTGATGGCAGGTCACATTCCGCACGTCCCCGTCCCTTCATGAACTCCATGACTGGACGAAGCACGTTATCAACGGGCACTGACAGCACAGTCCTCTCGCGAGGCCGGGCAGGAGCTGTTAGTCCGGTGCGGTATACACGAAGAGATCACAGACCGCCGCACTGTGAGGCGGCGCACCGGGGGGTAGGGATGACCGTTCCGCACGTGAGTACCGCGCTTCGCCCAGGGGACTACCTCCAGATCGCTTCGGAACGGATGGCCGTCGACGGCGTGCCGGACGGCGAGGGGTTCGCCCGGATCGAGCGGGTGGAGGTCATCACCGACATCGGTTTCCTGGCTCCGCGCTCTACCCACGTGCGTACCCGGGCAGCCCGGCAGATCGCGGTCGTGTTCTGTCACGGCATGCCGGGCCCGGTCATATTGCGCGAGGGTGATCAGTGGACCCTCGGCGAGATCGACAGCGGCCGAGCCCGCTGGGATTCCGCCCATCCCTGGTGGCCAGAGACCCAAGAACCCCTCTTCACCGGAAGCCACTTGGCCGCCGGACCACACCCCTTTCGCAACACCATCCACGGCCCCGACCTCGTGGCGCCGGCCACCGAGACCGAGCCGAAGCCGCCACGGCAGCGGGCAGCCGTGTTCGACAAGCCGGCCCACACGCTCATGGTCGGCGACTACCTGCAGATCCATGCCCTGCGGCACCCGAAGTGGGACATGCGCATTGACGAAGGATTCCACCGTGTCGAATGGATCGGCCACCTCACCGGGGACGCCCTCGACGCAGTGCTGAACGATCCTGCCTGGGCGCGCGGCCGCCTTACCCTCGCCTCGGTCCACGGCCTGTCCGGCATCCTCGTGCTGCCCGAGGTTCCAGTGACCGTCCTGATCCAGCCCAACCCGGAGCGTCGCCGCTCCGACGAGGACGAAGCCTGGCACGACGGTCCCTTCTACGAACTCGCCGGTGTCACCGAACCCGACCTCACCGAGCAGCTCCACGCCGATGCCCGTCTACGGCCGGAGCCGCCTGGTTCGGAGGCCGCTCTGTACCCCAGCAGATTCAGCAGCCCCGCCCAGCGGGCCCTGCACCTGGACGGCGTCACCGGCATACGCCCCGTCGCCGCCTCCCAACTTCCCTGGCCACATGGCCTGTTCAAGTGTCCCTACGGTGAGCGGGCGAAGGCCCTGGCCGCCAGCTACCCCAAGGGGCACAGCAAAACCGCCCACGCCGAGCTGTTCAGCCGGCTCGGCGATCAGGACTTCGCCGCCTGCCCCTACCACCAGGCCGACGATTGGGAGGCGATCACCGCGGCCGTGCTCGCCTTCGCCCGCGCCCAACCCGACAGCGACGAACAGGACCGCCTCTACCGCGCCACGCACCTGAGTGAGCGCGACCGCGCCTGGTTTCGCTCCCTCATCGGAGGGGGCCACATCTGGTGGGACACCGGACAGCAGAACCTGACCAACGGCCAGCACCGCCTGTGCGCATTGCGTGCCGCCGGTATCGAGGTGATTCCCGTCTACGGCCGGCACCTCCCCGACCACGACGAGACCACGCCGTCCCAGGACGCCCTGACGCACGCCAGGCGCACCGTGGAGGACTTCTGGCTTTCCCACGTCGCTGCCGCCCTCAAGCCGGGCCGCCTCAGCACCCACCTGGCCCGGCTGCTCGCCCGCTACCCACGCCTGCGTGCGCTGCTGCCGAAGAGCAAGTAGCGCGCTACGCCCAAGTGGCGGTGAACACGTGGCGGGCGGCTTGCCTCAATCAGACAGGCGGCGGCCGCCGGCGGGTATGCCCCCGGACGCCGCGCACGGGGGACGCGACGCCCGGGAGGACTGCTTGCCAACGTACCGCGCCATCCAGTCGCTTATCGCATATATCGGGGAACCTATTCGCGTGGCGGGGCCCGGCGCGGATCGAACGCAGTCTGGCCCGGGAGGCGGTCACGAGGACGCCGGATCGGCCACGACGGACCTGGTGCCGGGGGATGATGAGGAAGCCATGGCCATGTCGCAGAAGGGCAGCCGCGATGAGTCACTTCTCCGGTCATGAGACCAGCCCTCATGAGGCGCTCCGGCAGGGCCGGACGGCAGTAGATCGTCTGATGGCGGGGATGCTGGAAGCCGGCGGGATGTTCCGTGAGGTGACGGCGACCCAGGTGCTCCTGTCCACCGCTTCCCCACGCATCCGGTTCGTCGAGTTCGCAGCCGACGAGGAGAAGGAGAACGGAGCCGACTGGCTGTGGTGGTGGGTGGACCGGGACGGTACCTGCTACGGACTCCTGGTCCAGGCGAAGATCTTGAAGTTGCACGGCAAGCGCTGGAGCATCGACTTCAGCTACAAGACGCGCGGCGACGACCGGACGCAGCTCTCGAAGCTGATCAAGGCGGCGAACCGCTTCCATGTCCCCGCCGCGTACGTCTTGTACTGCGGGGACGCCCAGTACCGATCGACTCTGGCCTGCGACCGCACTCATGACGACGTTCCGTGCAAGGAGCGCGACCGGGTCGGTGTGTCCACCGTCTCCGCTCTGGTGGCGGAGAACGCGGTCGGCCTGGACGCCAAGAACGCGGGCGTGAGCGCCTTCCACGACGCCGTTCCCGTCGAAGACATCGCCAGCCCCAACGGCCTGGACACGCCGATCGTGCCCCTCGCGCGCGGACTGGACCAGGACCTCGAGCGCTTCCTGCGGCAACCGCAGCGAGGATCTCGCAGGGTGGCAAAGGAACTTCTCCGGCCTGTCCAGCGGATCAGGCACGGCCAGTTCGCCGGCGCGGCGGTCATGGAACGCGCCGCAACGGTCACCGGCGCCCTTTTCGAGAACGTCCCCAACGACTACGGGCATTTCTCCGTGCCGTACCTCGCTCACATGCTCCGCGGGCTGCGGGCAGAGGTCCCCGACTACGTACGCGACGTCCTGGAAGGCCGGACTCCTCCAACATGGGTCACAGACCACGTCGGCGGGATCGTCGTGATCCCCGACGCGGACGCCCCGACCACGGCGTCACCGGCCCGGGCTGGTGACGGTGCCGCCGGGCTGCTCCCCCCGGATTTCCTTGAGGCGCCTCAGCCTCCACATGACCACCGTCCTGGGCAAGCCGCTTGAGCTCGCCGCGAAGCGTCCGGCACTGACCGACCGGCCGGAGCCAGCCGACAGGCCCAGTCCCGGTGTCCGGGCGACGTCATCCGCTCCAGGGGACCCGGGCGAGAACGAGCCCCCGAACGTCGGCGGCTCCCGTCGCCCGGAGCCGGAGCGCGACGTGCTGGAGCTGCGATCCGCTGGTGAACACGTCGTCGACGAGCAGGATGGTGGCCGATTTGATGTCGCTGATGTCCCCGGTCCAGGTCAGCGCGGCGGCATGCGCGGTCGCGGCCGCGCGCTTCTCCTCCAGGGTGCGATTCGCGGACCGAGGCGTCTCGGCATCCTTCACCAGCCGGTGCGCGCCCGGCGGGCTGAGCGGGAAGGCCCTGGTCACGTCCTCTGTGTAGGCAGCGTCCATGATCGCCTCGATGTGCTGGATGGGCTGGCGGCCGATGTGGGTGGGGTTGCCTACGACGTAGTCGACGCCGTGCATGGCCTCGGGGTGACTCTCCATCCAGCCAAGGAGGAGCCGGCCAAAGATCATCGCCCAGCCGGCCCTGCCCTCGTACTTCAGCGTGTGGATCTTGTCGCGCAAGGCTCCGGAGTACATGGCCACCGCGTCGACGCGCGAGAACCCCCGCTCGGCTTCCGGGAGCGCACACACCCGATTACTGCACTGCCTGCCGGGCGCGACGGCCTGGGAGCAGACGGGGCAGTGGGGTTCAGCGACCGGCTGGAGGGTGCGGCCGGCGCAGTCAGAGCACAGGCGGGCAGTGCCGGTGATGCGGTACGCGCACACCGGGCAGTTGGGAAAGCCTGCCGGATTAGGGAGACCGGCCGTCACAGGCCGGCCAGGGCGAGCTGCTGGCGCTGCTGTCCGGCGGCCTGGATGTCCGCGGCCCGGCCGAGGCGGTCGGTGATGTCGCTGGAGGCGGTAACCAGGATCGCCCGGCCCTCGTCCAGCATCTTCTTCGCCCAGGGCTGGGTGTCGGCGAGGGAACGGATCAGGAAGACGAGCTTGCCGTGCTCGGCGGCCAGGCGAGCCTGCATCTTCGCGCCTGACGTGCTCGAGGCCTCGATGACGACGCTGCCCAGCGTGGTGCCGGACGTGACGACGTTGCGTCGGGGGAAGGTGTACTTCGCCGGAGGGCTCGTGGGCCAGAACTGGCTCAGCAGCGCTCCCCCAGCGCTGAGGATCGCCTTCGCGAGCGGACGGTTCTCAGCCGGGTAGATCGGGGCGGCGATGCCGGTGCCCATGACGGCGAACGTCCGGCCGCCCGCGGTGAGCGTTGCCTGATGAGCGGCTGCGTCGATGCCCTTGGCGAGACCGCTGGCGATCACGACGTCGTGCTCGACGAGCTCGCGGGCCATCCGTGCCGCCCGGCGCAGCCCGTCCTCAGAGGCCTGGCGGGTGCCGACGATGGCGATGGAGCGTGCGTCGCGCTGATCGAGCTCCCCGCGGTAGAAGAGGAACGGCGGCAGGTTGCCGATCACGCGCAGGTTCGCCGGGTAGTCCTTGTCCAGGACGGTGACCAGGCGCGCGCCGACCTTGTCGGCGGCGGCGAGCTCGTCGTCGACGCGGGCACGGGCATCGTCCAGGCCGGCGGACAGGGCCTGCTGCAGCAGGGGGCGGTTCTTGGTCGCGGCACGCGAGTCCTCGCCCACCTGTCCGTCCATGAGCGCGGCCAGGCCCTCGGGGCTCTGGGCGCCGCGGGCGAGCAGGCTCCAGTCGAGGGTGGCATCGCCGGCACGCAGCGCGCACAGGGTCAGCAGATCGTGCTGGTCAACGGTGATATCGATGTCCATCAGGGTGTCCTTCTACTCGTGGCCCCGGGATGTTCGAAGGATGAAGCGAGGTACTCGGGCCACTTCCATCATGGCGTACGGAGCCCCCGGACGGACAGGAAGGGGGCCGTCGAGCCGGTTCCTCAGCCCTGCCGCCGCTGTTCCATACGGGCGAGGGCTTCGGCGAGCTGGGTGGCCCCGCCGGGCGCCGCGACCGGTTCCCAGATGATCCCCACCGCCAGACAGATGCCGCTGACCAGGCGCTCCGCCTCGCTGGTGTCGTACCACTGCTCGACCTGCCCTGGCAGGGCGATCCACCACAAGGCGGTGGTCGTCGTCTCCCCGGTCGGCACGAGGTACTCGCCGCGCCAGACGAGGGGGTACGCATGCTGCTGGAGGTGGGTGAGCATGTCGGCGAGGTGCCGCTGCCGGGCGATCTTGTAGGCGGTCATGGGAGAGCGGGTGCCAGCAGGAACCGGGCGGGGTGCCGGATGAGCCATCCGGTCGGCGGCCGCCTCAGGGGCCTGGGGTTCGACGGCACCCTCCGCAGCGGCGGCGAAGTGCTCCATAGCCGTCGTCAGGACTACCGACGGCCCTTCCTCCGCTCCTCCAGGGCCCGTCGTCGTCTGGAAGTGCGTCAAGGTGATGTCGTTGGTGGTGAAGGGATCGATCGTGACGCCGGGGCGCAGCTGGTAGACGGTGTGGCGCGAGGGGTACTTTCCGATGGTCAGTGCGATGACCCGTGCTGCTCCAGCCTCGCCGAGGAGGGTGCGGGCCCACTCGAGGGACTTGCCCTCGGTGGTGAAGTCGTCGAAGACGATCACCGTCTTGCCGACGATCTTCTTCTTGTAGGCCGGGTTGACTCGTACGGTGCGGGCCTGGGCGGCGATGGAAATGTCCCGGCCCGTCGACTGGCCGACGCTCCTCTTGTACCGCTCCAGGCTGGTATCCGGGGCCTGGACGACACGCTCGAGAAGGTCCTCCTTGTAGGAGGAGCCCGTCATGACCTTTGCGCGGTCCAGGAAGCCAGCAAGCTGCGGGTTGCCCTTGGCCGGCGTGCTGCTGGGGTACACGCAGAAGAAGCTCTGCCCAGGCAGCGCACCATCGAGGTAGGCCGCACACAGAAGGTGCAGCATCAGGACATCACGCGCGTCCTCGTCACCGACCTTGACGGTGTTCTCGTAGGTGAAGATGTCCTTGATCGTGAAGGTCCGGCCGCCGCCGCGAGGGAACCGCGCATTGAAGGGCAGCATCGAGCGGATCGCGAAGGCGCGGTCCTCGTCATCGAGACGGAACGCCCAGCGCGGCTCGTGCAGCAGGAAGTACTCCAAGAGCTCGATGACGTCGGCGGGCTCGTCGGACATCAGCGAGGTGATCTTCGCTCCCAGGCGGCTGGCCCAGCGGGCATGGATGTGGACGACGCCGGCGTGGATGCCTGTGTACCAGTCGAACTGCGAGGTCCCGACGAGGATGAGCTGGTTCATGCGGAGGCCGAGTCTGTCCGCGACCGCCTCCAGCCATGCCTTGTTTCCGCGCTTCGCCTTGTCCGGGATGTCGTCGCGGCACAGATGCAGGGCCGGTTCGGGAAGGCCAGCCGCGGCAAGGGCCGACTTGGCGTCCATCGGGTCGTTGGTCAGCAGCACCCAAGCCACATCGCGTTGATCGAGCCACCGCAGCAGTTCAGCGATCCCCTCGTGCGCGCGCCCGGGCCCGTGCAGGACTGCCTTGTAATCGATCGCGACCGCGCGCACCGTCTTCTTCTCGTCCATCGCCGCCCCCACTGCTGTGCCCTGATCATGAACTGACCCTCTTGCCATGATCTCAGCCGTTCTGACGGGGCATCCGCAGATTCAGAATTCCCCGGCTTCGGATCCGGCGGCAGCCGGCTGGCACAACGCCCATGATCGTGCGTCTCCGTCAGAGGGCTGATAGCCGCTTTTGCCCAGGACGATGACGACGGGTCAGAGGGGTCCAGATTCTGGGGCGCCGTGGGGCTCGGGTCGGTCTGGTGAAGTGAGGTGCTCTACCAGGGCGAGCAGCATCAGCAGGAGGACGGCTCCGAGAAGGATGGCCGCCCATCCCACGGCCCATCGCGTACTGCGGGTGCTGATCACGGTCGGCGTGAGCGCCACCATCAAGGCGACCACGCCGCCTGGAAGGACAAACTGCCGCCTCACGATCGTGTACCCGGGATCGTCGGGTCGGCCTGGTGCCCATCACGGGCCTGATTGGCCGGGTGGTGAGGGTGGTCGCACCACGGAGCCGCCATGTCGGTGAGCTCCTCGAGGAGCTGCTCAGCTGTGGCGAGGTCATCGGCATGTACAGCCTCGGCGAAATCTTTCTCCAGATCGTGGGCGGCGCTCCAGTCGGCCTCGTATTCCTCGCGGCCGGCAGGGTACTGCTCGCGGCGCCGGTCGTCGAGCCGGTCGACGATGAACTGGTAGACGCGTACGCCGGTCTGCGGATCCAAGGGCATGCGGTGTGTCTTTCGGGCTCGGTGACGTTCTTGTCAGGTCGCCGGTGCGGCTATCGCCTGAGTGGTCGTGCGGCGCGGGCGCGTCGTGCGGCGCGGAAGGCCTCGGCGGGATCGTCGCAGGCTCCGGGCGCCGGGCGCCACTCGTTGGCGCGCCAGAGGGTGAAGGGGTACCAGCGGCCGTCGGGGCCGGGGCGGATCTGGACTCCGGCGGTCGCGTCGGTGAGCCTACTGCCGTCGATGGTGATGGTCCCGAGGCCGACGGCGCGGGAGGCCTGGACGGTCTCTCGTGCCCGTTCGAGGACGTCGATGGTTGCTGGGGTGGCGGCGAGGGTGGCGTGGGCGCCGGCCGGGCCGCCGTGGCGGTAGCCGATCATCATCGCCCGCAGGGTGGCTTCGGGGATGCCGGTGGTGTGCTGAGCGGCCTCCAGATGATCCGCGCCGTCGGGGCTGGCGAGGATCCGCATGATGTCGGCCAGCTCGTCGTGGGGCGCAGCGGCGGTGCCGGCCAGGAGGGTCCTAGCGCGGGCGGCGGCATCGGTGGTCATCCACATCAGGTCCTGGGCTCGGGACCCGGGGAGGGGTGCGTCGCTCCAGGTGAGGTTGCTGAAGGCATCGAGGTCGAGGTCCGGCGGGGGCTGTGGGGGGCGGTGGGCGGCCAGTGCGTAGAGCTGGGTGGCGCGCACGGTGCCGTTGGTGTCTGCAGGGAGGGGGCCGGGGTCGGCGCCGTCGACGAGGTCGCGTACGTGGGCGGCGAGGGCCCGGGCGGTCATGCCGCGGGCGCCGAGCAGCAGGGAGGGGGTGGCGGCGAGGCGTTCGGCGACGGCGTGGCCGAGGGCTGCACTGTGGTCGCAGACGCGGTGGGTCCGGCCGGTGGGGCAGGAACAGGAAAAGGTGATGCCGTCGGCCGGCGGGGCGATGGAGATGCCGCCGGCGTGCCCGGAGTCGGCGATCGTGGCAGGGACCCGGTTGGCGACGAGGTCGGCAACGGCCTGGGGATCGTCGGCGAGCTTGGCCGCCAGCGTGTCCCATTGGGTCGCGGTCAGCTCTGGGACGTGGATCGCGGCCTGGTGGGTGGCCTTCTTCGCAGCGACGGGGGCGCTGATTCTGCCCGGCTGAGTCTGGATCTGGGCGACGGCGCCGTTGCGCGCAAGGTTGAGGCCCTTGCCGTAGGAACCGGAGCCGTTGGTGGCGAGGTGAAACGCCTGCTTCCACGCGCCGGCCAGCGGCGCGAGAGATCGGGCGGTGCCAGTCATCGGGTTCCCAGGGTAACGAGGGCGGTCAGCTCGGTGTTGTCGAGTTCGGTGAAGGCGCCTTCGCCGGAGGCGAGAACGGCGTCGGTCAGGGCCCGTTTGCGGGCGAGGAGGTCGTTGATGTGGTCCTCGACGGTGCCCTCGGTGATCAGGTGGTGGACCTGGACGGTGCGGTGCTGTCCGATGCGGTGGGCGCGGTCGGTGGCCTGATCCTCGACGGCGGGGTTCCAGGGCCGGTCGTAGTGGATGACGTGCTCGGCCCGGGTGAGGGTCAGTCCGGTGCCGGCCGCCTTGACGGACAGGATGAACACCGGGGCTGGGTCGGGGTCGTGCTGGAAGGCGTCGACGAGCTCCTGGCGGCGGGCCGGCGGGGTGCCGCCGTGGAGGAAGCGAACGGAGCGGCCGCGGAGGCGCAGGTGGTGCTCGAGGATGCGACCCATCTGGACATAGCCGGTGAAGACGAGCGCGGCTTCGCCCCGGTCGGCGAGGGTCGCCGTGAGCTCGTCCAGGGCTGCGAGCTTGCCCGATCGAAGGGCGAGGCCGGCCGGCTCGGCGTCGTCCAGGGGCTCCTTCAGATAGAGGGTGGGGGTGTTGCAGATCTGGCGCAGGGCCTGGAGCAACTTCAGGACCAAGCCGCGGCGTTCGATCCCGCTGCTGGTGGTGATCTTGTCCATGGTGTCGCGGACGATCGCCTCGTACAGGCCGGTCTGCTCGTCGGTGAGCGCGACGATGCGGTGGTGGTGGACCTTGCCGGGCAGCTCGGGGGCGATGCCGGGGTCAGTCTTTCGTCGGCGCAGCATGAACGGGGCGACAAGCCGGGCAAGCCCCGCGGCGGCGGGCGCGTTGGGGTCTTTCTCGACGGCGCCGTAGCGGGCGCGAAAGGCGGAACGGGTGCCGAACAGGCCGGGGTTGGTCCAGTCGAGGATGGCCCACAGCTCGGTCAGGTTGTTCTCGACAGGGGTGCCGGTGACCGCGAGCCGGGCCCGGGCGGGGACGTCGCGTAGCGCCTTGGCGGTGGCGGAGGCCGGGTTCTTGATGTGCTGGGCCTCGTCGGCCACGACCATGCCCCACTGGGTGGCGGTGAGGGCGGGGTCACGGCGCAGGGTGCCGTAGGTGGTGATGACGACCGTGGTGTGGTCGAGCGCATCGGTGTCGAGGGTGCGGCCGGTGCCGTGGTACCGGATGGCGGCGGTGTCCGGGGCGAAGCGGGCAATCTCGCGCTGCCAGTTCGTGATGAGGGAGGCCGGGCAGACCACGAGGGTCGGGCCGGCGGCTTCGCCGGCCGTTTCGGCGCGGTAGAGGTTCAAGGCGATGGTCGTCAGCGTCTTGCCCAGGCCCATGTCGTCGGCGAGGAGCGCTCCGAAGCCCAGGTCGAGGGTGTGCGCGAGCCAGGTCAGGGCCCGCTGTTGGTAGTGACGCAGGCTCGCGTGCAAGCCGGTCGGCGGTGGCACGGGCCGGGGGTCGTCGGGGGCCTGGCGCAGGGCGTCGACGAGGGTGGCCAGCGTGCCGGCGGCCCGGACGTCGAGAGTCTCGCCTTCGAGGGTGAGGGTGCCAGACAGGGCGGCGGCGAGCGCGTCGAGCGAGGGCAGCGGCGCCAGGTCGCGGTGGCGGGCGCGGCGGGCGGTGTCGGGGTCGATGAGCAGCCAGCGCCCGCGCATGCGGATCAGCGGCCAGGCGGCGTCGGCGAGGGCGGTCATCTCGTCCTCGGTCAGCGGTTCGCCGTCGATGCTGATGTGCCAGCGGCAGTCCACCAGGCGGTCCAGGGCCAGGAAGCCGCTGCCGGCGGTGAACTCGTCGGCGGCGTCCTGGCGTCGGCCGATTACCGCGGTGGCGGTGAGGGCACCGAGGAGCGCGGGCGGCCAGTGGACGGTGATGCCGGCCGTGGCCAGCGGGGCGGCGGCGTGGTCGTGGAGGCGGGCCAGGTCCACCGCGGACAGGGTGAGGCGGCGGGGGCGTTCCTGTCCGGCGAGGTCGCCGAGCGGCGGGAAATGGCGGGCGCCGCGGCGCAGCGCGCGGCGTACGCCGGGCAGTACGGCGGGCGTCAGGGCGGGGTGGGTGGGGTGGCCGTCCCAGATGCTGCTCGCCGACACGGGGTCGTCCTGGTCGTCGGCGGCCAGGTGCAGGACAGCTTGGGCGGTGGGGGCGTGCTCGCCTGCCTCGGGCTCCTTGATGCGCAGCATGAGTCGGGGCGCGGGGCAGGGGTCGGCGGCGTCCTCGATCGCGTCGGCCCAGGCCCACAGCTCTGCGCTGGGCTCGGTGCCGGGGGCCGGGGTGCTGGTGAACGGGCCGGGTCCCAGGAGGGAAGCGGTCCCTGGGGTTCGGATCATCGCGTCGGCGACGGCGTCGAGCAGGGGCCAGAGCGCGTTCTCGGGCGCCGGGACGCGCAGGGGACTGTGGCCGGCGAGGAGGCAGTGTCCCTCGGGGGCCATCCGGGCGGCGGCCGCGGTGACGGCGGTGCGCAGCGGATCGGTGATCGGACCGATGCGCCAGCAGCCCTGGCCGTCGGCGGTCAGGGCGGGGTAGACGCGCTGCTGGGCCACGCATGCCACGGCCAGGCGAAGGCCGGCTCGCCATCCGGTGACGGAGGGGTGTTCGCCTGCTCGGGAGGTGAGCAGTGCGGGCAGGGCGAGGCCGACGGGGACGGCGAGGCCGGTGACGGTGGCGCGGCGAGGCATGATGCCGCCGGCGCCCGCGAGGACGAGGTCGCGGGTGACCGGCTGCAGCGGCGGCAGGTGGCCGGGGGCGAGTAGGGGTGTGCCGTCGGGCTGGAACAGCATCCATGCGGTCCGGCCGGGGTGGCGTGAGGGCAGCAGGGTCAGGGCGGCGCCGTCGGCGAGGGCCTGCTCGAGAAGGCAGTGGGCGGCGAACAGGTCGGCCGGTCCGGCGGGGAGGGCGCGCGGCGGCTCCTGGTTCTCGGTCGGAGCGGGCGGCATGGGGGGCGCAGGTTGGGCGGACGCCGCCGCCGGTTCGGTCGCGGCCGGGGGCTCGGCGTCGGTGCCGAGGGCGGTCTGGAGGGCCTTGAGGAGACGGTCGGCTGCTTCGGCCCGGGCCTGCCGTTTGGTGGGGCCGGTTCCTTCGCCGGTGAGCTGCTGGCCGCGGTGGACGGCGGTGACTGTGGCCGTGAAGCCGGTGGGCGTCGGTGCGGGGGGCCGGTAGTCGGGCCGGGTGATGTGGCCGGCCTGGTGGAACTCGTTCAAGGCCGACACGGGGTTGGCTTCCCCTGATGGAGCGGGCGCCTGGGGCTGGGTGGCGGGCGTGTCCCAGGTCCAGTCGGGTACCGCGCGATCGGCGAGGGGGTCCGGCAGGTCGGCGAGCGCGGCGATGAGGGTGGTCATGGCCTGCTGCCGCGCCGCCTTGCGGGTGCGGGCCCGCTGGACGCTGCCGGTGATGTCGCGGCCGGCCGGGGCGAAGGTGGCCTGTGCGACGAAGAACGGCTGGCCGTCATCCCCCTGTCCCTCCCGGACGGTCGCGGAGGGGGTGCGCAGCAGTTGGGCGTGCATGGAGATGATGCTCGGCGCCAGGGCCGGGCTGGCGGCGACGGCGGTGATGGCGGCTTGCTGTACGGGCGGCCAGACGTCTGTACCGGCCGTCTCGAACAGCACCGTCCGCAGGGCGGCGACGTCGAGGTGGCCCCGGGCGATGCGACGGGTGGCTTCGGACGCGACCGCAGCATCGGATGTGCCCTGGGCGACGACGCGTTGAAGCGTGCTGCGGAAGGCGTCCGCGTCCATCAGGGCCAAGGAAGTGCTCTCGACCGAGGCGTCGGCGCGGGAGGGCGGGATCCGAACTCGGGGCGTCCGGGCGGCCAGCGCTGCGGGACTGATGGGCTGCAGGCGGTCGATGGACAAAGACACTCCCCCAGTAGCCGGACGCCGTCGAGACCACTCACATTGTGACCTGCCGGCGCGTCAGGGCCGCGCCGTACACACAGAACATAGATGTTGCGTATTCGTATTTCAGTATGTAGATTGCTCATGTCGCCGGGTCAGACCGGCCCTCTTCTTCCTCCCCCTTGATCGCATTCGCTGCGGCCGCCTTCTTGCGCGGCCGGGCCGAAAGGTGGCTCCTCCATGCCCCAAGACCTCCAGCCCCTCCCCGCTGCGCCCCCGTCGCACGACCTGGCCTCCGACATGGTCGCCTCCGTCCTGGCGGACATCGAATCCCGGCTCGGTGAACAACAGGGCTGGGACCTTCCTCCCCGCCTGTTCATGCTCCTTCTGCGGCCCCCGCGCGTGGAGGTGGAGTTCATCCCGGAGGTCGTCTGGAACCCGGTGGGGATCAACCCCGCCGACGCCTTGCGGCACCACGCAGAGGCGCTGCCGCCCGTACCGTCCCTTCTGGTTCCCGGCGAGGTGCATGAGGACTCCGTCTTCGCTGTTGGGTTCATGTTCGAGGGGTGGAACAAGCCGAAGAACGTCCAACTCCCGCCGGAACTGCGCATGCTGCGGGACAGCGGTGAGCGGGTGAACCATCTCCTGCCCGGCCGCCAGGAAGTCCGGATCGTCCACGCCGTCGACCTCAACCAGCGCGCCTTCCACATCGTGCGGGCCCGCGGCGGGCAGCCCCGCCTGTCGGTCGCCGGACGAGAGGGCGCACCGGAGCTGGAGGGAACCATCCCCGTCGCGCTGGGCCGATTCGTGCACGCCCTCAACAGCGGCCCCGGCCAGCAGACCGAGCACCCGGCGCCTCGCGCCCAGATGTGAGGACCGACATGATCACAGACCCCATGCTGTTCCGCTTCACGGCGAGCGGACCCACGCCCGAAGCGGCCTTCACCGCGTTCGCCGCCAAGGACCGCGAACAGCCCCACGATCCGTTCCGACCCCGCGCGGACCTGTCGAAGGTGACCGAGGTGAACGTCGCCGACGGCCGAGACCGGCTGCGCGCCGACGGCTGCTTCGACGGGCAAGACGGCGGGCCGCTGTGCGAGGACGACGCCGACTGGCTCGCCGACCGCCTGATCGAGGACTACGACCCGATCGTCCGATCCGGCGCCGCCGCACTGCTGCTGCGCACGCTGGGAGACGAACCGACCTGGTGCTTCTTCGGGTGGAGCGTCCGGGGCGAGTAGCCCCCTCCCCGCCCCGGCCGGTGCCCGCCGAACCGACTCCGCCCGGTCCGATGCCGTCCTACTAACCGCGACGGCACCGGACCGGCGAGCAGCGGCAAGCCAGAACCCGCCCCAACGCCCTTCGACATCGAGGACCCCGATGCCCGCCCCGGACACCCGACTCCGCGCCCGGCGCCTCGCCGACCGCCTCCCCCCTCTGCCCCCGGCCATGCGAGGCAACGCAGGCCGCGAACGCGCCCGTCACGCCTTCGTTACCCGCACCCTCACCACACTGCGCACGGACCGGAGCATCACCGGTGACCGCGCGGAGGACTGGCGCCGAGTGGCCTCAGAACTCGCCATGCTTGGGCAGATGGCGGCCCTCGGAGGCATTTTCCAGGTGGCCGTCTTCGAACTGGAGGCGCTCGCCAGGCAGACCGCCGGTCTTGAACCGGCGCTCGCAGGTCTTCCCTCCGGCACCGGCCCTCAGGGAGGAGACCTGATCTTCCCCTGGCAGGCCGACGAGGACGACTGGATCTCGGTGCCGGGCGGCCCGGCGGGGCCTTTCGTGTCGACGGCGATGGCCATGCCGAACCAGGCGGGTATCGCCCGGACCGTGGTCATCGTCAGCCAGCGCCACCGGTACCACGCTGGCTCGTCGCACACCGATGTCCACATCGAGGACGGAACGCGCATCGAACGCCTGGACGCAGAAGTGGAGCGGGCCCGGGCCCTGGAGCAGTGGAACGAGGACCACTCTGCTTGGCACAACCGGTGATCGTGGTGGGGCGCCTGGGCGGATCAGCCGAGCGGCGAGAGGCGACGTGCCCGGGCCATGCGGTCACCGCACGTCGTCGTCCGCGTCCTCCATGGCGGGGGGGCTCCTGCCAGGTCAGGGTGTCCAGTGGCCGCGGCAAGTTTCGGGCCGCGCCGGGCACGGCTCTCGTCACCGCGGACGCCTCGTCGCTGAAGAGCGCGCCGGGGGCGCCCGGCGTACGGCCGGGCACTGATACTGCCGGGCTTGAGGTTTTCGTGGTGGTCATCTGGTCCCCCTGATTCGTCCCGGGCCGGGCCCGGCTGGACGCCGGCGCGCAGGCCGGCTGCGAAAGCGTATACAGATTCCGAACTGCGGCCCGAGGAGATTTCCTTCGGGCCGCATTCCCATATCAAGCCTGCCTCGCTCCCGACCGACCACCGCCCGCCGCTCCTGGCACGCCCGCCCGTGCTCACGTCTGCCGACGCGACGCGGCGAGCACCGCCTCCGGCCCGAACCGTTACCGCTCGTCCGCCGCTTCACGCTCACCCCCCGGGTACCACCGGAGCGGTCGCAGGGGGCGGCTCGGCTCATACACCCAGCGGGTGGGCCCGGCCGCCGCTGGGCCGCAGGCGGGGTCGGCGACCTTGCCGACGACGTGGGCCATCTCGTCCATGAACAGCATGGTCGGCTTGGGAGGCACCATGACGACGTCCACCGCTGGTCCTCGCTCACGGACCGCGTGCACCAGGTGGTGGAGCTCGTCGTGGCCGGGGTAGCGGTCCCGGATCTGGTACTCGTCCACGAACACGGTCACACGGCCGTCGGAGGTGTCCGCGAACGGTCCGAACTTCTGACCGGCGGCCTCCGGACCGAGTTCGCGGCATTCGACGGTGTGCAGGGCGCGCCGGAGCACGGCCGCGTACTGGTCGGCGTCGGCGTCACCCGACAGCGGCGCCTTCCCTCGCCCGATGGGGCCTACGAACGCTGTCGGGTCCGGCAGTTGATCGCTCATCGTGCGGTTGCTCCTTCTTCCGGGGTCGGCGGGGTTCAGGCCTGGTCAAGGTGGTGTTCGTACCAGGCGGTCAGCTGTCCAGGGTCCTGCGGCATGGACCGGACCAACCGGAGGAGCCGCTCGCCGACGGGGCGGATCTCGGTGCGGGCCAGGGCGGACAGGTCGGTGGTGCGCAGGGCTGCGAATCCGGCGACGTGCCGCTCTTCGAAGGTGCGCGCACCCGGGAGGCTGTCGGCGGCGGCGAGGTAGCGGGTAATGAACGGGTCGAGCGCGGCGCGGTGGGCAGCGAGGTGGCGGAGGTAGGTGGGGCTGTCGACGGTGGCGGTGTTGGCGGCTTCGCCGTGGTGAGGTGAGGGCAGCGCGCACCAATCGCTGATGAGAGCGGTGAGGGTGGCCGGGCCGTCGGGCGGGGTGTCGGGTCGCCAGTGGCCGTCGGCTACTCCCTGGGTGGAGCACACGCGCTCGTGGAGGCGGCCGAGGACGCTGGCGAAGGTGAAGAACCCCAGAACGTAGTCGGCTCCGGCGATGACGGACCGGATCGTCGGATCGGCCGACACCGCCGCGGGCAGCAGGAGGCGCTGCTTGCGGTGTTCGCGCTGGAAGGGCAGGCAGACGGCGGCTTCGATCGCGGCGTGTTCGGCGAGCAGGACGGCGGCGCTCTGCGAGGGCGCGGCCTCGCGTTCCCATTCCACGGTGTCGTCCTCGTCGGCGAGGTCGCTCAGCCCCAGTGCGTCCAGGCTGACGCGGTAGACGCCGGTGGTGGTGGCGGTCAGGGTCAGGATGCCGTCGTGGTCGGGCAGCGGCTGGGTGTGCTGAAGTGTGCCGTCGGTCCTGTCGCGGGTCCAGTCCGGCCGGTTGGCGGGGCGGGTCGCGACGGCGAGTGCCCAGTCGAGCAGGTGGACGAGTTCCTCCCTGCCGGCGCCGGCGAGGTCGGCGTGGGAGGTGTCCGAGGGCCGGCTGGAGAAGTGCTGGCCGATGCGCTGGACGGCTTCCTCGGGGAGGTCGGTGACGGCCTCGGCGCCGGGCGGGAGGCAGGGGTTGCTTCCGTGGACCGTGCCTTCGGGGTATGTGCGGCAGCTGCCTGCCCATCCGCCGGCGGCGTACACGCTGGCGTGGGCGGGGTCGGCGAGGACTCGGGTGGCGACGTCGAGAGCGTGCTCGGCCGCCTGGACCAGCAGAGGGTCCGTAGTGAGGCCGGCGATGTGGCAGAGGGCGCGGGCAGCGGGGTGATCGGCGGTGCCGGACGGGGCGCGGGCGGGTTCGATCTCGGTGAGGAGGTCAAGGACAGCTGCGCGTGGGTCGGCAGGGCCCGGAGCGGGGATCGGTCCGGCGGGCCACAGGGCCAGGGGGACGGACCGGGAGGTCCACAGCGGCAGGACCGTGGGGGTGGCCTCGCATGCCTCGATCAGGTGGAGGCTGCCGTGGTGGCGGGTGGTGAACAGGTGGACGTGACCGCTGATACGGGTGAGGGCGTCGAGGAGCCGGATCCGGCGCAAGGTGGCGCACAGGTGGTCGGCGAGGGCCGCGAGTTCGGCGTCCTGGGCGGCTGCGTACTCGGGTTCGCCGCGGAACTGGGGGATCCAGTGCGGCATCAGGCTGCTCTGGTCGGCGGACCGGCGGCCGAGCGCGGCACGCCAGTCGGTCTCGCTGATGCCGGCGAGGAGCAGCCTCATCCCGGGCAGCGTCAGGGCAATCCCCTCTCGCATGCCGGCCCAGCGCAGGCCTGCGACGCCTGTCCCGCCCGGCCTGTGGGCGAGGGCGTCGATCCACCGGTCCATCTGGGCGGGCGCGATCCGCACCACCAGTTCGTCGGTGCGGGGGGTGAGGCTGCGGATGCCGAACGGGCCGCCGGTGAGGGTGGGGCGGTGACGGCCGTAGGCGGTGATCAGCGCATGGAAGATCCGTGCCTCGCCTCGGGCCTGTTCGGGCGCTGGCGTCGGGATGAGGTGCTCGACGTCCGGGAGTTCGTCTCGGGCCGTCTCTTCGGTTTCGCCCGTGGCCATCTGGCGCAGGGCGACCGGGGGGACGGCCGTGTCGGTCGTGCGAAGGCCCTGCTGTCGCCGGGGCGCGTACGGAGTGAGGGTGTGGGTCACGTGCTGCTCCCGCTGTGAGGTCCGCTGTCACCTGGTACAGGTGTGCGGACGGAGCGCGGTGTGACAGTCAGAGCGGACGAGTTTCCGGGATCGTTCGGACGCCGGGCGATGGCTCCCCAGTGTCACCGAGGTTGCGGACGCGGGAGTGTGCCAGCGAACCTTGATCGCGCAGGCGGATCGGACTCGTGTCGGATGTCAGTGCAGGGCTGCGTCGAAGGTCGTGCGGTTGGCCAAGGTGTAGGCGTGCTCCCGTTCGGACCACCGGATGCGCTCGGCGATCTCGTGGTCGTCAGCGACGTGCGGTGACGGGCGCATGAGGTGGTGGCGCCACCACCGGGCATTGCGCATCTGGCGGTCGAGCGCGGCATCGATGAGACGTGAGCGGGAGGCGTCGTCGAGGCCGTACGCGCCAGCGAGGATTCGTACCTGTTCGGCCTGGCTGGCGGCGGGTGGAGCGTCAGGCTTGGAGGAAATGCACCAGGTCCATGCCATGTATCCGAGGTCTTCCAGCGGATCACCGGGGGCGGCGGTGTCGAAGTCGATGAAGGCGAACGGGATGTCGTCTGCGAAGACCGTGTTGTTCGGCCCCGGGTCGTGGTGGCAGACAACGGGGTGCTGACCGGCCAGGCGGCTCGCGCTGGTGGCGTCGTGGAAAGCGCGGAGCAGGGAGCCGGCGGCAGCCACCTGAGGGTCTGTCCAGCGCTGGAAGCGGGCGGGCACCCAGCCAGGAAGGTAGCTGAGGATCTCGCGGTTGGCCTCGTCGAACCCCAGATGACGCGGAGCGCCAGTGAAGCCCTGCCGTCGAAGGTCACCGAGCAATTCGGCGACGAACGCGGACGACGCGGTGACTGGCCGACGGACGGTATCGCCGATCCTGACCACCCCTGTAGTGATGCGTCCGCCGGACAAGGGCACCTCGTTCTCCATGGCTACATCCTGCACGCGCGGGCCATCGGTCAGTCTTCAGTGGCAAAGGTCAGGATCTACCGCGCCATGGTCCGCCCACCGTCCAAGCTCTGGCAGCAGCCACTGATGCTGACCGACACGCGGCTGTCGGGCTGACGTCGAGTCGAGCCCGCGCTTCAACTGCTGAGTGATCCGCGCGGATGCGCCTTTTGGGGTCAGCCTGCTATCGAGGAAAGGACCCGTGTTTGGGAGGGCGTTTCACGCGTCGGCTTCTGCCTCCTCGTCCGCACTGGTTTCGTCCTCGATCAGCCCGTACGGCGGACGTTCCTCGTTGCGGCTGTAGCGCACCACCACGCTGCTTTCCACCAGCGGTGGTGGGCTGTTGTCGGCGACGATGAGCTGTGCTCGGCTACCGCGCTCTGCGAGCCAGAGGGAGAGGTGGTGGTAGAAGTCGTCGATGGCGACGGCGTCCGCGATCACGGCATCGAGGGTGCCGCCGTGGCCGAGGTTTTTCTGGGGACTGTCGATCATGAGGAATCCCGGGTGTGCGGCCCCTGCTTCGACGGCGATTTCGAATACGGCCAGCTGCCAGGCCAGGGTGAGCAGGGTGCGGGCGCCGGAGGAGGCTTCCTGGTACGGCTCACCGCGTACGAAGGGGGTGAGGTCGGTCTTGATGAAGGGCGTACTGACCTTGGGGTAGCGCCAGGCTCGCAGGAGCTCGCCGTATCGGCCGCTGATCTTGGCGATGACCCGATCGCGGTCGTGGGAGGCATCTCCGAGTCGTGCGAGTTCCTCTCGGAGACGGGCGATCTGGGCTTCGTGGCGTTCCACGGCGTCGGCCCGTTTGGCAAGTCCTTCGCGGAGTTTGACCGCGCTCTCGGCCTGTTCGAGTTGGCGCAGGACTCGTTCGCGCCTTCGGTGGAGGTCGTCGCGGGCGGCGAGGAACGGTGAGACGGAGGGCGACGTCGCGGCATCCAGCGCGGCGGCGGCTTCCTCTTCCCGGACGGCCGCCTCTTCCGCCCGGAGTTTGAGTGTGGCAAGCGAGGCGCCGAGCTCGTCGATGTAGGTGGTGATCTCCTTGAGGCGGGCCTTGGTGGACCGGGTCTCGGCTGCGACGTCCACCCGGTTGTCTCCGGCCTGGCTGCCGGTGTCGGCAGTGCCCAGGACCAACGCCCCTTCCGCCGCTGTCAGTTCGTGGCGGCAGAGGCTGCAGCGTCCGTTGTCGGCGGTGGGAGGAGCCGACAGCCGGTTCAAGCAGGCGGGGCAGGTGGTGACGCTCAGGGGGTCGAAGATCTGCTGTGCCTCGCCGAGCATGCCGAGCTTGAGGAGATCGTCGGCGTACTGTGCGCGGAGAGGCATCAGGCGTTGGAGCTGTGTTTCGCAGTCCCGCAGGACCGCTGCCGCCCGGTGAGAAGTCCGGGCCGCCTCTTTGTGCTGGTGGCGCAGTTGGGCGGCGAATTCCGTTCCCGCCTGCGCCCGGCGGTCCAACTCCGTGAGCTGGCTCGTGATGTCAGCCAGCTCCTGTTCGTGGACGGCAGGTGTGGGTTCACCGTCCAGTGCGGTGGGAGCCTGTTCCACGACGAAGGTACGGGCTGCTGCGAGTTCGGCTTTGGCGCGGTTGAGCCGGCCGCCGAGTTCCTGGATGCGCTGGCCGAGTTCGACGGCACGGTCGTCGTGGACCCCGAAGGCGACGTCGACGACCTGCCGCAGTTTGTGCTTGCGCATGTAGTCGTTCTCGAACAGGAAGTTCTTGTCCGCGACGCGTTCGTTGGGCAGGAAGGCGAGCCACATCAAGTCGCGGAAGCTGAGCGGGTCCGTGCGGGATTCGCTGTTGGTGGGCGCTTCGCGTAGCTGGACGCCTTCGAGCTTGCAATGACTCAGGAGGAGGGAGGACAGGCTCTCCGGTGCCCCGGGCGGGTCGATGGGCCTGCTCTCGGCCCTGGAGGTGGGCCTGCTATCGAGCGTTCCGCGGCGTACGAAGGCGATCTTCGAGGGCTCTCCGACCGACCGCTCGATCACGTGCGGCTCGCCGGAGAGCTCGACCTCCAGGAGACATGAACGGACCCTTCGCAGCACCTCCTGGTGGCGGGGGTGCCGTTTCGCGCCGAGCCCATAGGCGATGAATTCCAGAACCGCTGTCTTGCCGGAGCTGAATGCCCCGGCGATGACGGAGAGGTTCCGTACCCGTTGTTCGGCGGTGAAATCAACGTCGTAGGACCGCTCCATGCCGACCAGGCGCAGACGGCGGATCCGGATGCCGGGAAGCGGCTCCATGGTGATCATCCCTCCCAGGACATTTCCAGCAACGGGCCTGGCCCCAGGACGCTCATGAGGGCAGCTGCGGGTCCGTCGGGTCCGTCCGGCCTGAGCCACCGTGCGGTCTGCTCGCGCAGCCTTTTGTCGCTGAGTTTGCGGAGCTGGCGGACGACGATGTCCGCGGCAGTAGCAAAGGAGGTGGCGTAGGTGGCGGTGAACTGCCCGCCGAGGTGCTGACCGGCCTCTGTGATCGAGTAGGTGAGGGAGCCGTTGCGATTTCGGACCTGGCAGCACCCATAGGCCACCAGGAGCGCCAAGTCGTGCTGGATCCGTTCTCGCCGGCTTGTGAATCGCTGTGAAGAGGACGCGTAGGCAAGGACCTGCGGGTCGAATCCGGCCAGCCGGAGGAGGCTCGCGTCCCGGCCCTCGGAGGGAACTACGAGGAAGGGGTTCGCGGACAGGAAGTCGTAGTACCCGATGCGTTCCAGGGTCGCCCCGTTTGCGTCCTGCGCGGCGACGGCGTCAAGGAGCAGCAGCAGTTGAGCGAGACGGAAAGGTACCTCGTCCTCGGGCATCACAACCGGCCGGTCTGCTTGCACGGCATGCTCCTCATCAGTGGTCGAGCGGTACGGACGGACGCGAAACCTCAGTCGTCGGCATGACCGCTCGCGATCTGCCGCCAGTGTGCGACCCACCCTGCCCGACGGTTGTCGACCAGCCGGTGGACCAGACCCCAGCTGTGCGTCACCTCCAGACGCAGCACCTTGGGCAGTTTGTCGTGCTCGCCGCGCACCTCGCGCCATACCCGGCCGTGCAGAGCAGCGAGGGTGCCCTCGGCCGAGCACTCGTTGAACTGCATCTCCCACACCCCGTGAAGGGTGGCGTCAGCAGAGCTCAGTGCGGCAACCTCAGCCGGCACTCCCTTGTGCGCGACTTCGCGCGCCACCAGGTCGGCGTTGAAGAACTGGCGTTTCGCCGAGTCCAGTTCGACGTGGCCGGCCTCGGTCATCTGGCGCACGAATAGAGCCGAGTCGAGCGCCGCCGCCTTGTCCTCCTCCACGTCCAGCACGAGGCGTATCTGCTCCTGGGTGGGGGCGGCGGGCGCCGTGAAGGGTTCGTAATAGGCACGGCGTACCTGGTCACCTTCGGGGCTCAGCAGCTTCTTCATGAGCGTGGTCTCGTCCCACAACTCGATGACGAGGCCATGCGCCTTCTCCTGCCGCTTCTTCCAGCCATCCCACCATTGGGCTGCCGGCCCGTCCATGCTGGAGGGGATGCACAGGATCCAGAGCGTGATCGTGTGACCGTTGGCCGCTGCGGCTTTCAGCCCGTTCGCGAGGGACTCACGAATCTGCTGCGACTGGCTGGTTGTGGTCTTCGGCATGAAGTACTTGGACTGCCAGACAGTGATGGCGCCGCCGAGGTCACCGGCGAAAGCGTCGATTCCCCAGTCGCCCGGATTCGCGGCGATCATCCGGACGTTCGGATTGGTCGCACTGGCGAGCTGCGCGAGCATCTTCTCGAAGTCGGCCCGTGCCCCGTCCGCGCTTCCGGTCCTCAGTTCGTGCACTCCGAAATGGATGGGCGGAACACCAGCTGCCACCGGCATGGAGTTGTCCAACCTGCACCCCCGCATCCCGCAGGCAACCCGAGCGAACCGCGTTCAGCGGACTGTTCACTCTGCGCCACACACAGTAACGGCCGTCAGCGTACGTGTTACGGAATCATGCGATCAAGGTGCTTGCGGTCGGCAGTATCCCGGCAGTGGCACGGTGGATGGGGCTGGCGCGCAAAGACAGCGGCAGTCCACTGGGACCGGACCAGGGTGAAGCACTTGAAAGTCCAATCGCCTTGGCGCCGGAAGGCGATCACATACCGTGGCGCGGACCGAGGTGTCGGCCCGCGACAGCGCGGTCACCGCCGGGACAGGTGGAGCGGGGCCGAGCGGTCTGTGGTCGTACAAGGGGAGGAAGCGGTGACGGAGTCCAAGAAGTCCGCGGACAGCGCGACGCGCCCGGTCCTTGACCCGGATGCGGAGCTCTCGGACGCCGCTCGGAAGGTCCTGCGGCAGGCCCTTGAGGACCCTGGCCGGTACGTGGGCCGCCCGGCCAACCCGCTGTGGGCGGCCGTCCCCCTTCTTGCGCGCGGCGGAGCGGGAGTCGCGGTTGCCGGTGTGGTGTGGTGGTGGACCGGTGGCCTCGAAATCGCGGATCCCGCCGCCGACTCCTCCAGCCTCGTCGGCACGCTGGACCGGAAGCTGCAGGAGGCCGTCGACATGGCGCACACGCTGCTGTCCGTGTGGCCGCTGGCCGCCGGCGTCGTGGCCGTGCTCGGCGCCGGTCTGATCGCCGATCGGGCGCTGTACAACGGGCAGCTGTGCCGGCTCGCCGCCGTCCAGCAGCACCTCGTTCATCCGAGGGACCTGACCGCCGAGGCCCAGGAACTTCTGGCACGTGCGCGGCGGGCGATGACGGCCGTGCTCGACTCCAGGGTGCACCGCGAGAGGTGGCTCGACGCCCAGCGCAACGAGGCGGCATTCCCCCGTCAGGAGTGGGCGATCGCCCAAGACCTGCGGAGCTGCAGCCGCGTGGCCCGCAAGGATCACAGGGCGCCGCAGGAGACGGACAACGCCACGGTGGCCGAGCTGCTCGCCTCTCGCCGGCGTGTGCTCGCGACGAGCCTGCACGGCATCGAGCGGCGGGTGGCGGCGCTGGAGGCCTACGCCTCACAGGTCGCCGAGGCCGACGCCCGCTACGCCGAGGTACGGGAGATCGAGCGGCTGGACGCGGGCAGCGACGAACTCCTCGACCTTCTTGCCCGCACCACGGTCGACGACCTGGCGGTCGCCGAGATCGAGGCGTTGACCGACGAGGCCGCCGTAGTCGCCTCGACGTTCACCAAGGCGCTGGAGTCCGCCAAGCTGGCCGCTGCCGCGGCCCTCCCCCTCCAGGGCGCGGCATAGCCCGCCCCATCACCGCCCCGACCCGCCGAGGTTGGCTTGCTCCCCGGCCCGGCTGGGCCGCTAGAACAGGGTCAGCGGCTCGGGAGGGGCCGGCGTGGGCTGATGTTCTCGGATCGCGTCCCGAAGCTGGGCGGCCGTGACGCGGGCTGCGTCGAACGTCTCGGTCCAGCCGTTGGGCATCTGGACGGCGGTGAGGAAGACGCCGTGCCCGGCGGCGCGCAGGCGCCGCAGGATCGTCTGCTCCACGGCCAGGGCGTCGTCGCCGGTGGGCACGTGGTGTTCGTAGAACAGGGTCCATCCGAGGCGGCGGTGCTGGGCGATGCGGTCGTTGCGCTGAAGGGCGCCAGCGACGCCGATCTTGACCGCACCGTGCTGTGCGTGGGTGACGACGTAGACGCGGGCCGGCGCGGCGCGGTCGAAGCCGAAGCGGGCGCAGTACTTGCATCTGCGGCCGCTGCGGACCTTGGCCAGGGTGGGGGTCGAGGTGCGGCCGCAGGTGGTGCAGCGGCAGCGCCAGGGCGTCATGGTCGTGGTGTAGGGCTCCAGGGGCTCGAGGCCGGCTTCGAGCATGGAGGCGGCGGCGCGCTGGGGGTCTTCCCGTCGGGCGGCGCCGGCGCGGAGGTCGGCGCAGCGCCGGCATCCGCTCTGGCCGGCGAGGATGGATCCGAAGGTCGGCGAGGTGATGGTGCCGCAGCCGTGGCACAGGCACCGCCAGGGGTACTTGACCCCGCGGTACGGTTCCTGGGGTTCGAATCCGTGCTCGCGCATCTCGGCGACGGCCAGGTCCTCGTCGTGGCGCTGCGCCTCACCGTTGGCCCGGTCGGCGCACCGCTTGCAGGCCGGACGCCGGCTCTGGCCGGTCAGGGAACCCAGGCGGGGGGAGACGATGGACCCGCACTTGGTGCAGCAGCTCTTCCACGGGAACGCGGTCCCCGGGTACGGCTCCAGCGGCTCCAGGCCCGCTTCCCGCATCACCGCGGCCGCGGTCTCGGCGTCGTGGCGCATCGACTCGTTGGCTTTGCGCCGGCCACAGGGGTAACAGCCGCCCTGGCCCTGCCGGATGGAGCCCAGCGTGGGTGCCCCGGGCGCTCCGCACGTCCGGCAGCGGACGGGCCACGGCGTGTCCACTCCCGGGTACGGGCCGAGGGGTTCCAGGCCCGCGGCCCGCATGTCGGCCGCGGCGACGTCCGGGTCGACCGGCGCGTTCGGCGCGCACCACCGGCAGGGCCCGGCACCGGAGTTGATCCGGACGTAGGTGGGTGTGACCTCGCGTCCGCATGCGAGGTGGCGGCACCGCCACTTGCGGTCGCTGCCGGGATAGGGCTCCAGAGGCTCCAGGCCGGCCGCCCGCATGACGCCGGCCGCTGCCTCGGGTTCGATCCGGGCCCGCCCGGAGCAGTAGACGCAGCCGCGCTGTGTCTTGGTGACGTTGCTCAGGCGGGGGGTGACCTCCCGCCCGCACGCCGTATGGCGACACCGCCACGGGGCGGAGCTGCCGGGGTAGGGCTCCAGCGGCTCCAGGCCCGCTGCCCGCATGATCTCTTCCGGCTCGCGGGGGTCCTTCCGCGGTCTACCGGTGCGCGCCATGGTCCAACTCCCCGCTTTTCAAGGGTGAGCGGGGTCTTGCCTCGCTGTGCGGCGCAGCATAGAGCCGGCCACTGACATCGACGCTGATCGTCGCCTTGCCGTCGGTGGGAACCGGTGCCGCGGGCCGTACCGCTCAGCTCACGTCATCGGGTACGGCATCGGCAGGGGCTCGGGGTGCATCGCCGGTGCCGTTCGCTCCGGTCAGGTCCTCGCAGATTCGGGAGTGCAGGGCGATGGCGGCGGCATCGAGCCGCTCCCACTGCTCGATCGTCAGGTCGGGCAGCAGTGCACCGAGGTGGTGCAGTGCGAAGGCGACGGCCGCCGGCACCGCGTGGCCCAGGAGGTTGTCGATGCCGGCGCTGTGAGCATCGTGGTGAAGATCGCGGCCGCCGGACAGCCCGTAGGCCAGTGCGTACTTGTAGGCCGCTTCCTCGGCAAGAGTGCCGTTCGCGAGGGCGCGTTCACCGTCGGAGCAGTCGGCGGTGGCAAGCAGTCGGTCGATCACCGAGCCGGAAATGATCTCGCCGGAGCCGGTGGTGGCGTCGTTCATGTGGGGGTAACGGCGGACCGGGGCCGGGTGACACGCAGGAGCTCGGTGCTTCCGGTCCGGGCCGGCGCAAGAGGGTCGTGGCGGGTTCGGCGCGTTTTGAGGACCGCGGTGAGAAGTGCTGCGGCCGGCCACAGCACGGCGCCGGTGACGATGAGGATGAGAGGCGGAAGGCCGGCATGGTGGGCGGCGAGCAGCACGGCGGCGGTCTGCAGGCCACCGGCGGTCGCCGCGAGGTCGCCGTGCCAGGCCGAGCGGTGGAGCGTGTGCTCGACCAGGCGGCGCACACCGCTGGTACAGGCGACCAGGGTGGGCCCGCCGAGGACGCTGATGGCCAGGGCGTACGCCCACAAGGAGATGTCGGTGACGAGAACGGCGAGCGCCGCGCCGCCGGTGAGGAGCAGGAGGGTCATGAGGGCGGCCGTGGTGATCCTCAGCTGCCCGGGGTGCGGTGGCTGGGGCGGATCGAGAAGGTAGAGGACGGCGAGCAGCAGCCCGGCGAGAGTGCCCAGGCTGGTCGTCCAGGGCGTCGGCACGGTGGTGGTGAGCGAGAGGGCGCCGGTGATGGCGGCCGCGGTCAGGCCGGCCACGCACACGGTGCTGCTGCGGGCGCCCGGCTCGCGGTGGCGGCTGACGGAGGTCGTGGTGGCGACCAGCGTGGGCGTGCGCCGGGGCGCTGTCGCGGTGGGTGCGTCGGCGAAGGCGGCCAGCGCGGTGTACAGCCGGGTGAGCCGCATGCGGGTGTCGGCCGCGGTCGGCCGGCGGTCGGGGTCCTTGTCGAGGAGCTCCAGGACCAGCTGCTCGAGCTCGCGGGGAACCCCGGGGCGCAGGACGGACAGCGGTGCCGGGGCGTCGTGGACGTGCTGGTTGAGGACCTGCCAGCCCGTGCCGGTGAAGGGGACGTGGCCGGTGAGCAGCTCGTGGAGGAGGCAGCCGAGCGAGTAGAGGTCACTGGGTGCGCTCAGCGTGGTGTCTCCGCGAGCCTGCTCGGGCGACATGTAGGCAGGGGTGCCGATGGCGACGCCGGTCACGGTCAGGGTGTGGTGGGTGGCCTCGGTAAGACGCGCGATGCCGAAGTCGCACAGTTTCGCGGCGTTGCCGGCGGCCTGGTCGAGGAGGACGTTGGACGGCTTGAGGTCGCGGTGGACGATGCCGCGGTGGTGGGCAGCCTCCAGGGCCTGGCTGATCTGGATCGCCCAGGTCAGGGCCTGGGTGACGGGGAGCGGGCGGCCGGTGAGGGTGTTCAGCGGCCGTCCGTCGACGAGGTCCATGGCCAGGAAGAGGATCCGGCAGCCGTCGAGGTCGGCGACGCCATGCTCCCGGACGGCAACAACGTTGGGGTGGGACAGGCGCGCGGCGACCTGCGCCTCGCGGCGGAAGGCCGCTTCCCGCACCAGGTCCCCCTCCCCCACCGCAATGATCTTGAGGGCGAGGTCGTGGTTCTCGTGGAGATCCTCTGCGCGCCACACGGTGCCCATGCCTCCGCTGCCAATCGGCTCCTTCAGCCGGTACCGGCCGGCGACCGTCGTGCCGCGCATCAAGTCCTCCAGCCCTGCGTGTCTGGGCGCTGAGCCGGCCGGCTCCAGGCGCGCCGCGGGCGAGGGCGTGCCCGCGGTGCGGCGGAGCATACGAAAACGCCTTGCCGGGGCTGGGCGAAGCGCTGCCGGCAGCGGTACTGCGGCCCGCACTCCAGTCGGTGTCTTTGCAGGTCAACGGCATGCGAATGTGGTTGTAGGGACGTGTGCGGCGGGCCACGCCGGTGCTACCGGACGACGGTGGCAAGTGCCTGTCATCGGGTTCCGGGGGAATCCTTCGGATATGGACGACACATGCGCGTGGTGTGGCGCCGGGCTACCCGGCGGGCGGCGGCGCCGGTACTGCCCTCGTCCGCGTTCCTGCCGGCAAGAGGCCTACCGGGAGCGGCGGCGAGCGGCAGCTGCCCTCCGGGCCCGGATCGCTCTGCTGCAGATCTCGCGCGAGATCCGGGCCCGATGCGAGGCCCTGGAACTGCTATTGGCCGACGCGGTCGGCAACGAGCGGGCCGACGCGGGGATGCACAGCACTGCGGCCGCGGACTTCCAGCACCTGACCAGCGAGCTGGTGCGGTGCGCGGTGATCGCGGATCGGGAGGTGAGCGCCACCTGGGAGCAGATCGGACGCCCGCACGGTCTGAGCGCGGATGCGGCCAGGGCCCGGTACGGCCGGGCCCGGCTCCTGTGGCCTCCGCCACTGCCGGAATGACGCCAGCCTGAGGGGAGGGGCCCGGGCAGCTACGCCGGAAGGAGGCGAAGAGGTCGTCGGCCCTGGGCTGTGCGGGGTTCGGAAACGGAGAAGGGCCCGGACGGATCCGGGCCCTTCGGTCAGTAGCGGGGACAGGATTTGAACCTGCGACCTCTGGGTTATGAGCCCAGCGAGCTACCGAGCTGCTCCACCCCGCGTCGGTGACGCCACTCTACACAGTGGCCGTCGCGGGGCGGCGCTCATTTTCAGGGGTCAGCCGCGGCGGACGATGTTCTCGGCCTGGGGGCCCTTCTGGCCCTGGGTCACGTCGAAGGTGACCTGCTCGCCTTCGAGAAGTTCGCGGAAACCGTTGCCGGAGATGTTGGAGTAGTGCGCGAAGACGTCCGGTCCACCGCCGTCCTGCTGGATGAAGCCGAAGCCCTTCTCGGCGTTGAACCACTTCACGGTGCCGCTGGCCATGCGTCTGTCCTTCGAAATCGCCGGGTGCTTCCCGGTCGGTCTGTGGGTGGTGCCCTCCGTCATCGAAGGGCGTCCGGCGTCCGTTCTACCCCGTAGGCGGGACACCAATCCGGCTCCCGCGCGGCTGAGGCGTGCAAGTTGTGCCCCCCAGCGGGCCTCGGGCTCTTCGGTGCTGGCCCGCTGCGTGCGGGAGGCTGGCGCCTACTTGCCCTTCGCGGCTTCCTTGAGCTTGCTGCCGGCGGAGACCTTCACGCTGAAGCCTGCCGGGATCTCGATCGGCTCGCCGGTCTGCGGGTTGCGCGCGGTGCGAGCGGCACGGTGGGTTCGCTCGAAGGTCAGGAAGCCGGGGATGGTGACCTTCTCGTCGCCCTTGGCGACGACGTCGCCGACAGTCTCGGCGAGGGCGGCCAGCACGGCGTCGGCGTCCTTGCGGGTCACCTCGGCGCGCTCGGCGAGGGCTGCGATCAGCTCACTGCGGTTCATGAGGGGTACTCCGTGGTCCTCGGGTTGTCACGTCCGCTGCACGGACGGGACGTGTGCGGCGCCATCCTGTCACCTGGGTCTGACAACGCCGGGTCCGGTGCCAGGCAGTTCCTCGCCGGATCACCGGAGCTGCGGTGCGGGCAACTTTGAAGCGCTGGTCTCAAGGACTGGTGCCGGCTGGCTTCATGCCTCATCACCCGGCCTATGTGGCGCCGATCCGACAGACTTCAGCGATGGACAACTTCGAGGTTTACGGTTCCTGGTGGATCCCAGGGGGAGCGCCTACGACGGGGAAGCTCAGTTTCTCCGAGAAAGGCCCGGTCCTGACGCTCTACGGTGCGTTGCTGAGCCAGGAGGTTCCCGGTGGGGAGCTTTCCGGGCCAGCCGAGTGGGGAACTCTCCCCCTCATCCATGGCCGCGAAGAGCAGCAGCGTTCCATTACACTGCTCGGCGCTTTCGGAATGACTAGCCAGTGGCCTGAAATCACGGAGCAGACGTTTGATGCAGAGCTGGCCGTGATAGGGGACCACCTGATGGACGCGGATTTCAGCGGAATTCGATCCGACTTTGACTATCTGGCGGACTGGGTTGGCGCTCCGCCAGTGAGCAAGAGGCAAAAGGAGCCGCGGGCAACTCTTATTGACGACAAGATTGCGGAGTGCGTCTCAACGACATGGGGAGACGCCTCACTGGCCATTCGAAGTGGCGTAATCGGATCGTCTGATGAAGCCCATGTTTCTGTTCGCCGCTGGTGCGCCTTCTCTGCTGAATCCGGCTCACCGCAGCGCTGGTCAGAGTTGCTTGAATCCTACCTTCGCCCCTTCCATGATCTCCTGCTCTTGTCTCTGGGTAGAGAACTCCGGATGAGAGATGTGGAGTTGCGCCCAGAAGGAAGCGAGGAATGGATGTCTGCATACTTCCGAACGCTCGCACCCGGAAGCGTTGTGGAATCGAGCATTTCCTCCTACCGTGCCCCTACCTTGCTCACCGCAGAGGATTCCTCTGTACCTCTCTCAGAGCTCCTGCCTCGCTGGTTCGACCTGTACCAGGACCGCCAGACGGTGATCGCACTGCTGCATGCACCGCTCTACGCACCCTTCACCTACTCGGCGCACCGGTACGCATCCTTTTTCCAAAGCCTTGAGGCATATCACAGGGTCAAGAAGAATGAGTTCGGCAGCAAAGACGTATCTAAACAGGAGCACGGGGCGCGGGTCAAACTGGTCGTGTCGGCACTCGATGCTGCTGGCTTGCCCCAAGATCATGTCCAGTGGGCAAAGAATGTGATCCAAGGACGCAACGACAAGTCACTCAAGGAGCAAATTGTAGATGTCGTGTCGTCTACAGGAAAACTCGGACAGAGAATCCTTGCCACAGTTCCAGATTTTCCAACTCTCGTCTACAACGCGCGCACCGGCGTTTCTCACGGCGGAGCAGACAAGGGGCCAAGCGCAACTCAACGCTATTGGTGCGGAGAGGTGCTGCTTTGGTTGATGAGAGTGCGACTACTCCAAGACCTAGGTATCACTGATAGTGACGCCCGAGCTCTCCGCAACACACGCTTCCAGGACAGCTTGAAACAACTCAGCATCGGGACGTAAATCCAGTTCCGCCAGCACCTGGCCTTGCCATGCGGGTTGGTGAGTCGGCGGGGTTCTCGCAGGGCGGCGGTCGATCCCGTGCTGGATTCGGCTCGTCTCTCAGTCATCCGGCGCACGTACTCTGGCTGTCCCTCGTGCCGGGCGTGCTCGGCTGTCAGAGCCTTCGACCAGGCCGCCAGCCGGGGGTGGTAGTCGGTCGTCAGCGGTCTTCCAGCCTGTTGGCGAGGGGCACTCGGTCGCTGTTGCCGCCGACAGCCGACCGCGTGCGGGATTGGACTCGGGTGCCACGGGACAGCACAGTCCTCCCTCTGGGGCTGCTCGTATCAGGTGCCTGCCGGGCCAGGCGTCAGTGAGGGGCTGGGGGTCAGTCCTGCCTCGGTGACGGCTTGGAGATACTCGGGGGGCAGGGTGTCCCAGCGTTTGCGGAGGTTCTTGAGCCACTGGCCGACCTTGAATTCGGCGCCGTCGACGGTGACGGTGTCGCGTTGGCGGATGTGGAGGTGGCCTTCGCGGGCGCGGAAGGCGGCGACGGCCGCCAGGCCGTGGTCAAGCTGCCGCTGCTGGCGGGCGGCGCGGCCGGTGGGCTGGGGCGGTTCGTCGTCGGCGGGTTCGATCAGGGTGATGCCGAGTTCGCGCACGAGCCGGAGCTGTTCGGGGTGGAGGGTGCTGTAGTCGGTGCTCTGGGCGCGGACCCACTCGCCGAGGGGTTCGTCGTCGTCGGTGAGGAAGTCGGCGGGGAGGTCGTCGAGGGTGATGCTCGCGTCGGCGTAGGTGCGGGCGGTGTAGTAGAGGCGCTGCCAGGTGATCGGCCAGGCGGGGTTCCAGTACGGGTCGATCTCGGTGAGCGCGGTGTCGGTGGGGTCGGGTTCGAGTCCGTTGTCCGCGCGGGTGCGGGCGGCGGCCCGGCGGTTGGTGAGCCAGCGGCCGAGGGCGAAGTCGCCGGCCATCTCGCCGGTGGGGGCGGCGAGATGGCCGTGGCGGGCGGCCCAGTTGCGGGCGTGGAGGAGTCCGCGTTCGGCGGCCTGGGTCTGGAGGTTCCAGATGATTCCGAGGTGTTCGAGGGCCTTGATCTGGGCGGGCTTGAGGGTGCCGGCCGCGTACGCCTTTCGGGCCCGGTTGATCCAGCGGCCCAGCGCGAAGCCGTTCTCGTCGTCGTAGAGCCGGGGGACGTCGAGGTGCCCGTGGTGCTGCTGGTAGGCGGTGGCGGCTTCCAGGCCGCGGCGGAAGGACGCTTCGCGGGGGTGGAGGACGCGCAGCCGGAACGCCTGGGCGATGGTGTCGGCGGGGAAGGGCCGGTCGAAGACGACATCCACGGGCACGCCGGTCTCCTCGTCCTCGTCTTGCGGGACCGGGTGGGCGGGCTGCTGGGGGACGGCGAGACGGTCGGCGATGCGGTCATCGTGTGCACGCAGAGCCTGGAGGACCCGCCAGAGCGGCCGGTACAGGTTGGAGCCCATGAGGTCGTCGGCGTCTTCGCCGGGTGCGACGTAGACGGGGACGATGAGGGTGGCCTTCTTGCCCTGGCCGGGCTTTTGGCGCAGTGCCCGGCCGACGGCCTGGACCGTGTCGACGATGGACTCTTTGGGGTCGGCGAAGACGACGGTGTCGATGCTGGGGATGTTGACGCCCTCGCCGAGAAGGCGAGCGTTCGCGATCACGGTGCGGTGGGCGGGTTCGAGGAACTCGCCGGGGCGGCCGTCGAAGCGGTCGAGGAGTTCGCGGCGGTAGGCGGGGTCCATGGTGCTGTCGAGGCCGGCCGCCCACAGTTCGCCCGGGTCGGGGCAGCTGGTTCCGGTCTCGTCGAGTGCGTGGAGGAGGGCGGCGGTCTCGGGGAGGGTGCTGGCGAAGGCGTGGGCGTCGGCGACGCGGTGGTGGAAGGAGACGACGCGGCGCAGGTCGAGCTCGGCCATGGCTCGCAGGACGGCGATCTGGAGCGCGGCCTGGCGCAGTTCGGCTTCGGTGGCCTTGTCGGAGATGCCGAGCCGGGTGCGGATGGTGGCCTCATGGACTTCCATGACGACGACGCGGTAGTCGGCCAGGAGGTCTATGTCGATGGCCTCGGCGAGCGGGAGGCGGAAGCAGGTGTCGCCATAGAGGGCGGGGTTGTCCATGGATGCGACGAGCGAGTCGTCCTCGTCGTCATCGGGCTCGCCAGCCGACCAGATCCTCGGGGTGGCGGTGAGGTAGAGCCGCTTGTGTGCGGGGATCAGCTCGTCGTCGTGGACGGCAGCCCAGCGTTTTCCCAGGTCACCGCTGGTGCGGTGAGCTTCGTCGATGGCGATCAGCGACCAGGTGGGGAGTGCGAAGCGGTGGTGGGCGTCTTGGACGCGGTGCAGGGAGTGGTAGGTGGCGAACACCGTCAGGCCGGGGTTCTGGCGGACAGCGGAGGCGAGGACGGCCGGGTCGGTGGTGAACGGGACCGGCTCGCCCGCGGTGTTGGGGCGCTTGGAGCACAGGGCCAGAACCGGGCCGCTCATGCCGGCGGTGCGCCAGTCGTCGATGGTCTGGGCGAGAAGTTCCAGGGTGGGCAGCAGCACCAGCCGGGTGCCCTGGGGGGCGACGCGGGCGGCGGTGCGCGCGGCGACGTACGTCTTGCCGGTGCCGCAGGCCATCACGATGGAGGTCCGGGCGGTGTGGCGCAGCGCGGTGTGCGCGGCGTGGACGGCCTTGGACTGGTGCGGGCGCAGCCTGATCCGGGGCGGCGGGGTGGTGATGGTCGCGGTCACGGGGTGGCCGGTCCTCTCAGCCGGGGGCGGTCGGCGGTCAGGTGATGCTGAAGCGGATGTGGTCGATGCCGGTCAGCTCGACCTGCTGTAGGGAGGTGGCACGGGTGCCGCCGTCGGTGAAGTAGTCGTCGCGCAGTCCGTCAGCGACGATCTGGGCGAGGTCTTCCTCGGAGGCGCCGGCCGTCTTGGCCTCGAAGAGGGCGGCTGCGGTGGCTGCGTCCAGGCGGCGGGTGAGGCGGCGGTAGCGGGGGTCGTTGGTGGTGCCCTTGGGGGACGTGAACCCGAACTTGGCACGTACGTCGACCTTGATGCCGCCGGTGGTGATGGCGGCCTGGAGCTTCTTCGCCTTCACGAGCGGCTGCCAGAGCTTCTTGACCTCGGCTTCGACGAGGGCTGCGGTCTCCGGCTTCGTAGACTTGATCTTGTCGTCGCGGTAGCGCTCCACGGTGCGCTGGGACTTGCCGATCTTCTCAGCGACCGCGCGGGCGGCCTCAGCACGGCTGACGCCCTTCTCCTGCTTGAGCAGGAAACGGATCCGGGCGCCGAGGGTCTTGGGGATCGGCTGGGAGTAGGCGGTCTCGGCGGCCTCGTCCAGGCGGTCTTCGATCAGTCCCACGGTCAGTCAGCTTCCTTGGTCTCAGGCCACGCGGACGAGCGAGGCGTCCTTGATCTCGTTGGCGATGTTCACTCCGTCGGCGAGCAGGTCCAGCGCCCAGCCGATGGTCTGGGAGCCCTGGTGCTTGACGGAGCCGGGGTTGACACCGAGGCGGAACCCGCCGCGGATCGGCTCGCCGTCGGGGCCGAGGAGGAGGGGCAGCGGCGACAGGCCGTCGATGGCGTAGACGACGCAGTCGTTGTTGACCGCGAGGGGGTAACGGCCCGCCATGGTGGCGAGGTTGTGCATCTTGCGGTGCATGTTGGTCCGCGCCTTCGACAGGATCATGGCACGGATGTCGGGCCGCCACGTCAGGCGCTTCAGGGCCGGCCACGGGTCGCCGAAGACGTGGTCGACGCCCATGTTCGGGCGCTGGCGCAGCTTGCCGATGCCCGACTTGGCGGTGGCCTTGATCGCGTTGGCCAGGGTCACCAGCAGCGGGTCGCCATCCTTGTAGACGGCCATGGCCGCGAGGAAGTCCTCGTCGTCGAGGTCCTGGGTGACGCCGAGTTCGGCCATCACGGTCAGGTAGGCGTCGCGCAGCGTGTCGTACCAGGGCTGGAGGTAAGGGCTGTGGGTCTCCCGGACCCATGCCTCCAAGGGGCGGACGTCGGCGCCGAGTTCGACGGCGTAGGCGACGGTGGGGGTGGCGTACCAGCCGGGACCGTCGGGGCGTTCGCCGCTGGAGGTGAAGGGGCTGGGCAGGCGCGGGTCGGTCTCGACGTGGGAGAGGTCGAGGTACCAAGAGCCGGGCAGGTCGGGGTCGAAGTCGGGGTTGCGGGGGTAGTGGATGGCGGGGCCGGTGCCGACGTGCAGCCGGCGGCAGGCCGCGAGGAAGGCGACCTGCACGTCCAGGGCGGCGACGTGGGTGCACGCCCGCTCGGCGTCGGTGATCAGGTCGGCGGGACGGACCCAGATGCACGCCTCCTCGTCGAGGGCCTCGCTGGCGGGCCGGGAGCCTTCCTCCGGGTAGTCGGCGGCGACGACGGGATGCTCGTCGGGGGCCTCGGGCGGGGCGGGGTCGACGAGGGTGTGGAGGGTGTGGGGCACCTTCGCCGAGACGTACTTGCCCTCGTCCTGGCTCCACTCGGCCTTGGTGGGCGGGCGCAGCGAGGTCATGAGCTCCTCGCCGGTGACGGCGACGGTGCCGCGGGGGGTGATGACCAGGCGGGCGTAGGTGCCAAGCATCCTGGCGAGGTCGCCCGCGGGCAGCTCGCCGGCCGGGCCCCAGACGCGGCTCTCCAGGGCGCCCCACGGGGTGAGGAAGAGCTGGATGCAGTGGCGCTTGCCGTCGAGACGCTTGAAGATCCGCGGCCACGGGCCGAACCCCGCCTTGGTGAGTTCCCATCCGGCCTTGGTGAGGCTCTTGAGGGCCTTGTGGTCGGCCGGCAGGCGGAGGTCTTCCTGGTCCGCGAGATTGGTGGGCAGGCCGAAGTGGGCGACGGCGCCCTCCGTGAGGATGATCAGCGGGTCCTGGTCGAAGCCGTTGTCGTGGACCTTGGCCGCGCCCAGGCGGATCTTCCGCTTGTCCAGCGCCCACGCGGCCAGGGCCTGGAGGGTCTTGGCCGGGCACGGAACGGTGCGGCCGTCAGCGAGGTGCGCGGTGAGGGCGCCGTCGGTGATGCCGAGGACGGCCAGAGGGCCGTCGGCGTATTCCGGCGGCACCGGCTTCACGGCCGGCTTCTTCGCCGTGCGCTTCGTACGGCGGGAGGCCGGAGCGGTGGCCGGGCGGCGCGTCGCGGCCGTCGGACGGCCGGCGGGTGCGGCGGCAGCGGGGAGGGCCGGTGCCGGGGTGGCCACCGGTGCGGCGACCGCCGGCGCCGCGGGGGCGGGAGGGGCAACGGCGGGCGTGGGCGCCGTCTCGGTGCGCGGGGCGGAGGCGGGCTCGGCTTGCGTGGTGGGCCGGGTGCCGCAGCGGGGCATGCCCATGGCGGCCATGGCCTGGAGGTAGACGTGGCGGGGCTGGCCGTCCACGACGCTGGACGTCGGGTGCCCGCAGCGGGCGCACAGCCTGGTGACGCCCTCCGGCAGGTCGGTCCAGGAGCCGGGCTCGTCGAACTCGGGTACCGCCGTCTCCGCGCGGGCCGGGGCGGGCTCGGTGTCCGGCCAGACGAGCTCGGGAGGGTCCTCGATGTCGAACTCGAACTCGTCGAGAGGAGTCGCCTCCGCGGCGAGCGCATCCGGCGCTGACTCGGGCTCGGGTTCCAAGGTGGCGGAGCCACCCTCTGCACCAACGCGAGCGAGCTCGGCGGCGAAGTAGGCGAGGATCCTGGCGTACCGCTGCCCCTTCTCGCCGCGCGGTGTGCGGGGCGGGTCCGATTCCCAGGTCCACACCGTCTCGCGACGGACGTCGTTGGCCTGGCCCATCTGCGTCACGGTCCAGCCGAACGCCTCCCGGAGCCTGACCCGTTCCGCCGGTTCCGGCAGTGGCGGCACCGGACCGTCGAACGAGATCCGGTCGAGTACAGCCGTCACCGGGTCGCTGGCCCCCATCTCCACCTCCACCCTCAGAGTTCAAATCTAACGCGAATCTAACGCACCCGAGCCGAGGGACGCAAGCGCCTTGTTGAGATTCCAGTATGTATTGTGATTGTTGCCTGATTGGATTTCAAGTTGTATTGTCATTGTTCGTTGGCCGGGCCGCCCGGAGGAGAAACGAGAAGGCAGCCTTGTCCGCAACGACACGGCACACGCCGGGACTTGCCCGTCTCCTGGCCCGCCGGGATCTGCCTCCCGCGACCGACATGACACCTGAGGAGTACGACAGCCATGCCCTACCTGTCCCCCGAACCAGGGGAGCCCGCCGCGCCGGGCTCGCGGATCGTCATGGAGGCGGGCGACATCCTGATGCGCCGCAGTCTCACCGATCACGCCCCCGCGGCCCAGGTGCACGTGATCGAGGCCGCCAAGGCCCTGGAAGACTTCCGCCTCGGCCACGGCACGGCACTGGAGCGCGCCGAGGTCCTCCTCGACCGGGCGATCGCGACGTTCCAGGAGCGCACCGGCGAGCACGACGCAGCGGCCTGGCAGGCCGCCGCGGTCTACATGGTCGAGCTGTGGGCGACGCGCTACAGCGCGGCCCGCCCGACCGCCTTCGACCCGGCCCCGCCGCCGCCGTCCCGGCTCACCCCAGCGCATCCGCTGCGGCTGGAGACGGTCAGCCGCGAGGCCCACGACCTCCTGCTCGGCGCCGGCCGGTCCCTTGAGCGGAGGTCGCGCGGCCTGGACTCGATGGACGTCGTCCGCGCGCAGCACGGCATGCACGAAGCCGCCCGGTTGCTCCATGACCAGCTCGACGGGCTGTCCATGCCGCTGTGGGTGCTCATCTGCCGGTTCTGCGCCGAGATCCAGGCGGAGAACCTCCGCATCCTCAAGGCTCCCTTCCCCGGGACCACGGCCTGAGTCCCCCGATCCTCCGCTTGCCCCCGGGCGCCCGCCCGGCACCAATCCTTCGCCCCTGTTGAGGAGTTCCTCATGAGTACCAGCCCCTCCCCCGTCTCCTCCGCCGTCGGACCCGTCCGGGTCGGGCAGCTGTGGCAGGACATGGCCCCCGACATGGTCGACCGCGAGCGGATGCTGCGCGTGCTCGCTCTGACGGACACTCACGCCGAGTGTGTGGTGGAGCGCGACAGGCAGGGCACGGCCGGCCGCAAGGCCCGGCCGCTGGCCATCCGGCGCTTCGCAACGAGCGCGTTCAAGCTGATCGAGGATGTCGTCGACGACGCCGACCAGGCCCTCTACGCACGCTTCCTTGCGGCGATGACGGGCGTGCAGGGTGCCAACCCGTCGCCCGTGGCGTACGCGGCCGCGGCGCTGTGCGTGCACCGCGAGCTCACCGCCGAGGCGACGAAGGCCCAAGGCTGACCGGCCGCGCGAAGCGCGCTTGCCCAGTTGCGGCCCGGCCCGCCTCCGAGAAGGCGGGCCGGGCCGACGGCTCGCGGCTTCGAGGTCACTCGAATGAACACGGAAAGGAAGCTGGGAAGAAGTGGTGACGTCTACTCAGGCCATGCTCTGGACCCCCGACACTCCGCCCGACGGCGGGATGTTCAGTGCCGGTGAGATCGTGGAGGTGGAGGGCCGGCCGGGCGAGTGGGAACTGATGAAGCCCGGGCCGGGTGTGTGGACCGTGGAGTCCGCGCGGCTCGAGGACCGCGTCAGCGCGAAGGTCTCGGTGAGCTCGCTCCAGCGTCTGGCGGATACCCCTCACATCCGGCGGGGCGACCTGGTCATGCAGCGCTACCCCGAGCAGGAGCGGGCCGCAGTGGTCGGCGCCGTGGTCCGGCTCGGGCAGTGGGTGGCCGTGAAGTCGTACACGCTCCCTGACGGCGGTGTCTGCCAGGCGCTGGACTCGGTCGACCGGCTGGAGGTAGTCACGGCGGAACAGCTCGCCGCGGCCATCCGTCTGGATGTCGTCCACGGCACGCACATGGGCCGGATCGTGCAGGCGGTCGTGACCGCGCGCGCCGGACAGTTCCGGGTGGTGTGCCGGTGCGCGCCGGGTGCCGGCGAAATCTGCCGCAACGGACGCAAGGTCACCTGGTGCCCCAGCCTGGACAGCGCCCACCAGCTGTGGGACTGGCACGTCTCCGGGCATGCCCCCGTCGGCAGCGTCGCGTAGCCGTAGGCCCCCAGGCCATGCGGTGCCGTGGCCTCCGGCCGCCCGGCACTGGCGCGTGGTACGAAGAGCCGCTCCCCGAGGGCTGGCGCAGCCCACAACGCCTTTCCCGTGGCGTACTTGAGCCGACGACACACGTCTTGGTGAACAGGCTCAGGCGGGTCTGGTGTGGGTCGGCCGGGAGCCGGTCTGGTTCTACACGTACCCCCAAAGACGCGGCGCGGTCGCTGCCCCGACTGCGGGAGCCAGTTGTCGCCCTGGACGACGGCGCCACGAGCATCGCGTTCAACTTCAGCGCCCTGGACGACTCCTCGGACCTCGCCCCGGCGTTCCAGAGCTACGCCCACGACGCGGTGTCGTGGCTCAGGCCGGTCACCGACACCCGGCCGACGGCCGCCGCGGGCAGCTGACCGCCGACCGGCGGCTGCCCGGGTTCAAGCCGGCCCGTTGGCCGGACAACCCAACGCCTCGACCTCGCTGGGGCGAGAATGGCGGCCATGTCACTCTCCCTGGCCCGCTGCGTGGAAGCGGTTGCCCGCCTGCTGGATAGCTGTGGCCCGTTGGAGCCGGTCCGGCTGTGCATGAGCGACCGGGACGTGCAGGCGGAGGTGTGCGCGAGCGGGCCGGCCGCCTCGGCGAGTATGGCGCGCCTGTCAGCGGCGACGGGCGGCGAGGTGGCCGGCCGGGCGGTCGACCGTGACGACGGTGTGATCACGGCGGACCTGGAAGACGAAGTGGTCCTGGTCGCCGCCGTGGACACGCCGGTGCGCGGGACCGCGCCCAGACTCCGCTCAACGTCGACGTCGGCGGCGGCTGCCCTGCTGCGTACGCTGGCCCCGTGGACGGCCGCACTGGATCAAGAGCTGCTGTCGGGGGCCCAGTTGTGGGTGGACGACGACGGCCAGGTCTTCACGGTCCGGCTGCTGGCGACAGCCGCACGCGGTGACGACGTGGAGAGTGTCGCCGCTGCCGTCGGCGCAGGGCTGGAGCAGGTCCGGACATGGCGCACCGACAGCGGTCTGGATGGGCGGGGAAGCCTCCCGTGCGGCCGGACCGTGCACATCGGCATCGTCCGTCTCTCTTGACCATCGCCGACACGCTCGCCGGATCGCGCGCTCCTGGGTGTTAGGCCAGATCAACGTGCTCCTGGTGCATCTTCGCAACCCGCACGGCGTCGAAGTGGCTGATGCCTCGGAAGTACTCCTTCTTGACCGCCACGCCGATTCTCAGGATCTCCGTCACGGCCGTCAGATGATCCTTGACGCCTGTCTCCCATCCCTCAGCCGTGGCGCACGGGCGCGAGATCCACGCCTGGAACAGGAGCGCCTGAGTCACCTGCGCGTCGCTTTCATGGCGTGAGATGCGATCCACGACCTCGCGGGTGTTGGCAGGCGTGTTCTCCGCCCTGCCGACCTTGATGTAGGACAGCTTCTCGATCATGGACCGGAACTCCAGGACGTAGAGCCGGTCGCCGACGGCATCGAGCGGCCCTCCTGCTTCTTCCAGGTCCTCCCACGCCCTGTGCCGTACGGCGGCGCAGATCTCCTTGGGGGGCGTACGCCCCGTGTCGAAGTAGTCGAGCAGTCGCACCCTGGCGCCGGGAAGCAGATGCCGATTCTTGAAGTTCTTGGTCCTGCGCGACTTGGGCAGGGCCTCTCGCTCCCACAAGGGCGCGTCAGTGAGGTGAATGAAGTCGTCGCCGAAGTACTGCTCTTCCTGGAAGTCCTCTTCACGCATGCCTCTGATGGTGGCCCAGGAGGGGACCGCGTTCTCCGGAATGGCTGAGGCTGAGCCGATGGCTGGCGTGTTGGCGGCGCGGGCGCTCCCGAGGGGCCGGCGCGCGCGAGATGAAGGTCAGTGTGTCCGTGCGCTTTTGCTCGGGCTCCGCGCCGTTGGGTCCCGCCTACGGCAGCGCGTTGGCCCCGTGGCGCTGCGTCTCCTTGAAGGGTTGGGCTGCGCGGGCCCACACCATCCCGACCTGTTGCCTATTCGCGTTTCAGTGTGTAGTGTTATTCATGTTGAGGGTGACGTTCCCCTCCACCCCGCCCCCCTCTCGGAGCCGCACTGCCGCTCCCCCACGCCCCCTTACGGAGATCTCCCATGTCCGAAGCCGACGCGATCCGATCCGTCATAGCCCGTCTCCTCGCCCATGCCGACGAGCCCGAGACCCAGCGCATCCACGAACTCGCCCGCCATGCCGGCTACCTGTGGCGCTGCGGCAACCCGGCCTGCCCCGCCTACAACTACCGGGGGCAGCGCTACTGCGAGGGCTGCGGATGGGGCAGCAAGGGCAAGCCGGTCGGCGACCTCCACCCGTGCATGTACACCGAGCGCCGGTGGGCCGCGCTGCGCCGCGCGCTGCTCCGGCACTACGGCCCCGACGCCCCGATGCCCGACGCCGTGGTCTTCGACTACTGGGGCGGACCCGGCTGGCGCGGCGCCGAGGTCACCGAGATGTACGGCGGCAGGACCGAAGAGGTCACCGGCGGGTTCCGTGACCGGGACCGCTTCGCGGACATCGCCGCCGCCCTCGACTCCCTCACCAGGTGGTCCAAGCCGGGCTACGGCGAACACATCCGCGTCGTCCTGGCCTCCTGAACCTCACCGTCCCCAGGGCCCGGTGAGCCACCGCCGGGTCCCGGCCAGCCACGTAGGCGAGCCACGCCATGTCCACTCTGCTGATCGGCCGCTGGTCCACGGACAACGCCACCCTCAGCATCACCGCGTCCCACCAGGTGGACGACGAGGACCAGGACGCCGTCGACGCCCTCACCCGGCCCGCGTTCGCCAACGGCGCGAACTGGGCGTGCACGTTCCCCGTCGACACCCACCGCCACGCCGTGCAACGCGCGTACGAGGAGTTCGCCCGCGATGACGACGCCTGGCTCGACGACACCGTCGAACACGTCGAGCCGGTCACCCCCTGACCTCACCCACAGCTGCGCCCGGCCACGCGTCGGGCGCCTGCTCGCCCGTGTCCCGCACCCCTACCCGAAGGGCTCTCCCATGCTCGGCAACACCGAATTCGAGTGGGTCTCCGCCGACGCCACACCGGTCCTGCTCTACCCCGGCTTCAACTCCGACGACGCACTCGTCGAGCCCGGCGAGATCGTCGCCGCCGTCTACGACAGCAGCGACGGCATCGCCCTCTACGGCAACCGCGACAAGGTGCTCGGCCTCCTCCTCCAACTCGCCGAAGCCGTCCGCAACGCCCCGCCCGTCCCCACCACGGAGGCGTGCATCGCAGCCACGACCGACCCCACCGCCTGGAACCCGGGCCCCCTCACCTCCCCGCTCGCTCCGACGAGCAAGGGCTGGACCCTGTGCGGCGCCGAGTCCCACCAGCCCATCGCGGCCGATCCCCGTCTGGCGACCTGTTCCGACTGCGTCGACGCCTTCAACGAGCGCGGGCCGCAAACCCCCCTCCACCTCGTCCACTTCCTCCCCGCCAAGCCCTGACACCACCCCACGCCGCCCTCCGGTGCCGGGCCCGCAGGGCACGGCACCCCGACCCAAGGCCCCTCATGAACCCCACCGACGCAGCCGGCCCCCTCTTCGAAGCCCTCCTCGCCGAAGCCCAGCAGTGGGCGTGCGACGACACCGAGGACCAGGACCAGCTCGACGCGATTGACCACGCCGACACCCCGCACGACAAGCTCGCGCTGCTGCAGAACACCAGCCTCATCCCCTCCCACCTGGCTTCGGCCATCGCCGAGGCTCTCGTCGCACTCGATCCCGCCACCTACTCCCCCGACTCCGCGCCAACAACCTCCGGAACCTCCATGGCCGACCCCGAACTCCACCGCATCCGCGACGCGTCGATCACCGTGGTCGACGCCTCCCCCGAGGACAACACCCCCAGCGACGTCTACGAGATCCAGGTCCACGGCGTCAGCGTCCTCATCCGCCGCCGAGCCCAGTGGGGCCCCGCCACCGACGTCCCCTACGTCCACATCGAGGACCAGAACGAAGAGCCCGGACTGCTGCTCGTTGAGGTGAACAACGCCGGCGAGCACGAACACCCCCGCCCCTCGGCCGACGGAGCAGCGACATGAACCCCAACCACGCCTACGCCACAGCCCGTCAGCTGATCGACCCCGACGCCAACTACACCGTCCACATCCGCACCGACAGCGGCTGGACACAACCCACCGGCCCCGACCACAGAGAACTCCCCGGCCTTGACGTCCTCCTAGCCGCCCGCAGGGTCCTGCGCGCCCGGCCCGCCGGCCACGTCCAGAGCACCAGCCCCAACACCCTGGACATCCGCACCGGCGACGGCCAGCTCTGGCTTCGCTTGACCGACACAACCCTCAGCGAGAACGACCCCGCCCCCGACGAGCCGACGCTCGATGGCCACATGCCAAAAGAACCGTGGCGAGTCCTCGGCCTGTCGGGCTCCGCACTCGTACCTCTCGCCCGCTCGATCTCACGACGTCGGATCTGGAAGCGCTGGCGCGCACCTGCCTCACCCTGAGCCAAACCCCCCTCCTGCCGAGACCGGCTCTCTCCCCGAACGCCGGTCATCTACTAGAGCGACTGGCTGCGCCAGGCCCCGGGAGACCTCGATCAGCTGCTCGGCCAGCCCGAACTTCTCATCCTGACCCACCTCGCCTCCGCCGGCGCTCCATCCTGACCACCAACGGCTGCCTCTCCTCTACGTGGCAGAGCGCGATCCGCGCTCGTGAAGCGCGGATCGCGCTCTGCCATGAACCAGGCAGCCCCAAACTCACGAACCTGTGGATGCCCGCTTCCCGATGCCGACCACGTCGACCACGGCCCGAGGAGGGCGATCCAGAGGGTCGTGGCCCATCTCGATTGCTCGCGCTCCCTGGTCAGTGCCGCAAGGTGCGGCGTCTGTCGCCGTTTCCGATAGGGCACGCCTTCAAATTCCGCGAATCACCTGTGCGCGAGCAAGGCTATTCCAACTACCGATCACCACATGAGGCGCAGAATTCCTCGGCGCCAAGGGGAGCTTGACGGGTCACCTGCCACCAAGCACCTTGACGAGACGACATGTCTCGCGCAGACGCCGACGCGGTGGATGGTCAAGGATTGGCAAAACGGCCCCTGACCTGCATGTTTCACAAAATCACATACTTCACTCAGTTACTCACTCAGTCACTCACCTCGCCCTACAGGCAATGAGCTAATCGCTTTGGAGAGATTGGGCGACACCTCAATAAGCGCACTACCGCAAGCAAATACATCACCTTTAGGGGGGCGAAACACGAGAAAAGACGGAAAGGCGAGAATGATCTTGACCTTCGCAACACGCCCTCGATGAAGACACGGTGACGTGACGTGACATGGGCTCGCGCGGCCGTGTAGGGTCACGCACGAGCATGACGGGACACGCGAGCCGGTTGCGGATCGATGCAGCCATTGTGGGCTAGCTTGCGCGTGGTCCTCGTGGCCAACTCGGGACTGCGGAGCAACCTTGGAACTCTTCGAATACACAGAGCTGCAGAGTCGACTCAGCGCGATCGCCGACTTCGACGATCTGACGGAGCCGGAAGTGCTCGCACAGCTCGTCGCTCAACTCAGGCCCTACCTGCGGAACGTCATCGGTTCGACGATCGGCAAGGGTGGCGAAGGCAAGACGACTCTTGCAACCAACCTGGCCTACATGCTGTCGGAGGAGCAGGCCCTCCGAGCTGAACAGGGCAAGTCGGCAAAGCCCATTCTGTACATGGAGATCGACGCGAACGGCGACGGAAGGACCGACCTCGGTCTCGACGCAACGGTCTTCAACGACCACGGGAAGGCTCTGCGGGACGCAATCACCAACGACGGCAACCTCAAGGTGGTCCAGGGAGTTCGCCCGTACCTGGACGCGACGATCTCCGGCAAGTTCTGCGCGGACATCGCGGGGCGCATCAACAAGCTCGCGGACACGCACGCTCTCGCCGCGTATCTTCTTCTCGCACTACTCTTGGCGCAGATCTCACATCTGTACCGTTGGATCGTTCTCGACTTCTCGCCGGGTGACAAGGCCATTCAGCGGGCCGGGTTGGCGGCGGCGACGCACCTCGTATCGCCCATCCACAACACTGACAACGCCGCTCTGCGTGGACTCTCCACGGTCACGCGGCTCATCCGCTCCAACCGTCGCCTCAACCCCGAAGCTGAACTCACGGCGATCGCGTTTCTCGGTTTCCGGAAGGTCAAGGGCGAGCCGACGACGGAGCTCACCAATGTCCGTGCCAAGATCGAGCAGCTGCTGTCGGATGCCGGGATGGACCCTGGCCTGATCCTGGACGAGTACGTGCGTGATGCGCGTTCCATCGCCACTCTTTGCCGCAATCACGGGAAGCCCGCCCGCGAATTTGCTCTGGCTGCGACCGGTAAACTCCTCGACGACAAGGGGGAGTTGGTCCCCCGCCCTCGCGATGAGAACGGGCGATACGCCGACGCGGAGATGTCCGTGAACCTCGCGGATGACTACTCGAGCGTGGCACGAGGAGTCATCACCCGAGTGCGGCAGCGCAACGCCCAACTCCGTGAGAAGGAAATGCAGGGAGCGTCATGACCAAGTCCACCGCCGCGGGTAAGGCTCAGAGCGCAGCGAAGGGACCCGAGTCGAAGAACAGCAAGCGAGACGACGCGGGGGAGAAGAAACACCTGATCGTTCCCGCCATCGATCTAGGTGGAGGTGACGAGGACGATGAGGAGGACGACTTCCGCCCTGGCGGGGGGTTCGTTCTGACGACCACGCCGAAGCCGGCAGCTGGCGTTCCTCCACAGCAGCGCGATCACGCTCCAGTCGCATCGCGGGAAGAGGAACTTCCCAAGACCGTCGCTGCCGGAGCTACAGCCGCTGCGGAGAGGACATCCTCTACAAGCAGCGCGGCCGAGGAGACCGACGGCTCCGCAAATGGAGCTGTTCAGAGTGGCCCTGGCGGAACTGCGCATGCCGTCACTCACTCGGACGACATGCCCTCGCAATCGGCACCTATGGCTCTGGATGCCGAACAGGAGGCTGGCGTCGCATCGGCCCAACTCGTAACTGGAGAGCGTTCATCGGAACTGGCACGGGCGGAGCGCCCTGCTAGCGCCCCGGCCGTACGAGGCTCGTCCTCGCTCTCCGGCCTCCCGGCTCGCCGGCCGGGCCGACGAAGGTCTGCTGAGCCGTTCAACGCTGATGCCCCCAGGCAGCGCAATGAGGCCGCGATGGCCGATCTGGCGGAGAACTCGCCGAGCTATGCCAATCTCCTGACCGTGTACAGCGCCTCTCAGCTTCAGGCCCTGCCGTTCGAGAGCCGCAACATCAACCTGTACGGGCTGACGGCTGACCAAGCTGGAACGCAGATCACCGCGGACAAGGCCCTGCTGAAGACCCTTACGCTTCAGCGGCCGAAGCTGACCATCGCCCACTACATCGACGCGGCCATGGAGCCAGTGCTTCGGCCTCTCGACCCATCGGGCATCGACATGGATGACATGGAGGCCGAGCGGGACTACGTGTGGGAGCTTGCGCAGAAGGGACTGGCATATCGCCGGTACATCCTGAGCGATCAGGAGAGCGCGAGCATGAAGAACTACCGCCCGGTGTGTTCGCTTCGTGCCGACGTCAATGCCCGGCTCACCCGCATGATGGATCTCATGGACTCGATCCAGGACATCCAGGCCAAGCCCTTCGAGATCGTGAGTGCCTGTGTGGCCGAGTTCCTCGGCAGGCTGCCTGGCGAGCGATCGCACCTGGCATCGTTCTTCCAGAGGCACCTGGTTACGACGATTCAGTAAGCACGTCGACAGGTATCGCACCGACTCTGCCCCTTGCTTCCCTCTTGCTGAGAAGGCAGGGGCAGAGGCATCTCTAGGTCACAGACCGACCGCCTCGGCTACTCACGGTAGTCTTTACCTTAAACGGACGGCACGCCACGTTAAAGGAAAGCTCGCACTTCGGATGCCGTCGAGCTATGCCCATGCATCGAGCTCCGGAAGGTCCCACTTCGTCATCAGCCGGCGTTCGGCACCACTGATCAGGTCGAGCACGTCGGTGGCGAGGTAGGCGCGGGTGCCCCGCTCCACTTCCTTTACCTGCACCACTCCGGCGCCGGCCAACTCCTCGAGGGCACTTGAAGCCGCAACGAACGAAACGCCCAGCAGCATCTGAGTTGCCCTGGCGGTCACGATGGGAACGCCAGGTAGCTGCTCCATAAGCCGCACCACCGCTGCACCCTTGCGGGGTTGTCCACGGCGGCCCAGAGCTTCCCGGTGCTGAGCTAGCTTCGCGTTCCACGCTTTCCGCATCGTGGCAAGCTCATCAGTGAAGCGACGAGCTTCAGAGACCGCGTCCCGCGTAGCCGCCAAAAAGACCCGGATCCAGGCATCCATGCCAGCGGCCGCAGCCGCGCTGTCAGCAGCGCCGACATACCGGTAGGCATTCAGTCCGGCGATGTACTCGCGGGCGTGAGCCAGGAGCGACATCGAGATGGGCAAGACGTGTCCAACTGCTAGGCCCTGGCGCGCGAGCGCCGTGTGAATCAAGGCCCTGCCGGTGCGGCCGTTGCCGTCGTTGTAGGGGTGGATCGTCTCGAACTGTGCATGCACTAGAGCTGCTTGGACGAGCGGAAGTGGGTGCTTCTCTGAGATGAACGCGGCGAGATCGCTCATCAGGGGAGCGACCGCTTCGGGGGCCGGGGGTACATACTCCGCTCCGTGGGGACCGTCGGAAGTCCCGCCTACCCAGTTCTGCACGGTCCGGAGGTATCCAGAGGTCTCGTGCTGCTCCGTTTCCACCATCAGAGCAGCCTGCAGATCGTTGATGTCATCAACGGAGACGTCCGCGGCTTCTGAGAGCGCAGTGACAGCCTTGCGAAGTGCCAGGACGTTGTTGACGACCTCGCGCGCGCTGTCGCTGATGCCTCGGTGCGTCCGGTGATCGTCCCCGGCCTTTGTGGCAAGCATGAGCTCGAGATGCGCGATAGCTCGGGCGGAGGCCACGACCCCCTCGATACGCGAGGACGCCACCGCCTCTGAGCGGAGAAGGAAACGGGCCAGTGACTCGAGATGCGGGCTGGTGGGCGCCGCGTCGTTGAAGGAGCGAACCATCCGGTCCACTTCAGCAACCTCCGCCGCCAGTTCAGCTGACAGTCGGATTTGGCGACCGCTGAGCAGATCCGGCTCATACGCGGCGAATGTCCGGGGGTGCTGCTCCTCCACGCCAGGGGTCACACCAGGCTGGGTGGGCCAGCGCCGCTCCGAAAACCTTGCCACTAGACACGCTCCAAAGGTTCAGCCTCAGGCAGATCCATTTAAGGATAGTGTGTGCCCCGTGATGTTTGGTGTGATGCACAGGGTGGTTCCGGTGAGTGGGGCTGGTGCCCGTCTCACCGAAGGCCGGCCTGTCAGCGCGCAAAACACACGAGCTTCGGGACGGATCGAGGCGCGCCGCGCCTCGGCAAGGTCAACGGTGGGATCGTCGCCACGGTCACTCGACGGGGACCTTCAGAACCGGACTCAAAGCGAAAAGGCGACCCTCGGGGTCGCCTCACCGGGCAACTTCGCCAAGTTGCCCATCGCCACTGCTCGGGGTCGCCACCCCGAGTCTTGCCATGTCCGCCGCATCGAGCCGACTCAGTCGGCGTCACTCGCGGTCTGCGGTGCCACCCGCAAATCGCAAGAGGAGGAGAAGCAAACGACAACCTGACCTGCCCGTCCCGCCGCTCAGGCGGGTTTCAGCCTCACCCCCGCTGACCTGGAGTTTTCCTTCAATCGGTCGAGCGGTCGGTCGCGTTGTGCCTTCATCCCTATGCAGTTCTGGAGCAGATCATAGCCGCCAGCCATAGGGCTAGTCTTCCATTGCCAAAATCTGGCTCCTCCGCGTCGCAGGAAGATAACGCCCGATCCAGTAAGAAAAAGCCCAGTCCGCCGGGTTCTTCGTCGGCAGCCACCGTCCCCCCAGGCCATCCGCTGCAGCTAGGTCGCGGCATGGGGTTCCGGCTGTTGACGGCCGTCCGCGCTCTGCTTGCCGATCCCAGGCTCGCCGGCCGCAAGGATGTTGTGCGTCTCGGCACCCTCGTGCTGATGGCGAAGGCCAGCCATGGCAGCTGCCGGATTGAGATCACGGCCAGAGAGCTGGGTCGTTGGCTCGGGGTGTCGGAGTCGACCGTCGACCACGAAGTACTCAACGTTCTCCGTGACGTTGATGCTGTCGCTGCGCGTGTGCTGCGGGGCGGCGACGGTCTACCGACCGGTGTCGAGTATCGGGTGGAAGCTCTGTGGGAGGCCCGAAACGACGACGGCGCACCTTTGGCTTTGACGAAGGCCGAGTTGGCGACACTGTTGCGGTTCTTGGAGGAGTTGTTCGCTCCGGGGTGGGGTGAGCAGTGCGCCACGCCCCCGGGCCTGCTGGTGAAGAAGGGACGGCTGGGCAGGGGCGCGGCGTCGGATCGGCTGGCACTGGTTCTGCTCGCCCTGCATGCACGGCCGGACGGGCGGGTTCCGCTGGTCGGTGGCCCGTTGGCGAAGAAGGTAGCTCGTCATGGCCGGGCGGCGGTGACTCTGGCGCGGATGCTGGGGTGCCGTGCGCCGGTGGCCGCGACGGTGCTGGGCCGGCTTGTTGCCGCGGAAGCGGTGACGGTCGCGCCGGGTCGACTCGTGGTGCCGGCGGTGGCGGCCGCGCATGGGTCCGCGGCCGCGGTCCCGGACGATGCCGAGCTCGAGAGTTCTGCGTCTGCTGATCCGGCGTCTGCCGGTGATGCTGCGCGCTGTGTTCGGTGTGCCCGGCGTGAAGAGGCCGACGTGCTTGTGGTGGAGGGGGATGGGTGGCGGCAGCTGTCGTGGGATGACCTTGGAGGCGCCGAGGAGGGTTCCGGAACTGCACCCAGGGATCTCGACGATGCTGGTAGCGATCTTTTCGCAGGTCAGGTCGTCTTTGAGACGTTCGAGGCGAGTCGTGCTGCTGCAGACCCTCACGCCGACCACGCTGTTGTGGCTGATGTACGTGGTGAGGGTGCTGGAGGTTTCGGGTTTTCCGGCGAAGCCGCGTCGGGGTACTGCCGTCAGCCGGTACGCGCGTGCGAGGGCGGGAACTCCCCGACGCTGGAGGATGGTCTCCACGGTGACGTGACGGCCGTCGACGCCGGGGCTGGCCCGCTTCGCGGGGACAAGCCTGATCTGCTGCTGGCGGAGGGGGAGTCGGGTTCGTCGGCCGCGGTGTCGACGCTTGAGGCGTGGCGGTCAGCGTCGGGGGGGCCGCCGCCGGTGTGGGCTCAGGTGCCCAAAGGGCTGGAGCGTGTGCTGGAGCCGGTGGCCATGGTGTGGGGCCGGCTGGACCGGATGACGACCAGGCGTTACGTCACGAAGGTGGTCCGGGCGCGGCTCGACGAGATCTCGGGGGCGTGCGGTCCAGGGGTGGATGCCGAGCGGGTTCTCCGGGAGCGACTCAAGCGCCGGTTGACCGAGCAGGGCACGGTGCCGGTCACCGACCCGGTGGGGTGGCTGGTCGGCCGTGCCCTGCCGCGCCGGGCGTTGTGCCCTGACAGTCGGTGCGACGACGGACGACGGATGGACACCCGGGCCGACTGCGCCGCCTGCCAGATGCTGGTCCTGGACGGACGGGCGCTGCGCTCCCGCGCCTTCGCCAAGGCGACAACGGCTCTGGCCGGCGGCCGGGTTGACCGGCCGGTGTTCGAGGCGGAGCTCAACGCGTGCTGGCAACGGGAGGCCGCCGCCGCGGCGGTGCGCCGCGAGGACGCACTCCGCCAGCGGCACGCCCGTGAGCGGGTGTGGGCCGAGCAGCGGGCCCAGCGTGCGGCCCAGGAGGCCGCCCGACGGGCGCTGGCTTGCACGGTGTGCGGGAAGCCGGAGACAGCCGGTCTGTGCGGCCGGTGCCGCGACGAGCGACGCGTCGAGGAACTGGTGGCCGAGGCCGTCGACGTGGCGGTGGCCACCTGGGGCATGAGCGGCGAGGCGTACCGGCTTGATGCGGTGCGCAGGACCGAGCGGGACATGCGCGGCGCGATCGACCAGGCGGTGAGGGACCTGCTCGCTGCGGGCGGTGGCGTGTTCGCCGAATCGGTGGCGCTCGCGGCGCGGTTGGCCGCGGAACTCCAGCTGGGCGCCTTGCAACGCCGGGCTGTGAACTGGTTCGCTCACCAGCCGCCGGCCCAGGCCGAGTACGAGAAGGTCTTCGCCACCGAGATGCGGCGCAGCCACCTCCACGACAGCCTCGAGGCGGCCCGCGAGGCCGCTGAAGAGACCGCCCAGACGGCACGATTCAACACGGCACACGCGCTCCTCAACGACCAGCTGCGTACGCTGCGGGCCGACCGGCCCACGTCCGAAGCGGATGCCGAACCCGACTGGTATGCGCAAGCGGCCGCCCAGGTCCGTGGCCTGATCCGCCCCGCGCCGCCCGAGCGCGCGATGTCCGTACGACGGCCCCCTGCGTTGCCGGGCTCGCTGGCACGTGGCAGCGAGGCGGGGGTGGGGGCATGAACCGTCCCGTACCTTCTACTGTCGCGCACCGGCCGGTGCGACGGCCGTCGCTGACCGAGTGGGTACAAGGGCTGCCGGGTCTGTCGGGCCGGCGCGCCGGCTGCTGCTGGAGGGCGACACCGAGAGCCGGTACGCGGGCAAGACAGCCGCCGATTCCGGCTACCGGCTGACAATGGCCCTGGCGGTCGCGGTCTCCCAGCCCGGCCGGGAGTGGACCCTCGCGCAGTGGTGGGAGGCCCTGGTGCTGCGCCCGACGGCGGGCGGCGCCTGGGCGCGGTCGCTACGCTCACGCAAGGGGGAGCGGTACGCCGAGGGCAAGCTCGCCGGAATGCTCGACAAGGCACGCGCGTACGTGGGCACTTCCGGCACGATCGTGTGCCGGGCCGATGCCATGGTGGCAATCGCCCGCCTGCGGGCCGCCGTGGAAGCCGTCGTGTGGCCGGGGCCCGGCGGCGGCACCGATCTCAAGAACCTCACCGCGCGGCTGCAACTGGCCGAACAAGCCGGCGGACTCGAGCACGAGGTCTCGGTACGGCAGCTGGCCGAGCTGATGGGCTGCGCCCGCTCGACCGTGGAAGCAAGCAACACCCGCCTGCGGGAGGCCCGGTGGCTGGTCCTGGTCGCGGCCGGCACCGGAGAGCACAGCTCGACCTGGTCCCTGCGCATCCCCCCGACAAAGCCCGAAAGCCAGAAGTCGTGTGCGCGCCCGGGACACCGTCCAGCCTCGGGCGAGAGGGGGGCAGAGGATGTCCCGGGCGCGCACACGGAGCGGGAGGTGAGCACGCGCGCGCTGTGCGCCGTGATGGGGACCGACGCCTGTCACCACTACGCCCACGGCACCTCCGGCGCCCGGATCCTCGCCGCCCTCGACCCGCTCGACGGCGCCGACGTCGCACACTTGGCCGCGGCGACCGGCCTCTGCACCGCACCACGGTGCGCCGCCGCGTGGACAAGCTCGTCGAAGACGGTCTCGCCGAGGAGGCCGACGGCCTGGTCTACCTGCCCCGCCACCTGGCCGGCGGCGAAGGCCTTCGCCCCGACCCCGACCAGCTCGAGCACGTCGCGCTCACCCGGGGCACCGCCGGCCTGGGCGAAAGGCGCCGCAAACGACACGGCGACCAGCGGCGCTGGTACCGGCAGTGGCTCACCGAACGCACGCAGTACGCCGTCGAGCGACGCCAGCCCGCCCGGCCCCGACTGCGGCTGGTGCCCGAGGGCGTGGTCGACGAGAGCACGGGCGAGCTCCGCGACACCGCATGGCGGGGGTGGAACATCGACGACCCGTACCGCCCAACCTGGCCCGACGACGGATCACCCGAGGCAGTGTGCGAATGAGCCCGCCAGCAGGCCTTGCTTGCGGCCCTGCGCGGCGGTTCGGCCCTCACCACATCCGACTCCCGACAGCCGGAGGCTGGTTGGGCGAGGACGGCTTGGCGACGGCTCGGTGTGAGGGCATGGCCGGGACTTCCAACCATCCTGTGGTCAGGCCCGGACGAACGGGCTCCGGACAAAGGCGGATGCCGTACGCCTCAAATACTTCGGTGGCCAGTTGCCGCAATGCCGAGGTGAAAGACGCTGCTGTGGCACCGTCACGGGTGGTCAGTGTCAGCGTCCGGGTGTCGGAGCAGTACACCCCGGGCCCGATGCGGCTTCCGGGACGGTAGCCGCACTGCTCCAGCAGCCACCCGGCGCTGGTGCGCTGGCCTCCGCTCTGGTCGCGGTGGACAGGGCCGCCGGCGCGGCGTACGGCTGCTTCCTGGACCGGGGTGATGACCGGGTTGAGGAAGACGGAACCTGCCTGCCGGGCATCGGGGCCGGAACCCGGCAGGGCGAGACCTCGCTGCTCCCGGTCAGTGATCACGGCCTGGGCGGCCTGGGTGAGCGGTGGCCGGGCCCCCAAGGGGGCCCCCATGGCTTCGGCGAGGTGCCGGTAGGCAACCGGGGCCGCTGATGCACTGCGGAGGAGGCGCAGGCCGAGGGCGAGGATCGTCCACCGTCCAAGCTGGGACTTAAAGGTGCTGGCGCGATAGCCGAAGCCGCAGTCAGCCGCGCGGAGTTCGACGATGCGTTCGAGGCGCCAGTCGAAGGCAACGACGTGGGTGAGGGTGTCAGATATCTGCTGTCCGTAGGCGCCGGTGTTCTGTACCGGGGCGGCACCGGTCGTGCCGGGGATGCCGCCGAGGTACTCGATGCCCGAGAGACCCTGGTCGACGGCGAACGCAACGAGTGCGGAGAGCGGTTCTCCCGCCTGTACGACGACCTCCACGAGGTCGCCGCCAAGCGGGCGGATGGCCGCACCGCGGGTGGCCATGCGAATCACGGTTCCGGGGTATCCAGCGTCGTCTGCCAGGGTGTTGCTGCCGCCGCCGAGTACGAACGGCGCCGTGCCTTCAGCCGACGCTGAGCGCACGACGTCAGGCCAGGCGGCGGGGTCGGTGTGTGTGAGGAGACGGTGGACGGGTCCGCCCAGGCGAAGCGTGGTGTGGTCGGCCAGCAGCTCCCCCATGGGGTGCCTCCGTGTGTCAGGTGGCGGTGATCGTCTTGAGTGCGAGTTCCCGCAGCGGGGCGATCTTGGTGCGGGCGTTGCCGCCGTAGATGGCGTTGGTGCAGATGACGACGTAGCGGCCGGTCTCGGGCGCAAGGTAGAAGCTCGTACCGGTGAACCCGTGGTGGTACGCGACGCGCCCACCGGCGGCGAGGACCCATGACAGGCCGCGGTCCAGGCCGGGCTCGATCGGGGCCTGGGGGACGAGGCTGGCGTGCAGCCAGTTGCCCAGGCCGTGCTCATCGCCGTCCGCATAGGCGGCCAACAGCCGCTGGGCGTATACCGCGAGGTCGCTGGGGGTGGAGAACACTCCGGCGTGGCCGGCGATCCCACCGAGAAGGCCGGCGTTGTCGTCGTGCGGGGCGCCCCAGATGCGTGGGGCGCCGGGGATGCGCTGTTCGGTCGGGGCGACCTTAGTGGTGCGGGCGACGGGCCCGTACACGGTGGTGTCCATCCCGAGCCTTCGCCACAGAGCAGCGCCGAGTTGGTCGAGGGGGCGGCCCTGGATGTGGGCGAGGGCCAGGCCGAGCAGGATGTAGCCGCGGTTGATGTACCGGTGCTGGCCGGGGGCGTCTTCCAGCGGTTCGCGGCACAGGAGTTCGTGCAGCGGCAGGTCGGAGCCGCGGTAGTGGTCGAGGCGCGTGGAGGCGCGAAGGCCAGAGGTATGCGCGATCAGCTGGCGCACGGTCGCCTCGCCGCTGGGGGTCTCGCTGTTCATCGCCGGCAGGAAGTCGCGGATCGGGGCGTCGAGGTCGAGCAGCCCGGCTTCCAGGGCTTGGCCGATCAGGGGCCAGGTGGCCACGACCTTCGTCAGCGAGGCGATGTCGTAGACGGTGTCCTGGTCGGGCTCGGTGTCGCCACACTCGGGAGCGACCTTGCCGACGCTGAAGAAGTCGGGGCTCGCGCCGGTGGTGCCGTAGGCGATGACGCCACCGGGGGTGGCGCCGTCGGCGACGACCTGGTTGAGGGTGTCCCGGAGGCGGGTGGTGTCATCGGCGGTGAACGGGACGGGCATCAAGGGCCTCCGGGGATGGTGGTGATCTCGGCTCCCAGCGTGGCCAGATTGGGCAGCAGGCGTGCGTAGCCGCGCCGGAGATGGAACATCCCTCGGATCGTAGAGGTGCCGTGGGCGGCGAGTGCGGCGATCAGCAGTGCGGTCACCGCGCGGATGTCCGTAGCCTCCACCGTGGCGCCGTTCAGGCGGGCCGGCCCCCGGACGCGGAGCGTTGAGCCGGTGACGGTGATGTCGGCGCCGAAGGTGCGCAGGCCCTGAACGTGGGTGTCGCGGCGGGGGTAGATACGTTCGCCGATTGCCGAGGTGCCGTCGGCTCGGGTGAGCATCGCGGCCAGCTGTGGCGCGGTGTCGGTCGGCAGGCCCGGGTGCGGGCCGGTCGCTGCCTCCACGGGCTGAAGCGGCCCGTGGAGGCGCGTACGCACACCACCGCTCGCGTCGTCGGCCAAGGTGATGCCGGCCGCGGCGAGGGCGCGGGTGAGGCCGGCGGGGAAGTCGGCGGCGGTGAAATTGTCGAGGTGGACGCTGCCGCCGGTCGCGGCGGTGGCCATGACCATGGTGGCGGCCTCGATCCGGTCTCCGGCCACTGCGAACGAGCCGCCGGCGATCCAGTCGCTGCCGGACACATGCAGGCCCTCCTGGTCGAGGTGGACGAAGACGCCCCGGTCGGCCAGGAAGCGGGCGGTTTCAGTGACTTCCGGCTCGGTCGACGGATGGGTGAACAGGCTGGCGCCGTGCGCTCGGGCGGCCAGCAGCATCGCCGTCACCGTCGCGCCGAGGCTCGGCCCGTACGGCGTGTTCACGTCCACAGTGAACGCCCGTACCCGGCGGGCATCGCACCGGGCGCGGATGCCGGTGTCGATCGCGATGACCTCGGCGCCGGCGGCCTGCATCGCCGCGAGGTGCCGGTCGATCAGGCGGGGGCAGAACGCGTCGCCGCCGGGATAGGGGAAGGTCACCTGCCCGGTGCGGGCCAGCACCGCCGCGGCCAGCACGGCGGTCGTGCGGACGCGGCGGCCGAGCTCGGGATGAACGACCGGGCAGATACCGTCCGGTGGGGTCACCGTGAAGCAGCCGTCCCCAATGGCGACGTGGGCTCCGGTGTGGCGCAGGATCTGCGCGCACACCCCGGTGTCAATGATGTCCGGCGCGCCGGACAGGACGACCGGGACGTCGGCAAGGAGCGCGGCGGCGTACAGGTGCAGGGCGATGTTCTTGCTGCCCTGCACCGGAATCCGGCCGGACAGCGGGCGCCCGCCGGTGACCCGCACGAGGGTGGTGTCCATGGCGTCGCGTGTGGGTGCGGTGGCCACGGCCGTCACCGGACCCGAGAGCCGGCGGGCAGGAAGCCGCCGATGTGGTCGCGCGGGTAGACCACCGTGCCCGGCCCGATCAGGGTGCCCGGCGAGAGCACGGTTCCGGCGGGCAGCGCCACCTCGTCGCCGATGACAGCGCCGAACTTCGTCTGACCGGTGGGGATCCGCTGCCCGTCGAGGTTGACGGTGATCTCCTCGAGCGCCGGCTCGGCGACGGGGCCGCGGTCGCACCGCAGTCCGGTGGTGGAGCAGAACGAGCCGATGTTGACGCGCCGCCCGATGACCGAGTCGCCGATGAAGCAGGGGTGCTTCATGAAGACGTGCCCGGCCAGCAGGCTGCGGGTGATCTCCGCGCCGAACCCGACCCGGCAGCCGGGGCCGATCACGCTGTGGTCCCGCACCAGCGCGCCGGCCGCCACGACGGCCCCCGCGCACACCAGGACCGGTCCGATCACCTGGGCTCCCGCCTCGATGCGGGCCCCCGCCTGGACGATCACGTCGCCCTGGAGCAGTGCGCCGTCCTCGACCACGCCCTGCCCCGCCCGCAGGTCCTCGCCTCCGTGGTCAAGGTCGGCGGCCATCGTGGCCTTGATGTCGAAGACGTTGGAGCAGCCCGCCAACAACCGGGTGATGTACGGGCCAAGCCCCTCGGGACGAACGTAGTAGGCGGGGATGAGGCGGTCATCGGCCGCCGGCGCCGTGGACGGGATGGGATTCGCGGACTGCATCAGGACCTCCCGGAATCTGGGGCGGCCCGTGGCTGCGGGCCGCTCGCTGTCGAAGGTCGCTGCTGCCGGCCCAGCGCCGGGAGAGGCGCTGTCCTGGCTTGCAAAGCCGTTTGCACCTCATGCAAACGGCCTGTCAGCCATGCAGTCCTAGGACTACGGTGGGAGCGGCGCAGCCTCGGCTAACGGCGGGAACGAGGTACGGATGCGGTTAACGGATCACGAGCGCCCCGGGGGGCTGATGTGAAGCCCGGGGAACTGGTACGTCAGACGCGGAAGGCGAAGGGCCTCACGCTCGCCGAGCTGGGCACGATGACCGGATACTCCGGGGCACAGGTCTCCCGGTACGAGCGGGGCATCTCGCCGATGACCGACGTCGACGTCCTGCGGTGCTTCGCTGACGCCCTGGAACTCCCGCACCAGGCATTCGGCCTGACGCCGCCCGCACCCCGGCCGGACACTCGACATGGTCAGCCGGTCGCCGCAATCAGCGTCTTTCCCCGGCTCCCCGACCCTAGGGTAGGTACACCCGGGCGGGAGGACGGTGAAGGACCGGTGCGTCGACGCAAGTTGCTCGTGGGCCTAGCGGCCACGGCCGCTGCCCCATTGCTCGGGAGCGGAGACGCGCAGGCCGAGGAGGCCCTGCTGGGCGAGTTGCTCGTCACCCGCCTTCGGGACGCGATGCTCGGACTTGGAGCGGCCACGGCCGCGCCATCGTCGCCCGAGGCGCTCGTCACCGACTTCACCCGCGCGCTCGCCGACTTCGACGCCTGCCGCTACGCATCCCTGGCCGTGCGCCTGCCCCGCCTCATCCGCGTCGGCCACGCGCTGTCCACCACCAGCGGCGACGACACGGAGCAGCACGCTCTCCTGGCTAAGAGCTACCTCCTGGCGACCCGCATGCTCGTGAAGATGGACGAGCAGCAGCTCGGCTGGATGGCGGCCGACCGCGCGCGGCAGCTCGCCGAGTCGGCGGGAGACGTCCTCGCGGTTGCCGAGTGCGCCCGTCAGCTGGCCGTGCTCGCCAGGAAGGCGGGGTGGCATGACCAGGCGCTGTCGATCGCGCTCTCAGCCGCTGATCACCCGGATCTGCGAGGCACCGGACGCGCCGGGGCTGCGGTCCGCGGCCTCCTGGTCCAGAGTGCGTCGTACACCCTCGCGCGCCGAGGCGACCGGGACGGAATGCGGGACCTGACCGACGAAGCTGCCGCCATCGCCAAGGAACTCGGCGGCGTCACCCTGCTGCGCGACCACGGCGGCGGCTTCAGCCCCCTCACCGTGCAACTTCACAGGATCAGCGCCGAGAACCACGCCGGCGATCCCCGGGCCGCGCTCGATGCCGCTCGCACGATTTCGCTGAAGGCGCTGCCCAGCGTCGAACGCCGCTCCCGCGCCCTCGGGGACATCGCCGTCACCTACGACCGCCTCGGCCGCCGCAGCGACTGCGTCCGCACGCTGCTGGCCGCCGAGCGATGCGCTCCACAGGAGACCCACGCCCGACCTGCGACGAAGGCCTTGATCTCCAGCCTGCTGGTTTCTGGCCCCACGTCAACGGAACTCCGCGGCCTTGCCGAACGCAGCGGCGTTCTTGCCTGAGGAGAGAGCACTGACCGGCTGGCCAGGTCGGCCGACGGCCGGAGCGGTATTCGTGGTTCGGGCCGGCGCTCATGCCTCCTTGGCTGGCTGATCGGTGATTTCTGCCGAAGTAGCTCGGGGCGGTGGCGCTCGCCCGTAGCGTGAGGCGGCATGACTGTGCTGATCATCGGCGGCAACGGCTTCCTGGGCGCCGAGCTGGTACGCCAGGCGGTGTCCGCGGGCCTGCACCCGGCCGCCACCTTCCACTCCCGACCCGGCAGCGGCGACGGGGCAACCTGGCATCACCTCGACCTTCGCGACCCCCTCCGCCTGGAGGAGGTCCTCGACACGGTGGCTCCGGCCGTGGTGATCAATGCGACGAGCGGCGGAGCGGACTGGGCAGTCACCGCCGAAGGCGGGATCCGCCTCGCCCAAGCTGCGGCCGGCCGCGGCGTCCGCCTGGTGCACGTCTCCAGCGACGCCGTCTTCTCCGGCACGGGCCGTGACCGCTACGACGAGTCCTGCCTTCCGGACCCACTCACCGCCTACGGGGCCGCGAAGGCAGCCGCCGAGACCGCCGTACGCCTCCTATGCCCCAACACCGCGGCCGTCGCCCGTACTTCCCTGATCATCGGCAACGGCCGGTCCGAGCACGAGCGGCTGGTGCATGCGCTGGCGGACGGCACCCGGCAGGGCGCCTTGTTCACCGACGACGTCCGTTGCCCCGTCCACGTGACAGACCTGGCTGTCGCTCTGTGGGAGATCACCCGGTCCGACGCCGCCGGCGTGTTCCACCTCGCTGGGCCGGACGCGCTCAGCCGCTACGAGCTGGGCGAGCTCATCGCCCGCCGCGACGGGCTCGACCCCGCCCGGCTGGCCTCCGCACGCCGCTCCGATACGGGGCTGCCCGGCGGGCTCGACGTACGACTCGACAGCCGCACCACCCAGCAGAAGCTGCGCACCCGGCTCCGCGGCGCCCGCGAGTTCCTGAGCGGGAACAGCCCGGAGCTGACCTGACAGTCACCCACCACCCTGCCTCTATTGAGGGCGAAACGTGCCGCCCCGTGACAAGCCGTGGGCAGACTCTCCATGACCGTTCGCGAAGGGGGAGATGGTCCGATGCGACCCAGTCAGCAGATGCGCGACCTCGGCATAGTTCAGTATGGCGCGCCTGTCCTGCGTGACCCTGCCCGCCCCTTCGCACTCCCCGACGAGCGGGAAACCCTCGACACAGTCGTCGGTCAGCTCCTTGAGGTCATGGAGCGCATCCGCCGCGCGCACGACTTCTCTGGCAAGGGCCTGGGCCTGGCTGCCCCGCAGATCGGCATCGGCCGGTCCGCAGCCGTCGTCCAGCCTCCTGGATCCGACCCAATCGTTCTGCTCAACCCCCGTGTCACCGACGCCTCCGAGGACATGGACGAGAGGTTCGAAGGGTGCCTGTCGTTCTTCGACGTACGGGCACAGGTTCCCCGACCCCTGCGGATCACGGTGGAAACGATGACAGCAGCGGGCAGTACCGAGAAAGCCGTCTACGAGCGGGGCGACGCGCGGCTCATCGCGCACGAAATTGATCACCTCGACGGACTTCTGCTGATGGACCGGATGCGGCCCGGCGTGAGACCGGTCCCCGTCGAGGAGTACCGCAGGACGGCCGAGGCCACTGGCCGACCCTGGTCGTACGACGAGTAGAAGGAGGCGGGGCCGACCGTGGGCGGGCGCGACATACTCGCGATCAAGAAGCTCTGGCGGGTCAGGCGCGGGCGTTCTCAGAAGGCCGTGCGGATGTCGCTGCGCGGGTCCCCGTCTACCAGCCGGTCCTCGTACAGCCCTTCCTGCGCCCGGCGGCGCCAGGGCCGGGCGTACCGAAGAGCCACGTCGATGTCCGGGTCGGCCGAGTCGAGGTCGATGTCCGCGACCGCCAGAGCAGGCTGCCCATCGGCGGGGCACTGCGCCAGCCACCGACCGCCGGGCGCCACGATCCCGGACGGCACCGTGGCGCTGAACTGGGACGGGACGGAGTAGCCGACCCAGTAGTTGTAGAGCGTCCCGTACGCCTGGGCGACACGGGCACGGGGCGCGTCGTCGACCATCACCGACAGCAGGACGCAGTTGACGTCCAAGCGCTCGTACTCGGCAAACACCTCCGGGAAGTTGGCCTCGATACACAGCGCGAAGCCGAACCGAATCCCGTCCACCTCGACGACGAGCGGCTGATGTCCAGGGGAGTACAAGTAGGCCACCTCGGTGTGCGACAGGAACCGCTTGTCGTACCGTGCGACCAGCTGGCCGCGGTCGGAGACGACGTAGAGGCTGTTGTGCGGTCGGTTCGGCGGTGTGAGCGGGTGGATCGATCCGAACACCGTCCACAGGCCAAGCCTTCCCGCCAGGACGGTGATCGACTCCGCTTCCTCGCGCAGGACATCCCACGCGGCACGGCTCCAATCAGCCGGCACCAGCTCGCCCGCCGGGCCCGCCGCCATCACGTGCTTGCTCGGATAGGTGACTGCCCCCTCGGGGAACTGCACCAACCGCGCACCAGCCTCGGCGGCCTCAACCATCAGGGCCCGGATCTCCTGCCCGGCCGCCCGCAGTGCTCCTCGATCAGTGGGGTCTTCCGGCACCGTGCTCTGTGCGACTGCCAGCCGCAATGTCCTGGCCACACTGGGGCGTTCGTCGGGTGCAGAAGTCGTCGTCATCTCTCTCCGATCGGTGAGTGCTTGCTCGTGGGCGGTGAAGGGTGGTCGGCACGGGGCTGCGGTGTCAGATGGATAGCGCGGCGGAGTCGTCCTTTGTGGGGCCGAGGGTGAGGCGAGTGAAGTACTCGGTTTGGATGATCTGGGTGCGGTCGGCTTCGGGAAGGCGGGCGAGGATGCCGGGCAGTGGCCGCTCGCGTGCGACCTCACCGCGGTGCGCGAGGATCGCCGCCCACTTCTGCTCCAGCCAGGGGGAGACGTCGACGGTGGTGGTGGCGTAGGTGTCCGGCACCGCGAGCGCGGCTTTGCCGACGAACTCCAGCAGCGGCCCGAGTTCGCCGACACCGGACTCGGGGTGCGTGGCGCAGTACACGGCGCGCGGTTGCCAGGGCTTGCCGGCCGCGGGGTGAAGGTGCGGGAGCCCCGCGTCCTGAGCGGCGAGGAGAGCGGCCTGGTGGGTGCGGCGGTGGTCCGGGTGACCGGTCAGCTGGCCCAGGGCGTCGTGCGTGACCACGATGTCGGGGCGGAACGAGCGGATCTGCTGGACCAGGGCGGCGACCACCTCGTCGAGTGGCGCATCGACGAGCCGGGGACGGCCGGGGGCCGCCCTTTCGTTGCGGGCATCGCCGTATCCGAGCATGCGAGGGGCGCCCGCGCCGAGCGCCCGCAAGGCGTCGGCGAGTTCGGAAGCCCGCGGACTGTCGGGCGCCCACGTCATGGTGACGACGGCGGTGCGCGCGTGCGCGGCGGCGTGCTGGGCGAGGACACCGCCGGCGAGGAGGCTCTCGTCGTCGGGATGGGCGAACACGCCGAGCAGGGACGGCATCGTGGAGGACGCCGCCTTCTCGGGGATCAACTCGTCGTAGTCAGGCACGCTGTCCCCCTGCGGCCGAGAGGCTCAGTGCGCCGGCGGGGGTCCGGCCCGGCCACTGGAGGACAAGCCGTGCGCTGGGCTTGTCGAGCACATCGCCGGGCGGCAGCTGGTCGTCGGGCGTTGCGGCCGGGTGGACGGTCATCGGCGGATAGCCGCTCTCGCGCACCTCGCGGTCCCAGACGCGCACGCACTCGGCGAAGCGCTCCGCCACCTCTTCCGCTGCTGGGCCGTAGGCGTGGATGAAGAACTCCGTCATGCGGTCGGCCGGCTCCGGGGCATCCCTGACCTTCCGGTAGGTCAAGTAGGCGAGCGAGCCGTCCGCCAGGATCGCGGCCGCGTCCTGCTGCTCCACGAACGTGGACCCCTTCGGCGCGGACAGACGGCAGAACCCCGGCAGGGTCGTCGCGGCATAGACCTGCAACGTCTCGAAGTTGAAGATCCCCCGGACGACCAGGCCCGTGGAGCGCTCGTGCCGGGGACCGCGCAGAGCCTCGTCGAGACCGGCGGTGTCGCCGGGCGTCCCGTCCTCCCACCGCACCGTGACCTTGCCGTCGGCCAGCCGCACGGCGGGGGCGGTCCGGGCGGCCGCACCGCGGTCCCGCACGAAACCGCAGTACGTCCAGTGCTCGCAGTGCAGCACGTCGCCGCGCCGGACCAGGGTGAGGGAGCGGGTGTAGCCGCCCATCTCCAGCGGCACGACCAACCGGGCCCCCTCGGCAAGCTGCTCTCGCCATGCTGGTGCGATGTCGGACGCGTTGTGCGTGATCACGATCCCGTCGAACCCGTTGGCCGGGACGTGGCTCGGCGCGCCAAGCCGGCCGTCGCCGAGGACGGCGGTGACCCGACCGCTGCCCGCCTCCGCGCACAGCCGCTGCGTCCGGTGCACCACGTACGGGTCGACGTCCACGGTCACCACGCGCCCGCGTTCCCCGAGGACGTGGGCCAGGAGTTCCGCGTTGTATCCGCCGGAGCCGACCTCCAGCACGGTCATCCCCGGCACCAGCCGGAGTTGCTCGATCATGTCGGCCTGCAGCCAGGCCGCGGAGACGGAGCTGAGCGCGGTCTGGGGTGACTCGCGGACCGTCACTACGGCGAGGTCGTCGTGGTAGGCCGTCTCCAGCCGGGTCTCCGGGACGAACCGGTGCCGAGGCACCTCACGCAACGCGGCCTGGACCCGCGGCGAGGGCGCCCAGCCCTTGCTGATCACGATGTCCGCCATCCGCTCGCGCAACCGGACCGCCTCGACCGGCTCCCCGGGCACCGGAGGGACGGCGGCGGAGCACGCGTAGGAATGGACCGACGGGAGCCCCGGCAGCACCCCGGGCCACACCACGGTCAGAGCGTGCGCACTGGGCGCGAAGATCTTCCCGAGGGTCACCAAGGTGTTCAGGTCGTGGAACTCCCAGCGTACGAAGCGGTGTGGCTCGGGCAGAGAGAGTTCACCGTCCCAGCGGGAGATGCGGACCACGGCGGTGACGCGGCGTACATCCAGGCGGTCGTCGTGCAGCACGGTGATGACGTGAGCGTCCTCCACGCGCGCCGTCAGCCCGGTCTCCTCGTTCAGCTCCCGCACCGCGGCCGCTGGTGCGGCCTCGTCTGTCTCGATGCGGCCGCCCGGTAGCTCCCACATGCCTCGGGTGGAGCGGCCCAGCAGGACCCGGCCGAACGTATCGGTGACCACCACTGCGGCACCGAAGACGGCCTGCGGCTCGGGTCGCAGCTTCTCCTCCGCGCTGAATCCGGCCGGTCCGCGCAGGACCAGCACCGCCAGGCCCTCCGCGTCGAACTGCTCGACGTCCTCGAACCCGTCGGTGATCGCGGCTAGTTCGTTCTCGTCCAGCGCGATGTGGCGCCGCTCTTCCGGCGTGTTCTCCACGATCGGGGTGATGATGACCAGCACCCCACCCTCGCGCAGCCGGGCGGCCAGACGGCGAAGGACACGGGCGCGATCGCGGACGAACGCGATGCACAGCCGCAGCACGATCAGGTCGTAGCCGTCCTCGGCAAGAGCGGCCAGGTCGTCGCGCTCGACATCCAGGCTCAGCCAGCGCACCCCCTCCACCCCGGCGTGCTCCGCGCGGGCCCGCTCGAGCGCGCCCTCGGCGAAGTCCGCTCCGTCGACGGTGTAGCCGAGCGAGGTGAGGTAGACGGACATCTCGCCCGTTCCGCACCCTACGTCGAGCGCGCGGCCGCCCTCGGCTGCCGGGGCATGCTCGACGAGCAGGCGCTTCTCCTCGTCGCCGAGCCGCCGGAAGCCTCGCCCGCCGTTGTAGTGCTCGGACCAGTCAGTCCGGGTGTATCCCACAGGTCGCTCCTCGTTCGTGAAAGGCGGGGGTGGTGGTGCGGTGTCAGGGCAGTTCGACGGGGCCGTAGAGGGCGGCCGGCTGCTGGGTCTGCAGCGCCCAGTACCGGTCGCCGAACGACCAGTGCCACCACTCGGTCCCGTAGTTGATCAAGCCTGCGGTGGACAGCGCGTCGCCCAGGGTGGCCCGGTTCGTGCGGGCCCGGGCGCTCAGGTTGGGGGCGTCGGTGTAGCAGGCGCCTTCGGACTCTTCAGGGGAGGCGTTGACGCGCGTGCCCATGTCCAGCTCGCGGCCCTGGTGGTCGATCAGCGTCACGTCGACGGCCGCGCCGGCGGAGTGCGGCGCGATCTCCGGCGGTGACACGAAGCGGCTGGCGGCCTCCCGGAGCTCGGCGGCCTTCCAGTCCGGGTGGGCGCGGGCGAGCTCGTCGGAGTACTCCTCGAAGTACCGGCGCTGCAGGGAGGGGGGCCGGTAGCCCTCGATGAACAGCAACTGCACACTGCCGGGGAGCCGCGATTGCGCCTGCTGGAGCCGCGTGAGCACCCCCCTGACGGACGTGAGCCCAGGCGCCCGCAGCGTCCTGCTTGCGGTCGTCGACCATCAGGCCGTGTGCGCGGGCGTCGAGGAGGACCTCGCCGCGCTCCTGGACAGGGATCGCGGCGACCCGCCGGTCGGACATCAAAACGATGCTGCTGGCGCTCATGCGTTCCCCCAGGTGTCGACGTATGCGGCCACGCCGGTGCGGCGGGCCTCCTCCACGGCGCGCAGCCTCACGAAATCGCGGGCCGGCATCAACGCCTCCCACTCGGCCAAGGGCAGGACGCGGGCCTCGTCGTGCTCGCGCGGATTGAGGGTGATGCCCCGGATCTGTTCATCGGTCAGGCGACCGCCGTCGAAGATCAGCTGCAGAGTGCTGTATGGACGCTGCTCCCGGGGCTGTCCGAACACGGTGGCCAGCAGCCGGGGCGGCCCCGCGGCGGTCATGCCGGTCTCTTCCCGGCACTCGCGCACCACCGCGTCCCAGGGCCGCTCGCCCAGATCCATCGCGCCACCGATCATGTGCCAGGGGTGGCCGGGGGAGTAGACGGAGTGCAGCTGCAGGGGCCGGTCGTCCTCGTCGGTGACATAGAGGCACGCGTACGCGGCCGCCCGGGGCAGTGCGTCGGAGTACTGCTGCGGCGGCACCCACGTCGAGTCCGGCTGCGCACCGGGCACAGCACCGGCACGTTGACGGTGGCGGGTCATCCGCATCAGCGCCGGGCTGCCGCTGAAGCCGAGCTCCCGGTACAGGGGCGCAGCCTCCGGGCTGGTGTGCAGCTCGAACAGGGTGACGTCCTCGACGTCGGCGAGGTGGTCGAGGAGTGCGGATAAGACCGCCCGGGCGTAACCGCGGCGGCGGAACTCGGGCTGGGTGGCGACGATCTGTACGCGGGCGGCCCGTCCCCGGGGGTAGGTCGGGGCCGGGAGCACGGGGTGGATCAGGCCGAGGGCGCAGGCGGCCATCGTGCCGTCCGGGGCGTCGACGACGAAGGCCCGGGCGTCTCCCTCCGGCGTCAGCCGTGGCGCCAGCTCGTCCGTGCACTGCCGGACCCAGTCCTCGGTGAACGGTGCGGACAGGACGTATGCGGAGCGCATCCGGGTGATGGCTTCGGCGTCAGCGGGGGTTGCCGCGCGGACCGGCGGCCGTCCGGCGGCGTCGCGCGGCTCGGCCGCGGCAGTGAGTGCTGTGTCGTTCACTGGGCATCTCCTGTCGGTGAGAGGGCGGCACAGTGCTCGGCGCGCAGCCGGGCCAGGGTCCGCCGGCCGCGTTCGACCAGCTCGGGGTCGCCGTGGGCGGCGCCGTAGGCGATCCCGCTCACGGAATCGAGCGCTGCGTCGATGAGGAGGCGGGCCTGTTCGGCGGCGGTCAGGGACCTGCCGTACCCGGCCAGGAACGCCTCGAAGAGGTCGTCGCGGCCAGCCCAGGCGTCGGACAGGCGAACCAGATCCCGTACGGCCGGCCCCGGCTCGCTGCGCTCGAGGTCGATCACCGCCAGGAAGACCTCACGGTCGTCCGTCTCGTCGGCTGCGTCGGGGGTGGCGAGGATGTTGCGGAGCTGGAAATCTCCGTGGGTCTCCACCCACTCCAGTGGTGGCAGGTCCTCGGCCTGCCGGACGAGCTCGCGGACGAACTCCTCATCACCCTGCTGCAGATGAGACCGCGCCCCGGCCAGGTGCCGGTCGGCCTTGGCCACGGCCGGGCCGCTGTCGGCGGGAGCGGGCCGTGGGGGAGAGGACTGGTGGATGCGGCGGGCCAGCGCCCCGATCCGGTGGAAGACCTTCCTCTCCCGCTCCGGGGCAAGGACGGCGCCGTGCAGCGGGCGGCCCGGCACCGCGGTGAGGACCACCGCCCGCAGGGTCTCGTCGGCGGCGACCAGCCGGGGGGCGGCCGCCCCCAGCCCAGGTGCCCACGTCCGTAGCCCCCGCACTTCCCTGCCGTGGAACCGCTCGCTCTGGTGCACCTTCACATACCAAGTGCCGCCCTGGACGCCGTGGACCCGCCACACCCGGCTCTCCTCGCGCGCCCACGACGTATCCGTCCACTGCGCGATCCGGCCGACCGCCCGCTCCGCAAACTCCACGACCGCAGCGTCGGGACGGGCGGCAGATGTCTGGCCGGTCACGTCCGGCACGATGAGCAGCCGGTCGGCACCGGGGTCGAAGGCGATGCTGTCGCCGGTCAGTTGGAAGTGCAGGGCGAGCCGCGCGCCAGCGCTGTAGGCGTCCAGGCCCGCACGGCAGTACGCCACCATTGGGGCGGGCAGGGCGGCAAGGGGTGCCCAGTCCATCGCGTCGCAGACGTCCGGCTCGGCAATCTCCGGCTCGCCCTTCCACCGCCGGACCTCGAAGAAGTGCCCGGTACGACTGGCGCCTCCGGGGCTGCGGTGGTGCACGGTCACGGCGGCCCGCACGTCGGCCGGGTCGATGACGACACCGGTCTCCTCCCGTGCCTCGCGGATCAGGGCGGTGACCACGTCCTCGTGCGGACCGTCCAGATGCCCCGACGGTAGGTGCCACAGGCCGGCGGCGTACACCTGCCCGGCCCGCCGGGACAGCAGAACCTGCGGCCCGTCGGCGGTCTCTCGGCGCAGGATCAGGTGGACGTCCACCGGCTCGGTGTGCCGCTGCTCGCTGCTCATCGCGCTCCCTCCGGACGCCGGGCGAGCAGAACCCTGAACGTCGCTTCCTCGACCAGAGACCCGTCCACCACGTGCGCGTGGAGAAGGGCGAGGGCTTCGTCCTCGAACGCCTGGTGCCGCCCTGCGAAGAGCTCGGGAGCGGCGAACGACGTGGTGCGCAGGTAGCCGAGCACCTCGTGCGGCGCCCAGGCGCGGGTCACCGGGAACAGGTGCTCGGTGACGTCTTTGAAGGCCGAGTCGGCGAGGTCCTCCTCGTACGAGCGGCGGGGCTCGGCGTAGGCACGGCGGGCGCCCGCCCGGCGCTCGGCGCCCAGGTAGCGCTGGATCAATTCGCGCAGCGCACGGGTCCAGTCGGCGTCGTGGGTCCACAGGCTCCCGTCGCCCATGATCGCCACTGCGCCGCCCGGTGTGGCGACCCGGTCGGCCATCTCCAGGACCGCCTCACCGTTCATCCAGTGGTAGGACCGGCAGAAGGTGATCAGGTCCGGGCCGGAGTCCGGTTCGCCGGGCAGCGTCGCGAGCGGCTCGTAGGCGTCGGCCGCCGCGTGGACCAAGGTGAGGGTGCAGTGGCCGAGCACGGGGGTGAGGGCCTGCCTGGCCTGATGCAGCATCTGCGGGCTGACGTCGACGGCTTCGATGTGCGTCAGCTCAGCGCCGGCGGACAGGAGCGCGAGGGGCACCTGCCCGGTTCCGGTGCCCAGGTCGAGCAGCACCGGGGACGGCCGGCCCCGCAGCGTGCCGGCGAGCAGGCTCACCGCCGCCTCCGGCAGGCCGGGGCGGTGGCGGGCGTAGGCCAACGCCGCGCCCTCGAACATGGTCTCCTGTTTCGGTGCAAGGCCCGGAAGGGGCCCGTCGGGGTAGGTCACGGGGTGGCTCCCTCATCGCGCGGGTGGGTGGCGGGTAGCTGCCAGGACAGGCGTCCGCATTCGGACGCCGCGCGCTGCCCGCCGTCCGCGTCGAAGTAGAGGCGGTAGCGGTCGGGGGAGCGTGCGGCCCGCCACCGGTCGGCGAGGTCCTGGATCTCTTTCCAGATGTCCCGCGGCCCTTGGACGGTGACGCTCCAGCGCCGGTGGCCCACCGGCTCCGCGCGCATCCAGGATCCGCAGCCAGGTGCGCCGATCGCCAGGTGCTCAGACCCGAAGTCCCGCACCAGACCGCCTCCGAGGAGATGGTCGGCCGCCAGCCAGAATCCGCGGTCGCTGTCCGCGGGCGGCGCCAGCTTGCTCCGCTGGGTCCAGGTGCCGGGCTCGGTCGCCATACGCTGCCGGAGCTCCTCGTTGAGCCAGATCCGCGCCATGCCGTGCCCAGCGCGGTGGGCGAACTCCACGGCCCGCAGCTCTGCCGTGATCCGCCCGTCGGCGGTGCGTCCGACGACAGCGAGGCCGGGCCACGACGGGGACGCGCTGGTCACGTGCGCCAGCAGCTTGCCGTCGGGCGCGAGCTGCTCGACCAGGGCCGTCGGCACGCGCTCCACCGTGTACGACACGAAGATCCGATCGAACTCCCGGCCCGGCACGCCCTGTTCGCCCGATCCGCACACCACCTGCGGCCGGAAGCCGAGGTCGGCCAGCCGGGCAGCGGCCGCGTCGGTGAGGTGACGGTCCCGGTCGAGGGTCGTCACCCCCCGGTCGCCACAGACCTGGCAGGCCACCGCGGCGGTCACCCCCGCGCCCGTCCCGACGTCCAGCACACGCAGACCCGGGCGCAGATCCAGCTCTTCCAGCAGCGAGGCGGTCAAGCCCATCACCGTCGACATCGACGTGATCGACGCCCCCGACCGCGTCCCCCGTGCCCGACCCAGCAGCGGCTCCCCGTCGTGCTGGACGAGCACACTGGCCCCGCCGTACAGCAGCCCGAGGAGCTCGGGGCGGTCCTGCGGCGCCGACCAGTCCCGCAGATCCCACCGCGGCGGCTCCTTGCCCGGGGCACTGCGCCGTACGTACGCCTGCGGCATCAGCACTTCACGGGGCAGCGCGAGGAGGGCGTCGCGGACCGGGCCCGGCCGCAAAGACCCTTCCTCCTCGAGCCGGGCGACCATCACCGCCCGCGCGGCTGCCGGATCCGCTTGTGCATCCGTCGGCGTGGCCCCGCCGACCGGTCCGGCGGCGGGACAGGTGTCCAGAGTGCTCATCGCTCGCCCCAGCCGTCCTCGGAGTACGGGCGCCCCCGGAGGATTCCGTCGATCGCCCGTCGGGTGTACGGCACGACTGCGGCCGGAAGTTTCTGCGGCTCCCACCAACGCCACTCCACGCACCGGTCGGGCTCCAGGACCTCCGGGTCGCCGGTCCAGGAGCGAGCCTGGAAGACGAGCGCGATCCTGGGCCGCACGTTGGGGGAGTCGACATGGTGCACCGTGTGGACGAGGTCGACGTCCTCGGGCGCGATGGTGATGCCTGCTTCCTCCTTCGCTTCCCGGACCAGGCAGTCGATCGCGGCTTCCCGCTCGCAGTGTCCGGCCAGGAAGTGCCAGGTGTCCGGCGCGAAGGCGGAATCCGGGTGGCGCAGGCCGAGGAGGATCCGACCGTGGTCGTCCTGGAGATGGAGGTGGACACCAACGATGTGCAGCTCGGTCCCCGGCGGGACCTCGTCGGGCAGCGGATAGGTGTCGTCCGGCGGTCCCTCGGTCGCGGGGTGCTCGGCCGCGTGGCGCCGGATCAGCTCCCCGAGCCCGGGGCTCAGGCGTAGCCGGTCGAGCATGTCCACAGTGCACCACGTCAGCAGGACACCTTCGCGGAGATCCACCGCCCCGGCATCCCCACTCCAGCGCCCGGCATAGACGCTGATGGGCACCGCCACGCCGTCAACGCTCGTCGCCTCCTGGACGGCAAACGGCACCAGTTCCGTGGGCACCAGACCCGGCACCTCCTCGGCAAGCTCACGTCGTAGTGTCGCCTCGAGGCTGGCATCGTCCCGCGACCGTTTGCCTCCCACGAGGGCCAGCACCCAGGGCTCCCACATGCCTTCCCGGTCATCTCGTAGATGAAGGAGGTACCGGCCGGCTCCGTCATGGATCAGGGCGTTGGCGCTGACGGGCTCCGGGCACCCGTCGAGGCCGTCCGCCTCGGCGGCCAGGAGCTTGGCCCGCAGCGTCGGAGATCGCACGTCGGCGTACGGGAGCCACCGAGCCCCGGCGACTTCGTCGTCCTGCAGAGCGAGCGCGGGCGGTTGCTCGGCGGTGAGGTAGAACGCGAAGCGGACATCGAAGTGCTGGTGAGCGGGCTCGCCCTTGGCCGGGTTGGCGTCAATGTCATGGACGTCCACGTCGATCGGCTCGGCGAGGAACTGCGGGGTCAGGCACAGGTCACCGGGGCGCAATCCGGCCTCTTCGCACACCTCGCGCACGGCAGCGGCCAGGAGCGTACGGTCACCCGCCTCAACGTGGCCGCCGGGGCAAAGGAGCAGCCCTGTCACCCGATGGCCGATGTGGAGCACCCGGCGGTCGCGGTCGATGACCACGGCGCTGCAGGTCACGTGTCCGGGCAGCGTGGCGCGGCTGGACGGCTCCTCGGCCGCGTCGAGGACAGCCAACAACCCTTCCAGGGAGTCTCGTTCCTCGGCATGCCGGCTGAGGTAGGTCTCGATGGTCGCGCGGATATCAGAGCGGGAGGGCGGCACGTGATCACCTCGGGACGTGGCGGACGGAATGTACGGGCTGGGAGGGAGGGGCGCGCCTGGCGGCGGGTCCGCCGATGACGGCTCCGGGCCGGGGACCGTGTGCAGGTGGATGCTCACGGGCCACCTTCCAAGGAGCGGTCGTGCCGCACATCCACGGCGACTGCGGGATGGGGGACGGTCGGCCCCGACGGCGTCGGAAGTGTGGCGGCCTCGGCTGAAGGAGAAGCCACGGCGGGCGAGCCGGGCATGTCCAGCAGACTGCGCAGCGGGGAGCGGTAGAGGACCACGAGGGGGACGAGGAGGAGGCAGGCGCCGGCGACCAGGGTGGGGCGTACGCCGATCCAGGTGCCGAGCCCGCCGGCGAGGAGCGCGGCTACGGGCCGTGCACCGGAGGTGAGCCAGGTACTCACGGCCTGCATCCGGGCCTGCATGCCGTCGGCGGTGACGACCTGGCGAATGGTGCGCTGGGTCGTCCCCGCGGCCGCGGCACAGGCCAGCTGAAGGAACAGCGCACCACCGATGGCGAACTGCCAGCCCAGGCCCGGGGAGGCGAGGAGCAACGGGATCTGGGTGAGCGGGGTGATCGCGAGGGCGGCGAGCATCATCGGCCCGGGCCCGTACCGCGCCGCGAGTGAGGGGGCGGCCAGAGCGCCGGCCGCCGCGCCTAGGGCTCCGATGCCCAGGACCACGCCGAAGGCGGTCGCGCCCATGGCGAGGGACCGGAGCAGGTACAGCGCCCACAAGGTATTGAGGAGCGCCAGGGCGAACGACGTCGTCGCGTTGACGAGGGTCAGGGTGCGCAGCCGGTGGTCGCCGTTCACGTAGCGCAGGCCATCACCGATCTCGGTGTGCAGCCGACGGCCTGCCGCTGCCGGCCGGGAGCTTTCGGGGGCCTGGATGCGGGCGGTGCACCAGGCGCTGACGAGGTAGGACAGGACATCCCCGAGAAGCGCCCGGGCCGGTCCGAGGAGCGCGGTCAGGGCGGCGCCGAGGTTGCTGCCCGCGGTGGCGGCGACGGCGAAGAGCCCGCCGATGCGGCTGTTGCTCCGCTGGAGCAGGGACCGTTCGACCAGGCTGGGCAGAAGACTGATCGCGGCGGCATCGTGCAGCACCCCCGCCGCGCCTTGCACGGCCGCGACCACCATCAGCTGGGTCAGGGACAGCCGGTCGAGCGCGGCCCCCACCGGCACGCTGGCCAGCGCGGCGGCGCTGACCAGGTCGCCGGTGATCATCTGCCTCCGCTTGGAGTGTCGATCGGCGAGGGCCCCGGCGTGCAATGCCAGCAGTGCGGGCGGCAGTTGGCCCAGGAACGTCAGCCAGGCGACCTCGGCGGTGGTCGCGTCCAGTTCGAGCACCGCCAGCACGGGGATCACCATGCTGCTGATCGAGCTGCCGGTCACGCTGGCTGCCTGCCCGGTCAGGTAGCGGCGGAAGTTGCGGTGCCGCCACAACGACGGCCGGGTGCCGGGAGAGGAGGAGGGGTCAGTGGAGGAAGTCATGGAGCACCTCCTCGGCTTCCGTCAGGCGCTCGCACAGCTCGGCCATGGCCGCCTGCCGGTTGCGCCCGTACGCCTCGAGTTCGGGGGTGACGGCGGCCGGGTCGTCGACGGCCTCGGACAGGGGATACACCGAGCAGGCCAGGTATCCGGCGGCAAGGCGGGGCACGGCGAGGAGTTCTTCGGCCGGCAGCGCCGGGTTGGCTGCCCGGTAGGCAGCGACAGCTTCAGCGAGGCCGGTAGGCCACTGCGGCTGCGCCAGGACAGTGCGCGGGTCCAGGACGATCCGCCCGAGCTCCCAGGCGGGGCTGCGGTGACCGGGCGCCCGGAAGTCGATCAATGCGGCCACCTGCTGTCCGCGCAGGAGCAGGTTGGGCGAGGCCAGGTCTCCGTGGACGGTCTGCACCGTCAGCGTCGTCGGCAGCCCTTTGACCATGGCGGCCACGGCAGGCAGCGCGTCGAGCCGCCGGGCGGCGGTCTCCCGTACCCAGGCGGGAAACCCCGAGGTGGGCGGCCTCTTGGCGAAGAGGACGAGCAGCCTGTCAAGGCGCTGCCGGGCCCGCTTCACATCGCAGACTTCCCGGGCGGGTACACGGCGTGGAGGTCCGGCCGGGTGCCGGGCCAGGGTCCGGTGAAGGTGCCCGACGGTCTCGCCCACCGCGGCCCACCGATCGCCGGACAGGCCGCCCTCCGCCGTCTCCGTGTCCTCGACGTACGCCGCGACCGACACCGCCATACCGCCGGCGGCCGCGATGAGGTCACCTTCCAGGGTCTTGCGCACTACCGGAACCGGGATCCGGCCGAGCCGCGCGAACTCGCCGAGCTCGAGCGCCTGGCGCTCCGCGTCCAGATCGGTGCCCGCCGGGTATGACTTCACGAACCACCGGGCTCCGTCGCTGTCGCGGGCCACATAGTTGCGGGTCGCGGTCCCCGCAGGACCTTCGCCGACCACGGTCGGGACGATCCGGTAGAACAGCGTCAGGATCCCCGCCACGACCATCCCGTCCGACTCTGCGCCGTTCATCGCCGCACCCCCGGCCGGCCGGAGGGAGGCAGCAGCCGGCGCAGTGCTAGGGCATCCGCCTGCAGCTGCACCTCGTCCTGCCGTCCGAGATCGAGCGCATCGAAGGGCAGCGGCCCGCCCGGCGCCGGGTCCGTTCCGGCTTCACGTCGCGGAACGCAGTGCCAGTGGGCGTGCGGGATCTGGTTCCCCAGCAGCAGGTAGTTCATCTTCAGCGGCTCGTAAAGCGCCTCCACCGCGCGGCCCAGGGCCAGGACGTCGCGCCAGAACGCGGCCGCCTCTCCGTCGTCCAGCTCAGTGGGCTCGGCGACATGACGTCCTGTGTAGATCACGACGGCATACCCGCGGACCTGGCCGCTGCGCCACAGGTAGGCGTTGCTGACCTCACCGCGCCGTACGAGCAGGCCCCAGCCGATGTCGTCGGCGTCGAAGTCGTTTCGGCACATCGGGCAGCCGGCGCCGATCCGGTGCGCGGTGAAGTCCGCCGGCCAGGTGCTGCCGGCTGGTGAGTGCGCGGAGTGGGACTGAGGGTGGTCGGGGATCATGCTGCCTCGCCGGTAGTGCGCTGCTGCAGTTCCCACAGGGAGCGGAACAGCCCCGGCTCGCGGGTGAGCTCCTCGTAGGAACCTTCCTGGACGATGCGACCCTGATCGAGAACGATGATCTTGTCCGCGATGGCGACGTTGGCGAGCCGGTGCGTGATCAGCAGGATCGCCCGGTCCTTGGCCAGGTCCCGCAGCCCGGTGAAGATGCGATGCTCGGCCCGCGCGTCCAGAGCAGCGGTGGGCTCGTCCATCACCAGCAGAGCCGCCTGCCGGTGAAACGCCCTGGTGAGCACCACCCGCTGCCACTGGCCCCCGGACAGCTGCTGGCCGCCGAACCACTCGGACGTCAGCAGCGTGTCCAGACCGGACCGCAGATGGGGCAGCATGTCCGTCGCCCCGGACGCCTCGCACGCGGCGAGCACCGCGGCGTCTGCGGTATCCCCCTGCCCGAACGTGATGTTGTCCCGCATGCTCAACGGCAGATAGGTGTACTTCTGCGGCACCAGGGCGACATGCTTCCACGCCTCCCACGGGTCCATCTCGGCCGTAGCCACGTGGTCCCAGGCCACCTCACCTGCCGTGGGCAGGAGCAGACCGCAGATCAGCCGCGACAGGGTCGACTTGCCCGACCCGTTCTCACCGACCAGCGCAATGATCTCCCCGCGCCGCACCTGGAGGGAGACGCCGCTGAGACTGTCCTTCGGGGCGCCGTCGTACCGGTAGGTGACGTCGCGGACCTCGAACCGCTCCGGCGGAGCGGACAGCATCTTGGTACCGCGGGAAGCGGTCATGGCCTGCCCGTGGGCGTTGTCGAGGAAGTTCTGCCAGTCCTGCACGTACCAGCCGGTGCGCACCAGTCGGGCCCCGCCGTTGATGATGCCGCGCACGGACCCGGTCGCCGTCTGCAGCGCGAAGACCGCGCCGCCTCCGGCCGCGAGGCTCATGCGCCCGGAAGCCAGGAGCCACAGCAACGCGGCCCACACAGCGGCCGCCGCCACTCCGCCGGCAACCGCGCCGGCCAGTCCCATCCACGCGCCGGTGTTCGCGGCCTTGCGCTCCGCGGCGTTGACCGAGGCGGCGAGGCGCCGGTACCGGGCGGTGAGGAAGGGCCCGGCCAGGCAGGCTCGCATCTCCTCGCTGGACTCCATGTACGCCATGTGCCAGCGCAGCTTGTGCAGCATGCGGCGGCGCCCGGAGGTCTCGAGGCCCGCCAGGTACACCACCCGGGCGGCCCGTACGTACGCGGCGGCCTGTGGCAGGCAGGCCAGGAGAAGCAAAGGAAGGAGCACCGGGTGCAGCACGGCGAGAACGGTCGCGCCGGCGGCGAGCGTAGCCGTGGCCGCCAACACGTCCTGCGCCTCGTCCACCAGGTCCGGAGTGACCTGGGCACCGCGGTCGGCGATGTCGTAGAAGTCGTTGTAGCCGGGCTTGTTGTTCGCCGCCAGCTCCGCGCCGAGCGCGGCCTCGATCATCGTCAGCTCCGCCGCCCGGGCCAGCACCGGCCGCAGCCGCCCGGTCAGCCACGTCACCGTGATCCCCAGCAGCGCCCGCAACCCCGTGGCCGCGGCGACGACCGCCAGCTGTGGCGCCGCCTCCCACAGGCGTTCGGTGATGTCGCCCGACGAGATCAGCGCGGTGATCGACCCCGTGACGGCGAGCAGCCCCAACGCGGCAAGCACGCCGGTGCCGATCTGGCACGCGAGCAGTCCGGCCGTCGCACCTCGGTCCACCTGCCAGGCCATCTTCAGTGACCGCAGAACCAGTGCCGGCAGCCGTCGCGCCATGGTGCCGGTGGTCAGCTGCGCCCCAGCCTGATGCCTCGATTCGTCCCGGTAGAGGAACTCCTCGTCCTGGGCTCTGCTCGTCTCGTCCGGCGCACCCGCCTCTGATGTGCCGGTATCCGGCTGGTCCTGTGTGCTGGCCGAGGTCAACGTGGCCCCCTGACGGTCGCTGCGGCTGGGTCGTGAAGCTCAACGACCCGACATGAATTTCGAACACCTGTGTTTCAGTCGAGCTGGGAACCCCGGAATAGAGCGCGCGGCGGAGACTGCGGGATGCACCGACCCTTGGGGTCTACGGGTGCAGATGCTTCGTGCAGTTGGCCGAAACGCCGAGGCTCGCGTCGAGGTCCGTATATCGAGAGGGCCGGCAGGACAGCGGATGTTCGGCCGGCCCACCGGGCGGAGTCACATGCGGGCGATGTCGAGGGTGACGATGACCGGGAGATGATCGCTCAGCTGCTGGGTGACGGTGTCGTCGAGTACCTCGTAGGAGTGCAGCGCCGAGGCGAGCGTGGTGGAGAGCAGGACATGGTCGGCTCGGTGGTCCCACTTCTGCTCCGGACGCAGGTGGCCCGCGGTGCGTGGGATGGGCTGATCGAGATGGACGGGCGGGTCGACGAATCCGGCGTGCATGAGCGCGCGGATCGCCCGGCGGTCTGTGCCGCCGTATGAGCCGTCGGGCAGCATGAGGCGGTGCCCGGAGTGCTGGTTCGCCGGGATCAGATCCCAGTCCTCCGGCTCTTCGTCGTCGGCGCCGGGGGTGTTGAGATCTCCGGCCAGCAGGGTGCGTGCGCCGGCGTGCTCGGTCAGCCACTGGACTTCTGCCAGCCGGTCCTGCGGGCTGAACGGGTCGAGGTGGGTGTGAAGGAGCACGACCGGCTCCCTGACCCCGGTGATGCGCAACCGGGCTCGCAGGACGGTGTGGTGGAAGTTGCCGCATGCACCGTCGGGGGAGAACCCCAGACACTGCACCCGCGGCCACCGGTAGTACGTGACGAGGTGGCATCCGTGACTACGCGACCGCGCGACCAGCGGCTGCATCCCCAGCCATTCCGCGGTTGCGTACACGCGTTCGGAGTCCTTCTGGTCCCAGTGCTTGGCCTCCTGGAGGTTCAGCACGTCCAGGTTCAGGCCGCCCAGCAGGCCGACCTGGTCCTCCCAGCGCTCCTGGCCGCCGTTGAGGAGGTTGTAGCTGCCCACACGCAGCTGCCGGTCCGCCGGTAAGAGGAGTGGCGAGTCAGTCATACGGCTGGTATCTCACTTTCGCGTAATTGGATCATGCAGACGCGTCCAGGGCCGGCGCCCGCAGGCGTGGGGGCGCCGGGTAGTTAGGCCAGCCAGTTCTCTTCGCCATCCGCGTCCTTGCCGGGCGTGCGGTCGTCGTGCGCGCATGGCTGGGGCGGCAGCGGCGCGGAGGGCACTGCCTTGAACAGGGAGGACCTGGGTCGGGCCGGGGAGGGGAGTGGTCAGGGAGTGAGGACGGTGAAGGCGGCCGCGGGGAATCGGCGCCCGTTGACCTGGAGGGCGATCGAGTAGGCGCCGGGTGTCAGCTTCGCGGTGGCCGTCGACCGCAGCACATGGTCCTTCGTGAGCAGGAGTTCGCTGCGGGGCTCGGCAGTGCCACGCAGCAGGAAGTACACCTTCTCGCGCGGCTTGCCAGTCGGTGTCGTCGACGAGATCACGAACATCACGTGCACTGGGACGGCCGCCGTGGTGGTCAGCGTGGCGGAAAAGCTGAGCGTGTCGCCCTCGGTGAGCTCGGTGCGCTCCAGAGTGAGGGGCGACAGGTCGATCGGTGCGTCGTGGGCGTAGCCGAGGAAGGCGTACGCAGCCGGCCAGCCCTTCTTCAACCTGCTGCGCAGGGCCTGCCGGGCGATGAAAGTGAAGTGCTTGTCGGCAGCTCGACCGGAGTCTTTCCAGCGCTGAAGGGTGGCAAGTACCAGGTCCGGCTGCGTATCGGACAGGTCGTGGAGGTGGTTGGCGACCGACGCGCGGACGTAAGTGCTGGAGTCGCCGTAGAGCTGTTCGAGTACGGGCAGTGCCGCGTCAGCCGGCAGGGAGATGCGTGGGGCGCAGGGCAGCAGCGGACGGGTGGCTTCGCTCGCGAGCCGGCGGGTCCGGTAGTCCTCGTCGCGGGCCCAGGCATTGACCGCCTTCATCGTCTCCTCGGGAAAGTCGTTGAGGAAATGCCGCACGGCGACCTCTGCCGAGAAGTACCGGGTGAGGCGCGCTAGAGCGGCCAGGGCCTGGTCCAGGTACTCGCCGGTGCGAAGGTAGCGCGCCACGAAATGGGAGTAGGGCGAGTAGGTGTGCAGGCCGAAGTCGTTCGGCACGCCGGCCGCTTCCGGGGTCGGCGGCAGGGAGCGCAGCAGCACGTCGAGGGCCTGGGAGCCGGTGACCGGAAGGTAGGTGTGCAGGCCCTCGCTGGTCCGGGCGATCCGGGCACCCAGCTCCAGCCGGGGAAGGTCCGCCATCACCGACGTCACGAACTTGTCGGCGTCGAACTCGGGGCATGCGGCGTGGACTTCGCGGCCGATGCGGGCGATGCGCTCAGCGTTGAGAGCGGTCTCTTTCAGGGGAACCTTCGCGGTCATGGGCACACCCTAGGGCCGGCTACGGGGGCAACCTCGTGTTCTCGCCGCAGGTCATCCGGCGGTGTGAACGCGGGGGCTTTCGGCTATCGGACGGCGGCGCGGTACAGCAGCCGGCGGTGGCGGGAGCTGTCGCAGGGGGAGGCGGTGTGGAGGGTGGCGAGGTTGTCCCACACGACCAGGTCGCCCTGCTCCCAGCGGTGGCTGAAGACGTACGGCGCGCTGGTCGTGTGCTCCAGCAGCTCCTCCAGCAGCGCACGGCTCTCCTGCTCGGCGAGCGTGCTAATGCCACTGATCACCATGGAGCCGAGCAGCAGGGAGCGGGCGCCGGTTGCGGGGTGGGTCAGGACGAGCGGGTGTACGACCTCCGGGCTCGCGGCCAGACTCCCGGCCGCGATCGACGACTGACCGCCGCTGGCCTGGCTCTGGAGCGCGCCGAGCTGCTCGATGGAGTGCACCGCGCGCATCGCCTCGATCCGCTGTCGCACCGCCGGGGGAAGGTCGGCGTAGGCGCGGGTCGCATCGGCGAAGCGGGTCTCGCCGCCGCGTGCGGGGGTGATGACCGAGTAGAGCATCGTCGCCGAGGTGAGCTGGGGCTTGAAGCTGTTGTCGGCGTGCCACTCCTCCTCGTTGTCCCCGTCGTAGACGCCGATGTGCTTGCCGTCCTCGACGATGTTGCTGATGACGGTCAGGCCCGGGAAGCCGCCGACGGCGTACCGGCGGTCGACGCTGGTGTCCACCGTCCCGAAACAGGAGGCGACGGTCAGCAAGTCGGCGTGGTTCAGGTGCTGGCGGGGCACGATCAGCAGCCGGTGCTGATGCAGGGCCGCCGCCAACTGCGGCGCGAGGCGCTCGGCGTGTATCGCGAGGTTGGCATCGACGATGGCGCCGAAGCCGCTCTCGTCGAGCGGGCGCAGCGACAGGTCCATCGCTACTCCTTCCGGACGGTCAGAACTGGGGCGAGGGCTGGAAGACGCTGATGTCTTTGACACCGGAGGCGGCCATGCACAGCCGCTCGATGCCGATGCCGAGTCCGACGCTGCCGGCCGGCACACGTCCCGCGTCGATCGCCTCCCTGGCCAGGGCCTGCTCGTCGTCGTACAGGTCCACCGCGCGGGCCCGTTCGACGAACGCGGCCCCGTCGGGCTCGTCCTCGTAGCCGTGGACGACCTCGATGCCGTCGACCAGGACCTCGAAGCGGTTGAGGACGGCCGTCGTGCCGGGTGCCAGGCGGGCGCACGGCTCGTCCCCGCCGACCGGGTACTCGGTCAGGAACAGCGCGGCGCCGGCGCTCTGGGACTCCACCTCGCGTTCCACGTACTGCCCGAGCACTGTCTTGAACGGCACGTCCGCGCTCATGCCCAGGTGGGCGGCCATTTGGGCGGGAAGGTCCCCGAGGGGCTCGCGGTGCAGGTCGATGCCGAACTGGTCGCGGACGTAGCTGGCGACGGAGACGCGCTGCGGGGCGTACGGGATGTGCGGGCCGATCAGCCTCTCGGCGAGCGCCAGGAGGAAGTCGAAGTCCTCGCCGGCAGCGTAGAGATCGAGCATCTGGAACTCGGGCGCGTGCAGCTCGTCGAGCTTCTCGGGTCGGAAGCACGCGCCGATCTCGAAGATGCGCCGGTGGTGCTCCAGGTTCACGCGCAAGGCCGGGCCGATCATCGCCCGCAGGAACCGCCCGCCGTCATGGTCCACCGGCAGACGGCGCCCCGGGCTGAGATCGGCTCTGCGCATCGTCGGGGTGGTCACCTCGACGAAGGCCTCGGCGCGGAGCGTGTCCCGCAGGCTGAACAGCAGGTCGGACTTCATGACGACGGGGTTGAGCACGGGTACTCCTCAAGGCCGTTGTTTCCGGGCGCAGTTCGCGGGAAGCCGGGCCCCACGGTGATCTGTCGTTCAGGTCCTCGGCGGGGCCACAAAGTAGCCGCGCCTGTACGAGCAGTAGAAGCCCTCCCACCGGTCCTGCCACGCCCAACGGGCCCGCAACGAGGCCCGTTCAGGAACAGAGTTCGGCGTTTTCGCAGGTCAACCAGAGTCTGTGCGCAACGGTGACGCAACGGTCCCGTGCAACCGGCGCAACGGCCAGAGCCATTGCGGCCCTCCTCGGCGGAGTCCTAGCGTGACTGACCAAGCGCCCGGCGTGACCACCACGCAACGCTCCTCCACAGGTGGAGGAGACGTGCTCCGGCGCGGCCCTCTCCACCGGCGTGCGCCCACACCACGGCGTGCCGAGCCGACGGTTCAGCACCTCACCGGACCCGCGGCCCGGCAGTTCCACAGCCCGATCACCCGGACTCGCGGATCACCCGCGACCGAGCAGGGAGAACTCGATGACCGCTACCGCTGGAATGACCCCGGACACCGGCCTGAAGGCCGGCATGCGGCCGGACGCCGCCGGTCTGAAGCTCGGGATGCGCCCCGACGCCCCCGGTCTGAAGGCCGGCATGCGGCCGGACGCCGCCGGTCTGAAGCTCGGGATGCGCCCCGACGCCCCCGGTCTGAAGGCCGGGATGCGCCCCGACGCCCCCGGTCTGAAGGCCGGGATGCGCCCGGACGCCGCCGGTCTGAAGGCCGGCATGCGCCCGGACGCCGCCGGTCTGAAGGCCGGCATGCGCCCGGACGCCGCCGGTCTGAAGGCCGGCATGCGCCCGGACAGCGCCCCCGTCGCCGCCTGACACGCGGCTGATCCACCCCTTCGTCGTGCTCCGGCGCGCCCGCCCAACGGCAGGTCACCCGTGCGGCGCGCCCCCCGGGGGGCGCGCCGGAGCCCGGCCCCCCTTTCATCCGCACCGCGTCGACTGGAGAACCTGATGGGCAGCCCCGCCGCCGGCAGGACCCGCAGCGGCACCGGAGCTTCCGGCCCTGTGCGCAAGGCCCTCGGGCAGCAGCTCATCGCCGACCTGGAGAAGCTCTGCGGGCGCCCGACCATCGGCCTGTGGGACGTCACCTGGGACCTCATGGCGATCACCGCCGCAGCGATCGCCGGTCACCTCATCGGTCACGTCGCCGGCCCCCTGCTCGCCGTGTGCTACATCGGGGTGCGCCAGCGCCACCTGTCCAATCTCGGCCACGAGTGCGTGCACTCCAAGCTCATGGCCACCCGCCGCGCCAACCGGATCGTCGGCTACCTCCTGACTGGCCTGCTTGGCGAAGGCTTCGAGCCCTACCGAAGCAGCCACTACGTCCACCACGCCAAGCTCGGCTCGGACGACGACCCGATGTTCCAGTCCTACCGCGCCGGCAACATCCGCGCCGCGGGCCGGGCGCCCAGCCGCCGCGCCTTCGTTCTGCGGGTCATCGTGCGCAACGCTCTGTGGCGGCTGCCGAAGACCGCGGTGCTGGCCCTGGTCACCCGCGCGCCGGGGGAGACCTGGCGGGCCCTGGCCACCCGAGCCGTGCTGTGGACCGGCGTCGTCGCCACGCTGTGGCCCGTGGGCGGCGTGCCGTACCTCCTTCTCTACTGGCTGCTCCCCCTTGTCCTGGTGCGGCCGGTCGTCACCTGGATCACCGATCTCGGCAACCACGCCGGGCTGATCGAGAACGGCGATGTCCTCCTTCAGACCCGTGGCTGGACCTCCCACTGGCTCACCCGGCACCTGCTCGGCGGCCACCTGGACGACATGTTCCACCCCATCCACCACTGGTGCCCTCAGATCCCTTGGCGGCGCCTGCCTGAGGCCCGCGCCCTTGCCGCGCAGAACCTGCCGCGCTTCGGCGAAGTGCCGTGGTGCTCCGGCTACTTCTTCCGGCGGCGCTCCACCCCCGACCAACCGTGCGTGATCGAGGACATCATCACCCGGCTCGCCGCTGCTCCCGGTGCCGCCTGCACCCCGTCCCAGCACGCTTCGGTCGCCTGACCTCGTCCTCGCCCGACCTCCGAACCCTGTACGGCACCGCCCCCCGGCCGCGCACCCGCGCGCCGCAGGCGAGGGGGCGCCGTCACCCGCCGCCGAGGAGGCGGCCCACCATGCCCCAGCCCGCACCTGCCTCGCCGACGGCCCTGAACAGCTTCGACGAGTTCACCCGGCTCGACGAAGTCGTCCTCGGCCGCGCCGAGCATTACGACGCCCACCACACCGACACCTCGTGGCGGCTGTTCTTCTACGACAACGTCGCCCCGGTCCTCGGCCGGCATGCCACCCCGTCAGGGGAGGAACTGCTGCCAATCCCCGGGCAGTTGGTCGACGAGCTCAACGAGGACATCGCCGGCCTGGCCGACGCCCTGACTGGATGCGGGGTGAAGGTCCTGCGGCCGGCGGCGCCCGGCAAGGACATCGACATCCGCTCCCCGCACTGGGACGCCAGGGCCACCCCGCCGCTCAACGTCCGCGACCAGACCATCATCCTCGGCAACACCATCGTGGAGACCGCGCCCCACGTCCGCGCCCGCATCTTCGAGAACGACCTGCTCAAGCCCGCCTTCTACCGCTACTACCAGGAGGGGGCGAACTGGCTGAGCATGCCGCGCCCGGCCCTGGCCCGCGACTCCCTGGACACCGCCTACTTCACTCGCCAGAACCTGGACGTCAGCCGCGCCACCGACAGCGAGAGCGCCGGCGCGATCGAGGGCCTGGGTCTGGAGATGGTCTTCGACGGCGCGCAGTGCATGCGCCTGGGCCGCGACGTCCTGGTCAACGTCGCCAACCACAACCACGAACTCGCCCTGCGCTGGCTGAGGGACAACATCCGCGACCTGCGGTTTCACCGCCTGGACGCGATGGCCGACAACCACATCGACAGCGTCCTGGTCCCGCTGCGCCCCGGCCTGATGCTGCTGCGCTCCCCGGCCTACCTGAAGTACCTGCCCGCGGCCATGCAGTCCTGGGACGTGATCTATGCCCCCGAGACCGACGACAGCAACTTCCCGGACTACAGCGACCTCGGCTTCGTCATCCCCATCGGCAGTCGGTACATGGACATCAACTTGCTGTCCATCGACGAGAACACCGTCGTCGTCAACTCGCTCTACCCGGAACTGATCGAGGTCCTGGAGGGCCACGGGTTCACCGTCGTCCCCGTCCGCCACCGCCACCGGCGGCTGTTCGGCGGCGGCTTCCACTGCTTCACCCTCGACACCGTCCGCCGCGGCGGCCCCGAGGACTACCTCAGCTAACCCCGGCGCCCCCTCGCCACGGCTCCGTCGAACACGGCAGTCCGCCCCGACGTCAGGAGATTCTTGATGGACACCGCCTACCCCTGGCCGCCCGACCAGACCTTCTGGACCGGCACCTTCCCCGACCACACCGCCGGGCGGACCACGCCCTTCCTCTTCAAGGGCATCATCCCCGCCACCGCGGCCGGACCGGACGACGTCCTGGCAGGGTTCGAGGCCATCCGCCGGGCCCACGCCGCTGGCACCGACATCAAGGCGCACGCCCGCGTCTACGTCGGCGAGGACCGCCGCGACGACCTTCTGCCCCAGGCGCTGACCGCCCCGTCCTGGGACGGGGGCGTGGGCGCCTTCGTGCCGTGGATGCAGGACCTCGCCAACGCCGAGCGGTTCTCCCTGGTCATCAACAACCTGGAGACGGTCAGCCCCGCCCTCGCCGCCGGCCTCGGCACCTTCCTGAAGACCCTCATCGACGGGTGGGGCCTGCCGCTGGGCGGCGCCGAACAGGTCGCCTTCGCCGGGAACTACGCGGGCACCGCCTTCGGGATCCACGAGGGCTACGAGGACGCCTTCCTCGTCCACCTCGGCCCCAACGCCAAGAACTTCTACTGCTGGCCCGCCGAGCAGTACGAGAAGCTCACCGGCAGCAAGGAGCCCACCTACGGCGACTACCGCGCGCTGCTGGAGGAAGCCGAGCACTTCCTGCTGGAGCCGGGCGACGCCCTCTTCCTGCCCCGCCGGGTCTTCCACGTCGGCACCCAGGACACCTTCTCCGTCTCGGTGGCCATGCCGCTGTACACCTACCCATACGCGCAGATCCTGCAGAGCCGCATCATCCCGGACGTCCTCGCCGACCTGGCCGGTGACGGGCCCGACGACCCGCTCAACGAGCCTTCCGCGATGGCGGACATGGCCACGGGGCCCGGCGCCGTCGCCGACCGGCTGGCCGGCGTGGGCCGCGAACTGCTGACCGTCGCCGCCGACCGTGTTCGCGGCGTCGCCCGCCGACACGCCGAGCAGCGGTGGGCCACGCTGCTGAGCAACGGCGGCTGGGAACTCGTCGAGGGCGACCTCTCCCGCCAGGAAGCCGCGGACGCCTTCGACCCCGAGCAGGTCACGCCGGGCGCCAGCATCCGCGTGATCGCCCCCTACCAGGTGACCACCCTGCTCGACGACGACGGCGACTCCCACCAGGTCCTGCTGCGCGGCCACCTGCCGGGGATCGCTCTCGACGGCGCGGGCCTGGACCGGGACACCGCCACCGCCCTCAACCGCGGCGACACGCTCGTCCTGCCCGACAACGCCGAGCTCCTGACCGCCGTCCGCGCCCTGGGAGCCACCGGCGGCCTGCACCTGACCCCCCGCCCCTCCGACCTCAAGGACGCCGACGCGTGACCCCCGAAAACAGCCTCGTCCAGGCCTATCTGAAGGCCCACCCCGAGACGCAGAGCGCCGTCAATGGCACCCTGCTGGGCAAGTTCACCTCCGGCACCGCCCTGGTCACCGCGCACCTGGCGCCGCTGGTCGACTGGGCGTACGCGCGGATCGCCGAGATGGTGGGTGCCGCCGACCTCAACGAGCGCCAGGCCCGGATGTACATCGAGGAGCTCTCGGTGTTCGCCCGCTACAACGCCCAGTTCCTCAAGGCGGCCGCCACCGCCGTGGAGGGCTACTGCCCTGAGCTCGCTCACGAGCTGCGCCGCAACCACCTGGAGGAGGGGGGCGAGCGCGGCAAGGTGCCCGCGCACTACGTCCTCTACACCAACGCGCTCCTGTCGGATCTCGGCCTGCTCGTCAACGGCCATGGGCCCGCCCCCGAGACCGAGACGCTGGTCAACCTCCACCAGTGGATGGTCGGCTCGCACATGCCCAGCCACATCGCAGGCGCCTACTACGCCACCGAGGCTGTGGCGATCGCCGAGACCGAGATCCTGCGCGACATCACCAACCGCTACGGCGAGCTGACCACCGGCCGCAGCGGCAGCGAGCTCAAGGCCCTGCACTACTACTACGAACTCCACCTCGACGACGAGCACGAGGCCGCCCAGGTCAGCGGCATGAGCGTCGAGGCCGCCCACATCGAGGGCCTGGCCAGGTTCATCAAGGAGAGTGAACTCTTCCACATCGACCTGCCCCAGGCCCTCGACGGCTGGCTGACGATCACCGAAGGGATGACACACTGGTGGGCTCAACTCGCCCACCGCGCCTCGGAGATGAACTGATGAACGCCACCCCCGACATCGTCGCCGCAGCCCAGGAGCGAACCGGCGGATGCCTGTGCGGACGGGTCCGCTTCACCGTCAAGGGCAAGGCCGTCTACCCGCACACCTGCAGCTGCCCGCACTGCAAGAAGCTCGGCGGCGGACCGATGATGTGGTGGGCCGGCTTCGCCCCCGAAAACGTCACCTGGACAGGCGGCGTCGAGCCGACCTGGTACACCACGTTCGAGGGCGAGGCCCAGCGCGGCTTCTGTCCGAACTGCGGCAGCCGCCTCGCGGCGATCGACAGCGACGTCCCCGAGCTCGGCATCGTCGTCACCGCCCTGGACGACACCAGCGGAGCCGATCTCGTCCCCGTCAACCAGTCCTTCCGCGACGACGCCGTGCACTGGCTGCCCCAGGTCCCCGACACCCAGAAGAGCCCCGTCGCCTGACACCCGCGAGACCTCCGGGAGCCGGCAGCCCTGACCCTGCCGGCCCCCGGACCCGCACCCTCCTGGGACCGTCTGCGCCGGGTCCGGCTCACCGTCCGACCGTCCCGCACCCCGCCCAGGAGACACCATCGTGCTTACTCCGCACGCCACCAGCGAGTACGGCGCCCTGCGCCACGTCGCCATGCGCTACGCCAGCGACGTCACCCCCGACCTCGACGGCCCCGGCGTCCACCCCGTCCTGACCCGCCAGAAGACCACCAGCTCCTGGCAGCCGTACGATCCGGCTACCGTCCGCTCCCAGCAGGACACCCTGATTGACCTCCTTCGCGGCCGCGGCACCGAGGTGACCCTCCTCGACGCCGTGCCGGGGTGCCCGGTCCAGCACTACCCCCGCGACATCGCCTTCGTCATCGACCACGTCCTGGTCATGGCGCGCCTGAACTCCACGCACCGCCTCCCCGAGGCCGAAGCGCTCGCCCCGCTGCTGACCGGCGCCCCGCACGTCGCCCACCTGGACGAGGGCACCATCGAGGGCGGTGACGTCGCCCTGCACGCCGGCACCGTCCTGGTCGGCCTCGGGGAGGAGACGTCCCCCGCGGGCTTGGGGGCGCTGCAACGGGCACTGGCCCACCACGGCGTCGACCGTGAGGTCCGCCCGGTCCGCTTCGCTGTCGACGGCATCGTCCACCTGGACGACCACTTCACCATCGTCGCGCCCGGCACCGCCCTCATCCACCGTGAGGTCTTCCCGCCCGCCGAACTGCACTTCTTCGAGCAGCACTTCGACCTCGTCGACGTCACCGAGACAGAGGCGCGCGCCGTCCAGGCCAACGTCCTGGCGATCGCTCCGGACACCGTGATCGTCACCGCTGGCAGCGACCGCATCGCAGGGCAGCTCGCCGCACGCGGACTCGAAATCCTCACCGTCGACTACTCCGAGGTCACCCGGATCCCCGGCTCGCTGCGCTGCACCACCCTGCCGCTGACCCGCGCCTGATCCACTCCTGGTTCCCGCCCGGCCGCCGCACCGCCGTGCGGTTCTTCGCCCGACTCCTGGAGCTGTCGTGTCCGACCCGCTGCTGCCCGTGCTCCTCGCCGTCCCGGTCGTGGTCCTCGCCTGCCAGGCCGGCGGGCGGGCCGTCAGGCTGCTCGGCCAGCCTCCGGTCATCGGCGAGATCCTTGCCGGAACCCTGCTCGGTCCCTCGCTGCTCGGCTGGCTCGCCCCCACCGTCCAGCAGCACCTCCTGCCGCCCTCGGTCCTGCCCGTCACCTCCGCCCTGGGCACCCTCGGCCTCCTGGCCTTCCTGTTCCTGACCGGACTAGAACTCGACCTGCGCAGCCTGCGCACCACCCGCGGCGCCGTCGCCGCGGTCAGCCTCACCGGACTCCTGCTCCCCATGGCCCTCGGCGCCGCCCTGGCCGCCGCCCTCTACCCGCACTTCGCCCCCGACGGCGTCGAGCGGCTGCCGTTCACCCTGTTCGTCGCCGTCGCCCTGAGCATCACCGCCTTCCCGGTCCTCGCCCGGATCCTCGCCGACCGCGGCCTGGAGACCACGCCTCTGGGAACCTTCGCCCTGGCCTGCGCCGCCACCGACGACGCCCTCGCCTGGTGCCTGCTCACCGCCGCCGTCGCCCTGGCCACCACCGGCACCGCCCTGTCGGCCCTGACCACCCTTGGTCTCACCGCCGCCTTCGCCGCCGGCCTCACCCTCATACGCCCGCTGCTGCGCACCCTGCTCGAGCGCGCCGGCCGCACCGGCGACGAACTCGTCCTGGCCCTCCTCTTCACCGGGCTTTGCCTCAGCGCCTACACCACCGACCAGATCGGCGTGCACCCCGCCTTCGGCGCGTTCCTGCTCGGCGCCGCCGCCCCCCGCGGGCTGCCGGCCGTCGAACGCAGCGCCGCACGCATCCGCACCGTCGTCCTGCCGCTCCTGCTGCCGCTGTTCTTCGTCGACGCCGGCCTGCACACCGACTTCTCCACCCTGCCCGCCGGACAGTGGGGCTGGGGCGCGGCCATCCTCGCCGTCGCCGTCGTCGGCAAGTGGGGCGGCGCGGCCGGTGCCGCCCGGCTCACCGGCTCCGACTGGCGCTGGGCGGCCGCCGTCGGCACGCTCATGAACTGCCGCGGCCTGACCGAACTCGTCGTCCTGGGCATCGGCCTGCAGACCGGCGTCATCACCGAGACCTTGTTCACCCTCCTAGTGATCATGACCGTCATCACCACCGCGGCCACCGCCCCGATCCTCCGGCGCGTGGCCGGCGACGACCCGCGAATGACCCCGCCGGCACCCCACGACGATCCCGAGCGCGCCCCGGCCGGGGAGGCGACCCGATGACCCGCTCCCCGAACCCGGTCCTGGACGCGGTCCTCACCCGGCGCAGCGCACCCCGCCTGACCGAGCCAGCCCCCGGCCCCGCCGAACTGGAGCGCCTCGTCCAGGCCGCGGCGACCGCACCCGATCACGGGCGGCTTCGCCCCTGGCGAGTGGTCGCGGTGAGCGGCGACGAGCGGGCCCGACTCGGCGGCGCGCTCGGCGAAGCCGCCGACACACCGGAACAGGCCCGCCGCGCCGCCGCGAAGCCCCTGCGCGCGCCCCTGCTCCTGACGATCGTGCACCGGCCCGTGCCCAACCACCCGAAGGTCCCCGAGTGGGAGCAACTGGCCGCCACCACCGGCATGGTCACCACCCTCTCGCTGCTCCTGCACAGCCAAGGCTTCGCTTCGATCTGGCGCACCGGCGCCGCTGTCCGGGCACCCCAGGTCCACAAGTACCTCGGCGTCGACGAGGACGAACAGCTCCTGGGCTGGCTCTACGTCGGGACCCGGTGCGCCTCCAACGCCGCCGACCGGCGGCCGCTCGACACCCCCGCCAGGATCACCTGGCACACCACCGGCATCTGAGCCCGTCACCCAGCACACGACACGCCGGCAGTCGCGGCAGCGGAGCTGGGCGGACGCCGAACCTCCGCGAAAGGCAGACCGTGCGCGACATCCAGCACATCGAGATCCCCGGGCACACCCTGAGCGTGCGCGTCGACCCCGGCCCCGAACGAGAGGGCCGCCCCGCCCTGTGGCCGAGCGTGGGGGAGTACCCGATCTACGACCCGTTCCTCTACACGACCATGACCACCGACGACGAGCGCAACCACCGGTTCCGCGCGGCACTGGCGCACCTGGCACCAGACCGGCGGATCCTGGACATCGGAACGGGCCAGGACCTGCTCTGGGCACGCGAAGGCGTGCAGGCCGGAGCCCGGCACGCAGTGGCCATCGAGGTCATCGAGGACGCGTTCCACAAGGCGGCCGCCAACCTGCCGGCCCTCGAGTCCCCGGACCGGATCACGCTCCTGCTCGGCGAGTCGACCAGACTCCGCTTCGCCCCCCGCGCCGATGTCTGCGTCGCCGAGATCATCGGCTCGCTCGCCGGCGCCGAAGGCGCGGCAGCCGTCCTGGCCGACGCCCGCACCCGCCTCCTGGAACCCGGCGGGCTGGTCATCCCCCACCGCGCGGTCACCTTGGCCGCCGCGGTCCGCCTGTCCGACCTGCTCCCCGAACAGCCCGTGGCGTTCGCCGAGGCCGCACTCCCGTACCTACGAAGCATCTTCGGCTGGCACGGCAGCCCCTTCGACGTACGACTCAGGGTCGAGAACCCGCCCGCCGACGCGCTGCTCTCCGAGGGAGCTCCCATCGAGGTGCTCGACTTCAACGGTGACCTGCAGACGCAGCAGCGTACGACTACGCACTTGGCCATCACGCGGTCTGGCCTCGTGGATGGCGTGCTCACCTGGCTCAACCTCTGGTGCCTGCCGGACGAAGAGCCTCTCGACGCACTGAGCATGAAGACGAACTGGGCCACCATCTACTTGCCGCTCTTCGACAGTCCCGTGCCGGTCGAGCCCGGAGATGTCCTGGAGCTCACCTTCGCGGCCGCCCTCAGCGACGACCGTGTTCACCCGGACTATCAGCTCCAGGCTGTCCTGCGCACCGCCGACGGGCAACAGCGCCGCGGATCTCTGATCTCCCCGCATCACGGCGGCGCCTTCAGGTCCCACTCGCTCTACCGGGACCTCTTCCCCGCGGGCTGACCGGCCACCGGGCCGCGGCCTCCGGTACATCGCGGCCCCGGCCCCGGGCACGGGGCGTCCTGGCGGGGGACGAAGAAGGTCAGAAGTCGCGCAGCGGCTCGCCCGCGTTCAGGCGGTCCAGGCGCTCGGACAGCCGTCGGCTCATCAGGTGCTGCGAGGCCTGGGAGGCCCGCCTCGCCGCCGCCATGTGCTCGGCCGAGTCACCGCGCAGCCGCGCCAGCTCGGCCTCCGTGATCAAGAGTTCCACCGTGTCGCGCGTCCGGTCCGACGGAAGGGCCGAGGCCTCTTTCAGGGCCTGAGCACCCTGCTCGGCCAGTCCGGCGACGGCGAACGCCCACGCCGCCTGTCCTTCCAGCTCACGCAAGTCGAACCACTCGAGCCAGGCCGGGCCCGTGCTGCTCTGCGCGCGGACGAAGAACTCGCGGGCCCGCTTCACCGCCGCCACAACCTGGTCCGCGTGACCGTTCAGCGCCCACGCCCGGGCTTCGGTCACGCACGCGTAGGCCCTGACCAGAGGCGGCGCTCCACTGGCCGCCAGCACAGCGCTACGTGCGTGAGCGAGCACATCCGCCTGCCCTCCCTGCGTCGCCGCCAACCGGGCCTGGTGGATGTGGACCCGGGTGATGCGGGCGCGGTCGCCGATTGCCTGGGCCAGCCGCATCGCCTGAAGGTCGTAACGCTGGGCTAGGCCGGGAAGCTGGTCGTCGTAGGCCATCGAGGCCATCGCGAGGACGGCGTCGACCACGCTGCCGTACAGCCGGTGCCCAGTCCGGGCGGAGAAGCTTCCGTTCAACATCGGCGTGGCGTGCGTGTCCATCATCGACGCGAACGCGCCGCGGAACTTGCCCCCGCCGTGCTGGGAGTCGAGTTTGCCGAACAACCGCGTCTGTTCGTCGAGAAGGTCAATGTCCGCCGCGGTCACCTTGTGCTGCCCGTGACCACCGATCACGGCGTCGGCCGGCATGACGAGCGCCTCCCTTGAGGCGGGGCCGAAAACGCTAGGTGAGAATGCGCTTTTGACGACGTTGCGTCGGCGCATGGCGTCCAGGGCCCACAGCTTCGAGAGCATCCGCACGGCGTGAGGGACGTCCAGGTACTCCAGCGACTGCGCCGCGACCAGGCCGGTGTGGGACGGCCAGCCCAGGCTCTCCGGCGTCACCACCCGGTGCAGGGCATTGGACAGAACATGGCACGCGGCGGCCGCGAGGTCGTCGCTGGGGGTTGCGCCCTTGCACCATCGCGAGACGGTGCTCGTGACCACCGTGTAGGGCAGGTGGATGGCCTCGCATCGAGCGGCGATCCGGCGGGCGAAGCCGCTGATGGACCAGTCCAGTGTCTCCAGATGCTTGAGTAAGACCTCGTTGCGCTCCGCCTTCGCTGATCTCGGCTTCGTCATCGCGCCGCCCATCGGGGTGAGGTCAGTGGAGAGGGCGAAGTGGTGCCTGCCGAAAGCGCTGTTTCGACGGTTGGCTTCCACGTTGAGGAGGGAGGGGAAGTAGAGGTGGGACCGGTGGCGTTCGCCTTGGCTGCCGAGACGAGCAGGGTGATCAGAACGCCCAGAAGGATCACGGCGAGGCAGCCGCCGAGGTCGCGCAGCGTCGACTTCAGCGGATCCTGGTACCAGGACCACCGGTCGTCCTGATCCGGGTCGTGCTCCGCCTGGGCCGCCGGGTGGTCGGGGATCGAGCGGCGGCGGACGAAGGTGTCGATGGCGGACGGCGCGTACCCGAAGTGCCTGCCCCGCTCAGCGTCGTTCCTGGACTCGCACGGACCCCAGTTGACCGTGTGGCAGGTGTCTCGGTGGACCGACAGGCCGAGTCGGATGCGCGGGAATCCGGGCCGGCCCCGCAGGGCCGCACTTACGCGCACGGCATCGGCCACGTTGCCCACCGGCAGGTAGCCGGCACGGCGGCTACCGCCGGCGGGCACCCCAAGGAGTACGGCGCCGTCCACCTTCACCCCAACCGCGCCGTCGAGGAGATTCGGGTCGGCGAGGCGTGCCCGGAACCAGGCCTAGTCCTCAGCGCACTCCTCGGGTGAGGGGCGGCAGAGCGGAGCGGCGATTCGCGCCAGCGGGGAGCGCGGCATAGGAGGTGCGGGCCTCGCGTCGTGGACATCGGTCACGCCGCCCGGGTGAGCGGGTGGTTGAGGATCTCGGTGAGGGTGTCCCGGTCCAGGCGCACCACGACCGTGTGGTGGTCGGACAGGCCCTTCATGTCGACGACCTCGACCTCGCGGACGGCGGGCAAGAGCTGCTGGCTGGCGTAGATCCGGTCGACGCGCGCGTCCGGGCCGTGGGTGTCGCAGGCGTCGACCGTGGGCGCGACCGCGCTGGTGTCACCCGTGGCCGCGACGAGGTGCCGGGCGACGTCCTGGAGGCCGGCGGTGCGCAGGGTGTCGTCTGGGCGGTCGTCCATCCGGCGCACGCCGTCCGGCCCGAGGTAGGAACGGTGCGCCTGGTGGGGTTCGTCGCGGATCTCCTCCAGGACGGGCGGGGCGGGGTCTCCCGGAGTGCCGACGGCGGGGTAGCTGTTGTTGTCGCCGCCGAGCAGCGCAGGGTAGTGGACGTACCGGTCGCCGTCCTTCACCCACTTGTCATTCCACTTGGTCAGCCATTCGGCCTCCGCCAGGCGCGTCGTGGTGGAGCAGTAGTTGAGGTGGTAGGAGCCCACGATCAGCGGGGTGGCGTCGGGGGCCGTTCCGGCGAGCTGGAAGCTGCACACGGCCGGCGGGAGCGCCCACACGGGACCGGTATTCGGGTACTCGCTGATCGGGATGAAGAGTTTCGGGTCGTGGTAGACGGCGGTGCAGCACTCGCGGCCGATGAAACCGACCATACCCAGCACGGCTTCGGCCGCGTCCGCGAGCGCGTTGCCGTTGTCGTGGGCGCCCCACATCTCCTGCCGCAGGAGCAGGTGCAGGTCGAGCGAGGCCAGGCGGTCGTGCATGCGCTGCCACAGGTCGCGGTCGCCGCCGCCGTTGTTCTCGAAATTGCAGATCGCCGCGTTGATGAGCACGAAGGTCTCCCCGGAGGTAGAGGTGTCAGCGGGTGGGCGTGAGGGCTCGGCGGAGGACTTCGAGGTCGAACCGCGCGAGGAGCAGGGCGTGGTCGGAGACCGCTTGCACGTCGTCGTTCGCCAGGACCTCGAAGGCGGTCAGAGCTGGCGCGAGGTCGGGGGTGCAGTACATGCGGTCAATGCGCTGGGCGGGCCCTTGGTCGGTGCGCTTCAGGCTCGCCGTAGCCGTGAGCGCGCCGGGCTGGCCGAGGGCCGTGGCGGCGTGCAGGCCGAGGTCGGTGAAGACCGGGTTGCCGCCGGAGAGGATCTCGTCCGGTCGAGTGTCCGAGACACGTCGGCCAGCGCGCTCGATGGTGCGGTGCTGGTAGTGCACGCGGTCCTCGACCTTGTCCCAGTCCGGGAGCGCCACGGATTCCAGGTCCGTGCGGTGCGGGTAGCTGTTGGCGTCCATCCCGACCAGGGCGCTGCGGGAGTTGTCGGCGAGGGTGGTGAGCCGCCGCGCCTCGGTCGCGCGCAGGTCCGGGTCGAAGTGGCACAGGTGCGCCGAGGCGAGGTCGATCGGCTTCGCGCAGCCCTTGAGGCGGACGCGGGGATTGCAGATCGGCTTCCACGGCATGTCGTGCTCGAACTCGCCGTCGACGAAGAACAGGTTGGGGTCGACCATCACGCCGACCGGGTTATGGCTGCGTCCTTCCCGCGGGGCGGCCATGAACGGCGTGAGGCCACCGAGCCGGTTGGCCTCGGCGTACAGGTCCGCCTTTCCTCGGTCCCACGCGCCGGTCAGCTCCTGGCGCAGCACGACGTGCGGTTTGATGGAGACGAGGATGTCGCGGGCCAGGTCGCGGTGGTCTTCCCCTCCATGCCGACCGCCGCCGTTGTGCTCGACGTTCCAGCACACGATGCGGATTTCGTTGTCGAAAGGGGGCTCTGCAAGGGACAAGAGGGCATCTCCTTGGGCGGGTTGCGGCTCGCAGGACCGACTCGGGCTGGGGTGGTGGCGCGGTCACGCCGCGCGTGCGTCGGGTGCAGGAGCGGGCCCCACCGCAGCGGGGGCGGATAAGGATGCGATTGGCCCGTGCCGCTCACGCAGACGGCGGGCCTGTTCGGTGTACGGCGGCAGGCCCGCGTCGGCCCGGCGGGCGTCGAGCTGGGCGGGATCGGTGATCGGGTGCGGTTCGAGGAGCCCGTCGGGGCGGTACCAATGCTGGGTTCCGTACAGCTGCGCCTGCCCGCTGTTGACGAGCATCCGGTCCTGCACGTGGGCCCACTGGGCAGGCGTCGCCTCGCCTTGCTGCGCCGCCTCGTGCAAGGCGGCGAGGAACCGGCTCTGAAGCTGGCGGTCCTGATCGGCGTGAACAGCAATGGCCACTGCGGCCTGGCATCCGTTCTCACCGACCTGGGACCGCCCTGGCCAGCCGTACCGGACCACGATCTCCCCTAGGAAGAGGGCGTTGTCGGCGTCTGCCTTCCGGGCCGCCGCGAACACGTCCGCAGGCGTGGCGGATCGGCGGTGGGCGGGCGTGCGCCACGACTCCCTGGCGATCTCGGCCCGCGTGGTCAGCTCGCGGCCGATGGCGGGCCAGTTGGGCGGGCTGCCGGGCGTAGTCATGGTGATGCGTCTGCCTCTCGATTGGTCCGGCTGGTCAGATGTCGGTCTCGGCGCGCACCAGCCACAGCCCGCCCGACCGAGCGGCAATCCAATGCAGCTGGGCTTCATAGATCCGGTCGATGGGGGATACCGAAGTGCGACTGACGGCGACGACGCCGCGGACGGGCGAGGCTGGGTCGGCGAGGAGGCGCAGCGCACGGGCGTAGCCGCGCCGCAGGGTGGGGTCGTCGCCGTCCCCGTGGCCGTCGAGCGTGTCGACGATCCGGTCGGCGACGGTGAAGGAGTGCCGGGCGGCATGTCCCTGGGCGGCGGCGAGGTCGTCGTGCGGGTCCAGGTCTGCACGGGTGAGGGCATACAAGACCACGTGCGGCGGCCCGTCGACTTGCCGCAGTGCGGCTTGGTTGATGGCGGTCCTCTGCCGAGCAAGAGCCTGCGCTCCTGCGGGGCGCCACGGCGGCACGGGTGCGGGGCGCTGGCTGCGGGCCCGAGGGGTGAGGGTCCGAGGGGTGAGGGTCCGGACACCGTCGGGCGGCCGTTGGCGCGGGTCGGCAGCGGCAGACAGGGTGGGTGCATGGGTGTTCATCGGGCGCTCACCTCCGGCAAGGGGAGTGCGTCGTCAGCAGCGGAGATCGCCACGGTGGGAGCGGGGCGCGGCTCGGCGCGCAGTCGTAGAGGCGTGATGCGTTCGCCGTCGGCGCGGCGGACAGGCGGCAGATCCTCCCATCCAAGATCACGGAGCAGGGCCAGCAACGTCGCGCGGGTCTGGGAGTCACTTGGGACCTCCCACCAGACCCACTCCAAGCCGTGCTGTGCCGCGTGGTCGGCGAGCCACAGCGTGAGCAGTCGCGCCGCCTGGTCGTCGTGTCCCGGCACCGGCGGAACCAGGGACACCCAGATCCCGGGGCCCGGGCAGCCATGGCTCCAGTGCGGCAGATCCGCGCCGGGGTGCACGACGAGACATCCGGCGAGTTCGCCGTCGTCGTAGAGGCCGGTGACGGTGGCCTGCGACCGGATGAGGGCGACCAGCTGATCAGCAGGATGGTCGATGCCTTGCTCGGCGAGTCTGCGGGTGGTCTCCTGGGCGAGTGCCGCGGCCTCGGCTCTTGCCGCGCCGGTGCGGACCGGAAGCATCGCGTACGCCGGTGTGCCGACGGTGGCCATCACGCTGCTCCTGCCGTGGCCGTGGCAGCGGCGGGCACGGGCTGGCTGCGGAGGCGGGGCGGGGCAGTGTCTGTGAGGATGCCCCAGGCGCGGGCCAGGCCGACGAGGTGGACCGCGTTGTGGGCGCCCGCCTTGGCTACGACGGCGTCGATCTCCGCGCGCGCGTCGTCGGCGCGCACTCCGATCGCACCACCGATGTCGCTGTTGAGCGTGTGCTCGGCGACCGCGCGGATGACCTGCCGGTCGTGCTCGGTGAATTCCGGTGCCGGCCCGGTGGTGGAGGGCGGCGGCACTTCCCGAGCCGTGAGCAGGGCATGGGTGAGGACGGCGCGCGAGGAGTTCGGGACGTCGAGCTTGCGGCGGGCAGCGGCGAGGTGGCTGGCCACCGTGAACACGGTCAAGTTGACCTGGCGAGCTATCAGTTGGTTGGAGGCTCCGTAGACGAGTCGTGCGGCGACGCGCTGCTGGTCGTGAGTGAGGAGGGCGGGCGAGGGCGGGGTGTCGGTGGTGGTCATCGGCGGTCCTGAGACAGGGGGAGGGCGGGTGGGTTGTCGAAGGGGGTCGGCGCGTACCGGGGCGAGGGCTCCCCGGCACGCGCCCGGGTGCCGTTACGGCTTGGGATGCAGTGCGACGGACAGCGCGGTGACGTCAGTGCCGATGAAGGACCGCTGCGGCTCGAGGTCGTTGACGTCGCCGGTCAGGGCGAGCTGGGGGAAGCGCTGGAACAGGGCCGGGAGGGCGACCTCGGCTTCGAGCTTGGCGAGGCGGGCGCCCAGGCAGTAGTGAATGCCGTAGCCGAAGGCCAGGTGCTGCTTGTCCTCCCGGTCGACGCGGAAGGCCTCGGGGTTCTGGTGGATGTCCGGGTCACGGCCGTGGGCGCCGAAGCCGATGATGATCGCGTCCCCCTGACGGATGACGACGCCGTCGCCGAGGTCGATGTCCGCCGTGGCGTATCGCAGCGGCATGTACATGATCGGGGGGTGTAGGCGGAGGGCTTCGTCGATGACGTCGCTCCAGCGCGCCGGCTCGGCCAGCACGGCGGCGAGCTGGTCGGGGTGGGCGAGGAGTTCGCGGACGGCGGCGTTGATGAGGGCGACGGCGGTCTCGCTGCCGGCGCCGATCATCAGGATGAGGGTGGAGATGAGCTCGGTGTGGCTGAGGCGGTCGCCGTCCTCCTCGTGGGTGGCCAGCAGCAGGCTGGTCATGTCCTCGCCCGGGTGGCTGCGCTTGGTGTCGATCAGGGCCTGCATGGCCTTGCCGAGATCACGCTTGATGGCCTCAGCCTCTTTAGGTGTGACGTCAGTGGCGAGCACGGAGTCGATCACGCGCAGCATCTCGGGCCGCTGTTCGGCGGGCACACCGAAGAGGTCGCAGATCACCCGGGTCGGGATCGGGTAGGAGAAGTGCGCGCGCAGGTCGACGGGGCCGGTGGGGGCGAGCGTCTCCAGGTGATCGAGGAGGTCGGTGACGATCTCGTGGATGGCGGGGCGCATGGCCTCGATGCGGGCGGGCGTGAACGCGCGGTCGACCAGTCGGCGCAGGCGCTGGTGGTCGGCGCCGTCGGAGGTGAACATCGACACGACGTCCACCCACGGGTACAGCCACGGTATGGAGCCGGGGGTGTGGGAGGGCCAGGACTTGCGGGCGTCCTTGGACACGTTGTCGTGGGTGAGGAGCACCTTGGCGACGGCGCCGCGGGTGACGGCCCAGGCACTCACGGCACCAGGCAGACGGACGCGGACGGCGGGTCCGGCGGCACGGAGCATGTCGGCTTGGGCGAACAGGGCGCGGCCGCCGCTGCTGTCGAGGGTGACGGCCGCGGTAGGGGAGGTGCTTCTGGTCACGAGGTTCCTCCTGCAATGGCAGTGGCGGGGATGCGGTCGGCGGACTTGGGGCGGAAGGTGACGGGCATCGTCTGCGGGCACTGGTGGAAGGGGCCGTGCCGCAGCAGAGGTTGGGCGCTCTCATCGGTCAGCGCCATGTCCCACAGCTGGTCGAGGATCGTCTCGACGGCGGTCTGCACGATCGTGGTGGCCTGGGAGATCGCGGGGCAGCGGTGCGGCCCGGCCGACCAGGCGAGGTGCGCCTGGCTGTCGTAGCTGAGGCCTCTCGGCAGTGCGGGGTCGGTGTTCGCAGCGGCGTGGGAGATCAGGACCGGGACACCGCCCGGTACAGGAACACCGTGGAGGTACGTGTCATATCGGGCGAAATGGACGGAGAAGTTCGCCATGGGCGCGCGCTCCCACAGCGCTTTGCTCAGGGCCCGGCGCACGGTCAGCGTGCCGGCGGCGAGGCTGCCGGCGTACTCGTCGTCCCGCAGCAGCAGGTGCAGAGTCCAGGCGGTGGCGGCGGCGGCAGGGATGAGGCCGGCGCCGGTGACGCAGAACAGCTGGTTGAGCGCCTCGTCGTCGCTGAGCGCCGCGCCATGGTTGATCATCCAGGAGGTGAGGTCCTGGCCGGGCCGCGCCCGGCGCAGCTGGATGAGTTCGAAAAGCAGTCCTGCGAAGTCCGCGGCGCCCTGGGCGGCTTCGGGGCCAGCGCTGATGAGGTCCTGGCAGGCGCGCACCATCTGATCGGTCTTCTCGGGCGGGCAGCCAAGGAGCTCGGCGAAGACGAGCATGGGCACCATGTCGGCGAAATCGGCCATCAGGTCGGCCTGACCGCGGGCGATGACCCGGGCTATCAGCGTCAGCGCGCTGCGCCGGGTGATCTCCCTGAGCCGGTGGGGGCTGATCCGGGCGATGCAGTCGTCCATGGCCCAGCGCAGGCGGGCGTGCTCGTCACCATCGGTGTAGAGGACGGAGGGCCGCCAGGCCATCATGCCGAGCACCGGACTGTCCGGGGGGACCTGCCCCTGTGCCAGGGCAGCCCACAGCCGCGAGTCCTTGGAGTAGACGGCGGTGTCGTTGAGAAGTGTGACGGCGGCCCGGTGGTTGGTGACGACCAGGGCGTGCACGCCGGGGGCGATCTCGGCCCATCCGGCCGGGCCTTGGGCGCGCAGCTGATCGTAGACGGCGCTTGGGCGGGCGGCGAATGCGGCGCCGTGCAGCATGGGGCAGCCACTGGTGGCGAGCGGGGGCGGCGTGGTCATGAGGCGGGCTCCAGGCTGGGGCGGGACAGCAGGTGAGAGATGAGCGCGATCAGCGGCCTCTTTGCCGACTCCCTGTGCCGGACGTCGCACTCGACCAGGGGCGTGGAAGGGGCGAGGTCCAGGGCGCGTCGCAGTTCGGCTTCGCCGTAGCGTGGGGAGTTGTCGAAGGTGTTGACGGCGACCACGTAGGGCAGGCCAGCTTCCTCCATGCGTCCCATGGCGTCCCAGGACTCGGTGATCCGTGCGGTGTCGACCAGGACCACGCCGCCCAGTGCGCCCTGCATCAGCTCGTCGACCATGAAGCTGAACCTGGGCTGGCCGGGGCCGCCGAACAGGTAGAGCACGATGTCGTCGGTCAGGGTGAGCCGGCCGAAGTCAAGCGCAACGGTGGTGGTGGTCTTGTCCGACAGGCCGCGCAGGGTGTCAACCGCCTCGCCAGCTTTCGTCATGCGCTCTTCGGTCGAGGCGGGACGGATCTCGGACACGGCGCCGACGAGGGTGGTCTTACCGACAGCGAACGGCCCGAGCACGACCACCTTCACGGACTGGTTGACCCCAGGCGCCAGGTAGTGGCCCTCAGAGCTTTTCAAGCGCATCGAGAATCCTCTCCAGCAGATGACGGTCGGTCTGCTGCGCGGCGGGGACAGGGCTGCGGCTGAGGAGGTGGCCACTGTCGACGAGGGAGGCGACCAAGACCTTCGTCACGGCGGCCGGCAACTGCAGATCGGCGCTCACCTCGGCCAGCGACAGCACGCCGGGCAGGCAGTGCTGCATCAGGCGGTGGGAGTGAGCGTCCAGTCCGGCCAGCGGCTTGTTCGGATCGGCGATCAGCAGCGTGGCCACGTCCAGGGTGCGACGGGTGGGTACGGCCCTGCCCCCGGTGGGGGTGTAGGGCCGTACCATCCCGGCGCGCCGGCGGCCGCGGGGCGTCACGAGGTCCGGGCCCTCGCGCGCGCGGACAGCGCAGGGGCCAGGCCCTTGATGGCCTTGATCGTCTCAGCGGACGCGACCGCTACCTCGGCGTCGGTCATCTCCGCACCGACCGAGACGGCGAGCACCGAGTTGTGGCCGGCGGCGAAGACGAGGACGCACGCTCCGGGAAGATCGATGATGATCTTGCGGGGGATCGTGTCGTCGGGCGTGGGCGCGAACTCGCCGACGCCGCGGCCCAGCGAGAACAGGCTGGAGGAGCTGGCGGCGGTCCGGTCGGCCACGTCGCGGTGCAGTCCCTCGGAGTGCGCCAGCACTAGGCCGTCGCTGGTGAACAGGACGGCGTGCTCGACGCCCTTCGAGCCGGCGAGGCGGTTGAGCACCCAGGTCATGTCGTGGGTGTCGGCGGTCGGCTGCTGCTGCTCAGTCATGGAGTTGGTCTCCTTCAGGGGTGTTCTCGGTGTCGTGGATGGTCCGCCCGAGCTGGGCAAGGCTGGCGGAGAACGCATCGGGGTCGTCCGCCGGTGCGGGCTCGCTGGCCCGGGTCGGCGCGGTGGCAACCGGCGTGCGCCGCCGCCGCTGGGGCAGACCTCCAGGAGCCGTTGGCTCCAAAGGAGTTGCATCTGTCGGTCCGGCGGCCGCAGCAGCCCCCATGGGGAGGGGTGTGTGCCCGGCAAGGGACGCGGCCGCGTGGCGGTTGGCCTCGATCTCCTCGTCGGTCGGGCCGTGCCCGCACAGCTCCAGCGGGATTCGAAGTACCGCCCGCACACCGCCGTACGGGGAGGTGCTGGTGACGTCCGCAGAGAAGCCGTATTCGCCAGTGAGACGGCCGATGACCGCAAATCCGAGCTGGCCGGTGTCCTGCACGGTGGTGACGTCCAGGACATCGCGCTGCCCCAGCATCCGGCTCGCTTCCTCACGCTGGAAGCGGTTCATGTTCAGGCCGCCGTCGTCGACGACGATGCAGTACCCGGTCTGGAACGCTTGCACTTCGACGAACACCTTGCCGTCGGAGAACGCCGTGGCGTTGGACAGCAGCTCCGTGAGCGCGACGGTGACCGGCTCGACGACCCGCCCCTCCAGCCAGGTCTCCCCGGTGCGCGGCTCGTACGTGTAGCTGACCCGCAGGTAGTCGCTGATCCGCCCGCGAGCCGACTCCACAACCTCGCGAACCGTGCAGTCCGCGCGCTGTAGCCCCGGCCACGATCCGGTCAGGATCCGCATGCGCTGCAGCGTGTGCAGCGACTGGGTAACCAGGTGATCGAAGTTCATCAGGCTCTGGTGGTACGCCGTGCCGTCGGGATGGCGCTCCATCTCCTCAACGACACGCATCTGGCAGCGGTGTAGACCGGTCTGCGCCTCGTCGATCATGTCGCGCACCGAAGACCTGGCCGCGCGCCCGATCTGCTCGCGCGTGACGGCCACAGCCTCCTGCAGCAGCCGTCTCACGGCCTGGTGCGCGTGGTCGACGACGGTGCCAGCGAGCTGCTCCTGGCTGAGCCCGGGGACCGGCACACCGCGGTGCCCGCGCGCCAGGACGTCCACCAGAGCGGGCATCGTCACCTCGGCGAAGTAACGAACCTCCGTCTCCAGCGCGGCAATGCGCGTGCCGTCGGCTTCGTGCTGCTTCTCCAGCCCCGCGCAGCGCGAAGCCAGAAGACGCTTGGCGCGGGTCTGCGCGAAGAGACCGGCTGACGTGGCGGCGAAGCCGACACCGAATATGGCCGTGGTCACCTGCGGATCGAGCATGGGGATTCCTCACACGTCGGGGTCGGCTGTGGGCGGCGCGCGGCGGCGCAGAGACGCGGCTGGAGAACTGGCGTGCGGCCTGTGAGCTGACCGGGCCAAGACGACCAGGAGCCCGGACCGGCGACGCTCGTCGGTGTGCTCACGCGGCGATCACCGGCGCGGCCGCCGTCTTGCGGATCTCGGCCAGCAGGACGGCGCTGTTGGTGAGCCCGAGCATCGAGTACGCCTGAGGGAAGTTGCCCAACTGCCGATTCGTGACAGGGTCGTACTCTTCGGCGAGCAGGCCCAGGTCGCTGCGCAGCGACAACAGTTGCTCGAACAGGGCCTCGGCCTCATCCAGTCGGCCGGTGAGGGCGAGCGCGTCGACCAGCCAGAACGAGCACAGAAGGAACGCGCCCTCGTCGCCCGAGAACCCGTCCATGCCCACATGCCGGCCGTCCGTGCGGTAGCGGTGGACCAGGACGCCGTCGGAGGCGAGTTCCCTGCGGACAGCGTCGACCGTGCCGACCACCCGCGGGTCGTCGGCCGGCAGGAACCCGGTGCGGGGCAGCAGGAGGAGCGAGGCGTCGAGTTCCTTGGAGCCGTACGACTGAGTGAACGTGTTGCGCTGCGAGTCGAAGGCGCGCGCACACACCTCGGCGTGGATCTCCTCACGCAGACTCACCAGCTCGGCCAGGTCGGCGTCGAGTACTCCCTGGTCGGCGAGCCGAACCGCGTGGTCGATGGCCGCCCAGCACATGATCTTGGAGTGCGTGAAGTGCCGTCGGCCGCCGCGGACCTCCCAGATCCCGTCGTCCGGCTTGCGCCAGTGCCGTCGGACGAAGTCGACGAGCTTCATGATCAAGCTCTCGGTGTTCTCGCACCGGGCTACGCCGTGCTCGTGCGCCAGAGCCAGCGTCTCGATGACCTCACCGGGCACGTCCAACTGCAGCTGGTCTCGTGCGCCGTTGCCGACACGGACCGGACTCGAGCCTTCGTAACCGGACAGCCAGTGCAGCTCCCGCTCGGGCATGTCGCGGCGGCCGTCAAGGCGGTACATGATCTGCAGGTTCTCCGGATCGCCGCCGAGTGTGCGCAGCAGCCACCGCCGCCACGCGATCGCCTCGTCGCGGCATCCGGTCCGCAGCAGCGCGGACAGCGTGACCGCGGCGTCCCGCAGCCACACGTAGCGGTAGTCGAAGTTGCGCTCCCCGCCGAGTTCTTCGGGCAGGGAGGTCGTCGGGGCAGCGACGATTCCCCCGGTGGGGGCGTAGGTGAGCGCCTTCAGCGTGATCAGAGACCGGATCACCGGCTCGCGGTGCGGGCCGTCGTAGACCAGCTGCTCGGCCCAGGCTTCCCAGAATGCGCTTGTCTGCGTGAGCGCCGCCTCGGCATCGGGAACCTCGGGCGCGGGAGCGTGGGACGGTTGCCAGCTCAGGGTGAAGGCCACCCACGCGCCGGCCGTGACGGTGAAGCGGTGGTGGACCGCACCGTCCTTCTCCGTTCCCGGCACGGACGTGTCGAGCCAGAGCGCGTCGGGTCCGGACACCGCGGCCGTCCGCCCGTCCGTGTCGTAGATCCACGGCGTGCGCCGGCCGTAGCCGACACGTGGGCTCATTGTCGACGTCATCTCCAGCGTGCCGGAGACGCCCTCCACGATCCGGATTAGCTGCGGACCGTGCTCGTGACGCGGCGGCATCAGGTCGAGCACGCGGACCGTGCCGGTCGCAGTGTCCCACTCGGACTCGAGGATCAGCGTCTGCCCGCGGTAGCGGCGGCGGTTCGCGTGCGCGGCGGGCTCGCCCGCAGGAACGGTTGGGCCTATCCGCCAGAACCCGTGCTCGTCCGTACCGAGTAGGCCGGCGAAGACGGCGGCCGAGTCGAAGCGCGGCAGGCACAGCCAGTCGACACTGCCGTCCCGGCAGACCAGGGCAGCGGTCTGCATGTCTCCGATGAGGGCGTAGTCCTCGATGCGCGGACGGCGCACCGACGGTGCGAGGGGGATCGGCGTCGCGGTGGTCATGAAGTGCGGTCTCCAGGCGAGGCGAGGATGGCGTAGGCGTGGGAGTGGTCGATGCGTTCGTGCAAGGGAGCGGGGCGACGCCAGGATGCGGCGGTCACGGGCCCGTTGGTCTCCAGCGGCGTCCAGGAGCGGAGCAGGTCGCCCGTGGTGTCCGCGCCGTCGGCGGGGTACGGGAGGCGGACGCGCTGGGTGAAGGCCTCCTCATCGAGGACGAGCAGCCGGGCCATGGGCTCATCAGGCGGGGCCGTGCCGAGCAGGGCCGCGAGCAGTCGGGCGACGTTCATGAAGCGGGCCTCCGCTCCATGGCCTCAGCCGCGCACGCGAGCTCCTCGCGGGTCTGTTCGCGGGTCCAAGCGGCGTCCACGGCTTCCCGCAGGCCGGCGCTGACAAGGTGGGCGACACGGGAGCCGGTCTCGTAGCTGGGGAAAAGGCCGACGCCGGCCACCATGCGGTGCCCATGGACGGTCACCTCGGCGACCGGGCCGATGGTGTGGATGAACAGGACCGGGTTCATCGGCAGGATGCGGACAGCCAGGCCGCGGCCGGGCTCCTCCCGGCTCACGAGGCCGGCCAGATGCCGAAGCTGCTCGGCGATCACCGCTGCCTGGCGGCTTCCCCTGGTGAGCACGGTCTCGTCCAGGAGCACGGTCCGCCGCTGTTCTGCGACCCACGGGACGCGGTGCACCCACGACGGAAGTCCCAACACGGGCTCATCGGGGGTGGCACACACCTCGGGGGCAAGAACCGCCCGCGCGTATTCCTGGGTTCGCAAGCCCGCCGGGGCCATCATGCAGAACTGGGTGACCTCGCTCGCCGTCCGCATCACGGCGATGTAGCGGGCCGTCGCCTCGTCACGGGCCGCATCCGCCCAGCAGTCGTGCGGGGCACGCCGGACGTAGCCTCGTTCCTCGCGCCCGCTGCGGGTGTAGGCCCGCGGCGGCAGGCTGCTCACCAGGAAGTCCGTGTGATCGCCCGCAACGCCGTACAGCCGTAGGAGCGTGCGCAGCACGTCCGGCCGTATAGGGGACTGGGCCCGCTCCCACCGGCTGACGGCTGATGTGGACATCCTGATGGCGTGGGCCGCGGCCTCCAGCGTGATGCCCTTCGTCTCGCGCAGGTACCGCAGGTAGAGGCCCGTCACGATCCGGGCAGGAGGCTGCGGAGCCTCGGCCGGTGGCGACGGAGCAGCGTAAAGCATGGCGGAATGGTCCTTGCGTGGAGTGTTCGGGCAGGTCAGGAGGGGGCATGTGGCGGGGACGGCGGGCGGTCTCCGGGCGTGGGCGGGGTTCGCCGAGCGGTTCGCCTGGGCTCAGGTGCGCCAGGGCGCCCATGGCGGTCACGATCAGCGCGCCAATCCGGTGGGAGCCATCACTGCCTCGGGGCGGATGCGGCACAGATGACGGTGGCCATCGCGAGGGTGAAGGTGAGGATGCGCAGCTGACCACGGCTGGGACGCCAGGCTGACCAGCGCTTGCTCCTCGACGCAGGTTTAGGCACGGCACACCTGCCGGTGACGCGGGTAGGGCGTGCTGAGGGCTGAACTCAGGCTGGCGCGGGTCCGGCTGAGTGCATCGTGCAGCGCCTCGGCTGCGGTGGCTTCGATCAGGGGTATGCCGGGGCGGGTAACCCATAGGCCCGAACAGCCGCGGTAGCCGCTGGCGTCACAGCCCCAGGACCTGGGTGCGGGGACGCAGTCGGAGTGCGCGGCCCTCCACCGGTGGACTGAGCCGGGTTCCACCGGCACCAGGAGCCTGTGGTGGAGCAGGCAGTACTTCACCGGCCCGACATCCGAGCCGTCAGCGACCAGGGCGTCGATCGCGCGCAGGCCGAGCGCCAGGCCCACGCGCACCACGCCAGCATCCGACGGAACCACGGCAGGCGGGCGCTCGCTGAGAGCGATGTTCCACGGAAAGTCACTACCTAAGGTCATGAGGGTGGCTCCAGTGAGTGAGGGGTGTTCTGGTGCCGCGCCGTAGGGGGCCGGTGCGGCACCAGAACGGGACGGGCGCCGCGAGCGTCAGGGGGTGGGCGCGGCGCCTGCCTGGACGACGGCCCGGGGAGGAGTGGGCTGTCTTCCGGGCGGCGACTTGGGCGGGGGAAGACCCAAGTCGTGCCCCCCGTGTCCGGCGGGGGGCCGTATGGAAGCCGGGCGCCTGGGATGCTCACGCAGGCCCTGGAATCGGCGGTGTGCGTCCGGGGCGAGGTTGTCCGGCATCGGATCGCCCCAACGCACGAGCTGGCCGGAGGCGACAGGCCGCTCGAATCCGGGACGTCCCCGCAGAGCGTGCGCGAGTACTTGGGCGAAGCCCGGGTCGAGCATGTCCATGTGACCACTGCGGCGGTCTGCGCCGACCGGGACTGCCAGTAGCGGGAGGCGGTGCAGCGCCACGGCCACCGCGTCACGCAGGAGATGGGGGCTGATGAGTCTGGCCTTCCAGAACTCGTAGTCGCAGGCGGCCGTCGCGGGGAGAATCCGTACGTCCAGCTGCTGGACGGGGGACGGGGGCGACGGGGTCATGTCGTCACCGCCCCACCTGGTAGAGGCCGTCGCGGGCCGACAGCGCCGCCCGTTGGCAGGAGGTATCCCGTGTCCTCGAAAAGGATCACGCCGTTGCACAGCACACTCCAGCCGGCCCCGGGGTGGCCGATCAAGACGCTTGCCGCCAGGTGATCGGCTGCGCTGGCCGGCGGGCACGGGGTCGAGTGCTCGCACAACGCCCCTTCTGCTCGAAGGGTCCAGAGCACCGTGCGCACGGCCGTCGCGAACTTCGCCAGGGGCATCAGGGCCCGGGCGCAGCTGTCCGGCACTTCGACCTCACGCTGTCGGGCCATCTTCATCACCTCGGCCACAGCACGGGACCGGTCGGGCGCCATCGCCCCCAACTGCATGAGGTGACCCCGTAGCCGCAGCATCAAGTCGTGAATGTCCTGGTCAGTCTCGGGAGTCGGTGCGCCGTCCGACAACACCATCGACAACGTCTCCTCCGCAGCGGCGATCACCGACCGGGGAGTGACGGAGGGGGAGGAGGCCGGGCGACGGCCGAGGTGGAGGAGACTCACGACGCGGCCTCCTCGGGAGCCAGGTCCAGCTCGAACCAGACTGTCTTGCCAGGCCCCGGCGCGGAGCTGTCGGTTCCCCATCGGGTGACCAGGGAATCGACCAGGTGCAGCCCGCGGCCGCCCTCTTCATCCGCAGACGGCGGCCGCGGATGAGGTTGCTCGATCGAGGGGTCCTCCACCTCCACCCGCAGACATCCGTGCCCATGCGTGGCCCGTACGGCGAATCGGAGCGCCGGCTTGTTTCCGCACCCGTGGACCATGGCGTTCACCATCAGTTCCTGGGTGACGAGCATGACTGTGTCAGCGCATTCGGACAGTCCGGAGCGCTCGAGCAGCGTGCCGAGCTGATGACGCGCTCCGGCGACGGCCTCCGCCTGGGCTGGGATCTCTGTCGCCATCTGGAAGTCACGGGTCCGGCAGGTCGGGGTGCTGTCGCTTTCGGACGGAGGGGCGATCGCTTTCCGGCCGCCGCGCACCACCGAAATGGTGCGCGCCCCACGAAGGCCGCCCATCGGGTACTGCACGTTCATCAGCTGCCTTTCCCGGCCCCGGCTGGGGCCAATTCCGGTCACCGTCCGAGATCGTGGGCATGACGTGGCCGATTCCGGTACGCCGCCTGGGAGTTGGAGGAATATCGTCTTCACGAGACAACCGCGTGCCGGGGCCGGTGGGAATGCAGGCAGGCTCGGCAAAGCGATGCACGTGATGCAAGATCGTTTCGGGGATGGGGGCGCACACCCATGGGGCGCACACGCAACACCCGGCTGGAAGCCGTCATCCAGGAATGGGGCGTGTCGCAGCGGCAACTGGCTGCTCGCTTCCGGGCTGTCGCCGCGGAGAACGGTGCAACTGAACTTCTGCGCTACGACCAGTCCCGCATCGCTCGCTGGATCGGCGGCGCCATCCCGGAGGGCCGAGCAGCGCATATCTTGGCCGAGACGCTCTCCCGCGGCCTCGGTCGCACCATCACGCTGACCGACATTGGGCTGGCACCGGACGACGCCGCCGACCCGCAGGCGCCGGCGTGGAGCGTCGACACACTCGCGACGCTGGCGACCCTCGGGAGCACGGACATGGACATAGCTCGGCGCCAGGTGCTGGCACAGTCGGCCTACTCGGTCGCCGGCCTGGCCCTGCCCTCCGAGACCTGGTGGCAGGAGGCCGCCGATCGCGCACGCACTCGCAAGCCGCTGTCGCAGCACACGGTCACGGCCGAGGACGTCGCTAGCGTGCGCGAGATGACGGCCTTCTTGTCTCAGCGGGACCAGCAGCGCGGCGGCCGCGGTGTGGGACGCGCCGCCCTGGTCGCTTATCTTCGCACCGACGTTGCCGAGCTCCTGGCCGCACGATTCCCCTCCGACAGTCTGCGCTTGGACATGACGTCGGCCGCTGCCGAACTGGCCTACCTCGCGGGCTGGACGAGTTTCGACGCCGGGGAGCACCCCATTGCGCTGCGGTGGCTGACCCTCGCAACGCAGCTGGCCGAGGAGGCCGGCGACGCGCCGCTCGCCGGGCACGTACTGCGGGCCATGGCCCACCAGGCTGTTGACCTGCACCAGCCGGCGGAAGCCGTACGCCTGGCCGAAGGATCCCTCTCCAGCCGCCGTTACACCGAAGCCTGCTGGCGGGAGAAAGCCCTGCTGGGTGTCGTCCACGCTCGAGGGCTTGCCGCCGCCGGCGACAAGAAGCGGGCTGCGGTCGCGCTCAACCGCGCGGAGTCCGACCTGGGCCGCGCCAGCGACAGCGGCAACGAGCCCGCCCGGGTGTGGTTTTTCGGAGAGGCAAGTCTCGCCCATGAAACCGCAGCCGCGCTGCGGGATCTGGGCGACCTGAAGGGCGCCGAACGCGAGTTCAAGCGCAGTGTCCGCACCCGTCGGAGGCAGTTCAAGAGGACTCACTCCGTGACCTTGGGATACCTGGGTGAGGTTCAGGTCCGGCAAGGGCAACTCGATGCGGCCTGCGCGACGTGGCACCAAGCGCTCGACACGATGACCGGCGTCCAGTCCGGGCGGGCACGGCAGACCGTCGTGCAGATGCGCCGAGCACTGAGTCCCGTCCTCCGCCGAGGCGGTGGGCCAGCCGCAGACCTCGACGCGCGAGCCCGAGCGGTCCTCGCGGACAAGTGACCCGTACGGTAGGGAAATCCGGCGCAGAGAGCCCATCTCTCGGCGCCGAGGGAGAAGACCCACGAGAGGGGAAGCGTGTTCGACCAGCACATCCAGCTGCCGGTGATCGCCACGGTCGTAGGAGGCCAGACCGGCCGACTTGACGACTACAAAGGCGGAGTCGAGTCGATCATCCGTCTCGTGCCGAGCATCCCGGAGAGTGCCCTCCAGGGCATCGAGGAGTTCAGCCACCTGGAGGTCGTCTGGCACTTCAGCCTTGGGTCGGACAATGACGTCGAGCTTGAGCCGCGGAGCCCCCGCGGAAATCCGGACTGGCCGGCCACCGGAGGACTCGTCCACCGCAATCACAGGCGGCCGGCCCGAATCGGCATCTCCTACCCGCGACTGCTGCGAGTCGAGGGACGGGATCTGCACGTCACGGACCTGGACGCGGACGCTGGGACTCCCGTCATCGACCTGGCGCCGGTCTTCCAGGAGATGCTGCCCCGCGGACCCGTGCACCAGCCGGAATGGCCCACTGACATGCTTCGGAACTACTGGAAGCGAGCAGACGAGCGCCCCTGAGCCGTCCTGCTTCCCAGTCACTTGCCCGGATAGAGCTGCGCGCAGCACGTGCGCGAGTGCCGTCGCCATCACGGCCTCCTGGTTGATGGCAGCACGGACCTGACCGCTGTCATGGCACGGCTCAGAGGCGATCGCTCCAAAGGCAGATGAAGGGCAAGAGCCTCGGCAAGGCAGCGGGCAAGGGGAGCAGGGCTCGTCAGTAGCGGCGTCCCGCCGATCACCTGCTCGTCATCGGGTGGGACAAGCCATCGTGCGACTCCGGCTCCCGATCGTGGGGCCGGGGCGGGTACAAGAATGGCGTGGCGCTTGCCGAGGCAGGCCGGCCGGGGAAGCCTGCCCGGCCACTGGGAGGCCGCCATCAAACTGCTCCAGCTCTCGCTCGTGCCGCACGGCACGAGCACGGCGGCAGAGCGAAGGCTGGTGAACGCCACAGCGGGCCCGAGAGGCTGTTCGTACTCGGCAAGGAGCCGATAGGCCGCCTCGATCAGATGCCGGTCCGCCAGCACGATGTCGAAGGTGACGCCGCACTCAAGTCGTCGCGGAAGGTGCGGGTTCGTCCGCCACAAGCCCGTCGACGTAGCCGGGTCCGGCGTAGCCGTGGAGAACCACACGGACAGAGCCGCGCTCTCGGCGTCAGCCATCTCGCCGGTCTCCATGAGCCCTCCAGCATCAGGACCAAACGCAGGGTGTCTGCAACGTGACCTAGTGCAGCGAAGGGCTGGAGCGGTGAACAGGTCTTTTACCCGGAACTCTGGCTGCCTCTTACATGCCCTTTGGCCGCCCTTTCGCCAGCCCTTTCCCTCTGACCAGGGCATTCAGTTGACGAACCCACACGCAAGGCCGTCGAAGTCGCTACCGTGAGGCCATCCAGACGGTGAGGAGGTGGCCATGCGTGAACTCAAGCGGTTACGCACCCGTGCGAACCGCACGCAGGAAGAGGTCGTCCAGGAACTCTCCGCTCTTGCCCGACGCCTTCATGCAGAGGGACGCTTGAGCAAGGCGCCCACCTTCACGCTCCGCCAGTACTCCAAGTGGGAGAACGCCGAACCTCCGCCCTGGCCGCACCCTGACAGTCGGGCGGTGCTGGCCGCCTACTGGAAGTGCCCCGTCGAGGAACTGGGGTTTCGCCCTCCAACGGATGGGGACCGCGGCGGCCCTCTGGTTCTCACACCGGTGCCCATGATCAGCCAGGCGTCACCTGGCCCCCTCCTGGTCGCGGCCGGCTCCAGTCCTCTCACCGATGAGGCGCCGCCCCCGTGGCTGGCCGAGACGACCACGAGCGCCAACCGCGCCGGCGAGTGGCGAATCTCGCCGGAGGAAGTCGAACTGCTGTCCGGTGCCGCCGACGACAACTATGCGATCGACCAGCAGTTCGGCGCGAATCGACTATGGCGACCGACCCGGGCTCATCTGCTCTGGACCCATCACATGATCGACCGGGGTATCTATGACGACGCTCTGGGACAGCGGCTGCACGCACTCGCGGGGAAGCTCACTACGTCGCTCGGATGGTTCTGCTACGACGCGGGGCTGCAGACTCAGGCCCGCCAGTACTTCTCCGAGGCCCTCAACGCGGCCAACTACACCAGCGACGACGTGTTGGCCAGCCGCACCCTCAGCAACATGGCCAGACAAGCCGTCGACCTGAACAAGGGACGCGAAGCCGTGCGCTTCGCCAAGCTCGGACAGCGGCACGCCGAACTCTGGAACGCACCCAGCCGCGTCACCGCACTTCTGGCTATCCGGGAGGCTCAGGGACACGCACGCGTCGGGGACGTCTTCAACTGTGAGGCCGCCATCAAGCGCGCCTGGCAGGAATGGGAGCACGGAGACCACGAGCTGGACCCGGACTGGGCGCACTTCCTCAACCTTGCCGAGCTGACGTGTCTGGAGGGCATGTGCCGGCTCGACCTCGGCCAGGTGGCCCGAGCCCAAGACCTTCTCGCACGGTCTGAGGCGCTTCAGGATGTCGCCCACTCCAGGAACCGCGGAATGTGCCTCGGCCGGCTCTCGGTTGCGGCCGTGCAGAACGGCGACGTCGACCACGGTCTGGCCGCCGCGACACAGGCTCTCCGACTCGTGGAGAGCGGGATGTCTTCTACGCGAACGACGGCGCAGTTGACGATCGTTCATGACGGCTTGATTCCCCATCGACGCGCCCGCGGCGTGGGGGACCTACTCGAACAGATCCGTACTCACGTCGCGTGAGCAAGCAAAGGAGAGTGCAGACGGTGGACCCGGAGTTCCAGCGGCACGATGCGCAGTCAGCGAAGGCGATACTCACCGAACTGGTCGACGTCTACGCCACGGTGTACGACACGCCCCCCTACATCGGTGACCCTTTCTTCTCCGTCGACTCCTTCCGGAGCCGACTCGAGGCTGCCTTCGACACCCAAGGCTTCGAGACGGTGACAGCCCGGCTGGACGGTCGAATCGTCGGATACGTCCACGGTGCCACCCTGCCCCACGACAAGCCCTGGTGGACGTCCCTCGGCACCCAGCGCCCAGCCTGGCTGCAGGAACTCGCCGACTCTGGCGGCATCTTCTGGCTGCGGGAGCTGATGGTGCTGCCCGCGCACCAGAATCGCGGTCTCGGACGCCAGATCCACGACACGGTCATCTCCGGCCGGGAGGAGAACGTCACAGCCCTGACGTGCATCGAGGACAATGAGCCCGCACGCAGTGCCTATCTCCGGTGGGGGTACACGATCCTGGGCCAGATCAAGCACGCCCCAGAATCACCCGTCTACGACGCGATGTACCTGACCTCCCACTAAGACCGGAAAGCACATGACGCAAGCCATAACCACCTCGGCCCCGGAAGCCACTGGGCGCCGGGACCGACTCTCGCAACGCCCCGACGTGCTGTTCTGCTACGGCACGCTCCGTTTCGACGCCGTCCTCCGGGCCCTGCTGGGCCGAGTCCCGCAGCAGTCTCCGGCATCCGCGCCGGGCTACCGCGCTGCCGCGCTCGAAGGCCGCGTATACCCAGGCCTCGTCGCTGGAACGTCCGCCGACGTTGCCTCCGGGGTGGTCCTGACCGACCTGAGCCACCAGGAGTGGCGCATCCTCGACGCGTTCGAGGACGCTCGATACGAGCTGCGAGAGTTGCCGCTGTCCAACGGGCGGTGGGGTTGGGCGTACATATGGCCTGGAGGTGATGTACGAGTGGATGACTGGGATGCCACGGAATTCGAAGCCCGGCATCTCGCCGCCTACGCAGCCCGCTGCGCGCGGCTTGCCCCTGGGCTGGCCGCAGGGCGGCCGAAGGGCGAGTAGACGGCGGGCTCACCCAGGTGTTCGGCCGCTTTGCATCTCACTGAAGCGAACCTCAACCCCGGTGAGCGGATGTTGCGGCCTGCCCTCTCTGCCGATATCGCAGGGAAGACAGGCCGCTCTCGTTTCAACTGCCTCACTGCAGTGGCGTCCTACACCGAAAGGGATACTTCGGCCGCACCGCGGAACGATCGTGAGAAGTATCCCATTGCTCCCGCCATATTCGATCTCGCGCTCTCGGCGAGAGGTGTCCTCCACCTTCCAGAGATTCCCGGAGAGGTAATGTCGGGGATAAGCCAGCTGGCGAGCTCGGGGATTTCTTCTGCCTTGCGTTCTAAGGCGTACGAAGTGTGCCCTCCGGGGGTCGAGACCTTTCGGATGAGCTGGAAGTTCTGCTGCTGGTAGTACTCGGCGAGAGCCGGGGAGCTGCAGTCGCGACGTACGCGGCTGATGCCCTCGCGTGCCGCGCGGTCGACGGCCCAGTCGGCGATGAGTGTGCCGAGCTTGCGATGGCGTTCGGCGGGATCGGTGACGGTGCCGTTGAGGTAGTAGGCGGTGTCGACGGCTTCGGCCGCGGTCCAGGTCCAGGGCGCGGATGTCCGGAGGATCGTGGTACAGCCCAGGATCCGGTCGCCGCATTCCGTCAGGACCCACATCTCGATTGGGTGGCGCGTGCAGTTGTCGGCCAGCTCGTGGACGTGCTTCCCCCAGTTGCGCCAGCCGGGGAGCTGGTTGGCCTTCATCCAGTCGGAGCGAGCCTGGATCATCGTGGCGAGGCCGGGTTGGTCGTCCGGAATGGCCGGGCGCATCGTGAGCATGCGGTCCGCTCCTGTGTGCTCGTCCGCGAGCGGTCGGCAGTCTGGTGTCCCGTCCGCACCTTAGACGTCTACTGCCTGGTAGGTACACGTTCTATGCGCTCTGGGTCCGGATCGTGGTCCGTCAGCGCGCGGGTGTCAGGCTGCGGCGGCCGTGAGCACAGGAGCCCGTCGGCGAGGCGCTGGGCGAGGAGGACGGCCTGGAGGGCGCCGGCGGGGCCGGGGGCGGAGTCGAGGGCGCGGTCGAGGAGGGATGCCGGGGCGCCGGGTGACGAGAAAGTGAGGTTCAAGGTGCCTGTCCTGGGGCTCGATCGCCCGGTCGGCGACTCTCGGGGCCGGGCCAGCGGAGCGGGCGTGGCGCCAGGCCACCGGCGGGGTGGGTGCCGGGTTCCGGGTGCGGGTACGCCGACGGCGGCCCGGGGTCACAGTGGGCCGGGCCGCCGTCGCGTCGTCCTGAGCCTGTTCGAGGTGACGGCTCAGGCGTGGGTGGGGCCGGGAGAGCTCGAGTCAGGTCGTCTCTGTCGGCCGGGGGTGGAGGTCAGTCCAGCTGCATGGGCACGTTGATGTACTGGGCGGCGACCCAGCCCTTCTTGCCCTTGTGGGCGCCGGACTTCACGGTGACGTAGCCCCAGGCGCCGGGCTTGCCGTTGTCGCCCTTGTTGCACTGCCAGTAGACGTCGGTGCCCTTGGAGAGCTGGCCGGTGGCGGTGTAGCCGGTGCCGGGGCCGGTGCGGAACTTCACCGTCGTGTACACGTCGGTGTTGAGCTTGATCTGGTGGGTGCAGGCTCCGCTGCCGACGGTCGCGGCGCTGGCGGTGGAGGCGGTGGCGACGGCGCCGCCGAGGAGCAGGGCGCCGGTGGTTGCCACGGTCGCTACGCGGCGGGTGAGGGTGTGCATGTGCGGCTCTTCCTGGTGTCGTCGGCCGGAATTCCCCGCCCGTCTGACTTCCTCATCGCGGTGCTGATAGACAGTTAGGAGGGCGAAGAAGATCGGGAACGTGACAGGTTCGTCTTCGTTCCGGACTCGATCTTCTTTCTGCGCCGAGGAGTTGACCAGGCTTGGTTTATTCCGTGAATCCGCGTTCCGGAACGGCGGGGTCAGGTATGAGCCGTTCCGGAATGCGGTGTGCAGGAAGAGGAATTACAGGAAGCGGTATTTCCGGGAATGCGCAGCGCGGTCAGGCCGCGGTGACCGAAACGGCGAGGGCCCCGATGACCATGTAGGGGCCGAAAGACACGTGCGTGCGGCGGGTACGGCCGACTGCCATCCGCGCCACCTCCAGGACCGCGCCGACGACGAAGCCCGCGGCTGCTCCCCAGAACAAAGCCGTCCAACTGCTCCAGCCCAGGAGCGCCCCGATGGCCGGTGCGAGCTTGACGTCTCCGAGCCCCATGGCGCCGGTGAACGCGATGAGGAGGAAGACGGCGGTGAGCACGGCAGCGGCGGCGGCCGCGCGGCCCAGACTCCCGGGCTCGCCCGCCAGTTGGGCCGCGGTGAGCAGGAGGAACGTCCCGCACAAGGCGGGGAGGGTGAGCACGTCAGGGAGCCGTTGCACGGCGACGTCGATCAGGGCGAGTGCGACACCGCATGCGGCGATCCAGTACTGGGCAGCGGCGACCCAGCCGTTCGCCCCGCCCGCCGCGATCACGGCGAACGCCACGGCGGCTGCCGCCTCCGGCGTGAAGGCGTGCGGTCCGATCGCCTGTGCGCACGCGGGGCAGCGCCCGGAGGCGGGCAGCACCGGGAGCCGACGTCCGAGGACGCTGCTGCCGCAGTGCGGGCAGTCACTGCGTGCGGACGCGGCCGCCGGGACGGAGCGGGCGAAGACCACCGGGCGTGCCGCAGCGCCGGCCAGCGCTCCGACGGCGGCGATCAGGGCAACGCTGAGGACGGACAAAGGAGACTCCTACGTGCAGCCCGGCCTCCCCGTGACGGGCCGGTCGGCTTCGACCCTACGGCCCGCCGCGACGACTCCCACCGGCCCGCCTCCACGGGTCCCCTGCCCTGAGCGCCGGGCCCGGCGGGAACCGATGACACGTTCCGTCGTACGGCCGCCGGCTCATGCTCCCCGTGAGCCGGCGTCGAGCGTTTCCGCCAGGCTGAGCGCGGCCAGGACCTGCACCTGGCCCTCTGCCGGCTTGAGGGTGCCGGCCGCGGTCGCCTCGGCGACCCGGGCCGCGTGCTCCAGAGCCATCGCCACGCCGGTCGGTTCCCTGTGTGCGGTCAGCCACTCGAAGCCCGCGCGGAGCGCGGCCGCGAGGTCGCCGTCGTGATCCTCGGGACCGTTCGTGGTTAACGCCCGGAGCCACAGGTCGGCGTGGGACTGCACGATCGTGTCGAAAGCCCGGTAGTCCGTGACGGTGCCACACCTGCCTCCCGCTCCGTCGGCGCCGCGCCGCCCGGTCCAGTTGCTCGCCAGCCACCGGTGGCGATGGCAGACCTCAAGCCGGTAGTCCACCGGCCGGTCCCGTGCCCGGGTGCGGCGTTCAACGACGACGGTCGACGGCGCGGTGCATGTGGTGATCTGGCGCAGGACTGGCACAGCGGAACTCCTCCTGGTCGCGAGTGGAGTTCTGATCATGACCAGGTGAGAGGCGCGCCATAGTCCACGATTGGGCGCTACGGCTGTGACCCGGCTCTCACTCTCCGACCCGACGGCGCAGCACGAGAGCGGTCCGGCGAGCGGCGCTCACTCCCGTATGTCGCCGGGAGCCATGTCGTCCCGCAGCCTCAGGTAGCGCACCGGGTGGCGGTGTCGGCCCAGGTCAAGCGCTGTGTCGGTGTCGACTTCGGCGATGTGCTCGGGCACGACGGGCTGGAAGACCAGCAGCTCCTTCGTTCCCCATCCTGCTGAGAACTCCCGGCCCCACCAAGGGTGGTCGGCTCCCGCCGGGCGCAGGACCGCACCCAGCTCGATCGCCGCCGTGCGGGACAGCGGTGTGGAGCGGGCGATCAGCCGGAGACGGCCGGTCGCGTCGAGCCGGCCGAGCAGGAGGCTGCGGGGGGCGTGCGCGGTGCCGGTGACCGCACCGATGATCCCTTCCGTCGTCATGCGCGTCCTCAGCTTCAGCCATCCGCGCTCCCCAGGCCGGTACCGGGAGCCGGAATCCTTGATCATGAGGCCTTCGACGCCGGCTGCTCCCCAGGCCGGATCCAGCCATGTGCGGGCTGTTGCGGCGTCGGCGGTCTGTGGGCACAGCGCCCAGGGCGCTGCGAGCTCCAGGGATGCGAAATGGCTCTCCAGTGCCCTCCTGCGCTGATGCAGGGGCTGGTCCATGAGGACGGCGCCGGAGACCTCGAGCAGATCGAAGGTGATCAGGTGGGCGGGCTGCTCGCGGGCGGCGCGCTCTGCACGGGGCCCGCGGAGCCGGGCTCGGTGCTGAAGGGCCGTGAAGTCCAGCCTGCCGTCGTGCCAGACCACCAGCTCGGCGTCGACGACTGCCGCGACCCTGAGCGCGGCCGCGGCACGGGCGATCTCCGGGAAGGCCGGGCGAAGGTCGGCGCCTCGCCTGGACTGGAGGTACGGCTCGGGACCGGTGAACACAAGGACCCGGAACCCGTCGGCCTTCTGCTCGAAGAGCATGGGCCTGGGCCCGGATGGCGGCAGCGTCGTCACGGAGCGTGCCAGCATCGGCTCGACCGGCGGTGAAAGGTGCACCCGTCCAGTCCTACGCTCTTCGCATCCCGCTCGCCCGCGCACAGTCTGTCTCCGATGACCGCCTCGGGCAGGGGTACTCAGCGGGCCAGCCGAGGGCGGGCGAGACCCGGGGAGGACGCTGCCGCAGGCCCGAGAGCCCTATCGCGGCGACCGCACCACTGCGGCCTCGGCACCGCCTTCACCCGAGCCGGCCTTCTGTCGCGGCAGCCGGATGGCTGGTCCTCGGTGTCCGAAACTCGCGTGTTCGAATTAATGTTCGATAGAGTCGAAGCGGAGGGAGTCGGTTGGTACTGGTTTGGGGGTATTCGGGCGGAGGGTGGCATGCGCGGAGGGCTTCCTCATCTGCATGTGGCGAGCGGGTTTTCGGCCCGCTACGGCGCCTCACATCCAAGCGATCTCGCCGCCCGGGCCGCCGAGCGCGGCATCGGGACGCTGGCGCTGACCGACAGGGACATGGTCACCGGGACCGTCCGTTTCGCGAAGGCCGCCGCGGCCGAGGGAATCCGCCCGCTGTTCGGTGTGGACCTCGGGGTCGCCGCATGCACTCCCGCCGCTCCGGCCGCCCGCCGCCGCACTCCGGTGCGGGGCGGCGCGCACGTGGCCGAAGCACCGTTCCGGGCGACCTTCCTGGCCCAGGACCCCGACGGGTGGGCGCGGCTGTGCCGGCTGGTGTCCGCCACCCACGCCGCCGCGTTTGCCGCCGGCGCTCCGCCGGCGGCGTCGTGGGATCACCTCCGCCAGTACGCGGGCAGCGGCCTGGTGGTGATGCTCGGCCCTGCCTCCGAACCGCTGCGCGCCCTCTCCGCAGGCCGCGCGGACATCGCCGAACAGCTCCTGGAGCCGTGGCGGCAGGCCGCGGGCGAAGGCCTGCGGCTGGAGGTCGTGTGCTGGGGCCTGCCTGGAACCGGACCCGGCTCCGTACGACTTGCCGCGCACACCCTCATGCTTGCCGACCGCCTCGCCATCCCGGCCGTCCTGACCAACGCCGTCCGCTACGCCGACCCGGGCCAGCACCGGATCGCGGACGTGCTGGACGCCGCGCGGCTGCTACGCCCTGTGGACCGGCGACGGCTGGACTGCGGCGAGCGCTGGCTCAAGCCCGCCGGCGACATGACGGCGATCGCACAGCGGGTCGCGGCGGCCACCGGTGCCGACGGCCGACGGGCGGAGCGCCTCATCGCCGACACGCTTACCGTCGCCGAAGCCTGCACCCTGGACCCCGTACGGGACCTCGGACTGGGCACCCCGCATTTCCCCGAGCCCGAAGTGGTGGGTGCGGAGCCGGTGCCGGGCGGCGCGATGCGACTGCTGCGGCAGCGGTGCGAGGCCGGGATGGTCGCTCGCGGCCTCGACCTCGACCGGCGCGCCATGGACCAGCTGCACTACGAGCTCGGCATCATCGGACGACTCGGCTACGAGGCCTACTTCCTCGCCGTCGCTCAGGTCGTCGCCGACGTCCGCGCGATGGGCATCCGGGTCGCCGCGCGCGGCTCCGGTGCCGGCTCGATGGTCAACCACGCGCTTTTTGTGGCGACCGCAAACCCTTTGTCGCATTCTCTCCTTTTTGAGCGTTTCCTGAGTGAGCGGCGAGCCTCGCTCCCGGACATCGACATCGACGTCGAATCCGCGCGCCGACTGGAGGTCTACGACCGGATCATCGCCCGCTTCGGCACAGAACGCGTCGCAGTCACCGGCATGCCCGAGACCTACCGCGCCCGCCACGCCTTGCGCGATACCGGCCTCGCACTCGGCCTGCCGCCGGCCACCGTCGACCGAATCGCGAAGTCCTTCCCCCACATCCGCGCCGCCGACATCCGCGGAGCACTCGCAGAACTCCCGGAACTGCGCGGCCTGGCCACGGAAGCCGAGAACTTCGGCCCGCTGTGGGAGCTCGCCGAGGGCCTGGACAAGCTGCCGCGCGGGATCGCCATGCACCCCTGCGGCGTCATCCTCTCCAACTCCACCCTGCTGAACCGCCTGCCCGTGCAGCCCACGCCCGGTGGCGAGTACCCGATGGTCCAGGCCGACAAGGAAGACGTCGAGGACCTCGGCCTGCTCAAGCTCGACGTCCTGGGCGTGCGGATGCAGTCCGCGATGGCCCACGCGGTGAAGGAGATCCGCCGCACGACCGGCCGGCAGATCGACCTCGACAACCCCGACCACGTCCCCCTCGACGACAGGTTCGCCTTCGCGCTCATCCAGGCCAGCGACACCGTCGGCATGTTCCAGCTCGAGTCGCCCGGCCAGCAGGACCTGGTCGGCCGCCTGCAGCCCCGCGGCCCCCAGGACGTCATCGCCGACATCTCCCTCTTCCGCCCGGGCCCGGTCGCCGGCGGCATGCCCGCCCTCTACATCGCCGCACGACACGGCGCAGCACCCACCTACCCCCACCCCGACCTCGAACCGGTCCTCGCCGACACCTACGGAGTGACGATCTGGCATGAACAGATCATCGACATCTTCGCCGTCATGACCGGCTGCGACAGAGCCCTCGCCGAAGTCGCCCGCCGCGCCCTCGGCGACGAAGAGCGCCTGCCGAAGATCGAGTCGTGGTTCCGGAAACTGGCCGGCGCCCGTGGCTACGCGCACAGCGTTCTCGACGAAGTCTGGGAGATCGTCTCGTCGTTCGGAGCATACGGATTCTGCCGCGCCCACGCCGTCGCGTTCGCCGTCCCCGCCCTTCAGTCCGCGTGGCTCAAAGCCCACCACCCCGCCGCCCTCTACGCCGGCTTGCTGGAGCACGACCCCGGCATGTGGCCGCTGCGCGTCATCGTCGCCGACGCCCGCCGCCACGACGTCCCCGTCCTCCCCGTCGACATCAACCACTCCAAGCCCGCGTACACGGTCGAGGAGACGCCGGACAGCTGGGGCGTGCGGATCTCCCTGTCATCGGTACACGGCATCAGCGAGGACGAGGTCGTCAGGATCGCCGCCGCACAGCCCTACACCTCGCTCCAGGACTTCTGGGCCCGCGCCCGGCCGAAGCTGCCGACCGTCGAACGCCTGATCAGGATTGGCGCACTCGACCAGTTCAAGGGAGAGGCGTCACGGCGGGACCTGCTGCTGCAGGCGACCGAGCTGCACCGCCAGACCCGCACCCGCCCCGGCACCGGCCAACTCCCGCTTGACACCACTCTGGTGACCGCCGGCCCGGCCGGGCTGAGAGAGATGACCGCCCGCGAGAAACTGGAGGCCGAGCTCGGCGTACTCAAGATCGACGTCTCGCGCCACCTCATGGAGGACCACCACCGCCTCCTGCGCGAGATCGGCGCCACCGACGCCGCCCACCTCAAAGCCATGCACCCGGGACAGAAAGTCCTCGTCGCCGGCGTACGGGCCTCCACCCAGACCCCACCCATCGCGTCCGGGAAAAGGATCATCTTCGTCACCCTCGAAGACGGCTCCGGCCTGGTCGATCTCGCCTTCTTCGAGGACTCCCACGAGCAGTGCGCCCACACCATCTTCCACAACGGACTGCTCCTCGTCCGCGGCACCGTCGAAGCCCGCGGTCCACGCCGCACCGTGGTCGGCGAGATGGCCTGGGACCTCGACTCCCTCGCCACCACCCGCGCCACCCACGGGCCCCAGGCCGTCCTCGACATCCTCGGCCAGACCCCCGCACCCACACCCGCCCAGCCGACACCAGCACGCACGATCCCCGACGGAACCGCTGGCGCGCGGCTCCACCCCTACGCGGACCTCCAGCCCGCTGGCACCCGTTCCGCCGACCTCACCCGCCTGGGCCACCGGAGCCAAGGGAGCGCAGGTTGAGCAGCACACCGCCGGTCTCCCGCCCCCGCGCCATCGTTCGGATCCACTTCCATGCGCAGCAGCGCAGCGAAGAGCTGTTCGCACAGCTGATGGACGTACTGGGCGGCATCAGCCCGACCACCGAACCTCTGCCCGCCGACTGGTCCGCCTACATGGACGTCACCGGCTCCTTGCGATTCTGGGACCGCGACGTCGAAGGCCTGGCCGCGGTGATCCGCCTGCGCCTTCTCGCACTCCACGGCGTGCAGAGCTCGGCAGGGGCGGGTCCCACGCGGTCGATCGCCGCCATGGCCGCTGCCCTCACCCCGCCCGGCGCCGCAACCATCGTCGGCAACACCCCCTACGAGATCGCCGCGTTCCTGCGCCCCCAGCCGGCCCCCGCGCTTCCTGGAGTTGGGCCCAAGACGGCCAAGACGCTCGCCCGCTACGGCATCACCACCGCCGGCGACGTCGCCGACACCACGCCCGCAACCCTGCAACGGATCCTCGGATCCGCCGCCCGCCAGATCCAGGACTTCGCCCGCGGCATTGACGAACGCCCCGTCGTCCCCGCCGCCGCTCCCCGCTCCCTGAGCGCGAGCCACCGCTTCGACCTGGATGAACTCGACACTGACCAGCACCAGCGCACCGCCCTGGCCCTGGCCGAGGACCTCGGCGAGCGCCTGCGCAAGGCCTCCGAGATCGCACAGGCCCTCACGCTCACCGTGATGTACGCCGACCACACCCACACCGTGCGCACGCGCACGCTCGCCGAGGCCACCGCGCATACCCCCGCCCTGGCAGGAACCGCCCGCCAGCTCGTGGCTGATCTCGGTCTCCAGCGTGCCCGCGTCCGAGGGATCGCCCTGCGAGCCGAACGGCTCCGCCCGGCCGCCCACGCCACCCACCAGCTCACCCTCGACGACCGCGACGAAAAGCTCCATCGGCTGGAAGCCGCCCTCGACCGGGCACGCGCCCGCTACGGTCCCGGCGCCGCCGGCGCCGCCTCCGCCTTCAAAAGGCTCACCACGTCCTGATGGCGGATCCCACGGGCCGGGTCAGCACCCGTACTCGTCGAGCACCGCCCGGGTCACCCGGTCGAGCGGGCGCAGCGGATGCGTGCTGCCGTCCTCGGCCGGCCCCAGGCGCAGCGTCGTCCCGCCGGTCACCGGCGTGACGGTCAGCACGCCGTCGTCGACCATGGCCTGGACGGCATCGTGCCGGTAGGGGCTGGCGGCGAGGCATCCGTTCGCGTACTGCCGGTCGTAGCGGTCGTACGGGCCGGCGAAGTAGTAATCGGCGACGGGACCTTGGCCCTGCCACACCGTGAAGGCGATCACCGCCGCGACGATCCCGGGGAACAGGGCCTGGGGCCCCGGCGGGGTGATCAGCTTCGGTCCGTGCCGGTAGATCAGGGCTGTCCCGGTGCAGGCGATGAGGCCGGCCGCCAGGAACAGCAGCGTGTAGTGGGACAGCAGGTCGGCGCGCTGCCCGAAGGTGAGCGGGAGTCCGGTGCACGCGAGCACCAGCCAGCCGAGCCCGGCCAGTGTCGCGCCCTGGTAGCCGTTGAGCTTGGCCGGCCACTTCGCCCGGTCCGGCACCAGCTGCTGCTCGCGTCCCACCCAGCGGCCGGCACCGCGCAGTCGTCCCGACTCCGGCGCTACGCCGTCCGCCCGGTGCGTGACGAGGAGAGCGAGAACCGCGTCGCCGAAGGCGAGGGCCCTGGCGTGCACGGCTGACCGGTCGCTGCTCAGCTGGTTGAACTCGGCCTCCCGGCCGGGCTGGATCCGCGTACCCGTGGCCCCGCCGCGGGGAAAGGCACGGTTGAGGGGATGCCCCGGGTCGGGAAACCCGGGCAGTGTGGGCGCCGTGCGCCCACCGACGAGCAGACTCGCGTCCGGGCTGCCCGTCCGGTCAGGGATGTACGACTCGTACAGCCGGTTCACCTGCCGCTCGCCGCGGAGGCTGGCCTGCAGTGCCTCGGCCTGGTCGATGACGGCGGCCAGGAGAGGGTCGGACGGGGCGCTGCGCATCTGTACGAGGGCGGCGTTCCGGGGGATGGCCCGCCACACCCCGCCGCGCCGGTCCAACACCTGGTCCTTCCACACATCGCGCAGGAACGGCCAGACGCGGGCGACCGGCAGCCGCCGGGGCGGACGCCGGTCGGTGAGGTGCGCGCGCAGCAGCGCGCTCGCGCTGCGCAGATAGTCGGTCTCGGCAACGTTGGAGATCGCCGCGGCGGTCGTGCGCTGCCCGCTGGGAACGTCCTGCACGCGCTGGGCGGCGGCCCGGGCCGCGTCGCCCTGGGCGCTCAGCTCGGCGATCGCCCGGTGCCAGCGGCTGCTCACCGGCCGCCCCCCTTCTGTACCCGGTGTGGTGTCGCCCTGAGGCTACCCGCATGGTCCGACACGGCATTCTCCCCGGCTCGGGGGCGTGCCAGCCGGGGAGTTGGGGGAGCTGGACGTTCAGGCGGCTACCGGTTGGTGGGACCAGTTCAGGTCGACGTGGGTGGCACCCTCGCGGACGACGATGGGGCCGTGCTCCTTCTCCAGCCGGCGGTATTCGTTGCCGCCGGAGTTGGGGTTCTTGTACCCGGCCCACTTGCCCAGGTCGGCCTGCGACAGGGCCACGCCAGCGGCTTGGTGGGCGACGTAGATCCGCTCGGCCCGTTGCCGCTGGGTGAGGTTCTTTGGCAGCACTGAAAGGTCGATGTCGATGCTCAGCCGCTCCCGAGTTTCTTCGTCTTCCTCGTCGTGCGGCGGAGTGTCGTGCTCGGGGTCGGGCTCCTCGTCCTCGGGCTCCTCCTCTTCTGCATCCTCGTCACCGGGGGCGCCGCCGCCCGGTACGGGCTCCTCGTCGGGCTGACCGGTGGGCGAGGCCGTCGCGGTGGGCGCGGCAGGTTCTTCCTCAGGTTCGGGGTCCTGCTCTGCTTCCGGTTCGGGAACGGCCGCAGGGCGCGGCTCGACCGCCACGGCCGGCACCGGGGCCTCCTGCGTGGCCGCCCCCTCTTCCTGCGGCGTGATGACCGCCGCGGACGCCGAGGCAGCGGGTGGGGCCACTGCGGCCACCGGAGCCTCTTCGGCCTTCCCGACGGCGGTCTTCGGGGCGCTGGCCAGCGCGTTGACCGGCACCGCGCCGACCGCGGCGGTGCCCACGATGGCGGCCGAGTCGGCGCGCTCCACGGTCACCTCGGCCGCGGCGGCGACTGGTCGGGGGCGCTGGGAACCGATCACGCGGACGTTGTCGACGGTCGCCAGGAGCTCGGTCCGCCACGCCTTCCACATCTTGACCGGCGCGCCGATCGGCCAGGGCAGCCACAGCAGCAGGCTGTAGGCCCGCTCGCTGTCGGCCTTGCGGCGCTTCTGCCGGCCCATGATGACCTGCTCGATCTTGTACAGCAGCATCTCGAGCAGGATCGCGTACACCAGCGGCGGGACCACCGCGAGGAACGCACTGCCGGCACCCGACCCGGGGGCGTGGAGCAGGTTCATCGCCGCCGAGGCCGACACGAAGGCGAGCAGAAGGATCCGCGTGATCGCTGAGGACCGCAGCGTCAGGGCCTCGAAAAAGCGGATGAGGGAGAGGCTGAGGGCACCGGCGTCCAGGAGCAGCGCGAAGCCGGTCGCCGCGTCCCAGTCGCCGCCATTGTGCGCGTGGGCGTACTCGCGCTGCGCCCCGAAGGAGAGCCAGGCAGCGATACCGGCGAGCACGAACATCATCAGGCAGCCGATACCGAGCGCTATCACCGCGAGGCGACGCTGCCAGGCGTTGCGGCGCTGGAGGGCGAGCGCGGCGCGCTCCTCGGTGGTGGCGTTCTGCTCCGCGGCCCTGCGGCGGCTGCCCAGCAGCAGGGCGACGGCTGTCGCGGTCCCGATCCCGGCCACGGCAAGACCCGCGGACAGCGCCCACTGGAAGGTGGTCATCGGCGGCCCCCTTCCCTGGAGCGTGCCGCGGGGATGGCGGGCCCGGCGGGCGGCGGGACGGCGGCGTGCTGCCGACGGCGGCTCATGTGCGCGGTCTCCTTCGTCGGATGGTCGGCCGAAGAGGCCCCTCGCTCTCTACAGGTGTGATCGAGCGGTGCGGTGTGACACCGGAGGTCGGTGAATTTCGAGCGGGTCGTGGTCATGAGGCCGCAGACCCCAAAGTGGGCTTGTTCCTCTCGCCCTTGAGGAGCGTGCGCAGCAGACCACGGGTCTCGGGCGATGAGTCAACGCCCTCCTCGGCGTTGATCCGGGCCAGTTGGGCGGCGGCGCGCTCCAGGCCTTCGCGGTCGCCCATCTCGTGACAGATCGTGAAGAGGTCCCGGTAGAGCAACTCGCTCTGGGAGTCCACGAGCATGCCCTTGGTGACAGCTTGGGCTGCCGCCCGGTAGTCGCGGACCTGGCGGCGGCGTTCGGCGAGCTCGTGGGCGACGTCGACGATCGCGCTGATCATCTCCTGGATGTCGGCCTCCGCCCAGGCGTACTTGGAGGGGTCGATGTCCGCGAAGGGCCGGCCGCGCACGAGAGCCAGGGCGTGGGCGAGGGCGACGTCGGCGTCCTGCCCGTCGTGGTGCATGCCCTGCTGGTACAGCTCTTTGAAGCGGTCCCAGTCGGAGGTGACGGCGGGGCCGAGCCGGTAGATGCCGTCGGTGACCGCGGGAAGATAGGCGCTGCGGGGGTCGTCGGCGGGGACGTGAGGGTTGGGGCCGAGCCAGGAACGTAGCCGCGACATCGCGGTGTTGCGGGTGCTGGAGGTCTTGCGCAGCCCGGGCCAGATCGCGTTGTCGAGGTCCTGGCGGCCCAGGCCCGGGTGCAGCACGAGCCAGGCGGCGATCTCCAGAAGGTGGTTGCGCCGGTTGCTGCCCACCCGGCCCTGCGCGCCGGCCAGTGTCACCGGGCCGAGGACCTGGACCTGGGGGTCTTCGGGCTCGGCCGGCGGGGTGGCCAGCGCGGCCAGCACGGTGGAGGTCGCGGCGCTGGGACGGGGGATGATCCGCGCTTCGGCCGCTGTCGCGGATGCCGTGGTCTCGCCGAGCGCGGCCGCGGTCAGGCCGGACGCGTCCTCGTCCTGGTCGCCGGTCATGGCCGAGTCCCCTTCCTGCGTCTCCTCCTCGTCCGGGCCGTCGCCGAGCGCGTCGGCGGACAGACCAGAGCCGACCTCTTCTTCGTCGGGCTGAAGCGGCGAGTCGTCATCGCGCTCGCCGAGCACTTCGTCGAGGACCTTTTCGAAGTCCTGCTTCGGCTCGGCGGTGTCCCACACCTCGGCACCCAGCGCGGACGCCTCCTCGGGGTCTTCTTCCTCAGCGGGCTCGGGCGTCTCCCAGCCGGTGGGCTCGCCAGCGGAGTTGCTGTCGGTGTCGTCGTCGACCGGCTCGTCGAGGGCGGGGGAGCCCGCGACCGCGGGGGAGAGGGCGCTGCCGTCCTCCTCCTGCCAGTCGTCGCCGCTGCCGGTCAGGGCGTCGTCGGGCGTCCGAGCGGCGGAGAAGCCGGTGAAGCTCGGCACAGCGGTCGCCAGGCCGCTGCCCTGGGCGGCGACCGCGGTCACCGCGGGAACGGCAGAGGTCTCCGGAGCGAGCGCGGAGCCCTCGCCGACGGTGAAGGCGGGGCGGGGACCATTGGAATCGGCCGGGCCGGTGTGACCGGTCCACGCCGGCGGGGGGACGTCGTCGGTGCGGCTGGAGGTGGCGATCAGTTGGACGAGCCGGTCGTAGGAGTCGGCGTCCAGGTGCTGGAGCTTGACCGCGAGGTCCAGGTCGGGCAGTTCGACGAGGGTGCCGGGCTGGGCGGGCAGGGTCCAGGCGCCGGGCAGGTCGAGTTCGCCGCCTGCGGCGGTCACGACCGCGACCGAGGTGCGGGGCCGGGAGGCGAGGAGGTCCTCGAGCTCGGCGGCCGCCGCGCCGGTGGGCGGGGCGGTGGCGATGAGGATGCGGGGGATCCAGGTGTCGCCGCCGTCCTCGACCAGCCGGGCGGCCCGCAGGTGGTCGTGGCCGCCGTCGGTCAGTGCCTGGCGCTGGAAGGCGTCGTGCGCCTGGAGGTCGCTGGTGGCCGGGCCGAGATCAGCGTGGTGCTCGATCTGGTCGGGGTAGAGGTGGTGCAGGTCGCTTCCGGCGCCGGCGAGGAGGACCTGGGTGTCGGGCGCCAGCTGGGAGGAGGCGAGTTCGACGGCGAGGGCGAGCATGACCGCGCGAACGTCGGCCGGGCTGCCGGCCAGACGCAGCAGGCCGATGGCCTCCAGGTTGACCAGGACCGCGTCGCCGTCCTCGGTCTCGCCGAGACTGACCAGGGCGGGGTAGGGCACCGTGATGTCGGCGGCCTCGTCTTCGTTGAGGAGGGCCGCGCCGCGGGCGGGGCACACCCACACCGTCGGGTTGTCCTCATGCTCGGTGAACGGAGCGACGGGCGGGGTGACGGCGGCCAGGTGGAGCTCGATGCCGCGCGCGGTGATGCGCATCGCCTCGACCTCGGGCAGAGGCCGGCCGTTCTGGCGGCAGTTCGCGGCCAGGGTACGCAGGGCGCGGTCGGCGAGCGCGGTGCCGGTGATGTCGGACGCCACGCGCAGCTGCTTCTCGAAGTCGGCGGTCGCACCGGAGGGCATCGGGATGCGCCGCTTGGGGCGCCGTCGGCGCTGCTGGTGCGCCCGTCGGGTCGCGACGACCGCGAGGACGGCCGCGGCCAGGATGCTCCCCGCCGCGGCGATCGTCCGCACGCTCGTGTCGGCGCTGTCGCCGGCCTCCGCCGTGTCGTGCGCCTCGGGCGCCTGGGTGGGCGTGCCGTGCTGCTCCCGCTCGCGGTCGGGCGCCGGGCTCTGCGCGGCCGGCGGCTCGCTCGGGGTGTCGGGGCGGGCGGTCGGCTGCCCGCCGTCCTGCTGGTCCTTGTCCGCGCCCTGGCCGCCGGGGGCCTGGTCGCTCTTCTCCCCCTTGTCAGCGCCCGGGCCCGAATCATCCTGGGCGGGTGGCTGCGTCTGCTCGGCGCCGGGCCGTTCCTCGGCCTTGTCCTGGTCGGCGGGCTGTTCCTGTGGCGGCTGCGCCTCGTCCGGCTTCGAGTCGCTCCGGTCGCTGCCGGCTGCGGTGGGGATCTGCAGCTTCCAGCCGGGATAGATCTCGTCGGGGTCGTCGAGGGCGCGCCCGTCGTCCTGCTTGACGCCCTTGTTCGCCTCGACGATCCGGGGGTAGGCGTCGGCGTTGCCGAGCTCGTCCTCGGCGATGCCGGACAGTGTCTCGCCCGCGCGGACGGTGTGGGTCTGGGCTGCGGCTTTGGAGCCGGCGGTCTGTGCCCGGGCTCCGTCCTGGTCGGCTGCCGGGTCGGGGGAGGCGTCGGCGGGCAGGCGCAGGGTCCAGCCGGGTTGCAGAACGGTGGTGTCGGCGGTGACGAGGGAGCCGTCCGCCTGGCGTACGCCTTCGTTGGCGTCGATGATCCGGTGCCACTCGATGCCGGCGCCCAGGCGCTTCTCCGCGATGTCCCAGAGGGTGTCGCCGTCCTGGACGTGGTGGACGGGGCCGTCCCAGGCCGCAGAAGTAGAGGACGCCGCTTGGGCTGCAGTGGCCGTCGCGGAGTGGGCGTCGGCGGTCACACTGGCCGTGGCCACGGTGGCGGGGGCTGCGCTCGCGGGGCTAGCCATCGCGGTGCTGGTCGGCAGCAGGACGAGGATGCCGCCGACGAGGGCGCCGGCGAGCTGCTGGGATCCGCCCAGCATGCGGATCCGGGGGGCCCGGACGTTGCGCAGCGCGGCGCCCGTCTCCAGGACGACCGAGACCACGAAGCTCAGCCAGCCGTACCAGCCGATGAGGGTGATGGCGCCCAGGAACAGCTGGCCGGAGTCGGGGCTGGTGAGCGCGGTGGCGATCTCGTCGAAGCCGGGGACGTGGTCGGGCAGGACCCCGATGCCGAGCAGGACGGCGGGCACGCCCGCCAGGAGCACGACTAGGGTCACCAGGGCGAAGAGCGCACGGACCAGGGTGGCGGCAGCACTGCGGTTTCTCATGATCGTCACCCCTTGTATACGAGGTCGGCGCTGCCGTGGCCGGTGACGGACCCGCTGGCCCCCCTGAGGAATACGGCGCGGTACGACTCGGTCACGGTCACCTCGAGGGAACCGCCGTCCTCGCTCACCCTCACCGTGCCGCTGACCCCCGCGTGGCTGAGGTAGGTCCGTGCCGCGGCGACGGCCGCGTTGCGGTCGACGGTGATGCCCTCGCCGGCGATCGCCTTGCCCGCATCGATGGCCTGGCCGCCGGCTCGGGCTGCCTCGTGCGCGACGCCTTCGGCGTGGGTGAGCGCTCGCAGCCTGCCGGCGCCGTCGTAGACGAGCGCGGCCACGGCGAAGAGCGCCACGATGGTCACGAGGGCGAACACGCTCATCGCACCCCGGTCGTTGCGCAGGGCACGACGGATCCGTTGGGTGAGGGCGAAGCGGGCGGGTGGCATGCGGTGGTCCTGTCAGCCGCGCTGGCGGTAGGAGTCGATTGACGAGGTAAAGCTGCTGGTCAGAGTCTTGGATCCGGGCAGTCCGGGCAATCCGATATCCGAGAGGTTCACCACGCAGGTCACGGTGGCGGTGGTCGTGGCGGGCTCACCGATCGGCGCGGCGAACCCGCCGGTGGAGACGGATATCGAGGTGGACGTGCACTGCAGTCCCTGCTGGCTGAGCACGCTGCGCGCCATTTCCGAGCCGGCGGAGCTGGCGGCACCCCCGGTGCGTTCCAGCGAGGCTGCGCGCGCTGCGTTGCGGGCCGCGGTGTCGACGGCGTTGTCGGCAGATCCGATCCGGCCGAACGCGATGACCAGCAGCAACACCAGAATGAGGACGGGGAAGAGGATGACCGCTTCCAGCGACAGCGCGCCGCGGTCGTCGCGGAGTCGTTCGGCGATGGTCACCGTGCCTCCGTGATGCGCTCGGCGGCCGCGTCGGCGTGCTGGTCGATCTTGAGTTTCAGGCCGGGGATCATGGTGTCGACGTAGCCGGTGACGCGGATGGTCACCGTGGCTCCCTTGCTCCCGCTGACGGACGTGCCGGAGATGCTGCTGCCGGCCCTGGAGAGGAATTCCCGGGCCTCGGCGGTGCCGGTCCCTGCGGACGCTCCTCGTACTCGGGCGGACTCAACTCCCAGCTGTGCGGCGGACATCGCCACATTGCGTGCGTGCCACCACAGGCCGACGTGGACGACCAGCAGGATGATCAGCAGCACGACAGGGAAGACGATGAGCATTTCCAGGGACACGGCTCCGCGGTCCCGCACGTCGCGCTCGGCGAGCGCGCGGGACCAACGGCGCAGAGTCCGGCGAAGGCGGATCACTTGATCTCGTTTGCCTTCTCGTTGACCTTGGTGAGGATGACAGCGGCGGCGATCGCGGCGACGACGACGAGGCCCGCGACGATCATCATCGTCTCGATCGAGACGGAGCCTCGGTCGTCGCGGACGTTGCGCAGCCGCTCGATCCGGGCGCTGAAGAAGGTCTTCAGAAAGGTGAAGTTGGGGTCGTTGCCCATCGTGGATTTCCTTGTCTCTTTAGGTAGTTAGCTGGCCATGATCCGCGCGATCGCGGGATAGCCGATGTATACGGTCATGATCAGGACGAGCATCGCGACGGGCATCACCATTTTTTCGGAGGCCATGTTGGCCTGTGCCTTCGCTTTGGTTACCAGGGCGCCGGAGAGCGACTTGGCCTGCGCGCCGAGGGTGTCGCCGACGGCTGCGCCCTCCTCACCGGCGATCGCGATGATGTCGGCCGGCGCGCCGAGTTCGGGGACGTCGAGTTCGAGGGAGAGACGCTTGAGGCCCTCCCACGGGCTGATGCCTTCGAGCTCGGAGCGGGTGATGGTGTCCCGGATCTTCGCGAAGACCCAGCCCTCGCCGACTTCCGCGGCCCGTTTCAGGGCCTGGGTGGGGGCGGCGTCCGCGGCGCGTTCGAGCTGGACGAGGCGCAGGTAGGCCTTGACGGCGTACCGGAAGTCGTCCTTGGCTTCCACGGCCTGCTGCTTGAGCTGCAGGTCCGGCAGGAGCCAGAAGACGATCGCGAGGCCGAGGCCCGCTATCGCCGGGATCGCCACGGGGAAGGGGTAGCCGGCCAGGTTGGCCAGCCCCACCGCCAGCACGGGCAGCAGCAGCCCGTACAGCGCGAGGGCGATCTTGCGTCCCAGGTGCGCGGCGGGAGACCGGCCCACGAGTTCCAACTGCTGGCGGGGCAGGCGCAGGGTGCCTTCCCCAGCCGTCCGGAGCAGGAGGGCGCCGGCCTTCTCCATGAGGGAGTTGGGCTGGCTGTCGCGGTTGCGGTCGAGGTTCTCGAGCCGGGTGGCATCCATGCGGGACAGCACGTCGCCGAGGTCTGGCCGGCCGGGCAGGATGCCGCGGGCGGCGATGACCAGGCCGAGTCCGGTGACGGCGCCGCCGACGATGGCATAGGGGGAGAAGATCACGGCGCCTCCTTGGCGATCTGGCCGCCGGAGCGGTCGGCCGGCGACAGGAACCGGGGCGCTGGTTCGAGGATCGCCATGCGTCGCATCCAGATCTTGACCAGGACGAAGGCGACGGCGACGAAGGCCAGGACGAGGTGCCCGGCAACGGTGTCGTAGGGCTCGACGTAGGCGCCGGAGAACGCGGTGATTCCGAAGATCGCCAGGCAGAAGATGGTCACCCAGCGGTCGTTGGTGCGGGGCTTTTGCCGGTCGGCCTCGACCTCGCGCCGTGAGAGCACTTCATGCTGGAGGGCCTCGGCAAGTTCACGCAGCGCCTTGCTCAGCCCGCTGCCCCGGTCCTCGACGTGCAGGATCAGCAGGGCGGCGACCTCGTCGACCATCGCGTCGTTCAGCTCGTCGGCGAACGCGCGGTAGGCGTCCTGGGGCACCCATCCGGCCTGCTGGCGCGAGACGAGGAGGCGGACCTCCTCGCGGATGGCGCCCGGGACGGTCTCCAGGCTGCGCTGGATGGTGGCCTCCAGGCTGACGCCGACGGTGTGGATGTCCGACATGCGCCGCATCCACTCCTCGATCGCCTCCAGCTTGTCGATCTGTGCCTTGCCGGAACCGGAGGTGTTCAGCAGCCAGGGCAGGCCGATGACGACGGCGATGGTGACCAGGCCGCCCATCAGCCAGCCGGTGAACAGCCACACGCCAAGGCCCGCCACCGCAGAGCCGACCAGGCGTGTCTGGCCCCGGGCCCACCAGGAGGTGGGGGTTCGGGCGTCCTTGACGAAGACTGCCCGGATCTTGCGCTCCAGACGGCTGCGGCGGCGCACCGTCGTCGAGGGTGCCCAGCCGACGCCGCCGGCGACCGCCAGGGCGAGTCCGCCGACGGCTGCGAGACCGCCGAGCGCGGCGAGCAGGGATTCGAGGGTGAGCGTCACAGCGGCACCACCGTTTCCAGCGGCGCGCCCCAGCTGCCCCACGGCCGCTGCAGGACGGTGCGGTCCAGCCCGGCCCGGACGAGGTCTTCCAGGCAGCTCTGGGAGATGTTCCCGTGGGGCACGGCCCTGGGCTCGCGGCGCCCGTCCTGCTCGCGGGGAGCGAAGACCATCTGGTGGGAGGGGCGACCGCCCTCGCCGATGCCGGTGATCTCCATGACGTGGCTGACGAACCGGTGCTTGCGCCCCGGCCTGCCGTCGTGGCCGACGAGCTCGGTCTCGTCGACCAGCCGTACGTAGACGACGAAGTCGACGGCCTGGGCGATGAGCCGGTAGGCCAGGGCCTCGGTCATGCCGATCCCGGCCTCCAGGCACAGGGTGGCCAAGCGCTCGATCGACAGCTGGGGGCTGCGGGCGTGCAGGGTGGCCATCGACCCGCCCTCGCCCTCGTTCATCGCGTGCAGCATCGGCACGACCTCTTTGGAGCGGACCTCGCCGACGATCACGCGCCGCAGCGACATACGCAGGAGCTGCGGGAAGAGGTCGGACAGGGTCAGCTCGCCCTGGAGCTTGCCGTCCGGGCCGCGCTCACCGTTGGACTCGCGTCCTTCGTAGGCGACGACCTCCGGGCCCTCGGGGTCCTCGTGGAGATGGAGCTCGTACTCCGACTCCAGCGTGCCCACGCGCTCGGTGCTCGGGATCTCCCGGGCCATGGCGCGCAGCAGGGACGTTTTGCCCACGCCCTGGGAGCCGACCACGATGATGTTCTTGCGGCCCTTGACCGCGGCGGTCAGGAAGTGCGCGAGCGAGGCGTCGATCGTGCCCCAGCGCACCAGGTCGTTCAGGCCCTGGCCGCGGGTGCGGTGGCGCCGGATGACGATGCTCGGCCGCGGCGTGACGTATGCCGAGGCCGCCAGGCGCGATCCGTCGGCCAGCCGGAGGTTCAGGTTCGGCGTGGCCGGCGTCAGCGCCCTCTCGCCCTGCCCCTGCATGCGCGCCAGGTGGTTGATGAGGTTGATCAGGTCGCGGTCGGTCTTCGCGATCGGGTCCCAGGTGCGGGTCGGACGGTCGGCGTAGTCGACGCGCACCTTGTCGCCGTAGATGATGATGTTCTCGACGTTCGGGTCGTCCAGGAGAGGCTGGAGACGGCCGGCGCGGAACAGCTCATCGAAGACCGCCTCGCGTACGGCACGCTCCTGCTGGGGCGTCAGGTCCGAGCCGCTGGCCGCGTACTTCGTCGCCCACTCCGAGACGACCTGCCTGATGATCGACTGTCCGCGCTGCCGGCGGTCCTGCTCGGTCATGGAGGCGTCGGCACCGGCGGCCTCGCCGATCTTCATGCTGGCCTGTGAACGCAGCTCGGCGAGAACCTCGTGACCGACCGGAAGCGCGGTCGGCGCCGCGGTGTCGGGGACCCGGACGAGGCCCTGGGGGATGCCGGCCGGAGAAACCTGCGCAGGGAAGGGTCGAAGAACCGGCGCGTCCTGCGTGGGGCTCTCCTGGAGCGCCTGGGCGAAGAGGGCGGTGTAGTCGGGGGCCGGGGTCTCCGGCCTGGTGTCGGTCATGATGCCCTCCCGGTGACCACCTGCATTCCTGCCGGCCGCAGCTGCACGCGCCGCCTGGTCACCAGCTCATTGATCGTTTGGTGGGCCGTGCGCGCGGACCGCAGAAGGGTGCGCGGCATCTTCTTGTAGGCCCCGTGCGTGAAGACGTCGGCGGTGTCGGGATCCCACGCGAGCATGCCGACGACCGGCGCCTGCAAGTGCTGCTGCACCTGGCTGGAGTTGAAGGACCCCTCCTCGATCAGCAGCAGCCCGAGCGCGTCGGAGCCCGTGCCGTGGTGGGCCAGTTCCTCCCTCAGGACCCGGATGGCGGGCGCGGCAGCCGCGATCGAGGCCTGGGTGGTGCGGACCACCATGAGGACGGCGTCGGCGCGGTGCAGCAGCGGCGTCGGGTAGCGGGTGGCGGACAGCCGGGTCTCGGACTCGGTGAGGATGCGGCCCGCGTCGATGATCACGTCGTGGCCGGTCTGGTCCATCACGCCGAGCAGTCGGGAGATGGGGTCCCAGGTGCGGTTGAGGGATGCGGCCTGCGTGGGGTCGGTCAGTCCGGGCAGGAGCATGCGCTGGCCGGTGTTGTCGCGGTCCAGGCTGACGAAGTGATGGGAGAACTCCCGTGCGAGGGTGCCCTGTCGGTCCGCGGCCGCCAGGCGGTGGAGTCCGGTGGCTGCGCTGCCTTCTCCGCCCAGGTAGCCGGCCCGGATCGTGCCGCCGGCGGGGTCGGCCTCGACCAGCAGGGAGGGCTTCGGCGACGAGAGGGCGAGCGCGAGCGCCGAGCAGGTGACGCCGCTGGACTTTCCCGATACCAGTGCGATGACCGCCATCAGCTCGTCGCCTTCAGGACGATGGCCACGTCACCGCTCGCTGCCCAGGCGGCGAGTGACGTGCTGTTCACCTCGGGCGCGGCAACGTCGACGACCACGGCGCCGTTGGCGTCGGGCGCGCCGACGCGGGACACGACGGCAGGAAGACTGTCCGGGGTGGAGCCGGCCTTGCTGGAGGAGGCTGAGGCGCTGCCGTCCTGCGGGGTGTGGACGATGGTGACCGCATCACCGGTGCGCAGCTTCTGGATGGGCAACTGGCCGGGCTTGGCGAGGATGCCCACCACCGACTTGCCCTTGGTCACGCTGGATCCGTCGCTCACCGAGTCCTCGGTGACCAGCACGCCGGCCGGCAGGTCGGATGCGGCCTGCTTGCCGATGATGTCGGAGGCGTGGGAAGCGGGCAGCGAGCGCAGCTCGGTGCCGTGGGATATCTCGGTGGCCACCAGGTCCGACGCCTTGATGCTCTCGCCCGCCGCAATGGGGTGCCGGGTGGCAACGACCGAGACCTTGTCACCGGCTTCGTCGACCAGCCACACCGACACCAGGGCGCCCACGGCGGCGAGCGCCAGGCCGGCGCCGACGACCACCGGGCGTCGGCGCCGGCGTGGGGCGTCGTTGGTGATCGGCAGCAGCACAGGCGCGGAGCCCGGCTCGGAGGGTGCCGTCGGCTGCTTGGTTCGCGGCATTGTGATGGTCTTCCTTGCGCTAGTTGACAACCTGCAGCTCGCCGACGCGCGCTGTGGTGTTGGACGTACGGATCTCGTCGGGCAGCGTCCCGCTGGCACCGTTCGACGCCTGCCAGGTGACTTCCCAGGAGCTGGTCGCGGTGACGGTGAACTTCCCGCCCGGCTGGTCAGCGGAGACCTTGGTGTAGCGGTAGCCGCAGTCCGGCGAGGACTTGTCCCCGTAGGCCTTGGAGTACTTCGTGCCCGCGGTCGTGCACGTGACCGAGCCGCCGTCTCCCATGGAGTAGGTGATCTTGGTGACGCGCGCCGTGGCTGTCACCGACAGTCCCGGGACGGCGGCCGTCGCGCTGTTGGGACCCCAGGTGGTGTCGCTCTTGTTGTTCCACAGCCAGACGGGCATGCCGACGAGACCAGGGGCGTCCGGACCGGGCGAGCTGCCGATGTTCGCACCCAGCAGAGTCATCTTGTCCCGGGCCTGACGCGCCAGCACTTCGGGGTCGGGGAGGAGACCGGCGGGCGGTTCCGTCAGCCAGACGATGCCGCCGACGTCGTTGACGATGCAGTCCCTCATGTAGAAGGCGCCGGGACCCGTGGTGTCTGCCCCGTTCATGTCGGTGTGGCCCGGGCCGGACGGCGGCTGGGGATCCATGAGCTCGTAGAAGCAGCGGTCGGCCGGGTTGTACCCGGGCGCGCAGGGGATCTCGGTGTCGTCGACGAGCTTGCACATCCCGTTGCCGCTCCCGCCTCCGTCGCCCCCGCCGCTTCCTCCGCCGGTGCCGCCGCCTCCGCCTCCACCGGGCTTGCCGGGCGTTCCGACGTCGACGCACACGTCCACGTCGGAGCAGTGGCCGGCGCCGTTGCCCGCGTACGCGAGGCCGGCCGGCGTCAGGGCGGTCAGTACCGCAAGGACGCCCACTGTGCGGGCAGAACGGATCAGCAGCCCTTTGTGCGATCGGCTGTGATCTTCGTGACGAACCATGTGTCGCCCTCCAGCGTGGCTTGGGACGTGACGGGGTACTTCAGGCGCTGCTCGGCGAGCTTGAGCTCCTTGCCGGAGTCCTTGTAGACGGGCTTCCAGCTGGTCGCGTCGAAGCAGTCGGTGACCGTTGCGGTCTTGCCTTTGGTGTTCACGGCGGTGACCTGAGGCTTCATCTCCGGACGGCCGGTGAACTTGATGCCCATCGACTCGTTGCGCAGGACCGACTTCTTGAGGTCGGTGGCGGCATCGCCCCTGGCGTACTTGGCCAGTTCCTCGGTGTGCAGATCTCCGTCCGCGGCCATCTTGATCTGGATCTCGCGCATGTTCGTGTACGCGGCGAGGACCTTGTCCTTCGCTGCCTGGTCCGGATCGGTGGACGGCGTCGAGGAGGCAGTGGCCGAGGGCGAGGAGGCCGTCTTCTTCTTGGGTGTGTCGGAGCCGCAGCCGGCCAGAGCGCCGGCTGCGACGGTGCACGTGAGGACGGCACCTGCGAGTCGCAGGACATGGGTGCGGTGGTGGGTGGTCGAAGCCATCGGCAGATCCCCTTCAGGAGTCGGGTACGGGCGCTGACGCGCGCTCAGGGCGGACAAAAAGCGGCGAGGTGAGTCCTCTACCGCGCTTCGCCGGCTCTGGAGATGCACGCCAGGCCAGGACCCGGCGAGCCTACGGCCACGGCGCAGGGCCAGTGCCTGGCTTCCAGCCGCAGCAGGGGCGTCGTGCCGTGGGTGAGCCACGGATGACGAGGTGCCAGCGTGTGAACAGGGCGGCTTCGCACCGAAGCCTGGATGGTCGACTCGGTCATCCACCCGGTTCCCGACCGGAGGTCGGCCGGTCGTAGCAGTGATGCGGACCCGGATGGCACGAGTCCAGTTCCTAGATGTCGCAACGCGATTTCCCCCTCGCGGTCACGGACGCCGCGTCTCCCACAACGTGATCAGTCCGAGCCTGATTCTGGCCAGAAAGATCAGGTGCAGCCAGGCCCCGTTTTTTCCGGTAGCAGCACTTCCGGTATATGCCTCTGGCGCGGGCGATTTGGAAACACTGTGGCCAAGGACTTCACGGCTTGATCAGCAAGGCCGGCCCCGTGGCCCGCAGAGCATTCCGGGCAGCCTCCTGGTCGCCGCCGGTAATGGCGTTAAGTCGACGTTTTACGAACGGGGTGGAGGGGTGGTTCTTGCCGAAAACCGACTGCAGCAGCGTCAGCAGGGCCGTTCCGGTCCGGACGGCGTCGTTCGCGTCGGTGACGGTGAGCCAGGAGGCCGCACCGTTGCGGGCCTGCCGCCGGATTTGGTGGTGTGTGGCATCCAGAAGGCGCTGCCAGGCCGCTGCGGTGTACACCGAGACGTCGGTAGCCATGGCCGGGTATCCGGCGAGCTGAGCGCAGAAGGCGACAAGCTCGAGGGCGTGGAGCGTGTAGTTGTGCAGGGGGCCGTGGCTCTCGGCGAGCTCGTCGCTGATGGTCCGGGCGGCCGCCAGGGCCTCTTCGCGGCGGCCGGCGCGGATGGTGTGGCGGAGGTCCTCGATGCGGTGGCCGAGGAACTCGGGGACGGCGGCGGGGACCGGCAAGACAATGGCTGCGCGGCTCATGAACTCTCCCTGGAGCGAGGCGGCTTCGAGCGGATGCCACCGCCGGGGGGCCGGCGGCGGCATCCGGAATCGAGTGCAGCAACGGCGTGCTGCTCGACCGCGCACGTCAACGGGCGTGGGAGGGCCCTCGGTGCCTGAGCGGCGCTCCCCCGTGCTTACACGGCGCGCCGACGTCGGTAGTTGACTGCTTGGGCGAGCTCGGGGGCAAGCCCCCGAGCTACGCGGGCGGTTCCTATTTCAATGATCGGAACGGAGTGGGCCGCGCTGTTTCACCAGCCGGAATTCGCGCCGTGCACGGCTGCCAGGTGAAGAGTTCAGGGTGCGAGAGGGCCGGTCGACGAGTGGTCCCAGGCAATGCGTGCCGCGTGGTCCATCAGCTTCAGCAGGTCCGGGGCGGTGGTGTCCTGGTCGAGGTGGCGGTACTCCGTGCTGAGGGTGATGGCGAGCCGCTCGGGCAGGCCGAGGCCGGCGTAGCGGTCTTCCTTGATCAGGATGCGTGCGGCATCGACGGCCGTCCGGCCCTGGCCGTGCATCACATACGCCTGGTCCGCGAGGTCGTCGAGGTAGGCGATGTAGCCCCGCAGGTCGTCGGGGGTCATGAGCGGTCCGTGGCCGGGGACGATCCACTCGGGGTCGAGGTCCAGGATCCGTGCGCAGGCGGCGGCGACGCGCTCCAGTGGGCCGGCCCAGTGCGAGGGGTGGTCTCCCGCGAAGACGATGTCGCCCGCGAAGACAACGCGCTGCTCGGGCAGATGGACGATGAGGTCGCCGACGGTGTGGGCCGGGCCGACTTCGAGCAGCTCCGCGGCTATCTCGCCGACTTCGAGGTCATGGCGTCCGGTGAACGTCGTGGTCGGCGGGAGAACCTCAATACCCGCGAAGTCGAACTTGCCGAAATGCTCCCGGAAGTACCAGCCGAGGGGCTGGCCGGGGTCGGTGTCATGGATGAGGGCCTGCAGCTGTTCCGGTCTCGGCTCCAGGCACTGGTGCTCGAGGGCGGCGTGGGTGGCGTAGACGTCGGCGCCGGGAAGCTGCTGAAGGCCCCAGGTGTGATCGCCGTTGGCGTGGGTGACGGCGACCCGGTCCAGAGGGACGTCCGGGCCCGCGGCTGAGCGGACCGCGGTGAGGAAGGCGTCGGTCAGGGCGGGTGTGTAGGGCGTGTCGATGACGAGGGCCTGGCCCTTGGAGACGACGAGACCGCAGTTAGCCAGGCCCCATGTTGCCTCGTGGCCGGGCTGCCAGGCGAAGACGCCGGGCGCGATCTGCTTCAGGTCAGTGGATGCCATGGGCATGCATTGTGCGTGCCGCGGCCGCCCGGAGGAAATCTCTCCGCCGAAGCGGCCGCGGGGCAGCGTCAGATGTGGGGCACGAATGGCAGGAGGAAGAACCGGGCGCCCGGGCTGCCGAACGGCTGGGCGGCGCACATGGTGACGGTGCCCAGCTGGGACGGCGCATGCCGGTCGCAGCACCTGGTGCGGTGGTCCTCGGTGCCGCGCGGGGTCACGTAGCCGGCGTGCCGCATCGGCCGCGCGTCACCGTCCGGGTGGATGTACGCGAGGCTGTGGTCTCGGTAGATCGGCCCCGCCACCGGGTCGTCGTTGACCTCCTTGTCGAGCTGCCGGAGATCCGCGTTGTCGGGGTGCGCGGCGACTGCCGTGCGCAGCTGGGCTGCGACCTGCGGCGCCCAGCGCGTGTCCCAGTCGACCAGGTGGTGCTCGCGCGCGTCCTCGCGCAGCAGCATCCACCGGATCAGGTTGCGTTCAGGCAGCTCGGGGGATCTTCCCTCAGGCTGGGGGAACATGAGCTTGAAGTCGTCGTTTGCGGCGAGCACGTTCCAGGCCACGTCGTTGATGTAACAGGGCTGCCCCGACACGCCGTTGACAGCCACCTGCCACGCCGGATCCACGTTCGTCCCAGCCATCGGGTCCATAGGGAACGGCGGCTCGTAGCCGATCGCGTAGACGTAGAGCGCGGTCCGCTCGCGCTCTTCCATGTTGAGCACCTTGGCCACGTTGTCGAGGAACTCGGTGCTCGGCTGGGACGTGTTCCCTCGCTCGAACTCGGCGTAGGTCTTCTCCGTGACGAACAGCGCCTGGGCAACCTGCGCCTGAGACAGTCCTCGTGAGCGCCGGCCCCGACCGGTGCGCTTGGGCCAGCCGAGCTCGACCGGGTCTATCTCTCCGCGCTTCCATTGCAGCAGCTGCTGCAACGCCTCCTTCTGATTCAACTTTGCACCCTTCCCCGTGTTGCCGTCCCCGTGTCATCCCCGCGATATACCGGAAGCGCTCGCTCCTGAAATTCGAGGACCGGAAAATTCAGAGCCTGGTGGGCGGGATCTTGGCCGGGAAGAATCGCGCACTGGATCGAATCCGCGTTGTGGGAGACGCGAGGGTCCTCGACAACCGCGAGGGGGAGTTCGCGTTGCTGCATCCCGTTGCCACCCCGTCCGACCGCACAGGCGGTGCCGTGGCACGCACTATGGCGGTGCTCGGCGCGCTGATCCGTCTCGGGCCGGGTGAACATCCTCTGGCTTCGGTCGCCGAGTCCGCGGGGCTTCCCGCGCCGACCGCTCACCGGTATCTGCAGGCCTTGATGCGGGAGGGCGCCGTCGAACAGCGCGGGCCGCGTGCTCGCTACGCGCTGACTGACGCGCTGCACGGTCCCCCCTCATCGACACCCGCCCAGCCCCTCCAGGCCGGCCCGCCCTCTCCCGCGGTGAGGGCAGAGATCGTCACACTACAGTCGAGAACTGGTCAGGCCGCATTTGTTTACCGACCGCATCTGATCGGCACTCCGATGAGAATCTGCGCGGAACGGGCATACGGGTCACACGCTGACGAGATCCTTACATCACCTCAGATCGCTTTCCGATCTCTTGAATCAGCACCTCTGGAAGCCGACGCGGCCGGACTGGCGATCCTCGCCTGCCTCGGCTCCGTCAGCGACCACAAGATCGACATCGCCCACGTCCGTGAGGAAGGTCACGCCATCGGGCCGTCCCCGCTCCAGGGGCGCACCATGATCGCCGCGCCCGTCTGGTATGGCTCGGCCGTCGCCGGCTCGGTCGCACTGCTGGCCAAGGACGCGCCCATGCGACGCGCCGCCACCCGCGCCCGGTACGTGACTGCCGTGATGGACACCGCCGCGGCGATGAGCGGACACCTCACCCGTTCCGGCACGCGCCGGGCCAGCTGATTGACTGCAAACCCCCACGAGCACCACAGAAAGGCGCCACCCCGTGTCCCGTTCAGTCCTGATCACCGGCGGCAACCGCGGCATAGGCCTCGCCATCGCCCGTCACCTCGCCGAGGCCGGCGACCGCGTCGCCATCACCTACCGCTCGGGCGAACCCCCCGAGGGCCTGCTCGCCGTCCGCTGCGACATCACCGACACCGCCCAGGTCGACGCCGCGTTCAAGGAGGTCGAGGAGCAGCACGGCCCCGTCGAGGTCCTCGTCGCGAACGCCGGCATCACCAAGGACCAGCTCCTGATGCGCATGAGCGAGGACGACTTCACCTCCGTCCTCGACACCAACCTCACCGGCGCCTTCCGCGTCACCAAGCGCGCCTCGCGCGGCATGCTCCGCGCGAAGAAGGGCCGCGTGGTGTACATCTCCTCCGCCGTCGCCCTGCGCGGCGAGAGCGGCCAGGCCAACTACGCCGCCTCCAAGGCCGGCCTCGTCGGCTTCGCCCGCTCCATGGCCCGCGAACTCGGCTCCCGCGGCATCACGTTCAACGTGGTCGCCCCCGGCCTCACCGAGACGTCCATGAGCGAGGCGCTGAGCGACGAGCAGCTCGAGAATCTCAAGACCCAGATCCCCCTCGGCCGCCTCGCCCGCCCCGAGGAGATCGCCGCCACCGTCGCCTTCCTCGCCTCCGAGCAGGCCGCCTACATCACCGGCGCCGTGGTGCCCGTCGACGGCGGCGCCGGCATGGGCCACTGACCACCGTGACCGCCCGCCACGCTGGAGTCCGATGAGCACATGATCTGACAGTGGGCAGTCCCCCGTGGGCTGCCCCGCGGCAGCAAGACCTTGGTGTGTCCAGCACCTCGGCCCGCCCGCCGCATCTCTGCCACCACCCGGCGAGTGTCCAGCTCGCCTGGTGAAGAACCCGGTCCGCAGACCGGGCAACACCGCCCCTGCCAGGGCGGATCACTTGGTTCCGGAAGAACCGGCCCCACCGAAGAGGGGCTCACGCATGCCCGAAAGGAGGGCGTGCCCTGCCCATGATGCAGCATGCCCGCGCGCCGGTCCACGCCGCCGCCGCTCCACCGCGCCTTCCGCGCGGACAACACCGAATATCCACAAACAACCGATACATCCTGGTCCGCGACCACGCCGACCAGGAAATCGGCACCACCGCGTCCCGCCGCACCCGGCGCGGCGACTTTCTGCGCGCCGCCACCTGGGCCATCACCCAGCGCCTGCACCCCAAAGCCGGCAACACCACACTGCGCGTCGCCCGCGACCTCGCCGCCCGCCTGAACGCCGACGGGCACGTCGCCTACTGCCGCGACACAACGTACAAGCGCCTCGGCATCAGCCGGCGCACCTTGGAGCGGCACATCGCCGTCCTGCGCGAACTCGGCCTCCTCGTCTGGGCCGTCCACGGAAGCCGGACCAACACCCGACCCGCCGGAAGCGGCGAATGGGCCGGCACCGCCACCATCTACGCCGCCGTGGTCCCGCGCGCCTGGGACGACGCCCTCGGCCACCGCGTGCGCGGCCACGGCTATCACGCCCGCCACGTCGGATTCACCGAACACGGACGCCAGTTGGCCATCACCGAAGCCCGCCGCCGCACCCGCCCCTCCCGCCGCCGTGACACCCCTTCCTGTAAGACCAACCACCCACGTCCTACAGCTGAGATGAGAGGGAAGAAGAACAACACCAGCGCGCCCCACGGCGCGAGGCCGCGGCCCCGCCGCCGACACGCAGTGCCCGAGCCCTACCGAGCCAGCCCCAGCCAGGCCGCACACGCCGTCTCCGTCGCCGCCTGGATACGCCCCCGGGTGCCATGGACCCAGGGCGAGGGACTGCGCCGCCTCGCCTTCGCCCTGCGGCCCTGGATCGCTACCGGCCTCTCCGCCGCCGACCTCGCCGCCGACCTGTCGGTCTGGCGCGTGCCCCGGCGGCCAGCCTCCCCGGCCAGCATGATCATGGCCCGCTGGAGCGAGACCACCGGCCACGACGAGCCCGCTGCCGCCCCCTGCCGCGGCGAGGAGACGCCTTGCGGGGTCCCGCCCAACGCGGCCTTCCGGGAGGCCATGGACGCAGTCCGCGCCCGCCTCACCAGGCTGTCGCCGCCCGTCGAACCGGAGCCCGAACCGCCCGGCTTCGTCATCCGCGACCGAATTCTCGCCTCGCTCGCCGAGGCGGACCGGGCCCGCCGCACGCGCACCGCCGAGCAGTGCCTCACCTTCGCCGAGTGGGAGGCCGTCTGCGACGCCAGGGAACGAGCCCCCTGGTGACCCCGCGCCGACCCAGGCCACGCACGTACGGCACGCACCAGGCCACGGCGCCGACGAGGAACCCGACCGCGAAGCTCTCGAACCGGAACACGGCGCCCCCTGCCCGTTCAGGACCCCGCCGCCGGGGCGGCATCGGGCACGGACTCCTCGACGGTCTCCCCCTGCGCCGCGCCCTCGGCGCCGCGCCGGCGGGTACGGAAGACTGCCCGCACCGACCGGAACAGGGCACGGACCAGCCGCCACAGACCGATCGCGCCGCAGCCGACCGCCGCGCCGCTGGCGCCCAGACGCGCAAAGGTCTCCAGCCAGCCGGGCCAATGCAGGTAGCCCAGCGTCAGCGACGTGCCGATCAAGCTCAGGCTGAGAACCATCAGGACGCTGCTGTGACCGATCACCCCCCAGGTACGCCTCAGTTCGGCGTATGCCTCCGGGTTCGCTTCCCGCCACGGGACGCGCCGGTCGGTCCGCTCGTGCTCACTCATCGCTCTCTCCGCTCCTTGCAGACCGAGTTCGGTCGTCGTGAGCCCCGCCCAGGACCTCCCGGGCATGGAGCAGTCCCTCTCCCAGCTCCTCCAGTTCCAGCCGTGCGTCGTCCAGCAGTTGCCGGGGCAGCAGCCCTTCGGGCAGCGCGGGTCTGACTGGCACTACGGCCACGCGGTCGTCGCGGATCGCCGACTCCACCGCTTCCTCCCGCCGTCCGACCTCTACGGCCTGGTCGACCAGGAGCGCGAGCGACTGCGCGTATGCGAGGAGAAGGTCGCGGGCTTCCACGTTGTCCGCCGCCAGCGGCACGAGACCGGCCGCGTCCCACACCAGCCGCGGCAACACCGCCGCCGCGCGCGCCAGCTCGTAGCGCCCGCTGCGCTCGGCGAGCATGCGCAGGCGCTGCTCGTCGGCCAGCAGCCGGTAGAAGACCACCGCGTACGCCTTGCTCGTTTCGACGACGCGCACGCGGCGCCGGGTGAAGCGCTGGACGGCCGCGGGCACACCGGCGGCCGCGGCCATGCCGGCCGCGCCAGCCGCCAGGAGACCGGTGGCCGCCGGCAGCATGGAGGTCGCCGGACCCAGAGCGGCGAAGGCAGTCACGGTGAACAGCGCGGTCCGGCCGACCGGGAGGGGGCGGGGAAGCTCGAGGCCTCCCAGCATCCAGATGTACTGGGGCGGGCGGCGTCCCCATACGCTCCGGCACACCCAACGCCCCAGTCGGTGCTGCTCCGGGTCGAAGAAGCCCGCCTCGCGCAGCACACCCGCGGGGTGCGGCCCGAAGATGTCCCAGCGCAGCCACCCATCCCGGGTCCGCTCCCGTATCAGCAGCAGCGCCTCCATGGCGCCCCGAGCAGCGGCGGGGGTCGAGGCCCGGATGGCCAGCTCGGCGCGCACGGAGTGATGGAGCCGGGCGGCTTCCTGGACAGCGTGGGTCCACCGATCCCGGTCTGCATCGAAGGGCTGAGGCTGTGCGGCGGCCGGCCTCATCGCTGGCCCGCCTCGGCCGGGGCGTGAGCGGGTGCCGCGTTTGCGGTGGAGCCGGGGACGGTGAGCGGGCCGCAGGCGGAGGCGGCGGGCGCACCGGCGAGCACGAGACCGGCGGCCAGGAGGCGAGGGGCCATGTGAGGAAGTCCTGTTCGGGTCGGAGAAGGCACCGTTCACCTGCTACAGGTGCGGCCGAGGCCGCCGGTGTGACACTCCGCCCGAACTTTTTGTGGGCTCCTTCAGCCGAGCGTGCCCTCGAAGGTGACCTTGGAGCCGCCCGCGTCGATGGCCTCGACCGTCACCGGGCCGCCGGCGGCTGTCTCCGGGACGCGGAAGGAGACGGTCTGTGTGGCGGTGCGGTACGGGGCGATCGCGGCGTCGCGGTACCCGTACACCGGACGGACGGTGGCGGCCAGGTGCAGCTCCTGGCCGGTCAGGATCCGCAGGGTGGTGCCCAGGCCGGACATCGGGTCGCCGGAGCGGTTGACCACGCTCAGCTCCAGGCTCCCGGTGCGCGAGGCACCTTCGCCGCTCACCGTCACCTTGCCCACGCGCACCTGGCCGTTCCACTGCCCCAGCGGCGTGACCGACTGCCCGGCCGGCGCACCCTGCGGCGCCTGGGTGTCCGGGGAGGCGGCGGTACCGCCTGGCAAGGTGCCTTCGAAGAACAGCAGTTCAGGCTCGGCCAGCCCTTCCTCGGTCGCCTCCACGGTCACCGTGACCGGCAGGCCCTGGGCCTGGTCGGGAAGCACCAGCTTCACATCCCTGTCGACGGAGCCGTTGGGGCGCACCTGCTGCGGCTCGTCCGTGGAAGAGGACGCGCTGCTGTCGGTGGCCTCGGCAGCGGTGCGGCCGAGAGCTCCGTAGCGGGCGGTGACGGCGGTCTGCGGCGCGGTCGCGACCTGGGCGCGCTGGTTGGCCACGGTCACCCGCGCCGTGTACGCGCTCGAGCCGGCCGGCACACCGGGCACGGCACCGGCCGGCAGCCGCTCGAAGCCCTGCAGCGTCACCGTCCACGCCCCGTCGCCGACCGGCAGCGGAGTTCCGGCCTTCACGATGCCGTCCGGCAGCACCGTGGAGGGCGAGGGCCGTGCCGCGGGGGTGCTGCTCGTCGCCTGCCTGTCGGACTTGGGCTCGCTGTCGGAGCCGCTGCAGCCGGAGATCAGGACCGTGCCAGCCAGGAGCACGATCGGAAGGACGTGGCGCAGGCGCACGGACATGGTTCCCCCTTGTCAGATACCGGATCTCGGTCGAGGGGATCATGCCAAAACGCGTCCGGTCGGGGCCGGACGCGCTGGTGAAGGGTGTTGGTTTCCGGCCGCCCGCTCTCTGCGGAGAGCGGAAGGTCACAGGGTGATGGGGATGGGGACCAGGAAGTACTCGGTGTCGCCTACGCGGACGCGCAGAGGGTGCCCGGGCGGGAGGGTGAACAGCCGATGATGGACGGTCGCCGGGGAGTTGCGCTCGGACAGCGCGGGCTCCAGTGCGGTACGGACGGCGGCGCGGGAGGTGTCGGACAGCGGGTTGCGCTCGGCGATCTCCGCGCAGTGGTCGAGCTGGGCGTCGGTCAGGTCGGGACCGAGGCCCTGGCGGAGGGCCTCGACGGCGACGGCCGGGGCGAGGACCGCCCGGTTGTGGTCGCGGCAAATGTGGCCGGGCGTGCCGTGGGGCTGGAAATGCCGGGCGGTACCGATGGAAGTCATGGGGGATTCCTTGGGGAAGAGATTGTGGCTGTGCTCGCGGGTCGTCAGGTCTCGGCGATGGTCAGGGCGGGCGTCGGGGGCATCGGGGACTTCCGCTCTCACCTGGAGCGGGCGGCGGTCTGTGCTGACGACGAAGAAGAGGAGTGACGGGAGCCCTCGCACCCCGGGGCTACGCGTAGTAGCTCGCCATGATCCACTCGGGCTTGCTGGCGCGGGTCCGTAGTTCCAGCACGGACAACGCCCGCTTCAGGGCCTCGTCGTGCTGGGATGCGGCGCTCATCGACGCGGGGTCGAGCGTGAGGGGTCCGCTTTTGGGCTGGTGGACGACGGCCGCCAGGAAGTGTCCGTCTTCTTCCCACCCGATCGAGTACGTCCGAAGGAGCAGCGACCCCAGGCCGTTAGCGGCCAGTCGCTCCTCCGCGGCGGCAGCGAAGTAGTCGGGGTGGTTCTCCTCGCGCATGTCCTCTGTCTCCCACGGCACGCGCGGCATCAGAAAGGATGAGCCGTCGACGTCGTCGGTGTACCGGACCAGCTCGTTCGTCAGGCCCTCCCAGTTGTCGGCCGGGCCTCCCAGGCGGTACCCGTACATCAGGGCTTCGTGATTCTCGATGGCGCCCATGGCGTTCTCCTCGGTTCGTGCCAGTGGTGGTTGGCCGGCGCTCTCGGGTCTGTCGAGGCGGCCGGTTGGGGGCCGCCCCGGGGAGTTAGCCGGGGCGGCGTGGGCCGGGTCAGCGCGGGCTGAGCGGGATGACCAGGACGCCGACGTGGGGCAGGCTCATCTCGGCCAGCAGCCGGGCCGTCCTGCCGCTGGCGCTGCTCGGGTCTGCGGGGTCCAGGCGCATGGCGCCCCGGTGGGGGCCGCGCGCGGGGTAGAGGTGCACCGTGTTCTGCGGTGCGTTGTGCTCGAAGACGCTGATGGTGGCGTAGTCGAACCCTCCGAGGTTCGGGTACCGCTCGGCGACGGCCACAGACAGGGCGGCGATGAGCTCGGGGCTCGGCGAGGCGACCGAGAGGGGGAGCGGGGGGCGGCGCGGACGGATGCGCAGAGCAAGGGTGCGTATCAGGACACTGAGGACGCCGAGGCCGAAGCCGATGGCGAGGGAGGCTGGCTGGATCAAGGTGGTTTCCCCGTGTTGGTTGAGTAGGGTCCGGTGGTCGGAGCGCGGGTTAGGCGGTGGTGCTGGCCACGGCGGCGTGGACGAGGCGGGCGAGTCCCTGGCGCCTCTGGTGCTTGGTCAGTCCCTGGACGCTTCCGGCGTTCTCGTGTCCGGCGGCGGCGGTCAGGCCGGACACGAGGGCGTGCACGAGTTCCTTGCCTGCGTCGTCGGGTGTGGTCGTCTGGGTGGCTGCCGTCAGTGCACGGGCGATGGGCCGGGTGGCTGCGGCGTACGCCTTGACGAAGCGGGGCTCGCCCTCGGCCGCGACGGCGGTCAGCACGCGCACGACCGGAAGGTGCGCGCTCCACCCGTCGAGTACGGCGTCGACCATCCGGGCGGCGCCGGGCAGTCCGTCCGAGGACCAGGAGCCGTCCTTGAAGTCCTTGAGTGCCGCTTTCGTCTCCTTGGCCAGGAGCCCGGATGCTTCGAGGACGACGCCCTCGATGTCGGGGAAGTACTGGTAGAACGTCGCGGGTGACGTGCCCACCGCCTGGGCGATGTCCATCACCTTGATGTCGCGGTAGGGCTGGGTGGCGAGAAGCTGGATCGTCGCGTCCATCAGCTTCTGCCGTGTCTGGAGGCCGCGCTGGCTGGGCACGCGGCGGTCGGGGGTGCGGGTCACGACTCGGGTGGGCACAGTCGTCTCCTGAGCTGGAGGAAGGAAGGGGGGTGGTCCAGGTCTGGGGGCGGTGCCGCCGGACCCGACGTTCAATCACATTACACATTGAAGCACAAATAAGCAACGCTCTAGGTGTGGGGCATCCCAACGTTCCCGCCTGACCTGCACCCGCGCGGCCCTGGCGGCTGCGTCCCCGGACTCAGCGCGGACGGTGTCGGCCAACGGGAGAAGTCGAGCTCTTCGCCGTACAGTTCAACAGCGGCAGCGGCGTGCTTGCCCGGAATGACACCGGCCACCAGCAGCGCGTCGGCGCGGTCGTACCGCAGCCAGAGGACGGCGAACACTCGCCTGTGCCAGCCAGCTCGACTTGCGCAGGGGGGCCGGCCGGGCCCAGGCCGAGGCCGACGACCATGTCCTCCACGCCGTCGGCCAGTTCGCCACATCCGGCCGGCGCCCGGGACCGGCATCGCGCAGGAAGCACCACGCTGCGGGCAGGTGCGCCACGGCCGAGCCGTTCGTAGTGGCGGGTCGAAGCGCAGCATGACGGTCGCTCCGAGGACTTGAAGGGGAGGGACGTGCCGGGTGATCGCCCGGAACGGCGCGACCGTGGGGGACCTGCTACGCCTCGGACTGCGGCGGCTGCAGGGCTGGGGCGGACATGCGGTGAGTGAGGGCATGCGCGCCGGCGAACGCCGTCCCTGCGCCGAGGGCCAGGTAGTCCACCGCCCTCCCGCGTGGGACGAGTTCGTAACCGTGGCCGTGCAGCAGCACGGTGCAGACAGCGAAAGCTCCCGCCACCAGGGCGGCGTCCAGACCGGCCGCGGCAGCGCTCCACACCCAGCGGGCGCGAGCCGGGGCGGTCTTGCGCGCGTCCCGCCTGCGGAGGGCGGCGCAGGCCCCGCTCCGGGCGAGCCGACGCGTCTTGACGACAAGGGTCCCGAGCGGGCCGACGTACAGCCACATGACGGGCTGCTCCATCAGGAAGCCGCAGCCGGCGAGCAGCGCCACCAGCCCGTAGACGGTGTGCAGTGGCTGACAGCGGCGGTGCTGGACGGTGCGGGGACGGGGCTCGTCGGACATGGCTCTCCTCGGCTGAAGACGTTCGGGAAGTCGGCCCGGTGCACGGGCCGTGGGACCTGTGGCACGGGCGGGACGGGGCCCACCCGTGCCGCACGCGGACTGCTAGGCGTTCGTGCCGTGCCGGGGCGTCGCCGAGGGGCGGAGGCGGGCGCGGCGCAGCCGGTCGGACCACGGCGCGTCGGCGGGCCCAACGGGGTGCTCAGGGATGGTGATCTCGTAGTGGGGGCAGCTGCCGCGCTTTTCGGTCTCCAGGGCGGCGTGCCGGTGGGAGTTCGGGCACTGCTGCCGCTCGTGCTCTTCCCTCCAGTAGCGGACCGCCAGCGTGCGGCCGGTTCCGCCCTCGCGCGGCTCGCTCGGCTGCTGCTCCCGGAAGCGCTCGCCCGCGTCCGGGTCCACCCACCAGTTCTCGACCTGGCCGGAGTCGGAGATGCCCCGCCGCCGTTCGGCATCGCGCTTGCTCGGCTTGAGCTGGTGGACCTGGTGGGCCAGGACCCGAACCGTGGACCGCTTGTGCTGGGTCAGCAGCTCCCACAGGGCCCGCACGTGGCGGAGCATCAGCTCCTGGCCGCCCTGGCGGCCCGATCCGCTCCGGTACCGCTCAGGGTTGTCCGGGTCGCGAAGTCGGGTCTCGGGATCCGAGATCTCGCCGGGGCGCGCCAGCAGGGTCTCGTAAGGCGAGAACGGCAGCTTCAGCAGCGACTCGTCGCACGTCAGGGCAGTGACCCAGGTCCACGGGGCGTCGTCGCACGCGGCCTCCACCGGCTCCAGAAGCCGGTCGGGCCGCAGAAGGAACCAGCCTTCCTCCGCCCGGGGCGACCACGGGCCCCACACGTAGCCGACGATGCGTCGCCCGTTGGGCAGAGAGAGGGGGGTGTCCAGGAACAGCATCCCGCGCGAGGCAGGGAGGTGGGCGGGATCGAACGGGGTCGTCTTCTTCTCCGCCCGCCGCACCACGCGGCGTAGCGCCATCTGGCCGAGGGAGTCGCCGATCTGGAAGAGGCGGGCGGAGGAGGCCCGGTCGGCTTCCTGCCGCAGCTGCGTCACCACGGCCGCCTCCAGGCCGTCCGGATGCCCGTAGGGCGCCAGCCGCTCACGCTCCCGGCGGTACACCTCCGCCTTCGCCCGGGCCCAGTCCAGGCTCTGCCTGTGGGCCTCCACGTACCGGCGCCGCCAGGTACGGATGCGGTGCTGGTCGGGAGTTTCCCAGGCCGCCTTGTCCGTGCGGGCGAGACTCCGGCCCGGGGTGGTTCCACCGGGGTGGAGCCCCAGCGCGCGGAACCGGCGGGCCTCGGCGTCGACGTCGTCAACGACGACGTCCGGCGGGTCAATGATCATCCGCTGGTGCCTGTCGTCCGGATCGAGGGCCCATTCCATTCCCGCGAGCTGGGCCAGCACCGCGCGCAACGTCTTCTCGTCGGCGCTTTTCAGGAAGTCGACCACGAGCATCTGCACCGTGTTCGCGTACGCGTCCGCCGCCGCGAAGCGCAGCATGCGCTTGACGAACCCGCCGACCGGGCCGCGCTGGCCGCTGGACAGCGCCAGCATCTGATCCGCGACCCGCTGGTCGCCCAGTGCCGCGTTCGCCAAGTGGTCGTAGATCTGCCGGAAGACGGCCATCTCCTCCTCCTCGGCGAGGACGTTGTCGATGGCGCCCCGTACCCGCGCCGAGGATGCCGGGGAGACTTCCGCCGGGACCGGCGGCCGGACCAACTGACCGGCAGCGGCATGCAGTTCCCGGTACAGCTTCAGCTGGAGCTCGCTGAGGATGAGGAGATCGTTGGGCTTGACCGGGGTCCGCTTGGCGGCACGGGCCGCGATGGCCAGAAGCTCGGAATCCGACAACTCGGGCATGTTCGAGTGCATGTCATCCCTACTTGGACGCGAAGGGTTTGGGGAGAGGTCGCGGGTGCCGAGCACCAGGCGATGAAATGACAGTACACATGGGAACGCGAATAAGCAACAGAGGAGGGTGGTCCGGGCCTGGCCGGTGTGATCAGCGAACGTGCGTCCCGGGCTGGCGCTTCCACCCGTTGGGCGCGCAGGTGGCGACGGCCGGCGTCTTCGCGCCGGCGCCGCTGCCCGCTTTCTCGAGCAGGGCGTTCATCTCGGACCGCCCATCCGGCATCAGACGGTGCTGGATGGGCGGGGCGCGGCGAACGGCGGCGTCGATATGTGGGCGCGGAAGCCGCACCTAGCGGAGGCGCCGCGAAACCTCCGCGGCCACAAGGGGACGCCGCGCCGACGGTTCGGCTCGCCGCAGCAGAGCCACCGTGCGGGAGAGCGAGGAACGCGGCACCGTGCGCAGCAGCACGGATGCAACGCCCTCTCGGAAGGAGTAGGTCCCGGGGGGACCGGGGACGGCACGGAGCAGGCCGCTCAGAATCACCTCGGCCAAGTGGCTCGGGCACGGGGCCGTCTCCACCGAGCGGTGCACCTGCTGCATCACCGGCAAGTGGGGGACGCCTGCGGCCAGGTGGCCCGCGAGACGGAACGCTTCGGGGGAGGCGGTGGCACGGAAGCGGAGGACCAGTTCCTCGGCAGTGAGTCTCGCCGGGGAGGCGGTCTCTTCGGCCGGGAGCGCCTGCGGAATGAAGGCGACCGCCGCCGGGACCTCGGTGCCGCCGCTGCCCAGGAGCGTGAACCAGTTCTCCAGCCAGACGGAGGAGGGTTCCAGAACGGGAACAGGGATACTGTCCGCTCCCGCATGGGGTGTGCCGTCGTACGCCGTGAAGATCAGACCGGAGTTGGCGGATCCGGCGGCCGGGGCGTGGACGCGGCCGGGCGTCCCGGGCAGCGCGGTGCGCCGCCACATGCGCTCGGGCAGTGGCTGTACCACCGCCACCGGTCGCACGCACGCCCAGCTGCGCAGAGTCTCGTACCAGCGTTCCCCGGCCGGGCCGGGGTACCACTGGGGGCCGGAGCAGTCGCTGAGTACGAGGGTCACCAGCCGGTCGTCCTCGACCTGTCGCCCTCGCACCGTGCCATCGGCCGTGAGCACGGACACCGTCACACCCTCGAAAAGGCCGTTATGGGCGAGAGACTGGCGCAGCCTCCGCAGCAGCGGCCGCCACATCGACATCGTGGGTCCGGCATCGAAGATGATCTGGAGGCGGTACGCCGGTCCGGTGTTCGTCCGTATGGTCACGTCGTCTCCTTGGGGCCTCTGTGAGGGGGCGAGGCCCGGACCGGGCGGAGGGAAAGTCGGTCCGGGCCTCGCGGCCCCGGCCGCCGGGGGGAGTGCGGCCAGGGCGAGCCGCGGGAAGCGGCTCCTTCGGAATTGGCTTGGACGGGGGGCGGTTTCCCGCCCTCATGGAAGTACAGTACACACTGAAAACTCATTACGCAACAGTGATGCGCGCCCCATCCACTGGCGAGTCCGCCTCAAGTCCCGGCCACCGGGACACCGTTGGTTTCATCCCTCCCGGCGACACTGGTCGCCGACGACGCCCACGAGCGGTGCGCACTCCCGCGCGCCGGCCCCTGCGGCTGGCTAAGCCAGGCCGTCCTGGGTCTGGCTCTCGATGCGGTGCAGCACGTGGGGGGCGACGAGGTCGGCTCCGCCGTCGTCCCAGCGCACGGCCTGGTAGGCGTACGAGGCGGCGCCCTCCGCCATTCCGAAGGTGCGCCCGGAGCGTTCTGTCCCCCGGGCCCGCATCACCACATGTGTCCCGTCCGCGTAGTAGGTGAGCGCGGGATCGAACATGGTCGGGGGTCGGGTCACGTCCGATGCCAGGGAGCGGGCCCGGATCACGATGTCGGCGACCTTGTCGGCGTCGACCCCCGGAATGTTCATGCGCCGGTCAGGCTCGACCTTCCAGGACAGACCGGGGAAAAGGCGGGTCACCTGTGCGCGCACCCACTGCCACGCCTCGTCCGAGGCCGCCTCGGTGGGCTCGTTCGCAGAGGAGTGCCAGCCCTCGGCACAGTCCGCGCCCTGCGCGCCGAGGAGGGCCATCACCTCGGCGCGGGTGATCTCGTCCGGGAGCTGGGTGCCGGCCTGCAAGCGGTGGACGTACCGGTGGAAGAGCTGGAAGGCCAGGGTCTCGCCGTCCAGGTGGTGGGCGTAGACGATCCGCAGGACCGTCCCGTGTCCCTCGGAGTCAGGGACCAAGGCGGCGATGGCGGGCGGCGGTGTGGTGTTGATGGCCATGGGAAGGCTCCGTTTCGTGCAGGGGTGAGGGGAGAGCGGCGGCCGGCCGCTGGATGCGGCACGGCCGCCGCGCGGTCAGGAGGGCGGAGTGAACTGCCACGGCCAGAACGGCGGGCGGGTTGTGGTGGGGTACAGCACCGGCCGGGCCTTCTGCTCGGATCTCGCCCGCTCGGCGCGCTCTCGTACGGCCTCCTCCAGGAGCCGGGGACGGTTGAGGGCGTCGCCGCAGGAGACGGTCACCTGCCGGCCGAGCCTCCACAGCTGGGCGTTCACGGCGCAGCACGCGGCGTTGAGCGGGTCGAGGTCGTTGAGCCACCAGTGGTAGAGCGCGGGGTCGGTGCCGAAGAACCGCAGCGTGGCGGCCGCTGACCGGGCCATCGTCCCGGTGCCTGCAGCGGGTTCGAGGAACAGGTCACCGGGCTTGCGGTCGGCGGAGAGCACCATGTCGCCCATGAAGTTGGTGACGACGGCCGGGGTGAAGAACTCACCGGTGCTCTGCCGTTCGCTGTAGCTGCGCATCCGGGTGATGAGCAGGCCGAGGACATCGTCGGACTCGGCGCGGGCGGTGTCGGAGCAGTACTCGAGCAGCCCTGCGCGCAGGAGGATCCGGGCGTAGTCGGCCAGGCCGCGGATGTCGTTGTCGGTGGGGTGGGAGAGCCAGTCGTGGAGCGGGCGGGCGGCCTCGGTCAGGTCCGGGTCGTAGGTCCAGAACGAGTTCCAGCCGGCTCGCAACGTGTCGACGAGCTGTTCGTCGTCGAGGGGGAGAAGGAGCGGGCCGTAGTCGGGGCCGTCCGGCCGTGAGGGCGCGGAGAGGGCGAGGGCGGCTAGGGTGCCGACCGCGATGGCCCGGTCGCTGGAGCCTCCGCGGTTGGCCGTCCACCAGGCGTGTGCGGCCTCGGCGATGGCGTGGGCGTGGTCCCGCCCGCTTTCGGGCGCCATGGCGCGGCGCATTCCGGCGGGCGGGATGCCGAACAGGGTCACGCCGCGCTCCTCGGCCCCTGTGCGATGAGGCGGTCGAGCTCGGCGACGAACGGCGGCAGGAGGGTCCGCTTGCGGCCCGGCCGCCGGGAGCCGAAGGGCCGCAGCGTCCCGGCGTGGCCGCTGGGCTGGAAGTCACTGTCGATGATCCAGGTCGGGTCTCCGGGCATCCGGGACAGGCGGTAGGCAGCCTTGTTGAGCAGCGTGCTGTGCTCGAAGAGGAGGAGCTCGGCGTACCACCCGGTGACGGCTCCGGCTTGGCGCTGCTCAAGGACCGGCACGACGCCGGTGTGCTCCAAGGAGTTGTCCTCGTCCGGGACGGTGGTGGTGAACGTCCGGGCGGCGTGCAGCGGGGCCAGAACCCGTTCAGCGGCCTGGTGGGCTTCGGGGTAGCCGATCGGGTCGGCGATCAGGCACCGTGCGGCGAGGGCGAGCGGGTCCTGGGTGGCGGAGGCGGGGAGCTCCAGCGGTGCGAGCTCTCGCAACAGCGCCTCGTGACCGAGGGTGGCGAGGTACCAGTGCTGCTGGGCATGGGTGTCCGGGGGCATGGTGTCCATGGGGCTCTTCCTGTGGCGGTGGGCGCTGGCGGATGTTCCGCGCCGGGCGGGTCAGTTCGGGGGTGCGGCGTGGCGGCGGGGCCGACCGCGGTGAAGGACGATGACGGCGCCGGTCTCCAAGCCGCGTGCCAGGCCGAAGACTTCGCCCATACGCCTGCGGGTCTCGGTGCTCTGCCGCTCACGTCCGGGCACGTAGAAGCCGTCCCGGGCGAGGAGGCTGATGATCTTGGCGGTGACCTCGGCTCGGGTGACGTCGAGTGCGGCGACCCGGCCGTGCGTGGTGTAACGGCGGCTGTCGAGGCCGACGAAGGCCTCGTCGGTGCCGATGGTGAGGATCTCGTCCGGGTTGGTCCAGTTGTAGTCCGTGGCGGACACGCGGTAGTGCTGGTCGAAGGCGGGGACGATCAGTTTCATCAGGTGTGCTCCGTGGCGACCCGGCCGGGAGCGAGCGCGGCCACCAGGGCCGAACTCCTCGCTCCCGGACGGGGGCTCAGGCGCGCGCCGCCTCGGCCTCCTCGTCCTCGGCCTTGAGCTCTTCGAAGTAGTCGCGAGCGCTTTCGACCATGCCGGGGACGTCGCACCCGAAGGACTCGGCCGCGTCCAGGAGCGCCGCGAGCATGGCTGCCTCGCGCTCAGCCCCGGCGGCGGCGACGGCGCACAGGACATCGAGCTTCACGGGGTACGCCTCGCTGCGAAGTCCCTCGGCGGCCTGGTGGAGTTCATGGGCGGTGACCCGGCCGTCCGTCAGGCAGAAGACCTGAGCGACCAGATCACCGATTACGCGATGGGCGCTTTCCTGGTCGTCCACGACCTGGTCGCCGGGCAGGTTGAAGGCGATCTGGGCCATGGCCTCGGCCGCGAGGACGCCGAGCCGTACGCGCTCGGCCAGCTCGGGAACGGGCAACAGGGCCTTGGGAGCCTGCCTGTTGTAGGCCTCCAGCGCCGCGTCGGCCCATGCGGCGCGGTCCGCGAGGGTGCACTCACGTGCGGGGGTCATGTTGACGCCGGATTCCGCGGCTGCGGTGAAGCGCGCAGCCTTGCGGTCGGGGATGGACGTGTCCACGGTTGTTCCTCAGGGTGAGGTTCCAAGATGGCGGTGGGCGTGAGAGCGGTACGCCGCTCGATCACGAACACCACACTACATATTGATACGTGAATACGCAACACACTAGGTGCGGGGACGGGCATCTGCCCACTTCGGGTAGGGGAGTGCGGGCATGCCGAAGACCGCCCTCGACCGCTCGGCCCGCGTACGGCCAACGGGCAGGGCGTACCTGTGGGTCCCCGGGTGCCGCTGGCGCCTGGCCCCGATCTGCTCCAGTGCGGTGCGCAGCCAGGCACGCTGGTCGGACCCCGCAGGGCGCGGTGATGCGCCCAGCGCCGCGATGCGCCGCTCGAACCCGTCGGCACCACGGTCTCCGGCGACGAACTTGGCGATCGACCGCGCCGGGAGCACCTGGCCGTCCGGCAGCACGACGATTGTCCTCGCCGTGCTGCGGCCCGTATAAGTTGCGGAAAGGGCCTGGTAGATGACCCCTAGGTGCCCTCGGGGGGAGCCGGCCGTGCGCCCGTCCGGCAGGGTCCGAAGCCGGGCGACGGGGTCCGCGTAGGTGACCACTCCCCGCACGCCGTGGCCCGCGGCCAGACGCAGTGCCCCCGCGACCGTGAAGCTCTCCCCGTTGCTCGCCACCGAGGGGGACAGGCACACCCTCGACATTTCCAGTGCCTCCGTATACGGCTCCAGCGACGGGAAAACCCTGGTCAAAGCACGGCGGCTCATCGGGACGCCCAGGACGACGACACCCACCAGCAGTTGGCCGTCGACCACCTGGCCGTCGTCGCCCCCTGCGGGCTCGAGGTCCACCAGCCCGAACCGGTGGACTGCCGGCGGCCACCCCGACAGGTAGTGGTTGGCCTGGATGTACTCCCGGGCGGGCGCCTCCGCCAGCTCGACCACCTCGTAGCGGCGCCGGTCGAAGCCGCCTTGCGACGTATGGACCCACGTCGGCACACCGCGGCTCCACCGCTGAGCCCAGCCCTCGGCGCTGCCGGCAGCCATGGCCTCCCACCGAGCCGGAGCGGGCCCGAGCGGCGCGCTCACCGCTCCTGCCCGGCTTCGGCCCGCGCGGCGAGACGGATCTGGGAGAGACGTTGCTTCATCTCCCCGATCCCGCCGGCTCCGGCGAGCGGCGCCTGAAGGTCCGGCCAGGAGTGCCGGGCGAGGGCCACGTACTTGCTGCCGGCCAGCACTGTCACCTCCGCCGACTCGATGCCGCGTTCCCGGACCTGCGCCTGCACGAAGTCCGCGCTGACGCTGTCGGGGTCGCCCACGGTGATGTCGTACGGGTCGATCTGCTTGGACAGGTCGAGGAGCCCGTGGGCGGCGGAGAGGATGTACTGGCGGCCGCCGTCCTGGAGCAGGGCTTTGGCCGTCTCCCGGCAGGAGCCGTGGAAGGTGCCGACGTACATCGCGCCGGCGGTCACGCGGCGGTCCTGCTTGGCCTTTCCGCAGCCGACGACGACGATCCGGAACCTGCCCGCGCCCTCGGCGCGGGCCCGCTGCCAGCCGTCCTCGGTCAGAGCACCGCCCCAGACGTCCAGCGCGTCCCGCGTCGCCTCCTGTCCACGAAGGACGTCGCGGCTCTGATCCAGGCCGACGTAGCCGATGTCGGCGAGGGACGCCAGGGTCCGCAGGTTGACGGACTTGGGCAGCAGCCCGATCGGGTCCCTGGCCCCGGCGAGGAGGGCGCGGCGCTGGGCGGGGGTGATGCGGGGTGTGAAGGCTCCGGCCGTACGCGGCCGGTCCGGGGCGCCGGGCGACGTGGCCGTGGCGCTGTTGCGGGGGTGGTCGGTGGTCATCGTGTTCCTCGTGATGGGGTCGGCGCCGGCGGGGTGTCGGCCCAGCGGGCGGGCAGGGTGGTGTCGCCGTCTTCCTCGCGGCGCTGGTCTTCCAGGTCGGCGGCGTGGACGCGGCTGCGGTGCCACTGCTCGGCGGTGTGGCCGCTCGGCCGGTGGCACCTTTGTCGGGGCGTGGCTTTGCATGTGGGGCAGGTCAGGGATGCCGGGCAGGTGTCGCCGATGTCCTCGCCGTCGCAGAAGCCGCAGGGCGGGGCCGTGGCCGGCAGTACGCGCCCGGCCACGTCGACGAGGAGACCGGCCGCGCGCAAGGCGCGTTCCTCGGCTCTCGTCGACGGCGGCCCGAAGCTCTGGCGGTTCACGCTCCGCCTGTCTCGGCTGCCGGGTCCGCGCGGACGAAGGACTCGCCCTCGGGCCAGATCGCGATGATCTTGTGGTGGGACAGGAACTCCTTGGCGACCGAGCCCGGCTCGGCGGTGAACAGCAGTGCGCGGCGGGCCGGGGGGAAGAATCGCGCGCAGTCGCTGATCACTCCGTACGCGGCGATGAGCGCGCGGTAGTGCGATCGGTGACAGGCCATCACCACCTCTCCGGCAGTCGCGTCGAAGAGGTCGGTGGACGCCAGGACGGGATCCGTGACGACGCGGTGCCGCAGGGCACGGTGTCCCTTGGCCGTCAGGTGGAAGAGGTAGGCGGTCAGGACCGAGTCCTCGAAGCGGTCGGCCTCCTCGTCGTTGTCTCGGCCGGGCTGGGGGCGGGCAGGATCGGAAGGGGCCAGGTAGGCGACGTGCGGACTGTCGGTGGTCATGGTGTGGGCGCCTCCGGAGTCGGGTGAGGCGGCGCCGCGGCGACGGCGCGGCGCAGCATCCTGAAAAGAGAGGGTCAGTTGGGCGGCAGGACGGTGGTGGGGCGCATCCGCCGCGGTGCTGGGGCCGAGGGGATCCCGGCACGGGCCGCGGGTGAGAAGACCTGAACTGGCCGACGCCATCGCGGTGGGGAACTGGCCGCGAGAGACGAGCGCTATCCCGGCGCACATCTGCGGATGGGGGCGGGATCAGCCGCGACGGTACGTGCCCGGCCTGCCCAGGACTGTTTGAGGTCAGGCCGTCGCCGTCAGCTTCGATCACCCACCGCTCGACGGCAGCGGTGCCGCCCGGTCGAGCTTCGAGTACCGCTGGCTGACCTCGCGCGCCGAGTACGTGACCGGACGCCGGTCCTTCTCGTGGACCGTGACGACGATTCCGTCCGGAGACTCATCGAGCCCATCGACCCAGACGTACTGGAAGTACCCGCCGGCGGCGCTGTAGTGCATGAGGCGGTCCCCAGGGCCGACGGGGGCCTGGACTGTGCCGCCGGTGTACCGCTTGTAGGGCACGAGGACCTGCGGGACCCCTTCCGGCACCGCCAGGGCGCGATCGGTCAGCATGTCGGTCACGTGCTCCCTGATCAGCGCGTACAGGGCCCGGGGCGGCGGGTTCTCTGTCGCGAGTGCCACGAAGGCCAGTCGGAGCCCTTCGTCGTCTTGGGAAGGCGGGCATGCGCGGGTATCGGCGAGGGCGAGGACCTCTTCGGCGTACCGATGGGCGATGCGTCCGCGGTGCAGCTGTGCGGTGGCGGTGGAGTTCGCGGCGACGCACTCAGGACAGGTCAGGGGAGCGTCGGTGACGCGCGCCGGGTCGAGCTTCTCGTAGTGGTGGACGACGGCGTACCGGCCCGCGTCGCAGGCCACGTCAATCATGAAGCCGGTGTGGCTGTTGAGCAGGCCCTCGTGAACGGCGCCGTCGTGGCCGATGAGGTTCTTGTGGTCCATCTCGTCTCAACCGCCCCCAGGGGCGGCGTCCTCGCCTTCGGTGGGTACGTCGGTGGTTGGCTGGACGACTTGTGCTCCGGCGGCACGGGCGCGGTGCGCGCTGTGGCCCCGCGCCCGTGCCGTCGGGCTCATTCGCTCAGGTAGAAGGTCACGCCACGGCACACGAAGCGGATCGGCCCCGTCGCGTTGATGGCCAGCTGGTACGCCTCCTCCTCGGAGACCGAGCCCGGCTCCGTCACGATCTCGTCGAACCGGGTCTGGCCCTGGAGGTAGCGGATCAGCTCGTACTTGGCCTCCGGCCCGTCGAGCGGGAACGTCGACCCGCGCGGGGGGTGGTAATCGGTCAGGCCGCGCCCGATCCATCCGGCCGAGAGCCGGACCGGCGCGGGGAAGGGAACGCGGTGCGCGAGGTGCCGGGCGACGGCCTCGTGGGCGCGCTGGTCCCACATCCCGTTCCAGACGTCGCTCGCGTTCTGTGCCTCCTCGTCGTACGCGGCCAGAGCCCGGCGCATGTTGAGGTACTCGTTGCCCTCCCGGAAGTGCCGGGACGTGGCCCAGTTGCCGTCCGCGTCGAAGCCGTCGTCCATCGACTGCCCGTCGTGCTGGCGGCCGACCATCCAGTGCCCCGTGGACTCCTCCACGCCGAGCCACACGCCCTCGAAGGAGCCGCGCCACGCCCGCCGCGCCTGGTGGACCACGGTCCAACCCTGGTGCTGTCCACCGGTCTTGATGCGCATGCGTGTCTCCTGGGCCTGTCTCGTCGGAAGGGGAGGGCGCGGGGCGCTCAAGCCGGGGGGGCGAGCACCACCAACGAGAACCACAGTACACATGGAAACACTAATAAGCAACATTGCTTGTGTTCGTCTGAGCGATCCGCGCCCGCGGGAACCCGGAGTCCGTCAGGACAGGGACCAAGAACTCCCCTTCTCCGCAGCACGGCTGGTGGCCGGCCGCAGGGCGGGATAGGCGCCGGCCAGGACGTCCTCGGCGAGGAGGACGGGCGGGCGCGAGTAGACGAGAGACTCCTCGCCGTCGCCGGACTGCACGACAGCCAGATCCGCATGCCTGTCCGCGACTTGGTGCAGGGCACGGCGGAGGTCGGCGGTACCGGTGAGAAGGAGTCGGCCGGGCCCCAGGGGGTCGGAGGCAAGCCGCGCCAGGCTGATAGAGCCGGCCGCGGGGCTGGCGGTTCGGGCCGCGAAGTCCAGGCTCGCGTACGCCTGGACGGGCGCGGGGCAGTGGCGGCCGGCCATGCGGCGCAGGGCGACGAGGTGGCTGCGGTCGGCTGTGCGGTCGGCGGGCGGCTCGGGGTCGAGCAGGTGGAGGGTGCGGAACGGGTTGGAGAGCTCGTCCTCGATGTTCGCGGCGGTGGGGGCGCCGGGCGCGTACATGCTCACGAGGCAGGCGATGTCCGACGCGAGTACCGACGCGGCCGGGGTCCTGTGGCCGGCCGCGTCGGCGGCGGCCGCCAAGCGCCCCTGCAGCTCCGCGCGGCTGGACCGGCTGAACGGGGAGTACCCGAAGAGATACCGCCAGGCGGGCACGTGACACGGCTCGGAGCTCACCAACCACCAGTGCAACAGCCAGAGACTGGCGTCGAGTTCGAGGTAGGGGTCGGCCCCGGTGTCCTCGTCCAGGAGCCAGTGGGCGCGGTCCGTGGGCACCAGGTCCTGGCCGTTGCGGGCGGCCAAGCCGAAGGCCTGGGACCAAAAGGCCATGGACGGGACCATGCTCTTGCCGACGCCCAGCACGACGGTCGCGTCGGGGCGGCGCAGGGCGGTCGGGTCCTGGCGCAGGGCGTCGTAGACCTTGCGGAGCCACCCGTAGCGCGGTGGGTAGCCACGGTGCCGGCCGAAGCCGGGCAGGCAGCCGGTCAGGGGAGTGCGGTTCGACACAATGGTCCTTTGCTCAGTCGAGTGAGAGGGGGCTGCGGTCGGAAAGGGTGAGCCGGGCGACGAGACGTGCGAGGGAGTGCGCCCAGTCGGCCGGGGTGTCTGGAACGAGGAAGTCCTCGCTCCAGACGGTGCCGTCGCCGATAAGCGGCCGGCTGGTCAGCCGAACCTGGCTCGGACCGGCCGCGGCGCGGGAGAGGTCGAGTTCGTAGGACCGGGTTTCGGTGTCGATGTACCAGGACAACAGTCCCTCGGCGTCGGGACATCCGCAGGTCAGCACATACACGCTGGTACGGCTGGGTGCGGGCATGACGGCGCGCAGCGCCCGGGCTACGGCCTGGCTGTCGCTGTGGTCGTGGGCTTGTGCCACGGTTCCTCCTTCGGGCCCGGCCCACGAGGCGTGGGCCGGGGCGGGGCAGCTACCTGCTGGTCGTGAGGGCGTCCAGCAGTTGTTCGGTGGTGCGAGTGGCGATGGCGAAGCCGATCAGTTTCATGACGTCGTCGCGGTGGCGCGCCATGTCACGCTGCCGGGCAAGGGTTTCCTCGGCCAGGTCGGGCTGTGCGAGGACGTCTCCGCATCCGACGACCGCGCGGGGGCCCAGTTCCCAGACGAGGGTGTTGACGGCGGCTCCAGCGGCGGCCAGGGGGTCGAGTTCGAGCATGACCCAGCCGCGCTCTGCCGGGTCCTCGCCGTCGCGGCGCAGGTCCTGCGCCGCGGAGCGGAAGAGCCCTCCGGTTCCGGCGGCCGGCTCGAGCGCCCACTCACCGCGGTGGTGGGGTCGCTTTCCTGTGCCGCCTTCGTCGGCCAGCATCGCGGCGATCAGATCGCTGATGTCGGGCGGAGTGTGGTACTCGCCGAGGCTGCGCCGGGAGTGATGGTGGCGTAGGGCTGTGATGACCCAGGACATCAGGTCGATCCGGGACCGCTCGGCGGGGTCGGTGTCTCCCGTGTGCCGGAGGACTCCATGGCGCAGCGCGGCAAGGGCCACAGCACGCACGCCGGCGAGGTGGGTGTCGTGCAGGTCCTCCCTGGTCCAGTCGAACAGCGGGCGGGCGGTGGCCCAAAGGTCGGGGCGGAGGCCGTAGTAGTAGTTGGCGCTATCGGCCAGGCCGCGGACCAGGACGCGCGGGGGTTGCGCGGCGATGTACGCGGCGATCGTGTCGGCGGCCGCCGCACCGGGGGACTTCTGGGGCCACAGGGCGAGGGCCGCGACGACCCCTGCGGGGATGTCTAGGCGGCTGCCGGCGGCGGCGTGCCAGGCTTCGGCGACCGCTTCGCCGAGGACGGAGCCGGCGCTACGGCTGACGGTGATCGCAGGACAGTCGGTCGTACCGGCGTGCCGGGCGCAGCTCGGGTCGGTGCAGTTCCGAGCCCTGTGGGTGAGCACCTGGTCAACGGCCTCGGTCACGAGGGCGGCGGTGGAATCAGCAGCGGGCATGAGGGTTCCAGGGCATGGGTGGGTGGTGTGTTTTGGTCAGGAGCAGGAAGCCGGTGCCGGGGCCGCGAGCGGGAAGGCGTCGTCCGCAGCCCCGGACCTGCACGTTGTGGTGATGGATGGCGTAGGGGCGTCAGCCGGCTCGTTCAGAGGACTCCGCGGCGGGCCAGCTCGGGCTCGCACAGGGAGCACGTCCCGCACGGCGCGCGCTCGGCGCATCCCGGCTGCGGGAGGGCGTCGCCCTTGTCGTCCCCGCGACGGACGAACTTGGGCCACTCGCGCTCGTACAGGAACTCCCCGGCCCACTCCCGGGACTGGAACCCGGGGATGCGCGAAGCGTTGTTGGCCGTGTCCGGCTGGGCGACCCACGTGGTGGTGCCGTCCGGGAGGGCGTGTTCCCACACGTACCCGTACGCGGTGGTGCGGTCGGCCTTGCTCACCACGAGGAACCCGCGGGTGTAGTCGTTGTGGGCGGCCTGGAAGTCGATGTGCTGGGCGAGGCCGGGCAGCATGATCACATCTCCGTGGTGAGGCGGGTGCGGGTGGTGGAGAGGGATCCTGACCACGAGCCCGGGGCCCGCCGCCTCTTGGCGTACGGGACCGCGTGGGTTCCGGCGGAAGGGCCCCGGGCGCGTGGTCGGAAAGATCAGGTGTTCCGCGGTGCGGCGGAGGCCGCGGCGTACTTCACGCACGCGGGCATGGACTCGCGCAGATCTGGGCCGCGCAGTCCGCGGCTTCCGCGAGGCAGAAGCCCGCACTTGAGACGCTCTCGACCGTCACCGAGCCGCTTCAACACGGTGTTGGCGCAGCCTCCGCAGACGGCGGGCGGGTTGTCGAGATCGGCGCCGAGGAGCGGCACCCGAGTCGCGGGGTGTTCCCCGCGGTCGAGGTGCATGCGTATCGAGCCGCGGCCCGATCGAGCCGGGGCGGGGATCAGGGGCGTGGTCATGGTCAAGGTCCTTCCAGGTGGGATCGTTCGTGGGGGCGGCGGCACCGGGGCAGGGTTCGGCTACTTGGCCTTGCGCTGGTCGACCCGGTGGGCCTGCGATGCCGCGCGCATGACCTCGTCGAAGTCGAAGCCGAGGTTCTGGGCGTAGGCGCGCAGTTCGTTGAGCAGCACGTGCAGCGCCTTCGAGAAGGTGGGGTAGGGGTCCTCTGCCATGTGCACGCGGAGGGCGGCAGCGGCGTCGCTGGCGTGCACGTACACGTCGAAGAGGTGGTCTGCGGCGGCCGAATCGTCCGTGTTGTGGATCGGCGCGACGGACGGGTCGAGGTTCGGCATGGCGGCCAGGGGCCGTTCGTCCAGTCGCGCCTTCGCGTCGCCGTCGAGGCAGCGTTCGATGTCGGCGCGCATGTGACTGGCCAGGTGCATCAAGTCGGTGGTGACGTCCACCAGGGTCAGCCAGACGTCGGCCCATCCCCTCCGGTAGGCGAGAAGGGCGGCGTCTACCTCTGCCTTGTGGGCGACAGCAAGCATGGGAGGACTCCAGAGCAGTAAAGGGGCTTCGTGCGGCGTGGACTTGGAGGTCCGCCAGCGATGCAATCAATCTACATACTGAAATCTGAATACGCAACATCGCAGGTGGTTGTGAACGCTTTCCGGCTCGCCCTCGGGGCGAGCCGGGCGATCACGTATCCGGGCCCGCCATCCGAGCTCTCGGGTAACGGCGCACCGGCCGCCTCGCTGGAGCCTTCTACTTGCCGGCGCCCCTGCGCGCCCGCTGCTGGGCCGGCAGCTGCCGGCGGGGCATCGTGCCGACGAAGACCAGGAGCGCCGTCAGTGCCACCCCGGCCGCAATGACCGCGCCGACAAGACTGGCGGGCTCCAGTACCCACACGCTGACCAGGGCGACGACTGCGCTCGGCGCGCCCCATCGCAGCGCCCATCGGACCCACGGGCTCGGGCTCTTGCCGTCGACAACCGGCATCAGTTCCTCCTTGGTTCTGGATGCCGGCTGATACCTGCATCCGTGGGTGAGTTCTGTCGCCCGGGAGGCCAGACCCCCGGGCTGTGATCGGCTCAGGCGCGGAATTGCTCCCCGTCGAAGTACGCGCCACGCTGCATCCGGGTGTTGGGAAGGATGCCCGAAACGACCGGGGAGGTAAGGCCCGGGACGTCGACGAAGGTCGTGTATCGGTCCAGAAGCCGGGCGGCCACCCGGGTATCGCCCCATCGGTGCCCGACCGCGTTCAGGGGGCCGAGGGCCACGTTCAGGCCGTCCATGATGGAGAAGCCGAGACCTTCGTAGTAACTCTCCAGCTCCGGGAAGCAGTTGAGGGTCAGCAGTCCATAACCGGCGCGCGTGAAGCGGCGTACGGAATGCCGAATGAGTTCGGCCCCGATGCCTCGCCCGCGCTGCCCGGGATCCACCGCAACCGCGGTGACGATCGCGGTCCGTTCCGCCAGAAGGTGCGCCAGCGGCACGTCGATGCCGGGATGGTCGAAGAGCCACAGCGGAACGCCTCCGATGAGGACGCCGAGCGTCTCGCCTTCATCGTTTTCGGCCACGATCATCAGGGCCCGGAAGTGGGAGAGCGGCTCTTCCTGCGGCAGGGACAGGTTCGGCCGTACTTCCTCGAACGCGTCGGGATCGTCGGGGTTCACGTCGGCGAGGAGCCGCATGACGGCGTCCGCGTCGGTGGGCGCCGCGTCGCGGAGGGTGATGCCGGGCAGGCGTGTGCGGGTGCTACGCATAGGGACTCCTGGGGCGGTATGAGGCGCGGTGCGTCGCCTCTGGGGTTGGCGGAAGGGAGGGCTGCCGGAGGGGCCTCAACGGCGGTTCGGGCTCTGAGGCCGGGCCGACCGGAGCTGAGAGCTGCCCGGGCGGCCCGGAGTGCTGTGCGAGGGACGTCAGTAGATGTGGCGGCCGTCAGGGACTGTCCGGCCGATCAGGCGCCAGGGCGGGCCGTCGTTCAGGACGCCCATCGGGCACCGATCCGGCTGGTGCGTCGACAGGTCGGCCTCGATGGCCGTGTACCAGTGCTGGGTGAGCGGGCACCGCGTTCCTCGTGCGCAACCCGGCCGCTCCGCGACGAAAACGTGGTAGACGTCCGTCGAAGTGGGGAGGGACCGGCGGAACGCGCCCGAGATGCGCTTGCCGTAAGCCGACGGGCTCTCGCTCCGGTACCGCCCCCATACTTGGATGCCGTAGACGAACTGCGTCTGGCCGCCGCGGTCGAGCCGCCAGCGCAGCACGGAGCCGTAGCGCGGGTTGTCGGGCCTGGACTCGTCCGCGCCCGCGGGCACCGCTCCGGTCATGTCGAGGACGGTCTGGCCGGTCCCGGTGAACGCCTGGGGTACGGCCAGCGCCCAGTACGAGGAGGCGTGCTTTCCCCACGGATGCAGCCTCCGCCGCCGGTACTGCGTCCCGGCCTTGCGGCGCTTTATGAGCGGCTTGTTCCGCTTCATCTGTATCAGTCCCCCGGATGTGCTGAGACGGGCGCGACGCCCGGAGCGGCGCTCGTCAAGTGGGTTGGTGTGGCGGGGCGTTGGCCCGAACTGAGAATGACAATACATAGTGAATCGCGAATACGCAACATCTCAGGTGGTGGTGTCCCCGCTGCGCCGTGCGAGGTCCGCACCTGCTTGAAACCGCTCCCAGGCAAGCCGGTTGTCGACCGCGTCCTCGATCGCTCTCCAGACCAGCCCTCTCGCGGGGTCCTCCGGAACGTGGGGCTCTCCGCGGTTGCCCCGGATCACCGTGACCGTGTCGCCGACCGGTGGGCGGGCCCGGTGGACGAGGATGCAGGTGGGTGTTCCGTGGCCGGGGATGTAGGCCCCGGAGGTGTCGATGATCCAGCGTGCGTCGAAGCGGGGGAGGAATTCGGTGATGTACCGCTTGCCGAACTCCCGCTTCATGAACGAGTTCGCGGTCAGCTGCGCCACGAAGCCGCCCGGGACGGCCAGGTGCTCGAGCATCAGCGCGGTGAAGGGCAGGGCCAGCGAGTACTTGCCGGCCGCCACCTGCGGGTACGCGGCGCGGACCTGGTCGCGGACGGCAGGGTCCTTCGGGGTGATGTACGGCGGGTTGGCCACGCACGCGTGGTAGGCGCCGGCGGCGAGTAGAGGCTCGGTCCGGTCCAGCAGGGAGTCGGCGGCGGCCACGTTGACGGGCCACGACGCCGGGACCTGGTCCAGGCTCACGCCGAGGACGGACGCCGAGCACGCCAGGAGCCGGTAGGCGGTCAGCGCGGCGGCGTACGCGTCAAGGTCCACGCCCGACACCGCTGCCAGAGCCCGCTCGACGGCCCGCGGTCCGTGCCCGACCGGAGCGGAGCGGCGGCCGCGGATCGGCGGGACGCGGGCCATGTGGAACGCGGCGACGGCGATGTGCCCGGTCCCGCAGGCGGGGTCGATCATCCGGACGTCGGCCGGCCCCCACTCCTCGATGGCCGGCTCCAGCGACAGGCGCAGCAGGAGGCGGGCGATCCAGGGCGGGGTCTGGCACAGGGCGCGCCCCTTGCGGGCTTCGTCGGACAGCAGCTGGTAGGCGTCGCCCAGTGCGTAGCCGTCCACGCGGCGCCCGTCTTCGAGGGCGGGGTGCCGGTCCCAGAACTCCTCGATGGCGTTCCAGGCGGCGGAGCCGAGCGGCTGCTCCCCCGGCGGCAGCACGGCCGGATCGGCGAGAGGGGCCAGGGCGGGGTGGCAGCCGGCGAGACTCTCCAGGGACTTCAGCAGGCCGTCCGGACCCGGCGGGCGTTCGTCGGCCGGAGCCAGGCCATGTACGTGGGCATGCCGGACGAGGGCCGCGGCGTGGCTCCACAGGGCGGCCGTGCGCCGATCGCCGGTGTCGCGCGCGACCGCGGCGGTGAGTCTGTCGTAGGCGGCGGGGGGCAGGGTGCGTGTGGTCATCTCTCCTCGCAGGGGGATCGGGGACTACTGGCCGGCGGTCATCGCGGCCCACACACCGGCGAAGCCGGAGCGGGCCTTGTCCTGCACGCCGGCCGGGGCGGTCACGTAGAAGTCCTCGACCGTGCCGTAGGTCTTGGCGTCCGGCCGGACGCGGGTGCGCACGCGGTCGATGCCGGCGCCGTGGGCTTTCGTGGAGTGCTCGACGGGGCGGTCCAGGGCCGTGGCGGCGTTGTGCAGGAAGGTGCCGACTTCGGAACGGCTGCCGGTGCGGACGGTCTTCACGGACCGGTAGACCGTGCCCTTGAAGCTGCTGTCGCGGCACTCGGGCTTGGAGCAGCGGTCGCCGTGCGCGGTGTGGCACTCGGGCCGGCGGCCGGCGGTGTAGGCGCGCTGCAACCGGTAGACCGCCCACGGCTCCTCGTCCAGCCGGGCGTTGAACTGGCCGAGCGCCTCAGCGTTCTGGTCGTCGGTGACCCGCCTGAACAGGGTGTCGTCCTTGTAGAGGGAGCTGTTGTCGTTCAGGGCCATCGACAGGTACTCAAGACGCAGCACGCGCGCGGCGAGGTCGGGGTACTTCCGCAGTCGCTTCAGGTGGTCCGGCTGGGGCGAACACACCCCAGCAAACGGGCATACCGGGCAATATGACTTGGACATGTCGATGCCGAGGCGGTCCTTGACGTAGCCCTGCACGTCCTCGCGGCCCCAGCCGAGCCTGAGCAAGGGGTAGTCCAGGGCGAAGGTCTCGTAGCCGGCCTTCTTGTTGCGCTTGGCCTGGAACTTGTTCGCCTTGACCGCGCGCTTGTACTCGTCCGCGTTGTAGCCGAAGAGCTTGCCGACGGTCTGCCCGCCCGCTCGCTCGAGCTGGAGGCGGTCGATCGTCCAAGCCTTGTGCTTCTGGCTGCATACGTGACCGCCGGCGTACTGGGGAACCGTGCCGTTCTCCTCCAGTTCGTCCATGAGCGTCCATGGACCTTGGCTGAACACCTTGCCGGGGTTCTTGGTGTCGGAGAGGACTTCGACACCTGCCGAGTCGGGGCGCCCGGCCCGCGCGACCTGCGTGTATCGAATGCCCTTCTCCCGCAGCAACGGCAGGACGTGGTTCTCGACGTCGGCGATCGTGTCGGGAAACTCGAACCCGGTCATCGCCGTCACGATCGAGAAGTCGGAGAAGTCTTCGGCGATCCCGAAGGCGGTCGGATCGTTGATGATCGCCAGGGCCAGCGCCGTCGAGTCGACGCCGAGGCCGAAGTTGAGCGACTTGTGCTTCGTCGCGCGGAAGGATGCCAGAGCCTCCGCGGAGGCGACCTCGGCCGGAGCCGGTCCGCCGGACGACGGCGTGGCGGGGTCGGCATCGAGGTCGGGTTCGAACAGCGTGAGGGAAGTCATGGGCGTACCTGTGGGGGAGGGGCGGGTGCGGCTGGGAAGGGTCGCACCCGCCGGAGGACAGGGTCAGGGCTGCGGCTTCGCGGCGCGTGCGGCGTCGAGGCCTGCCGGAGTGAGGTAGGGCCGGTGCTTCGGGCCGGTGCGGCCGTCGTCGCCGTCGGTGGGCTGGGGGACGCCGTCGGCGTCGCGGTACTCGACGAGGGCGAGGCGGGCGAGGGAGGCGGCGGTGGGCCAGGTGACGTCCCTCAGCGCGCCGTCCTCGTCGGCGGAGTCGAGGGCGGCCAGCTGGGAGTCGTTCAGGATCGACCGCCGTCCGGCGCCGGTGATGACGTACGGTCCGACGCCCTGCGCCTGCGCTTTCTCCGGCGGCAGCCGGTAGCCGTCGCCGTCGTTGCGGTAGACCAGGCCGTCGTCCAGGTAGACCTGGAGCGTCGTACGGCTGCCGTGCGATACGAGGTGCCCCGAGGGATGTGCGCACGCGGCGCGGAGATGCTTGGGCGCCGGCGGGTAGGCGTTGCTGGTCACCGCGGGCCCTCCAGTGCGAGGACCGGCGCCGGGTCGAGCGCTGCGGCCCGCGGGTTGATCGCTGCCTTGACCTTGCGCCCGCAGCCGGGGCGCTCGCACTGCTCCGTCGCCCGGGGGTTGTGCCACTGGCAGCTCGGGCAGCTCCACATCAGCCCCGCCGAGACCGCCACTGAGGAGATCACGGCCCGCTGCTCCGGGTCGGCAGCGTCCAGGAGCTGCTCCAGTACGGGGGGATGCGGGGCGTAGTGGTTGCTGTCGTCGAGGATGACCGTGTCCTCGACGACGACGCGCAGCGGCACGGTCCCGTCCGGCCGGACGACGTGCTCGGGGTCGGCGCTGTCGATGTGGACCGAGACCCGCACGACGCCGTCCTCGGCGTCCAGGTAGCCGAAGACGAGCACGCCGGCCACCTCGATGCACGACGGTCCCTGGTCATCGGCGGGGTAGAAGACCGCGGCGCGGTTGAGGCCCTCGGCCGTCACGGCGTCGGGGAAGACGAAGTTCAGGGGAGCAATGCGGGAGCGCTGCGCCCGCCCGATCTCCTCGCAGTACAGCTCGAAGCCCTGATCGGGCACCGCGTCGCCGTCGGGACCGTAGTAGAGATCGACCGCTTCGGCGTCGTCGGCCGGGGGCTCGTCGGGCACGTCGCCTTGGCCGCCCACGTTGGCCCAGCTGCCGCGCACGTGCGTGGCGAGCTCCGCGAGGGCAGCGCGTTCCGTGGCGTAGGGCGCCGTGGTGTCCTCGTGGCGGGTCCAGATGCGCAGCATCCAGACCTGCTGGCCCGGGCGAGGCCCCAGGATGGCGGAGACGGCCGGGGACCGGCCGCCGGCTGCCTCGGCGACGATCTCGGCGTAAGCGCGCTGGGCGAGTTCACGGTACTGCGGGGGCAGTTCGGCGGCGGCCAGTGAGGGGGCCAGGGCGCCTGCGATGCGCACCAGACTCTCGATGTCGGAGGGGCGGAAGCGTTCAGCGAGCACGGTCATCCTCATCGGTGGCAGAACGTGGCGGGCAAGGTGGCCCGCCAGGCGTGGAAGGGGGGGAAGGGCTAGGCGCCCAGATCAAGGAGCGCCGCGACCAGGGCGAGGGCGCGCTTGCGCTCGGGGGAGACCCGCACGCGGCGGATGCGCTTCGGGTCGGAAGGGAGCCGGATGCCCACGGCCGCGCCGTGTCCGTCACGGTGCAGCTCGTACTGGTCTGCTGAGAGCATCCAGGCGTCCCAGTCGTCGGCCTTGCGCCCGGCGCGCACCAGGGATTCTGCGGTGGGTGCCGTCGCGGGGCAGGAACAGGCCGGGTCGTCGCACGGACGGCCCGCCGGATGCCGGGAGATGACGCCGCCCGAACGGTAGGTGGCTCTGGTGCCGTTGAGCATCGGGCACGCCTTCTCCGAATACATCAGGCAGGGCGGGTGGAGTCCCGGTTCCGGCGAGTACCCGATGCCCACGTCCTGGGGGCGGACCAGCACGTAGAACCACCGCTCCAGCGGCCGTTCGCAGATCTGGCACAGGCCGTTCTCGAAGGCTCGGGTGCGTTTGCCCGGGTCGAGCCCGCCGAAGACCGGCAGACCGTTGTGCTCGAACGAGACGTACGGGACGACCAGGCCGCCGTGCGTGGGACGGTGCGCGCACGCCGCGGGGATCGCCGGGGCGCTCACTGGGAATCACCGCCGGAGAGCTCCCAGGAGGGGCGGGCGAGCTCGACCAGGAAGGTGTAGGCGGCGTCACTGGCCTGGAGCTGGCGGACGACGGGGAGCTGCCGGTACCGGCTGAGGAACTCGCCGATGGTCAGAGCGGTGTTGTGCGAGTCGTCCGGGTAGCTGCCGTGGTCGAGGGGGACCAGGCGGTCGCCCTCGTACTGCGGCCACGTGTACGCGGCGAGGAGCACGGCCTGGCTCCAGTTGTGCGGGTTGGCGCGGATCTTGACGAGCTCGGCGCCGGGCGCCAGTTCCCTGAGCGAGTCGAGGGGCGGTGTCCGGCGCGGTTGGGGGGTGCTCGGGCCCATGACGGTCTCCCAGTTCGAGGCGGGCTTCGGCGGCCCGGGGCGGTGAGATGGAGGGCTGCGGGGTTCGCCACGCAGCGGTGCAGTGGCCTGGCGGCCGCCCTCACGGCGCCGACGAGGGGCGGCGTTGGGGCTGTGGGGGAGGAGAGAGCGGCCGATCAACCAGACATGAGTACAGTACACATGGGAATCTAAATACGCAACATCACAGCGTGGGGTGTCCGCTCATCCCCTTCGGGCACGGTGAACCGGGCCGACAGCAGCGCCGCACAGAGGTGCCGGATTCCTCCCTGCTCCCACAGCGCCAGGGACTCGGGCACTGCGGCCGGCCACCACTGCACCGACACTCCGTCGCGCACCACGTCGACCGCGACTCCGTACCCGTCGTCCTTGCTCCAGTCAGCCATGCGCACGTGCGGGCTCAGCACCTCAACTGCACCCTCATGAAGGCGGATCGCCTCCTCCTTCGCGCTGCGTGCCGCCTGCCGCAGAGCCTTCGCCTGTGCGGCGGACACCGGACGGTAGACGGTGCTAGCTCCCTCGTCCTCCGCGAGGATGACAAGGGCTCCCCCCTGCGCCACGAGCACACGATCCCGGCCGACTTCGGCGACCAGCTCGAGCAGTTGCTCCGCGGAGACGACCGTGTCGAGTCCGCTCTCGGGAACGGCGGAGGCCCGGTAGTGCCCGTTCCGCACCAAGTCCAGGGCGTGCTTGACGTCCAGCATGGCGCGGGCGAGCTCGGCGGAGCCGGGCCGCCCGTTCGCGGCATAGCGGGTCAGCCGCTGATGGACCAGGGCCGCTTCGCGCTCGTCGGGCTCGTCGAACTGGTTGGCGAGCACCTCACGCACGGCAAGGTCGATCACCTGCGCCAGGTACCCGGCGCTGAAGGACCTGCGCCGGAGCATGCGAAGCGCCGTCTGCTTGGACGAGCCGGCAGGGACGACGGCTGATGCCTGGGACACGAGGTGACTCCTCCTCAATTCGCCGGTCGCGAGCCGGGCTGGCCGATGTATGTGGTCCACGCCTCGTACTCGGCGGTGGTGAGAATCGGCGGCGGGACGATGGGGGCGCGCCCGAAGCACTGGTCACAGGCGTGTACGTCCGGCTCGGCGCCGGTGGCGTCAGTGCCGCGGCCCGGCAAGGCGGTGCCGCAGATGGGCAGGTTCGCCGGGACGGACGGGTCCAGCCGCAGATGCAGTTCGTGGCCGTGGAGGACCGGACGGACCGCGACGGGCTCCGGTTCGGAGGCGGGGCCGAAATGTTCTGCCAGGAACCGCACGACAAGGGCGTGAGCTGCCTGGGCCCGCTCGTCCAGGGTTCGCGTGTCCGCCGGCGGCAGCTCGACGACCCGCAGGGGTTCCCGCATCTCTGCGGTCAGGCGGTCGACGAGGACCCGCCCCTCGGCGAGGAACTGCGGGGCGTCGCCGCGGGGGTCGTCGCTGCGCTTGCCGACCCAGATCCACGACAGGGGTACGAACGCGGCGAGCTCGCTGAGGAGCCCGTACCAGCGGCTCACCGCCCACGTGGCGTAGGTGCCGCATGGCCTGTGGTGGCAGGAGCCGGCCGGCGCCTGGCAGGCGCGCAGTTCGAAGCGGAAGCCGAGCTCGGCCGCGTCCGTCCGAAGGATGCCGAGCTCCGCCACACCGCCGTTCTGCCGTGTCCACCAAGCCGGTTCACCGCCTAGCAGCGGACCGGGCTCGGTGCTGCGCCCGATCCCCTGCGCCTCCGCTGAATGGGCAGAGGCCAGAGTCCGATGGGCAGAGACGACGCGGGTGCCGTCGATCACGAGGTAGTTCATCAGAAGTCTCTCCGGTCCGGCCGGGCGCGCCAGCGCCCGGCCGTCGAGCTGGGAACGCCGGGATGGAGGCCCGGCAACGGCGGATCAGGCGAGCGACTTCTTGGGGGTGGCCTTGACGGCCTTCTTCGCCGGGCCTGTCTTCTTGGCCCCCGCTCCCGACTTCTTCGTGGCGGCCTTCTTGGCCGCCGCCTTCTTCACCACGGCGGAGGCGCCGGTGAGGCTTCCCTTGGGGGCCTTCCTGACGGAGACCTCGCCGCCCTTGGGCAGCTTCTTGTCACCGCTGACCAGGTCCTTGAAGCCCTGTCCGGCCCGGAAGCGGGGGGTGGAGGTCTTCTTGACCCGCACCCGCTCGCCGGTCTGGGGGTTGCGGGCGTAGCGGGCCGGTCGGTCGACCTTCTCGAACGAGCCGAATCCGGTGACGGAGACGCGGTCTCCGGCGACGACAGCGCGAACGATGGCGTCGAGCACGTGGTCGACAGCGTCGGCGGCCTGCTGGCGACCGCCCATCTTGTCCGCGATCGCGTCGACGAGCTGGGCCTTGTTCATGGCAGAACTCCTGTAGGTGAGCGTGCACTTCGATGCCGGACGCGCGGCCGCTGATGTCCAGGGGGCGCGGTGCCGACGAAGGGAAGCGGGGCGCGTCATCCAGGACGGTCGAGCGCCTCCGACGGCAACTAAAATACACAGTGAAAAAGAAACACGCAACGCTAATCGTCATGTTGACGAAAGTAGTTCGGTCGTGTCACTCTGACGTAGCGACAGCGGGTTTGAGCGCACGGCGAGTTGACGCCGCGCTCCCCGCCCCGCCCTCCTCAGACCACGCACGCAGCACATGACCTCGGGAGAACACCCGTGAATGCCAAGCTCGTTGACCCCACGATCCCCACCCTGACCCCGGCGGCCCACCCGCTCAATGCCCACGCCATCGACCGCGCAGCCGGCGTCCTCCTCGGCGCCGCGTGCGGCGACGCCCTCGGCGTCCCCTACGAGTTCGCCCGCCGACTGGGCCCCGACGAGCAGCCCGCCATGATCGGCGGCGGCCTGGGCCCCTACAAGCCCGGCGAGTACTCCGACGACACCCAGATGCACGTCTGCATCGCCGCCGTCGCGTCCACCGGCGCCGACCTCACCAGCCCGACCGCACTCGACCAGATCGCCCGCAACTTCCACCGCTGGCGCGACGGAGGCGCCAGCGACATCGGGAACCAGACCAGCGGCGTGCTCCGCGCCGCGAAGAACCACAAGACGGGCACGCCCGCCCAGGCCATGACGGCGGAAGCCGACGCCTACACCGCCCGCACCCGGTTCAGCGCGGGCAACGGCTCGCTGATGCGGACCGGCATCGTCGCCCTCGCCTACCTGGACGACGCTGACGGAATGGTCCAGGCCGCCACCATGATCAGCTCCCTCACCCACAGCGACCCCGAGTGCGTCGAAGCGTGCATCCTGTGGTGCGCGGGCATCCGAACCGCCGTGCTGGAAGGCCACTTCGACGGAGTCCGTGACGGCATCGCGCTGCTCCCCGAGGACCGACAGGAGATCTGGCACGCGAGGCTGGACGAGGCCGAGGCGAACCCGCCCCACCACTGGACCCGCAATGGGTACGTCGTCACGGCCCTCCAGGCCGCGTGGTCCGCCATCACCAACACGCCCGTTCCCGAGCTGGCCCCGGAGCGTGGATCGTTCCCCGCCCAGCACTTCCAGCTCGCCACCGAAGCGGCGGTCCGCGCGGGGGATGACACGGACACTGTGGCCGCTATCGCGGGCGCCCTCCTGGGAGCGCGCTGGGGCGTGTCCGCCATCCCGCTCGCCTGGCAGCAGGCGGTGAACGGCTGGCCCACGATGTCCGGCCCCGATCTCGTCCGCTTGGCCGTCCTGACCGCCCGCAAGGGCATGGACGACGGTGACGGCTGGCCGTCGGCCCCGCGCGTCAAGATCCCCGGCTCCGCCGGAAAGGGCTACGTCGCACAGCACCCCGCCGACGCCGGAGTCCTGCTCGGCAACCTCCCCATGACTGAGTTCGCTGGCACACCGCCGGTCGATGCGGTCGTCTCCCTGTGCCGCGTCGGGCAGGGGCCGATCTTCTCCTCGACCGACATCGAACACGTCCGCGTCTGGCTGGTCGACAGGGAAGGCGAGAACTCCAACCTCCACTACGCCCTCGACCAGGCGGCCCGCCAGGTGCTCCGGCTCCGCAAGGAAGGCAAGCGGGTCTTCCTCCACTGCGTCGCGGGCCGCTCGCGCACCCCCGCCGTGGCAGCGACGTACAGCACGCTCCTGGGAACGGACCCCCGCACCGCCCTGACGGAGGTCTGGGCGACCCTGGGCAAGCACTGGACCCTCCTGGCGCACCCGCAGCTCCATGACGCCGTGTACGAACTGGCCGGGCAGCAGCCGTACCGGCCGCAGTCCCGCCCTCGCCGCCGCTTCTTCCGCAAGCGCAGCTGACCCGGGCGACGCGCCACACCGCTGAAGCCAGAAGCGCGGCCTCCATCCGGAGGCCGCGCTTTCGTCATCGTGAGCATGAAGAACTTGACGCCCTCGTCGCTACGGCGGACAACGCACCTGGGAACACCCGACAGATCTCACCACGACGTGCGAGACCCCCAGCAGGAAAGCCGAGAGCCCGCCGGTCGCTGACCGGCGGGCTCTCTCGTTTCCAGCGACCGTCCGCCCAACCGTTCCGTGGGCTGGCCCATCTGGTCGGTCAAAAGCCGGGAGCCGGTCGACAGGGCAAGGCCACCAAGGCCTCCTAGCGCCTGGGACCGAAGCGGCCGGATCCCCTGCGGCTGAGGACGAACTCGTAGACCGTCTCGCGATACCAGTGATCCTGGAAGACCCGAGGCTTCTTGCCGTCATCGGCAGTCCGGTCGGCGAACGGGACCTGTCCTCGGGCGTGGTAGGCACGGATGGTCTCGCGCGCGAGGGCCTCGCCACGGGTAGTCATGCCCAGCACCTCGGCGAAGTCGTAGATGTCCAGCAGGTCCCGCGGATCCCCTTCGGGCAGATCGTGGACCAGGGCCGGCCCGGTTCCCTTGAAGGCCGCCCAGACATGCGGACGGTGCTTCTCCACCCACGCGTCGACCTCGTGCTGGTCATACGTACGCGGCTGCGTGCTCCGCGGCGCAGGGAAAGCCCGACGAACGACCTTGTCGCCCTCGCGCTTCTCCTTGACCTTGGTCCACTGGAGACCGGTGTACTCAGAGACGCCGTACCGCGGACCAATCATCTCCGCAGTGAGCTCCGCCTGTTCGCCCTGCGCCTCGGCGGCCGGCTCCGCCGCCGGCGCCCGGTCGGCGAGTTCCTTCTGGGCGCCGGCGTCCTCGTCGGTTGCCGACGAGTCGGCCCACGCATGGCTGGACAGCTGAGCGCGTCGTTGAGCTTTGGCCCAGGTACTCCGGCGATTCTCGCGCACCCACTCGTCGACCTCGGCCGCGCTGTAACCGTGCTCGCCGGCCTCAGGGAACCCCTCAGCGCGAATCCATCCCCGGGCCGTCTGTCCGCTGACGCTGTACGTGGTCGCGACGCCCTGGGCGTCCAGGTGCCCGGTGCGCGCGATGGTCGAGCGGCCCGGAAGCTCGCTGCTGGCTGCAGGGGCCTGCTCGCTTGCCGCCGGTTCCTCGGCTTTCGTCTGCCGGCGCATGCGCCGCGGACGGTTCACGAACTTGTAGGCCGTCTCGCGGTACCACTTCCGCTCCGTGACCTCCGGCTTCTTCCCGTCACCTGGCGTGCGGTCGGGGCCGGGCAGGACCTTCCTGGAGAGGTACCCGCGCAGGGTGGCTTCCGGCACCGGCTCCGTCCGCCCGAGGGCCTGGCCCTCCCAGGCGCAGATGTCCGACAGCGTCACCAAGTCCTTCCGCCTGCCGGCGGGCAGGCCGAACGGGTTGTCCGAGTCCTGCCCCTTCGCCCAGTGGACCGGAAGGTTTTCCTTCAGCCACGCGTCCACCAACGCGGCGTCGCGGACCAAGGTCCGTCCGGGACCAGACGGCCACCCCTCCGGGAAACCCGGGAGCGTGGTCCAGTAGGCCACGTTGCCTTCGTTGGCCTCGTACTTCTCCGCGATGTCCTGCGAGGTCACGAGTTCATCAGCGTCGGCGGGAATCACCGTTACTCCTTGTCGGACCGGCAGTGAACCCGCAGGCCGTGGTCGAGGTCCCGCGGGTGGGGGCCTGGTCGGTCAAGCTCGAGGTGGAGCCGGCACCGCCGGCTCCACGGCTGCGCCGGCCCCGATCGCGCAGGGGCAGGCGCTAAAGTACATCACGGTAAAACAATACGCAACGCGCGCTCGAGGTGGTGCCTCCGTACGCCGGAGGGGGGTGTCTTCGGGGCCCGGCG
>NZ_JAFFZS010000110.1 GCF_016921115.1 Streptomyces actuosus
GGGCGACGCCGAGGGTGTCGAGGAGATCGTCGGGCATTTCCGCGGCGAGGGCCGCAAGGTCACGGCGCTGCGGGTGAGCCACGCCTTCCACTCGCCGCTGATGGAGCCGATGCTGGCCGACTTCCGGAAGGTCGTAGAAGCCCTTTCCTACGAGCGGCCGCGACTGCCGATCGTCTCCACGGTCACCGGCCAGGAGATCACCGGTGACGAGCTCACCTCGCCGGACTACTGGATGCAGCACGTTCGGTCGACGGTGCGGTTCGCCGATGCCGTACGGGCCCTGGACGGGCTGGGCGTGTGCCGCTTCCTGGAACTCGGCCCCGAAGGCACCCTCACCGCCCTCGCACAGGCGGTGCTGGAGGACACGAGCAGGGCGGACGGCGACGTCCCGCTGCTGGTATCCACACTGCGAAAGGACCGCTCCGAGACCGGGTCGCTGCTGTCCGCGCTCGCCGGTGTCTTCGTGACGGGCGGCCAGGTCGACTGGACCGCGGTCATCGGCGATGGCGTTGCGGGCACTGTCGAGCTGCCGACGTACGCCTTCCAGCGTCGGCGGTTCTGGCCGGCTCCGGCGTTGCCGGAGGTGGTGGCCGGAGCGGGTGGTGAGGTCGATGCCCGGTTCTGGGAGGCGGTCGAGAGGGAGGATCTGGACTCGCTGGCCGGGGAGCTGGACCTGGAGGCGGACACGGTGGGTGCGGTGCTGCCCGCCCTGGCCTCCTGGCGTCGGCAGCGCCGCGAACAGGCCGAGCTGGACGGTGACCTGTACCGGGTGCAGTGGCAGGCGATCAGTGGTCTGCCCCGTGGCGGGACGCTGTCCGGGCGTTGGCTGGTGGTCGTCCCCGACGCTCTCGCGGAGGACGGTTGGGCCGGTTCGGTCCGGGACGCCCTGACGGCTGCGGGCGCCGACGTCGTGTGGTGGACGTGCGAACCGGGTCCGGACATGAACCGTGCTCACCTTGCCGGGCGGCTGGAGGGCCTCGGGTCGGTGACCGGGGTGGTGTCCCTGCTGTCCTTCGCCGGCAACGCCCCGGCCAGCGAAGTCCCGTACGACGGAGTGCCGTTGGCGGTATCTGCCTCCCTGGTGTTGGTGCAGGCGTTGGGTGATGCGGGTGTGGGGGGTCCGTTGTGGGTGGTGACGCGTGGTGCGGTGTCGGTGGGTGGGTCGGACGGTCCGGTGGATGCGGTTCAGGCTGCGG
>NZ_JAFFZS010000111.1 GCF_016921115.1 Streptomyces actuosus
GCGGCGCCGGATGTCGTTGAGGCGGGTGATCAGGGGGGCGATGGTGCGTCCCTCGCGGGCGGCGGCGTCCCAGTCGCGTGCCCTGAGCTGGTACTTCTCCGAGTCGAGGTACTCCTCGCTGCCGTCGCGCAGCGGGACGTTCTCGCACAGTTCGTAGCCGGAGTAGATGCCCCAGGTGGGCGAGAGGGTGGCGGCGAGCACGGCGCGGACCTCGAAGGCGGGCCGGCCGCCGTGCTGGAGGTAGGCGTGCAGGATGTCGGGGGTGTTGGCGAACAGGTTCGGCCGCATGTAGGACGCCGCCTCGCCCGACAGCTCGGTCAGGTGGTCGGTCAGCTCCTGCTTGCTGTTGCGCCAGGTGAAGTAGGTGTAGGACTGCTGGAAGCCGATCTGGGCCAGGGTGTGCATCATCGCCGGCCGGGTGAACGCCTCCGCCAGGAAGATCACGTCCGGGTCGGTGCGGTTGACGTCGGCGATCACCCGCTCCCAGAAGACCACCGGCTTGGTGTGCGGGTTGTCCACCCGGAAGATCCGCACCCCGTGCCCCATCCAGAACCGCAGCACCCGCAGGGTCTCGGCGACCAGGCCGTCCATGTCCGCGTCGAAGGCGATCGGGTAGATGTCCTGGTACTTCTTCGGCGGGTTCTCGGCATGCGCGATCGACCCGTCGGGCCGGTGGTGGAACCACTCCGGGTGCTTGTGCACCCAGGGATGGTCCGGCGAGCACTGCAGGGCGAAGTCCAGGGCGACCTCCAGACCCAGCTCGCCGGCCCGGCCCACGAACCAGGCGAAGTCCTCCACCGTCCCCAGCGCGGGATGGACGGCGTCGTGACCGCCCTCGGGCGAACCGATCGCCCACGGCACACCGACATCGTCCGGACGCGCGTCGAGGGTGTTGTTGCGGCCCTTGCGGAACGTGGTGCCGATCGGGTGGATCGGCGGCAGGTACACCACGTCGAAACCCATCTCCGCGATCGCCGGCAGACGCCGCGCGGCGGTACGGAACGTACCGTGCGGCTGCTCCGCCGTCCCCTCCGACCGCGGGAAGAACTCGTACCACGCGCCGTACAGCGCCCGCTCCCGCTCCACCAGCAACCCCAACGGCGCCGACGCCGTCACCAGCTCCCGCAACGGATGCCGCTCCAGCACCGCACCCACCTCCGG
>NZ_JAFFZS010000112.1 GCF_016921115.1 Streptomyces actuosus
TCTGCTCAGAGAGACCCATTGAGTCATGAGTACACTATGGCAGAGGATAAACAGCAACCAGTGGCCAGCAAGCCTCAGAAGGCCCTGAAATATGAGAACGACAGAGATGTGAAGATGACTGGCATGGATAATGAGGATCCAATTGAAGGCAAGCCAATCAAGATCTATCATTTCTCTATTGACAAATTAAGTGAGGATAACACTAGATTTTGGTTTCATGCAATTGAGAAGCAGCTGAGGACCCAATATGCATGGCAAGCCATAGAACTGCATGCGAGAATTAGAAGTGAAGCATATGCAGATAGGCTAGTGAGAAAGTCTAATTGGCAGCGGATCGATATGAAAGCAGACATGATCATTGAGATGGGCTTGACTCCGTCAACGGTACTAGAGGTCAAAGATCAGCGGAACGCTGGGGAAAAATGGCAGTACCTGAAGAAGAGGTTCCTGAAGTCTTCTAATACAAAGAAGATGATGAAGCTGATGAGGATATTCACCTCTATGTGGGATGAGTCCAAGCATAATGAAAAGGAGTTCTATCATGCGCTTAAACAGATGTTTGTGGAATTCAAGGAAATGAATGGCGACAACAAGATAGGACTTGATGATCTTTGCATATTGCAGTATCTCCATGTGCTAGGAGATAGATATGCAACACTCCACAAGTCAATGATGAGTTCTGGCATTGAATTGACTGAGGACTATGTCCTAGGCTGTGTTGAAGATGTCATGCAATTGTGGAAACAGGAAAGGATGGAAAATGCATCTTAAGTAAGCCAAAGTAGGCCACACAGGCCTAAGTGTTATGAGTGCCAGAAATTTGGACATAAAGCAGCAAAATGCCCAAACCAACAGAGAGAAGACAACAGTGAGAATCAGTCTTCTAATACAAGCAAAAGAGATAGCCAAAGCAGCCAAGGCTGCAGACAAGGCAGTGGATAAGGTTCATTAAGACAGAACCATGGCAGCAGAACTGCTGAGGAGCAGAATATTGCTCAATCCAGTGATGAGGAAAGTGGTAACCGCGCAGTTGAGGAATATGATGATGACTGTGAGGTTGACTGTGAAATTGCTAGCAAGAAAGCAGGCTTCATTCAGGAAGAAGCACACAGGTCATCAAGCCACAGAGGCTGGGTTTTTGATAG
>NZ_JAFFZS010000113.1 GCF_016921115.1 Streptomyces actuosus
GGGATCTGGGGTCGGTGTGTGCGGGTGAGCGGGTGTTGGTGCATGCGGCGGCCGGTGGTGTGGGGATGGCGGCGACGCAGTTGGCCCGGTGTCTGGGGGCTGAGGTGTTCGGTACGGCGAGTGTGGGGAAGTGGGGGGTGTTGCGGGAGGCGGGGTTGGATGCGGGGCATGTGGCGTCCTCGCGTGATGTGGGGTTCGAGTCGGCTTTCCTGGCGGCGACGGGTGGCCGGGGTGTGGATGTGGTCCTGGACTCGTTGGCGGGGGAGTTCGTGGATGCCTCGTTGCGGTTGCTGCCGCGGGGTGGTCGGTTCCTGGAGATGGGCAAGACCGATGTCCGCGACGCGGGGGCGGTGGCTGCCGAGTATCCGGGTGTGAGGTATCGGGCGTTCGATCTGTGGGATGCCGGTCCGGAGCGGATCGGGCGGATGCTGGCCGAGTTGGTGGAGTTGTTCGAGGCGGGTGTGCTGGAGCCGCTTCCGGTGACGTGTTGGGATGTGCGGCGTGCTCCGGAGGCGTTCCGGTACCTGTCGCAGGCAAGGCATGTCGGCAAGGTGGTGTTGACGGTTCCTGCCCCCCTTGATCCGGAGGGGACGGTTCTGGTCACGGGTGGTACGGGTGGTCTGGGGGCGTTGGTGGCCCGTCGTCTGGTGGTCGGGCATGGTGTGCGGCGTCTGCTGCTGGTCAGTCGGCGGGGGATGGATGCGCCGGGTGCTGCCGGGCTGGTGGCCGGGTTGGGTGCGTTGGGTGCCCGGGTCGAGGTGGCGGCGGTGGATGTGGCCGACCGCGGGAGGCTCGCGGCGGTGTTGGGGGCGGTCCCGGCCGGGCATCCGTTGACGGCGGTGGTGCACACCGCGGGTGTCGTCGACGACGGTGTGGTGGCGTCGTTGACGCCGGAGCGGTTGTCCGGTGTGCTGCGGCCGAAGGTCGATGCGGTGGGTCACCTGCACGAGCTGACCCGGGAGGCGGATCTGGCGGCCTTCGTCGTCTTCTCCTCCGTGGCGGGGACGCTGGGCAGTGCCGGTCAGGCCAACTATGCGGCTGCCAACGCCTACCTGGACGCCTTCGCCACCGTTCGTCGCCGCGCCGGGTTGCCGGCCGTCGCGCTGGCCTGGGGGCCGTGGGCTCCGGG
>NZ_JAFFZS010000114.1 GCF_016921115.1 Streptomyces actuosus
GCTTCGGGTATGCCGGTCAGGAGCGGGCTGGGACGCACACTGGTGTACGCGGGCGTGAACCGTGCCCAGTCGACATCCGCGACGACCACCACCGGCTCCTCCCCCGGCACCACCCGCCCCAACGCCCGCACCGCACGCCCCGGCTCCAACGCGACCAGACCACGCCGCCGCAACCCCTCCACAGCCCCCTCACCAGCCGCCATACCACCACCGGCCCACGGACCCCACGCCACCGACGTCCCCACCAGACCACGCCCACGACGCGCCTGCACCAAACCGTCCACAAACGCATTCGCCGCCGCATACCCCGCCTGACCACCACTGCCCCACACCCCGGCAACGGACGAGAACACCACAAACGCATCCAACGACCGCTCACCCAACACCGCATCCAGATGCACAGCACCCGCCACCTTGCCCGCCCACACCCCGGACAACTCCCCGACGGACACCCCCGCCAACGGCACATTCACCACCGAACCCGCCGCATGCACCACCGCATCCACCGAGAACCCGGCCAACAGGCCCTCCACCGCCGAACGCTCGGCCACATCACACGCCACCACACTCACCCGCACACCCGCGGCCACCAACTCCTCCCGCAACCCGACCGCACCCGGAGCCTCGATACCCCGCCGACTCACCAACACCAGATGCCCGGCACCCTCCACGGCAGCCCACCGCGCCACCCGCGCACCCAACGCACCCGTACCACCCGTGATCAACACCGTGCCCCGCGGCCGCCACCCGGCCTCCCCACCACCTACCGGCACACGCCCCAGACGACGCCCGAACACCCCCGACGCCCGCACCGCAACCTGATCCTCACCCCCCACACCGGCCAACACCACCGCCACACGCTCCACCACACGACCATCGACCACACCAGGCAGATCGATCAGACCACCCCACCGACCCGACACCTCCAACCCGGCCACCCGACCCAGACCCCACACCGCAGCCTGAACCGCATCCACCGGACCGTCCGACCCACCCACCGACACCGCACCACGCGTCACCACCCACAACGGACCCCCCACACCCGCATCACCCAACGCCTGCACCAACACCAGGGAGGCAGA
>NZ_JAFFZS010000115.1 GCF_016921115.1 Streptomyces actuosus
CTAGTAGTGCTTGGTCAGGTTGGTGTGTGGGTGGGTATGTCGCGGTGGCAGGTGGGGCAGGCGCCGGTCCAGGTCGCGAGGAGTGTCTGCAGCTCGCGGACGACGTGGTAGAGGCTCAGGCCGGCGCCGTGTCTTTTGGGGCCCGGGCCAGTCGTTGCAGGGTGCAGAAGGCGTGCGCGACGGAGACGAGGGTGACGTGGTGGTGCCATCCGTTCCAGGTGCGGCCCTCGAAGTGGGCCAGGCCCAGGGCCTGCTTCATCTCCCGGTAGTCGTGCTCGATGCGCCAGCGGAGCTTGGCGAGCCGGACCAGGGTGGTCAGCGGGGTGTCGGAGGGCAGGTCGGACAGCCAGAACTGGATCGGCTCGGCCTCGGCGGCGGGCCATTCGGCCAGCAGCCAGCATTCGGGCAGTTCCGGGCCGTCGGTGGCCTGGCGGACCTCGCGTCCGGCGGGCCGGATGCGCAGGGCCACGAAGCGGGAGTACATGCGCTTGCGGCCCGAGCGGCCGGTGCCGGGCCGGGAGCCCTCCCGCCACTGCACCGGCCGGGCCGCCTTCCGTCCCGCCACGATGACCAGCTCCTTCACTGACCGTGGCCTCTCGGGATACTTCGCCACCGGTGGGCGTCCGGTCCCGGAGTACGGCTCGGCCACCGGCACCGCGTCGGCGGGCTGGGCTGTGAGCGTGGTGGAGACGCCCACCACGTAGTTCATGCCGCGGGCCTGCACTCCGTGCCGGAACGCGGCGGCGTCGCCGTATCCGGCGTCCGCAACGACCAGCGGCACCTCGATGCCCCAAGAGCGGGTCTCATCGAGCATGTCCAGGGCCAGCTGCCACTTCTCCACATGCCCGATATCGTCCGGGATGCCGCAGGCGGTGCGGCGGGCGACCTTGGCCGCATCGGCCTTCGGCGAGGCGGGATCCCAGGTCTGGGGCAAGAACAGCCGCCAGTTGACCGCTGCCGAGGCGTGGTCGGACGCGAGGTGGAGCGAGACGCCGACCTGGCAGTTGGTGACCTTGCCCGCGGTGCCGGTGTACTGCCGCGACAC
>NZ_JAFFZS010000116.1 GCF_016921115.1 Streptomyces actuosus
TATTTACAGTCTCATTAAGTATACTTTCTGTATTGTTATCAGAATTCTTACCTAAATTACTTATTAACTTTAAATTTACTAGATTTGGTTATAACATATTTAGTTTCTTTAATCAAAGATTCTACGTGGAATTATTTTATAATAAATACATTACAGATGGTGTTCTTAAATTAGGTGGTCAAACATCTAAGAGTCTTGATAAAGGTTCTGTAGAGTTAATAGGACCTGCAGGTCTTGAAAAACTTTTAGTTCATTTAAGTTCTAAATTAAATGAGTTAAGTACAGGTGTTGTTACTACATATGCTTTATATACATTATTAGGAATGTTATTCTACATAGCTTTCCTATTCTTTAATCTTGAATTTGATTTATTATATCTTTTAATAATTACTTTAGCTTTAATCGCTACACACCCTAATGAGAAAAAAGTGTAGATCACTAAAATCATAAATTTTAATTATTCAAAGATATATATTAAATAAATAATTTTTTCTTAATTTTTGTTTTACAAGTTTGAATAGATGAAAAAACTATCTACTACAGATATGTAAAATTTTTAATTTATTTGGTAAAATTTTACCTTATATAGGAAAAAAAAAAACAATTCATTTATTTAATGTAAAGCTATATATATTTTTATTAATAAATAATCAAAAAAAAAAATTTTTTATAAAGTTTTGCTGGGTGGTAGGGGTTTGGTTTATATAAATGATAGTTTTAGTAATTCCCTTCTTTCCGAATTCTTTTGGGTATTATATAAGTAACTTATGTAATACCCTAATTTCCTAACCCTTTCAGGTATTATATATGTAATTTAAGTATAAATATTGTAACTGCTTATTATACATATATATATATATTAATAGGTTAGAAGTTATATGTTATTTTAGTATGTTTATTATACAAAGATAACAATTTATTAATATTTGTTAAATTTTAATTATTTAAAATAAATAATATATAATGAAATATATATATATACATATATAAACTTTATGCTTTTGTCTTCAATATTTTGTTTATTATTATCTAATGC
>NZ_JAFFZS010000117.1 GCF_016921115.1 Streptomyces actuosus
GTATAAAATACCCTTCATAGTTGTTTCGCAATTACCAGGAATTATTATCTCCTTTACATTTATTATAAAATTAGCTATTAAAACCTATGAAAATTATGAAAAAATATAAATTTTTACTATTTTTTATAAACTTTATTTTTCTATAGTGTTAATTAACATTATAGTTGGGTAGGGTATAATAAGTATAATACTGCTTTGTGTAAGTGTGGCTAATTATTTTTACATAAAGCATATTAGTGTATACTTGAAGCAGGGAGGGGAGGGTAAGGATAAATACTAAAATTTAACTATATTTCTATATTTAAATAATATTTTAATAAAAATATATTAATATTTTCATATTAATATATTAGTTTGATAACAAAACAATAATATAATCTTTAGTTTAATACACACTGGTTATATTTATTAATTTTAATTTAACTTTTAATAAAAAAAAAAAAAATAATTAACTTTGTGAATTAAAATGTATAATAAGAAATTAATAATGACAACTACAACTTTCTTTTTGTTCTTAATCCCTATATTAGCAATAGTGTTACTAGCTGTTAATTTAATACTTTCACCTCATAATCCTTATCAAGAAAAAGATAGTGCATTTGAGTGTGGTTTCCACTCTTTTTTAGGACAGAATAGAACACAATTCAGTATATCTTTCTTTATATTTGCATTATTATTCTTATTATTTGATTTAGAAATCTTATTAGTTTACCCATATGTAGTAAGTGCATATACAAACGGAATATATGGATTAGTTATTATGCTCGTATTTTTCCTTGTATTGACTTTAGGGTTTGCTTTTGAGTTAGGTAAAAATGCTTTAAAAATTGAAAGTAGACAAACTTTTAGTTTTAATAATAAAACTTGAAGTGGTTATTCTTTAATTTATAATTAGTATTAATGTAATAAGAAAAAAAAAAATAATTTTATTATATCACTCTTTTTTATAACTTTATTTTAGTTTTTAATTTTTCACTTTATCCGTTATGTATAAATATAATAT
>NZ_JAFFZS010000118.1 GCF_016921115.1 Streptomyces actuosus
GAATAAAGTGTAGTAAACATAGCACCTATTGTAGCTACAAAGTAAACTATAGTACTTGATAAGTAATATTGTCCATATGCAGACTCAAGAATAAAATCTTTAGAATAGAATCCTGTCATGAAAGGTACAGCAACTAAACTTAATGAAGCTATCAGCATTACTGAATATGTTAAAGGTAAGAATGCTCTTAAACCACCATATTTTCTAAAATCTTGATTATCTGCTACTGAGTGTATAACTGAACCAGCACCTAAGAATAATAACGCTTTATAGAACGCATGATTTACTAAATGGAATAAAGCTAAGTTATAACTTGATAGACCAACAGCTATTACCATCATACCTAATTGTGACATTGTAGAATAAGCTATAACTTTTTTTATATCTTGTTGGAATAAACCAATTAAAGAACTAAATACTGTAGTTATAGCACCCAATCATAAACAAAGCACTAAAACAGTTGAACTATATTCTATTAAAGGTGAAGATCTCATTAATAAATATACTCCAGCAGTAACCATAGTAGCAGCGTGAATCAATGCAGATACAGGTGTAGGACCCTCCATAGCTTGTGGTAATCATATGTGAAGTCCTACTTGTGAACTTTTAGCTGTAGCACCAATTAATAAACAAATACCTATTATTGTTATAATATTTTCATTGTAATATGGAGCTAATGCAAATACTGTACTATAATCTAAATTACCAAAAGATCATATTATAGAAAACATACCTACAGTTAATATTGTATCACCTACTCTATTAGTTAATAATGCTGATAAAGAACTTTGGTTAGCTGCTATTCTAGTAAATCAGAAATTTACTAAAAGGTATGAACAAACTCCAACACCTTCTCAACCAACAAACATTATTAAATAATTATTACCTGTTACAAGTATAATCATCATGAAAGTGAATAAACTTAAATAACTAAAGAATCTTTGATTGTGAGGATCATGACTCATATAACTTATAGAGTATACATGTAC
>NZ_JAFFZS010000119.1 GCF_016921115.1 Streptomyces actuosus
AGGTCACGCCGTCGCTGTGGCCGGTGAGCGTGGTGCGCAGGTGGCCGGTTCCCATGTCCCACAGTCGCGCTGTTCGGTCTTCGCTTGCGGTGGCGAGGGTGTGGCCGTCGGGGCTGAACGCCACCGACCACAGGCCGTCGCTGTGGCCCCTGAGCGTGGTGCGCAGGCGGCCGGTGCCGGTGTCCCACAGCTTCGCCGTACGGTCGATGCTTGCGGTGGCGAGGGTGCGGCCGTCCGGGCTGAACGCCACCGACCACAGGCCCTCACGATGGCCGGTCAGCGTGGTGCGCAGGCGGCCGGTGCCGGTGTCCCACAGCTTCGCCGTGCCGTCGTCGTTCGCGGTGGCGAGGGTGCGGCCGTCCGGGCTGAACACCACCGACAAGACGTACTTCACGTGGTCCGTGAGGACGGTGCGCAACCGGCCGGTGGCGGCGTCCCACAGCCGCGCCGTGCCGTCCCAGCCGCCGGTGGCAACGGTGCGGCCGTCCGGACTGAACGCCACCGACATGACGGAGTCCGTGTGACCGGTGAGTGTGGTGCGTGTGTGACCCACTGTGATGTCCGAGAGCCGTGCTGTTCGGTCGTTGCTTGCGGTGGCGAGGGTGTGGCCGTCGGGGCTGAACGCCACCGAGGTCACGCCGTCGCTGTGGCCCGTGACAGTGGAGCGAAGGACACCGGTCAGGGTGGTCTCGCCGCTTGCGGTGGAGAGGGCCCACAAGCGGACCCAATGGTCCTTGTCGCCCGTGGCGAGGGTGTGGCCGTCGGGGCTGAACGCCACCGACGTCACGCCGTTGCTGTGGCTGGCCGGAGTGGTCTGCAGGCGACCGGTGCGGGCGTCCCAGAGTCGTGCTGTTCGGTCGTTGCTTGCGGTGGCGAGGGTGTGGCCGTCGGGGCTGTATGCCACGGAGGTCACGCCGTCGTGGTGGCCGGTGAGTGTGGTGCGTAGGTGGCCGGTGGCGGTGTTCCATAGTTTTGCCGTGCCG